>CAVQTE010000014.1:0-159806 GCA_963716235.1 Ilumatobacteraceae bacterium | reverse complement strand
CTCTGCGCCCACCAACTTCCTGGGGTTACGTACGCCGGAAGCTTCGTTGCGGAATGGGTCTCACCTTCCGGGACGTATTCCGCCGAGAATCGTGGTGGAGTGCGAGTCCGGCCGTTCCACCTTGTCGCGGTGTCGGCACTGGGCCGGTCCTGGTGCTCGGGAGCGGTACTCAGCCATGACCATGATCGCGGACACCTGTTCGCGCCTCGCGCAGTAACTCGGAATTGTCGAGGCCGAGGTCAGTGGCCATCCTCGGGCCGATCGTGGGTGCGCTCGACGGGCAGCGCCCTACGAGCGTGCGACAGCCATCGCCGGCAGCACGTATGGCAGGATCGCCGGCATGGTTCATCCTCGTCCGTTCCGGTTCGGTGTCATGGCGGCAAAGGCCCGGTCGTCGACTGGATGGACCGAGACGGCTCGCAAGGCCGAGAGTCTCGGCTACTCCACGCTCGTGATGCCTGATCACCTCGGTGATCAATTGTCGCCGACCCCGGCGCTCGCCGCTGCGGCCGCCGTCACCGAGACGCTGCGGGTCGGAACACTGGTGTTCGCCAACGACTTTCGCCACCCCGCAGTGCTCGCCAAGGAAACCGCCACGCTCGACCTGCTCAGCGACGGCCGCCTCGAGGTCGGCGTCGGCGCCGGCTGGATGACCGAGGACTACACCTGGACCGGCGTCACCCACGACCGAGCCGGGGTGCGCATCGATCGCATGATCGAGGCGATCGAGGTGCTGCGCGGATTGTGGGCTGACGGATCGTTCAGCTTCAACGGCGCCCACTACACGATCACGGACCTGAACGGTCTTCCCAAGCCGGTGCAAGCGGGTGGGCCACCGATCGTCGTTGGCGGCGGCGCCGAACGGGTGTTGTCGACCGCTGCCCGGATGGCCGACATCGTGGGAGTGAATCCGAACGTCGGATCTGGCAAGTTCGGACCCGAAGCCACCGCGTCGATGTCGGCCGAGGCAACCGACGAAAAGCTCGGCTGGGTACGCGCTGCCGCGGGCGAACGGTTCGACGACATCGAGATCAGCATCCTCAAGTTCGTCACGATTGTCACCGACGACCGCGACGGCGTGGCTGCCAAGGTCGGCGGCGCGATGGGCATGGACGCCGCGACCTTGCTCGCCAGCCCACACACGATTGTCGGGTCGGCAGCACAGATCGTCGACGAACTCGTCGAGCAGCGCGAACGTTGGCAGGGTTCCTACGTCACCGTGCAGTCGGATGCATTCGAGGCGTTCGCCCCGGTCGTCGCCGCGTTGGCGGGTACGTGAGCTCGACCATGACGTTCGACTTCGCGGGCAAGCATGCCCTGGTGACCGGGGCCAGTCGGGGCATCGGCGAGGCGATTGTCCGCCAACTCGATGCGGGCGGCGCACGGGTGGCGCTGGTGGCACGGAGCACTGACCGGCTCGATGCCATCGCGGCCGATCTGCGCAACGATCCGTTGGTGATTGCCATCGATCTGTCGGAACACGACGCGGTCGACCGGATCTCGACGGCGGTCATCGACGCATTCGGTGGGCTCGATGTGCTCGTCAACAACGCTGCGGTCGAACGAAACCAGCCGGCGTCGAAAGTGACGGGCGACGCGATCGACGAGACGCTGTTCGTCAATCTGAGGCAGGCCTTCATGCTCTGCTCGGCCTTTGCCAAACCGTTGTTCGCGTCGCAGGGCTCGATCGTCAACATCACCTCGACGGCGGCGACCGGGGCCGGTGGCACCCAGGGCGCCTACGCCGCGTCGAAGGGCGGGCTCAACACGCTGACGAAGAACCTGGCGAACGAGTGGGCAGCCAAGGGAGTCCGCGTGAACGCAGTTGCGCCAGGGCTGGTCGACACCGAGATGTGGGGGCCGACCTTCGAGCGCCTTGGTGAGGACGCCGTGCGGAGGACCTTCGTGAAGGGCGTCCCGCTCGGACGATGGGGCACGGCCGACGAGATTGCCGACGTCGCCTGCTTCCTCGCCTCCAGTAAGGCGGCGTACGTCACCGGCCAGATCATCCGCGTCGACGGCGGCATGACCAATCTGTAGCGTCGCGATCGTGCCCGACGGCACCTCCGAGATCGGCTACGAGCCGTGCTGGTATCGCCGATGCCGGATACGCCAGCCGGAGTCGGTACGCACGACGTCATCGTCGTACCGTCCGTAGAACACCGCAGTCGGGTTGCGCGGATCCGACGGGCCGACGGGATACACGCCACGTGAGCGCAGGTGGACGAGGGGCCCACCGTCTCGCTGGTCGTCAGAGACGGACTCGATGTAGATGTTGGTCATCAGGTGGGCGCCGGGGTGCACGTCGGGACGTCCCATGAACGCCATGATCTCATCGAGACCGACGAGGCGGACGCTGCCGCCGACCATTTCCCACACGGCGTCGGTGGTGAACACGTCGCGTAGGCGGTGGGGCTGGAGACGATCGAGCGCGTCGGCGTAGCGGCCGGGGAGTTCTGCGATGTCGAGCCGGTCGTCGGCGGTCAGGATCATTCCCGCAAGGTAGCGGTCTGGGCGAGGGTGATCGACCCCCGGACGAGTCAGGAAGCGCTGGTGGTCCGGCCCGTCCCGAGCGACAGCGGCGTCTCCGCCTTGGTGAACCGGAGGTTCAGCTTCAGGGTGCCGAGCATGATCCCCGGCTGGTGCAGCCAGTCGTTGCCGTCCCCGTACTCGATCGATTCGAGCCGGTCCAGGAGCACACCCCAGGCGATCTGCTGCTCCACGCGTGACAGGTTGGCGCCCGGGCAGACCCGTGGACCGGTGGAGAAGGCGAGATGGCGGGTGAGCCCTTCCCGGTCGAGGTCGAGATCGAACGGGCAGGCGAACTCATCCTCGTCGACGTTGGCCGCGCCGAACCGCAGGTGCAGCAGTGAGCCCGCTGGCACCTCGACGCCCTGGAAGATCTCGTCCTGGGAGGTGACGCGGGTCGAGAGCCCGTGGGTGGGCGAACGCATCCGCAACCCCTCCTCGGTGAATGCCCTCACGTTCGCCCGATCGTGGCGCAACTGCTCGAACATGCCGGGGTGCTCACACAGCAGCTGGGCCTGTTCCTCCAGCGCGTATTGCGTCGTCTCCAGCCCGCCGATGATCATCGCGTGGACGATCCCGGCGATCTCCAGGTCGGTGAGCTTGCGGTCCAGCGCCTCGTAATGGACCTCGCACAGGAAGCTGACCATGTCGTCCTGGGGATCCAGGCGTTTCGCCCGCACGTGTTCGTAGATGTAGTCCTGGAATCCGTCGAGGCGAGCGAGCATCCCGTTGGTCTGCTCCGAGGTGAGCTCGTGCTTGAGCCCGGTGCCGTGAACGAACGCCGTGACGACGGCATCGCCCCACTCGGCGAGCTGCGGGATGTCCTCGAGGGGGAACCCGAGCAGGCTGGCCATCACGCGCTGGGGGAGCGGTCGCGCAAAGCGGCTGATGAACTCGACGTCGCCGTCGTCGATCCACCCATCGAGCAGCTCGTTCGCGTGCTTGGTGATCATGTCCCGGTGGCGCAGCGCCCCCGGACCGACCCATGGGTCGGTGAGTTCCTTGCGATGCCGGATGTAGAGCTCCTGCGTCGGGCGCAGCGACACCATCGCCGCCTGCATCAAGTTGCGGTAGGTGGCAAAGTGC
Source organism: Ilumatobacteraceae bacterium (assembly GCA_963716235.1). GTDB lineage: Bacteria > Actinomycetota > Acidimicrobiia > Acidimicrobiales > Ilumatobacteraceae > Sva-07. The sequence goes on along the minus strand of CAVQTE010000014.1, from coordinate 156,191 downwards.
TCGTCCGCCGACATGCCATGGTCGGCGAGGTCGGCAAGACGCGCCTGCCCCATGCTCGGGAACCGCACGGGATCTTTGACCACGCGGGAGATGTCGGCGTGTTTGGTCAGCACGAACGCATCCGTCCCGGGCTTCAGGCCACCGCCCTCGATGCGTAGGACCGGGGCGTCGCGGTGCAGGATCTCGTACGCCTCGTACCAGTGCTCCTGCGCGCCATCGCCGAACAGGTCGACGTCGTCGAGACCGACGGGACACGCCATCGGGCTGAGTTCGTGATTGATGTGTCTCGGATACGGCGCCATGCCCGTGTACTCACCCCCTCGAACGGCTTCCAGCTCGTCTCGCACCAGGTCTAGCAGAAGTGGCCGGCTGGACCGGAGGGCAGGGACCTCGCGAGCCTCGAGCGAGGAAGTTGCGCCGCAAGTTCGCCGACGCCGTCGAACGCGCCATCAGATGGATCAGTCGATCACCGCAATCGGGGAGCCGACGATTCTCCTGCGATCTGGAGGCAGCGATCGCCGACGGCATCGACTGGCGGGGAGCGTGGACGTGGCAGTATTCATCCGCTTGTCGAGAGGAGCGCCCACGTGTCGAAGAGGAACATGATCTGGCTGGCCGTGGTGCTCGCCGTCGGCGTTCTTGCTTGGCTCGCGTTCGGAATCGTCGTGGGGCTTCTCGCCGCGGCTGTCGCGCTGATCGTCAGCGAGGTGGTCGAGCGTCGGGCGCGGAGGAAACGGCGGGCAGCTCAGCCCGGCCGCTGACGTCCGGTCGCCGACTGTCATCGCGGCCCGGACGGACCTCGTAGCTGGTTCGCGTTTCGACTTCAACAGCTGTGGCGAGCGCGAACTCAAGGGTGTCACCGGCGACTGGACGCTCTACACGGCGGCCAGCTCCGACTCGATCCGCACGACATGCGGGAAGAGCAGGTTGTTCTCCTTGTGTATGTGCAGGTGCGTGTCGGACTCCAACTCGGCGAGGCCTGCGTAGCAGGCCACGTACGATGCGCATCCGTCCGCCGGTGGTTGGTAGCCGTCCGTCAGCTGGCGGAGCCGTGCCAGCAGATCACCGACGGCGTCGTGATCGCGCAGCATCGTCGAGATCGGGTTGCGCAGTGTGCCGCAGTGGAACGACACCGGCTCAGTGGCGAGGTCGAGTTCGCGGATCATCGGGAACAGCACCCGCTCCTCCTTGATCAGATGCGGCTCGAGGTCGTGACGGACTTCCCAGAAGCATGCTTCCACCTGTGCGAGCTCGGGATGGCGATCGCCGTGGACCGACACGATCTTGGCGACGAGCGCCGACAAGCGTGGCATCTCCTCCCACAGGTATCGGTGATGGGTCGCTTCGAGATGATCGACGAGGTCGGTGAGACCCATCGCCGACCAGTCGGGCGCCGATTCGTCGGTGATCGCTTCGGCGAGCTCGTTCGATGTCGACCGCACGTCCAGTCCGCGAGCGGCGCACGCATCGGTCAGCGACTGTCCACCCCCGCAGCAGTAGTCGAAGCCCCGGAGTTCGAACTCGCGGGCGAGTTGCGGGTGCGCATTGACGAGGTCTCCAAGCGTGGTCGTCGGATCAATGGTGGTCATCGGTTGCTCTCTTCCTGTTCGCATCAGCGGGCTTGGGTCGTGTGTCTGCGTGCGGTGGGGTTCATGCGGCGAGGACCCCGATCGCTGTGGCTGCGACGAGGCCGAGACCCAGCATCATCTGGCGGATTCCCACCACCTTTGCAGCAACGGGTGGGCGTCGCGCCCAGGTGATCTGCAGCGCAGCGAGCACGACGAGACCGCCCAGGCCGGCCAGCAACCGGTTGTCGACGAGCACCGCCACGACTCCGATCAGCAGGGCCACGCCCTGGGCGCCGTCGCTCACCCGCGTCGTGGTGGTCCCTCGCCGGAGTCTCATGATCTGCGCACGCACGAACGGAATCGAACCGACCGCCCTGGCGGCCAACACCAGCCACACTCCCGCAGCGAGCGCGGCGCTGTCACCCGACGCCACCACGATGACCGCAGCGACCGACGCGATCCCGATCGAGCCGCACAGCTCCGGGACGAGACGGCGGCCACGGCTGCGGATGTCGAACCACAACTCGATGGCCACCAGCGGGGCAGCGACCACCGCGGGCACGATCCACGTCCAGCCCGCGGTCGTCACCGCAACGGTGACCAACGTGATCATCACGACCAGCTCGACGAGCGCGATCCGCAACGCCAGCCTGGACCGTTCGAGCCATCGGTCGTGGCGGATGTCGACGGCGACCAGTTTCAGTGGAGTTCGCACGAGGAACGCGAGGAACGCAGCGCCACCCAGCGATGCTCCCGCAATCGACGGCGCAATCAGCAGGCCGAGCAGCACGGGCTCCAGCGTCAGGCCCCACCCGCCGTGCTCAGTGGGGATGGCAACTGCCCGCCAAGCGGGTCGGGTGTCGGGCGGTGCGTCGACAGCCATCAGTTCCTCAACGCGCTACCTGGGCCCGGTCAGGACATCGGATGATCTCGAGTCGCACAGTCCCACACTCATTGATTCTGAGCCACCCCGCTACGGCACAAAGTCACCTTCGGCACCGTCCGATTCGACGAGCAGTACTCCGGGCCCGGCGGCGCGGTTCCCGATGGCGTGCAGTTGTCGGTCTTCTGCGAGGGAGCCTGACGTGCTGGCCGGATTCGACCACGTGGCCGTGTTGACCGCTGATCTCCACGGTTTCGTTCGGTTCTACGAAGACGTCTTCGGCGCCGAGATCGAGGGAGGGCTCAGCGAGGACGGCCTCGAGATGGTGGTGCTGCGCATCGGGCCCACGTCGGAGATCAACGTGTTCCAGATCGACGGGAACGAGGAGGCGCTTACACAGGCTCCCATCTTCGGGCGAGGCAGGCTCGATCACTTCGCGTTTCGGGCAGTGTCGCTCACCCAGTTCGACGAGATCCGGGACGAGCTGATGCGGCGCGGCTGCAGCGACGGATTCGTCACCGATTTCGGCCACGTGCTCAGCGTGTTCTTCTGCGATCCGGAGGGACTGGAACTCGAGGTCTGTGTCGCGAATCCGGATGCGATCCCGGGGCGAATCAATCCGCCCGGCACACCAGCGGCGCGCTACCACGGCGACTGATCTACGGTCGTGCGTGGCGTCGCCCGTCATCGGCGCCGACGCATGAACATATGACGGCGCAGGCAGGGAGTACCACCGATCATGATCGAGGCGCGTCGCAACGAACTCAAGAGCACCGGGTACGAGATCTTCGTCGCGATCCTGTCGGTGCTGTCGATCGTGAACATCGTGCTCATGTACGCGCTGGACGACGACAACCTCGACACGGTGATTCTCGCGATGAACGGCCTGCTCAGCCTCATCTTCCTCGCCGACTTCACCTACCGGCTGCTGACCGCCGACTCGAAGTCCGGCTACTTCGTCGGCCAGTTCGGTTGGGCGGATCTCCTCGCGAGCCTGCCCTTCCCGCAGGTCAAGGTGCTCCGCGTCTTCCGCCTCGTCCGAGTGGTCCGCCTGCTTCGCATGAACGGTGTCACGAGGATCGTGCGAACCCTGCTCGAGGACCGAGCCGGCAGCGCCCTGCTCACCCTGGTGATGATGGGCATCCTCGTCCTCGAGTTCGGAAGCCTCGGAATCCTCCACATCGAGCAGTACGCGGACGGTGCCAACATCACGACCGCGTCCGACGCGCTGTGGTATGTGATGGTCACCATCTCGACCGTCGGCTACGGCGACCGCTTCCCGGTGACCAACGACGGTCGTCTCGTCGGGACGTTGATCATCGTGATCGGCGTCGGCATCTTCGGGACATTCACGGGCTACCTGGCCAATCTCTTCCTCGCCCCGAAGAAGTCGAAGCGCGAGTCGGCCACCGACATCGACGTCGCTCAGACTCAGGTCGACCGTCTCCGCGGACTCATGGCCGAGCAGCAGGCATCCCTCGACGACATCGAACGGCTCCTCCGAACCGACCGTTGACCTGCCGGCCGTGCACGACGGTCCGCATCATCCTGTGGTGATCGGTTGTCCGAATGCGATGGCGATGCCGGCAATCAGGCCGGCGGCTGCCAGCGAGAGCAGGATCACACGCATCCGGATGTAGTCGAACCGCTCGGAGATCGCGGCGAAGAACAACACCACTGCGAAGAGCAGCGTCGCGAGCGTGTATTCGTCGGAGTCGGTGTTCGCGATCTCGCCTTCCTCGAACAGCGTGTCGGCACGCAGTTCGAGTGCAACGGCCTCGTCGTCGGCTTGCAGTTGGTACTCCACCAGTGCGAAGGGGCTCGGAGGGGCGTCGGGGTTCTCGAAGGGGTCGAGCGCGATCCAAGCCTCGTACGCCGGCTCGAACTCGGGCCGGAATCTGTCGCGATAGAACGCGGCGAGCTCCTCGTCGCCGTCGATGAACGCGTCGACGTAGTTCTGGAACACGCTGAGGTCGGCGAGTCGGTAGGAGTTGGCCTCGGTGCGCAATTGCGCGGCCTCGGTGCGGGCGGCGGATGCCTGCGTGTAGTTGCTCGACTGGATGCCGTCCCACAGCGACGCCTGGTACCCCGTCCACGCGGTCGCGAGGGCGGCGAACGCGAGGAGCACGGTGGCGACGATCTCGAACCGTTTCTCGCGCCTCGAGACATAAGGGGGGTCAGGTTCGATCCCCGGTTCCTCGGCAGCGTCATGCTCGTTCGTCACGCAGATGATCCAAGCGCATCGCGCCGCCCGGGGACTCATCCGTCGTGGGTGAAGTTGTGGCCGTCACGTCGAGAGGGGGCACGTACTCGTACAACCGCCGACCAGGTAGCGTCGGCCGCGGTGAAGTCGAATCGTTGGGTCGAGCTGATCGAGGAGAATCCGGAGCACTCGTCGTGGTACGTCGAGCGGTTCCGATCGATGGCAGCAGCGGGCGACGACCTCGACGGTGAGGCCCGCTTCGTGGATGCCATGCTGGCTCGCGGATCACGGGTCCTCGATGCCGGGTGTGGGCCGGGTCGGGTCGGAGGGCATCTGGCTCGGATGGGTCACCACGTGGTTGGTGTCGACTTCGATCCTGTGCTCATCTCAGCTGCCGAGGAGGATCATCCGGGCCCGACGTGGCTGGTGGCGGACCTCGCCGAACTCGACCTGCCCGCGATGGGTATCGAGGACGGCTTCGACGTGGCGGTGTGTGCCGGCAACGTGATGGCGTTCCTCGCTCCGGAAACCAGACGGCCCGTCCTGAGCCGTCTCGCAGCCCACCTGCGCCCTGCCGGCCGCATCGTGATCGGGTTCGGTGCCGGGCGTGAGTATCCGTTCGGCGAGTTCTTCGAGGACCTCGACCAGATGGGTCTGGTCGCCGACGTGTCGTTGTCGACGTGGGACCTTCGGCCGTTCAACGCCGAGGCCGACTTCCTGGTGGCGGTGGTCTCGACCTGAGCCGGCCGTGCCGGAACGTCAGCCGGCGGTTCGCTTCGATGGTGTGTGCTGCTGGACGAACCGGAGAATTGCGATGTGCTTCTCGGTGTCGCGCAACATGATGTCGACGAGAAGTCCCCACAGTGTCGTGTCCTTCACGTCGTGGAGTTCCTTGCGGAGCCGTTCTCGCGCCTTCTCGGCGGGTGTGGTCGGTGAGATGATCGAACATCTGTCGTTCCCAGACACTCGCTCCGTGGGGCGGGGTCAGCTGCTGCTGTTCCATGAACGACGCGATGTTGGAGGCCCAACCGACGCACCAGAGTCGTTCTGCCCGGATCGGGTCGTCGCCGTCGTCACGGAAGATGTTGTCGCTCGTGAGCGACCCAGGGTGCTACTCGGGTCCCCAGTGTCGATCCGAACCCGTGCTGGCCTGTAGGCCGCGGGTGGGTTGTCGGTTGGTGGAGGGTCCGTGGTGGGCGACCACTCCGTCGGGTCGGGTCCAGGTGGTGACCCGGTCGGGGGTCATCGACAATGTCCAGCCGCCTTCGTGCACCAGGTGATGGTGCCGCTCACACAACGGAATCATGTTGGCGAGATCGGTGGGGCCGTGGTGTTTCCACCACCATCGCACGTGATGTGATGTGCATGCCGAGAACGCCACCGTGCAGTCCGGATGGGCACACGTTCGGTACATGCCACGCAGCGCCCGGCGTTGGGCCCGGTTGGCGGTTCGGATCGAGCGACCCATGTCCAATGGCACCCCGTCGGTGCCCAACACGACGGGGATGATCTCGGCGTCACAGCACAGTCGTCGTGCGGTGGACACCGGGATCGGGATGCCATCTTCGGTCTCACAGATACTGCTTACGTGTAACCCGTCGACCAGGGTGCGGTAGTCCATCAGAAGGTTGATCTCCGGCACCCGCAGGGCGTGCCCCACGTCGTCGGCAGCACCATCGACTGCATCAGTGTCCGCGACCGAGGCACCCGCCGTGCGACGTCGGGTGATGCCGTTGGTGACGGCGGCGACGAACGCGTTGACCTTCAACTGGTTCCAGGGGGTGCCGGCGTTGCCGTCAGCACGCCGGAGGCGGGCGAGTTCGGCATCGAGGGCGCTGGACAGGGCGGCGTCACGGATCGGGTCGAGCTCGGCATGGGTGTGACACATGCCAGTGACCTTGTCCACCCACCGCTTGATGTTCGACTGGGCGCGTTGCCGGTCGAGTTCCTCCGCATCCGACGTGGCGCGGGACGCCACGAGGTGCCGGGACAACTCCCGGCAGTGCCGAGCGAACGTGTCGACACTCTCGTTGACCGCGGCGTCGAGGAGCTCGGGTGCTGCGGCGGTGAACTCGACGCGGGTGGCGTCGTCGAGGTCGCGTATCGCGGCGGCGACACCGTCGAGGTGACCCGCCGAGATCCGTCCGTCGACCAACGCGTCCTCGAACGCATGGAGCTGATCGCACACGGCGTTGCGATCGGCGACCTTTGCCGCGTCCTTGTTGGAACGCTGCCCGGCACGAACGAACATCGACCCTGCCGGTTCTGATCGGCCGGCAGCGGCAAGTTCGCTCGTACGTCGGGCGCAACGCATTTCGTAGGCATCGAGCCACGCACGCATCTTGGTGGCCGTGGATACCAGCGCAGCGACCTCGTCGCGATCAGCAACCGCTGGATCCGCATCGAGTAACAACTCGAGCGTCGCTCGAACGTCGCGGTCCGGCGGTGCCAGCGCTGAATTCGTCATGTTCACCTCCCACATCTGGATCGGAATGGAAGGGGGAGTCGGTACGGCCCACCCTATTCAGCGGGTGTCACAGGGTTGGCCCGGAATCGACCGATCATCAAGAGAAATCTCGAAGGACATTCGCCGATCAGGAGCGACCCTCGATCTCGAAGACCTGCATGACTTCGCTCCGACCGGTGAACTCGCGGAGAGCGACCTGCGAGCAGCGCGGCACGCTCTCGGAGAGCTTCGACCGATGGAGGCGCCGTTCACCGCCAGCGGCCATCGACACTCTCCGTATTGACATAGGCGCTCAGAGTGGTACTTTCAAGATGCGGGCATTGCAGGAGGTACCACGATGACCACCCACGATGAACGCCTCGAGGAGCTCCGCGCCTCGGGAAGCACGATCGCCGAACTCGCGGACAAGTCCGAACTGTTCGCCGCCGCCGCCGAGGCCTTCCGGGCTCAGGATGCGGAGCGATTCCAGGACGCCCTGGGACGAGCCGGCCTGCTCGACCGTTGCCACTGGATCTGCCGGTGGTTCTGCAGCAAGCACTGCGTGTTCGTGTGTCGGAAGCTCGCCGGACCGATCGAGAACGAGCTGGTCTTCGATGTCGATGAATGGCGTGAGTTCGCGGCGTTCACCGGTCGCCTCTCGAAGGATCCCGACACACTTCTCGAGCTGCTCGACATCGTCGAGGCCGAAGATGCCAAAGCCTTCCGACAATTCGTCAGCAAGAGCAAGATCCAACGGTTCGCACACCAGCTGTGTCACTGGCTGTGCGGCGTGCGCTGCCACGTTGCCTGCAAGCAGATGTGTCCGCCGATGCCCGAACTGATCAAGGTCGGCTACATCCCGGTCGGTCACTTCGATGCCGATGGCTTCGCTCGGGGACCGAGCAGTCCTGCCGCGTTCACACCTCCGGACAACGTCGCCGCGGGCGTCGGCGACCACCCTTTCGGAGGTAGCGTCCACATCAACGGGCTGTTCAACGTTGCGGGCGCTACCGAGTACAAGGTCGAGGTCGGCCCGTCAGCAGCCGGCCCGTGGACGGCGATCACCACCCCACTCACCGATGCTCACTACATCGGTCTCGTGTACAGCGAGTACACCCGCGCGACGACGGGGGAGTGGTACTCGATCGCCGACATGGATCTGCTGTCGGAAGGCAGGACCTACCTCACCGACTGGGACACACCGCCGCTGGACGACGACGACCGCTACTACGTCCGTATGGTGGTCCGGAACGCCGCGCTCACGGAGTTCCCGAGCGGGCCGGTCCCGGTTCGAGTGGACAATGAAGGTCCGCAGGGGCCGGTGCTGCCCGACCATCGGCCCCTGATCGAGTTCTCGCAGAGCGGCGACCCGCTCGGTTGCTGCGCCGAGGTGACCAGGGACAATGGACCAGTCGAGATCCACGTCGAGGGCACCGACGACAACTTCGGCAGTCTCGACGTGATCGCGTACGGCGGGTGCAGTGGCTCGGTGGCGATCTTCTCCAAGACGTACAACGGTGACCGTAACGACCACGGGGCCCCGGCGCCAGGGATCACCGTGAGCTGGGACCCCTGGGCCGACGGAGTCGAGCCGTGTTGCTACGTCGTGTTCGTCCGCCTCTACGACCGAGCGATCGTCAACAACGTCTGGAACGGTGGGCACACGTATCAGAACTGGCGATCGATCACGATCGGCTGACACCTTGCCGCGCAGTGGTTTGTGACGGTGCGCCAGTTCTCGGAGAGGTTGCGACCGATCAGACCCGAAACGTCACTCCCGTGAGGGTTTCCGACGCCTCCCAGAGCTCGCGTTGGAGTTCCGGATCGTGCGAGCTGCTACTCGACTCGACCAGCACGGGGCGCCCTCGGAGTTCAGCGATGCCGTCCGGGCCGTAGTACTGGCCGCCGACCGCCCCGGGGTCGGTCGCAGCCCGAAGGGTCGGGAGTGCTCCCATCGCCGCGCTCTGCATGAACGGTCGGAACAGGACCCCGCCGGCGCGCATGATGACCGGGGCGTTCCGGGCCAGCTCGGTGTTCGAGCCACCCGGGTGCGCCGCCAGCGCGATCGTCGGGGCGTCGGCTGCAACGAGGCGTCGCTGCAGTTCGTAGGTGAACAGCAAGTTGGCGAGCTTGGACCGTCCGTAGGCCGCTACCCGGTTGTACCCGTCCGTGCCTGCGAGTTCCCCGAGGTCGATCGTGGATCTGATCTTGTGTGCCCCGCTGCTCACCGTGACGATACGCGACCCGTCGACGGACAACATCAGGTCGAGCAGGAGACCGGTGAACGCGAAATGTCCGAGATGATTGACTCCCATCTGGAGCTCGAATCCATCCTGAGTGGTCGACTTCGGCGTGAACATCACCCCGGCGTTGTTGATCAGTAGATCGATCGACTCGAACCGTTCGTGCAGATCGTTCGATGCCGCTCGGACAGAGGCGAGCGAGGCGAGGTCGAGCGCCTGGATGCTGACGTCCGCGTCGGGGAGGCCGGCGGTGATGTCGGCCAGGGCTGCTTCGCCCTTGTCGAGGTTGCGGACGGCCAACACGACCGTCGCCCCCTTCGCCGCGAGTTCCCGTGCGGTTTCGAGCCCGAGACCCGTGTTCGCTCCGGTGACGACGGCGATTCGTCCCGTCAGGTCGGCAATGTCATCAGTCGTCCATCTCGGACTGCTCATCCAGCGGCCTTGACGAGGAGCTTGCCGGTGTTGCCGCCGTTGAACATGAACTGCAACGCCTCGGGGTAGCGCTCGATGCCGTCGAGGACCTCCTCCGCGCACTGGAGTGAACCGTCGGCGAGCCATTCGGCCAGCTCGGCGGTGGCCGGCGCGATGCTCTCCGGGAAGTGGAAGTAGGCGAAGCCCTCCATCGACGACTGTCGTTCTGCCAGACGCAGATACATCGACGGGCCCGTCACATTGTCCATGTCGTCGTACTGGGAGATCGCTCCGCAGATGACCACCTTGGCCCGCATCGCCAGATTGTCGAGCACGGCATCGAGGATCGGGCCGCCGACGTTGTCGAAGAACACGTTCACGCCATCAGGTGCGAGCTCGCGGAGTCGGGCGTTCACGTCGGTGTTCTTGTAGTCGATCGCGGCATCGAACCCCAGCACATCGGTGAGGTACTGCGCCTTGGTGGGTCCGCCGGCGATCCCGATCACCCGGGCGCCGTCCCGCTTGGCGATCTGTCCCGCGATCGACCCGACCGCGCCGGCGGCAGCGGACACGACGAAGGTGTCGCCCGGCTTCGGTTTCGCGACGCATCGGATCCCGATCCACGCCGTCACACCGGTCGATGCGCCGAGCACACCGAGGTGGGCGCTGAGCGGGCCGAGCGAATCGTCGATCTTCTCCAGATGGTCGGGTCGGAGCGTCGCGATGGTCTGGGCACCGAGGCCGCCTCGGACCGCCTGGCCAACCGCCCATCCATCGGCCCTCGATTCGACGATGCGCCCGACTGCACCCGCCAGAATCGTTTCGCCGAGACCCACCTGGCGGTGAAAGCCCTCGCCGCGCAGCATGGTCCGTGTGCCGGCGTCGACGGAGATGTACTCGACCGCAACGCGCACCTGTCCGTCGTCGAGTTCGCCGAGCTGTTCGACCTCGAGACCGAAGCAGTCGGGCGTCGCCTCGCCGACCGGCCGGCGGGCGAGGGTCACGCGTGTGTTCGTGAGCGTCATGCGGCGATACTCGCACCGCTCGCCGTCGGGCGCTTCATCGCAGCGTGCTGCGGCGACCGTCGTCGCAGAGGGTCTCACGAGTTCAAGGCCACCCGGCGCGAGCGATCATCTGTGCGGACCGACGTGCTGCATGCGCTAGACCTTGATGATGAGCCAAGACACTGCAGTCCGAGGGGTTGCGAGCACTGTCATCCAGCGTGGCGCCGCCGACGTGTTCGCGGCGATCTCCGACATCACCCGAATGGGTGAGTGGAGCCCGGAGTGTGTGGCGGGGCGGTGGGTTGCGCCGGCAACCGGCCCCGCTGTCGGTGCGGTCTTCGAGGGTGACAACGTCGCAGCTGTCGGCCCCGTGACGCTGAAGAAGTGGACGACGTCATCGACGGTGACGGCCTGTGAGCCGGGCGCGGTGTTCGAGTTCGTGGCCGAGGGGTACACGACCTGGCGCTACGAAATGAGTGAGAACGACGGCACGACCACGGTCAGCGAGTCGTTCAGTTTCCCGCCCTACGAGGGATGGCAACGGTTCGTCTACTCGACCCTCATGCGTCGCGACCGCGCCATGGTGAAGGGCATGGAGAAGACCCTGGCCCGCATCAAGGCCTCGCTGGAGGAGTGAACCCCCGGGGTCCGACGGACCAGGCGGTGAGTCATCTTCCGTGTGCGCTGGTCGTGGCGAGCATGACGGAGTCTTGAGTCAAGCCAAACTTGGAGATAGCCGAATCACTGAACATGCAATCAGTTACCTGGACATGAATGTCGACCACCTGACGGGTGACACTCGTCAGGTGGCCGACGGCCACCCGAAACTCCCGTCTACGGGAGGTTTCCGTTGGGGCGGGCCAATCAGAATCTCCCGCAAACGAAGAAGCGGGAGATGGGTCAGGCCAGCGCGTCGATCGTGACCGTTCCGGCGTTGCCGTCGACGGTGATGATCGCGCCGTCGGGGATGATCAGCGTCGCATCGGCCACCGAGGCCACACAGGGAACGCCGAGTTCGCGTGACACGATCATCGCGTGGCTGCCCATTGCGCCGACGTTGACCACGACGGCGGAGGCGGGCACGAACAACGGCACCCAGGACGGATCGGTCTGCGGCGCCACCAGGATGTCGCCGGGCTCGAGCCCTTCCGGGTCGGCAGCGTCGAGGATCACGCGGGCGCGTCCGGTCGCAACGCCGCCGGAGCCGGCTGAGCCCGTGAGGACTGTGCCAACTACTGCCGCGGCCACGTCCTCGCCGCCCCGTCGACGCATGTCGGAGAGCGCGGGCACCACACCGTTGACGACGAACACCGGCTCGAAGTCGAACAGCGACTGGAAGACAGCCCAGCGATCGCGGATCAGTCCGGCCATCGAGTCGGGATCGTGTCGCAGCCGGTTGAGCTCGGCATCGGTCACCATGAAGACCTGGGCGACCTCGTCGATCACGCCGCGCTCGACGAGTCGTCGTCCGAACTCTCGCAACGCAACGCGCATCTCGTTGATCACCGTCACGACGTTGGTCTTGGCTCGCTCGCGGCCGCTCAGGAAGAGTCGCGCCGAGGTCATCGCCGCCTCGAACAGTCCGGCGGTCTCCGGATCGCCGGCGATCTGCTCTCGGATGTCTGCCGCGATCCGATCCCGCTCGGCGATCGCGGCGGTGTTGCGGTTGGTGGGTGCCTGCGAGGCGTCGGAACGGCGCATGAGATCGATCGCCGCCAGCGCAATGCGCGGCTTGACCTCCCACGAGATGGCGTAGACGTCGTACTCGTTCTGCCCACGCGCACCATGGTCGAACAAGAACTGGTCGAAACGGTCGAGGAAGTCCTTGGCCTCCGCCGAGTCCGACGCCCGGAGCCGGTCGAGGACTTCGTCGGGACCGGCATCGAACGCGGTCGCAATCACGTCGGACGCCGTGGCCACTCGACCGAGTTCCCACATCGCGTGTGACGGGGCGGCCGAGTCGACGTCGATACCCGCCAGCAGGCGGATCGACAGGGTCGGGTCGCCGAGGCCCTCACAGATCGCGCCGAGCGCACCGGGTCCGAGCGACCCCACCGACGACACCCGCATGGCGTTTTCCATCGTCTGCTGGAGGTAGGGGATCATCGAACGGGCGCGGGCGAGGAGTGCCGCATCGGTGAGCGATTCGAGATCGGGGCGGTGCTCACGCAGCGAGCGGGCGAGTGCCCGGTCGGCGTCCAACTCGGGGAGTGACTGCGTCGACATCGCCCACGCCATCGATTCGCCGAGGCGAGCCTCGTGGATCTCCGAGACGTGCCAGGGCTGCTCCTCGTAGGGCGGTACTTCGTCACGTTCGTCGAAGAACGCCTTGTCGATCATCTCGGGTGACGCGCCGGGCATGCGGGCACCGAGGATGCGCGTCAGCGTGAGTGGGTTGTAGACGTACCCGCCGAACATCTTGAACAGGTCGGGCGCATCGGGGTTCTCGAACTCGTCGTAGCTCAGTGCACCGAGATCGATGTAGGCGTCGCGCAGTCCTGGTGACAACGCTTCCTGCAACACCATGCTCTTGCCGAGTGGGCTGAACGGCTCGGGGAACACATCAGCAGCGTTTCCTCGTGTCCAGGCGGGGAAGCGCTCACCGAGCGTCGAATCCCCGATCCATGCGTTGTCGTCGGTCGTGTGTGCAGTGGTCAACGGAGGCCCCCTCGTCGGTGTTCCAGAACACGGCAACCATAGTCAGGGTGCAATGCGCGGGTCCGATCCGTGAACGGGTCGGGAACTAGCCTCGCCGTCGTGACCGAAGCGGGCAGTTGCCGAGTCGCCGTCGTGACCAAGGGCCACCCGTTCGACGCGCCGGCGTTCTTCGCCGTGTTCGATTCCATCGAAGGAATCGAGTGGACCCACGTCGAGCATCCAGACGCGCTCGTCCTCGTCGAGCCGGACAGGGCTGCCGAGTTCGACGTCTTCGTCATGTACGACATGCCGGGAATCATCTTCACCCGATCCGACCCGCCGGCGGAATTCCCCGACCCGCCGCCCGGCTACATCGAGGCGTTTCAACGGCTTCTCGACGACGGCAAGGGCATGGTCTTCCTCCATCACGCCATCGCCGGATGGCCCGCGTGGGAGGGCTACGCCGACATCGTCGGCGGCCGCTTCCACTATCAGCCGGCGACCCTCGACGGCATCGACTATCCCGATTCCGGGTACCGGCATGACGTCACCCACACCATCGAGGTCCTCGACCCGACGCATCCGATCTGCGAGGGCGTCGATCCCTCGTTCACGCTGACCGACGAGGTGTACCTGTTCCCGGTGCTGGAGGATCGTGTCCGGCCACTCATGCGCAGCACCTACGAGTTCGTCGACACCAACTTCTACTCCGCCGACCGGGCGATCCGCGGCACCCGCGACGACCGCGCCGGCTGGCACCACCCACCTGGAAGCAGCCTCGTGGCGTGGACCAAGACGGTGGGCGCCTCACCGATCGCCTACCTCCAGTTCGGCGACGGACCCGTCACGTACGCCGACGCGAGCTTCCGCCGCATCCTGGCCAACGCCATCCGCTGGGCCGCGGACCCGGCCAACATCACCGAGCGATGAGCGAACGGCCCGGATGCCGGCCGTTCGCTCATCGCCTGTGATCAGATGCGGCGTTCCTGGCCGGCCCAGTAGGGCTCGCGCAGCTTGGCCTTCTGGATCTTGCCGGTGCCGGTGGATGGCAGCTCGTCGACGAAGTCGATCGTTCTCGGCACCTTGTAGCCGGCGAGCAGTTCGCGGCAGTAGGCCCGCAGCTCGTCGGCGAGCGCGTCGTCGGCCACGACGCCGTCGGTGACCGAGACGATTGCCTTGACTTCTTCGCCGAAATCGTCGTTCGGCACCCCGATCACTGCGACCTCGGCCACCGCGTCATGGCCGCCGAGCACACCTTCGATCTCGGCGGGGTAGATGTTGACGCCACCGGAGATGATCATGTCGATCTTGCGGTCGCTCAGCCAGAGGTACCCGTCGTCATCGAGATACCCGACGTCGCCGGTGGTGAACACCCCGGGCTCGAGGTGGACGTCAGCGGTCTTCTCGGGCGCGTTGTGATACTCGAAGTCCATTCCCATCGCGCTTCGGAAGTACAGCGTGCCCGGCTGGTTCGGGCCGAGGCGGGTGCCGTCGTCGCCGACGACGATGACCTCCATTCCCGGCAGCGGCAGCCCGACGCTGCCGCCCTTGGCCATCCACTGCTCGGAGTCGATCATCGTGATGACCGACCCCTCCGTCGAGCCGTAGTACTCGCTGATGACAGGGCCCCACCAGTCGATGAGCGCCTGCTTGACGAGGGGCGGACACGGTGCCGCGCCGTGGAGCACGAGTTGCAGCGACGAGCCGTCGAACGTCGCCTTCACGTCGTCGGGCAGGTCCACCAAGCGTTTCATCTGGGTCGGGACGAGATGGATGTTGGTCGCCTGATGATCGTCGATCAGGCGCAGGACGCCGGCGCTGTCGTACTTGTGCTGCATCACGGTCGCCGAGCCGACGATCATCGGCAGGAACGAATATGCCCACTGGGCCGAGTGGTAGAACGGCCCGCACAGCACCGTGGTGCCCTGCCCCTCCACGAGGTTGGAGAACCCGGCGCCGATCAGCTGCCAGATCGCCGGGTCGGAGCCCGCCGGCATGCTGGACAGCGTCCCGCGCACGCCTTTGGGGTTGCCGGTCGTGCCGCTCGTGTAGAACATCGGCCCACCGAAGCTCTGATCCGCCGGTTCGTCCGGTGAACCGGCTGCCACGAAGTCGTCGAAGTTCTCGAAGCGTCCGGTCGTCGGTGCACCGATGACCAGGGCCCGCTCGACGCCGGCGGTTCGTGGGTCGGCCAGGGCCTTGGTCGCCTGATCGAGGAACTGGTGCCCGCAGATGATCGCCTTCGCCCCGGAGTCACCGAGCACGTACGCGATCTCGGGGCCGACGAAGTGCCAGTTGACCGGCACGAAGGTGATCCCGCCATTCGCACAGGCGAACGCGATCTCGAACCACTCGTTGCAGTTGCCCGCAACGACGGCGATCGTGTCGCCGCTTCCGATCCCGGCGTCGCGCAGGCCGTTGATCAGTCGATTGACGCGCTCGTCGAGTTCGGCCCAGGTCAACGTGCCCATGTCGTCGGCGAGCGCGAGATCGTCGCCCTTCGCCGCCGCGAAGGTCGCGGTGAGAGTTGCCATGCGTCAGCCCCAGGCGTTCTGGAACGGCGCCGACAGATCGGCGGGGCCGCCGTAGTGGATCGCCAACTCGCGGCTCGCGAAGAACCACTCACCGTCGACGCGGACGTAGGTGTCGTCGTAGTGGGCGAGCAGGATCCCTCGCGAGTCGTCGGCGCGGGTCCAGTGCTCCATGATGTACCAGCGCCCGGAGCCCGTGCCAGCGGACTCGTCGAGTTCGGCCGTGCCGTTGACGACGTTCTGGATCACGGCCTTGAAGCCGTCCATCGCCGAATTCCACAGTGCGAGGATGGCATCACGGCCCTCCACCCGCCTGCCCTTGCCGAGCTCCCACATCGCATCGGGCGCCCACGTGGACGACCACTGGTCGGGATCGCGATGGACGACGGCATCTGCATAGCGGTGTACGAGATCTTCGATCGCATGTCTGCTCACGGGCGGGAGGCTCCTTCGGTGACGTAGCGCCGAACCATCGACTGGAAGTGGCGGGCGCGCACTTCCTGGTAGTTGCCGAGGGTCTGGCCGCGCTTCTTGCTGGACTTGAAGCCGCGTGTCTGCGCGGCGAGATTTGCAGTGTCTTGATCGAGCACGGCGCCGAGCGAGGTCGGCAGACCCGGGACCGTGGTGTAGCTGTCGTCCACATCGAGGTCGAACGGTTCGGCCGGCAGCGGGACCTTGCCCGAGCGCGGCTTGGGTCGCAGGTACAGCACCTCGTACAGACACCGATCGGGGTCGGGGCCGTCGGGCCGGAACCGGTAGCACAGGGGAATCTGCAACCCGGGGAAGAAGAACGCGTTCGGGAACAAGAAGTACTCGATCGAGTCGATCGTCTCGGTCACCGACAGATGGGTGAAGTCGTTGTCGTACTGCTCGCCCAGCACCTCTTGCATGTGGCGGGCGTACACGTCGCGGGCTCGTTCACCCTCGGGGATCGTCGGTACGTCCTGGCCCGGGTTCTTGCGGAACATGAGCATGTTCAAGATGCCCTGCTCATCCGGGCGTTTGGCCTCGGGGACGTGGGGGCTGGTGGTGCCGATCGTGTGCACGAACCGCGAGACGTTGTCGCCGAACACGTCGTACTGGGCGTTGGCATCGCCGGCGGTGTAGATGGACTGCGAGTGCGTTTCGAGGATGTGGTAGGCCTCGAGGAACGCTTCGGCCGACGCTTTCCAGTTGGCCGGGAGGCGCTTGCGGATGTGGACCTCGACGTAGCGATCGGCGAGGTTCCAGTTCGCGAAGTGTTCCGGGAGCACACCGAGGTACTCCTCCAGCGGAGGGGCCATCAACTCGGGTGCACAGTCGTCGAAGTTGACGAAGATGAACCCACCCCACTGCCCGGTGCGCACCTGCGGGAGACGGAACTCCTCGGTCTCGACGTGCGGGAAGTCCCACTCGCACGGAAGGTCGACGAGTTCGCCGTCGAGGTCCCACGTCCATCCGTGGAACGGACAGCGCAACTTCGGGCTGTAGCCGGCCGTGGCAGGCGGCTTCAGCTGGGTGCCACGGTGCAGGCAGGCGTTGTGGAAGGCCCTGACCGTGCCGTCCGGTCCACGGACCACGATGGCTGACCGGTCACCGATGTCGTAGACGTAGTAGTCGCCCGGCTCCGGGATGTGCTCCTCGCGGCACGCCCACTGCCAGGTGCGCGACCACAAGTGTTCGTGCTCGGCGGCGGCGTAGCTCGTCGAGGTGAACTCCTCGTACGGGACGTCGGCGTCGCCCTCGAACTCGTAGGACTCCACCAGCAGGGGCGCGGGCGGCGGCGTCGAGTCCCCGAGGATGAGGTCCCGTGTGCTCGGGCCGGGGCATCGCGCCTCGCCGGGTCGCAACGAGACGGGGGTGACGGTGTCGCTCATGGGGTGGTGCTCCTCATCGTCGTGAGCCGGTCTGTTGGGGTCGGGTCCGAAAAGACCGGCTGGGTTGTCGTGGTCGTGATCATCCAGTTGTCCGGATCATCGAGGTGTGTTCGAGGGCGAACGGCACGATCGGGTCGAGGATCTCCTGGAGTTCGACGATGTTGCCGTCGGGATCGCGCCCGTAGATCGCTCGAATCGAACCGTTGCCGAGCTCTTCGCGGGTCGGCGGCGGGGAATGGAACGTCATGCCGTTGGCCGAGAGCCGTTCGTACTCGGCGTCGATGTCGGTGACGTCGAGGCAGAAGTGGGTGTAGCCGTGATTCGCGGGGGTACGACCGGGGTCGGCCGGTGCGCCGACCGGCGACTCGTACTGGAACAGTTCGAGGTAGGCGTTGCCGGCCTGCAGCATCAACTGCCGGGCGGCCGACCCGGGCAGACCGATGATGCGGTCGATGATCGGCCGGTCACTCCAACTCGTCGACATCACCGGCTCGAAGCCGACCACGTCGACGTAGAACGCGGCAAGCCGGTCGATGTCCGGCGTGGAGATCGCCACGTGATGAACGCCTCGGATCATTCCCGCTCGCCCCTTCCCTACGTGGGCGGTACGAGCCGCCTGACTTGCCGAACGTCCATTAGGTTAGTCGTGTGGGGTTTGGGACGAAGAAGGGGACGACATGACGGACATCATCGATCAGCCGGTCACCGTGCGGGGAACGCCGCGCACGAAGGCGCCCGAGCCGGCGCTGAGCTCCAACACGATCCGGGGCGAGCGCTACTGGTCGCCGGAGTTCGCGCGCCTCGAAGAGGAGGCGTTGTGGCCGCGCGTGTGGCAGGTTGCAGGGCGGGTGGATCAGATCCCCGAACCCGGCGACTACGTCACCTATGAGATCGGGCGTGACTCGGTGATCGCCGTCCGCGGGCTCGACGCCACGGTGCGCGTGTTCTACAACGTCTGCCAGCATCGTGGCAACCGACTCGTCACGGCCGAGGTCGGCACGCTGCTCACCGGCGAGTTCCAGTGCGCCTACCACGGCTGGCGGTTCGGCGTCGACGGTCGGCTCGACTGGGTCCCCGACGAGGACGACTTCGTCGATGGCAGCCCGTGCGGGGTGCGCAACCTCGTCGAGATGCCATCGGACACGTGGGCCGGGTTCATCTGGTTCAACATGGATCAGAACGCCGCGCCGCTGCGCGAGTGGCTCGACCCGGTCGCCGAGCACCTCGATGTCTACCGCATGGAGAACATGAAGCGCACCCATTGGGTGACGGTCGTCGGCGAGTTCAACTGGAAATGCGTGCAGGACAACTTCAACGAGAGCTATCACCTGCCGTACGTGCACCCGCAGACGCTCGCGTCGATGAACGAACACCACAGTGGTTGTCAGTTCGACCTGTACGAATCCGGTCACGCCCGCATGTTGATGCCCGGCGGGGGACCGGGGCCGCAGTACGACGGCAAGCCGGAGCGCACCATCAAGAGCCTCGGGCCGGACATGGAGTTCTGGGAGCTCGACCCGGCGCCGTTCGTCGACGACCTGAGCGGCATCCGCGTCGCGCTGCAGCAGCGCAAGCGCGAGCTCGGCGCGTCCAAGGGCTACGACTTCTCCAGCTACTCCGACGAGCAGCTGACCGACAACTACCACTACACCGTGTTCCCGAACATCTCGTTCAGCATGAAGCCCGACGGCTGCATCTGGCTGCGAGCAACTCCGCATCCGTCCGACCCGCAGAAGTGCTACTTCGACATGTGGTACCTCACCCTGTTCCCGGAGGGGTCGAAGGAGTACTGGTCCAACTCGATGCGTGACTGGGTGTCGGTCGACCACCAGGTGGAACACGAGACCGGGATCGCCGGGGAGGTGTCGTGTGGTCCGGGCATCGACCAGGACGTGGCGATCTGGAACACCCAGCAGCAGGGTCTGCGTTCGCGTGGCTTCCGCGGCGAGTACATGCCGTGGCAGGAGCGGCGCATCCGGTTCTTCCACGACAACATCGACCGATACCTGTCCCAGGGGCCGCTCGATGGCTGAGGCCCTCGACGCGAACACGTTCGAACTGGGCGATCTGAGCGACCTCGCCGACGGTGAGCTGCGCTGCTTCGAGGACATCGGGCGCGACGGCATCGTCGTGTGTCGTGTCAGCGGCCGGTTGTTCGCGCTCGACGACAACTGTTCGCACGCCGACACGCCGCTGAGCGAAGGGCGCCTGCGCGGATACGGCCTCACCTGCCCGTTGCACGGAGCATCGTTCGACGTCCGTGACGGTTCGCACTCGGGCCCCCCGGCCTGGGAGGGCGTTGCCGCGCACGAGGTCATCGAGACCGACGGCGTCGCCGTTGTCGTCGTCGGCGCCCGCAACCGCGGTGATGACGGTCCCGTTGCCGACGGCAGCCGCATGCAGACCAGGTGAGATCGCTCGGGTCGGAGACGGCGCGACACCGGTCGCTAGCTTTCCGCGCATGACTCATGCACTGCCCACCACCACGAGCGAGATCACCGCGGAGTGGATGACCGAAGCACTCCGAGGTTCGGGCGTCATCGGCGACGACGTCACGGTGAGCTCGGTGCTCATCGATCCGGGAACCGTCGGCGTCGGATTCATGGGCGAGGTCGCCACCGTCGGACTCGTGTACGACCGTGATGCCAGCGGTGCGCCGACGAGCGTCATCGCCAAGTTCCCGACCTCTTCGCCCGACATCCGCGCGATGATGCAGCCGACGCGCATCTACGAGCGTGAGCATCGCTTCTACCGCGAACTGGCCGACGAATCGCCGGTGCGCACGCCGCGGATCTTCCACATCACGTGCACCACGGCGCCCGAGGCCCACGACGAGGAGTACCTCCTCCTGATCGAGGACCTCGGCCGCCTGACGCTCGGCGACCAGGTCACCGGTGTCACCCCCGAGCAGGCGCGAGCAGCGCTCGTCGGGCTGGCCGCTCACCACGCCCGATTCTGGAACGGTGTCGGACTCGAGAACGCCGACTTCATACCCGTCATCAACGGGCCGCTGAATCAGGCGGGCAGTGCCATCTACGAGTCGTCGCTGCCAGGGTTCATGGCAGCGTTCGGCAACGTGATCAAGCCTGAGTTGCGCGACTTCGTCGACAACTACGCAGCGATGCGCCCGCAGATCCTCGACGATCTCGCGGCGATGCCGCACACGTTGGTGCACTTCGACTTCCGCGCCGACAACCTCTTCTTCGACGCCGACGGATCGATCGTCGTGATCGACTGGCAGGCCATCAGCCAGGGCGGCGGCGTCGCTGACGTCGGGTACTTCGTGTCGCAGAACCTCAGTACGGACGACCGGCGGGCGCACGAGCCGGAGTTGCTCCATGCCTACCACGATGCACTCGTCGCCAACGGCGTGTCCGACTACTCCTACGATCAGCTCGTCACCGACTACCGGGTCGGCATCAGTTGCGGCTGGATGATCCCGGTGCTGGCCGTCGGGAGCCTCGACTTCACGAGCGAGCGGGCAGTGACGCTGTGGACCGAGGTCGTCGAACGAACACAGAACGCACTCATCGACCACGGTTACGGCGCCTGAGTGCATCGCCGGAACGTCCACGAGCCCAGAACTTCACCAGAACAGAACTTCAACGAGGAGAGACAGCCATGACAGGACGACTCGACGGCAAAGTCGCCGTGATCACCGGCGCTGCGAGCGGTATCGGTGCCGGTACTGCACGCCGGTTCGTGGCCGAGGGGGCGATGGTGGTCGTCGCCGACATGCAGGTCGACGCCGGCATGGCGTTGGTCGATGAACTCGGCGATCACGCTCGATTCGCTTCGACCGACGTGACGAAGGAATCCGACGTCGCCGCCGCGGTCGACCTCGCCGTCGCCGAGTTCGGACGCCTCGACGTGATGTTCAACAACGCCGGCATCGTGGGTGCTGTCGGCCGCATCTCGGAGATGTCGGCCGAGGCGTGGGACAACACGATCGCGATCCTGCTGCGGGGGGTCTTCCTCGGCACCAAACACGCCGCCCGGGTGATGCGACCACAGCAGTCGGGGGTCATCATCAGCACCTCGAGCACGGCAGGTATCCTCGGCGGTCTCGGCCCACACGCTTACACCGCGGCCAAGCACGGTGTCATCGGTCTGACGAAGTCCGTGGCGAACGAGCTCGCCCCGGATGGGATCCGCGTGAACGCCATCTCACCCGGCAACACGGTGACGGCCATGACCGCGGCGGTCACCACCGGTGACGCGAGTGACGTGGAGGGCACCTCCGAACGGATCGCGTCGATGTCACCGCTCGGGTACGCGGGGTTCCCGGAGGACATCGCCGCAGCGGCGCTGTTCCTGGCGAGCGACGAGGCCCGGTACATCTCGGGCCACACACTCGTCGTCGATGCGGGTCAGACCACGGCGGGCATGACCCCGAACCGTTTCAACATCGGATCGAGCCGGCAGTTCCACGAGGCCGGCCGGACGAGCTGAGCGGCACGCTCAACCCAGCACCCTGATCGGGTCGCTCCCGTTCCATCCGGCTGCAGCATCGCTCACCATGTCGTAGAAGCGGCCGAGGCGATCGGTGCGTTCGTAGATCTCGATGAGGTGCCCCCGCTCGGCTCGCGCGTCGTGGAAGGCGAACGGCATGCCTGCCGCTGTCTCGGCGTACAGCACCTCGTCGTGTCCGGCCGCAGCGAGCTGAGCGGCTGCGAACTCGAAGTCGTCGACGAAGCAGGCGACGTGGTGGATCCCCGATGTCTCGACGATCCGCCCGCCGCCGCTGTCGTGCTGGCAGATCAACTCGACCATCAACGCACCCCACTGGGCGTATGCCGATGAGTGATCGAACGTGCTCGGTGAGCCGTTGACACGCACATGGTGGACGTCGATGTGTTCGATCACGAAGAACGGCCCGACGCCGCGGACGGACCACCGTCGCGCCGCCTCGATCACGTCGTCGACCGCGTAGGCGATCTGTACAGGTCCCCCGAACACGACGACGACGGTAGCTCGACGCGCCGGCTCGTTGTGGGTCGTCTCGTCGTGGGTCGACTCGGTATGGTCGCCACCGACCGACGTGAAGGGGAGACAGATGACGGACACGGTGCTCGATCGATTTGCGCTCGACGGTGGGCGTGCAGTGGTCACCGGTGCAGGCCGCGGGATCGGCGAGGGCATCGCGATCGCGCTGGCCGAGGCAGGTTGCGACGTGGTGCTCACCGCCCGACGTGAGAACGAGATCGAGGCCGTCGCTGATCGCGTCCGTGCACTCGGTCGCCGAGCGATCGCGATCGCGGGCGACATCACCGACGGCGCGTTCGTCGACGAGTTGGCCGATCGGGCCGCAGCGGAACTCGGCGGACTCTCGCTGTGGGTCAGCAATGCGGGCGGTGCCGACGATCGCACTCCCCGGCACCTCGCCGACATGCCCGACCGGCAGTGGGACTACCAGCTCGACGTCAACCTCCGAGCGGTCTTCACGGGTGCCCGTGCTGCGGCGCGGGTGATCGACGATGGCGGCTCGATCATCAACATCTCGTCGACCGCCGCGCTCAAGGCGTCACCCAACAACGGCCCCTACGCCGTTGCCAAGGCCGGCGTCGACAGCCTGACCAAGACGCTGTCGATCGAGCTCGCCCCGCGTGCGATCCGAGTGAACGGTGTTGCGCCCGGGCCCGTCCCGACCGAGGTGTTCATGGAGTTCTTCGGAGCGACCGACGCCGACCTCCCGGACCTCGCCAAGAAGTTGGGCGTCCCGCTCGGCCGACTCGGCACCCCGGAAGACGTCGGCAACGCAGTGGTCTTCCTGGCCTCGCCAGCGTCGTCGTGGATCACCGGGCACACGCTCGTCGTCAACGGAGGGAGCCGCTGATGCGCGACGAAGCCGTGCAGGCACTGCTCGACGAGCGTGACATCGTGCAAATCGCCCTGCGTTACTGCCGAGCGCTCGACACCAAGAATTGGGCGCTGCTCGACGACGTCTTCATTCCCGACGCCACCGCCGAGCTGGGCAGCCCCGAGCAACTCGTCGGCATCGAGGCGATTCGCGGACGAATCCGGACCGCGCTGGAGCATCTCGACGACAGCCAGCACCTGGTGGGCAACCACGAGGTCGTCCTCGATGGCGATGCGGCAACCCATCGGTGCTACCTGCAGGCACAGCACATACGCCAGGCGGCGACCGGCGGGCCGAACTACATCGTCGCCGGGCGCTACGAGGATCGCCTCGTACGCACCGCAGCCGGCTGGCGAATCGCGCACCGCACCCTGGTCGTGATGTGGACCGACGGCAATCTCGCGGTCGCCAGAGGCGATCACGCCGAATAATTGGTCGCACGATCAATTTGAGGACCTTTGGCCCTGATCGGCACCCGGCGCGGATGGGAATGTGTCTCCCACCAGAATCCGAGACAGGGGGACACATGCGGCAACGCAAACATGCACTCAGCGGAGCGATCTACGACGTGCGGGATGACGGAAACCTCGACGTGACCTCGCGTGACGGCGTCACCGGCACGTTCACGCCTGACGGCGAGTGGATCGAGGGTGAACTCCGCCACGCCGACCCACACCTGTGCGGCTGGCTCGCCGGCCCGCAACTGCCGCCGCGACTCGCTGTCCTTCCACGATTCCGCCAGACCGAAGGAGCGTCATGACCGCGATCGACTACACCCAGCGCCCGTCGTTGACGTACCAGGAGCTGCTCGACACCGACAGCCACGAGGTCCCCGACGTGCTTCGATGGTTCTCGCCGATGCCGCCGAGCGAGGCCGACGTGCCCGTCGAGCGGTACACCAGCGCTGAGTTCCATCGGCTCGAGGTCGACAAGTTGTGGACGAAGGTCTGGCAGATGGCGTGCCGCGAGGAGGACATCCCGGAGGTCGGCGACCACCTGTCGTACGACGTCGTCGGTCGATCGATCCTCGTCGTACGTACCGAACTCGACGAATTCAAGGCGTACCACAACGTCTGCCCTCACCGCGGCCGGCGTCTCAAGGAGTCACCCGGCCGCGACACCGAGCTGCGCTGCGCGTTCCACGGCTTCGCCTGGGAGCTCAACGGGTGCCTGAAGCAGGTCCCGTGCCAGTGGGACTTCCCCCGACTCGAACCCGACGAGTGGTCGCTGCCGGAGGTGAAGGTCGGCACGTGGGGCGGATTCGTCTTCATCAACATGGACCCCGATTGCGACACCCTCGAATCGCACCTCGGCGACCTGAGCCGGCACTTCGACCGCTGGCCGCTGGAGGAGCGGTACAAGGAGGCGCACGTCGCCAAGGTGATGGACTGCAACTGGAAGGTGGCCCAGGAGGCCTTCATGGAGGCGTTCCACGTCGTGGCAACGCACCCGCAACTCCTCCCGAGTCTCGGTGACGCCATCTCGCAGTACGACGTCTTCGGCAACTTCTGCCGTGCGATCACGCCGAATGGTGTTCCCAGCCCGCACGTCACATGGGTGCCGACGCAGCAGGACATCTTCGATGCGATGAGCGACCGCAACCTGGACGAACCACCCAAGCAGGTCGTGCCCGACGGGGAGACGGCCCGACACCTCGGCGCCGAGGCGGCCCGAGAGTCGTTGCGTCCGGCCCTCGGCGACCGTGTCGACGAACTCTGTGATGCCGAGCTGACCGAGAGCATCTACTACACGGTCTTCCCGAACTTCCATCCCTGGGGCGCCTACAACAGGATCGTCTACCGCTTCCGGCCCTACGGAAACGACCATCGACGTTCGATCATGGAGTGCATGTTCCTGTCACCGTTCCCGGGTGACGAACGCCCTCCGGCGGCACCGATCCACTGGCTGGCCGACGACGAGGATTGGACCGTCGCGACCGAGTTGGGCATGCTGGGCCGGGTGTTCAACCAGGATGTGTACAACCTGCCGCAGGTGCAGCTGGGACTCGAGGCGATGACCCGACCGGGAGTGATGTTCGCCGACTACCAGGAAACCAAGCCGCGGCACTTCCATGCGCTTCTCGATGAATGGGTGGAGCGTGACTGACAGCATCACCTTCGACGCGACCGACGACTCGGTCGTCCAGTGCCCCTACCCGCACTATCGCGAGATGCGCGACCACGCGCCCGTCCTCGAACTGGACGGAGCGCCGTTCGGTCGACCCGGCGAGCGGATCTTCGCCGTGTCACGCCACAGCGATGTGAAGCGGATCCTCCACGACCCCACCACGTTCTCGTCGAGGTTCGGATCACCGGCGGCGAAGCCGTCGCCCGAACTGCTCGACCGGCTGAAATCGGTGATCGCCGACGGCTGGCCGAACGTGCCGACGATGCTGACCGTCGACCCGCCCGCCCACACCCGGTATCGCCGCCTCGTCTCGATGGCGTTCACGCCGAAGCGGGTCAGTCTGCTGGCGCCCGCCATCGAGACCATCTGCGAGGACCTCGTCGACGGATTCGGGCGGGCGCCGCGCGTCGATTTCCTCCGGAAGTTCGCCGTCCCTCTGCCCGTGCGGGCGGTTGCGGTGATCCTGGAAGTGCCCGAGACCCGCCAGGCCGACTTCAAACGATGGGCCGACTCGTCCGTCGCCGCGATCGGTCGCACGATCAGCGACGACGAGCGCGTCGCTGCCGAACGCGACATCGTCGAGCAGCAGCAGTACTTCGCGAGCGAACTCGAGGCTCGACGTGCCGCTCCTCGCGACGACTTCCTGACCGACCTCCTCACGGCCGAGCTGACCCCTGACGACGGAGTCGAGGGCGGCCCACTCGACATGGCCGAGATGCTGTCGATCATCCGTCAGATCCAGGTGGCCGGCAGCGAGACCACCGCCAGCCTGATGGCCGACCTGATGGTGCTCCTCGCCGAACACCCCGACGAATGGGAGCGATTGAAGGCCGACCCGTCGTATGCGACAGCGATCGTCGAGGAGGGCCTTCGATGGGCCAGCCCCAACCAGGGGCTCTTCCGGATCGTCACCGCCGACACGGAGATCGCCGGCACGCCGATCGCCGCAGGTTCGACGCTGTGGGTCATGTACGGCTCCGCCGACCACGACGACCGACTCTTCGACGACCCGGAGGCGTTTCGCCCCGATCGGCCCGGGCTGAGCAACCACATTGCGTTCGGGCACGGCATCCACTTCTGTCTGGGCGCCGCCCTGGCACGAATCGAAGCCGTCACCGCGCTCCGGGTCCTGGCGGCCCACATCGACACGATCACGGTCGTCGATCGCGATGCGCTCCGCTATGGCAGCAGCTTCATCCTGAGAGGGCTCGAGCACCTCGAACTCGATCTCACGTACCGCTGAACGTACCCGCACGGCGAAGGCCGTTCGTCGGCCGTAAGATTTCACCTTCTCGAAACTGCGAGCAGCGTGAACAACTACAGCAGCGTGAACCAGAACGGTGTGATGACGTCGGACGTGTCCGACGAGTTCTTCGCGTCTGTCGACAGCCGGAGGATTTCCACGATCGGTCGCGCCTCGATCATCGGTGTCGTCGGCATCATCATCATGTACCTCGCCATCGGGTCGCTGTTCGCCCTCGAACAGCCGCCGTTCGTCGGCGCCGACGAGAAGGCGCATCTCGGCTATGCCCACGTCGTGGCCGACGGCTCGCTCCCGACGATCGATCAACTCCAGCCGGTGCCGATCTGGGCCCGCCAGTGGATGGGCGAGGCGATCTCCACGACACCCTTCGCCAACCGAACCATCTGGGTCGCCAACCATCCGCCGTTGTACTACGTCTCGGTTGCTCCGCTGATCTGGTACTCCGAGCTGACGCAGCGCTCCGACGGCGGCCTGCTCCTCATGCGCCTGGCCAACATCGCGTGGGGCGCGGTCGGGCTCGCGTTCACCTACTTGATCGCAAGCGAGCTCACGAAGTCACAGCGGATCGCGCTCGTGTCGACCGGAGTCGCCGCGATGGTCACTCAGCTCTACGCGTCGCTGTCGCTCGGGATGAGCGATGGGATGACGTTCGCAGCGGGTGCCGCGGTCACCTGGGCCGGCCTGCGATGTCTGCAGCGTGGATCGACGTCTCGCAACCTGTCGCTGCTCGCGTTGACGACTGCGGTCGCGACCGGTACACGAGCCGCGACGATGCTCGTTGCGTTCTCGGTGGTGGCCACGGTTGCCGCGTTCGAGTTCGCCAAGCCAGTCGCTGCGAACACTGATCGCCGCCGGGCAGCGCTGCGCGTCGGCGTCATCGGCCTGGTTCCGGCTGCGTTGGCATTCGGTTGGTTCTACCTCCGCAACATCGTGCTGTACGGCGACATCGGTGCATCGAGCTACTTGCTCGAGCGCTTCGATCGTGAACCGAACGGCAGCATCGTGTCGACGCTGCTCAGAGACGGCCTCTGGCGGTCGCTGTATACCCGATCGATGAGCCCGCTCACCTACGGCGGCGCTCGCCCGACGGGAATGTTGGTGATTGCCGCGGTCGCCGTCGCCGGCATCGTCGCGGTCGTCATCTCCCGGCGGACCGGCGATCGTGACGCGTCGGGCGACCGCTACCGAATCGCGAGGCGCTCGATCCTGTTGCTCGTCATCGGCGTCGGTGCGACTGTCTGGTACATCGCCGAGCACGTGAGCGGCGGCGGCTACCTCCACCCGCGCTACGTGTTCCCGGTGCTCGGCTCGCTGGCAACACTGTTCGTCATCGGCTTCGATCGGATCGCACCACGCATCCTGCCCGTGGCCGTCCTCGCCGGAATGGCCACGTGGACGCTCTTCCAGTTGCCTGTCGGTGTCGATCCGTCGCAGAGCAGCCGTCCCCGCGACGAGGGTCGGCTCGCGCCGATCGTGCTGCGGACGCTGCCGGGATCGGACTGGTGGCGATCGTTCACCGCACTGTGGATCGTGGTCGGATTCATCATCGCTGCAGTTGCCGTCGCCGCAGTGGTCTTCGGTCGCGGGCCCATGGCCGACGCCGAGCTCACAACTGGTTCTTCCAGCCGTTCCAGTAGGTGACCTCCTCGGCGGGCTTGCGGCTGGCCGGCTTGAAGTCGTCGCCCGTGTAGAACGCGGTGGGGATGCAGGCCAACTGTGTCACGGTGTCGGGAATGCCCAAGGCGTCGGCCACCTCGTCGCCGTACCCGAGATGCAGCGTCGTCCAGACCGTTCCGAGCCCTCGCGAGCGGGCGGCCAGGCAGTAGCTCCACACGGTCGGGATGAGTGAGCCCCACCAACCCTGCGCTTCGCCGCTGCCGTTGTCTCGTGGTGGCGCGCCGAGTGCGCAGGGGATCGCCAGCACCGGAACATCTTCGAGCACCTCGGCCAGGTGCAAGCTCGAATCGATGATCGCATTCTTGGCCGACGCGTTGCCGGCCTTCGCCACGGCTTCCTGCTGGGCCGCGATGTACGGAGCGTACGAGCGCCGATAGGCGTCGGCGACGACGGCTTTGAGGTCGGGGTCGTCGACCATCACCCAGCGCCAGCGCTGGTGGTTGCCGCCCGCCGGCCCCTGTGTCGAGATGCGAACGCAGTCGAGGATCAACTCCCTCGGCACCGCTCGTTCGAGATCGAGCCGCTTGCGTACGGCCCGAGTGGTGGTCAGGAGGTGGTCAGTCTGTGCGAGATCGAAGCCCATGGTGCGAGAACCTTAATGATCGTTCGGTAATGTCCCGACTCACACGAAGAAGAAAGCGACACGAGCGACACGAGCGACACGAGCGACACGAGCGACACGAGCGACATGAGCGACATCACCAACCCCACACCGACCATCGAACAGCTGCTGGCGATCGAGGCGTGCCGCGAGGCGGCGCGCCGCTACTCGTACGGCGTCGACCGTCTCGACGGCGACGTCATGAAGTCGGCCTACTGGCCCGACGGCACCGACGATCACGGCGTGTTCGTGGGTAATGCCTGGGAGTTCTGCGATCGGGTCGTGTCGAGCCACGGCGTCTGGGAGTGGACGATGCACACGATCTTCAACCATCGCGTCGAGATCGACCCTGATGGCGAGCACGCCCGCG
Organism: Ilumatobacteraceae bacterium; assembly: GCA_963716235.1. Classification (GTDB taxonomy): domain Bacteria; phylum Actinomycetota; class Acidimicrobiia; order Acidimicrobiales; family Ilumatobacteraceae; genus Sva-07. The sequence goes on along the minus strand of CAVQTE010000014.1, from coordinate 126,510 downwards.
GCGAGGCATTGAACATCGCTTACCTGTCCCACGCCGACGAGCGCAGGCTGTCCACCTGGTACGGCCGCTACCTCGACACGTACGAACGACGCGGCGACGAATGGCGCATCATGCATCGCGTCTGTGTGCACCACTTCGACACCACCGAACTGGTCCCCGACTCGATGGGGATCGACTCATCCAGATTCCGTCAGGCCGGGTTCGACCGGCCGGCCAACGGACGACCGATCGGACCCTGATGCCACGTTTCGCGAAGGAGTGCGCCGCACTCGACCCCACCGGATTCGCCCTCGTCGACGGCGACCGGGAGATGACCTGGGCCGAGGTCGACGACGCCTTGAATCGGTGCGCGAACCTGTTGCTCACCGCTGATCGGGCAGGTGACCTCGGGCCTGATCATCGGATCGCCGTCTTCGCCGAGAACGCGTCCGAGACAGCGCTCGCGCACCTCGGCGGGTTGCTGGCCGGAGCCTCGTCGGTTCCCGTCAACTTCCACCTCACGGCCGCCGAGGCCGCATACATCCTCGACGACTCGAACACCAGCATCCTGTTCGTCGGACCAGAAACTGCCGAGCGCGGCGTCGATGCGGCCCGGGCCGCGGGCATCACGAAGATCATCGGCTGGAGGTGCGCGGACGTCGACGGTGTCACCGATTGGGACACCTGGCTGGCCGAAGGAGCAACGGATGATCCGCCCGATGACGTGATGCCACGCCCCAACCTGCTGTACACCTCGGGCACGACCGGGCAACCCAAGGGCACCGAGTTGCCGCCCACGATGTTCGCCGGTGGCGGCAACATGGCCGAGCATCTGGAACTGCTGGCCCAGGGTGGATTCTCCGGTTTCGGCACCCACCTCGTCGTCGGGCCGATGTACCACACGGGCCCGTTGTCGGGCATGCGTCTGCTGTGCGCCGGGGTCCCGTCGGTCATCCTTGCCAAGTTCGACGCCGAAGCGGCGCTCGCGGCGATCGACAATTACCGGACCGAGACCAGCGTGATGGTGCCGACCCACTTCGTCCGCATGCTCGCGTTGCCCGACGACGTGAAGGCCAAGTACGACGTCAGCTCGATGAAGTTGATCGCCCATACCGGCGCGAAATGTCCGATCGACGTCAAGGCGGCGATGATCCGTTGGTTCGGGCCGGTGTTCCGCGATGCGTACGGGGCAACAGAGGTGGGCACCGTCTGCACGATCACGAGTGAGGAGTGGCTCGAGCACCAGGGCTCCGTCGGACGCTCCGTCCCGCCGTTCAGCGCCGTGATCCTCGACGAGGACCTGAGCGAGTTGCCAGCCAACACCGAGGGGCGGTTGTACTTCCGTGACGCCACCGGTCGCGGCATCGTCTACCCGAACGACGCGGCCAAGACCGCGGCGTCGAACCCCGAGCCGGGCCTGTTCACGCTCGGGGAGATCGGCTACATCGACGACGATGGATACGTCTTCATCACCGATCGATTCAGCGACATGGTCGTCTCGGGCGGGGTGAACCTCTATCCGGCCGAGGCCGAGCAACTGCTGATCGACCACCCCGGTGTCGCCGACGTGGGCTGCATCGGTGTTCCCCATCCGGAGATGGGTGAGATGCTCGTTGCGCTGGTGATTCCGACCGATGAGGGCTCGCCGCCGGACCCTGCCGAGCTGTCCGCGTGGCTGCGGGAACGATTGAGCCACTACAAATGTCCGCGTGAGTACCACGTGGTGCGCGATCTGCAGCGCACGACGATGGGCAAGATCAACAAGCGGCGTCTGCGCGACGCTTGGCTCGAGGGCGACCTCGACGAGTTGAACCCCCGATGACCGAACCCCCCTTGAGAGGCACCCCATGACCGACACCCAGGAACGTCTCGTCGATCCGTCCATTTCCGTTGACGACTTCGTCGCCGAGGCGCGGGTCTGGTTCGACGAACACGCCGTGCGCCGACCGACGAGCGAAGCTGAACGCGGCTGGGGCGAGGGCGAGTTCGACGTGTCGGTGTTCAGCGACATGTCGTTCGAGGACGAGCGCGATCACATCTTGCGCATTGCCAAGTGGATCCAGACGAAGGCCACCCGTGGCTATCACGCCGTTGCCTGGCCGGTCGAGTACGGAGGACTCGGACTGAGTCGGGCACATGCCCGAGCACTCGGACACGTCGAGCGGGAGTACGAATCGCCTGGGAGTCACGAGTTGATCAGCGTCACGGTCGGGTTGATCGCATCCACCCTCCGTGTCGTCGGCAGCGACGAACTGAAGACCCGGTTCGTCAAGTCGTTGCTCGCCGCCGAGATCCTCGCTTGTCAGCTGTTCAGCGAGCCCGGCGCCGGGTCCGACCTTGCCGGGCTGTCGTGCCGTGCCGTTCGCGACGGCGACGAGTGGGTCGTCAACGGCCAGAAGGTGTGGAGCTCGGGCGCCCAGTTCAGCCAGTGGGGTGAGCTCATCGCGCGTACCGACCCTGACGTGATCAAGCACCAGGGTCTGACGGCGTTCATGCTCCCGCTCGATGCGCCGGGTGTGGAGGTGCGACCGATCAAGCAGATGAGCGGTGGCTCGTCGTTCTGCGAAGTGTTCTTCAACGACGTCCGGATCCCCGACGACCTCCGTCTCGGCGATGTCGGCGACGGTTGGAAGGTCGCAACCACGACGCTCAGTTTCGAACGGGACCATTCCGAGTCGGGCGGTGGCGGGGGAGCGTCGGGCGGCTCGTTCAAGCAGTTGCTCGCCACCGCCCGGATGGCAGGAGTCACCGATGATCCGGTGATGCGCGACAAGCTGACCAAGGTGTACATCCACGGCCGTATCGAGTCGTTCACGAATCGACGAGCTGCCGACCTCGCCCGCTCGGGGACGCCGGGCCCCGAAGGTTCGCTCGGCAAGCTGCTGTGGACCGAGGGCATGACCGAGGTCAGCTCGGTGATCGGCGACATCCTGGGTGCCAGGCTGCTCGCCGACACGGGGGAGTGGGGCACCTACGCCTGGAACGAACATCTCCTCGGAGCGCCCGGGTATCGCATCGCCGGCGGGTCCGACGAGGTGCAGCGCAACATCCTCGGAGAGCGCGTGCTCGGCCTGCCCCGCGAGCCGCGAGCAGACACCGGCCCGTGGAGTTCCATCCCCCGCTGAGGCGGGATGTTCCTCCCACGTCGGCGACCTGGCGGGCCGCTTACGGGTTGCGGCCGCCGGTGAGGCCGGGCCACATCAACTGAGTGAGGTGGTCGGCGACATCGTCGCGTTCGCCGTAACCATCGCTGAGCCACATCATCGCGGCCACCTGGATCGCTCCGACGATGGCGTACGCCCACGTGCGCACGGGGAGCGGATCGAGTCCGGCCGCAGTTCGGAGCGCGCTGAACTGCTCGATCATCCTGCTGGAGGAGCGATCGACCAGGAGGCGGACCGAGTCGGTTCCGGGACCGCCGGCCGTGACGAAGAGGAAGAGGTTGCGGTCGGCGTCGATGACCTCGAGCGTGGCGCGCATCGAGGCGGCGAAGGTGGCGCGGCCGCCGGCGCCGCCCTCGGTGGAACGCTCGACCGCTTCGTTGAGTTGATCGACGAACCGCTCCGCCAGTGCCGCGACGAGCGCGTCCTTGTCGCCGATGTTGCGGTACACGATGGGCTTGCTCACTCCGGCTGCTGCGGCGATGTCGTCCATCGTGACGTCGGGCCCGTCGGCTCGGATGAGTCGGAGCGCAGCGGCGAGGAGGTGCTCGCGGTCGGCCACCACCTCTCCGGCACGTGGCCGCCCGGGCCCGCGCCGTGCGGGAACGGCGGCAGCGGGGCTGGGCGGCATGGCCTGACAGTACCAAGGCGAACTTGCGTCGGTCACGCTGCCGCAAACTTTTCGTACTCCGGGTAAATTGGTCGGGTATCGACCTGTTACCTTCGTCACATGAGCATCGACGAGACCGTTCGGACCGACACTCCCTGGCACCTGCGGGGCAACTGGGCGCCCGTGCTGGACGAGCGCACCGATTTCGATCTGCGCGTCGACGGCATCATCCCGCCCGAGCTGGAGGGCACCTACGTCCGTACCGGCCCGAATCCGGTGTCGGGCAAGTCCGACCACTGGTTCTTCGGCGACGGCATGGTCCACGGTGTGCGGATCGCCGGCGGCAAGGCCGAGTGGTACCGGAACCGGTTCGTCCAGACCCCGAACGTGACCGACCCGTCCGGCGACATGATGGCCGACATGGGCGACCTCACCCGTGGCACCGCCAACACCCACATCATGCCGCACAACAACAAGCTGCTGTGTCTCGAAGAGGGCCACTGGCCGTGGGCGGTCGACAAGGAACTCAACACGCTCGGCTACGAGAACTTCGGCGGGGCGCTCACCACCTCGATGACCGCGCATCCGAAGGTCTGCCCGGTCACGGGCGAACTCATCGCCTTCAGCTACATGAGCCCCGAACCGCCGTACCTGCACTACATCCGTATCAGCGCTGACGGCGTGCTCCAGCAACTCGAGGGCATCGACATCCCCAACATGGTGATGATGCACGACTTCAACGTCACCCGGAACTACGTCGTGTTCATGGACCTGCCGGTGTGCTTCAACCTCGGCGCCCTCGAAACCGGCATGCCGTTCCAGTTCAACCGTGACGCCGGGGCCCGCCTCGGTGTGATGCCACGCAACGGCACCAACGCCGACGTTCGCTGGTTCGAGATCGACCCGTGCTACGTGTTCCATCCCGTGAACGCCCACGAGGTCGGCAACACGCTCGTGCTCCACGTGTCGCGCCAGAGGGAAGCATTCGGCACGAGCAACGACGACTACGCCGAGGTCGGTCGCCTCTGGCGCTGGACGATCGACCTCGACGCGGGCACGGTCACCGAGGAGCAGATCGACGACCGTCCCGGCGACTTCGGCCGGGTCAACGACCGCCTCATCGGGCTCGACGCCCGCTACGGCTATCTGATGGCGATGGCCGGAGAAGGCAATGCCGAAGAGCCCGTCTTCGGCTCGGCGCTGTGGAAGTACGACCTGCGCACCGGAACATGCACCGAGCACCATCTCGGCGATGGTGTCCGTGGAGCGGAGCCGGTCTTCGCTCCCGCCGGCGAAGATTCGGGTGAGGACGAGGGCTGGGTCATCAGCCTGAAGCACGACACCAGGACGGACGAATCGTGTCTGGTCATCATCGACGCCCAGAATTTCTCGGCGCCGCCCGTTGCGACCATCCATCTGCCCCGTCGTGTGCCCTATGGTGCGCACGGGAGCTGGGTGCCCGATGGCACGCTGAACTGATCACTCGTCGAAGACAACAATCGAACACAATCCAGGGGAACAACAAATGAGGGGGAACACCATGAATCGGAAGCATCACGCACGCGCGATCGCGGGCTTGACGGTCCTTGCACTCGTGGCGGCATCGTGTGGAAGCGACTCGGACTCGTCGTCCGATGACTCCGCTGCACCGGCGGTCACCGAGGCGGAGGTCGAAGAGACGACCGCACCCGCCGACACCGAGCCGGCCGACACGGAACCTGCAGACACCGAGCCGACGGACACGGAGGCTCCCGAAGGCGGCGAGGGTTTCAGTGCGTTGCCGCCGCCGGATGGCGACGAGATCGTCGTCGGCATGGTCAACACGGTGGGAGTCCCGGGGCTCGACTTCCCCGAGATCGCGACGGCGACGCAGGCGAACGGTGGACTACCTCAATGAACACGGTGGCCTTGGCGGTCGACCGATCGAACTGGAGATCTGCGAGGGGGGCGGCACGCCCGAGACCTCGCAGGCGTGTGCCCAGGAGTTGGCCGGCAAGGGGGTCGAACTGGTCTATCTCGGTCTCGATCTGTTCGCAGGCTTCGACACCTTCACGGCGTCGAGCATCCCGGTGATCGGCGTGCTGCCGATCCTTCCCCCTGACTACGCGGCGAACGCCCTGTACCTCACTGGCGGCAACACGACCACGGTGGCGGCGATGGCCAAGTTCGCCGTCGAGGAGTTCGACGCGAAGACCGCCGGCATCATCAGCGCGGACAACGTCGGTGCCAACGGCACCGAAGCCGCCCTCAAGGCGGCTCTCGACAAGGTCGGCATCACGTACACCTCCGTGAAGGGTGGCGACAACGAGACCGACGCCGGGTACCAGGGTTTGATGAGCCAGGCCACGGCCGACGATCCCGACGTGCTGTTCTCGCTGTACGCGGACGCCGGCTGTATCGGGACGATGCGGGGACGAGCATCCCTCGGGATCGAGACGCCGGTGATCACGACCAACATCTGCGCAGCAGACGAGGTGATCAGCCAGGTCGGCGACGACGCATTCGGTTGGTACTTCATCGGGGGCCAGACCGAGGAGACGGGCACGCCGGAGCGTGCTGACACCGATGCGATCGTGGAGCTGGCCGGCGCGGAAGAGCCCGCAGAGCTCGGGCTCGGCATCCTGTGGCACGCAGAACTTGTTCGCACTGGCGCAGATCGCCAACACGATGGCCGACGAAGGAGAGGACGTCACCGGCGCCTCGCTCTACGAGCGCCTCGGCACGTCGACTGAGTTTGTCACGTGGCCGAACGAGTTCCCGTTGGCCTGCGGCAGCGCGCCGAGCATCCCGAACGTCTGCAGCTTCAGTTTCCCGGTCGGCGAGTATGTCGGCGATGGCACCGTCGAGACCGTCCCGGGCTATGAGGCACTCGACACCCTCGACTTCGCTGTGACGCCGTCCACGCGGCGCCTCGATGACTGACTATCTGTTCTTCATCCTCCTCGGAACCGGGGCCGCCGCCATCATCGCGGCGTTCGGCCTCGGTCTCGTGGTGACCTATCAGGGGTCCGGTCTCGTGAACTTCGGCTACGGGGCAATGGCCACGTGGTCGGCGTACGTCTATGCCGAACTCCGCCAGGGGGCCTACCCGTTCCCGATACCGGGCCTTCCGGACCGGTATCACTTCGGTGACGATGTCGGGATCTGGTGGGCCTTCGGGCTGGCGTTGCTGACGGCAGCCCTGATGGGGTCTGCTCGTCTACACGCTGGTGTTCCGGCCGTTGTATCGGGCACCGGCGCTGGCCAAGGTCGTGGCCAGCATCGGGCTCGTCATCGTGTTCACGGCGTTGATCGAGCAGCGGTTCGAGGACAACTCCGATCTGCGGGTCGACGCGATCCTCCCGCGGGAGCCGGTCACGATCATGGAGGACGTGACGGTGCCCCGCGACGGGCTCTGGCTCGTGTTCATCGTGTTGCTGATCGCGGCAGCGGTGTGGATCTCGTCGCGGTACACGAGGCTCGGCCTCGCCACGAAAGCGGCGGCAGGGAACGAGAAGGGCGCGATCCTGCTCGGCTACTCGCCGCAGTTGCTGGCGCAGTCGAGCTTCGTGTTGGCCTCGCTCATCGGCGCGGTCGTCGTGATCCTTGCGTCACCGATGATCCAGCTGTCGTCGGGTGTGTTCACGTTCGGGTACCTCATACCGGCACTCGGCGCCGCGCTCATCGGGGCGTTCACGAAGGTGTGGCCGACGGTGCTCACGGGTCTCGCGATCGGCCTCGTGCAGTCGAGCTTCACCAAGATGCAGATCGACTTCAGCTGGTTCCCGCAGTACGGTGCCCGCGAAGGGTTGCCGTTCATCGTGATCATCGTGGCGATGGTGTTCCTCGGCGAGCGGCTCCCGGATCGAGGGTCGGTCGCGGAGTTCAAGATGCCGGCGATCCCCCCGGCGAAGGTCACGCCGCTGGCGGTGCTGATCCCCGTGGTAGCGGCCGTCGTCGGCCTTCTCGTCCTGGGGCCCCTGTGGCGTGGCGCGATCATGACCACGACCGTCTTCACGGTGCTCGCCTTGTCGCTCGTCCTGCTGGCGGGCTTCGGCGGTCAACCGTCGCTCGCACAGATGGCCTTCGCTGGTGTCGCCGGGTTCTCGCTGTCGAAGTTGGCGATGCAGTGGGACATTCCGTTCCCCATCGCGCCCATTGTCGCGTCCCTGGTGGCGATGGTCTTCGGCATCATCGTCGGCGTTCCGGCGCTGCGCGTCCGAGGGACGAATCTCGCGATCATCACGCTTGCAGGCGCGGTCGCGATCGCCGAGTTCATCTTCAAGGATCCCAAGTTCGTCGGTGACGCGTCGACGGGAGGCGCCAAGATTCCCAACCCGAAGTTGGGGAACTGGGACCTCGGCCTGATTCTCGGCAGCAACTCCTCCCGTCCGGTGTTCGGCATCTTGCTCGTCGCCGTCGCGCTCGTGCTGGCGATTGCCGTGGCCAACATCCGCAAGAGCGCATCGGGACGCCGGATGTTGGCGACCCGATCGAACGAGCGAGCCGCCAACGCCAGTGGGGTCAACATCGCCAGGGTGAAGCTGGAGGTGTTCGCCGCATCGGCGTTCATCGCCGGCGTCGGCGGCTGCATGATCGCCTACCGGTTCGGCAGCGTGTCCGATGCGTCGTTCGGGGCGGTGGCATCGCTCACCGCCCTGGCCGTGGCCTATCTCGGGGGGATCACCTGCGTGAGTGGCGCGGTCACCTCGGGCATCACCGCCGCCTCTGGGGTGTCGTTCTACCTCCTCGGCACGGTCACGGACACGTTCGGCCAATGGGAGGTGTTCATCGGTGGCCTGTTCCTGATCCTCACGGCGATCCTCAATCCGGAGGGCATCGCCGGTGGGATACGCTCGCAGGTCGCGGCTCGTCGGGCCGCTACTGCTGCTCCACGTACGGACCCAGTACCTGTTGCAGCCTGAGTTCGGGCGGGATGCGTTCGGCGCCGATGACCCGGTCGATCTCCTCGTGGAGGTGCCAGATCCGACGTTCCTGGTAGTTGATGGGGATACCCGAGAGTGCCGGTGATTCCATCGACGCCTGCATCGGGGCCATGTTCATCTCGTCCTCGGCCATGATCTGGTTGTACACCAGCCGTCGCTTGGTCCAGTGCTCGGGGAGCTCGTCGGGAGTGAACCGATCGGTGCCCTCGACGGGAGGGGCGTAGTAGATCCAGTCGAGTCGCGTCGTGTGCCGGTCGACCGGCCAGAACAGGTTGATCGGGAACCCGATCGCGCCGAGCGGGATGATCGCGTTGGGGAAGAGGCTCACTGCGGTACTCGTACAGTCGACCATCGCCGGCACCGTGTCGATCCGGCGGAACGCACCCTGGTCGAGTTGCTTCCAGTCGTCCCAGTCGGTCATGCCGACGCGCTCGATGTTCTGGCGCGAGTAGGGCGTGATCATGCGGCTGTGGCCGTTGGGGTACAGACCCATGGCTGCGCCCCGGTTGTCGAGCACGCTGACGCCGTCGTGGGAATGGATGTGGCGGAAGTGGTACACCTCGAGGAACGCCTCGGCCGTCACCTTCCAGTTGCACGGGATGATCCGTGACTCCCGGTACACCTCACGCAGGGTCTCGCCCTGGAAGGGTTCGAACATCGCGGCAGCGGACCCGATCCATTCGCGCAACGGCTGCGCCGCGAGGTTCCGATTGACGAAGACGAAGCCGGCGAATGTGTCGCAGCTCGCGCGGGGGAGGCAGCGCTGCTCCCAGTCGAGGTCGACGAAGTCGCGTTCGTCGGGCACGGACACGAGCGTCCCGCCGTCGACCTCGTAGGTCCACGAGTGGTACTGGCAGCGCAGCCGGCGCGACGAGCCGTGTGCTTCTCGAACGACCGGGGCGCCGCGATGTTGGCAGGTGTTGTAGAAGCAGCGGATCTCCGAGTCGGTCCCTCGAACGATCAGGAGAGGGACGCCGAGGTCGGAGAACGTGAAGTAGTCGCCGGGATTCGGGATGTCCTCGACCCGCCCGGCAATGACCCAGGTGTTGGGCCAGAGGTGCTCCTGTTCGAGTTCCCAGAACAGGTCACTCGTGTGGCGGTCGGTGGGGATGTCGTGGAAGGCGGGAAAGCCCTCGGGCGGGGCGGTCCGCGCGAACTCGTAGCGCATGTCCGCCTTGATCCGCTCGATCAGTCGTGCATCCATGGCGCTTGCGTCAGACCCTGCTACCTGGAGCGAGCGTCGTGGTGGCGCCGGCGGGTGAGTTCGCGAACATCGCTTCGGAGTCGAACCCGATGCGACCGTCGGGCTCGATGCGGATCACGACGCGACCAGGGCTGTCGAGATGAGCGGCGAAGGCCGCCTGCGCTGTTTCGTTGCCGGGTCGGACCTTGGCGGCGAGCACGGGGTAGAACCATGCGAGGGTCGCTGGATCGTCGAGCACCACGGCAGTGCCCTTGTAGGTGACCGCCTGGCTGATCCCGATGTCGGTCCCGCGGCTCGTGATGGCGACCGCAACCCGCGGGCGCGCCTCGATGGCGGGCACGCGCTTGCGGCGACGCGTACACGTGAGCCAGAAGGCGCCGTCGTGGAACACGAAGTTCATGATGACGCCGACGGGGTCACCGGCCTTGGTGGTCCACATGAACGTGCACTCGGTCTGCTTGTCGAGCAACGTCTGCTCCCGGTCGCCCGACAGCGTGAACATCGAGACGTCCTCGTAGCTGTCGGTGTAGTCGTCGCCGCTGCTGTCGACCTGGGATCGGTGCTCGGGTTGGGTCACGGGGTAAGTTTCGCCGCTGGGATACACGAGCGACGAAGGGGAACAACCATGGGCGGATCGCCAACCGAGATGGAGACCTGGATCACCGATACGGCGATCAGTACACGATTCCCCTACTACACGCGGGCGAACGCCGACGAGGTCGGCCCGGAGCCCTTCAGTCCGCTCGGCTGGAGTCTCGGGTGGGCGAAGGGTTGCATCCCGGGGGTGGCCGAGGGCTTCGTCCGTTTCGGAGTGGTGCGACGCGACGAGTTCGCGGTCGACCCGCCCGAGGTGTTCGGCAACTGGGGCGGCTACTTCTACAACCAGCTGTCGTTGCCCCGCATCATGGGCGTCCGCATGCCTGGTGCCAGTCCGGAAGCCATCGACATGGCCTACTTCGGTGACCATCCCGGTGTCCCGAAGTACACGCCACATCCCGACGACGAGGACGAGACGCAGAGCCTCAAACTCGCCGAAACCATGGGCTGGGCGATGAGCGCGTCGAGCTATCCCGCCCAGGAGCAGGCGTCGGCGACCGCCATGGCGTACGTCACGAACCGCCCCGAGCTCGCGTCGCTGTCGAACGAGGCGCTCGTGGCCCGAGCTCGTCAACTGGCCGGCCCTGAACTCGAGGCTGCCTGGACCGAGTACTGCCAGTCGGTGCTGGCCGCATCACTCGGCCCCGGCGCCGTGCAGGCGATCTGTGCGGCGATCGGTCGAGAGGGCGACGCTGTGAAACTGCTGACCGCGGTCGGCAGCATCGAATCCGCTGACGCCCCGAATCAGATGTGGGCGATGTCGCGCACCGTGAGGAACTCGCCCGCGCTGACTGCGGCATTCGACGACGCCGCTTCGGACGACGGCATCGACGGTCTCCTCGAGCGCATCGCCGGCCTGGACGACCCGGCGGCTGCGACGTTCCTCGCGCAGTGGGACGACCTCATTGCCACGCACGGCCACCGGGGCCCGAATGAGTGGGATCTGCGGGCCCACTCGTGGACCACACGGCCATCGATGCCGCTGGGGATGCTCGAGCGGATGCGCTTCCAGGACGACAGCAAGTCCCCGGTCGAGGCGCAGGCACGCGGCGCGGCCGAGCGTGAGGCGCTCACCGCCGAGATCCTGGGATTGCTCGAAGGTGATGCCGAGGCGCACGGCACGCTCGCAGCGGGGATCAACTCGGCGGCGTTCTTCGCCAGCATGCGCGAAATGGGCAAGAACGCCTGCATCCGGTTGATCCACGAAGCCAAGCTGGCGCTGTGGGAGCTCGGCCGGCGGATGGTCGCCGACGGCGTCATCGACGATCCGCAGCAGATCTTCATGCTCCTCGACGACGAGGTCGACGGGTTCCTCACCGATCCGGCGTCGATGTCGGCGATCATTCGCGATCGCGACGTCGCGTTCCACTACTTGCAGACGGTGGAGCCGCCCTACATCGTCAAGCTCGAAGACGGTGTCCCGCCGATCTCCAGCTGGCCGGTGCGAGGCGGGCACGGTGCGGCGGTGGCGTCGCCCGGTGACGTGCTGCAGGGGGCGATGGGTTCACCCGGTGTGGTGACCGGGATCGCCCGCATCGTGCTCGACCCGTCCGACGCGGGCGCGATCGGACCCGGCGACATCATGGTGGCGCCGACCACCGACCCGTCGTGGGTGCCGCTGTTCCTCTCCGCCGAAGGCGTCGTCGTGAACGTCGGCGCCGTCGGGAGTCACGCCGCGATCATGTGTCGCGAGCTGGGGTTGCCGTGTGCGGTGTCGGTGATCGACGCCACCGAGCGGATCCCCGATGGCGCGACCATCGAGATCGACGGCTCCACCGGAACGGTCACGATCATCTCCGTACCCTGAACTCGCGGGCGCGAGAAGTCGACCGATGAGCGAGCGGCCCGCATCCCGGCTTTTCGCTCATCGCTGGGGGTTCAGAGGCGGTTGATCGCGAACACGGGGATCACGCGCGGCGCGGCGTTGGCCACGTAGTCGGCGAGCTGCGGCGTCGACTCGGCCTGGCGCTCGACGAGACCTGCGGCGTCGGCGTCGGGCAGGAGCACCACGTCGGCTGTGAACGTCTCGGAGCCGTACTCCACCGTGACGCGCGGGTGAGCGCACAGGTTGAAGTACCAGGCGGGATGCTCGGGAGCGCCGCCAGCGGTGCCGAACAGCAGCATTCGATCGTCGAGGAACACCGGGATCAGTGGGATCTCGCGGACGGTGCCCGTCCGTGCCCCGATCGTGTGGATGATCACAACGGGCAGTCCGCCGAAGCGTGCGACGGCTCCGCCGTGGGCGCGGAACTCGGCGATCACGTCAGCGTTGAGCTGGCCCCAGTCGCGCACGAGGCGATCGTAGGCGCTGGTGTCGGCCAACATGTCGGATGGACTCCGACGAGATCGACTCGATGCTGGCACGACCACTGGATGCCGTGCTCAGCGTGGTCCTGCCCTCAGGCCGGGCGATGGGCACGCCGATCTGGTTCCGGTGGGTCGACGGCGTCGCCCGCTTCCAGAGCCCGACCACGTCGGCGAAGACGAGGGCACTGCGCGCGACCGGGCGGGCGAGTCTCTGCGTCCACGAGCAGCCACTTCCGCTGGCTCGTTACGTGACACTCGAGGGTCCGGTCACCGAAGTCGAGTTCGACCTCGACGCCGACATCGGCGCCGCCGCCCGCCACTATCTCGGCGAGGGGGCCGCCGACTTCCTGGCCAAGATCGAGGGGGCGCTCGCAGCAGGGCGTCGATGGGCGAGCTTCGAGCTGACCCCCTCGTTCGTGACCGGACGCCGCCAACTACTCTGACATCCAGCCGACACGACCGAACATGGGGGAATCATGCTGAGCGAGAACTGGGCGACGCTGTGGGAGGCATTCGCCGATGCCCAACCCGACCAGGTCGCCGTGGTCGTCGGCGAGCAGACGCTGACCTGGCGACAACTGGATGAACGAGCGGCCCGGATGGCATCGGCGCTCGGCGCGCGCGGCATCGTCGAGGGCACACGGATCGCCCAGCTGATGTTCAACTGTCCGGAGTACCTGGAAACGACGTACGCCGCGTTCAAACTGCGCGCCACGCCGGTGAACGTGAACTATCGCTACAAGGCACCGGAGATCGCCTACATCTGTGACAACGCCGGTGCCGAGGTGCTGATCTTCCACGGCTCGCTCGGCGACCGCGTGGCCGCGGCGGCCGCGTCGATGCCGACCGTGCGGATCCTGCTCCAGGTCGATGACGGCTCGCCGCTCGTGAGTGGCGCAGAGTGGTACCACGAGGTGGTCTCGGCGGCGGAGCCCGCGCCTCGGATCGACCGCTCGGGTGATGACGCCCTCATGCTCTACACCGGGGGCACCACCGGCAACCCCAAGGGCGTCGTGTGGCGACACGTCGACCTGTTCGGCGCCCTGGCGTTCACCGCGTACGCATCGGCGGGTATCGAGGTGCCGACCACCCCGGCCGACGTCGGGCGGGTCGCCGCGGAACTGCAGGCCGAGGGTCGCAGCCCGGTCATGCTCTGCGCGCCGCCTCTGATGCACGGCACGGCGCTGTTCCTCGCGATCGGGGCCTTCGTGATGGGTGGATCGGTCGTGTTGCTCGGTGGCCGGTCGTTCGACGCGACGGAGTTGTGGGATCTCGTGCAGCGCCATCGGGTCACGCAGATCTCGCTCGTGGGCGACGCGTTCGCCCGGCCCATGAACGATGCCCTCGACGCCGCGGAGCGTGACGGCGCGCTGCCGGAGCTGACCTCGGTCACGCGCATCGTCTCCACCGGAGCGACGCTGTCGGCGGAACAGAAAAGGGCGTTCCAGCGCCGACTGCCGAACGCCGTGATCCTCGACATGATCGGTGCCTCGGAGGGCGGGCCGTACGCCATGTCGATGACGGTGCCGGGCCAGGACCCTCCGGAGACGGCGATCTTCACGGCGCCGCCGAACGTCGTCACGATCGACCCGCTCAGCGGGCAGGTGCTGCCGCGGGGGAGCGCCGAGCCGGGGATGCTCGCGGCTGCCGGGCCGATGCCGACGGGCTACTGGAACGACGAGGAGAAGACGGCGCAGACGTTCCGGGTCGTCGACGGCGTCAGGTACACGGTGCCGGGCGACTTCGCGACGATCGCCGAGGACGGCACCGTCACGCTCCTCGGCCGGGGCTCTGTCTGCATCAACTCGGGCGGGGAGAAGATCTATCCCGAAGAGGTCGAGGTCGCGGCACGCAAGCACCCCTCTGTGATCGACGCGAACGTCGTCGGGGTACCCCACGATCGGTTCGGCGAGACCGTGGTGCTCGTGTGTTCGGTGACGGAACCGACCTCGGCCGACGACATCATCGCGACCGTCAAGGAGTCGATCGCCGACTACAAGGCACCGCGCCGGGTCGTGTTCGTCGACGAGGTGTACCGCGCGCCGAACGGGAAGGCCGACTACCGGTGGGCACGCGAGCAGGCAGCAGTGGTCAGCTGAGGGCGGCGCCCCACCACTGCTCGAAGAACGACAGCGCGGCGCGGTTGACCAACTCCACGATCAATCCGCTCGGCGGCTGCAAGTAGGTGAACATGCCGTACCCGGCGTCCGCGCCGGGGTCGTTCTGGGCACCGACGAGGGTCCAACCCGCGGTGATGAGCGTGTCGGTCTCGCCGTCGACGTCGTCGACCCAGACGCCCATGTGATGCGCGCCGGCGTGGTCGTTGCCGTCCCAGAATGAACCGGCCGTTCCCTGGAGCAGCTCGATGTGCTGGGGCCCCTCGGCGGAGTACGTGTACCGCAGGTGGATCTCCTGCAGGCCGTCGGTCGGGGTCCACAGCGTCTGGGCCGGGTTCTCGCGTGTCTCGGACCAGGTGACACCGAGGCTGGCGCCGAGTTCGTCCATGGCGCGTTCGAGGTCGGGGACCCGGACCCCGACGTGGAAGACGTCCTGATAGTCGATCATCGTTGGTGCTCCTTATGCATCGAGGGAATCCGGTCGGCCGAGGAGGTCGACGATCGAGCGACAGAATCCGGCCGCCGGAGCACCGTCGAACGCCCGGTGGTCCCAGGTGAGGCTCAGTGTCAGTCGCTTGGTCACCCCGGGCCGACCGTCGGCGTCGAGCACCACGTCGTCGCGGAGTCGGCCGACACCCAGAATCGCCGTGTTCGGCGGGTTGATGACGGGCGTGAACCCGTCGACGCCGAACATTCCCAGAGTGCTCACGGAGAACGTGCCGCCTTCGAGGTCGGTCAAGGCCAGCGAACCAGCGCGAGCGGCCTCGGCGAGACGGGACGACTCGACGCTGAGTGTCGCCAGGTCGAGCGTGGCGGTGTCGCGGATGACCGGGACGATCAGGCCGTTGTCGACCGCAACGGCCATGCCGACGTGGACGTGCGGGAGGAGCGCAAGTCCGTCGTCGATGATCTGGCTGTTGACGACGGGGTGTTCACGCAGTGCACGGGCGGTCGCAGCGATGATGTAGTCGGTGAAGCTCGGAGCAGCACCACCTGCCTTGCGGCGCTCGCGGTCAGCGACCACGGCGTCGAGGTCGGCGTCCATGAACAGCGTCAGCTGCGCCATCTGGGCGAGTGAGTCGTGCATGCGACGGGCGATGGTGCCGCGGACGCCGGTCATCCGGACCACGGATGTGGGCTCCTGCATCGCCGGGAGCAGCGTGGTGATCGCGGCAGGCGCTGCGGGTGTCGGCTCGATCGGTTGGGTGAGGAGACCGCGTACGTGGAGCGCCACCGAGTCCCTGGTCACGCGCTGCTCGAACTGGTCCGGTGCGACCTGGGCGAGATCGATGCCCAACAGGTCGGCCAACTGTCGTGCGGCCGCAGTGGCCGGAACACCGATCCCGGCTGCGAGGAGCGGGACCGAGCGCGTCACGATCGCCGCAGGTGCAGATGCCGTGGCGGTGACGCCGTCGAGGTCCGCCGCCACGATGCGGCCACCCGGGCCGGTGCCGCGAATCAATCGCAGGTCGAGGTTGCGTTCGGCGGCGAGCCGCTTTGCCATCGGCGAGGCGACGATCCGCCCCGTCGTGGGTGCTGCGGCCGCCGGGGTCGGCGTTGCCGTGACCGTCGACGCAACCGCAGCGGCGACCGGTGTGGCCGAACCGGTGGCCGGACCGGAAGCGGGTGCCTGCTCACCATCGGCGAGGAACCAGCCGATCAGCTCGCCACAGGCGAACGTGTCGCCGACCTGGCCGACCCGGTGCAGCCGGCCCGACGCCGCTGCTTCGACGTCGGTCTCGGTCTTGTCGGTCTCGATGCGCAGCAGCGCCGCGCCGGCCGTCACCGTGTCGCCGTCGTCGGCGAACCATTCGGTGATGGTCCCCTCCTCCATCGTGAGCCCGAGCTTGGGCATGATGAACTCAGTCGCCATGGATGTCCTTTCGTCGTGGAGTGCGATGTTCGAGGAGGTCGGCGACGTCGAAGCGTCGATCGCCGGCGGCCATCGCGAGGGTGGTGTCGACGTCGAGGAGTCGAGGTCCTGACGTCTCGATCGAGACGGTGATCGTGGAATCGGCCGACACCGGGGTTGTCCGTTCGCCGTCGAAGGCGAGGATGCCGCCGCCGGGCAGACCGACGACCATCGACGGGTCGAGTGGCTCGACGCCGGCGACGTCGAGGGTGGTGAACGTGCCGGGCGCCAGAGGGACTCGCACATGACGTCCGCCGGCGCCGAGCCGGATGAGCACCCCGCCGGGCTCGTTGCGATCGACGGGGTGCACGCGTCCGGCGATGCTGGCCAGGCCGGTGCTCGCCGGATTGGCGATGCACGCGACGACCCATCGAATCGATGTCGGGTCGTTGACCGCTCGTGCACCCACGAAGGCAGTGTCGATCAGGGCGGCCTCGACCAGTGCATGCTCGTGCACCACCGAGTTCGGGCTCTCGATACGGAGCGCGACACGCTTCGCCCGGCGGCTGACCGTTCCGACGTCCACGGCTCCCGTCGCGACGAGGGCGGCGGCGACGCCGGCGGTCGTCCCGTCGACCGCTGACGGGAACACGTTGTTCGTCCCGGTCGAGATCGCAATGAGCGGAACGTCGGGCCAACCGGTGGCGACGTCGCGACAGGTGCCGTCACCACCGAGCGCGATGACCGCGCCGACCTGTTCCTTCCACATCGTGCGCGCCGCCGCCACGGAGTCGAGGTGGGAGCCGGTGAGCGTCGTGTCCAGGAACTCGATCACACCGTCGAGTCCCTCGACCGCCCGCTCGGCCAGGTGATGCGTGTCACTGCTGAACAGGATCCGTTCCACGCCCATCTCGAGCGCGCCCACCGCCGCTCGTCGCATGATCCCGATCTTCACCGCATCGGAGGTCTGCCCGGACGCCGAGGTCAGCCGACGGATGTCCTTGCCCGCGTTCGGGTTGACGATGACGCCGACGGACGACAGCGCGGCCGAGGACGACACGTGGTCAGGCTCCGGGTCGGGCAACGATGGCGCGGATCCCCGCTTCGATGTCGTTCGTCGACGGCAGGTAGATCGACTCGAGGGTGGGCGTGAAGGGCACGGGTGAGAAGGGTGCGGCGATGCGGGCGACCGGCGCGTCGAGGTAGTCGAACGCCTCTTCCTGGATCTGGGCAGCCACCTCCGCGCCGAGGCCACCGAAGCGAACCGCCTCGTGGACCACGATCACCCGGTTCGTCTTGCGGACCGACTCGACGATCGTCGCCGTGTCGAGCGGCTGCAACGTGCGGGGGTCGATCACCTCGACGTCGATGCCGTCGGCGGCGACCCTCTCCGCCGCGTCGAGCGTCTCGTTCGCCATGCGCCCCCACGCCACCACGGTGACGTCACTGCCCGCGCGGGCGACGTTGGCCTGGCCGAGCGGAATCGCGTACGCCTCCTCGGGCACCTCGGCCGACATGCCGAGCAGCCGCTTGTGCTTGATCATGAGCGTCGGGTTGTTCTCGCGGATGCAGGCGGTCATCAACCCCTTCATGTCGTACGGGTTCGACGGATGCACGACCTTGAGCCCGGGGATGTGGCAGAAGAGTGCTTCGAGTGACTGGCTGTGCTGCGCCGCCGCCGAGAGTCCGGCGCCGCCACCGGTGGTGATCGTGAGGGGGATCGTGGCCGCCCCACCGAACATGTACTTCAGCTTGGCCGCCTGGTTGACGATCTGGTCGAAGGCCACGCACAGGAAGTCCATGAACATGATGTCGACGATCGGCCGCAGCCCCGTGACTGCAGCGCCGACGCCGAGGCCGATGATGGCCTGCTCGCTGATCGGGGTGTCGACGACCCGCCGTTCGCCGAACTCGGCTTGGAGTCCTGCGTAGGTCTGGAACACACCACCGAAGGCGCCGATGTCCTCACCGGCGCAGAAGACGTCGTCGCTGGCCGCCATCTCCTGGCGGACCGCCTCGTTGAAGGCTTGGCCGTAGGTCAGCTTGCGGGTCATGCCGGCACCGTCACTGCTTGAAGGGGCGTCGCTTGGAGGGTGTACACGTCGACGAGCAACTGGTCCGGTGTCGGCACCGGGCTGTTCTCGGCGAACTCGATCGCCGTGTCGATGTCGGCTCGCAGTTCGGCCCAGACGCCGTCGATGTCGTCGCGTGTTGCGGTGCCCATCTCGATGAGTCGTTCCTCGAACGTGAAGATCGGATCCCGCTCGCGCCACTTGGCCACCTCGTCGTCGGTGCGGTACTTGAGCCCGAGGTTCTGGATCCCGTGGTGGTTGTAGTAGCGGTACGTCTTCGCTTCGATCAGCGACGGACCATCGCCACGCCGCGCCCGGTTGACGGCCTCGGTGGCTGCTTCGTGAATGGCCACGACATCCATGCCGTCGACGATCACGCCGGGCATGCCGTAGCCGGCGGCACGGTCGACGATGTCGGTGATCGCCATCGTCTTCTCGCGGGCGGTGAACTCGCCGTACTCGTTGTTCTCGCAGACGAACACCACCGGCAGCTTGAGCGCGCACGCCATGTTGGCGGCTTCGTGGAAGGCGCCGATGTTGGTGGAGCCGTCGCCGAAGAACGGGACGGCCACGTTGCCATTGCCCTTGTACTTGTTGGCGAAGCCGGCGCCGACGGCGATCGGTGCGCCGGCTCCGACGATGCCGTTCGCGCCGAGCATGCCGACATCGAGGTTCGAGATGTGCATCGAACCACCCTTGCCCTTGCAGTATCCGGTTGCCTTGCCCATGAGCTCGGCCATCATCTCGTTGAACTGGCCGCCCTTCGCGACGAGATGGCCGTGGCCACGGTGCGTCGAGGTGATCTGGTCGTCGTCGGTCAGCGCGGCGCACACGCCGGCGGCGACTGCCTCCTGGCCGACGTAGAGGTGGAGGAAGCCCGGGAGCTTCGCCGCCTCGGCGAGCTTCCCGGCAGCTTCTTCGAACAGTCGGATGCGCACCATGCGGCGGTGCATGTCCATCTGCAGCTCGGTGGAGAGTTCCATGTGGTGGTCCTGTCTGGTCGGACGAATGTGGTCAGCGGCGGTGTTCGGCGAGACGGTCAGCGGCTCAGGATCGTGACGCCGCTGATTCCCGGCGCACCGTACACGTGGGTGTAGGCAACCTTGGGATCGTTCGGTACCTGTCGTTCGCCCGCATCGCCGCGCAGCTGCAGTACGTTCTCGTACACCTGGCGCAAGCCTGACGCACCGATCGGTTCGCCGTTGGCAAGGCAGCCGCCGTCGGTGTTGACCGGTAGGCGACCGTTGATCTCGGTCTCACCATTGGCCAGCATGTGCTCCTGCTCGCCGTGCTCGCAGAAGCCGTTCTCGGCCATGTGCATGATCTCGGCGCCGGCCTCGGTGTCCTGGAGTTGGGCGACGTCGATGTCCTGCGGTCCGATGCCGGCCATCTCGAAGGCCGCCTTGGATGCCGCCGATGTCGGGCCCGGGTCGTGCTCGAGCGCAATCGACGGCGCGAGCACTTCGAACGAACCGAACTTGCGGGTGCGCACTGCAGCCGCCTGGAGGTAGATCGGGCGGTCGGTGTACTGCTTGGCCTTGTCGGCACGGCACAGGATCATGGCGACCCCGCCTTCGCCGGGTGAGCAGAACATGTACTGGGTGAGCGGGTAGGAGAGCATCAACGAATCGAGGACCTCTTGCTCGCTCAGCGGCTTGCGGCGCCAGGCCATCGGGTTCAACGAGCCGTTGCGGAACGCCTTGGAAGCGACCTTGGCGAGCGAGGCTTGCGTGATGCCGTACTCGTGCATGTACCGCGTGATCTTCATCCCGAAGAACTGGGTCGTGAGTGCAAGCCCGGAGCCGCCGTACCAGTCCTTGCCGCGCGGGCCCTTGATGCGGAACGCACCGGGCTCGTGCTTGTCGAACCCGATTGCCATGCCGATGTCGGCCGCGCCGGACTCGATGGTGTTCACTGCCTGGGCGAGGGCGGTACCGCCGGTCGCGCAACCGTTCACGACGTTGGTGAACGGCAGGCCGGTCAGCCCGACTCGGCTGACCATGGTGTCGGCGGCGCCACCGTCCATCGATCCACCGACGGCGAACTGCATGTCGGACCACTGCTGACCGCAGTCGGCCAGGGCGCGCCGAACGGCCACCACGCCCTGGTCCATGCCCGAGACGCCGTCGGTCCGGCCGAACTCGTGCATGCCGATGCCGACGATCGCGACGTTGCTCATGAGGGATCTCCTTCAGAAGTGGCCTCGGGGGCCGGGGAGGACACGGGGGCGAATGCGTAGGTGACGACCTGGTTGCCGTCGTCGTCGATGCACAGCGGATCGAGCACCAACTCCATCTCCATGCCGATGATCAGCTTGTCCGGGTCGGACTCGGTCAGGCGAGCCTCGACGCGGAGCTGGCCGTCGAGTTCGACGTACCCGACGCCGTAGGGCACGAAGTCATCGCCGCTCGGGCCGAGGTACGGCGGCGACTTCGGTGGGAATGCCTGCACCGTCCAGGTCCACAGCGTGCCTCGCGTGGCGAGCTCGACGTCTTCTTGGGTGTTGAACATGCAGCGCGGGCATCCGCTCTGGCGGGGGAACATGTGGTTCCCGCAGTTCGTGCAACGGCTGCCCAGCAGCGTGGGCTTGCCGTTGTCGATGGTGAAGATGCCATCGGCGACAGCGACGGTGGTGGTCATTGGTCTCCTTCGGTCGACCCAGACGAGCGGACCTAACTGAATGATCGTTAAGGAACGACAGTAGCAGCGGGGTCCCGGCCGATCCGCAGTGAAGCGCGCCGGCGTCAGGCCCGGTCGCGCCGGAACCAGTCGTCGATCAGCGCGCCGATCTGGCCTTCGAAATCGTCTCGGGTGACATCCAACGAGTCGACCTGATCGGCGTGCGACAAGCCGACGAGCAGCAGGTAGTACATCCGGACCTGCCCGGCGCTGAGGCCGGCGAGCTCTTCGAGTCGCTCGGCGTTCTCGCGTTGCCAGTGACCGAGCAGCTCGGCCACTTCGGGTTGGCGGATCGCCGCGCAGTGCAACTCGGCGACGAGGATCCGCGTCGCCGCGAAGTCGGGCTGCAGCCAGTGGCGTGCGATCTCGCGCACCCCGGCCTCGCCGGGCAGACGTGTCGTGGCGATGGCATCGAGTTCGTGCTTGCTGGCTTCGACCAGGAGAGCGGCTTTGCCGCTGAAATGGCTGTACACCGCCGGGGTCGACACACCGGCCCGCCTGGCGATGTCAGCCAGCGTTGCGCCGTCGTAGCCGAATTCGACACACGCCTCCACCGCGGCTCGCAGCAGTCGCTCTCGCGTGGGTGTGCCGTGCTCGTCAATTTTCGGAGGCCGGCCGATACGGCCCGGTTGGATCCCTGCCTCGCTCACGCGGCGGCGCCGCGAGCCCACCGAAGAGATCGCCGCAGCAGCTCGGTGTAGGCCGGCTGCTCCCACGACCCGCGCTCGATCTTCGGGTAGTAGTCGACGACCGGCACCATGTCGTAGTGCCCGCGGCAGTGCCCGAGGGTGTTGTAGAGCACGGCGCCGTCACCGAGCTCGCGCAGGTACATCACGAGGTGATGATCGGGGCCGGTCGTCCAGTCGGACTCGACGAACCCCCGCGCCTCGCCCGACCACACGGTGTGCAGCAACGGGTGCAGCGCGTCACGATCGGCGTGCTCCGACAGGTACAGCTCGTCGTCGGTCTCGAAGGGTTCGATGCCGGCCACCAACCAATGATCGGCATCGGACAGTTCGACGAGGTACGGAGCGATCGGCGGGTGGGCGACGAACTGCGATCCGAGTGTCTCGGCCCACACAGGGAACACCCGCGGTGAGTCGACGCCCTGCGGTGTGCCGACGTCGAGCGCCGAGTTCGTGCCGTGGAGCGCCACCCACCGACCACCGCCTTCCACCCATTGCCGGATCTTCTGCTGCGCCTCGACGCTCGGTCGCACGTTGCACGTGTAGCTGACGAGGATCGAGCCCGCAGCGATCGCTTCGGCGTCTTCGTAGTCGGGTTGGACCCGGACGCGGAATTCCTCGTGCTCACCGAGGAGCTTCAACAACTCCAGGCGTGCGAAGTCGATGTCGTGGTACATGCCGCCCGCAACGAGCGTCACGTCGATCCGACTCCCGGCGGTGACGTCCTGAGTGCTCATCTCAGAAGTCGACGCGCTTGAGGAACCCTCCGTCGACGGTGACGTTGACACCGTTGACATGACGGGCGCGGTCACTGGCGAGGAAGGCGATGACGTCGGCGACGTCCTGCGCGGTGCCGAGCTCGCCACCGGGATGGGCCTTGGCAGTCGCAGCGTAGAAGTCGGCCATGTGGTCCTTGATCATGTTCCAGTCGCCGCCTTCGATGAAGATCGGGCCCGGTGAGACCACGTTGCAGCGGATGCCCTTCGCTCCGAGCACCTGGGCTTGGCCGAGCGTCCAGTTGGTGACGGCCGACTTGAAGGCGCTGTAGCTCCCGGACCCCGACCCGAAGTGCTCGGCCGTCGCCGTCGTGCCGATGCTGATCAGTGATCCGCCGCCGTCTGCGAGCGCCTCGCTGGCCGCGCCGGCACCGTAGATCAGCGACATGAGATCGATGTTGAAGTTGTTGATCCAGCCCTCGGTGGAGCGCGCCGGCTTGCCGGAGGTGTTGTGCACGTAGATGTCGAGACCGCCGAGTTGCTCGGCTGACGAGTTGACCCACGCGACCAACGCGTCGCTGTCGGCGGCATCGACGACTCCGCCGACGACTGTGCCGAGCTGTGACAGCTCCGCAACGGCAGCGTCGACGCCCTCGGCGGTGCGTGCGCAGATCGCAACGGAGGCACCTTCGGCGAGCAGCGTTTCGGCGGCCGCCCGGCCGATCCCCTTCGTCGCTCCCGTGATGAGTGCCTTCTTGCCGGTGAGTCCGAGGTCCATGGTTGTCTCCTGTTGTCGCAATGCGGTGAGCAGTTGTGTGTCCGCCGAACATAACCGAATGGTCGTTCAGTATCGACAGTCGGCGGTCGCGCGTCGTACCGTGCGGCATGGCCGGAGATGCATACGACACGATCAAACGGTTCTGGGAGATCCAGGACGAAGGTGATTACGCCGCGTTGGCGCCGCTGTTCGCGGACGACGCCGAGGTGGTCGACCCCGTCTACGGCACGTTCGTGGGCGGCGATGCGATTGCCGGGTTCTTCTCGATGATGAACACCGAGATGGCCAAGGCTGGTGCCTCGTTCCGCCTGGTGGAGCTGGCCGGTGACGACACGGTCGCGTGGGCCCAGTGGGAGGCGACGACCAACAAGGGAGTCCGCCAGGGCGTCGGTGTGTATCGCGTGAGTGACGGTCGTCTCACCTACTACAAGGACTACATGAACCCATGAGCGGCAGGGTCGTCATCGTCACGGGTGCGGCGTCGGGCATCGGGCGCGCAACGGTCGAGCGGATGGTCGCTCACGGCTCGTACGTCGTCGCGGTCGATCGCTTGGCAGACGCGCTCGCATGGACCCATGACTCCGAGCATGCGGCGAGCATCCACATCGTCGTGGGAGACGTGACCTCCGATGACACCAACGCCGCTGCGGTCGCCGCTGCCGCCGAACGGTTCGGGCGGCTCGACGCGGCGGTCTTCAATGCCGGCGTGTCGATGGGTGGCGGTCTGCTCGATCTCCCGATGGAGGACTTCGACCGGGCCCTCGCCGTGAACGTGAGAGCGGTTGCGCTCGGCATCCGTGCCGTCGCGCCGGCGTTGCGTGCGAGCGGTGGCGGCCGCATCGTCGTCACGGCGTCGACCTCCGGCATCGCCGGTGATCCGAACATGTGGGCCTACAACACCGCGAAGGGCGCGGTGATCAACCTCGTGCGAGCGGCTGCGATCGATCTCGGTGCCGACGGCATCACGGTCAACGCCGTCTGCCCCGGACCCACCGAGACCGCGATGACCGCCCGCATCCAGTCGACGACGATCTACGACGAACTGCGTCGCCGCATCCCACTGCAACGCTGGGGTCGGGCCGACGAGATCGCGGCGGTGATCGAGTTCCTCACCTCGGTTGACGCGTCGTTCGTGAACGGCGCAGTCGTCCCGGTCGACGGAGGGATCACGGCCAACACGGGACAGTTCCTGCCCCGGGCCGTCGACGACTGAGGTGTTTGTGCGATCGTGGACCGCATGAACCTGCTCGACCGATTCGACCTCTCCGGACGCGTTGCCGTCGTGACGGGCTCCGGCCAGGGCATCGGCCGGGCGATCGCCTGGGGTCTCGCTGACGCCGGGTGTGACGTCGTGCTGAACGCTCGCCGGATGTCCGACCTCGAGATCACAGCCAAGGGTGTCGAGGAACGTGGGCGGCAGGCGCTCATCGTCGCCGGCGACATTCGCGATCTGTCCGAGTCGCTTGCCGACCAGACGATGGAACGGTTCGGTCGCATCGACATCTGGGTGAACAACGTCGGCGGATCGGATGAGAAGACGACGCGCACGCTGATCGACACCCCCGACGAGATCTTCCGTTCGCAGCTCGAACTGAACCTCACCTCGGCGTTCCAGGGCTGCAAGGCGGCGGCCAAGCGGATGGGTCCGGGCGGCTCGATCGTCAACATCAGCTCGGGTGCCGGGATGCGCGGATCGCCGTTCACCGGCCCCTACGCCGCGGCGAAGGCGGGGATGAACAACCTCACCGAGACACTGGCGTTGGAGCTGGCGCCCGACATCCGGGTCAACACGGTTGCCCCCGGCCCCGTTGCGACGGAGGCGTTCTCGGAGGTCCTCGGCACCGACGGCCAGCACGAGGCGATCGCGGCCGGGATCCCGCTGGGCCGGATCGGTCGGCCCGACGACATCGCCGGTGCCGTGCTGTATCTGGTGTCGGACGCTGCGTCGTGGGTGACCGGCCAGCTCATCCTCGTCGCCGGGGGTCGAACCCACCGGACACACCAGTACCGGCCGGCGGAGACCTGAACGATGGCCGGCGCTGCGCGAGTCGGTCGGCCGCTGGGCCGTCCGAAGGACACCGACTCCGCCGAGACGCGCCAGCGCATCCTCGACGTCGCCCGGGCCGCCTTCGTGTCCGGAGGCTATGACGCATCGACGAATCGCGACCTTGCCGCACACGTGGGCATCACGGCCGGAGCGTTGTACTACTACTACCCGTCCAAACTCGACCTGTATCTCGCCGTGCACGAGGACGTGCAGCGTCGTGTCTACGGCCGGTTCAACGAGGCCGCGGATCTGGCGCCAGGGTTCCTGCGCAAGTTCGATGCGATCCTCGACGTCGCCCGCGAGTTGAACGAGCGCGACCCGACGTTCGCTGCGTTCATCGGCGCCACCCGTGCCGACATGCGGCGCCACCCTGAGATCTCCGCCTCGCTTTCCGGACACGCAGAACGACGAGACGACTTCTTCGTGCGGCTCATCGATGCCGGCGTGGAGACCGGCGAGATCGATCCGGAGCACCGCGAGTTCATGGTCGAGTTCGTGTCCATCATCCTGATCGGCCTGACCGATGGGGTCTCCGACGACCCCGACCGGCATCAGCGGGCGATCACGTCGATCAAGATGGCGCTGCGAGGCGACCTGCTCACGCCGCCACCGGAGTGACCGCCCTCGGACTTCGGCGCTCCGACGTCGACGCTGTACGGTGCCGGACCGAACCGCACGACCGAGGAGCATGAGAGGGTTGTCATGGGAGTACTTGACGGGCGTGTCGCCTGCATCACCGGAGGAACGCGAGGGATCGGTCTCGGCATTGCGAAGGGGTTCCTCGACGAGGGAGCACTGGTCGTCGTCAATGGCCGCGACCCGTCCAAGGCCGAGCAGACGCTCGCCGCCCTCGACGCCGGTGATCGAGTGCACTTCATCGCCGGCGACGTGAAGCAACGTGAGTCCTGCGAGGCCATCGTCGACGGCACGGTCGATCACTTCGGGCGGATCGACATCCTCGTCGCCAATGCCGGTGGCGCATCGGGGCACGCCCCGATCGTCGACCTCACCGACGAAGCGATGCAGGACTCGCTGGTGTGGAACTTCTGGCACACGTTCTGGACGATGCGACGAGCGTTCCACTACATGATCCCCCAGCAGTACGGGCGCGTCATGAGCGTCAGCTCGCTCGAGGGCAAGGTCGGCAAGCCCGGCATCTCGATCTACGTCGTGGCCAAGCACGCCATCAACGGGCTGACCAAGTCCGCCGCGCACGAGGTCGGCACACTCGGCATCACGGTGAATGCACTGTGCCCAGGTGCCATCGAGACCGACATCATGATGGCGGAGGGCCCGGCAGCGGCCGAGTCGATGGGCCTCGACTACCAGGGCCTACTCGACATGTTCGCCCAGGAATCGGCGATCAAGCGTCTCAACGAGGTCGAGGACGTCGCTGCAGTAGCGACACTGCTCGCCTCCGAGGCAGGCGCAGGCATCACCGGATCACTCATCTCGATCGACGGTGGCACGGCTCCCTACTGAGCCGCGCCCAACGACCAAGAATCGGAAAAGGAACTGTCATGGGAAAGCTTGATGGAAAGGTCGCCTGCATCACGGGTGGCACCCGCAGCATCGGCAGGGCGATGGCCGAAGCCTTCATCGCCGAAGGCGGCAAGGTCGTCGTCAACGGACGCGACGAAGCCAAGGGACAGGAGTGTCTCGACGAGATGGCTGCCGGCGACAACGCGGCGTTCTTCGCCGGTGACGCCTCGAAACAGGCAGCGGTCGAGGGGCTGATCGACTTCACGATCGAGCGCTACGGCCAGTTGGACATCTGCTGTCTGAACTCCGGCGGCGTGTTGCAGACCGCTCCGGTGTTCCAGATGTCCGACGAGGAGTGGGAGCTCGAGGTCGACTGGAACCTGAACCACGTGTTCTGGGGCATGCGGCGGGCGCTGCAGCACATGATCCACCGCGAGTCCGGCCGCGTCATCGTGACGTCGTCGGTCGAGGGCAAACTCGGCAAGCCGGGGATCCCCGGCTATGCCGCGACCAAGCACGCCGTCAACGGCCTCGTGAAGGCGGCGGCTCACGAGGTCGGCACGCTGGGCATCACGGTCAACGCCATCCTGCCCGGGCTGATCGAGACCGACATCGTTCGCGCGACCGGTCCCGATTCGGCCGTTGCGATGGGGCTCGAGAACTACGACGCTCTGATCACCATGTTCAGCTCCGAGTCGGCGATCAAGCGACCGAACACCGTCGAGGAGGTCGCCGCCGTCGCCGTGCTGCTCGCCTCGGACGCAGCACGGAACATCACGGGCTGCATGTTCCCGGTCGACGGCGGGACGATGCCGTACTGAGAATGCTGGCCGGAGGATTCTCCGAGTGAGGGGGGAGCGATGACAGAGGTCTACTCACACCTCGCCCACGCGAACGATGTCGAACCGTCCGTCGGGCACGGGCACCTTCGTGAACGCTGTCCACTCCACGTCGAGGAGTCGCACGATCCGCCGTTCTGGGTGCTGAGCCGACATGCCGATGTGTTCGATGTCCTGATGCGCCCGAGCGAATGGCGCAACGGGTTCGGGGTCGGCATCGAACCGTCACCGCCCGGTGTGCTCGGCACGACCGACGATCCCGACCACCGCCGTCATCGCCGGATCCTGCAGGACACGTTCCGGCCGGCCGCGCTCGCTCGCCTCGACGATGACGTGGACGAGATCGCCGACGACCTGTGGACCCGGGCGTTCGGGGAGGACGGCGAGGGTGACTTCGTGCCACTGTTCGCCTTCCCGTTCCCGGCGGTCGTGATCGCCGCGCTGCTCGGTGTGCCGCGGGATCGACGGGACGACTTCGGTCGATGGTCCGACGACATCGTCAACTTCCTCGGCGGTGGCGATCACGCGAAGGCCGAGGCCGCGAACCGCGAGATCTTCGCACTCGTGGATCAACTGGTTGCCGATCGTATTGCCGCGCACGAACGCGGCGACGCGCTTCCCGATGACGTGCTGTCGGTGATGGCGCTCGCCGAGATCGATGGCGGGCTGACCCATCACGAGGTTCGCCGGCTCAGCCAGCAGCTCCTCGTTGCGGGGCACGAGACGACGGCGAGTCTCATCTCGCTGATGCTCTACCGGTTGATCGAGCAACCGGAGCTGGTGACCCAACTGCGGTCGAACCCGGAGTTGATTCCCTCCGCGGTGGAGGAGTTCCTGCGGTTCGACTCGCCGGTGCAAGGTCTGTTCCGAACGAACCCCGAGCCGAGCACGGTCCGTGACGAGATCCTGCCAGCGGGTTCCCGGATGCAGGTGCTCTTCGCGTCGGCGAACCGTGATCCCGAGGTGTTCGACGACCCCGACTCGATCCGGCTCGACCGATTCGGGCCGGGCTCCAGGTCGCACCTGGCGTTCGGTTGGGGCGTGCACCACTGCATCGGCGCAGCCTTGGCCCGCCGGGAGGGGGCGGTCGCGCTGCGGTTGATGATCGAACGATTCGAGACGGTCGAACGCACGGGCGACGTGGCGGTCAACGAGCCGTTCGTGCTGCGCGGTTTGACGACGTTGCCGATCCGCTGGACCGTCCGCCGCTGATCCGGTTCGCCGATGAGCCAACGGCCCCGTATGCGGTCCGTTCGCTCATCGCAGGGGATGCGCTGACGGTGCCGATGAGCGAAGCGCCCTGTATTCGGTCCTTTGGCTCATCGCTGGAGGTGGTGGAGGGTCGTGCGCAGCACCTCGCGGGCGCGGTCGGCCGGATCGGGGAACGCTGAGCGGAGTGCGGCGGAGCGAACCTCCATCGACAGTGCCGTGCGAGGCGGGAGCACCTCCACGAGTTCGGCGATGGGGAGATGACCTTCGCCGAGGAGGAGCCGCCCGTCGAGCGCCTCGACGACCAGCTCGTCGGGAGCTTCGGCGGGTGCATCGCAGAGCTGGAGGTAGGGAAGTCGATCCGCGGAGATCGCTGCGACATCGGCGACCGTGCCGCCGGTTCGAGCGAGGTGGAGGTTGTCGATGAGGACCCCTGCGTTCGGCCGGTTCACGAGATCGAGCACGGCGAGCGCCTGGGGAAGATCGCGCACCGACATGAACCGCATGAACTCGAGGCTGCAGCCGATGCCGTGCACGGCGGCGAGGTCGCACAGGTCGCCGAAGCGGTCGGCGAACTGCTCGTCGTCGCCGCCCCGGGAGACGACCAGGAGATTGCGCGCGCCGACCGTCGCGGCTGCCTCGATCATGGCGTCGCCGTGGTCGCCGTCCGGGGTGACGAAGATCGGTTCCATGTCGAGTGCGATCAGCCCGGTGTCGTCGAGCCGACGGCGTACTTCGGTGGCCACCGCGTCGTTCCACGTTGCGGCGTCGTACCAAATGCCGCACGCGTCCCAGCCCGCAGTCGCACACGCGGCAACGAAGTCGGCCGGCGCTGTCTCCGGGCATACCCCGGCAGCGAGCGAGAGCAATCGATCAATGGTCGCCACGCACGTCACCATACGTCGTGCGTCACACGGTGCCGGTCCCGACGTCAGGCGGCGCGGATCGTGGGTGGTCCGGTGGTCTGGATGGTGCCGTCGGGGTATCGGATGGTGAGTTGTCGGTCGGGTCCGAGATCGATGGTCCAGCCGGCGTCGTGGATCTTGTGGTGGTGCCGAACGCACACCGGCAGGATGTTGTCGAGGTCGGTACGGCCTCCGTGTCGCCACCAGATGACGTGATGCAACTTGCATCGATCGAAGTGGACGTGACACCCGGGGATGGCGCAGGTGGCGTACAGGCCTCGGAGTGCTCGGCGTTGGGCCCGGTTTGCCAACCGGGTGCTCCGGCCGAGGTCGAGCTTGCCGGGCGCGTGCAACACCACGCCATTGCGCACCACCACGGTGTGGACGTCGGCGTCACCGGCCAGGTCGGCGAGCACCCGCCAAGGGACCTCGACAGGGATCGAGAACTCCGCGGACGGGCCAGCCGGGGCGGTGGTGTCGGCGTCGATGACGATCAGGAACTCCGGACGCGCCGGCTTCGGAGCACTGCCGCCAGTCAAGACGAGGTCGGCGAGCGCCAGCGCACGCAGGTGATCTTGTTTGGCTGTCGGGTCGGTCGGACAGGTGTCCGGTGTCGCCGCTGCGAACTGCGCTTCGAGTGACTCCGAGAGACGGGCATCGAGTTTGACGCCGGTAAGCGGATCGAAGCGGCCGCGGACGTTCCACATGCCGTCCAGGTCGACCCAGGTACGCAACGTCGTCGCTCGACGCTCGCGTTCCAAGATCTCTATCCCGTCGGCGGCCTGGAGGCGGTGGGCCTCGTCACGCACCCGACGGGCGAACTCCGCCTGGCTCGCATGCTCGGCGACGTTCACCATCGCATCCACACGGTCCAACAGCTGTTCGCGCTGGGCGGGTTCGAGCGTCCTGCCGACACGGGTGATCGCATCCACATGACCCGCCGTCACCGCACCATCATCCAACGCCGCAGCGATGGCCGGTGTCGCCTTCAATGTCGCCGCGCGCTCCATGACGGTGCTCGCCTGCCCCAGTGAACCCTTGGAGGTCTCGGCGAGAGACTGTTCCGGGAACGACACGATCGACGCCAGGCGTCGGGCGATATCGGCCTCCGAGGCGTCCACCCAGGCCCGCAGTCGCCGCGCCTCGACCAACGCGGATTCACAGTCGGATCGACCTGAGGCAGCATCCGCGCGCACGGCGCCGATGCGCTCCACCCGCTCGAGAACTGCCGTGATCTCCATACCCCCTATCATGACGAGGGGGTGTCGCAGGGTTCCCCCGATCTCGGAGGCAGTCGGCTCGGAGTCTCCTGTGGCGCGTTCAGTGGTCGCGGAGACCCTTGCCCTCGAGGATTTTCGGGGCGTACTTGTCGACCCGCCCCACCCGGGTTGCGGCTTGCGTGGCGTCGGCGATGATCAGGTTGTACTCACGCTGCCGACCGGGTGTCAGCGCCTCGAACGCAGTCCGCAGTGCCGGGTCGTCGTCGAGTCGCTGCCGAAGTTCCTCGACCAGGACGAGCTCGGGCGGGGGGCGACCTCGAGGCCCGACATCTCGACGGCGATGGCCTCCTCGACGCGCAAGATCGGCCGCAGCTCGGCCATCTCCTCAGGCCAGGCGTGTGACCGGCTCATGTAGCTGTCGACGTCTGGATTCACGGCGGCTCCGATCTTCGTGCGGAGGGACCTCGTCACCGAGGGTCGTCGCCTACGAGAGTAGGTCGGACCGGATCATTGAGCCCGTCGGCTCAGGCGGCCCGCGGCGGGCAGCGCCGTCGAGCACGTACTGCGCGATGTGCGGGCAGGTGTCGAGCAGCGTTGCGAACTCCGCACGGGTGAGCACGTACACGCTCGAGTCGGTGGTCGCCGTGACCGATGCGGTCCGCGGCTTGAGGGTCAGCAGCGCCATCTCGCCGAGGATGCTGCCGGGGCCGACGATGACCGTCAGGTCGTCGCGCTCGACCTTGAACTCGCCCTCGATCACCACGAAGCACTCTCGTCCGAAGCCGTTCTTCGCGACGATCTGCTCACCGGCATCGAGCCAGATGGTGGTGGCGAGGCGATCCAGCGTCTCGAGTTCAACGGTGGGGACGGCGGCGGCCAAGTCACTGGCGAGGAGTGCTGAAGGGATGCGGGGCTTGGTGGTGAACATGTCGTTCCTGGTTCTGCTTTCCGGGGAGGTGGAGTTGAAGGAGAAGGTTGACTGGAGGCAGTCCCGCTCGTAGCGGCGATAGGGGCAACGTACGTGATCGCGTCGACATTCCCATCTGTGACACAGATCACTCGGAGTCATGAATCGTTTTCGGTGATCAGTTCCGGCGGTGTTGCGACCCGGCTCCGAGGTTGGCGTTCGCCGCCTGGAAGAATGCCCGCCATGGCAGAGCTCACACTCGAGGACCGCATCGGCGCACTCGCATGTCCCGTCGATCACACGATGCTCGATCCAGCGATCCAAGACGACCCGTGGGACTTCTACCAAGAGCTCCACGAACAGTGCCCCGTGTTCCCGATGCCCGAGATCGGGGCCGTCATGGTCACCCGGTACGAGGACGTGCGCTTCGTGCTCACCAACCCGGACCTGTTCTCGAGCAGCGGCCGCGGCGGCGGAACCAAGAAGGGGCTGCAGGTCGACAACGCCCGGCGCTACCAGGAGATCCTCCGCGAACGCGGGTGGGGTCACGTCGAAACGCTGCAGCGCACCGATCCGCCCATCCACACCGATTACCGCCGCCTCGTCGCGAAGGCGTTCCTCCCACGTCGCATTGCCGACATGGCCGGCCACATCGACGACGTCACTCGCGGCTTGATCGACGGGTTGATGGAGCGCGGGGAGTGTGAGTTCAACCTCGATTTCGCGATGCCGCTGCCGGGCATCATCATCGCCGAGGAGCTCGGTCTCGACAGCTCCGAGATCCATCGCTTCAACCGCTGGGCCGGCGCCATGCTGGCGTTGGCCATGCGCCCGTTGACCGACGACGAGGTGCTGGAGACCGTCGAGATCGAACTCGAAGCCCAGCATCATCTCGCGGCGGTGTTCGAGGCCCGGCGCGCCGAGCCAACCGACGACCTGATCTCCACGCTCGTCCACGCCCACGAGGACGAAGACGGCGTCGAGCCGCTGAGCGTCGCCGAGTTGCAGAACCTCATGCACCAGCTGGTCACCGGCGGGTTCGAGACCACCACGAGCGCGTTGAACCATGGGATGTGGCTGCTCACCCGCTACCCGGACGTGCAGGAGCGGGTCCGTCGAGACCTGTCACTCGTCCCGCGGTTCATCGAGGAGGTCCTGCGCTACGAGAGCCCCGTACAGGGGCTCGCCCGGCGGGCCACGCGCGACGTCGAGGTCGGCGGTGTCGTGATCCCCGAGGGAGCGATGGTGATGATTCGTTACGCCGCCGCCAATCGCGACGCATCGGTGTTCGACCACGCCGACGAGTTCGACATCGACCGGCCCCGCAATCCGCAGCACCTCGCGTTCGGCGTCGGCCCGCACTTCTGCGTGGGCAGTGCGCTCGCCCGCCAGGAACTCGTCAGTGGCTTCACGCAATGGTTGCAGCGCACGTCGTCGATCGAACTGGCGCGACCACTCGTGTCGCCGGTCCACGAGCCGAGCTTCATCCTGTTCCCGATGAAGGAACTGCCGCTGCGCTTCGAACCCGCCTGATCGCTCTGCATCGTCGGGTGCGTCCTTCGCGCCGTACGGTGCGGGCATGAGCGAACATCCGGAGAACTACGAAGACGTCACCGTGTTCGGCCTCGACGCCGACGACGAGATGGAGATGCTCGATGCCCAGAACGAGTGCACCTTCATCTGGTCGAACAAGGAGGGCTGGCCCGTCGGCGTGATCATGTCGTACGTCTTCGTCGATGGGAAGTTCTGGCTGACCGCGTCCAGCCAGCGGGCTCGCATCAGCGCGGTGCGTCGCGACCCGCGTGTCTGCATCGTCGTCACGTCGACGGGCTCGAAGATGGCCCGCAACAAGACGGTGACGTACAAGGGTACGTGCATCGTTCGTGACGACCAGGAGACCAAGGACTGGTTCTACCCGGCGCTCGCGAAGGCGATCCGCGGTGACGATGTCGAGGGCGCCAAGATCTTCGAGAAGTTCCTCGACTCGCCGCGCCGCGTCATCCTCGAGGTCGAGCCGACCCAGCGCATCGGCTACGACGGC
The DNA here is from genome assembly GCA_963716235.1 of Ilumatobacteraceae bacterium. Taxonomy (GTDB): domain Bacteria; phylum Actinomycetota; class Acidimicrobiia; order Acidimicrobiales; family Ilumatobacteraceae; genus Sva-07. The sequence continues at coordinate 92,177 of CAVQTE010000014.1, read as the reverse complement.
CAGAAGATGGGCAAGGCGACAGCCGAGTGGATGAGAGCTCAGAAGGACGCAACTTCGTGACGGAGAAGCTCGGACTGAGCGCCGACGAGGTCCTCACCACGACACGGGCCGTGCGCAAGCGGCTCGATCTGACTCGCCCGGTGCCGCGTGAGGTGCTGGTCGAGTGCGTCGACATCGCTCACCAGTCACCGACCGGCTCCAACTCGCAGCGCTGGCGATGGATGTTGATCGAGGACGCGGAGAAGAAGCGCGTGATCGCCGACATCTACCGAACGAACTTCGCCGCGGCATACGAGGGTGCACCGGAGCCTCCGGCCGGCTCTCAGGCCGATCGCGTGAACCAGTCGGCCCGGTACCTCGCCGAGCACCTCCACGAGGTGCCGGTGCTCGTGATCCCGTTGCTCGCCGACCGCATGGACGAGGGGACGCCGTCGTGGCGTCAGGCCTCGCGCTGGGGTGGCATCCTGCCGGCAGTCTGGAGCTTCATGCTCGCATTGCGCGAGCGCGGGCTGGGCTCGGCCTGGACCTCCCTGAGCCTGCAGAACGAACGCGAGATCTCCGAGCTCCTCGGGATCCCTTACGACGACTACAGCCAGGCCGGTCTGTTCCCGGTGGCGTACACGATCGGCACCGACTTCAAGCCCGCCAAGCGGCCGCCGGCGGAGGAGTTCATCCGCTGGAACGAGTGGTCGTAGCGATCAGCGTGGCACGTCGCGGAAAGCGATGTCACGATCGGTGTTCGGCTCCCTCGGGAGCCCGAGGATGTTCTCGCCGATGATGTTGTGCTGGATCTCGTCGGTACCCCCGGCGATCGACTGCGCAGGGGTGGACACGAGCACCTCGGCGATCACGGAATCGACTTCGTCGGCTCCGGTCGTCAGCATCGCCTGTGCGCCGGCGATGAGACCGTGAACACGAGCTGAGCGTCGGGCGACCTCGCTCGCGCCGAGCTTGCCGAGGGAACCCTCGGGTCCGGGGGCCCGCCCGAGTGCTCGTGCCGCGCGAGCGCGCTCGGCGGTCCACTCGTTCGTGCGTTGAACGGACACAAGCTCGGCGATCGCCTGGCGGACCACGGGATCCTCGGCTCGTCCGAAGTGCCGCGCCCGTTCGGTGACGAGGTCGGCACGTCCGGCTCGCTGCGGGTACCACGCGTAGGTCGCGAAATGATCGGCGGCTTCGGTGGCGGCTTCCTCGATCGTCCGACCGCTGCCGCTGTCAGCGAACGACGGCCGTCGCAGCGTGGCGAACGTCCGCTCGTGCATCAGCGTCGTCCTCGCCACCCGCCAACCGTCACCGAGGTCGCCGACCAGATTGGCAGCCGGGACACGAGCGTCGGTCAGGAACACCTCGTTGAACGATGAGTGCCGGTTCATCTGCAGGATCGGGCGGACCTCGACGCCGGGCTGGTCCATCGGCAGGACGAAGTAGCTGATGCCCTGGTGCTTGGGGACGTCCCAGTCGGTGCGCGCCACGAGCATGCCGTAGTCGGCGTGATGGGCGCTCGTGTTCCAGACCTTCTGGCCGTTGACGACCCAGTCGTCGCCGTCGCGTACGGCGGTGGTGCTGAGCCCGGCGAGATCGGACCCGGCACCGGGCTCGCTGAACAGTTGGGTCCATGTCACCTCGCCGGTGATCGTCGGACGCAGGATGCGCGAGCGCAGCTCGTCGGTGCCGTGTGTGACGATCGTGGGCGCGGCGAGCGACATGCCCGCACCGAGCGGTGTCCCGACGGCGCCGAGGCGTCGGAGTTCGTCGGCGACGAGCTTGTCCGCCCACGCCGGAAGACCACGTCCGTGCCATTGTCTCGGCCACGACGGGACCGCCCAGCCGGCGTCGGCGAGCAGTCTCCGCCACTCCACGAGGGGGAGGTCGGGATCCCAGTTGGCCTGCAGCCACGCTTGCACCTCGGTCCGTAGCTCCGCCTCGGTTGGCTGTGTCTCGGTTGGCTGTGTCTCTGTCACGGATCCCGACCGTACCCAGCCTGTCTTTCGGGGTCGGGTCCGGAACGACAGGCTGAGTACGGTCTCGGGCATGTTCGAAGCCGAGGTCGAGGTCGCGACCGACGACGGGATGATGGGGACGTTCATCGTGCATCCCGGCGGCGACGGTCCCCATCCGGTCGTGCTGTTCCTGATGGACGCGCCGGGCAAGCGCCCGCTGTTGCACGACATGGCCCGCCGCATCGCCTCCAACGGGTACTACGTGATGCTGCCCAACCTCTACTACCGCACCACCTCGGAGTTCCAGCTCGACTTCGCCAGCAAGGAGTCGTTCCGGCAGATGGTCGACCTGATGGGCAACCTCGGCAACCGCAAGGTCGGCCGTGACGGCGGGGCGCTGCTCGCACACGCCTCCCGTGACGCCGCAGCCGACACCTCCCACGTCGGGTGTGTCGGTTACTGCATGAGCGGGCCGTTCTCGATCTGGGTCGCGGCCGAGTACCCCGAGCAGGTGAAGGCCGCCGCCTCGTTCTACGGCGTGCGCCTCCACGTGGACGCCTCCGATTCGCCGCACCTTCGGCTCGGGGAGATCACCGGCGAGCTGTACGTCGGCTGTGCCGAGCACGACGACTACGTCCCCCTCGAGATGGTCGACCACTTCGAGGCGGCGATGCAGGCGGCGAACGTTCGGGGCCGACTGGAGCGGTACTGGGGGACACATCACGGTTTCGCGTTCGACGACCGGCCCGCCTACGACGCAGCGGCCGACGCCCGACACTGGTCGGCGATGCTCGACCTGTTCGACCGGAACCTGCGCTGATGGCGGATCCGTTCGTCGAGGTGTCGGCGTCCGACGACCACGTCGCGACGGTCACGCTGTGCCGGCCTCCGAACAACTTCTTCTCGGCAGCGATGATCGCCGAGCTCGCGAACGCGTTCGAGGAACTCGACGACGATCCGTCGTGCCGGGCGATCGTGCTGGCGGCCGACGGCAAGCACTTCTGTGCTGGCGCCGACTTCGCGTCATCCGGCCCCGCCGACTCGACCGGTGACCTGTATCGCGCCGCCGTGCGGCTGTTCCGCACCCGCAAGCCCATCGTCGCCGCCATCCAGGGCGCAGCGATCGGTGGCGGTCTCGGCGTGGCGATGGCCGCGGACTTCCGCGTCGCCGCGCCCGAGGCGAGGTTCAGTGCCAACTTCGCCCGGCTCGGGTTCCATCACGGCTTCGGGTTGAGCGTCACGCTGCCCGCCGCCGTCGGAGGCCAGCACGCGGCCGAGCTGCTCTACACCGGCCGCCGCATCACCGGTGACGACGCGGCGTCGATCGGCCTCGTCGACCGGGTCGTGCCGCTCGATCAGCTGCACGCGGTCGCCCACGAGTTCGCTGGGGAGATCGCCGGCTCGGCGCCGCTCGCCGTGCAGTCGATCCGGGCGACCCTCCGGGGTGACCTCGCCGACCGCGTCGCCGCGGCGACCGATCACGAACTGGCCGAGCAGGAACGCCTGCGCCGAACTGCCGACTTCGGGGAAGGGACCCGAGCGATGTCCGAACGCCGCCCACCACAGTTCACCGGAGTCGAGTGATCTCGTCGATCGGTGGTGTCATCGTTCCGGCGGACATGATGGGTCCCGGCGACCTCGTCGACTACGTGCGTCGCCTGGAGGCGCTGGGCTACGACTCGGTGTGGATCCCCGACATGTTCGGACGTGAGATCTACGTGACGTGCGGGTACCTCCTCGACAACACCACCACCATCAAGGTGGCGTCCGGTATCGCCCACGTCTACGGCCGAGACGCGATCGCCTCTGCGCAGGCGGCGCGCACACTGTCGGAACTCTCGGGGGGCCGGTTCATCCACGGGGTGGGTATCTCGCACCCGCCTGCTGCAGAGCTCCGCGGGCTCACCTGGGAACCACCGATCGCCAAGATGCGTTCGTACCTGACCGAGATGAAGGCGGCGATGTCCGGTGGCCTGCTGCACACACCCGCCGACCCGCCACCCGTGCCCGTGTACGTCGCCGCGCACGGCCCGCAGATGATGAAGGTCGCCGCCGATCTGGCCGACGGCGCCAACACGTACATGCAACTTCCCGACCACACCCGCGACTCGCGTGTCACGCTCGGGCCGGACAAGGCGCTGAGTGTCGTGCTCCCGTGTGTCATGACGACCGACGCCGATGCAGCTCGTGAGGCGGGCCGTCGCGCCTTGTCGATCTACTTGCCGTTGCCCGCCTACCAGCGCCAGTGGCTGGCGCAGGGGTTCGACGAGACGGACTGGGCGCGCCGGGGCAGCAACCGTCTGATCGATGCGTTCATCGCCTGGGGTGATCGCGATGCGATCCTCGAACGCATCGAGCAGCACATCGACGCCGGGGCGACGCAGGTGCAGCTCGGGGTCAACAGCGCGGACGGCCCGAGGTCGGGCCCTCCCTGGGACCTTCTCGAAGCCCTCGCTCCGAGGTAGTGCCGCGAGGAGACGGCCAGTCGGGGGCGCCGAACGCTGGGTCAGCAGCCTGTTGCGGCCTGGAGGGCCCGACAAGCGTCGGCCATCCGGGCCGGCGACAGCGCAGCCACGCGCCGGCGCAACGCCTCGCGAGAGATCGTGTGAATGTTGTCGAAGTTCACGACGCTGTTTGTTGGCACCCCGTCAGCAATCGTCAAGTCGAGCTCAGACGCAAGACCGCGGCGCGTCCGGGTCAACGCCACGACGACGACGGCGCCGATCCGATCAGCGACGGGATCACGCGTGAGCACCAGCACTGGTCGATCACCTCCCGGTGTCGCCGCGAACCAGATCTCACCTCGCTGCATCGACGGCCCAATCCGACCAGTCCTCGGCGGGGCCCCAGTCCGCGATCTCGGACAGGGCGCGTTCTCCGTCGTCGAGCGGTTGTGCCACCCAGCGATCAGCGTCATTCTCTGACGCCAGCCGATCGAGGTGGCGGCGGAGCGCCTCGCGCAAGAGCTCGGATCGGTCCAGCCCCAGCGTCTGTGCCCATCGCTGTGCCTCGTTCGCTTCTCGGTCATCGACACGAAAGCTGAGCATTGTCATACAAGGACTCTATCCTGTATGACGACCTCGTCGCGACGTACCGACCTCGTCAGCTCGGAGGGGTCTGCGAGGTGACGCGGTGGTTGGTCAAGATCGGGCCGCCGACCCAGCCGCACAGTTGTGGGTCGCATTCGCGCAGTTCGCCCGAGATCCAGTGGCCGTCGGTGCCGAAGATCCCTTCCTTGCCGTCGAGCGTCACGCGGATGTTGCCCACGCCGTCCTGCTCGTGCAGGGCGCCGGTGAAGGGGTGCACGATGCCCCTCACGACCGCGTCCCCACGCTGACGGGCGTATCGGTCGTGTCGCTGACGAACTCGCCGAGGAGCGCATGCAGCCAGCGAATCTTCGACTCCTGATAGTTGGAGAGGGTGATGCCCGGTTTGCGTGTCGTCTCGAGCCCCTTCTGGACCTTGGCCATGTTGAACACGTCCTGCTCGAACACCTTGGCGAGCATGCCCAACTCGGGAGCGTCGGTCCACGGATCGTCGACGCCGAGCTTGTGCTCCTGGGCCGGCGGTGGTCGGTCGCCTTGGAACGGTGACAGGAAGAACACCTCCATGATCGACGATCGATGGTCGTCGCCGTTGGGGCGGAACCGGTAGGTGATCCGGTTGAACGCTCCCCACGGGTGCATGTTCGGGAACACCGTGTAGTCGATCGAGTCCATCATCTCGGCGTCGCTCATCTGGTCGACGCGGTCACCGGCCTGCGGCCGCCAACGCTCGCGTGACATCTCGCGCGAGTACCGCCCGCGCGGTCTGGCCCTCTTCGAGCGTGATCGGTGCCTCCTGGTCGACGCGCACGTCGAGCATGCTGCGCAGGATCTCCTGTTCGGGCAGTTGCACACCGAGCAGCGGGCTGGGGGCGCCGCCGGGCGTGATCACCCTGGAGCAGCGGTCCCACACGTCGATCTGGCTGTTGACGTCGCACAGGTAGGTGAGAATCTGTGGGTGCGTGGCATTGACGTGGTACGCCTCGCAGAACGCCTCCTGGGCGATTTTCCAGTTCGCCTCGATCACACGCGACACGTGCGCCTCGACGTACCGGTTCCCGAGGTCCCACACCTCGAACTGCTCGACGATTTCGCCGAGGTGCTCCTCGAGCGACCCCGCGTTCGGGTCGGGATTGATGAACACGAAGCCGGCCCAGGTGCCCACGGCGCACTCGGGCAGTGTGAAGTCGTCGGGGCGCTGGTCGACGTGAGGGAAGTCCCACGCCGCAGGAACGTCGGCGAGGTTGCCGGCGAGGTCCCATGCGAAGCCGTGGAACGCGCACCGCAGCTCCGAGCAGCGGCCGTCGTACTCCTTCAGCTGACGCCCACGGTGGAGGCAGGCGTTGGGGAACGACTTGATCGATCCGTCGGCCTGGCGGACCACGAGGTAGGACTTCTCGGCGATCTCGTACACGATGTAGTCGCCGGGCTCGGGGATGTGCTCCTCGCGGCAGGCGAACTGCCACACCCGCGACCACAGCTGATCGACTTCCCGGCGATGCCACTCGCGGAGGTGTACCGCTCGATGGGGACGTCCTCGCTGCCGAAGTAGCGGGGTGACTCGAGGCGCAGCACCTCGGGCACGGGATGCGTGTCGGCGTCGAGTAGATCCTGGAAGGTGAGCCCGGGGGAGCGGGCCTCCGCAGCAGTTTCGGACGAGTCGGTCGCGGTCATGGCCCCCATTATTGACCACCCGGTGAGTTCCCGTCTCACCGGAGGTTCATGCGCCGAGCAGGCGGTCCAACTCGCGGAGGGCGTCGTGCGGGTCGCTCACCTGGACGGTGGCCCACCCGAGCGCGACGGGCGGCTCGAGGTTCTGGTCGAAGTCGTCGAGGTACGCGATGGCGGCGTGGTCGACGCCGAGCCGCTCGGCGGTCGCTTCGTAGATGGCGAACTCCGGCTTGCGCGCGCCGACTGCGAACGACTCGACGATCACGTCGAACAGGGCGAAGTCGATGTCGCGCTCCATGGTCGGGCGGAACTCGGCGAACGTGTTGGTCAACAGGCCGGTGAGGTATCCCTCGTCGCGCAGCGACCGGACCCGATCGATCATCTCGACGACGACGGTGTACCCGCCCGGCGCGAGCAGCTGCTCGATCTCGTCGCCTCGTAGCCTCACCCCCAACTCCTCGGCCCACGGATCGAGCAGGCCCTGGATGTCGGCCGTGGGGATCTCCCCCCGTTCGGCGCGGTGCCACGGATGGTCGGGGCCGCTCGCGGGGGCCCGAGCAGGATCTCGTGCATCACCGCCGGCTCGACGCCGCGCGGGCCGGCGATCTCGGCGATCTGGTTCGAGATCGTCGTGATCAGCACCCCGCCGAAGTCGAACACGACGGCTCGTATCGGCGGGGTCACTCGAACGATGCGCTCGCCTTGTGGTCCGGCCCGTACACCGGCGCACTCGCATCGATTCGGTGCTTGCGGCTGACGGCGCTGACCAGGCCGCCCTCGCCGAGCATCGTGCGCATGGCGAAGTAGTTCGGGTGCTCGAAGTGTGCGGTGAGGGCCTCCGCGGACTCCCACAGCTCGTACACCTGGATCAGGTCGTCCTGGCAGGGGTCAGCGGCGAAGCAGTAGACGAGGCACCCGGGCTCGTCGTCTCGCGTTGCCTTCTGGATCGGTGCCGAGCGGTCGATCAGCTCTTGACGGGTGGCTGGATCCGCGATGGTGATGGCGGCTTCGACGGCGATCAGGCTCATGGGGCGCTCCTTGGTGGGGTGTGTTCTTACGGTACGGACGGTTCGTCCGCACCGACCGGGCGTGGTCAGTATGGCAACGTGACACAGCAGTATCAGGAGCGGAGCGCTGGGAGGCGTGGGATGTACGCAGCATTGATCACGGGAGAAGGGCGTCTCGACCTCGTCGAGTTCCCGAGCCCCACACCAGCTCCCGCCGGGGTCGTCGTCGACATCGCATTCTGCGGGATCTGCGGCACCGACATCCACGCGTACCAGTCGGGTCGGCCCTACAACCCGGCGATCTGCGGGCACGAGTGGGCAGGCACGATCTCGGCAGTCGGCGCCGAGGTGAAGTCGCTGAGCGAGGGTGACCGCGTCGTCGTGGCGGTCGCACCATCATGTGGCCGGTGCACCGCATGTCGCCGCGGACAGGCGGACCGGTGCGAGGTGACGTTCATGTCAGCGCTCGGCCGCGACCCGTTGGCCCCGCCGCACGGCGGTTTCGCGCCGCAGATCGCAGTCGCGGCCAGCCGAGTCGTCAAGACCGATCCGGGCTTGACCGACGAGCAGGCCGCCCAGGTGGAACCGACCACCGTGGCATTCCACGCAGTTCGCAACAGCAACTTGCGTCTCGGCGACATCGCCGTGATCCAAGGCGCGGGTCCGATCGGGCTCGGCGCGATGCAGTGGGTGCGCGCGGCGGGAGCCGGACGCGTCATCGTCATCGAGCCGAGCTCGGAGCGTCGTGAGCTCGCCCTGTCGCTCGGCGCCCATCACGCGGCCGCGCCGGGCGACGAGGCGAACCAGTTGATCAGGGACCTCACGCACGGGCTCGGCGCGGACATCGTCTACGAGTGTGTGGGCCGTCCGTTCGCTGTGCAGTCGGCCGTCGACCTTGCCCGCCGCGGCGGGTCGATGTGCCTGATCGGTCTCGCCGAGGGTGACGCTCCGATCTCGCCCGGTGCCTGGTTGGTCAAGGAGATCTCGGTGACCTCGTCGCTCGCCTATCTGCACGAGGAGTTCGAGATGTCGATGGGCATGATCGCCGACGGCCGCGTGGTGGTCGAACCGTTGCACACCGCGACCGTCGGCCTCGACGAACTCGAGGCGGCACTCGTCGATCTGGCGAGCGGGCAGAGCAAGGAAATGAAAGTTCTCGTCAATCCGAACTGGGGGCAATGATGTTCGATTTCACCGGCAAGACGGTGCTGATCACCGGCGCGTCGATGGGCCTGGGGGAGGGGTTCGCGCACGGCTTCGCTGATGCGGGTGCCGACCTCGTGCTCACCGCTCGCTCGGCCGATCTGCTGGAGGGAGTCGCAGCGGTGTGCCGCGCCAAGGGCAGCACCGTCACGGTCGTCCCGGGTGACGTGTCGGTCGAAGCCGATGTGGCGCGCGTCGTCGCAACGGGCGTCGAGGCACATGGTCGGATCGACGTGCTGATCAACAACGCCGGCGTCAGCGACATGCGCGGCGTGGCTCCGGAGTCGTTCGACATGGAGACCTGGAACTGGATCATGTCGATCGACCTGAACGGTGCCTTCATGTACCTGCGCGACGTCGGTCGTCACATGCTCGAATCCGGCGGTGGTTCGATCGTGAACATCTGCTCGATCATGGGGCACGGTGCGAACGAATTGAATGTGATCGCCTACACCGCGGCCAAGGGAGCGTTGCGGAACCTCACCCTGCAACTGGGCTGCGAGTGGGCCGACCGTGGCGTTCGGGTGAATTCGGTGTCGCCCGGTTTCATCGTGACCGAGATGGTGCGTCCGGCCCTGGAGGGAATGGGCATGGATCGGTGGATTGCGAGCCGGACGCCCATGCGCAGGATCGGTGAACTCGACGAGATCGTCGCGCCGGTGTTGTTCCTCGCATCCGATGCCGCGAGTTACGTGACCGGACACGACCTCAACGTCGACGGTGGCACCAACGCCGCCAACGGCTACTACCAGATCCCGCCGATTCATCAGGAGTGGAACGCCGACACCGCACCGCGCGTCGGAGTCGGCTACGAGGGGATCCAGCCCCGCCCCGACTGGTACGAGGTGATGAAGGCGGGCATCCCGGGCATCCACTACACGCCCGATTCCTGACCGACCCGCCGCCATTTTCCCTCTGGTCCGTCGTGTAACCATCCGATCGGTTAGTTTGCCTGCATCGGGCCGACCACGGCCCGAGCGCCGTGCCCCGGGGGTCAACGGCGTCGACAGAAATGAGGGGGAATTTGTGACTTCACGATCAACGAAGCGGACACGTCTGCTGCTCGGGGTCGCTGCCAGCTTTGCGCTGGTGGTCGCCGCATGCGGCAGCGATGACGATTCCGGCAGCGCCACATCCGAGGCGCCGTCGGAGGCGACGACAGCGGCCACGGATGCACCGGCGGCGACCGACGCACCCGAGGGCACCGAAGCGCCGGACACGACGGAGGCCGCGGACGAGATGCTCGGCGAGGCGACCGGCGAACCGATGAAGATCGGCGTGCAGAACCTGGAGGGTGACCCCAACGGTTCGTTCCCGGAGTTCTCCCTCGCGATGCAGGCCGCAGCCGACTACGTGAACACCGAACTCGGCGGCCTCGGTGGCCGACCGATCGAACTCGTACTCTGCAAGTCGATCGTCTCACCTGACGACTCGCAGCGATGCGCGAACGAGTTGGCCGCGGACGAGGTCGAGATGGCCATCTCGACCATCAACTTCTTCGGTAACCACTTCTCGATCTACCAGGGCTCCGACATCCCGGTGCTCGTGGTGACCCCGATCACGATCGCCGACTTCACGTCCGAGGGCGTGTACGCCATCGGGGCGGGCGGCGGCTGTCTCGGTGTCCACACCGGTCTCGTGCAGTTCGCCACCGACCAGATCACCCAGTTCGAGGACATCACGATCGACCGAGTCGGTGTTCCGTGGGCGGACACCCCTCCCGGAGTCGTGTGCTACAACGACCTCGAGGCCAAGCCGCTCGACGTGCTCAACGGCACGACGCCCGGCGATGCCGAGCGGGCGGGCTCGATGCCCGACATGACCCACATCGGTGTCCCGATCGCGCCGGCCACGCCCGATGCGACCCCGCAGGCGACCGAGGTCCTCGACTTCGATCCCAGCGTGATCATCTTCTCGGCGCAGGGAGCGGACTGCTGGAACTTCGTCGATGCGCTCGGGCGCCTCGGCTGGACGCCGCAGGACATCCCGTTGGTGCTGTCGGGCTCGTGCACAGACTTCACAGCGATGGAGGCCGCCGGCGATCTCGCCGACGGCGTCTACATCACCGGCTCGGTCAACGGGCTGCTGGCGCCACTCGAAGGTCTCGAAGGTGACCACCTCGAACAAGCCACGACCTACCAGACCAAGGGCCTGGAGTACGGCATGACCGAGGACGACCTCTTCAAGGGCTTCGCCACGCAGGGCTTCTCGGCGATCATGAACATCTGGGAGGCCTCGAAGGCCGTCGAGGGTGACGTCACGGGGGCAGCCATCGCTGATGTGATCGCAGCAACCGACGGCAGCACGCCGAGCTTCGGTGGACCGCCGCTGAACTGCGCCGGCGCACCGGCGCCGTACATCGCGGTCTGCAGCTCCGAGATCGCCATGGACCAGTGGGACGCAGCGAGCAAGTCGATCAAGAACGTGATTCCCTCGTTCAGCGGTCTCGACCTCGTGGCCGGCACCGAACTGCGGCCGACCGCCGAGTGAGCGGTGCTCCTGAGAACCACACACTGAACACCACACACTGAACACCAGCTCGGGTCGGGGTCGATCCCAGGATCGACCCCGACCCGTGCGTTCTGATCATCACGTGACGTGACCCGGGGGCTACGCGTTGAACGACATCATCTTCACTCTGCTCATCGGGCTCGGCCTCGGTGCGCTCTACGCAATGCTCGGTGCCGGACTCGTCGTCTCGTACAAGGGCTCGGGCGTCATCAACTTCGGCTACGGCGCCATGGCCATGTATGGCCTCTTCACCTTCGACACCGCCTGGCATCGAGGTCAGCTCTTCTTCCCGTGGGTCGACTTCCTGCCCACCAAGGGCCTGAACATCCCCGTCAAGATCACCCTGTCGGACAGCGGAACGTGGCCGATGGCCGCCTCGCTCGTCCTGGCGCTCCTGATGGCGGTGGGGCTCGGTCTCGCGGCGCACTTCCTCGTGTTCCGCCCGCTCCGCCATGCCGCCCCGTTGGGCAAGGTCGTGGCCTCGCTCGGACTCGCGCTGTACCTCCAGGGTGTCGCCCTGATCAACTTCGGCAACTCGTTCCCGCAACCCGAGAACGTCGTCCCCGAAGAGACGATCGAGAACTTCCTCGGTATCGGCAAGCCGTACCCGGCCAGCAACCTGTACGTCATCGTGTTCGCCGTGCTGATGGGGTTCGTCCTCTGGGCCGCCTACCGGTATCTCCGCTTCGGCCTCGCCACACGAGCGGCGGCCGGCAACGAGAAGGGTGCGGTGCTCCTCGGCTACTCGCCGCAGACACTCGCTGCCATCAACTGGGTGATTGCCTCGGTGCTCGCCACGCTCTCGGTGATCATCGTCGGCCCGATCGCCGGCACGATCACCCCCGTCGGGCTGACGGCGCTGATCGTGCCCGCACTCGCTGCGGCGCTGATCGGCGGCTTGCGTTCCATTCCCATCGCCGTCGCCGGTGGTCTCGCGCTCGGAGCGGTCCAGACCCTGCTCGACGTCGAGAAGGGCAAGTGGTTCACCGGCAATCTCGAATGGATGCAGACGGGCGTCCGCAACTTCCTGCCGCTGATCGTGATCATCGTGGTGCTGTATCTGCGGGGCAAGTCGCTCCCGATCCGCGGCGCCGTGGAGGAGAAGCGTCTCCCGATCGCTCCCGATCCTCGGCGGATCTGGGAGCACGCCTTCTTCTGGGTCGTCGTGCTCACCCTGATGGCGTTCGTCTTCGAAGATGCGGGCGGCCGGACCCGCTTCGCCAACTCGATCCAGACCGGCTTGGTGGTCTCGATCGTGATGCTGTCGATCGTGCTCATCACGGGGTACACCGGGCAGATCTCGCTCGCGGAGATGTCGTTCGCCGGCATCGCCGCCTTCGTCATGGCGCGGATGATGGCCGACGGCATCGGGAGAGGATCCAACCTCGTTCCGGTCGACGGTCCCGGACTTGCCTGGCCGATCGCCGGTGCCATCGGAATCGCGGCGGCGGTGGTCGTCGGCGTCGTGGTCGGGTTACCTGCAGTGCGAATTCGCGGCGTGCAGCTTGCAGTTGTCACCATCGCCGCTGCGGTCGCGCTCCAGGGCATGTACTTCGAGAACGAGGTGATCACGCAACTGCGAGCCGGCGTTCCGGCGTTCGTGAAGGATCCGACGATCTTCGGGATCGACGTCGGCGCCCGCAGCGCACGCGAGCAGAACGAGAACCCGGCCTTCGTGATCTTCGGCGCCATCGTCCTTGCGCTCTGTGCGATCGCCGTGGCCAACATGCGACGAGGGGGTGTGGGCCGGCGCTTCCTCGCCGTGCGCGCGAACGAACGTGCCGCTGCCTCGGCTGGGATCAACGTGACGCGAACCAAGCTGCTCGCCTTCGCGATCAGCGCCGCCATCGCCGGGGTCGGCGGTCTCATGTTGGGCTTCAAGCAGGTCGAGGTGTCGTCGGCGAACTTCGCCTACGGCGCCAGCCTCTCGGTGCTGGCCTTTGCGTACCTTGCCGGCATCTCGTCGATCAGCGGCGCGATCGTCGCCGGCATGCTGCTGCAGGCGCTCGTGCCGACGACGTCGAACTACTTCTTCGCCGGCACGAACATCGACAACTACATCGGCCTGCTCAGCGGTATCGGCATCATCGTGACGGCGATCGTCCATCCCGAAGGTGTTGCTCCGTTCTTCACCGATGGTGTCAGACACCTCGGGAACTGGATGGTCAGCGCGATCCCGGGCGCCGAGACGTTGCGGTCGAACTATCGGGGCCCCAAGCAGGTGCTCGTGAAGTCCGGACTGGCGATCCTGGTCGTCGGTTTTGCGCTCTGGCTCTACAACGCCAAGTTCATCGAGTCCGTCGAGTGGTGGGTGTTCGTCAGCCTCGTGCTGTTGTTCCTCGTCGTGTTGGCCTTCGCCAAGGTGGTCGGACCGATCTCGCCGACGTTCGGCGAAGCAGGGCGGCAGTGGGCAAGCTCGGCGCGGCGGTTCGGTCCCACGGCTCTGGTCGGATACGTGCTCGGCTGGATCATCTGGCCGTTGCGGGTCGACACGTATTCGATGTTCTGGATGCCGATCCTGGGAGCGTTCCTCGCGCTGATGGTCCGCAACGTCTACTTGCAGATCCGAGGCGGGCACGAAGCTCCCGCCCCGGAACCACCGCCCGAATCTCCCAAGCTGATCACCACACTTCCGACACCCGCAGGGGGAAATTGACATGGCACTGCTCGAAGCCAAGGGCCTCACGGTCACGTATGGCGGACTGAACGCCAACGACGAGATCGACCTCGAATGCGAGGCCGGCAAGCTGGTCGGACTCATCGGGCCGAATGGTGCCGGTAAGACCACCTTCATCGACGCCATCACGGGGTTCACCCCGATCACTCGCGGGTTCGTGAGCTTCGACGGGGTCGACCTCGCCGGCCAGCGTCCCGATGCCCGGGCAAAGCTGGGCCTGGTCAGGACCTTCCAATCGCTGGAGCTCTTCGAAGATCTGACCGTTCGCGACAACCTGCTCGTCGCCGCCGACCGGCCGAGGTGGTACTCGTTCCTGACCGACATCGTGATGCCGAGTCGAGGCAGGGCTGCTGCCCTGGAGCAGATCGAGGTCGCCCTCGATGCGATGGGGCTGCGTGATCTGGCCGACAAGCACCCGAGTGACCTCAGCCATGGTCAGCGAAAGCTGGTCGGCGTCGCTCGGGCACTGGCGGCGAAACCGAAACTGCTCCTGCTCGACGAGCCGGCCGCAGGTCTCGACACGCAGGAGAGCCAGTTGCTGGGTGCGCACCTTCGCAGCTTCCTCGACCTCGACGTCAGCCTGTTCCTGATCGACCACGACATGGGTCTGGTGCTCAACGTCTGCGACTACATCTACGTCCTCGACTTCGGTCGGGTGATCGCGCACGGCACACCGGCCGAAGTTCGAGCCGACCCGGCGGTCATCGCCGCCTACCTCGGCGAATCGGCCGGCGAGGCGCAGGCCGAGGCGGGTGCCGCCGTCAATCGGTCGGCCGACGCCGTGGCAGAACCCGTGACATCAGCAACCGTGGCATCGGAGGCCGGCAATGAGTGATGAACTCCTGATCGATGTGCAAGGGCTGCACGCCGGCTACGGCGGCATCCCAGTGCTCCGCGACATCAACCTGAACGTCGGGCCCGGCGAGGTCGTCGCCCTGCTCGGGCCGAACGGCGCCGGAAAGACCACGACACTGCTGACGATTTCCGGATTGCTCGCTCCGCTCCAGGGCACCGTCGACGTGCTCGGTGAACCGGTCACCGGGCACAAGGCGTATGCGGTCGCCCGGCGAGGCCTGGCGCACGTGCCGGAGGATCGGTCGCTCTTCTTCGACTTGACCGTCGACGAGAACATCCGGCTCGGCCTGAAGGGCAACCGGCACGAACGAAAAGAGGCCCACGATCGGGCGATGGACCTGCTCCCGGCACTCAAGCCGCTGGGACGTCGGCACGCAGGGTTGCTCTCCGGTGGTGAACAACAGATGCTGGCGATGGCCCGGGCGCTGGTGTCGTCACCCAAGTGCATCCTCGTCGACGAGATGAGTCTCGGGCTCGCCCCGATCATCGTCGAGCGGCTGCTCCCGATCGTGCGTGACATCGCGGATCAGACCGGATGCGGTGTGCTCATCGTCGAACAACACGTCCACATGGCGCTCGAGGTGGCCGACCGCGGCTACGTCTTGAACCACGGTGAGATGGTGTTGCAGGGCTCCGCCGCCGAACTGTCCGCGAATCGCCACGTGCTCGAAGCCAGCTACCTCGGTGAGGCCGTGCTGGATGAAGCGTGACGAGCCCGTTCGCGCCTGACCTCCTCACTGGTCGCACCGCGCTCGTCACCGGTGGGGGCACTGGGCTCGGACGAGCGGTCGCCGAGGGTCTGTCATCGGCTGGCGCGTCTGTCGTCATCGTGGCCCGAAACCGGGACCGCCTCGACGTCGCGGCCGCCGAGATCAGCGCGCTGACCGGCAACCCGGTCGAGGTCGACGTGGTGGACATTCGCGACCGCGAGACCGTCGAGGCGCTCGCCGGTCGCCATCGGGTCGACATCCTGATCAACAATGCGGGCGGTCAGTTCCCGCAGAAGGCGCGTGACTACAGCCCGAACGGTTGGCGCAGCGTCATCGATCTCAACCTCAACGGCACGTGGACGATGACCCAGGTGTTCGGCAACCAGATGCTCGACGCCGACGGCGGCAACATCGTGCAGATCGTCGCACTCGTCGGCCGGGGCATGCCCGGCATCGCCCACAGCTCGGCGGCACGAGCCGGCGTCGTCGAGTTGAGCCGAACCCTCGCGTTCGAGTGGGGTCCGAAGGTACGTGTGAACTGTGTTGCGCCCGGCGCGTTCCGCACCGAAGGGTGGGAGGCGACCTACGACGAAGGGGTGGGCAATGACATGTCAGGTGTCCCGCTGCCCTACCCGGGTCGCCCCAGCGACGTTGCGAATGCCGCGGTGTTCCTGGCGTCACCGGCCGCGGCGTACATCACCGGCGAGTGCCTGTACGTCGACGGTGGCATGATCCTTCAGGGCCCGATCAGTGCCCTGCCCAAGGGCGGCTACCCGGAACGGACCGGCTCGGGCGGCGACTGACGTCATCGCTAGCATCGGTCGATGGCGACGATCCTTGCCCACATCACCGTCCGGCCCGGCACCGAGGCCGAGTTCGAGGCCCTCGCCCGAACGCTGTACGAATCAACCCATGCGACCGAGACCGGCGTGCGCCACTACGAGTACTGGCGGGGTGCCGAACCGCGCACGTACTACACGCTGCTGTCGTTCGACGACCACCGCGCCTTCATCGCGCACCAGACCAGCGACCATCACGAGACCGCGTCGCCCGAACTCGGTCGGATGATCGAGAGCCTGCGACTCGAATGGGTCGACCCGGTGCCGGGGGCCAGCGCCCTGCCCCCGACCGAGATGCAGCCGGCGCTGCCCGATGCCGACGCGCTCACGGTCGACTACACCGACCGGTTCGCCGCCGTGATCGCCGATTGGTGGCGAGCCGTCGGTCCGTGATCGGCGGTCAGGGATCGGCGGGCGGTTCCCGGCTCCACAGCACGTCGAAGTCCACGGCGATGTCGAGCACCTGATAGGCGCGGCCCATCCCCACGCAGAACCCGCAGGTGATCGTGAGCTCCAGCAGCTCGACGTCGCTGAAGAGCTCGCTCATCCGGGCCCACATGGCGTCGTCGATGCCGCGATGGTCGATCGCGTACTGCTCGGCGAACTCGGCCGCGAGTCGCTCGCGGGGGGTGAAGTCCGGGTGGTCGTAGTACTGGTGGACGTGCTGGTAGAGCTCGTCGGTCAATCCCTGCTGCATCGCCGATGCAGCTCGCGTGTTCAGTCAAACATGGCATTCGTTGAGCTGGGCGATGCGCATGCGGGCGACCTCGCGTTCGCGCACCGGCAGGCTGGACTGCACGTAGACGGCCTCACCCATCGCGCCCATCGCCGCGCCGAGGTGGGGCGCCAGCTGCCAGATCCGCTTCGCTTCGAGGCCCTCGCCGTCGGGAACGTCGATACGGGCCATCAGGTCTCCTTTTCTTCGGGTCGGCGACGGAGGTGGTGCCGATCAGTTCGTCGACCCACCGGTGGAACATCTGGTTGCCGGGCTCGTTGCGCCCGAACACGAACTCGGTGTTGGCGCCCGAGGCGAGCGCCGACTGGATGCCGAGGCCGGTCTTGTAGTCCTCCTCGTTGACCACCCATTCGAGGAAGTCGGCCCGCTTGATCGTGGCCGCGCGCTCGTCCTCGGAGGCGTTCTTCGCGATCACGTGGGTCTGGATCGTTCGTGACCGGTCGGGAGTCGGCCCGGGGATCAGCTGGCTGACCATCGCGCCGCGGCCCCCGTTGCCGGCGACGGAGACGTGCGGGAACACGGTGTGCACGAACCCGACGTGCTTCGCCGGGGTCCAGTCGGCCGGCGGGACGTCACGGAGCTCGGGCGTGACCCGTCGGGCGAAGGCGACGCGTTGGTGTGGGCCCCAGGCGTCCCACGTCATGACGTTGCCCATCACGTCGACGCCCAAGGTGTCGCGATGCAGGATGTCGAGGTGATACCCGTCGACGTAGCCGTCGAACGCGATCTTCCAGTTCGGTCCGATGAGGGTTCGCTCGTCGAGCAGTTCCATGTCGGCGAGACCGAGCGCATCGAGAACGGCGTCGTAGCTGCCGAGCCACCCGTCGAGGTCGAGGGCCGAGTCGGGTTGCAGCACGGCGAAGACCATGCCGCTGCGCTCCTCGCAGGGCAGTTCGGTCAACCCGTGGGACTCGGTGTCGACGTCGCCGAACTTCTGGCGACCGGAGATCCCGACGAGGGCACCCTCGTTGTCGTAGCTCCAGGCGTGGTACGGGCAGGTGAAGCGGCGGGCTTGTCCGCATCCCTCGCCGACGACGAGTGCCCCACGGTGACGGCAGGCGTTGATGAACGCCCGCACCCCGCCGTCGGCCTGGCGGACCGTGAGGACGGGGACGCCGGCGATGTCGATTGCGCGGTACGAGCCGGGGTTCGGCAGGTGGGCGCTCAGTGCGGCGACGACCGGGCTGTTGCGGAACAGGACGTCGACCTCGCGCTCCCAACGTCGGGGGTCGAGGTAGTCGTCGATCGACACGGCGAACGTGTCGTCGAGCGAGTCGGTGGTGTCCTCGTCGAGATGGGTGAGCAACCGGCCGGCGACCTCGTGCCAGTCGTTCTCCCACGGGGTATCGCGGTGATCGCGCTCGGTCGGTTGCGGGAACCGTCCGTACGGCGGTGCTTCGTGGATCGTCATGCGGGCTCCTTGGCTCGGGAGACTGTTACGGGGATGGCGCTCGACACGATCATGCCCGTCACCGGGTCGTGTCCGGCGTCAACCGACACGAGGCGACTCGTCGGCGTGCCGATGTCACGCACCTTTTCGTCGGTGAGCGACCTGCCGCCCCACGAGTGGGCCATCGAGATCACGCCACGCTTGACGTCGTCAGCCGGCTCGACCACGCCGACCACCGCAGCGCGTGGCGAGCGGATCTCGACGAGATCACCGGCTTCGAGTTCCAGCTCACGAACATCCTCGGGGTGCATGTACGCCGGGTTGGTCGTGCCCTTCTTGGCGAGGCCGGGGAGTTCCGTCCCGGTCGAGTTGAGCACGTGCTTCAAACGGCGGCTGACGAGCCGGAACGGGTAGTCGGCGGGGTCGGCGCCGGCGAACACTCCCGACTCCTGGTGCAGCACCGTGGCCAGTTCGGCCATGAGATCGGCGGGGGCGGGGGTGAACCGGGCGGTGGCACCCTCGTCGGCGGGTTGCACGACCGGCTTGAGTTCAGGGTGGACCTGTCGCAGGCTCGCCCTGACCTGGTCGAGCGGCATTCGCGATCCGGCGTACGAGCGGTCGATGATCTCGTCGGTGTCGGGCCGAGTGGTCATGTCCGGAGACCCGCCGGGCAACGGCAGCGTGCTGCCGAGTCGCGAGGCGAGTTCCCAGAACACCTCCCACTCGTTGAGCACATCACCGTCGCGCTCGACGACCGGCTCGGTGTAGTTCGTGTACGGCTCACGGAACCAGCGGTCCATGAGATGCGGCACGTCGGCGCGCTCGAGCGACAGCGTCGGCGCGATCACGTAGTGCGCGAACTCGGCGGTCGGGGTCATGCGATGGTCGATGACCACGAGGAGTTCGAGGTCGGCGAGCGCCTCCAGCGTGAGCTCCTGGTCGGGGAACGCGACGGCGGGGTTGCCACCGCTCACGATGAGCGCCCGCACCCGACCTTCGCCAGGCGTGAGGATCTCCTCGGCGAGCGCGGCGGTCGGCATCTCGCCTCGGTAACCCCGCAGATCGCGGATGCGTGACGGCGGGCCGTTCGCCGGAGTGCGAGGCGCAACGACCTGGGCACGGTGCGGCATGTCCGGGTAGAGCAGTAGGCCGTTCTCCAGCAGGTCACCCTCGCGGTTCACCCGGCCGAGGATCGTGTTCAGCGCGACGACGAGGTGCTCGGTGAGGCTGGATCGCGACGCCATGTTGGGGCCGGTGCCGGTGCCCGCCGTGCCGCGGGGCCCCGCTGCGAACATCCGGGTGGCGGCCAGAATGTCGTCGGCGTCGAGCTGGCACCGCTCGGCGACCACGTCGAGGGTGAACTCCTCGACCGACGCAGCGAGTTCGTCCATCTGGCTGACCCAGCGTTCGCAGAACTCGTGATCCTGGAGCCCCTCTTCCAGGATGATCCGGATCATCCCTGCGAGCAGCGTCGGATCCTCACCCGGGCGGATCTGGAGGTGGATGTCGGCGAACGACGCCATCTCGGTCCGGCGGGGGTCGATCACGACGAGCTTCATGCCCTCGGCCTTGCGGCGACGCATGACGACGAACGGGTTCGTGCCCTGCAGGCCACCGATCGGCCCGTACGACGACACCATTGGGTTGTAGCCGATCGCCATGTGGACGTCGGAGTCGGTGAAGTTGTGGTAGCCCGCCTCCCACGCACCGAGGCGGAGGCCGGCGAGGCCCTTGGCCGGCTGGTCGATGGTGACCGAGGTGTAGAACGAGACCGAGTCGAGACCCTGGTGGAAGGCGCGGGCGGCGGGCACGGCGACCGAGTTCTGGTAGCCGCCCGTGCCGGTGTAGGACGCGACCGCTCGGGGGCCGTATGTGTCGATGATGCGTCGCAGTTCGGCGGCGATCTCGTCCAAGGCCTCGGCGCTGTTCACCTGTTCGAACGTGCCGTCGGGGCGTCGCCGCAGTGGGGCCCGAAGTCGGTTCGGGTCGGCCATCTGATCGGGCAGCTGGCGTCCCTTGATGCACGTGTATCCCTCGAACAGCGGGTCGTCCATCACCCCACGCACGGCGATCACACGGTTGTCGACGACGTCGACCTCCATCGGGCAACTGGCGTGGCAGACCCGACAGAACGTCGTCTTGGTCTGCAGCTCACCGGTCTGTGGTGGTGTGGTCGATGTCATGCGCGACGCCTCCGGTCGTTTCCGTACGTTCGTAAACTAACTCGTCGGCTAGTTTCCGAACGCAGCGGGCCGACCGGTCGTCGCGACCTACGGAGCATTGGGGGTACAGGTGCAACACGGTGGAGAACTCGAGGGCGAGCGATGACGCGTCCGTTCCGCTTCGGGCTGCAGAGCTTCAACGCGACCAGCCCCCAGGACTGGCGTGACCAGGCGCGGCATGCAGAGGAATTGGGCTTCAGCACCTTCAGCGTCGCCGATCACGTGATCGGCCCCGGCCCGGCGCTGGCCGCCACGAACCATCCGGTGCAGGACATCGCTGCGATCCCGGCGATGGCGGTGGCGATCGAGGCGACCAGCACGATCACCATCGGGTCGCGGGTGTTCTGCACCGATTACCGCCAACCCGTCATGTTCGCGAAGGAACTGGCGACGCTCGCATACTTCGCCGAGGGTCGCCTCGAGATCGGTCTCGGCGCCGGCTGGCTGCAGGGTGAGTACGAAGCGATGGGCGTTTCCTGGGAGCCCGCCGGCGTGCGCATCGACCGGATGGAGGAGACCATCGGGCTGATCCGGGCGCACTTCGCCGACGGTGAGATCGACCTCGACGGTACCCATGTGCACGCCGTCGGCTTCGAAGGCGTTCCCAAGGTCCCGACCGGGCTGCCGCCGATCATGATCGGTGGGGGAGCCCCGCGTGTGCTCGGCATCGCCGGTCGCGAGGCTGACATCGTCAGCCTCAACTTCGACAACAGCTCCGGCAAGATCGGCCCTGCCGGTGTCGGCAGCAGTACCGCCGAACTCACGGCACAGAAGATCGAGTGGATCCGCGCCGGCGCCGGCGACCGGTTCGACGATCTGGAGCTCGAGATCGCGGGATACTTCACCGTGGTCACCGACGACCGCGAGGGGACGCTGGCGAAGATGGCGCCGATGTTCGGCCTCGAGCCCGACGTGTTCGCCGAACACCCGCACGCGCTCATCGGCTCGGTCGACTCGATCTGTGACCAGCTGGTCGAGCGGCGCGAGACCTACGGCATCTCGTACGTGACGTTCGCCGGCCGGATGGTCGACGCCGTCGCGCCGATCGTCGAGCGGCTCGCCGGCACCTGACCGCGCCATGACCAGCATCAAGACCCCCCCACCCTCGATCGCGCCCTCGACCACGAAAAGGACATCATGAAAGTCGGAGTCAACCTGCCCTCGCAGTTCCCGTTCGGGAGCACCGTGCAGATGTTGGAGGTCTACGAACAGGTCGGGTTCGACTCGTACTGGTCGCCCGACCACATCCTCGGCGTCTTCCACCCCGGGCTGTGGAGCGACATCCCGCTGTCCGACCTCGCTGCCGACCCCGATGCGTTCTACGACCCGTTCTGCTACGGCGCCGTGGTGGGCACGATGACCGACAAGCCCTTCGGCATCTCCGTCACCGATGCGACGCGACGTGGGGCGGCCGACCTGGCCCGCACGGCGTTGACCTTGAACGACCTGAACCCGGGGGGCTTCATCCTCGGCATCGGGTCGGGTGAGGCGGAGAGCCTCGTGCCGTTCGGTTATCCGTTCGACAAGCCGGTGTCGATTCTCGCCGATGTCCTGCGAGATCTGCGGTCGTTGCTCGACACCGGGTTGATGGCCGACGGCGGGGTCGGTCGCATGGGCCTGCCGCTCGAAGCCGAAGGACGCGGCAAGCCGCCCGTGTGGGTGGCGGGCCACGGCCCCCGGATGCTGAAGCTCACTGCCGAGTACGGCGACGGCTGGATTCCGGCGTGGTGGATGACACCGGAGGAGTACGGCGCCAAGCGCGAGGTCATCGCCGGCCACGCCGCGGCGGCGGGTCGCCCGATGCCGGAGTGCTCGCTGCTGCCGTTCGTGCTGTTCGCCGAGAGCGCCGAGGCCGCTGCGGAGATGTTCGAGCGCGAACCGCTCGGCAAGCTGTTCGGGCTGTTCGCCATGGGCCACATGTGGCAGGCACACGGTCTGCAGCATCCGCTCGGCAACGACTCCCAGGGTTTCGTGGATGTCATCATCCATGACCTCGACCCCGACGAACTCCGCGACATCGCCCTCACGATCCCGTTCGAGATGGTCCAGGAAGTGCTGTTCGTCGGCAACACCGAGGAACTCGCCGGCCAGTTCGAGGCGTATGCCCGCAACGGCCTCGAACACGTCGTGCTCGCCAACATCACCGGCGTGGTCGGCGGCATGGACGAGATCCTGGCGCGAGGCATGGAGCTGCCGATGCTCAAGCAGATGCTGTCCGATCTGTGACCGTCATGCCACATCCGACCCGACCGTCAAGGAGTACACGATGACCACCGATCTCGCCACCTTCAACCCATTCGACCCGGCTGCGATCCAATGTCCGTTCCCGCACTACGCGCAGATGCGCGACGAGGCGCCGGTGATGCTGATCGAGTCCGTCGGCATGTACCTCGTGACCAGCCATGAGCTGGTGATGCAGGTGCTGCGCGATCCGGCGACCTATTCGTCGCTGTTCGGCGGAGCGAGCATGCCGCTGCCGTCCGACGCGCGGGCGAGGATGTCCGAGGTGATGGCCGACGGGTATCCCCGCGTGCCCACCATGCTCACCGCCGACATGCCCGAGCACACCCGGTATCGCCGGCTCGTGTCGAAGGCCTTCACGCCGAAGGTGATCGCTGAACTCGAGCCCGTCATCCGCTCGATCACCACCCGGTTGATCGACTCGTGGATCGACAGCGGTCGCATCGAGTTCGTCGAGCAGTTCGGCGTGCCGCTGCCCGTCGAGGTGATCGCCCACGCCCTCAATGTGCCCGAGTCGCGGATGGCCGACTTCAAGCGGTGGTCGGATGACTCGATCGCCGGCATCGGCACGGACATCACGCTGGAGCAGCGCCTCGAAGCCGAGCGCGGTGTCAACGAGTACCAGCACTATTTCGCCGCGGAGTTCGAGCGTCGCAAGACCGAGCCACAGGACGATCTGCTGACCGCCCTGTTGCAGGCGCGCATCGACGACGACGATCCCGAGGTGACCGACAAGCGGCCGCTGGACATGCCCGAGATGTTGAGCATCGTGCAGCAGTTGCTCGTGGCCGGCAACGAGACCACGACGAAGCTGCTCACCGAGACGATGCGACTGCTCGCCGAGAACCCCGACGAGTGGACCCGGCTGAAGCAGGATCCTGCGAGGGCGCCGCAGATCGTCGAGGAGGCGCTCCGGCTGTCGACGCCGACGCAGGGCATGTTCCGGATCTCGACCAAGGACCACGAACTCGGTGGCGTGCAGATTCCCGAGGGGGCGCGCATCGTCATCGTGTTCGCCTCGGCGAATCGTGACGAGGAGCTGTACCCCGAGCCTGACGGGTTCGATCCCGATCGCGACAACCTGCGCGATCATCTCGCGTTCGGCAAGGGCATCCACTTCTGCCTGGGGGCGGCGTTGTCACGTCTGGAGGGCAAGGTCGCACTCGAGGAGTTGTCCAGCCGGCTCGAGAGCTTCTCGCTGCCCGACACCAACGAGTACCAGTACTTCCCGAGCTTCCTGCTGCGCGGGCTCACCCGGCTCGACGTTGACGTCGTCCCGGCGGGTGCGGCCTGATGGCTGGGCCACTGGCAGGCAAGGTCGCCGTCGTCACCGGATCGAGCCGAGGCATCGGTCGCGGCACGGCGGTCGCGCTCGGCGAGCAGGGTGCAACGGTCTACGTCACCGGCCGCAGCACCGGCAGTGGCGAGCTGACGATCGACCGCACGGTGGAACTCGTCGATGCGGCGGGCGGTCGCGGTATCGCCGTGCAGACCGACCATGGCGACGACGAGCAGATCGCCGCCTTGTTCGAACGGGTCCGCGCCGACGAGGGCAAGCTCGACATCCTGGTGAACAACGTCTACAAGATCCCCGATCCGCCTGCCTGGGGCGGTGGGTTCTGGGATCACCCGATCTCGATCTGGGACGACCAGGTCGGCATCGGTCTGCGGGCGCACTACGTGGCGTCGTGGCACGCGGCGCCGTTGCTGTTCGCGGCGGGTCCGGGTGGGGTCATCTTCAACGTGTCGTCCCCCGGTGGCCAGAGCTACCACTTCAGCTCGTCGTACGGGGCGGGCAAGGCAGGGCTCGATCGGCTCAGCGCCGACATGGCCATCGAACTCGAACCCAAGGGCATCGCCTGCCTCGTGATCTACCCGGGCACCGTGTCGACGGAGTTCATCGTCGAGTGGTCGGGCAAGCGTGACACCGACATGGAGGGCGCGCAGACGCCGCTCGTCGTCGGTCGCTGTATTGCCGCGCTGGCGGGCGCTCCCGATCTGATGGAACGATCAGGTTCGATCCAATGGGTCGAAGACGTCGGACCCGAGTTCGGCATCGTCGACGAACACGGCCGTTCCCCGGCCGCTTACGGTCGCCGCACCTGACCGTTGATGTAACGAATGGTGTCAGACACCATTCGTTACATCAGAAGACGGGGACTTCGGTGTGGCGGCCGAAGACGTCGGCCATCGCTCCCATCATCTCGCCGAGTGTGACGTATGCGCGTGAGGCGTCGATCAGCGTCGGCATCAGGTTGAGATTGGGGTCGGCGGCTTCGGCGCGCAGGCGGGCGAGCGCGTCGTCGACGTCGCGCTGGTTCCGGTCGGCGCGGACGGCGTCGAGCCGCTTGCGTTGGCGGGTCTCGTCTTCGTTGGTGATGCGGAGGAGTTCGAGTTCGTCGTCGTTGCCCTCGGTGTAGGCGTTGACGCCGACGACGATCCGCTCGCCGCTGTTGAACGACCGCTCGAGGTCGTAGGCGGAGTCGCCGATGCGGCGTTGGAACCAGTTGTCGTCGATGCCGGCGATGACGCCCTCGAGCATCGAACCGTCGCCGATCCCGTCGAGGTAGGTGAAGATCTCCTCGGCCTGACGTTCGATCTCGTCGGTCAGCGCCTCCACGTAGTGCGACCCGCCGAGCGGGTCGGCGACGTGGACGACATTGGTTTCGTTGGCGATGATCTGCTGGGTTCGTAGGGCGATTCTGGCGGTCTTCTCGGTGGGGAGTGCCAGTGCTTCGTCCATCGAGTTCGTGTGCAACGACTGTGTACCGCCGAGGACCCCCGCGAGTGCTTCGATCGCGGTGCGCACGATGTTCAACTCGGGCTGCTGTGCGGTGAGCGACACGCCGGCGGTCTGGGTGTGGAAGCGCAACTGCAGCGATCGTTCGAGCTCGGCGCCGTAGCGATCGCGCATCCAACGCGACCAGATGCGGCGCGCGGCGCGGTACTTGCAGATCTCCTCGAAGAAGTCGATGTGGGCGTTGAAGAAGAACGACAGTCGTGGCGCGAACGCATCGACGGGAAGCCCGGCCTGCATGGCCAACTCCACGTAGGCGAAGCCGTTCGCCAGTGTGAACGCCAACTCTTCGACGGCGGTCGAGCCGGCTTCACGGATGTGGTAGCCGGAGATCGAGATCGAGTGCCAGCGCGGCATCTCCGCTGCGGTGAACTGCATCGTGTCGCGCACCAGGCGCATCGACTGGCGCGGCGGGAACACGAACTCCTTCTGTGCCTGGTACTCCTTCAGGATGTCGTTCTGCAGGGTGCCGCCGAGGCGGGAACGGTGCACGCCTGACCTCTCGGCCTGTGCGACGAACATGGCGAAGATCGGCGCGGCGGGGCTGTTGATCGTCATCGAGGTCGTGATCTCCCCGAGGTCGATGCCCGCGTACAGGTCCTCCATGTCGGCGAGGCTGTCGATGGCCACCCCGCACCGCCCCACCTCTCCGAGCGACATCGGGTCGTCTGAGTCGAGCCCGAGCAGCGTGGGCATGTCGAACGCCGTCGACAACCCGTCACCGCCGCTCTTGATGATTTCCTTGAACCGCCAGTTGGTGTCCTCGGCCGTGCCGAACCCGGCGAACATTCGCATGGTCCACAGCTTCGAGCGGTACATCGATGCATAGGGCCCACGCGTGTAGGGGTACTGGCCGGGGAACTCGCCGTCGTCGGGTCCGTACACGCCATCGAGGGGTATCCCCGACATGGTCGTGAACGGAACGTCGCGGGTCGCCGAATCATCGACGGCTTGTTGCCAGGCGGCTCGATTGTCAGTCACGGGTGCATCGTAGAGAAAACTGGACCATCACGACGAGAGCGGCGGGCCCGAACGCGCTCAGGCCCACCGGGGGAACGTCATGCCGGCGGCGAGCCCGCCATGTCGCGGGTGACGCGGCCGTAGCTCGTGGTGCGCTGCTCGATCGGCCGGCCGATCGAGGCGGCGAACTCGGCGAAGCGTTCGCCGGTCATCTCCTGGCCGTGACTGGCGCCCGCTGCTCGAGAGATGTTCTCGTTGATCAGGGTGCCACCGAGATCGTTGCAGCCGGCCTGCATCATCTGGGCCACGCCGTCGAGACCGACCTTGACCCAGCTCGCCTGGATGTTGGGGATCAACTCGCCGTAGGCGAGGCGGGCGACGGCGTGCATCAGCAAGTTCTCGCGGAACGTGGGGCCGCGCCGTGCCTTGCGCTGGAGGTAGATGGGCGACGCCATGTGAACGAACGGGAGTCCGACGAACTCGGTGAACCCGCCCGTTTCCTTCTGGAGGTCACGCGTCCGCACGATGTGGCGGGCCCAGTGAACGGGTTGCTCGACGGCGCCGAACATGATCGTGACGTTCGAGTGCAGCCCGATGCTGTGGGCGGCACGGTGGGCGTCGAGCCACTGATCGGTGTCGATCTTGTCGGGGCAGAGGATGGCGCGGATTTCGTCGTCGAGGATCTCGGCAGCGGTCCCCGGCAGCGACGCGAGGCCGGCGTCCTTCAGTCGGCCGAGGTACGTGGTGAGGTCCTCGCCGAGGCGTCGGGCGCCTTCGGTGACTTCCAGGGCGGTGAAGCCGTGGACGTGCATGCCGGGCACGGCGTCCTTCACGGCCCGGGTGACATCGATGTAGTAGTCGCCGTCGAAGTCGGGATGGATGCCGCCCTGCAGGGTGACTTCGGTGGCGCCGGCCTCCCAGCCTTCGCGGGCGCGCTCGGCGATGTCGTCGAGTGTGAGGAGATAGGGCGTGCCGCGCAGGTTGAGTGACAGCGGACCCTTCGAGAACCCGCAGAACTTGCACTTGAACGTGCAGACGTTGGTGTAGTTGATGTTCCGGTTGGCGACCCAGGTGAGGGTGTCGCCGACGAGTTCGCGGCGCATCCGGTCGGCTGCGTGCGCGACGGCCGTGACCTCGGGGCCACGGGCGCGGAACAGGGTGACGATCTCGTCGATGCCGGGCTCCTCACCGGCGTCGATGCCGGCGAGGACGTCGGAGACGGCGCCCTCGACAGGTGCGGGGTCGGCCGGCACGAGGGTCGGTGGGCGATGGTCGGACCCGGAATACCAGGCGGTCGAGCGGTGGCCGACGAGCACGAACTCGGCGCCGTCGGCGACGGTGTCCGCTGCGGTGGTCTTCTCGGGCCAGTACTGGCCAGGGTCGTCGCGGCCGAGCCATTCGGCATCGGAGCGGTCCATGACCGGGAAGTGGAGCGCGGGGTCGAGCCAACGGGAGCGGTCGGCGACGAACTCGGGGTAGATCGTGAGGCGGGGTGCGACGACGAAGCCGCGTTCGGCGGTGACCTCGGCGAGGCGGTCGAGGTCGGGCCACGGACGTTCGGGGTTGACGTGGTCGACGGTGACGGGGGAGACGCCGCCCCAGTCGTCGATACCGGCGTCGAGGAGCACCCCGAAGTCGTCGGAGAGGTTCGGTGGCGCCTGCAGGTGGATGTCGGCAGGCAGGATCACCCGTGCGGCGGCGACGGCCCAGAGGTAGTCATCGCTCGGGCAGGCTCGAACGCCCTGCATGGCGGTGCGAAGCTTCGGCAGGAAGTTCTGGACGATGACTTCTTGGACGTGGCCGTGGCGGCGGTGGCTGGCGGCGATGGCTTCGAGAGCGGAGAGTTGATCGGCGCGGCTCTCGCCGATGCCGACGAGAATGCCGGTGGTGAACGGGATCGAGAGTTCCCCGGCGGCCTCGAGTGTGTCGAGGCGGCGCTGCGGTGTCTTGTCGGGGGCGTTGCGGTGGGCCTCGAGATCGGGATTCAGCGACTCGATCATCATGCCCTGGCTGGGGCTGACCGGGCGGAGTCGGCCGAGTTCGTCGGCGTACAGCGCGCCGGCGTTGGCGTGGGGGAGGAGACCGGTCTCGGTGAGGACGAGTTGAGCCATCTCGGCGACGTAGTGGACCGTCGAGTCGTAGCCCCGGTCGCGGAGCCAGTCACGTGCGACTTCGTAGCGCTCCTCGGGGCGCTCTCCGAGGGTGAACAACGCTTCGTGGCAACCCGTGCGGGCGCCCTGGCGGGCGATGCGCAGCACATCGTCGGGGTCGAGGTAGGCCTTGTCGGTTCGTGCCGGGGGTTGGGCGAACGTGCAGTAGCCGCACGTGTCGTTGCACAGGAACGTCAGAGGGATGAACACCTTCGGGCTGAAGGTGATGCGGGTACCCGTGGTGGCGTCGCGGATCGCAGCGGCGCTCGCCATCAGATCCTGGGTGGAGCGGTCGAGGAGTTCGTGGTGGGTGATGTCGGTTGTGGTCATCGGGTTCCCTGCGTGTCGGTGTGGGGGTGGGGGCTGGTGTCGGAGTGGCCGGGTCGGCTGGCGATCTGGCCGCTGCCGAAGGTTTCGTTGCAGTGCCAGCACACGAACGCCTGGTCGAGTGGCTCACCACACACTTCGTGGATGAGCGTGGTGGGCGGACCATCGTCGGAGAGCCATTCGTCTCCCCAGCGCATCAGCGCGACGAGGGTGGGCGAGAGCGCGGCGCCCATCGGAGTCAGGCGGTACTCGTCACGGGGTGGATGCTCGCAGTACTGGCGCCGCTCGAGCACGCCGGCGTCGACGAGTTGCTTGAGACGGTCGGCCAGCACGGGTCGGGCGATGCCGAGATCGCGTCGGAAGTCGTCGAACCGGCGGATGCCGCGGAACGCGTCGCGCATGATCAGGATCGTCCAGCGGTCCCCGAGGATCTCGAGGCTGCGTTGGATGGAACACGGCGTCGGGTGTGGCACCTCCTGCATGTCGGCACTGTTCATGCCGGAAACCTAGAGTGAGTTCGCTCAGCAAACCAAGTCGGTTCGCCTGACGAACCCTCGCTCGGCGAGCAGGTCAGCGGGCAGGTCAACGAGCAGATCGCCGACCGAACCCGTTGATCAGAAGCTGCCCTCGTGCGTGCGGTCGATTCGCTGGAGCACGATCAGGTCCTCGTGCAGCTCCATCCAGACGTCGTGGAACGATTCGCACATCACGCCGGTGAACTGCTTGGTGTCGCCGAGCGCGACCCTCGTCGACGCCATGGTCAGTCGTGGTCCGTAGCGGGCCAGACGCGGCTCCACCGCGGCGAGCGCAGCGATCACCGGCTGCGCGTCAGCGTCGAGGCGTTCGAGCCGCTCGACGCACGCGCGGTCGTAGTCGGCGTCGCTGTGATCGTTTGGCTCGCCGTCGCGCATCTGCCAGGTCGTGCACAACGACTTGAATTCATCGTTCAAGACGAGGAAGTCGAGATATGGCTGGGCGAGAGCGGCGCGTAGCGTTTCGTCGGCGTAGGTGTCGAGCAGTGCCTCTTGCCGAAGCTTTCCGTCGGGAAGCAAGCCGTACAGCGTGCGCGCTTCGATGAAGCGGACCAGCCCCGACTCGACCATCTGATCGAGGACGTCGGCCGGATGAGCTCCGAGACTCGCGGCGAGACCGTCCGGAGTTGCGAAACCACGGATGCGCAGGACATGGAGTACCAGGATCTCGTCGATCGGGCCCACGCTCGCCTCGTCGACGAGTGTGCGGACGTCATCCGCCGATGCCGCGACCGTTTCGTCGAAGTGGAAATGCACATCGTGCAGACGGACGCGGCCGGAGTCGAGCAGCGCCTGCGCAACGGCGAGGCGGGCCATCGGTACCCGGAATGGGGAGCAACTGACGGAATCGACGCCCTGGCGGACGAGGAAGTCGGCCGACGCGGTATGACCGGTGTGCTCGCCGCACGCGCCGAGCTTGATGTTGGCCTTGGTCGAGCGTGCCAGCCCGCATGCGATGCGGATCAACTCCCCGACCCCGTCCTGGTCGAGCACGGCGAACGGATTCGCTGGGAGGATCCCCAGCGCCTGATAGGCGGGGAGGAGCTTGGCCTCGACGTCGTCGCGGCTGAACGCGAACGTCATCTGGGTGAGGTCGTTGGTTCCGAACGAGAAGAAGTCGGCATGCGCGGCGAGGGCGCCGGCGGTGAGCGCTGCCCGCGGCGTCTCGATCATGGCGCCGACGGTGACGACGTCGGACGCCAGCTCGGGATGACCGATCTCGTCGAGCACGTCGGTCACCCAGCTGCGGGCGATGCGCAGCTCTTCGGCATCGACGACCAGCGGGATCATGATCTCGACATGGGGATGCATTCCCCGTTCGAAGAGGCGTGCTGCAGCGGCGCACAGTGCCCGCACCTGCATTTCGTACAGCCCGGGCCGCAGGACGCCGAGGCGCACGCCACGCGTTCCGATCATCGGGTTCGACTCGTGGAGCCGTCGAACTGCTGCCAGCTCGACGCACCCGGCGTCGTCCAGTTCGCCGCGGGCCTCGGCTGCAACGAGGTCGAGGAGGTCGGGAAGGAACTCGTGCAGGGGTGGGTCGAGGAGCCGAACGGTGACGGGGAGGCCGTCCATGGCGCTCGAGCACCGCCTCGAAGTCGGCAACCTGGGCCTCCTCCAGTTCGTCGAGTGCGGCCGCCTCGGTCGCAGGATCGCTGGCTGAGGATGAGCCGGCGCATGATCGGGAGCCGGTCGGCGGCGAGGAACATGTGCTCGGTGCGGCAGAGCCCGATGCCCTGCGCTCCGAGTATGCGGGCGAACGTCGCATCGTCGGCGGTGTCGGCGTTCGCCCTCACCTGGATGTGCCCTCTGGACACGTCGTCGGCCCAGGCGAGCAGCGTGTCGAGTTCCGGTGGCGGCACCGATCCGAACGTGTCCAACGCCCCGAGATAGATGTTGCCGGTGCTGCCATCGATCGTGATCATGTCGCCGGCTTCGAGCACGGTGGTGCCGATGGTGACGGATGTGCCGGCGAAGTGCACGTCCGGCGCACCGACCACCGCCGGGATACCCCAGCCCCGGGCTACGACGGCGGCGTGGCTGACGAGGCCCCCTCGGTGCGTCACGATTCCCTTGGCGGCCTGCATGCCGACAACGTCGTCGGGTGACGTCTCGGGTCGCACGAGGATGACGTCCTCACCCGATGCCGCGGCTTCGATCGCGGCGTCGGCACTCAACACGATCCGGCCACTCGCCGCGCCGGGTGACGCCGGAAGCCCGGTACCGATGGTCGTCGCATCGCCGACATCGTCGAGGCTGGTGTGGAAGAAGACCGCGAGGTCCTCGGGATGGACCGATCTGAGGGCGGTCTCGATGGTCTCGGCGCTTCGGGCAGCGAGTGCGCCGTGCACCGCTGTCGCAATCGATTGGCTCGTCGTTCGCACCATGTGTCGAACCTAGTGAGTGCCGCGAACGCGCTTCGACATGGAGCATGATGGCGGGGGCCTAGGATCTCGTCGGCGTTCGAGCAAGGGGACCGGCATGCACAAGGTGTTGATTGTTGCCAACCGAACGGTGGGCGGCGACGAGCTCGCCGACGAGGTGCGTCGGCGGGTTCGCGACGGCGGCTGGGAGTTCCATCTGCTCGTGCCGGTGGCCAGCCCAGTGTCCGCAGCCGTTGCCATCGGTACAGCGGTCGGCGACGCGGCGAACATCTCGCCCACTGCGTCGCTCGAGGTCAGCGATGAACGGCAGATCGCACGAGATCGGTTGGCGTTCGGTCTCGACTGGTTGACGTCGCTCGGCGCCAAGGCGACCGGCGAGTTGACGACCGAGAGCGATGCAGCGGCTGTCGTTGCCCGGATCGTCGACGCTTCAGCGACCGACGATGCGTCCTCGATCGACGAGGTCATCGTGTCGACCCTCCCGACGACGATCTCGCGGTGGCTCCGCCAGGATCTGCCCCACCGGATCGCGCGCAGGGTGACGATTCCGGTCACTGTGATCACCGGCACGGCCTGAAACCATCGGCACACGTGCAGACTGCGTACAGTCACGACCGGAGGACCCATCATGCAGGTGACGTTCTGGGGAACGCGAGGGTCGATCGCCAAGGCGGGACGCTCCACGCTCCGATTCGGTGGCAACACCTCGTGCGTGTCGGTCCGTTCGGGCGCCGGAACGCGGATCGTCATCGACTGTGGCACCGGAGCTCATGGTCTCGGCCAGCAATTGCTCGCCGAGGCAGACGGCGCAGCCATCGACGGGCACATCCTGATCAGCCACACCCATTGGGATCACATCCAGGGGCTTCCCTTCTTCGCGCCGCTGTTCCACGCCGGAAACCGCTGGGAACTGTACGGCCCGAGCGGTCTGGGCGGATCGCTCAGTGAGATCCTCGCCGGTCAGATGGAGTACCGATATTTCCCGGTCGCGATCGATCAGCTGTCGGCTGACGTCGACCATCACGACCTCGTCGAAGGCACCTTCGACATCGACGATGTCCGCGTCGACACGCAGTACCTCAACCATCCGGCCCTCACGCTCGGTTATCGCCTGGAGGTCGACGGGGCGACCGTCGTGTACGCCTCCGACCACGAACCGCATGATCGCTCACTGGCGTCCGGTGGTGATGTCACGCAGAACCGCCACGACGAAGCACACGCTCAGTTCGTCGGCGGTGCCGATCTGCTGATCCACGACTCGCAGTACCTGGCATCGGAGTACGGCGATCACATCGGGTGGGGCCACAGCACCGTCGAGTACGTGGTCGAGATCGCTCGGCGCGCCGATGTCGCTCGTGTGGCGCTCTTCCACCACGACCCGAATCGCACCGACAGCGACGTCGACGAACTCGTCTCCCGCGCTCGCACCTACGCGGCTGCGTGCGGGTACAGCGGTGAGATCTTCGCGGCCGAGGAGGGCATGACCATCGAACTCGGAAGCGATGTGGTGCGACGCGGTTCCGGTGATCGACCAGGCCGGCGCGCCGCCACATCGGCCCTCGTGCCGCACTCGGTGTCGGTGGTGGTGTTCGCCCGCTCGCCCGAGATCGCCGATGCCCTTGGCGAGGCCGCGAGGGCTGAACAGCTCGATGTCATCGTCTTGGACGACCTGCGAGAGGCATTCGAAGCGGTGCGAACCGGTCGGCCGGGCATCGTGCTCGCCGAAGCGATCGAGGATGATGACGGTTTCGACCTGGCTGCGGCGATCCGTGAGCTGGACGCCCCGTACGGCAACGACGTGCCGTTGATCATGGTCGGCCGGTCGAGCGCTCGCTGGCGACCCGACGCCGAGGAACCGAACATCACCGAGTGGTTGGTGTGGCCCGCGAGCGAGTTCTACCTCCGCACCAAGTTGCGATCGTGGTTGCTTCGCCGTGCCGCACGTTGGGAGAACGCTCCACTTCCCGCCGACGAAGCGCAACGCCTCGTCTCGCTCCACGCGCTCGGCATCCTCGACACAGAACCGGAGGAACGCTTCGACCGCTACACCGAGGCGATCAGCGTCGAGCTCGACGTTCCCGTTGCGCTCGTGACCCTCGTCGACTCCGATCGGCAGTGGTTCAAGTCGCGACACGGGCTCGATGTCGCCGAGACACCGCGCGACATGTCGATGTGTGCTCACGCCATCCTTGGACCCGACGTGCTCGAAGTGCCCGACACGCTGGCCGACCCCCGTTTCGCCGAGAACCCGATGGTCGTCGGTCAACCGGGTGTTCGCTTCTACGCGGGGGTTCCCTTGACGCTCGCCGACGGCAGCCGGGTCGGCACCCTGTGTGTCGCCGACTTCCGGCCGCGCTCCCTCGACGACGACCAACTCGACACACTTCGCCGGGTCGCTGCGCTCGTGGTTCACGAGTTGGAGCCCGACGCCGGTTGACCGCGTGGCCGGCGAACGCGTCAGCCGGCGTAGGCGTCGACGATCGGGGCGAGTTCGTCGGGCGATGCGCCGTGCATGATGACGGCGTCAGCACCGAGACCGAATTGTCCGCGTACGGCCGCGGCGCACTCGACGGCGCTGCCGGTCGCCGATGGCGCCAGCCACTCGTCGGGGATCAGCGTGGCGATGTGCTCGAGCTGTTCGGTGGTGGCGTCGACATCGATGGCACTGCGAAAGCCGGCGACCACCTGATCGGATCGGAATCGGGCGAGCGCCGCTGGATCCCAACGGTTCGTCTCGACCATCAGATCCCCGTAGGCCTGCAGGTACGTCGCCAGGCGACCGACCGTCTTCTTCAGGCGCACCGGCTCCGACAGATGATCGCCAATCGTTGCGAAGCACGACCAGACCGTGACGCTGTCGGGATCACGGCCGGCCTGTTCGGCGGAGCGCTTCACCGTGGCGACGCAACGCTGGAGCGTCTCGTCGGAGAAGAATGTGTGCAGGATCACATGGTCGAACGCTCTCCCGCCGAGTTCCAGCGAGTTGGGTCCGAATGCCACGAGGGCGAGTTCGATGTCCTCGTCGAACGTCGGATCGAGTCGCAACACCGGATACTGCCCGGCGGGTCCGTCGTGGCCGATGATCGTCTCGCCGTGCCAGAGGCGACGCATCAACCCGGCGAAATCCTCCATCTGAGCGGTCGTGATCCGTGGGATACCGTACGCATCGAACATCGGCGCGATGCCGCGTCCGATCCCGAGCACGAATCGGCCGCCCGTGAGGCGATGCATGGTGGTGGCGTACGACGCTGTCACCATCGGATGACGCGTGTTGTGGTTCGTTGCGCCCGTGATGATCTTGAGATTCGTCGATGCCACCGCGGCCGCACCCGACAACGTGACGGCCTCCTTCACGTTGAATCGCTCGCTGATGAACACCGCCCCGAGACCGAGTTCCTCGGCACGGGCACACTCGGTGATCAGATCGCGTGGGTTCTGGGCACCACCGGCGAGCGTGTAGAAGCCGAGTTCCGGGAAGCGGGGCGCGGTATTCATACGCCCAACATCGCCGGGGTACGTGATCGCATGAACACAGCCGCGCGGACGAGCGCGGCAGTCGCCTCGGGCATCATCCGGGCGAACGACTGGTACACGTGCCACATGCCATCGGCGAGGTCGAGGGTCACATCGATGCCGGCCGCTCGGGCCTGCTCGGCGAGTCGGGTCGAGTCCGACAGCAGCACCTCGTCCATCCCGGTCTGGATCAGCATCGGCGGCAAGCCGGCGAGGTCGGCGAAGAGCGGAGACACGCCCGGGTCATCGAGCGCAACGTCACCGGCGTAGACCCGTCCGGCCTCGGCGATCTTGGCGCCGTCGATCATCGGATCGGCCTCGGCCCGAGTGGACACGGACTCGCCCGATCCGGTGAGGTCGGTCCAAGGCGACAGGAGATATGCCGCAGCCGGCAACCGGTCGCCCGCGTCGCGGAGCGCCACGAGGGTCGACAACGCTGCACCCCCGCCCGCCGAGTCACCGGCGATCGTGACGGTTGCAGGATCGACATCGGTGATCAGCGCCCGGTACGCCGCCACACAGTCGTCGATCGCCGCCGGATACACGTGCTCGGGTGCGAGCCGGTAGTCGATCACGGTGGCCGTTGCCGATGCGCGTTTGGCGAGATTGGCGACCATTGCGATGTGACTCCTGGGTGACCCCAGCACGTAGGCGCCACCGTGGATGTACAGCAGGTGCCGGTCGGGCTCGACCGCAGTGGGTGTCGCAACGATCGCCGGCACACCGCCGATGCGCGTGTCGATGTAGTCGACGTGGCGGGGCCGGGGGAGCCGATCGAGTTGGTCCATCCGTTCGCGAGCCTCCTCGATGGTGCGCTCGGGACCGTTCGACACTCGTACGATGAGCTTGCGAGCAGCCCGGGCCCTGATCGAGATCACCGGGTGAGCCTACGACGACCGGACCGGCTGCTCCGAGTCGTCAGCCCGAGTTCCGAAGCCCGGTCGCAATGGCGTTGATCGACAGCAGGATGCCACGTTCGACGATCTCGTCGTCGTCTCCGTCACGGAACCTGCGCAGCAGGTCCACCTGCATCACGTGGAGAGGATCCAGGTATGGGTAGCGGTTGTGCAGACTGCGTGCCAGCAGTGCATTGTCCGACGAGCAACGTCGGCGATCCGGTGATGCGGCCGTGCCACTCGACCGTGCGCCGGTGCTCGTCGGTGATCGCATCGAAGATGTCCGAGCGCATGTCGTCGTCTTCCACCAGGACATCGGCGTACCGGCGGGCGATGTCGATGTCGGTCTTCGCCAACACCATGCCCATGTTGTCGATCACCGAACGGAAGAACGGCCACTCGCGGTACATCGCCGCCAACTGATCGAGGCGCTCCGTCTGGCCTACATACGATTCGACCGCCGTGCCGACACCGAACCATGCCGGAATCATCAGTCGGCACTGTGTCCATCCGAACACCCACGGGATCGCCCGTAGGTCCTCGATCGCAGCCGAAGCGGTGCGCGAGGCGGGTCGACTGCCGACGTTCAGCCTGGCGATCTCGTCGGTCGGCGTGATCGAACGGAAGAACGTCACGAAACGGTCGTCGCCGTAGACGAGTCGTCGGTAGGCGTCAAACGCGAGGTCAGCGAGTTCGTCCATCGCCGCGATGAACGACGGTTCGATCGGCGCCATGTGTGCCGTGGTGTGCAGCAGTGACGCTTCCAGCGTCGCCGCCACGAGTGTCTCGAGGTTCCGACGCGCCATCGCCGGGTTGGAGTACTTCGCGGCGACCATCTCTCCCTGCTCTGTGAGCCGGATGGAGCGGTCGACCGAACCGGGCGGGAGAGCCAGGATCGCCTGGTACGCGGGGCCGCCGCCCCGACCAACTGTGCCCCCACGGCCGTGGAAGAAACGCAGTCGGACCCCGGCCTCTTCGGCGACGGCGGTCAGAGCCGACTGGGCTGCGGACAGCCTCCACTGCGAGCACAGGTACCCGCCGTCCTTGTTCGAGTCGGAGTAGCCGATCATCACCTCCTGGCGCCTGCCGCGTGACCGCACGAGGTCGGCGTACACCGCATTGGTCAGCAGACGGCCGAGCACGTCCGGTGATCGGTCGAGATCCGCGATCGTCTCGAACAAGGGCACGATGTCGAGGGCCGTCGTGAGCGAGCGATCAGCAGTGACGAGCCCGACCTCCTTCAGCAGGACGGCGACTTCGAGAACGTCGCTCACGTCGTGGGCCATCGAGATGACGTAGTGGGGCAGGATCGCGCGACCGATGCGGTCGACTGCCGCGGCAGCTTCGTCGAGGATCGCCATCTCGCGCCGGGTGATCTCACCATAGGTGGCGCACGGGTGACGAAGTAGCCGGGCGTGCGCAACTCGGCTTCGAGGAGCTGGACGCGGGCGGCCTCGTCCAGGCCGAGGTAGTCGTCACAGACGGCGGCGGCAGCGAACAGGTCGGCGATGACCCTCTCGTGGACGGCCGAGTTCTGACGCATGTCGAGCCCGCAGAGGTGGGCACCGAAAACTGCGACGCTGCGTCGAACCGGTTCGACGATCTGTTCGGCGATCGCTCCGGCACCGTGGGTGTGCAACGACGAGATGACCGTGTCGAGGTCACCGACCAGGTCGCCGATGTCGTCGTATGCCGGGCACGGCTCCGTCGGAGGCGGCCCCGGTGGTTGATCGGCGGGATCGATGACGGCGCGAGCGTACGCATACAGCCTGGCATGCATGCCGCGCAGCGCACGCCGGTAGGGCTCGTCGGCGCGGAAGGGCGAGTCGTCTCCTGAGGCCGCAGCGAGGGCCAGCAACTCCGGCGTCGGGGTCACCAGTCGGTCGGTCATCGAGAGTCCGTGCGACAGGTGGTGCACGGCACGGAGGTGGTGCTCGAGGGCGGTTTCGGTCTGACGGTGGATCGCGTAACGCAACACCTCGGCCGTCACGAAGGGATTGCCGTCGCGGTCTCCGCCGATCCACGACCCCATGGTGATGGTGTGGGTGGCATCCACGCGGCCGTCGACGTGGGCTGCGGTCGCGAGTTCGTTCTCGAAGTCCTTCGTGAGCGCCGGGATCACGTCGAACAGACTCGTTCCGTAGTAGCGGATCGCCTCGTTGATCTCGTCACGGACGCGCAGCTTGGAGAGCCGGAGCAGTGCGGTCTGCCAGAGCAGCAGCACGCACACCGAGAGTTGCCGTTCGATCTCGTCGATGGCGGGACCGGTGAGTCGGCTGCGCACGTCGAGCAGCTCGGCGACCTCCTCGAGCACTTCGAGGATGGTCTTGCGACGAACTTCGGTGGGGTGAGCCGTGATGACGGGTGTCACTTGGATCTGGGTTCCCACAGCCAGGAGGTGTTCGGGCGAGACCCCCGCGGCGAGGGCGCGATCGATCGACGAACGCATACTCCCGGGACGCGGTGGTCCGACGACCTCCCGATCGCGTCGTCGGCGCCGTTCGACGTGGACGTCCTCAGCTGTGTTCGCCAACAGCGACAGCCAGTCGAGTGCCCGCAACACCAGGATCTGCTCGGCGAGTGCACGTTGACCGAGGGCCGTTCGGATCGCATCGACCGAACTGATCCCGTTGCGACGACCGTCGACCGCCAGCCGGCGGACGTGTTCGACGAGTTCGAACGTGTCGTCTCCTTGCGTCGCTCGGATCGCATCGCCGAGCAGACGCCCGAGAAGACGGATGTCGGCGCTCACGGCGTCATCGGAGTGCTCGGGAGACACAGCGAGATCTGACATCCGTTCAGTCAAGCGCGCGAGCGGGCAGACTGGAACCCATGAGGGTCGTCTTCGCCACCGCCGAGCTCGCACCAGTGGCGGCTGTCGGCGGACTCGCGTCGGCAGCGGCCGGGCTCGGGGCCGAACTGCGTCGCCAGGGAATCGATGTCGAGCTCGTCATGCCCGACTACGGCGGTGTCGAACTTGCCGACGAGCAGGTCATCGACCTCGACGTACCCTCGTGGGTCGGGCCGGCCCGTGTCCGGATCGGGCTGCATCCCGTCGTCGGCCGCCTGCATCTGGTTGCGGTGCCGGGTATGGCTCGTCCGCATCCCTACCTGCAGCCGAGCGGCGAGGGTTGGGCCGACAACAGTGAGCGGTTCTTCCGTTTCGCGCGAGCGGTCGCTGCGTACGTCGAACTCGATCGACCCGATGTCCTCCATCTCAACGACTGGCACACCGGGGCGGTCCTTGCCGCGCTCGACGACCCGCCGCCCACGGTGCTCTCGCTCCACAACCTGGCCTACCAAGGTGTCACCGACGGGTGGTGGCTCAACGTGATCGGCCCGCGATCGGCGCACTTCGAGTGGTGGGGTGACACGAATCCGCTCTCGGGCGCGTTGGCGCTCGCCGACCGGATCGTCGCCGTGTCGCCGCACTACGCGACCGAGATCGTGACTCGTGAAGGCGGTTTCGGGCTCGACGAGCAGCTGCGAATGCGCGGCCATGACGTCGTGGGCATCCTGAACGGCATCGACACCGACGTGTGGAACCCGGCGACCGACACGCTCATCGACGCCGTGTTCGATCCGGCCACTCTCACCCGTCGTGACGCAAATCGTCGGGCGTTGCACGACCGGCTCGGTTTCGCCGTCGACGGGGTTCCCCTCGCCACCGTCGTCACCAGACTCACCCACCAGAAGGGCATCGATCTGTTGGTGCCGCTCGTGACGCTGCTCGAACAGATCCCGATGCGCCTGGCAATTCTCGGCTCGGGCGATGCGGGGTTGGCCGCCCACCTCCACCATCTCGCCGGCGAGTATCCGAACTCGTTCGCGTTCGTCGAGGGATACGACGAAACGCTGTCGCACCTCATGTTCGCCGGCGCCGACGCATACCTCATGCCGAGTCGATTCGAGCCGTGCGGGCTCACGCAGATGCAGGCGATGCGATACGGTGCGATCCCGATCGTCACCGCGGTCGGCGGCCTGGTCGACACCGTGCTCGACGCCGACCTCGACCGCAAAGGGACGGGATTCGTCGCCGGTCGTGCCGCGTCGGAGGATCTGTTGGCAGCGATGTTCCGAGCGGCTCGCCGTCTTCGCGACGGCCGCCGGCACCAGGTGCTGCAGCGTCGGGTCATGAGCCTCGACTGGTCGTGGAGGTTGCCCGCAGGTGAATATTCCGCGCTCTACGCCGAACTGGCAGGACGATCCCGATGACGGTGTGTACGTTGGAGTCCGATGAATCCTGAACCGTCCGTGCTCGTGATCGTGCTCGCCGGAGGCGAGGGCAAGCGGCTCCAACCGCTCACGAACGACAGGGCGAAGCCGGCCGTTCCCTTCGCCGGCACGTATCGCCTGATCGACTTCGCCCTGTCGAACTTCGCGAACGCCGGATACCTCAAGATCGTCGTGCTCACGCAGTACAAGAGTCACAGCCTCGACCGACACATCTCGCAGACGTGGCGGTTCTCGGCGATGCTCGACAACTACGTGACTCCCGTGCCGGCGCAGATGCGGCGCGGCCCGTACTGGTTCCAGGGATCGGCCGACGCGATCTATCAGAACCTCAACCTGATCTCCGACGAGTCACCCGACATCGTCTGCGTGTTCGGCGCCGACCACATCTATCGGATGGACCCCCGCCAGATGGTCGAGGAGCACATGGAGTCCGGCGCCGGAGTGACCGTTGCGGCCATCCCGGTTCCCAGGCACGAGGCCACCGAGTTCGGCGTGATCGAAGTCGACGATGACGGCCGGATCATCGCGTTTCACGAGAAGGTGGCATCGCCGCCCACGATGCCCGGCAACGACCAGATGTGCCTGGCGAGCATGGGCAACTACGTGTTCGACACCCAGACCCTCATCGACGTCGTCACGCCGAGCGAGAACTCCTACACCGATCTGGGCAGCCACGTGATCCCGGCGCTGACCGAAGCTGGTGTGGCCCGGGCCTACGACTTCTCGAAGAACATCGTCCCCGGACAGGACGATCGGGAGAAGGGCTACTGGCGTGACGTCGGCACGATCGACTCGTTCTTCCACGCCAACATGGACCTCATCGCTCCGGTGCCGATCTTCAACCTCTACAACGAGAAGTGGCCGGTCTACACCTCGCGTCGGGCCCTCCCACCCGCGAAGGTGTCGCGCGGCCGCGGCGGAGAGCCGTCGTTCGTCGATGGCAGCCTGCTGTGTCAGGGGTCGATCATCTCCGGTTCGCACGTCGAGCGTTCGATCGTCGGCCCTGGCACGTACATCGATCACGACGCGCACGTGACCGACTCGATCATCTTCCCCGACGTGCACATCGGCCCAGGAGTGCGCCTGCATCGCTGCATCGTGGACAAGAACGTGGTGATTCCCGAGTGGACGCGGATCGGTCTCGAACTCGACGCTGATCGCGAACGGTTCACGGTCAGCGACGAAGGCGTCGTCGTCATCGAAAAAGGCCGCAACCTCTCCCAGCGCTGACGTACACGATGTGTCGGACACATCGTGTACGTCGACGTCGCGGCGTCAGGGTGTGGTCTGGAGGAGTTGGCGGGGGGTCTGGCTGCGGGGGCCCGGGAAGGGAAGCGGGACCTCGATCGCGTTGCGGCCCGCTGACCAGTGGGCTGCGGAGATCACGTCGAGGACCTGACGGCCGAGTTCCGACGTCGCCGGAACGGGGCGTCCGGTTCGGATGTTGGTCCAGAATCGCTTGAGCTGTGGGGCGTAGCCGTAGTCGTCGACGAGTGAGGGCCCCAGGCGACGGCCGCCGACACTGACGGGTTCGCCGTTGCGTTCGAGGGATGGCTGCGGATACAACTCGGCGCGCAGGACGCCACTGGCGCTCGATGCCTGTACATCCCAGTCAGGTGTTGCGCCCGGCTGCCATCCCACGACGATGGTGGCGACGAGCCCGGCAGCGAAGTGCAGCCGAACCGTCGCGTGCTCCCGGTCGGTCGATGCATCGGTGATCAGGGCGCTCAGCTGTTCGGGCGCGCCTGCGCCCGCTTCGATGGCGGTGCGCAGCGCCACACCGACGGGATGGACCCCGAGGTCGAACAGTGCCCCGCCACCCCAATCCGGGCCCGTCGCGGTCCGCCACGTCGGAGGCGCCTGGATCGCGCGGGCCGACAGATGTGTGAGTGCCCCGATGCCGGCGACGTCGGCCAGCAACCCATCCACCACCGGTGACGCCACCAGGTGCTCGGAGTAGAGCACCGGGCGGCCGACGCGACGCTCGGCATCGATCAAGCGGTCGGCGTCGGCGAGTGAGCAGGCGATCGGCGCCTCGACGACGACCTGGTAACCGGCGTCGAGCAGTCGAATCGCGTCGTCGACGTGGGACGCCGGGGGAGTGGCGACGATGGCGATGTCGCCTCGGCGCTGGGCGATGACGTCGTCGAACGAACACGGCCGAGCACCCACGGTGCGCGCCAGGTCCGACGCTCGCTCGGCGTCACGGGAGGCCACCGCACGGATCGGCCAGTCGAGGGATTGGCACGCAGCCGCATGGACGGTCGCAACCATGCCGGCTCCCCAGAGCACCACGTCGGGTCGTCGTTGCACGAACGTCGCCCGCCTAGATCCCCGCGAGTTCGGCGACGACCGGAGCGAACGAGTCGATCGTGCCGGCCCGATCGTCGGTGACGCTGTTGAAGAAGGTGCGGATGCTCATCTCGAAGTGCTCGACGGGGTCGGCCGCCTCCTCGACGATGTCGGCCTTTCGGGCAGCGATCCCCAACACTCGCGTGCCGCCACCGCCGATGAGGATCGGCGGGCAGGGCGACTGCACCGGCTTCGGAAGCCCGTCGTGGATCATCCACCCGGCGCCGAGCCCGATCTCCAGGCGACCCTCGGACAGGACGTCGATCGTGGCCAGCTCCTTGGCCAGAATCGCCGGATGCTTGTAGTCGTTGTCGAACGTCCACGTCGGTCCGTCGGTCGCGGCGCTGAGTTGGACCCCGAAACGGAACGGTCGAACGGGAAACGGCGACGTGGACATCGGCGGCGAAGGTACACGAGATCAACGACGACCGTCATG
Source organism: Ilumatobacteraceae bacterium (assembly GCA_963716235.1). Taxonomy (GTDB): domain Bacteria; phylum Actinomycetota; class Acidimicrobiia; order Acidimicrobiales; family Ilumatobacteraceae; genus Sva-07. The sequence goes on along the minus strand of CAVQTE010000014.1, from coordinate 48,547 downwards.
GCCTGCCGCCCACCGTCGAATCAGGCCCAGTATCGTCGGTTTCACTGTGCGTCTTCTCGGGTTCATCCCACGACTGCTGCTGATCGTCGCAGCAGGCGCGTTGCTGATCACGGCCACTGTGGTCGGTGTGGCACCGCGCGTCTGGTCGTCGCTGAACGCCCACGAGGAACTCCCCATCGAGCTGCCGGCCTTCGAAGCGCTGGCCCAACGCACCTACGTCTACGACGTCAGTGGACAGGAGATCGGGTTCTACGAACTCGAGAACTCCCAGCCGATCGACTATGCGGACATCCCTCCCGAGGTGATCGATGCCTTCTTGACAGTCGAGGACAAGGAGTTCTTCGGACACGACGGCATCAACGTGCGCAGTCTCGTGCGCGCCACGCTGTCGAACTTCGCCTCCGAGGCTCCGCAGCAGGGCGCCTCGACGATCACGATGCAGGTCGTCAAGAACGACTTCCTCGCCGGCCTCGAACGTGACGGCCGCTACAAGGTGCTCCAGATCCACTACGCCCGGATGCTCGAGAAGACGTTGCCGAAGGAGCAGATTCTCGAGCGGTATCTCAACACCGTCTTCTTCGGCAACAACGCATATGGCATCGCTGCTGCCGCCGAGACCTACTTCGGCAAGACGGCGCTGGAACTCACCTTCACCGAGTCGGCGTTCCTGGCAGGCCTCGTTCGTTCGCCGTCGGGATTCGATCCGATCAACGAGCCTGAACGCAGCCGTGCCCGCTGGCTCCAGGTGGTGGCCCGACTCGAAGACGAGGGCAGGGTCACCGCGGATGAGGCGCTCGCGCTGCAGGATTTCGTACTGCCGTCACGCGTGAAGACCCTGCCGGACCGCGCGTTCGAACGGACATACTTCACCGAGGCCCTGCGCGACTATCTGCTCAATCGCAGCGACGTGCTCGGCGACACGTACCAGGAGCGGTACAACCAGCTGTTTCGTGGCGGCCTGCGCATCCACACCACGATCGACGCCAATCTCCAGTCGCTCGCGGAGCAGGCACGCAGTGTGCTTCCCGAGACGCCGCAGGAGTTCGACGCCTCGATCGTGTCGCTCGATTCGACATCGGGCGCTGTCCGGGTGATGGTGGGCGGACGCGGATTCGTCCCCACCGAACGCGAGGTCAACATGGCGCTGTCGCCGCGTCAGACCGGATCGAGCATCAAATTGTTCATCCTCGCAGCGGCCGTTCAGGCCGGTGCCCAGGCGAACGACCTCCTCGACGGGACCAAGCCATGCGTGCTGCCGAACCCGGGCAACGAGGACGAACCGTTCCTGATCACCGACGCAGTCAATGGCGGCATCGCGACCCTCCAGTCGCACACGACGAAGTCGATCAACTGCGCGTTCGCCCGGCTCTCGCAGATCGTCGGGCTCAACCGCGTCGTCGACACGACGTACCGGATGGCACGCTCGACGTATCTCTACAGGGATCAGCCCAAGTCCGACCGGCTGCCGATCGAGCCGTTCGCCAGCTACGCAACAGGCGCCAACGAGATGTCGCCGCTCGACATGGCCGCTGGTGTGCAGACCCTCGCCAACGAAGGCGTCCACCACGATCCCTACTACGTCGAGTTCATCGACAATGCGGCGGGCGAGCGTGTCTACACCCACCTCGACCCGGGCACGCAGGTGATCGACCGCGATGCTGCGCTCGCGACCGTGGAGATCCTGAAGGGACCCATCTACGGCGGCGGTACCGGTCGTCGTGCGGCGTTCGACGACCGTCGTCCGGCATTCGGCAAGACGGGCACGCAGGAGGACAACACCAATGCATGGTTCGTGGGTGGCACGAGGCAGCTGTCCACCGCGGTCTGGGTCGGCGACCCGAAGGCCTACACGGCGATGAACGGCATTCCTGCCTTCAGCGCTCGTGGCTACTCCCGGGTGCAGGGCGGGACGTTCCCGGCGGAGATCTGGAAGGCATTCATGGAGCCGGCGCACGCGTCCGTGCCGGTGCTCGACTGGGAGCGGCCTCCACCTCCTGAGCGGCCGAACGCACGGCTGTACCTTCCCGGCAACGAGTGTGTCCGTGTCGTCGCCCTGGCCCCGGTCGATCCTGTCGATCCGAACGCTCCGACGACGACGCTCGCGCCCGATGCTGCACCGGTCGAGACTGCGCCGCCGGCCACGATCGTGACCGAGGCGATCCAGGTCGGCACCACGATTCCTCCTGACGTTCTCGATCCGAACGTTCCGTTGCCGTCGTTGCCACTCACCGACAATGTCGGACCGTGCGGCTGACCTGCCACACTGGGCGGCGATGACCGTCCCCGAGCAGCTCCTCGACCTTCAGTCGATCGACACCTCCGCCGATCAGCTCGCCCACCGGCGGGCGAAGTCTCCGTTGCGTGACGAGTTCACCGAAGCGACGAAGCGGGCGACGCGCTGGGAGCGAGAACGGGCGGCCTTCGTGGCGCAGATCGCCGCACTCGGCGAATCGATCGATGCCGCGGAGACCCGCGGTGGCGAGTTGCTGAAGCACCGTCAGCGCCTCGACCAGCAGCTCAGAACCGTCATCGCCCCGCGCGAAGCCGAGGCGTTGATGCATGAGATCGCCGGGATCGAGGCTCAACGAGACGAACTCGACGTCGCCGAACTCGAGGCCCTGGAGCAGCAGTCGGCGCTCGACGACCAGCTGGCGGTGCATCTGCGCGAGCAGGAAGCGGTCGCCGAGGCGTTGCGCCTCGCCGACGACGCACTCGCGGCCGAAGTGGCCGACATCGACAACGAGCTGGCGCGGCTCGCAGCGGCCCGCGTCGAGGTTCGTGCATCGATCGGAGACTCACTGCTCGCCACGTACGACCGCAAGCGAGCTGCGCTCGGCGTGGCGGTCGCACGGCTGGTGGGCCGGCAGTGCCAGGGATGCCACCTCGAGTTGTCGGCCGCCGAGATCGACACGGTCAAGGACGAAGCGGCGGCGACTGGCGTCACCGATTGCCCCGAGTGCGGGCGCCTGCTGATCGTCTGACCGTGTTCTTCTGGTTCATCGGGACAGCGATCGTCACCGTCGGGCTCGTGTTCCGCGACCCCCGCTTCGATTACCGCTTGTTGATCGTCGGCTCGGTCGTTCCGGTCGGCGATGGTGTCTTCGGTGGCGCCCGTGCACTGCACAGTCTCACGGTGAGTGTGCTTCTGCTCGCTGTGCTGATGCTGGCCACCTCCGGTCGCAAACCGGTCCGCAAGATGCTGCTCGGGCTGCCGATCGGGATGATCCTGCACCTCGTGTTCGACGGTGCCTGGAACAACACCGAGGTCTTCTGGTGGCCGTTCTTCGGGTGGTCGTTCGACGGGTCGCCGCTCCCGGTGATCGACCGCGGTTGGTGGGGCCTCGTGCCGGAGGCGATCGGGATCGGATTGTGCGTGTGGTTGTGGCGCCACAACGGGCTCGGTGACCGAGCGCGGCGTATGAGGTTCCTCGACGATGGCCAACTCGACGCGGTGCCGGCGCGATTCGGCTGATTCCTCTGTGCGACACTGCTGTCGTGCTGATCCTTGTACGTCACGGCCGTACCCCCGCCAATGCTGCCGGGCTGCTCCAGGGGCGCCTCGACCAGGACCTCGATGCTCATGGTGAGCAACAAGCAGCCGCAGTCGCTCGCTACGTCGGGGGGTTCTGTGACGTCGACGTCGTGGTGTCGAGTCCGCTGCGACGTGCGGTCCAGACAGCCTCGGCCTTCGGCCGCGGGATCGACCTCGATGATCGCTGGATGGAGCTCTCCTACGGCGAGTACGAGGGCACACCGCACGCTGATGTACCGGCCGAGGTGTGGAAGCGATGGCGTGAGAACGCTCACTTCACACCCGTTGGCGGGGAGTCGCTGGCGACGCTCGACTTGCGAGTGCGCGCCGCTTGCGATGACCTGCTCGAACGGGCGGGTGGAGCGAACGTGGTGGTCGTGAGTCACGTCTCGCCGATCAAGTCGGCGGTCGCGTGGGCGCTCGGCGTCGGTATCGACATCTCGTTCAACTGCCATCTCGATCAGGCCGCCGTGTGCCGCATCGCCATCCGCGGCGGTCGCCCGATTCTTCAGACCTTCAACGAAACCGCCCCGATGTAACGATTGGTGTCAGACACCAATCGTTACATCGGGCAGAGACATCAGCCGGCGGGGCTGGGGTACGACGGTGGTGCTTCTCCGGGCGGCGGTTCGGCGTACAGCGTCACTGCGCCGTCGGGGTCGAACAGCTTCGAGTCCGTGGGCCATTCGCCCGGCAGGTATCGCTTGCCTCCGTCGACGAAGGTGTACATGCCGGTGCCATCCTTGCGGATCTCATCGGGTCCGGTCGCCGCGGGATCCCACCAGATGATGGTGGCGTCGTCGACACCGTTGTAGTCGACGTCCGGCCACAAGCCCTTGTCACCGTAGGTGAGGTACGGCTGGCTGATTGCCTGCTTGGTCCCTGCGGAGGCGAACAGCGCGTCCCTCCACGTCTCGGGCGTCAGATTCGGTCCAGTCCCTTGGAGGGTCGCTGCCAGCAGTGTGTAGTTCGGCATGAGGAGACCGATGGTGTCCTTCGCCGGCGCCTCCTTGCCCATGAACCATTGATAGAGCCCGTAGAACCCCGCGATCTCCGGTGTGACCGGTGCGGCCCCGTGGGTCACTCCGAACGCATGGGCCCACTGCGTCTGGTCGTACGTACGACCGAACGCGGTGAGGTCGGACAGTGCCGGTGCCACGATCACCCACTCGGGGAAGTACTCCTGCGTCGTGGCCTCGTTGGTGAGGTCACGAGGTGCGATGCCGTCGCTCACGAGGATCACCGTCGTGACACCGGATGCCTTGAGTTTGGCGACGATCTGCGAGGCCTGTTGCTGGATCGTTCCGGGATCCAGCGTGTACGGCAGCACCTCGGCGATGTCGGCACCGTCTTCGGTCATCCCGGCAACGAACTCGTCCGCGATCGCCTGCGACTCGGGGCTCGACGAGATGTAGACGTGGCCGAACTTGCGCGGCTGGGTGGTGAACGCCTCGTCACCGGCATGTTCGGCGTTGCCGCCGATCAACTGCTTGGCGATGAACTCGCGAGCGTGCGTACGAGACTGGGCGGCGCTGATTCCGAGACCCCACACGTACGGGTCGCGCTCGGCGTACCACTCGGGCGGCTGGCCGGGTGTACACCCGATGCACATCACCTCGCGGGCGGCGAGTTCGTCGGCGAAGGCACTGGTGAGCGCCGGGCCTCCGAGTACGACGAAGGGCTCGAAATCCTCGGCGATACGCACAGCATCCGCACGAGCAGTCACCTCGTCGTTCGCGAGGCCGGTGCTCACATAGGTTTCGAGCTCGATCTTGCGGCCGTAGGTCTCGTAGAACTGGTCGAACATGCCGAGCATGTCGCGCGCTGTCTCCTCCGACTGGGCGTTGGTGTCGTCGACACTCACGGCATCGGAGAGATAATTGATGATCGGATCGTCATCGGGCCCGAAGTACTGGACGACCTTGATGGTGTCGGCGGTGACCCCTCGTGTGGTGTCGCCGCCGTTGTCGCCCTCGAACGGCGCGTAACACTCCGGCGCGAAGAACCATTGGATGGCAAGTTGGCCGGTCTCGGTGTCGCAGCGTTCGTCCCAGGCGACCTCGATACCCTGCTCCTCGGCCTGGCTGAACGACAACGGGAAGACGATCTCACCGCCACCCGCGGGTGCCTCGGTGTCGTCGGGTGTGGTCTCGTCCGGCGTCGTTTCCGTTGCAGCGTCGGTGGTGGCCGGTTCGGTGGCCGGTGTGGTCGGCTCGGTCGTGGACGACTCATTGTCGTCGTCTCCCCCCGAGATGACGACGAGCCCCACGACTGCGGCCACGACGAGCACGATCGCGCCGATCGGGCCCCACTTCTTCAAACTGCTGGACGACGATCCGCCGCCCTCTGCCTGTGCTGGTTGCATGGTCTACTCCGTTCCCCCTGAGCGGGCGATCGTGGCACCGGAGGTGCCGAGGTATGACTCGATGACGTCCGGGTGTTCCAGGACATCGGCTGGCGGACCGGTCGCAATGACCCGACCCTGTTCGAGCGCGAGTAACCGGTCGGACACCTCGGACACGAACGGAATGTCGTGTTCGACGATGACCAGGCTCGCCCCCATCTCGTCACGCAACCGCCGAACGACCGGCGACAGCGCCTCCACCTCGCGCTGGGCGATTCCCGAGGTGGGCTCGTCCAGCAGGATCACCGCCGGCCGATGCGCCACGAGGCACGCCAGGTCGACGACTCGACGGGTGCCGGTGGACAGCTCCCGCACGAATTTGTGGCGATGGTCGCCGAGGCCCATCAGTTCGATCAGCTCGTCGGTCCGCAGTGCCACGTGCTGCTCGGAATCGACGGCCATCGGCAGGTGCAGTGCGGCGACGACGACACTGCGGCTGCCGACGAACCGCTCCTGCGCGATCGCCAGCGTCTCTTCCACGGTGAGTTCCGGGAACAGGCGGGCGTCCTGGAACGAGCGTCCGAGCCCCAGTTCTGCACGGCCCGCCGCGCTCATCGTGGTGATGTCGCGTCCGTTGAGCGTGATCGTTCCCGCCGAGCTGGGGGTGAATCCCGAGACGAGGTCGAACACGGTGGTCTTGCCGGCACCGTTGGGCCCGATCATCCCGACGATCTCGCCCGGCCAGATGTCGAACGTCGTCTGGTCGACGGCGCGGATGCCGCCGAAGCTCACCGAGAGCTCACGGATCGACAGGATGGGCTGTGCGGTGCGATCCGCCGCCGCTCGTACGGGTTCGTCGGCGTCGTGGGCGGACGGCGCTGCAGCGGAGAGGAAGACGGAACGCAGCAGGTCGGGGCGTTCGAGCAGTTCCTTTGCCGGGCCGTCGAACATGATCGTGCCGCGCTCCATGAAGTATGCCCGTTCGGCGACGGTCAGCGCCACGTTGACGCTCTGTTCCACGAGCACGACGGTCACACCGTCGTCGGCCATCCGTCGAACGATCGGGAGCAACTGGCCGACCACGACCGGTGCGAGGCCCAACGACAGCTCGTCGATCAGCAGCACCTTCGGGCGCATCACGAAGCTCATTGCCAGTGCGAGCATCTGCTGCTGGCCGCCCGACATGTTCGCCGCAGGCGAGTCGAGTCGGTTGGCGAGCACCGGGAACATCTCCAACACCTCGGTGGTGGCCGCTCGGACACCTGCCTGGTCGCGCCGATTGGTCCAGCCGGCGAGTTCGAGGTTCTCCCGAACGCTCAGCGACCCGAAGACGCCCTGTCCGCCCGGCATCTGGACGATACCGAGCGCCGCGATTTCGTTCGGCGGGGCGTGGGTGATGTCTCGGCCATCGAGCACGATGGCACCGCGGTCGGCCTCGACGATGCCACTGATCGACTTCAACAGGGTGGACTTGCCGGCACCGTTCGTACCGAGGAGGGCGACGATCTCGCCCTCGTCGAGGTGAAGGTCGATGCCGTGGAGCACGGTCCGGTTGTCGTAGCCGGCCTCGACACCACGCAGCAGCAGGAGGTTGGTCTTGCCCTGCCTGCGGTCGTAGAGCACCTCGGACCGGGCGGCGGTCGACTGCCACACCTGGACGATGTCGTCATCGATCACGTCGGCGACGCTGCGGAGGATGAAGCTTCCGATCACGAACATGGGGATCAGGATGAGCATCCCGACCTCGATGCTCCAGTTGTCGGCAACCCATCCGATCAGTGGCAGCACGGCGAGTCCTGGGATCACCCACAGCGATCCGATCGCGAAGCCGGTCGCCCGCGCGAGGCGGAATCGCGAGGGACAGGGCGGCCAGGACCCCGGGCCCGATGATCGCCAGGGCGGCCGAGATCACGCAGTTGAGGGCAACGGCGACGTAGACGTTCGGGGCGAACGCAAATCCTGCTGACGCGACCGAGGTGAGGATCGCGATGGATGCGACGAACCGGATGAGGCCCTTGACGTTTCCGATGAACCGTCGGGTGGCGATGCGCGCGCCGACGACGAGTCCGACGAGCGCAAACGGCTCGGAGACGGCCGCAGCGACGCCTCGACCACGTTCGTTGAGACCGAACTTCTGGTCGTAGAGCAGCGAGGCCAGGGTGACGAAGCCGATCAGCGATGTGGCAAGGAACGGGAGACTCCACCAGATCCGCTGAAGCGATTTCACCTTGTGGGCGGTGCGCCAACTCTCGGCGAACGAGGGCGGCTCCTCCTCGGTGTCGATGATCTCCTGCGAGGCACCGGTGGCGTGTCGTTCCCAGCGTCCCCGGGTGGGTTCGCGCAACCGGGTGGCGAGAACGGCGAAGATGACCGTGGGGATCACGAAGACGAGGAACGGCACCCGCCAGTCGAAGTAGTAGGCGAGCAGGCCGGCGCTCAGCGGGCCGACGAACGCACCGACGGCGTTGGCAGCGCGATGGAAGCTGTACACCCGCGATCGTGTCTCGATCGGGTAGTAGTCGGCGATCAGCGAGTTGTGCGTCGGGTCGATCACGGCCTTGCCGAGTGACGACCCCGACCGGGCGATCGTGAGCAGGATGAGCCCGGTCGCAAGGCCGGTCATGCCCGAGAAGAACCCCCACGCCAGTGCGCCGAACACGACGAGTGGGATCCGGTTGGTCTTGTCGGCGTACTGGGCGATCGGGACCTGGAGTGCGAGTGCGGCGATCGATGACAGGGCAACGAGGCCGAGCGCCGTCTGGATGTCGATGCCGAAGGCATCGCGGATTTCGGGAAGCAGGATGCCGAACGCCGTGCGGTCGAGTTCGTCGACGGCGTTCAATCCGAACAGCACGACCAACGGGAATGCCGCCTCGCCACCGCAGAGGTCGCGCAACCACATCATGGGGTGCCGGACGCCGTACCGGAAGCTCTGCATCATGGTCGGCGAACTCATACGGTGGTCCGATCCTCGAGGTCGCCGCTGCGTTCTGTCGCACCGGGATGCTCGACACCGTCGATCCGTCCCGTTGCGGCGCCGGGATCGGCGGAGGTCGTCTCGATCGGCGACGCAGTATTGCGCTGGACGATGAGCGCCACGAGACGGTCGCGGATCTTGATGACGAGGCTCGCCAGACCGCCGGGAATGATCAGGAGCACGACCAACACACCGATCGCCGACGACAGCAGGCGCCACTCGGGTGAGGTGATGAACCACTCGCTGCCTCGCAGGAATACTGCGCCGAGCACACCTCCGAACAGCGACCCGAGGCCGCCGACCACAGCGGCGGTGAACACGTTCAGGCTCTCCTGAGCGGTGTAGCTCGTGAGGTCGAAGCTCTGGCTGAGGTGGACGAACAGTCCACCGGCCACGCCGGCGACGGCACCCGACAGGGTGAACGCGGTGAGCTTGACCGGCACGGGTGACACCGAGAACGCCTGGGCGGCGAGTTCGTTCTCCCGCAGTGCGACGATTGCCCGCCCGGTGCGGCTGTGGCGCACTCCGCGAAGTGCCACGAAGACCAGCGCGAGCACGACGAGTGTGAACACGTAGAAGCGCGTCGGTGTGGAGATGTCGATGCGGCCGAACAGGGGGAGTCGCTCGACGCGATCCTGGGGAATCCAGCCGAAGAACTGGCGATTGAGGAACCACGAGTTCACGGCGAGCGCGAAGACCAGTGTCGTCACGGCGAGGTAGAGCCCTCTGAGTCGGAGTGCGGGAAGACCCACCACAAATGCAGCCGCAGCACCCGCGGCACCTCCGGCGAGCAGCGCGAGGGTGATGTCGACGTTCCAGGTGATCGTGCACTTCGCGCTGACGGCTGCTCCGATGGCGACGAACGCCATCTGACCGAGCGAGATCTGCCCCGCCCAGCCCGAGAGCACCACCAACGACAGCCCGATGGCGGCGAAGACGGCCACGGCGGTTGCCTTGATGATCTGGTCGGTGCGCAGCATGATCGGGATGAGCGCAAGCCCAACCACGATCAAGGTTGCCGTCCCCCAGCGCATGAGTCGAACCAGCGGGAGCCGGGTCACTGCTGGCTGGAGCGGACGAACCTCATCGGCGAGGCGCCATCCGGCTGCCTCGTCGCGATCGGCCCGGCTGTATTGGCGACGCTGGAGGAGGAGTGCGACGAGCACAGCGGCCCCGATGATCGGCATCACCAACAGCGGAGTGCTGGCGTTCCATGCAACGCCGTACTCGAGAATGCCGAGCGCCACCGCAGCGGTGGCCACCGTCGGCAGGTGCCGGAGACGACCGATGACGAGCGCTGCGAGGGCTTGAACGAGAGCGGTGAGGCTGAGCGCGGCGCCGAGCGGCACACCGAGGACTCCCGCACGGAGGAACAGCGCGAGGAACGACAGGCCTGCTGCGATCGCCCACACGAGCGTCGACAGCCATGCGACCGGGATGCCGAGCATCAATGCTCGCTCGCCGCGCTCGGCCGAGCCTCGAATCGCCGTGCCGATCCGCGTCGACCCGAGGAACACGGCGACGCCGATCATGGCAAGTGGTGCAACGATCAGCGCGATGAGGTCGTTGGCCGACAGGATGAACGACCCGATCGTGACCTTCCAGTCGATCGGCGGTGGAATCCGTTGTGATGCGGCGCTCTGGTCCCACATCCGCGGCACGAGCAGCGCGAGCGCGGCGAGCAACTGCGTGATGCCGATCGTGGCCACGGTGAGCACGAGTCGAGATGCCTTGGCGAATCGACGTACGAACGCCAGCTCGATGATTGCTCCGAGCGCGACGGCCGCAACGAGGCCGACTCCGAAGCCGAACAGGTACGGCAGCCCCGAGAACACGATGAGTCCGACGGCGAGCGACGTCGGGACGAATCCGAGATCGGCCTGGGCGAAGTTGATCACCCGGTTGGCGCGGTAGACGAGCGCCATGCCGACGGCCAGGAGCGCGATGAGCAGCCCGAGCACGACACCGCGAATCCACGCGCCAGCGGGCATGCCGAAGAAGACGAGTTGCACGGCCACGAGCCCAATCGCCGGCGCGAACTGCCCCGCCAAGCGTTTGAAGTTCGCGGCCTCCCAGCCGCTGAAGGACACCCCCATGTCGCAGCGCAACCTAGCTGGGCGGCATCGGCCGGTGACGGATCGGAGCGTCGCCGATGGGCTACCGGGGGAACGACGAGGACGCGATCTCAGTCGCCGAGTTCGAACACGGGTGGGTCGGCGACGATGGCGTCATGGACGAGATCGGCCACGGCCGCAGGTTCCATCCCCGAGCGCAACTGATCGGTGACGAATGAGCGAACCCGGCACCGTGTGATGGTTCAGGTAGACAGGGCGGAGTCGTCGACCCAGCTACCGTGGAAACCGAACGGCACGCGTTGCGGCAGATGGACCCTCGCGACCGGATCGCTACCGGGTGCTGACGCGTCGAGGATGACGAGGTCGGACGAGTCAGCGGCGGCGTCGTAGACATAACCGATCGCCCAGCCTTCGTCCTCGCCGGCGGCGTCATCATCCTGGACGAAGACGAACTCGCCCGGGAACGACGCCGGCCCGAGGTCGTAGGTCGCCTGGGAGCCGGTCGTGAGATCCCACTTGACGACGACGCCGGCATCGAGCAGCGTTCCTTCGCCATCTCGTGGTGCGACGCCCCAGCCGTAGCGGTGCTGCAGGCCGACCACGCGGTCGTCGACACGCGGGAAGCCGTGCGACACCTCGTCGAGCTGCTGCTCGTCGACCGCACCCGACTTCATGTCGAACGTCCAACGGTGGAGGAACGACGGCGTGCCCTGCTCCATCGAGCCTCTCCACATCGATTCGTGACGACCGACATCGCAGACGACCTTGTCACCGTCGACGTAGGCGTTCAAGGGGTGGAACACATAGCACGGATCGACCTCGAACCAGCGAATGTCGGCATTGGTTCCCATGCGGGGCACGATGCCGATGCGGGCGCCGTAGTTGTCGTCCCATCCGAGCGGAGCCTCCGGGTTCGAGAGGTTGAACACCACCGGCAGATCCATGAAGATCGCGTGGTCGCGGGTGATCATGAAGTCGTGCATCATCGTGCCCTGGGGGACCTCGATCGGGGCCGAGTGCACGAGCGCACCGCTGGCATCGAGGACGTGATATGTCAGGAACGGTGGCAGGGGCGAGTAGCCGAAGAAGTGCAGCTCACCGGTCTCGGGGCACAGCTTCGGATGCGCCGTGAACGCCGTGGTGAGCTTGCCGCCGAAGTCGTCGCAACCGAGCGTGTCGAGTTCGGGGCTCAGCTCGTACGGAAGGTGGCCCTCCTCGAGTGCCCAGATGCGTCCGGCATGGGCGAGCACATGCGTGTTCGCGGCGCTGGCCGTGGGGTCGAACATGGCGACGGGGTCTGTTGCTTCGAGGCCCTTCTCGAGCTTGGTGGTCTGCACGTAGCGGTTGCGGTACCACTCCGCCTTGCCGCCGTCGAGGCGGACGCCGTGGACCATCCCGTCACCGAAGAACCAGTGACCGGCGGTGCCTGACTTCGGGTTCGAACCGTTGCGGAAGTAGCGGCCCGACAATGACGGCGGGATCGAGCCCGTCACCTTCAGGTTCACATCGGTGAGTTCGTCGAAGACCGGCGCGAAGTTCCCATTCAAGAAGAACGGCGTGTCATCAGAGTCGGTTCGTGGATCGTTGTCGAGAGCGGTCATCACGAAACTCTTGCAGGCGGAGGTGGGGTGATCGAGAGCTGGACGGTCATCGGATCGGAGCACGGCGATCGTCTCGTGCCAGAATCGCCGGCACCATGGCGCGCTGGAGCGACCATGATCGTTGAGGGGGATCTCGTGCAACCAACACCTGAGTCGTTCGTCGACACCTATCTGGCGGAGGTCGCAGCGGCGCCACCGGGCGCCGCGACGGAGGTCTCGCGACTCGTGCTCGAGCCGTGCGGTCTCGATGCGGCCGGCATGGTTGCGGCGATCAGCGATCCGCGGCTTGGCCGGCTCGGCATCCCGATGTTGGCCGACTTCATGGCGCCCGAAGCGTCGATCTACTTCGACGCGATCTTCGGCGCGTATTTCGGTCAGGCCGCGATCCGGGCATGGCTCGTGCCGGCAATGGCCGAGATCGAGTTCATCGACTTCGTGCCGATGGCCGACTCCGTCTACTTCGACGACGGCGAAGGAGAATCGTCGCTCGACGAGTGGCAGATGGTTGCCAACATGGGTGACGAGAAGATCCCGTTGTCACGAGGTGTCAGCGTCCGGCGTCACCGCGGTGGCTGGATCACGTGGGGGTGTGATGTCTACGACACTGCGGCATTCCGTCAACCGCCGCCACCCGAGATGGAGATCGAAGCACCGCCCCTGCCGCCGTATCCACTTGTCGACTGGCCCGTCCACGAGGGAGCGGTCACCCCGGCGTTGAGTGAGCGGGCCAACGACTGGGCGACAAGCGCCGGCCCGCCTCTCGACGACGGTGCCGTCAACGATCGTCCGAGCGGGCTCGCCCACGACGAGATGCTCGCACTGCTCACGAACCCTTCGACCGCCGCCGACGTGGAGCGCACGACGACGCTGTTCCATCCGACGGAGTCGCGGTACTTCGATCCGATCGTCGGTGAACTCCACGGTCAGGCGTCGATCCGTGCGGGATTGGCCGGGGTGTCGCCCCGGCTTGGCGGTGTCGGCGTCGAGCCGGTCGGGCCGCTGCTGTTCGACGGGACGACCGCCGTGCAGGAATGGGTTCAGGGGGCCGTTCGAGGCACGAGCGTCCGACGGTTCGCCGACGGGTGGATCGTGGACGCCGCGGACTACTTCGACACCGCAGTGCCGGCCTGACGGCGGACCTGTCTCAAGCTCTCTCTTCGTAACCGAAGTCGACGCCGACGCCGAGTTCGTCGAGCGCGCTGAACGTCCTCCGGACGAGTGCATCGAACAGCGCGCTGCCACGTTCGTTCGTCGGGTCGATCGTGAGCAGGCTGGCGCCGAACGACGCGGCGTAGAACAACAAACCCTCCCGGTACCCCTGCCACACAGACGCGACTGTTACTGCATCGCTCGGCACACCGTGGCGGTGCAGTTCGGCGACGTACCGTTCGACCAGGCTTCGGTCGTGTTCGCGACGCATTTCCACGGTGAGGTTGTTCGCGCAGAAGTAGACGAGGTCGGTTTGTCCCGGTGCGCGCATGGCGAGCTGCCAGTCGATGACAGCGACAGCGCCGTCGTCGGCGAAGAACAGGTTGTCGAGGCGGTAGTCGCCGTGCACGAGCGTGATCGGCTCGTCGTAGTGCCGTTCGACCCATTCGGGGATCTCTCCGACGAACTGCTCGCACCATCGCAGACACCGCTCGGGGAGGGAGTCGCCGTACCGTTCGAGGAACACCGGCCATCCGATCTCGAACATCGGACCGATGGTCAAGATCTGCGGGTCGTCGAGGCCCGGCATCCACGACAATTCACGTAGGAGGGGCTTTTCGAACCACGCCGCATGGAAGCTGGCGAGTGTGTCGATGGCGCGCTCGGCCTGGTCGAGCGTGGCTCCGGCGACGTGGTCACCGGCGACCGCGGGGGAGAGGTCTTCGAGCACGAGGCAGGGCGGCTCGGCGATGTTCGCCGAGCGCGGCGGGCACCCGGATGCCGATTTGCGGTGCGAGCTCACGGTAGAAGTGGTGCTCGCGTTCCCAGACCCGCATCATCTGTCCGATCACCTGTCCGCCGGGGTCGGCGGTGGGGAGCTTCACGATCACCGATGTCGGCGCCGCCGCGTCGGGCGAGTCGATGCGCACCCGCGCGAGCTGCCCCATGAACCCCTCACCCGCAGCGATCGGCTGGACATCGATCGAGTCGATGCCGACGCCGAGTACCTCGGACATCCAGGTGGCGGTGACGTCGTCCAGCGTGCGAGGCGAAGAGGTCATCGGCAGAAACTAGACCGTCTCGCCCCACCCCGACGGACCGACGCGGCGTGATCGGTCTGCCGAGGTCAGTATCGGGTGGGCTTGATCGGGGTCTGGCGTGGTGGCGTCGGCTTGACGGGTGTCGCCTTCGTCGGCGTGACCTTCATCGGCGGGCGATCGAACGAGATGGTGGTGGGAAGCGTTGACATGTCACCAACGGTACGCACCGGTTGTTGCCGGCCGATTTCGCTTCGGTGAACTCCAGATGCGCCTCGTCGGCGATCGGCGTCGGCGTCGTCGTGGTGGATCAGGCCTCGTTACGTTGACTCGATGACCATTGATCGTGCCGCCGCCGACAAGCTGTTGACCACCACTCGTTCGGTACGTAAACGCCTCGATCTCACCCGCCCGGTCGAACCCGAACTGATCTTGGAGTGCATCGAGATCGCGATGCAGTCTCCGACCGGTACGAACCAACAGAACTGGTCGTTCGTCGTGGTGACCGATCCCGACAAGCGTGCGGCGATCGCCGACTTCTACCGTCGGGCCGGCGAGATGATGGCGGGCTCCGGCTACCCACCGCCACTCCCAGAGGGCGATTCCCGAATCGCGGCCACGGAGCGGGTCATGGATTCGGCGGCGTACCTCAGCGAGTGCTTGCAGGAGGTGCCCGTATTCGTGATCCCCTGTGTGCAGGGACGCGTGGAGCAGATCCCGATGATCGTCGCCCAAGCGTCGACCTATGGTTCGATTCTCCCCGCGGCGTGGAGCTTCATGCTCGCGGCCCGCTCCCGCGGCCTCGGCTCCGCGTGGACCACGATTCACCTGTTCTTCCACGACGAAGTGAGCGAACTCTTGGGCATCCCGAACGACTGGACCCAAGCGGCGCTGCTTCCCGTCGCCTACTACACCGGTGACGACTTCAAGCCGGCTCATCGGCTCCCCGCCGCCGACTTGACCTACTGGGACACATGGGGATCCACTCGCAAGTGATCGCTCGTAGCGAAATCCGGCTGGGGCAGTCCGTGTGCCGAATGGCATGTTGTGCCCCGATCGGGACTCTGCCAGAGTCCTAGTTCGCTGGACGTCATGGGGGTGTTCAGCGTCAAAGAAATGGGGAATCAAGAATGCTGTACGCAATCCACTACTCGACGCGTTCGTCGGCAGCCACGAAGGCCGACACCGTTGCACTCATGACCGAGTTCGGCAAGCGGGGCGAGATGCCGGGAACAATTGCCCACTACGTCTACCCAGGCGGTGGTGGCGTTCTCATCGCCGAGCAGGATGATCCGTCGGTTCTCTACGAATCGGTGATCGCCTATTCGGAGTGGCTCGAATTCGATGTTCAACCGGTACTCACGATCGATGCTGCGGTTCCGTTGATCACCAACTACCTGGGCGGCTGACCTCGACGAGACGCTGCCTGCCCCCGGTCGCAGAGGTGGGCAGCGTCGGTGTCGATGTGATGACACTCGCGAGGTGGCCTGTCAGCGGAGCCGGCTCGCGACCTGTTGGCCCGCTCTGCCTCTCGCGCCGACCGCTCTCGATGCGAGTGCCGCGATACCGTCAGAGGTATGACGGGGATGCCCGCACTGGGCTACCGGCCGGGGCTCGATGGTTTACGAGCGCTGGCTGTGACGGCTGTCCTGCTGTTCCATCTCGATCGTCTACCTGGCGGCAACCTCGGCGTCGACGCGTTCTTCGTGTTGTCCGGCTGGCTGATCACGTCGAAGCTGCTGTCCGACGTCGACCGACGGGGCACGGTGGACCGGAGAAAGTTCTGGACTCGTCGGCTGCGTCGGCTGATGCCGGCGAGCATTTCGGTGCTGATCGCCATCGCAGTGGTCTGGCCACTTGCCGACATCGAGGTGCCGTCGCTGCGTCGAGACATCGGCTGGGCAGCGGTGGGCCTGTCGAACTGGGGCACGATCTCCGGGGGCGGTGACTACTGGGCCCGCTTCGGCGAACCGTCGCCGGTGACGCACTACTGGTCGCTCGCGATCGAGGAGCAGTTCTATCTCGTGTGGCCGCTCGTGCTGCTCGCGATCATCGCCGTGACACGTTCGGTCCGTCACGCCGTGGCGTGGGTCTGCGTCGCCGGGGCTGTCGCTTCGATCGTCCTGATGAATGTGATGTTCGACCCGATCGACCCGACAGCGACGTACATGAACACGTTCACCCGTGTCCACACGCTGCTGATCGGCGCCGCGGCGGGAGCGTTGACCACGGTGTTGGCGGACGGACATCTCCGTTTCGGTCGGACTGCCCGGCGGATGGCACCGATCGCTGCGGTCGTGGCGCTGGCGATCATGTTCGCGTCCTCCGAGGCATCCACCTGGCTGTTTCGCTGGGGGTTTCCGCTCTTCGCGGCCGCCATGGCCGTCGTCGTCGTCGCGGTGGCCGATGGTGCCGCTGGGGCGGCCATGTCGTCGCGACCGATGCGATGGCTGGGCGACCGGAGCTACGGGGTCTACCTGTGGCACTGGCCGGTGTTCCTGTTGCTCTCCCGCGTCCCGAGTCGACGTCGGCGACTCGACGCTCTCGATGGCGCTGCTGGATGTGACGCGCGTTGCCGTTGCGGTCGCCCTCGCGGCCACGTCGTTCCGCTGGCTCGAGACGCCGATCAGAAGCCGACGCCGCATTGCCGGCTGGCGGGCGCCGGTCGCAGCCGTGTCGTCGCTGAGCCTGCTCGCGTTGCTGCTCGTCACGGTCGTCCCTCGCCCGCCGTCGAAGTCGGACACCTCGGTCGTTGCCCTGCCGCCACCGATCGAGACGACCAGTGTGGAGCCGGAATCGTCGACCGCCCCACCAGACACGATCGACCTCGGAGACGCTCCGAGCCCGACGACCAGCGCACCGAGCGCACCGCCTGCCGACGCGCCCGCCGAGCCGGCCCCGCCGCTCCGCGTCCTCGTGGCCGGCGACAGCATGGCCGTGGATCTGTCGGAGGCCATGCTGGAGCGCGCAACTGCGTACCCCGACGAGCTCGTGGCCGGGAGCGCGGCGTTCGGCGGTTGCGGCCTGTCTGCAGCCACCGACGGCCGCCTCCACGAGTTCACCAACGTCGATGGCGACCGCGAGCTGCTCGACATCAGCGGATGCGTCGAACAGTGGAGTTCGATCCCGGGCCGCGTCCGAGACGAAGCGATCGACGTCGTGCTGGTCGACATCGGACCGTGGGATGCGCTCGACATGCACCTGGCGGACGGTCGAGTGGTGTCGGTCGGTGACCAGACGGGTCGTCAGCTGGTCGCCGATGCCTACGCCGAGTTCGCGTCGCAGGTCGAAAACGCGGGCGGGACGGTCATCTGGGTGACGCCGGCCGACGCGCACCTCGGCTGGGGGGAGTTCGACGACCCGGTCAACGACCCGGCACGTTGGGATGCCGTCCGCCAGATCATCGCCGGACTCGATGTGAGGCAGATCGATCTGCCCGGCTGGCTGGTGGCCGAGGGCCTGGACGGACCCGACGGCCGGCCCGACGGCATCCATCTCGCACCCGGGCTCAACGAGCGCTTCGTCGCCGAGGTGGTGGCCCCGATACTCGACACGGTCAGACAACCCTGAGGCAAGCGTTCCCCCTGCTCAGCGGTGGTGGCAATGGTGAGGTGGCCTGTAAGCGGGATTCTGTGAACGATCCGGTTGCCCGGTTCGCCCGGTGACCATCCATCTGTGCGGCCTACCCGAGGGTGCCCGTGGCGCTTGCGGCGTCACGGACGAACGGGCCGTTCGCCCCTCTGCTCGGCCTTGCTCCGGGTGGGGTTTACCGAGCCGGCGACGTCACCGTCGCCGCTGGTGCGCTCTTACCGCACCGTTTCACCCTCACCTGTGATCGGCCCGTCGTGAAACGGTCCGGCCCATCGGCGGTCTCTCTCTGTTGCACTGTTCCGTCAGGTCGCCCCGACCTGGCTCTCGCCAGCACCCTGCCCTTCGGAGTCCCGACTTTCCTCGACAGTGCAGCACGCACCGCCGCGGTCACCCGGCCACCTCACCATTGCGAGGGGCAGTGTACGACAGGCGCACGCAGAGCGTGCCGGTCAGCAGCTCGGTTCGAGTTCGCTGTAGATGTAGGAGTTCGCAGCCGGCGTCTGCAGGGTGAACGATTCACGTGCACCGTTCTCGTCCGGCGCACCGACGACCAGTTCGGCCTGGCCGACGGAACCGAACCGGCTGGTGATGGCGTAGGTGTAGGGCACACCGGACGGGTCGGTCGGGACACCCTCGCCGTTGACCTCGGGGCTGATGTAGCCGTCAGGGCCCCGAGTGAGCACGACGATTGCAGCCGACTGACGTGATGCAAGTGTCGCGGCCTCGAGGGTGGCCTTCTTGGCGGCAGGTGACGACAACTCGACCGCCAGGACCTGATGCGTCGACGCTGCGAGGTTCTCGAGTGCGACGGCCAGGTTGAGGACGTCGCGGGTCGGGTCGTCGCTCGTCTTGATCAGCTCGAGCACCGGCACGAGCAAGCGATCAACGAGCCACGGGTTCGAACACTCCCAGGCAACGCCGCCCTCGTCCTCGGTGAGAGCGCCCATTTCGTCGGCAACCGCCTGGTGATTCTCGATCAGGCGCTCGACGAGTGTCTGACCCGAATCGTCGAGTCCGCCGATTTCCAGGGCTTGCTCGTACACCGAGATCGCGGAGTACTCCAGCGATGACGCGGTACGCAGCAGCACGGCGTCGTCGACTTCGTACTCGGGCGGATCGGTGATCGGCGGCGCATAGCCGACGCGTCCCGGTGAGGTGTCGCCCTCGAGGTCTTCACCGCATGCCGCAACGAGCGCGGCCAACGACACGGTGAGCCCACCGATCTTGAACGCCTGGCGTCGGGTGACCCGCGACTCGGATTTCGGTGCAAACACGTTCATGACTGCTGCGGCTCCGGGAGTGTGATGATTTCCGCCGGTGGATCGAACACGAGGTCGAAATCGCTCGACACGCCGGCGAGGTCGGCGAGCACGGTGGCCATGCGTCCGTTGATCACCACGATCGAGGCCACGACGGTCTGGGACTCGACGGACTCGAGGGACGTGAACAGCTCGGTGTACGTGACGGCGAAGTTGTTCTCCAACTCCCACGCAGCCTGAGCGAACTCCGCGACGTCGCTCGTGGCGAACTTGTCCTTGTTCTCCTCGTAGAACGCCTCGTTGTACGTGTCGGCCGAGATGCCGGTGATGGCTGCGAACCGGTCGGCGTACGCCTCGTGGTTGTCGCCGAACACCTGGGCGACTTCGCCGGCGGCATCGGTCAATCCGGCGGCCAGTGCGTCGCTGTACAGCAACTTGGCCGCCAACTCGATCTGGAGGGCCTGCTCGAGCGTGGCGGAATCCTCGGCGGTCGGAGAGTACGGGGCAGCAGCGACCGGTCTGGCAACGGCGAGCGCAACGGCACTGGCAAAGCCGGCTACGCCCAGCGCGCCGACAAGGCTGCGTCGCGACGTGACGGTCTGAGCGGATTCGAGGTCCACGGGGGAGTGTCCTTTCGGGGTCATGCGTCCTACAGCCTTCCCGCTGGGAGGGCATCCGAGCAATTCTAGGGTCCTGGGCGTCTTCATCTGGTGATCGTTCAGAAGTCGAGGGCCGAGAGATCGGCGTACCACCCGGCCGAACGGTCGAGCGCGCTGGACCATCGCTCGCGCAGGCGGACGTGGTCGTTGTCCGGGCGAGGTTCGACGACGTGCGACGGCTGCCACAGCCCATCGAGATCGTGGATGTCGTTCCAGATGCCGACCCCGAGGCCCGCCATGAACGCCGCACCGACGGTTGTCGATTCGGCGACGGGTGCGACCTCGACGGGCCGGTCCGCAGCATCGGCGAGGGCTTGCACGAACGTCGGGTTGCGGCTCATGCCACCGTCGACCCGAACCGTGTGGATGTCGATCCCGGTGTCGGCGGTGGCCGCATCGAGCAGGTCCGCCCCACGATGGGCGACACCCTCGAGCACGGCCCGCACGACGTGCTCCCGGCCGGAGCCTCGCGTCAATCCGAGCAGTGTGCCTCGAGCGCCGTAGTCCCAGCGTGGCGTACCCAGACCCATCAGTGCCGGGACGTAGACGACACCATCGGTGTCGGCGCATCGGCTGGCGACGTCGTGGCTCTCGGCCGGATCGGCGATCAGGCCGAGGTCGTCGCAGAGCCACTCGACGTTGGTCCCCGCCGACAGCATGATGCCTTCCACGCCCCAGGTGAGTCGGCCGTCGATCGACCAGAGCGGCAGGGGATAGGTGCCGGCCGCGTGGCGATGGGCGCCGTCGGGCGTGGGCTGGTCGGTGCACACGTCGAGCATGCCGCCGCTGCCGAAGGTGATCTTCGCCCGACCCGGCCGAACGCAACCCTGCCCGATCAGCGACGCCTGCTGGTCGCCGAGCAGTGCCGCGATGGGCGGTGCCCCGGGGAGTGCCGTCGCCTCACCGCACACGCCGACCGAGTCGACGACGGTGGCGAGCATCGACACGGGGATGCCGAAGGCGTCGCACACGGCCTGGTTCCAACCGGAACCGTCGACCAGTCGGAGCCCGTTCGTCGTCGCCGACGCGTTCGTGTGGTCGCTCACGTGGAGCGCACCCTGCGACAAGGTCCAGGCCACCCACGAGTCGATCGTGCCGATGCAGAGGTCACGCCCTTCGAGGTCGGGTGTGTTCGCCAGTAGCCATGCCGCCTTGGTCGCCGACTGGTTCGGAGCGAGTGCCCATCCGTGCTCGATCTTGGCCATGATGCAGTCGCCGACGGTTCGCAGGTCCTGCCAGCCGAGCCCGGGGCCGACGGGTTCACCGGTCGCGCGGTCCCACATCATCACGCTGGCCCGTTGGTTGGTGATGCCGACCGCAGAGATCGGTTCGCCGATGGAGGCGATCGCCGTGCGGGCCGCGTCGAGCAGCTTCGCGGCCATCTCCGCACCGTCGAACTCGACCAACCCGGGTGCCGGGTTCGACGGTGGGCAGGTGCGGTACTCGAACGTGCGCACGGCCAGCGTCTCGTCGACGACCGCAGCGCGCAGGCCGGTGGTCCCGACGTCGATCACCAAGATGTTGGTCACGTGTGCGTCCTCACCGTTCTGTCCTGACTGTTCCGTCACGTCTGCGATCTGCGGCTCGACGGTACGACACCACGGGCCTGCAGGAGGCTTCCGAGCAGACCGCCGAACAAGCCGGCGAGCATCACCAGCGACAACGTGAAGAACACGCCGAACCAGTTGACACTGTTGCCGCCGATCAGTCGGATCGTGATGAAGACCGCTTGAGCGCCGAGATACGCGACCATCGCCGTGACGATGCCGTGGCTGAGCGGCGTGCCACGGCGCTGCATCCACGCGGCGCACCCGGCCCCGAGCACGAACCCGAACATCGCGCCGAAGAAGAAGAACGCATTGAGCCCCGTGTCGCTGGAGTCGACGAACGCTGCGATCAGCGTGAGCGGAATCGCGAGGATCAGACACACGCCGATTCCGGCGCGCACTGCATCGAGATCCCATCGCCGAGCGAGATCGTTCAGGGCCACGGGACCTCGCCGAACGGGGTGGGGAGGCCGAGCTTGCCCGGGTTCATGATGCCGTTCGGGTCGAGCGTCGCCTTGATCGCCGCGAGTACGCCGTGGCCCGAACCCAAGGCCTCGGACATGAAGCGGCCGCGGTTCAGGCCCACCCCGTGATGGTGCGACAGGTTGCCGCCGCCGGCGAGCACCGCTCGCTGTCCGGCATCCCACAAGGCGATGTACGTCGACTCGATCTCGCCGGTCGGAGGCGTTGCGGCGAACGTGAAGTACAGACAGGCGCCGTCGGCGTAGCTGTGCGAGAGGTGGCACGTCGCCGCACGGGCGTGCGGAACGGCCAACATCGCCGCGCGGACATCGTCGAACAGCGCGTCGATGATCGACCACGATGCGGCGATCTCCATCGTGTCGACGACGAACCCCTTGCGCGTGAGCCCCTGCAATGCCGAGGTGTCGTTGCGGTGTCCGAGCCACGCCTCGACCAGGCCGACGTCGGCCGGCTGCGCGTCCGACGGCGGTGCAGCTCTGTTCGACGATCGCCATGGTGGCGCCGACGATCGCGCCGTCGCCCTCGTCGAGCACGAGCAGGATGCACTCGCTGCCGTCACCGCCCTGGCCCCGCTGCGACTCGGCCGCGTCGTAGAGGCGCAAGACCGCAGGCGTCGCGCCGGTGCGCAGGATTCGCCGGCAGGCCTCGACGCCGTCGCCGAACGATGCGAACGAGTACGCCGCACGTCGTTCGTCATTCGGGGTCGGGTGCGTACGCAGCCACACCCTGGTGATCACGCCGAGGGTGCCCTCGGACCCGACGAACAGTTGCGTGAGGTCGGGACCCGCTGCTGCCGCCGGAGCGCCGCCCGTGCGAACGACGGTGCCGTTGGCAAGGACGACCTCGAGGCCGACGACCATGTCTTCGATCTTGCCGTAGCGCGTCGAATACTGGCCGGCTCCACGCGAGCCGATCCATCCACCGACGGTCGCCAGATCGAAACTCTGCGGGAAGTGGCCCACCGACAGTCCGGCCGGGCGGAGTGCGTCTTCGAGGTCGGGTCCGAATGTGCCGGGGAGCACCTCGACGACGCCGGAGATCTCGTCGATCTCGACGACACCTGCGAGCGCCGTGGCGTCGAGGACCACGCCGCCGAACACCGGTGCAGCGGCGCCGCACACGCCGCTGCGGCCACCCGCGACGGTGAGCGGCAGGCGCGCGTTGTTGCACACCTGCGCGACACGAACGACCTCGTCGGTCGACGTCGGTCTCACGACGACGTCGGCAAGCTGTGGCACCTCGCCGGCAAGCGCCCAGTGCAGTGCGAGCGGCCACCAGTCGCGGCTTGCCTCGGCGACGCCGGGGCCGTCGGTGATGACCTCGCAGATCGACTCGAGGGCGCGAAGGGCGTCCTCGGGAACCTCGACGCCGGGCCCATCGAATCGGGACCCCTCGCCGAGCAGTTCAATCGGTGGCGTTGGCGAGCTGGTCATCGTCGGCTCCTGCGGTGTCTCGGGCAACGGTGTCTGGGGCGGTCGACGCTCGGGCCGCTGCTTCCTCGGCGTGGCACAGCGCTCGATAGTGGGTCAGTTGACGTTCGGTCTCGGCGGCGTCCCAGCCGAGTTCCGGGGCGAGCAGGTCGGCGACGTCAGCGGCGACGGCGAGCGTGGCGGCTCGATCGAACAGGTGGGCGCGGGTCCGTCGTACGAGGACGTCGTCGAGCGTCGTCGCCATTTCGTGGCGCGCTGCGTACACGGCTTCGGCGCGCAGGTAGGGCTGGCCGGGCACGAGGGGTTCGCCCAACGCCGGGTCGAACGCAACGAGGGCGCGGATCTCGTCGGCCTGGGTGCCGAATCGGCGTGCCAGGTGGGCCGTCGTGGTTCCTCGGTCCCCATCGGCTCGATTGCGATGGGAGCGTCGTGTCGCACCGAAGAGCGACAGTCGCCGGGTCGTCGAACGACGAGTGCGTCTCGGCGCATCGAGTTGTCGCACGACCACGTCGACGGTGTCCTCGGCCATTTCGCGGTAGGTCGTCAGCTTGCCGCCGTTGACCCGCACGACCCCCGAGTCGCTGACCGCAACCTGATGGCGACGTGACAGGTCGGCGGTCTTGGCGCTGTCGCCGTCGGCCGACGCCGCCTTCACGAGTGGGCGCATCCCGGCCCAGACGCCGGTGATGTCGTCGCGCGTGACGGTCTCGGTGAGCGCCTCGTTGAGCGCGGTCAGCACGTAGTCGATGTCGTCGCCCGTGCACTGCGGGTCGTCGAGCGGCTCACCGGAGTCGGTGTCGGTGGTGCCGACATAGACGTGGCGGAACGTTCCGTCGGGCTGCTCTCCCCACGGCACGAGGAACAGGCTGCGCTTGTCGCTGCGCACCGGGATGATGACCGCGATGTCGTTGCGGACCTTCTCCCACGGGATCGTGATGTGCACGCCCTTGGCGGGTCGGATCGAGTCGGGGTCGGTTCCCTCGTCGAGCGCGCGCACTTCGTCGGCCCAGACCCCGGCGGCGTTGACGATGCACCGCGCCGCCACATGGATGAGTTCGCCGTCGGCGGCGACCGTGGCGCCGTTGGCGCGACCGTCGGCGTCGGTGGTGATGCCGACGACGCGGCAGCGGTTCACGATCACGGCGCCGCGCTGTGCTGCCGTACGGGCGACGGTCAGGGTGAGTCGAGCGTCGTCGGCGCCGGCGTCGTAGTAGAGGTAACCGGCGCTGAGCTTGTCGAGATGGGTGGTGGGGAAGTGGCGTGCGGCCTGCTCGCCGGAGACCCGCTTGTGGAGTTTGCCGATGCGCCACCCGCCGGTCAGGTCGTACATCCACATGGCCGAGCCGAGCGCCTTGGCGACCTTCTTCGACACGACACCGTCCTTGGTGAGGATCGGGATCATGAATGGCAGCACCTCCACCAGGTGCGGTGCATTGCGCATCAGTCGACGTCGTTCACGCAGGGCCTCGTAGACCAGGCGGACATCGCCGTTCTGCAGGTAGCGCAGGCCACCGTGGACCATCTTCGAGCTCTTCGACGACGTGCCACTGGCGAAGTCGTCACGCTCGACGAGTGCGGTGCGCAGTCCGCGTGCGGCCGCGTCGAGCGCAACGCCGACACCCGTGATCCCGCCCCCGATGACGAGCACGTCGAACGGTCTCGCCGGCGGGCTCACCGGCGGCTCGCAATGCATCGAGCATGGCGCGCCGCTCGAAGGGCCGCATCGGCGAGGACATCTGGCGAATGCTACGAGATCGAACAGCGGGGACAGGGTCGAAGGTCCCAATCTGCATGAGTTGCGAACGAACAATTCATGCGCATACGATGACCGGCGTGAAATCGCCGACTGAACTCGCCGGGGCCTTCCGGGCCAAGGGGTTGAAGGTCACGCCACAGCGCCAGCTGTTGTTCACGCTGCTCGACGGCAACACCAGCCATCCCACCGCCGAGGGTCTGTACACGCGAGCAAGCCAGCTGATGCCCGGCATCTCGCTGCGCACCGTGTACACGACGCTCACCGACCTCGCCGACATGGGTGAACTCCAGTTGGTCGCTCTCGGGTCCGGCGCCATCCGGTTCGATCCCGAACATCGACGACCACCACCATGGTGTCTGCGACGCCTGCGGATCGGTCGTCGACCTGTACGTCGACGGGGCCGACCAGCTCGTTGCGACGGGTCTCGACGGCTTCGCCACCAGTTCCACCTCGATCGTGTTCCACGGCACCTGCGCAACCTGCGCGAGCGCTGCGTCCATCAACCTGCCAGCAGCAACACCAGACCCGTACACCAACATCAAGGAGACAACCCATGGCTGACCTCAACGGCACCAAGACCCACGAGAACCTGAAGGAGGCGTTTGCCGGCGAGAGCCAGGCCAATCGCCGCTACCTCTGGTTCGCCCAGAAGGCCGACATCGAGGGCTACCCCGATTCGGCGGCGCTGTTCCGCTCGGTCGCCGAAGGCGAAACCGGCCACGCCCACGGCCACCTCGAGTACCTCGCCGAAGTCGGCGACCCGGCCTCGGGCGAGCCCATCGGCGACACCGAGCAGAACTTCAAGGCGTCGATCGCAGGCGAGACCTACGAGTACACCCAGATGTACCCGGGCTTCGCCAAGACCGCTCGCGACGAGGGCTTCGACGAGATCGCCGATTGGTTCGAGACGCTCGCCCGCGCCGAGAAGAGCCACGCCGGCCGCTTCACCCAGGGCCTCGAATCCATCAGCTGAACACGGTTGGAGGGGGCCGCACCGCGGCCCCCTCCACGCCAGCCCGCATTGCACACTTCTCAGCACGCGTGACCGAGGTGGTCCATGACAACGACGTATGACCCGAAGAATCCCGTCTACTTCGACGAGGCGGATGTCCGCGACGAACTGACCAGGGTCTACGACCTGTGCCATGGATGCCGTCTCTGTTTCAAGTTCTGCACGTCGTTCCCGACGCTGTTCGAGATGGTCGACAAACACGACGACCAGGACGCCGGACGCCTGACTCCTGCCGAACAGGACCAGGTCGTCGACGAGTGCTTCCAGTGCAAGCTCTGCTACATCAACTGCCCGTACATTCCCGAGTTGCACGAGTGGAACCTCGACTTCCCTCGCCTGATGTTGCGTGCCGATGCCATGCAGCACGTCAACGGCATCAAGTCCACCCGCAACAAGGTCACCACCCAGATGATGGGGCGCACCGATCTGCTCGGAACGCTCGCCACCACCACCGGCCCCATTGCCAACAAGATCATCAATGCCGAGCCCGGCTCCGGCGTGCGCAAGGCCGTCGAGAAGGTCACCGGCGTGTCGTCCGTCCGCCTGCTTCCTCCTTACGCCAAGCAGCGCTTCTCGACCTGGTTCAAGAAGCGCCCCAAGGTGCAGCTCACCAAGCGTCAGGGCAAGGTGACGGTGTTCCCCACCTGTCTCGTCGAGTACCAGGAGACCGGTATCGGCAAGGACCTCGTCAAGGTCTACGAGCGCAACGGCATCGAGTGCGCCAACACGAACGCCGGCTGCTGCGGTGCACCGTGGCTGCACTCGGGCAATGTCAAGGAGTTCACGAAGGTCGCCGAGAAGAACATCAAGACCTTGGCCGCCGAAGTCCGCGCCGGTACCGACATCGTCGTCCCGCAGCCGACCTGCAGCTACATCATCAAGAAGGACTACCTCGATTACGTGGCCGACGAGTCCCTGCGTGCTGATGCCGAACTCGTCGCCGAGCACACCTACGACGCCGCCGAATACCTGATGGTCGTCCACAAGGGTGACGACACGTCGCTCGACACCGAGTTCACCGGTGAACTGCTCGGTGAGATCACCTACCACACGCCGTGTCACCTCCGGGCCCAGAACATCGGCTTCAAGAGTCGCGACCTGATGAAGCTCACGGGCGCCAAGGTCAAGCTCGTCCAGCAGTGCTCGGGCATCGACGGCATGTGGGGTTTCCGCGCCGGCAACGAGGACATCTCGATCCCGATCGCGAAGAAGCTCGGCGACCAGATCACCAAGGCCGGCGGCGACGCGGTCGCCGGTGACTGCCACCTCGCCAACACGGCCATCGTCGAACAAACCGGCCGTGAGGCCAGGCATCCCTTGCAGATCATCGCTCGGGCGTACGGCATCCCCGAAGAGTGACCTGCACCCCATGAGGAGCACCTCCACCATGTCCCGCAAGCTCACCCTCTCCGACATCGCCGACGTTCGCGCCTACGAACGCGAACGCAACGAGTTCCGCGCCGCCGTGATGGAGGTCAAACGCCGCCGGCGCCTCTCGTTCGGCACGATCATCACGGTGATGTTCGAGAACCGCGACACCATGCGTCTCCAGAT
This sequence comes from Ilumatobacteraceae bacterium, assembly GCA_963716235.1. GTDB lineage: Bacteria > Actinomycetota > Acidimicrobiia > Acidimicrobiales > Ilumatobacteraceae > Sva-07. Next base: position 20,541 of record CAVQTE010000014.1, on the reverse strand, counting down.
CCAGGAGATGGCGCGGGTCGAAAAGCTCGTGACCGACGAAGACATCCAAGTCGAACTCGACACCTACAACCCGATGATCCCCGAGCCGGGCCAACTGTGCGCCACTGTGTTCCTCGAGCTGACGAGCGACGATCAGGTTCGCGAGTGGCTGCCGAAGCTGGTCGGCATCGAGCAGTCGTTCGTGATCGTGCTCGACAACGGAGACCGGATCGCGTCGATCACCGACGAGGCCCATGCGAGCCAGCTCACCCGCGAGGAAGCGACCGCCGCCGTGCACTACATCCGGTTCGAATTCACGCCGGAGCAGGTCGATGCGTTCGCCGACGGTCGGGTTCGCATCGAGATCACCCATCCGGAGTACCTCGAGGTGGTCGAACTCGGCGACACCACTCACGCCGAGCTGCTCGGCGACCTGCGTCCCTGACGCGCGAGAATTTCCACTGGCGCGAGCGCCGCGGTGGTTCTAGATTCAGCCTCGTCGCCGTCGTCGTGGGGAGTCGAACCGAAGTGTCGCTGCAGGAATTGAAATGGTGGGATCTCGGAGCATGTCGAGGACTGGACGCGTCGCTCTTCTATCCCGACGACGAGGAGGGCGCCGAGGCTGCAAAGGCCGTCTGCGCCGGATGCCACGTACAGGATTCGTGTCTCGAGCACGCGCTGTCGTTCCGCGAGAAGGCCGGCGTATGGGGCGGAGCGACCGAGCGTGACCGTCGGCGGATGATCCGCCAACGCCGCCGCGTCTCCTGAACGTACTTCACCGCGACTGGACGCGGCACGTACGCTGCGGCCCATGTCGAGCCGCGAACCGTTCCACGACTGGCCAACCGTGATGTCGACGCTGGTGGCCGGTCGCGATCTCGACGCGACGACGGCGGGGTCCGTGATGACATCGATCCTGCGCGGTGATGCGACGGCCGCTCAGATCGGAGGCTTCCTCGTCGCCCTGCGGGCGAAGGGTGAGAGCGTCGACGAACTCGCCGGCCTGCTGGAGGCGACGTTGCACGAGGCGACGTTCGTGCCGCTCACCGATGACGAACGTTCGAACTGCCTCGACATCGTCGGGACGGGGGGTGACGGATCGCACTCGGTCAACGTCTCGATGATGGCAGCACTGGTCGCCGCGGGCGCCGGAGCCCCCATCTGCAAGCACGGCAACCGTTCGGCCTCCTCGAAGTGCGGCAGCGCCGACGTTCTCGAACTGCTCGGAGTCGCCATCGAGTTGCACGCCGATGGTGTCGCTGCGTGCGTGCGCGAAGCGGGCATCGGATTCTGTTTTGCGCCGATGTTCCATCCGGCGTTCCGATTCACCGGCCCGCCCCGGCGGGAGCTGGGCATCCCCACCACGTTCAACCTGCTCGGCCCGATGGCGAACCCGGGACGGGTGAAGCGCCAACTGATCGGTGTCGCCGACCCCCAGTTCGCGGAACCGATGATCGAGACCCTCGAACGTCAGGGTCTGACCGATGCCTGGGTGGTGCACGGCGACGGCATGGACGAACTCACCACCACGGGATCATCACGGGTGCTGGCGCTCTCCGAGGGGACCATCACGGAGTTCTCGATCGACCCCGCCGATTATGGCCTCGCTCCGGCAACCGCCGACGACCTCCGTGGCGGCGCCCCTGAGGAGAACGCCCTGGCCGTCAGGCGCGTGTTGGCGGGCGAGAAGGGGCCGCACCGCGACATCGTGCTGCTCAACGCGGGCGCCGGCCTGGTCGTGGCGGGACGCGTCGACGATGTCGGCGCCGGGATCGAGATGGCGGCGGCCGCGATCGACGAGGGTCACGCCCAGGCGAGCCTCGACGCCCTGATCAGGGTGTCGCAAACCCAGGCAGCTGTGGCAGCCGATCGCTGATCGGGAACGTCCATTCACCACTGCAGCGCACGGTGAGCTGCGCCGCGCGCTTGTCGCAGAACCGGGCGAGACAGAGCGCCTCGTCGATCTGGTGGCGTGACAACACGTCCGTGCCGGATGCCTCCGCTGCTGCAACCGGCAGCGCCCTCGACACGGTCGCGGACTTCACCGCATCGACGAGTTGGCCCCGCTCGATCGTCCAGGTCGACTCGCCGTAGGTCACCTCGGCGCGCTCGGCGTGGCGCAGTGCCTCGACGAGATGGAAGCGCTTTGCCGCTCCGACGAGCGCGGTCACGCGATCGCGGACGCTCGCGGCCTCCTCGAAACGCTGCTGGTGTGCGAGATGCATCATCTTGTCGTGCAGCAACTCGACCACGCGATGCGGATGTCCGGTGAGTGCCGCTGCAGCATGTTCGACCGCTCGGGCGTACTCCGCCGAATCGGCGGTGCCGGCGCATGGGCAGTGAGCGACGCCGAGTTGTGCAGCGCTGCACGCGGTGGCGTCGGGGGCCGGCGTGAAGTTCCGGCCGAGTCGGGCCGAGCAGCGTCGGAGGGGCACCGCGCTCTGGATCGCCTCGATCACGAGGTTGGCCATCGTCCGCGACGGCAGCGGGCCGAGGTGCAGGCCGGTGGCGGACGGGTTCTTCACGACCGAGAGACGTGGCCAGGGCGTGTCGACGTCGAGTCGGACGTAGCAGTACCGGTCGACGCGGGTGCCGGCACGGTTGTAGCGGGGGAGGAGCCGGGCGATCAGTCGGCTCTCGATCACCTCGGCGGTGAGCGCATCGGGGAGGTCGAGATGCGTGACCGACTGCGTCTCGCGCAGCATCGGGCCGACCTTGCGGCGGTCGTCGCTGCCGAAATAGGAGCGAACCCGCTGGCGCAGGTTCGTCGCCTTGCCGACGTACAGCACGTCGTCGCGTTGGCCGCGGAACATGTAGACGCCGGGCGTGCGGGGCAGGTCGGCGGTCATCTTGAGCTTCGCTGCCTGCGGATGGCCGGCAAGCTTGGCGAGCGCCAGGAGGTCGTCGAGGCCGAGCACGCCGAGGCCCGACGCCCGCTCGATGAGCAGGTGGAGGAGGTCGGCGGTCGCGAGCGCATCGTCGAGTGCGCGGTGGCTCGGTTTGTGGTCGAGCCGGAATCGCGAGGCAAGCGTGCCGAGGCGACAGTCGGGGACCTCGTCGCGAACGAGTCGACGCGCCAGTGCGACCGTGTCGACCACCGTGCCAGACAGCGGCGCACGGCCGTGACGTTCGCAGGCGGCACGCAGGAAGCCGACGTCGAAGCCGACGTTGTGGCCCACGATCACGGCGTCGCCGACGAACTCGATGAGCGACGGCAGTACTGCACCGATGCGCGGCGCCGCCGACACCAATACGTCGGACAGCCCGGTGAGCACGGTGATCTGTGGCGGGATCGCGCGGCCCGGGTTCACCAGCGTCTGGAAGGTGCCGAGACACTGACCGCCCTGCACCTTCACGGCGCCGACCTCGGTGATCTGGTCGTCGTTGCGGTTGCCGCCCGTGGTCTCGAGGTCGATGACGCAGAACACGACCTCGTGCAGGGGTGTGCCGAGGTCGTCGAAGCTCCGCTGCTGGGGCAACTCGGCGATCGAACGCGATGACATCCGGAGCATGACAGCACGAACAGGCGTACGTTGTCAAGAACGTGCGTTCGTGCAGTATTGTTCGGGTATGTCCGAGCCGCTCGACATCGAGCACCGTGACCTGCGCTCGGCGATCGAGTTCGCCGTGCTGGTCGCCGAGGAGGCCAACAAGGGCAAACGATCGCTCCCGTTCCCCAAGGAGCTACGGGCGCAGTTCGGCGTTGCTCGGATCCCGACCGGTGCCCTCGGTCGACTACGTCGAGTCATCGAGGCCGACGACACCTTCCGCCAGCGGATCGCCGTCGGGGCTGTCCCCGAGCTCGTCGATCCGATCGGGATCCTCTGGTTGCAGCGGCCGCCGGGATGGGATGTTCAGATTCGGGAACTGCTCGCCATCCGTGCGGCCGATGCACGCGACGCCGACCTGCGGACCGCACTCAAGCGAGCCGAGAAGCGACGGGTTGCAGCTGAACAGGCGGCGATCCGCTCACAGGCGACCATTGTCGAGCAGGCATCGACGATCGATGTACTGCGGGCCGACGTCGACCTGATTCGGGCGGACCTGGCCAAGGCCGAGGATGTCGTGAGCGAGTTGCGCAGTGAACTCGTCGACGTCCGTAATGAGGCGCGACACGCCCGCGATCGTGAGGCTGCGTTGCGAACCAAGCTCGACGCGGCGCGCCAGGAGGTCGGCGCAGCCCCAGCGGTACCCGAATCGGTTGCTCCCCGTGTCGATGTCGCCGAACTCGACGAGATTGCCCTGGCCGCGCGGGCGATCGGCGATCGCATCACTGCGTTGACTGCTTCCTTGGGTCCGGCGACAACGTCATCGGATGTGCAGGCAGAACGCGTCACGGAACACCGCCGGCCGCTGCGGTTGCCGGGTGGGGTGATCGCCTCGTCGCGGTCAGCGGCGGAGTTCCTGTTGCGAACGGATGCTGCTGTCGTCGTCGATGGCTACAACGTCGCAAAGCTGGGTTGGCCCGCCGATCGACTCGATGAACAGCGCCGACGGCTGCTCGATGGACTCGAGAATCTGGCGCGGCGGTATGGAACGGATATCACCGTGATCTTCGATGGCACCACCGTCGTTGGTTCGCACGCCGACCGGCGCCGGATGGTGCGAGTCGCGTACTCGCCCGAAGGGGTGATCGCGGACGACGTCATCCGTGACGAGGTGCGCCGGTTGCCGCCGACCCGGGCCATCGTGGTGGTCACCGACGACGCCGAGATCGTCGCCGATGTGCGTGCCCTCGGCGCCAACGTCGTCCCCAGCAACGCCCTGCTCGCAGCACTCTGAATCCACGTGGCTCGCACGCTCTGATCGCGCCCGACGAGGCCGAGTGCGGGGCACGAGCCGTACAGCGCCGGCCTGAGTCCTGTCAAGAATACCACGCAAAGTAGTTGACAGTTCGCCGGGCGTGCAGGGCGTGACTCCAGGGATGATGCATCATCATCCCTGCTCAGCGCATATCCAGGGATTGCGACGCCCATTCAAGAGTCGATCAACCTTGTGGCGATGTCACTAATGTGACCACGCATGGCGTTGACGCTCGTATCGCTGACGCGCCTGCCGAAGAACAGGCGATGAAGCTGTTGTTCCCGATGGTGTTCTGCATCCTGCCGGTGCTGATGATCATTGTGCTGGCACCCGCAGCGATCAGCATCATGGACAATCTGGGCTGACTCGGTCACCCACGTCGTTCGGCCCGGAGTTCCGGTCGGGCAACTGTGTCACAGCCCCTCGTCATGATGTGGTCCATGAACGACTTCGACACCGACGCCTTCTCCATCGAGTGCGGAACCTGCATTGCCACGGGTACGACTGCGTGCACCGATTGTGTCGTCGCCCACCTGCTTGCCAACGACGACGGCCCGATCGATCTCGTGTCGGTGGCCGTGGGGCCACCGACGTCGGTCCACGATCGGGCGATCGCGTTGTTCGAGCGCGCCGGCATGCTCGACGATCCCGTGCAGTTCGTCGAGCTCGCCACGTTCGAACACGGGCTGGTGACGGCAACCTTCGCCGTACCCTGAGCGCGTGCGGCGCCCCGAGCCACTCCCGACGATCGACGAGATCCGCGGCTCGCTCGCGTCGGCGGGCATCACCCACGTCGGGGTGACGACGGCGGATGTACTCGAGGGTGCCCGCCGCGACCTGCACGACCGCAAGGCGCAGGGTCTCCACGGCGAGATGGGCTTCACGTACCGTGACCCCGATCGATCGACCGACCCCGGTCGAGCAGTCGAGGCAGCACAGTCGGTCATCGTGGCGGCGCGGCCATATCTCACGGTCACCGATCCCGAACCCCCGGCTCCCGACGCCGGACCTCACGCTCGCGTCGGACGCTACGCGTGGGTCGACCACTACGCACCCTTGCGGCAGGCGTTGCGTGACGTCTGTCGGCAGGTCCGCCGTGCGAACCACCGTGCCGTGGCCTTCGCCGACGACAACTCGATCGTCGACCGAGCAGTCGCCCACCGCGCCGGGCTCGGGTGGTACGGCAAGAACGCCAACCTGCTGCTGCCGGGAGTCGGAAGTTGGTACGTGCTCGGCTGCATCGTCACCACCGCAACGTACGAACCGGCGGCCCAGCCGGTCGCCGACGGCTGTGGCGCCTGCCGGCGTTGCATCGACGACTGTCCGACCGGCGCGATCATCGCCCCGGGCGTGATCGATGCGAACCGCTGTCTCAGCTGGGTCCTGCAGAAGCCCGGCGCGATCCCGGTCGAGTTCCGATCGGCGATCGGCGATCGTATCTACGGCTGCGACGACTGCCAGGACGCCTGCCCGATCTCCATGCGTCTGGGACCGCGTGAGGCCATCGAGCTCGACCCGGGTGCCGACGCATGGGTCGCCGCGCTCGAGCTCCTCGACGCCGACGACGACTGGATCAACGACCGGTACGGCCACTGGTACATCGCCGACCGTGATCTGCGCTGGGTGCGACGCAATGCGTTGGTCGTGGTCGGCAACGTCGGCGATCCCGCCGATGGGCGCGTCCGGCGAGTCGTCGACCACTACCGTTCGGGCATCGATCCGATCCTTGCCGAACACGCCGTCTGGGCCGCAGCCCGACTCGATGAACGCGCCCACGCGTGAAGCACCTGCTGGTCACCAACGACTTTCCGCCGAAGATCGGTGGGATCCAGTCGCTGCTGTGGGAGTGGTGGCGCCGGCTGCCGCCCGAGTCGTTCGCCGTGCTCACCAGCCCGTACGCGGGCACGGCCGAGTTCGACGCCGGCGAGCCGTACCGCATCGAACGGACCCGCGAGCCCGTGCTGCTCCCGCACCCCTGGATGGTCCATCAGGTGAACGAACTGGCCAAGGATTTCGGCGCCGACTTCGTCGTCATCGACCCCGCCGTTCCACTCGGCCTGATCGGGCCGTCGCTGCAGCTTCCCTACGACCTCGTGCTGCACGGCGCCGAGGTCACGGTGCCCGGGCGGCTCCCCGGAGCCAAGCAGACACTGGCGTACACGCTGCGTCGCGCCCGCAAGATCATCGCCGCTGGCGGGTATCCGGCGGCCGAGGGTGAACATGCCGCGGGCCGCGAGTTGCCGATCACCGTCGTCCCCTGTGGTGTCGACCCCGACAGGTTTCGACCACTGTCGGCCGACGAGCGCGCTGCCGCCGCGAGCACTTCGGCGTTCCAGTCGACGCCGAGGTCATCGTCGGTGTGTCGCGGCTCGTCCCGCGTAAGGGCTTCGACACGGCCATCCGGGCGGTCGCCCGGCTGCGGTTGACCCGACCCGACCTCCTGCTCGTGATCGCCGGCGGCGGACGCGATCGCGGCCGCCTGGAGAAGTTGGCGGCCGAACTCGATGCACCGGTCCGATTCCTCGGACGCATCCCGAACGCCGACCTGCCGTTGTTGTACGGATGTGGCGACATCTTCACGATGCTCTGTCGCAATCGGTGGGGTGGGCTCGAACAGGAGGGGTTCGGCATCGTGTTCGTCGAGGCCGCTTCGTGCGGCGTCCCCCAGGTGGCGGGCGACTCCGGTGGTGCCGCCGAAGCCGTCGCCGACGGTGAGACCGGCATCGTCATCTCCGACCCCGACGACGTGCAGTCGGTCGTCGACGCCTTCGCCCAACTGCTCGACGACGACGAACTCAGGCGCCGGATGGGGGAGCGTTCACGACAGCGGGCGCTCGACGAGTTCGCCTACGACGTGCTCGCCCGACGCCTGGGTGAGACGCTCGGCGTGTACGACTGACCGCGCTGGCAGACTGGCAACCGTGAGCGACGACCCCGACACTCCCGCTCGTGCGGCCGGCGACATCATCGTGTTCGCCGATGTGATCGGCACGTTTGCGTTCGTCGTCACCGCGGTCACCGCCGCGGTCGTGTTCTCCACCGCCAGCCAATGGGTCGGAGCGATCACGGCCATGGCGTTGTTCGCCGTCGGGGTGTTCGCGTTCATCTGGTCGTTCTTCAACGCCGTCCAGCGAAGTCGCGAGGAACAGATCTCGGTCACCCAGGTCTACCTGCTGCTCGGATCGCCGACGCCGCCGCGGGTGCGTCGGATCATGTTGTCGATGCTCGTCGTGCAGGCGGCGGTGGGTCTGGCGACGGCCATCGCCCGATCCGAGGCCGACGACGGCTCGCCTGGCACATCGTTGGCGGTCGGTGTGCTGGTGCCCATGTTCGGCATCGGTCTGAACGGGCTGTGGTGCGCATTCCACGGCGTCTTCCCGCCCCGTCCCGATGTCGTCACATTGGATGCTCGGATCGACAAGAATGGTGATCATGGCTGAGACCGCGACCGAGATCATCACCATCGACGCCCCTCACGAGCGTGTGTGGCAGATCGCGCTCGACCTCGAGAGCTACCCGATGTGGGCGCACGACATCAAGGACGTCAACATTCGCGCCACCGACGATCTCGGCCGCCCGCTCGAGGTCGAGTTCCGAGCGTCGGCGCTCGGCCGCAGCACGCACTACACGCTGAAGTACGACTACACGAACGCACCGTTTGCGATGGGCTGGACGATGCTCACCGGCGACATCCAGCGATCGATCGACGGCGTCTGGCGGTTCGACCCCGACGGCGGCGATCGCACCACGGTGCGCTACGACCTGCAGATCGACCTCGCCATCCCGCTGCCCGGCTTCGTGAAGCGACGCGCCGAGGTACGCATCCTCAACACGGTGCGTGAGCTGAAAGTCCGCGCCGAGGCGTGAGCCGGGCCGCCGGACCGAACCGGCGCGTCGGCATCGATGTCGGTGGAACCAAGGCGCAGGGTGTTGCACTCGACCTGGGCGGCAACGTCGTGGCCACCGCCCAGCGGCCGACGCCGCGGGGCGATGGCAGCCTGGGAGCGCTGGTCGACACGCTGGTCGAACTCGCGGACGAACTGGGGGAGTGTGGCAGCTTCGGGGTCGGCGTTCCCGGCCTGGTGACTCGTGACGGCGTGCTGCGTGCGGCACCGAACCTCGATGGTGTGGCCGACTTCGACATCGCCCGTCAGCTCGGTGACCGCCGGGGGTCGGCGGTGTTCGTCGACAACGACGCTACGTGCGCCACCGTGGCCGAATGGCAGCTCGGCGCAGGACGCGGGACCGACAACATGATCCTCGTCACGTTGGGAACCGGGATCGGAGGTGGTCTCGTTGCCAACGGTGCGGTGCAGCGAGGGATGAACGGGTTCGCCGGCGAGTTCGGCCACATGGTCGTCGATCCCGACGGGCCACGCTGCCCGTGCGGGCGGCGCGGTTGCTGGGAACGTTATGCGTCGGGGTCGGGCCTGGCGATGCTGGCACGCGAAGCGGCCACCGGCCGCCGGTTGAGTCGGGTCGTGCGGCACGCCGGTGGCGACCCGCAAGCGGTTCGGGGCGAGCACGTCCAGGCCGCAGCGCGCGATGGCGATCCCGAGGCGCTGGAGGTGATCGACGAGTTCGCCAGGTGGGTCGCACTCGGATTGTCGAACCTCACGAACGCCTTCGATCCGGAGATGTTCGTACTCGGCGGTGGACTCGCTGCGGGTGCCGACCTCTACCTCGAACCGATCGTGAAGTGGTACCGCGAGCTGCTCTACCAGCCGCATCTGCGACCGCTCCCGAGGGTGGCGTTCGCTCACTTCGGCCCGCTCGCCGGAGCGGTCGGTGCGGCGCTGTTGCCGACAATTCGTTGACGCGTTGTCGGAACGCGATCAGTGCGGCACGTAGTTGGCGCGGGACGTTTCGATCTCGGCCCACGCTTCGGCCTTGCCGCCCATGCCTGCCGACGATGAATGCTTGTCCGGCTCCAACGCCTTGTAGACGTTGAAGAAGTGCTGGATCTCCTCGACCAGTTGTGGGGTCAACTCGGTGATGTCGTTCACGTTGGCGAACCGCGGCTCCTTGGGTGGGACGCAGATGAGTTTGGCGTCCTCTCCGGCCTCGTCGCGCATGTACAACACCCCGACGGGGCGGCACTCGACGATGACACCCGGATACACCGGGTCTTCGAGCAGGACGAGTGCGTCGAGCGGGTCGCCGTCGCCCGCGAGGGTGTTGGGAACGTACCCGTAGTCGGCGGGGTACGTGGTGGCCGTGAAGAGGCGACGGTCGAGGTAGACCTTGCCGTCCTCGTGGTCGATCTCGTACTTGTTGCGGCTCCCGCGGGGGATCTCGATGACGACGTGGATGCAATCGGGGGCTGGTGGCTTCGGCATTGTTCCCAGCATCGCACACCGTCATGAGCGGGCTGGGCCAGATACCCTCGGAACGATGGAGTTCCGGCGCATCGAGAATCTGCCCCCGTACGTCTTTTCGATCATCAACGGCCTGAAGATCGAGGCACGCCGTGCCGGTGCCGACGTCGTCGACCTCGGATTCGGCAACCCCGACATCCCGTCGCCGCAGATCGCCGTCGACAAGCTCGCCGAGGCCGCCCAGAACCCCAAGAACCACCGATATTCCCTCAGCCGTGGCCTGCCCAAGCTCCGCGAGGCGATCGCCGGCTACTACAAGAACAAGTGGGATGTCGACCTCGACACCGAGTTCGAGATCACCAACACGATCGGCTCGAAGGAGGGTTTCAGTCACCTGATGTGGGTGCTGCTCGACCGTGGCGACGCCGCCATCGTGCCGAGCCCGAGCTACCCGATCCACATCTACGGTCCGCTGTTCGCCGGCGCCGACCTCCGCCAGGTGCCGATGAAGTTCCTCGCCGACCCCACCCAACGCGAGCACTTCGCCGACGACTTCATGAACAGTCTGCAGACCGCCTGGGACGTCGGCTGGCCCAAGCCCCGCGTTCTCGTGATCTCGTTCCCGCACAACCCCACCGGTGCGACGGTCGATCTTCCCTTCATGCAGCGTGTCGTCGACTTCTGCCGTGAGCACGAGATGATCGTCGTGCACGACTTCGCCTACGCCGACGTCGGCTTCGACGGCTATCAGCCCCCGAGCATCCTGCAGGCCGAAGGCGCCAAGGAGTGTGCCGTCGAGCTGTATTCGATGACGAAGAGCTTCTCGATGGCCGGTTGGCGCAGCGCCTTCCTCGTCGGCAATGCCGAGGTGGTACAGGCCCTCGTGAAGCTCAAGAGCTACCTCGACTACGGCATGTTCCAACCCGTCCAGATCGCGGCCACGGTGACCCTCAACGAGGCCGCCGACTTCCCCAACGAGGTCCGCGCCATCTACGAGTCGCGCTGCGACACGCTGATCGAGGGGCTCGGCCGCATCGGATGGGACATCCCCAAGCCGGGTGGCTCGATGTTCGTCTGGGCGCCGATCCCCGAGCCGTACGCGGAGATGGATTCCGTCGAGTTCTGCTCCCTGATCGTTCGCGACGCCGACGTCGCGCTGTCACCGGGCGTCGGCTTCGGCCCCGGCGGCGAGGGATTCGTCCGCTTCGCACTGATCGAGAACGAGAAGCGCATCCAGCAGGCCATCCGCAACCTCAAGCGCGGCCTCCCCAAACTCGGCTGACACTTGCATCAGGGGTCAGACCCCTTTTGTGACAAGTAACACGATGGTCACGATGTGGTCACTGGTGGGTGACCGGCGCTCCGGTACCGTGCCGCCCGTGATCGCCGTCGTCATCAGGGTCTGGATGCCCGATCGTCCGGGAGCGCTGGGTCAGGTCGCCAGTCGAATCGGTGCCGTGCGTGGCGACGTGCTCGCCATCGAGATCCTCGAGCAGGGCGGCGGACGCGCGATCGACGAACTGACCGTGTCGTTGCCCGGCGACGACCTGATCTCGCTGTTGACCGCCGAGGTCGATGCCGTCGACGGTGTGTCGGTCGAGAGCATCCGAATCGTCGACCCGGATCGGACCGACGCGAGCCTGTCGGCGCTCGCCCTGGGGGCGGCCATCGCCGAGTGCTCACCAGCCGAGCGACTCGATGTGATGATCAGCGGCATCCAGCGGTTCTCCGAGACCGACTGGGTCGTCGTCCTGCGATCGGACAACCTGATCGCGCAGCTCGGTGCAGCTCCTGATCTCGGCTGGCTGTCGGCATTCCTCGCGGGGAGCGAGCACCTCGACGGTCTCGACGATTCGGCGCCCAGCGATCTGCTGTGGGCCGGTATGACCACCTCGGGGCTCACCGTTGCCGCCGGCCGGTCGGGGAATCCGATCCACGAACGTGAGCGGGTGCGATTCTCGCTGCTCGTCCGGCTCGCCGACGCCCTGATCGCCACCTGATCACCCGAAATGTGCGCTGATTCGTGCACTGGGCGCACGATCCGGCGCATTTTTCGGAGGGCGGTCGGAGGGGGTCAGTGAACCGCCCAGTTGCGTGAGCGCTCGACGGCGCGCAGCCACTGGGCGTGGAGTGCGTCGGCGACCGTGCGGTCGGCAGCCGGGCTGAATTCGGCGTCCAACGCCCACTGTGCGCCGACCTCATCGAGATCGGCCCACACGCCCTCGGCGAGCCCGGCCAGGAAGGCGGCGCCGAGTGCTGTCGTCTCCTGATCGGCTGGGCGCTGAACGGTGACGCCCAACTGATCGGCCTGGAATTGGCACAGCAGATCCATGACGGACGCGCCGCCGTCGATGCGCAGGTCGACGATCGGGGTGCCGCTCGTCGCCGTCATCGCATCGATCACGTCGCGGGTCTGATACGCCATCGACTCGACGACCGCCCTGGTGATCTCGGCGCGTCCGGTTCCCCTCGTGATACCCACGATCGTGCCCCGGGCGTACGGATCCCACCATGGCGACCCCAACCCGGCGAACGCTGGGACGACGTAGACGCCTCCGGTGTCGGCGACCGACGAAGCGAGCGGTCCGGCCTGCGACGCCTCGTCGAGGATGGCGAGGCCGTCGCGGAGCCACTGAATCGCTGCGCCCGTGGCGAAGATCGATCCTTCGAGGGCGTAGTGGGTGGTGCCATCGGCGAGCGTCCAGGCGACGGTGGTGAGCATCCCGTCGGTGGGCGTCGGACAGGTTTCGCCCACGTTGAGGAGGACGAACGAGCCCGTGCCGTAGGTGTTCTTCGCCATCCCCGGCACGACACACGCCTGGCCGAACAGCGCCGCCTGCTGATCGCCCGCGACACCGCTCACGGCGACGCCCTCCGGAATGCCGGCGGATGCCGACGTGACTCCGATGCGGCCGCTCGAGGCCACGATGGTCGGCAACGCACCGAGCGGAACGTTCAGGAGCGCACACAGCTCGGGATCCCACGTTCGTGTCCGGATGTCGCACAACATCGTGCGGCTGGCGTTGCTGACATCGGTGGCGAACACCTCGCCGCCGGTCAGCTTCCAGATCAACCAGGCGTCGATGGTGCCGATCGCCAGATCGTCGTCGATCGGGATGTCTCGGTTGGCCAACAGCCATTCGACCTTCGTTGCCGAGAAGTACGGGTCGAGGATCAGCCCGGTCCGCTCCCGAACCAGAGCGAGATGGCCTGCTGCCGCGAGCTCGTCGCACCGTTGCGCAGTTCGACGGTCCTGCCACACGATCGCGTTGCCGTACGGCACGCCGGTCGATCGGTTCCAGGCGAGGACCGTTTCGCGCTGGTTGGTGATGCCGATGGCCGCCACTGCGTCGATGCCGACGTCGGCAACCACGTCGTTCAAGGTGTCGCGGGCAGCGGCCCAGATCTCGTCGGCATCGTGCTCGACCCATCCCGGCTGCGGATAGTGCTGTGTGAATTCTCGATAGGCACCCGATGTCGGTCGCCCGTCGGTGAAGACCGCTCGGCTGCGGACGCCGGTCGTGCCGGCATCGATGGCGATAACGCATGTCGCCTGTCACGGGCGGCGAATGTAGTGCAGATCAGGTCGCAGTCTACTGCGTGCCGCGGTTACCGCTTGCGCTTGGTTGTCGACGTGGGTCGACTCCCACCACCGGCGGTCCGGCTGGTCGGCGCAGGCTTGGAGCGCGACGGAGCCTGCGACGACGACGATGTGGCCGCGTCGGCCGCGTCGCCGCTCGACGCGCGCGCACGTCCTTGAGCCGCTGGCGTTGATACCCGAACTTGGCCATCACCGCTCCGAACCCGAGGTACAGCGGACCGGAGATCAGCACGCCGGCGATCGCTCCGACCACGTTGTCGCCGCGGAAGAAGATCACGAAGACCGCCGACATGATGGCGGCGTAGATCAACCACTCGCGGATCAACCGCTTCCACGGCACTGGTCGGCTGCTGTCCCATCCCATCGTGGGTCAGAGCATCGCAGCCGGACGCAGGCGTTCCAACTGCCATCGCCCGCAGCGGTCATGCCTGCGGGGAGGGGATGCCCGGGAATGCCGGTTGGCTCGATTCGACGAGGCCCGGGAAGTCGTACGCGGTCAACGGTCGATCGGTCAGTTCTCCGCTGCCGATCGGCCACACGCGGGGTTCTCCGTCGATGCGCAACTGCACGGATCCGACGCCTTCGATGGTGGTGGCGGTGTTCACGATCTGGGCGACGGCGAGTCTGCAGGCTCTCGGTGTTGAGCGCATCGAAGACGTCGTTGACGTCGATGGTCAACACCTGACCGACCGTGCGCGGCGTCGACTGCAACTCCACGTCGGCGGGGATCGCGGTGTCGAGGCCCTCGTCGCGTTCTTCGGTGTTGGGCCCGGCGAACAGCGATTCGAGCACGGCTGTGGGTTCCGTCGGCACGTCACGCAGCACCGATCGGAGGCGGTCGGGTTGGTCGGTGTCGGCCGGGACGAGCAGGTACACGCGGTTCGTTCCCGCCGCTTCGTCGCCCGTGGCCGGATCGCCGAACACGTTGCTGCGCTCGGCCGGGAGGTCGTTCGGTGCCGCCTCGGGCTGGATGGAACAGCCGGAGCCGAGCGCGGCGACCAACACCGACACGATCATGAGTCGACGTACCCGAGTCACTCGTCCAGCTCCGATGCCATCAACTCGATCACGAAGCGTGCACCGGGCTCACCGTCGAGACGATCCTCCACCCACACTCGACCGCCGTGCATCCGGACATGTTCGTCGACGAGCGACAATCCGAGTCCGGCACCTTCGCTGCCGGTCCGTCGCCCGGCGCCTCCACCGCGAGCGAACCGCTCGAACACGAGGTCGCGCTCCTCTTCGGGCACACCTGGGCCGTGGTCCTCGACGGCGATGAGGATGTGCGACACCGGTTCGTCGTCGGGGTTCACGACGGTGATCGACACCTCGGGTTCCCCGCCCCCGTACGCGCGTGCGTTGTCGATGAGGTTGGCGATCACTCGGGCCAGACGTCGGCGGTCGCCACGGATCAGGGCGACTTCGGCGCGTGGAGCCACGGTGATGGGTGTCTCCGGAAGCGAACTCACTGCGACCGCCTGTCGAACGAACTCGGCGGCAAGGAGTTCCTCCATGTGGAGCCGGATGGCGCCTGCATCGAACCGGGAGATCTCGAGGAGGTCTTCGACGAGCCCCTGGAATCGCACCACGTCGCTCGCCAACAGATCGAGCGCCGCCTGGGCACGTTCGGGAAGTTCGTCACGGCGCGCCTCCATCACCTCGACCGACGCCGACAGCGTCATCAACGGCGAGCGCAGTTCGTGGCTCACGTCGGACGCGAACCTCGCGTCGCGTTCCACCCGCTGCTGGAGGGCTTCGGCCATGTCGTTGAACGACTCGGTGAGGACGCGCAGATCGGGGTCGTCGGTCGTTTCGAGGCGCGTGTCGAAGCGCCCGCCGGCGATGGCGGAGGCAGCCTGCGCGGCGGTGCCGACGGGGCGGACGGCGCGTCGCGCCGCGAAGATTCCGAGCAGGAAGCCGAGGCCGGTGGTGATCGCTGCAGCGAGCAGGAGCGAGAGCCTGACGCTCGACAGCGTGGAGTTCGCTTCATCGAGGCTGAATGCTTCGAAGTACGAACCGATCCGCGGGATGTCCCAGCCCACGACCACGTTGAGTTCGTCGCCGACCTCGATGATCTGGCTCGCCGACGTCGCCTCGTCGATGACCCGGGTGGCCAACGGTGGCGGGATGTCGGGGTTCTGGAACGTGGCGGCCCCGCCCGTCCAGCGTCCGCCGTACCAGATGAGGTAGTCCTGCACGCCGATTCGTTCGAGCGATGACGTCGCCGCATCGGCGTTCACCGGGATGGAGCGCAGGTCGCGTTCCACGCCTTGGGCATTGCGCTGTGAGGTCGAGATCGCGGCGTCGACCCGTTCGTCGACGAGGCTCGATCGGGTGAGCCCGTAGGTGGTGGTGGCGAGAAAGACCGACAACAGGAGCGAGCCGAGCGTGAAGATCAGCAGGATTCGTCGTCGGAGCCCGAGCGCGGCAGGCCGGGAACGGTTGACCAGGCGACGGAGCCAGCCGCCCTCGCTCACGTCTGGAGCCGGTACCCGAGCCCGCGAACGGTGACCACGTGCCGGGGGTTGGCCGGGTCGGCTTCGACCTTGGTGCGCAGTCGGCGCACGTGCACGTCGACGAGTCGACCGTCACCGAAGTAGTCGTAGCCCCACACCTTGTCGAGGAGGGCTTCGCGGCTGAGGACCTTGCCGGGGCTCTCGGCGAGTTCGCACAGCAGCCGGAATTCGGTCTTGGTGAGGTGGACCTCGGTGCCGTCGCGAAGCACCTTGCCCTCGTCGGGGATCAGTTCGAGGTCGCCGAAACTGAGCCGGGAGTGACCGTTCACACTGGGGCGGATCCGACGCAGCAACGCCCGGATACGGGCGGACAGTTCCTTGGGTGCGAACGGCTTGGTGAGATAGTCGTCGGCGCCCGCTTCGAGTCCGGCCACCACGTCGTGGGTGTCATTGCGCGCCGTCACCATCACGACGGGCACGTCGCTCGTGCGGCGCAGTGTGCGGCAGAGCTCGAAACCGTCGATGCCCGGCAGCATGATGTCGATGAGCACCACATCGGGATTCGATCGCTGGAACATCTCGATCGCCTGCTCGCCGCTCTCGGCTTCGTCGACGGTCCAGCCCTCGTCCTCGAGCGCGAGCTTGACCGCCGAACGGATTCGTTCGTCGTCTTCGACGGCAAGGATGCGTGTACCCACACCCCCATGATGCCGCATTCGGCGACCGTTCGGCGACCACAGCGCCGGCTTGGCGCTCAGGAGTCGATGGCGTTGATCGTGATGACGAGGTCGTGATGGATCCCCGGAGCCGCAGCGACGGTTGCCACGGACCCTGCAGGGCCGCCACGCAGGTCGGAGGTGATCGCTCCCGCTTCCTGCGCGATCAGCACGCCGGCGGCCAGATCCCACGAGTTGAGGTACTCCTCGAAATAGGCGTCGAGGCGCCCACAGGCGACGAAACAGAGATCGATCGCGGCCGAGCCGAGGCGTCGGACGTCGCGTACGTCGGGCAGGAGGAACGAGAGGCGTGAGCCTGCCCGGCGCGACGTTCGGCGGAGTAGCTGAACCCGGTCCCGACGAGCGCATGGGAGAGTTCGGTGACCGATGAACACGTGATCGACGCGCCGTCGAGCGTTGCACCGCGGCCTCGGGCCGCCGAGAAGAGTTCATCGGTCACCGGGATGTACACCGCTCCGGCGAGCGGGCCATCGGGGTCGACGACCGCCACCGACGTGCACCAACTCGGCAGGTCGTAGACGAAGTTGGCGGTTCCGTCGATCGGGTCGATGTGCCATTCGAGCCCCGAGGTGCCGGCAACGTCGGCGCCCTCCTCGCCGACGATGGCGTCATCGGGCCGGCTGGAGCGCAGCGCATCGACGATCAGTCGTTCGGCTTCCCGGTCGTACTCCGTCACTGGATCGGTCGGACTGGACTTCGTGTCGTGGGCGACCGGCTGGCCGACCCCGAGACTGTCGGCGACCGTCGAGCGCGCCGGTTCCGGCTCGTCGGGCGAGGTCCTCGGCGAGCAGTCGCAGTGCGGTGAGGTCAGGACTCATCGCCGCGGGTACTCAGCGAGGCGCATGACCGGCACCGGTACGGTCCTCGATTTCGCGCCATTCGCCGATCGCTCGCATGACGAGTACGGCGACCACGGCCATACCGCCCGCGGCACCGAGCGCTCCGATGAGCAGTCCGAGACCTTCCCACACGCCGCAGTCGCCCTCGCACTGCAGCGACACGAGCGAGTACCCGATCATCGCGCCGGCGAGCCCGCTCAGGCAGATGGCCGCGAACGCGACGATTCGCACCCCGACCGACGGCAGCGCCGAGAGTGACCCGTCGCTCTGGCTCGGAACCGGTGTGCTCACGGCGTCGCAGCGTATCGGCGCCGCCCGCGCCGCCGCGCAGGGCCCGGACCGGGCCCGGTCTGGGCCAGACTGTGCGAGTGGGTCGTCCCCGACAGATCCTTCACGTCGACATGGATGCCTTCTTCGTGTCGGTCGAACTGCGCCGTCGGCCGGACCTCGCGGGCCAGCCCGTCGTCGTAGGTGGTACGGGTCGACGCGGCGTGGTGGCGGCAGCGTCGTACGAGGCCCGGCGATTCGGGGTGCACTCGGCCATGCCGTCGGTCGTGGCCATGCGACGTTGCCCGCACGCAGTGTTCCTGCCCGGCGACCATGCCCTCTACAGCGAGGTGAGCGCACAGGTGCGCGAGATCCTGGATCGCTACACCCCACTCGTCGAGCCGCTGTCGCTCGACGAAGCGTTCCTCGACGTCACCGGGTCGATCGGACTGTTCGGACCCGCACCGGCGATCGCCGCTCGGATTCGCGCCGACGTCGATCGAGAACTGGCGCTGGCGTGCTCCGTCGGGGTTGCTGCGAACAAGTTCCTCGCCAAGCTCGCGTCGGTCGAGGCCAAGCCGGTGGCGACGCCCGGCGGCGTGCACGAGGGACCCGGCGTGGTCGTCGTCGAGGCGGGGCACGAGCAGGAGTTCCTCCGGCCGCTTCGCCGTGCAACGCCTGTGGGGTGTCGGACCCGTCACGCTCGACAAGCTGCATCGCATCGGAGTTCGCAGGGTCGCCGACCTGGTCGCGGTCGACGAGGCAGTGCTTGCCACCGCCCTCGGGCTGTCGCAGGCCCGCCATCTCCTCGCGTCTGGCGCGTGGGATCGACGACCGACCCGTCGAGCCCGAACGCGAGGCGAAGTCGATCGGTCACGAGGAAACGTTCGCAGAACGACAAGCACGAGCTGTCCGAGCTGCGCCGGGAGCTCGTCCGACTCAGCGATGCGGTTGCACAACGGCTGCGTCGAGCCGACGTCGGGGCACGGACGCTGACGCTCAAGCTGCGCTTCGACACCGGATTCCAGACCATCACGAGATCGGTGACGTGCCCCGAACCCACCGATCTGGCGCCCGAGATCGTGGCGATCCTCACCCCGGTCCTGGAGTCGATCGACCCGAGCCCCGGGGTACGTCTTCTCGGGGTCTCCGGGTCGAATCTCGGACCCGTGATCCGACAACTCACGCTCGACGATGCCGCAGTGCCGGTGCCGGACTGGGCGGCCGCCACGGAAGCACTCGACGAGATCCGTCAGCGTTTCGGTGCGTCGTCGATCGGCCCTGCGAGCGCGCTCGAGGACGGACGACTGCGAATCGTGCGCTCCGGTGAGCAGCAATGGGGCCCATCCGGCAGCCCGCTGCAGGACCGGGACCGGAAATGAGTGACCGAGAACCGTGCTCGCCGCGTTGAGGAACGCTGAAGAACGTGCGATGATGTCTTCGTGCCTCTCTCCGAGGAAGAGCAGCGAATCCTTCGCCAGATCGAGCAGCAGCTCGAACAGGACCCTGCCTTCTCCCAGCGCGGCTATCGGGTCTCCCGACGTCGGTCGCTGCTGCTGATGGTCGGATTGATTCTCGGGCTCGTCATCACCATCGGTGGTCTGGCCGTCAACTTCGTCGTCGCCTTTGCCGGATTCGTGCTCGTCCTGGTCATGGCGATCATGCTCGAGTCCGAACTCCGGCTCCTCGGTCGTGAGCGGCTCGGGCAGTTGCCCATCTCGGCGTGGCTCAGTGGACGTCGACCCGACGTCGACGACGACGCCAACCGCTGAGCGGCACACGATCAGCCCCAGTCGGTGAAGTAGCGGCGTACCCGATCGGGAAACGACGCCGACTCGTTCACTGCGCGATCGATCTGCGTCGCCCAGTGGCGACAGTTGCGCATCGTGCTCGATCCATAGCTGCCGACCTCGTCGAACCCTTCGGTCCCCTCGGGACGGTACGTCGCCGCGGTGACCGCGTCGGCGAGCAACGCCACCGGCCGTGAGACCATCGGGAAATGGGCCTTGGTGACGGCGGCAGTCTCCAACGGCGTCTGCGAAGCGGCAACCGGCACGCCGGCGTCGGCCAACGCCTCGAACGAACGAGTCCACATCCGTGCGAGCTGATGCTCGATCGAACCCGACCTGCCGCGCCCGGATCCGCCGGACGATCGTTGGCGCTGCGGCGAGCGCCGCAAGAACCGCGAACACGAGCCAGAGTCCGCCGACCGTCGCTGGTGGTGTCGGTCGAGACCGGCTCGTCGGCGGGCGGCTCGGCGCCGGTCGGGTCGGCGAACTCCTCCGGGATGTTCGGGTCGAACTGCTGATCCGACCGCGCCGAGCGGCACGGTCGTGGGCGCGACCTCCACCGTCGCGACGTCCTCCGACGAGCTGTCGGCATCGCTGAGGTGTCCTGCTGCGGTTCGAGACCGGTGTAGTTCTCGGCACCGGGGGCTCCGCGCCCGGGTGTGGGTTCGAATGCCACCCAACCGACCCCGTCGAACCAGACCTCGGGCCAGGCGTGGGCGTTCTTGCCGAGCACGCTGTAGACGCCGGGCTC
>CAVQTE010000013.1:0-50919 GCA_963716235.1 Ilumatobacteraceae bacterium | reverse complement strand
TCCTTCATCGATGACCGATCGTGCCTCTCGGTTGCCGTCGACGGTCGCCCCGTGATCGCCCACAACGCCGACGTTCCGGTCATCCCGGCGAGCACCCACAAACTGCTCGTCGCCGCCGTTGCACTCGAGGTGCTCGGACCAGACCACGTCTTCACCACCTCGGTCTCCGCCCCCGCTGCTGTCGACGGCGTGATCGACGGCGACCTCGTCCTGGTCGGCGGCGGCGACCCGCTGTTGGTGGCGGACGACTATCCGATCGCTGACGACAGCTACCCCGAGTTCAACACGACGTCGTTGGACCAACTCGCCGATGCCGTCGCGGCTGCAGGGGTGACCACCGTGAACGGTTCGGTCCTGGGCGACGGTGGACGCTACGACGACGAATTCGTCATTCCCTCGTGGGGCCCGGGCGTCGCATACATCGAGGCCGGTCCGATCGACGCACTCGTCGTGAACGACGCGAGGGTCATCGGCCGGTCCGGACGCCAGGACGACCCCAACGAGGCCGCTGCGCGCGAGTTCGCCCGACTCCTCGGTGAGCGAGACATCCGGATTTCAGGAGGCTTCGGCGTCGGCCCCGCCGACCCGGCCCAACCGATCCTGGCGTCGATCGAGTCGCAACCACTGACGGCGGTGCTCGCCGAGATGCTGGCCACCAGCGACAACGACACCGCCGAGATGCTCCTGAAGGAACTCGGCGTGGCCGACGCGGGCGAGGGGACGGTGGCCGCCGGCCTCACCGTGCTCGACCGCACGGCGAGGACCTGGGGAGTTCCGATGGACGGGGTCCGCCTCGTCGACGCGTCCGGCCTGAGCAGCGACAATCGGGCCACCTGCGCGGCGTTGCTCGCCGTGCTGCGGCGCGTCGAGGGTGGCCCGATCGCTGACGCACTGCCGGTTGCGGGACGCACCGGCACTCTCGCCGATCAGTTCGTCGGGACACCGATGGAGGGCCGTCTGACTGCGAAGACGGGCACGCTCGGCAATCCACCCGTCGATCTCGATCCTCCTGCCGTGAAGAGCCTCGCGGGCTACCTGGAGACCACCGAGGGCAGCACGATCGAGTACGTGATGATCCTCAACGGTCCCGACATCGACGATCCCGACAAGTTCGCTCCGTACTGGAGCGCGTTCGGGGAACGACTGGCGGCCTATCCGAGCGGACCCGACCCGACGACGGTCGGTCCGCGCTGAACCGCTCCCCCACCACTGCTCTATCGTCGAGGTGTGGCCGTCATGCCGATGTTCCCGCTCGGGTCCGTGTTGCTTCCCGGCGGCATCCTTCCGCTTCACGTGTTCGAGCCGCGCTATCGCGACATGATCCGTGATTGTCTGCGTGCCGATGGTGAACCCGAATTCGGCCAGGCACTCATCACTCACGGTTGGGAGACCGGTGGCGGCGACGAGCGCGCCATGGTCGGCACCATTGCCCAGATGCTGCAGGTCGATGCCCTCGACGAGAACCGTTACGCCCTGATCGCAGTCGGGACACGGCGCATCAGGGTCAACGCCTGGCTGCCCGACGATCCGTATCCGGTCGCCGACGTCGACGACTGGCCCGATTCCGATCCCGATGCGATGGGTCTCGCCCTGCACGTGGCAGCGAGTCATGCTCGCGTACGCGCCGTGTTGGCGCTTGCGGCGCAGCTCCCCGACGGCGGCCCGGCCGGGCACATCGGCATCGACACTGCGAACGAGATCTCCGACGACCCGCTCGTGGCCACCTACCACCTCGCGACGCTCGCCCCGATCGGGCCCGCAGATCGCCTCCGTCTGCTCAGCGCAGACGGACCGATGCAGCGCCTGGATCTCCTCGATGAGATTCTCGATGACGTCGAGGCCATGATGAAGTTCCGCCTTTCGTGATAGAAACGATGCCCGTGTCAGACACCAACGATCTCGAACAGCGCCTCGCTCGGCGGGCCGACAAGGTCAAAGAGGCCGAGGAGGAGGTTTCGGTCGGTGACATCGTCGATTACGTCAAGGCCTACGCCAAGCAGGAGACGCTCGGCCCGCTGAAGGGAGCTGGAGCATGGCTCGGTTACGGCGCCGCAGCAGCGCTCCTCCTGAGCCTCGGAATCGTGCTCCTGCTCGTGGGTCTGTTGCGCATGCTCCAGACCGAATGGGTGCGCTCGGCCAGCGGAAATCTGTCGTGGGTGGCCTACCTGATCACCCTGCTCGTGGCTGTCGGCGTGATTGCTCTGGCGATCTCGCGGATCAAGAAGGCGACGCTCTACAAGGAACCGAAGTAAGGAGCAGCTCATGGCGAAACTCAACGATCCGGTGGTCCCCGACAGGATCACCCCGCAAGACCTCGAGAACAAGTTCAAGGCACTCCAGGGCGAGATCCAGGGACGCGTCGACGACAAGAAGACGTCGATCGCCACCGTTGCCGCAGGCGGCGGCATGGTGCTGCTGATCATCTTCTTCCTGCTCGGTCGGCGGTCGGGCCGGCGTCGCACTGCCGTCGTCGAGATCCGGCGGGTCTGATGTCGCTGGTTCCCTACGCACTGAGGCCGAGATACGTCTTCCGCAGCTTCCTGCTTCGCCGCGGAGTCAATCATCCCAACCCGCTGATCCAGCCGATTGCGATGCTCCTGGTCGGCCAGGGGGATTACTTGCGCAGCGAGGGCGCTTCGGCACGGCTTGATCCTCGGCAGCCCGTACTGGCGAGCGGTCGGCGGCGCCCTCGTGGTGCGCGAGATCAGCAAGCGGGTGCTGCAGAAGCCGCCCGAACGTCTCGGACGCGAGCGACTTCGAGCCGGGCACGCCGTCAAGATCGCTGTCACCGCGCCTCGACTCGACCTGAGTCGCCGTGCACGGCGAGTGGAACTGAGGCGCCTCGAGAGCGAGGCCCTTGCGAGCATCAGCGCCTCCAAGCGACGATCGTGAAGGTGCTGCTGCGCAACCCGCGGCGCGAAGTCGAACTCGGCGGACCACGATCGGTCGATCGGCTCCTCGAGGAGTTGGGCCTCAGTCGGGAAGCACATCTCGTCATCCGCAACGGCACGCTCGTGCCCGGTGACGCACGACTGACCGACGACGACGTCATCGAGGTGCGGCCCGTCATCTCCGGTGGCGCCGGGTGACGGTGGTCGGCGAGTGACCGCCGTCGGTAGCAAGTGCCGGGTCTGCAAGGAGCCGGCGGTCATCGACCTCCCGCGTCACAACGCCCATTTCTGCGCCGAGCATCTCCAACAGCTGTGCCGGCGTCAGATGGCCAAGGCGATCGACGACTTCGACATGTTCACCACCGACGATCGACTGCTCGTCGCGGTGAGCGGCGGCAAGGACTCGCTCGCCGTGTGGGACATGCTCGTCGAGGCGGGATACCAGGCCGACGGGCTGTACATCGGGCTCGGCATCGGCGAGTACTCCACGGACAGCGGGGGATATGTCCGTCGGTTTGCCGCGCAACGGGGCCTGACGCTGCGCGAGATCGATCTGCGCGAGGACTACGGCTACGACGTGCCGACGGCCTCGCGGGCAACTGGGCGTGTACCGTGCTCGGCGTGCGGACTGTCGAAGCGACGTCTCTTCGACCAGGCGGCCCTGGACGGGGGCTACGACGTCGTGGTCACCGGGCACAACCTCGACGACGAGGCAGCCGTGCTGTTCGGCAACACGCTGCGATGGGACATCGACTACCTCGCCCGCCAACTCCCGGTGCTGCCGGCGACCAACGGGTTCCCGAAGAAGGCAAAGCCGCTGGTCCGCCTGACCGAGCGCGAGATGGCGGCGTGGTGTCTCGTGCGGGGCATCGACTACGTGGTCGAGGAGTGCCCGATCGCTGCCGGCAACAAGCACCTCTCGTACAAGGAATCGCTCAACGCCATCGAGGTGAAGTCACCCGGTGCGAAGGCATCGTTCTACCTCGGGTTCCTCGAGCGCATGGCTCCGCTGTTGGCCGGGCACTCCGCTGCTGCGGCAGGTGCACTGAACGAGTGCATCCGGTGCGGATCGCCGACGACGGGCGAGATCTGTGCGTTCTGCCGGCTGGTCGACAAGGCCGCAGCGCACGAACCGGTTCCCGTGGAGATGGTGTTGGCGAAGGGACGAGGACGATGACCGGAGTGTTCACAACGGGGGAGAAGGCGCTGCTGCTCGACTCCAAGAAGCGTCGATACCTGATCGAGTTGGCCGATGACGGTGAGTTCCACAGCCACAACGGCTTCGTCGCCCACACCGCAGTGATCGGTCAACGCGAAGGCGTCGTCGTTCGCTCGACGAAGGGCTCGGAGTACATCGCGCTGCGTCCCACGCTGGAGGACTTCGTCGTCGAGATGCCGCGCGGCGCGCAGGTGATCTACCCGAAGGACCTCGGCCCCATCTGCATGCTCGCCGACATCGGCCCGGGTGTCCGGGTCTTCGAGACCGGTATCGGGTCGGGGGCGCTGTCGATGACGATGCTGCGGTACGGCGCCGACATCGTCGGCTACGAGATCCGCGAAGACTTCGCGAATCGGGCGCGCAAGAACGTGCAGAGCTTCCTCGGAGCGGCGGCACTCGATCGCTACGACATCCACATCGCCGACAGCTACGAGGGCATCGACCCCGAACTCGGCATGTTCGACCGGGTCGTGCTCGATCTGCCGGAGCCGTGGCAGGTGGTCCCGAAGGCAGAAGCGGTCCTACAACCTGGTGGGCTGCTTCTTGCCTACACGCCGTCGATCACCCAGGCGGTCCAGGTCAGAGAAGCGGTCAAGGGCAAGTGGATCGATGCCCGCACGATCGAGGTGCTCCACCGCGGCTGGTACATCGAAGGACAAGCCGTGCGTCCCGATCACCGTATGGTCGCCCACACGGCATTTCTGACGGTCGCGCGATTCCTCGGCCGCAACCCGAGCTGAGGGTCGGCGTCAGGGCTCGATGTAGATGCACTCGCCGGGGCATTCCTCGGCGGACTCGATCACGGCCTCGAGCTGGTTGTCGGGAATCTCGGCGAGACCCTCGGCGCCCTCCGGGTTGCCCTTGGCGGCTGCGAAGATCTTGCCGCTCTCGACGACGTACGCAAGGCCGTCGTCGAGCAGGGTGAAGACGTCAGGGGCGATCTCCTCGCACAGGCCGTCGCCGGTGCACAGATCCTGGTCGATCCAGACCTTCATGTCAGTGGGCTCCTCGTTGTGATGGTGGAAATCGTTGGAATCATCCATCGGACGCTTCGTCGATCGGCTGAAGTTTACACGGCCATGCACGTGCAAAGACGATCACATCGCCTGCGTGTACATTCGGTTCATGCCAACTGATGGTGACGATCGCTCCGCCGACTCGACCGCCGACCGGACAGACGCGACCGACGAACGTGCCGAACTCGTCGCATTGCACGACGAGATCGCCCACCTCCGCGCCCGCCTCGCGGACGCACCCAAGCGTGTGCATTCGTTGGAGGAACGACTCCTCGAGACCAAGGGCCAGCTCGCCGCTGCCGTCGGCCAGAACGAGAAGCTGTCGTACACCCTGCGCGAGGCACGCGAACACATCGCGACGCTGCGCGACGAGGTCGACAAACTCTCCCAGCCGCCGTCCGCCTACGGAGTGGTGGTCGGCAAGAACGACGACGACACCGTCGACATCCTGACCAGTGGACGAAAGATGCGGGTGGCGTTGCATCCCGACATCGACCACGAACTCCTCGATCGCGGCGCCGAAGTCGTGCTCAACGAGAGCTACAACGTCGTCATGGCCCGCAGCCCGGAAATCACGGGTGAGGTCGTCACGGTCAAAGAAGTCATGGATGACGGGATCCGAATCGTCGTGGTGGGTCGGGCCGATGAAGAACGCGTCTGCGAGATGGCCGACGCGATTCGCGGCATGCACATCCGTGCGGGCGATCACCTGCGCCTCGACGTCCGCTCGAACCTGCTGCTCGAGAAGTTGCCACGACCCGAGGTCGAGCACCTGCTGCTGGAGGAGGTCCCCGACATCTCCTACACCGACATCGGTGGCCTCGACGACCAGATCGAACAGATCGCCGACGCTGTCGAACTGCCGTTCCTCCACCAGGACCTGTTCGCCGAACACCAGCTCCCGGCGCCGAAGGGCATCCTTCTCTACGGCCCGCCGGGCTGCGGCAAGACGCTGATCGCCAAGGCCGTCGCCAACAGCCTGGCCAAGAAGGTCGCCGAGAGCGTCGGCGAGGGCAAGGGCCGCAGCTACTTCATCAACATCAAGGGCCCTGAGCTGCTCAACAAGTACGTGGGCGAAACCGAGCGCCAGATCCGTCTCGTCTTCCAGCGCGCGAGGGAGAAGAGCGACGAAGGTTGGCCCGTGATCGTGTTCTTCGACGAGATGGACTCGATGTTCCGCACGCGTGGTACGGGGATCAGCTCCGACATGGAGTCGACCATCGTGCCGCAGCTCCTCGCGGAGATCGACGGTGTCGAGGGCCTCAAGAACGTCATCGTGATCGGAGCCACCAACCGCGAAGACCTGATCGACCCGGCGATCCTGCGCCCGGGCCGCCTCGACGTGAAGATCAAGATCGAGCGGCCCAATGCCGCCGCTGCAGCGGCGATCTTCGCCCGCTACCTGACCAACGAGATCCCGATCGCGCCGGATGAGGAGATCGCCGACATGATCGATGCCACCGTCGAGGAGATGTACCGCGACGACGAGGCCAACCGCTTCCTCGAGGTGACGTACCAGAACGGCGACAAGGAGATCCTCTACTACAAGGACTTCTCCTCGGGTGCCATGATCGAGAACGTGGTGCGACGCGCCAAGAAATTGGCCATCAAGCGGGTGATCAGCGGCGGGACCAAGGGCGTGAGTACCCAGGACCTGCTCGACTCGATCAAGCAGGAGTACAAGGAGCACGAAGACCTGCCGAACACCACGAACCCCGACGACTGGGCGAAGATCTCGGGCAAGAAGGGCGAGCGCATCGTGTTCATCCGCACGCTCGTGTCGGAGACAGCCGAGACCGACGTCGCAGGAGGCCGAGCCATCGAACGGGTGCAGACGGGCCAGTACCTGTGACCGGACGGCGCGAATACGACGTCGTGGTCTACGGGGCGACGAGCTTCGTCGGTCAGATCCTGTGCCGCTACCTCACACGACGCCACGGCGCAGTCGGCAAGTTGCGCTGGGCGATCGCGGGTCGTGACCTGGCCAAGCTCGACGAGGTGGCGCGCGCCACCGGCGCCGACGTCCCACGAGTCGTGGCCGATGCCTCGGACCGGGCTGCCCTCGACAGGTTGACAGCGTCGACCCGGGTGGTCGTTTCGACTGTTGGCCCCTACGCGCTGTACGGATCCGAGCTCGTCGGATCCGTCGTCGAAGCAGGTATCGACTACTGCGATCTGACGGGCGAAGTGCAGTGGATGCGCCGCATGATCGATCAGCACCAGGTCCGCGCCGAGCAGACCGGTGCACGCATCGTTCACGCCTGTGGTTTCGACTCGATCCCGTCCGACCTCGGGACGTGGTTCACCCAGCAGCGAGCCATCGACCAGCTCGGCGAACCGTGTGTCGAGGTCCGCATGTCGGTGGCCGGCGCCAAGGGTGGCGTCAGTGGGGGCACGCTCGCCAGCGGCATGAACATGTTCGAGGAGATGGCAGCCGACCCAGAACTCCGGGCGATGACCGCCGACCCGTACGTACTCGCCCCGGTCGACCTCCGCTCGGGGCCAGAGCAACCCGGACTCGGACGACCGAGGCGCGACGATCGATTCCAGAGCTGGGTCGGGCCGTTCGTGATGGCCCCGACGAACAGTGCTGTGGTGCAGCGAAGCCATGCACTCCTCGGGCGGCCGTGGGGGAGAGACTTCACGTACGGCGAAACGATGATGACCGGCGATGGAGTCGTCGGCGCGGTCAAGGCCTATGCCATGACGGCAGGACTGGCAGCGTTCGCCGGTGTGGCGAGCCTCGGCCCGACGCGTCGACTGCTCGGCAAGGTGATGCCGAAGCCCGGCTCGGGCCCCGACGCCGCCGCTCAGCAGGCCGGATGGTTCGACATCCGCTTCGTCGGCCGCACCGCGTCGGGTGCGACGATCCGCACGAAGGTGACCGGCGACCAGGACCCTGGCTACGGATCGACCGCGAAGATGCTGGGGGAGTCGGCTGTCGGCTTCCTCGATCTCGATTCGTCCGATGTGGGCGGCGGGTTCTGGACCCCGGCCAGCGCATTCGGTGACGCGTTGGTCGAGCGGCTCGAAGCTCATGCCGGCGTCCGTTTCGACGTGCTCTGATTCGAGTTGAACATCACCTGGCCCGATGGCTCCGATAGGTTCACGACATGGCGCTGACCAAGGTCTGCGGGATCGAGACCGAGTACGGCATCGTCGTGCGCGGCGGCGACAACAATCCTGTCTCGGCGTCCTCGATGCTCATCAACGCCTATGTGGCTGCAACGAACCGTCAGCGTGGCCGGATCGGCTGGGACTTCGAGGACGAGCAACCCGCGAACGATGCTCGGGGTTTCTCGTTCGATGAGTCGCTCGCACCCGAAGTCGAGACGATGCTGGTCAACGCCGTCCTCACCAACGGCGCCCGCTACTACGTCGACCACGCCCACCCGGAAATCTCGACTCCCGAGGTGACCACCGCCCGCGAAGCGCTGGTGTGGGATCGTGCGGCCGAGGAAATCGTCCGGGCATCGATGCAGCACGTTCGTGCGCTGCTCCCGGACGGCGGGGAGATCATCATCCACAAGAACAACTCCGATGGCAAGGGCAACAGCTACGGCTGCCACGAGAACTACCTCATCGCCCGCGACGTGCCGTTCGGGCGTCTGGCCAGCCAGATCACGTCGCACTTCGTGACCCGGCAGGTGTTCTGCGGGGCGGGCAAGGTCGGCTGCGAACTCCCCGGTCGGCCCGACAATCATGTGCCCTACCAGCTCAGCCAGCGTGCCGACTTCTTCGAGGAAGAAATCGGACTCGAGACAACGTTGAAGCGCCCGATCGTCAACACCCGGGACGAGCCGCACGCCGACGCGCAGAAGTACCGCCGCCTCCACGTGATCGTCGGTGACGCGAACATGAGCGAGGTGGCCACCTACATGAAGGTGGCCACGACGGCCGTCGTCCTGGCGATGATCGAAGACGACGAACTCGGCGACGACTGGTTGCTCGGCAACCCTGTCGCAGCGATCCGCCAGGTGAGTCACGACCCCACGTTGCGCCAGACGATCATGCTTCGCGATGGTTCGCGAGCCACGGCGCTGGAGGTCCAGTGGGGGTTGCTCGAACGGGCGCGCAAGTACGAGCAGTCGCACGGGCTGGGTTGCGTGGGCGAGGATGTGGCACTCGACGTGCTCGACCGATGGGAAGCCGTCCTGACCGGCCTCGAATCCGACCCGTCGACCGTGGCGAGTCAGATCGACTGGGTTGCCAAGCAGCGTCTCGTCGAGGGCTACGCAGCTCGCCACGGCCTCGAGCCCGGGTCCGCCCGGCTCAAGGCAATCGACCTGCAGTACCACGACCTGCGCGCCGAACGATGCCTTGCGCTGCGAGCCGGGCTCGACACCATGGTGTCGCCCGACGAAGTCGTCGCGGCGATGACCGAACCACCGACGACGACCCGCGCCTACTTCCGGGGCAGATGCCTCGCCAAGTATCCCAACGAGGTCGTCGCGGCGAACTGGGACTCGTTGGTGTTCGACATCGGGCGTGACCCCCTTCGGCGTGTGCCGATGATGGAACCATTGCGCGGCACTGCCGACCACGTTGGTACGTTGATCGACGAGAGCGAGACAGCGAGGGAACTCCTCGACCGTCTCGGTCAGTGAACGACGACCACACACCCAACCGACACGTCCATCCGACACGTCCATCCGACACCTCAATCCGACACTGCGAAGGGAAGCACTGATGGCAGAACGCACCCAGAAGTCGAAGAACACGACGAGCCGTGACACCGAGGCGACGGCCGAGGCCGCTCCAGCGGTCACCGAGACCGGTGAGAAACTCAAGGCCGAACTCGATGATCTGCTCGACGAGATCGACGAAGTGCTCGAGACGAACGCCGAGGACTTCGTCAAGTCGTACGTACAAAAAGGCGGTCAGTGATCCGTGACGATGCCGTTGTTCACCACGGGTGACGATCCCGGGTCGAGCTTTCCCGAACTGTTGAAGCGGGTCGGACTCTCACCCTCGGCGCCGACGGGGATGTCGATCGATCTGATGCGTGATCTCTCGGTCCCCCACGCCACCACCTGCGTGGCAGTGACGTACGCCGACGGCGTGGTGATGGCAGGAGACCGGAGGGCGACGTCCGGCAACCTCATCTCACATCGGACCATGGAGAAGGTCGTGCAGGCCGATCGCCACAGTGGCGTCGCAATCGCAGGTGCCGCCGGGCCTGCAATGGAGATGATCCGGTTGTTCCAGTTGCAGCTCGAACACTACGAGAAGGTCGAGGGGGCATCGATCAGCCTCGAGGGCAAGGCCAATCAGTTGTCGATGATGGTCAGAGGCAACCTTCAGGCCGCCATGATGGGCATGGTCGTCGTGCCGATCTTCGGCGGGTTCGACCTCCGCCGGGAATGCGGGCGCCTGTGGGACTACGACGCCACCGGCGGACGGTACGAAGAGCGTGACTATGTGGCGACCGGGTCGGGAAGCCTGCATGCGGGCACCGTCATCAAGGTCGGATTCCGCGAGGACATGACACGCGACGACGCCGTCAATCTGGCGGCGCGGTCGCTGTGGGAGGCCGCCGACGCCGACTCGGCCACCGGAGGCCCCGATGCGTTGCGGGGGATCTATCCCGTCGTGGCGACGATCGACGCCGAGGGTTGGCAGCGCCTCGACGACGACGATCTCGCCACCCGGTACGAAGCAATCGTGGCGGAGGTGCGTTCGCGATGAGCATGCCGTTCTACGTGGCCCCCGAACAGATGATGAAGGACCGTGCCGACTTCGCACGCAAGGGCATTGCCCGAGGTCGAGCATTGGTTGCGATCCGGTACAACGACGGCATCGTCATCGTTGCCGAGAACGCGTCGCAGACCCTGCGCAAGGTGAGCGAGATCTACGACCGCATCGCCTTCGCCGGCGTCGGCAAGTACAACGAGTTCGACCAACTCCGTGTCGCCGGCGTCCGAGCCGCCGACCTCAAGGGCTACCAGTACTCGCGCGACGACGTCGATGCGCGCAGCCTGGCCAACAGCTATGCGCAGATGCTCGGAACGATCTTCACCCACGAGATGAAGCCGATGGAGGTCGAGATCCTCGTCGCCGAGGTCGGCCTCGAGGCGGATGGAGATCAGATGTTCCACATCCTCTACGACGGCACCGTGATGGACGAACGGGACTACGCGGCGATCGGGGGCGACGCCGAGACCATCAGCTCGCGTCTCGCCGAGACCTGGACCGATGGGCTCGACCGCACCGCCGCGATCGCGTTGGGCCTGAAGGCGCTCGGCGGACCCGAGCGAGAGATCACGCTCGAGGATCTGGAAGTCGCCGACTTGGCGCGCACCAACGGCCGGCGCTGCTTCCACCGCCTCACCGTCGCCGACCTGTCCTGAACCGCCAACCCATCCGTTTGCGGGAGATCTCGGTTGGCCCGCCCCAACGCTTCTGTCACGCAAACCGGGGGGTAGGCGGGGGTTAGACGGGGTGGGGGCGGGGCGTAGGGTGGCAGCGTGGTGGCCATCGACGTCAACAGTGACCTGGGGGAGTCGTACGGGATCTGGCAGCTGGGCGACGACGACGCGATGTTGGAGATCGTCACGAGCGCCAACGTGGCGTGCGGGTTCCACGCGGGTGATCCGAGTGTTCTGCGGGCGGCGTGCATCCGAGCAGTCGAGTGTGACGTGGTAATCGGCGCCCAGGTGTCGTACCCCGATCTGATCGGCTTCGGCCGTCGCCACCTCGACATGTCGCCCGCAGAACTCCGAGATGCCGTCCTGTACCAGCTGGGCGCTCTCGACGCATTCGCCCAGGTCGGAGGGTCGGAAATCGCGTACGTCAAGCCGCACGGGGCGCTCTACCACGCGGTGGCGACCGACCCGGCGCTCGCTCGCGCCGTGGTCGATGCTGCAGCGGAGTACGACTCGTCCCTCGCAATCCTCGGCCTGCCCGAGTCCGAGCTGCTCCGTGCTGCAGATCGTGTGGGCCTCGAAGCCGTTGCCGAAGCGTATGCCGATCGGACCTACCGCCCCGATGGCGGCCTCGTGTCGCGTCGGGAGGCCGGCAGCGTCCTCACCGACCCCGACGAAGTTGCGCAGCGAGCAGTCCGCATTGCCGTCGACAACGAAGTCGTCGCCATCGACGGCACCATCGTGAGTGTCAGAGCCCGTTCCATCTGTGTGCACAGCGATACGCCCGGCGCGGTCGAACTGGCACGTGCCGTGCGGTCGGCACTCGACGCTGCGGGTGTCGGCGTCTACCGTTTCACCGACTAGCCACGCCACCACCCACCCACCACCCACGCCACCAGCCACGCCGTCACCTACGCCATCACGGCGAGATCGAAGGGCCACATGACCTACGCGCCGGCACATCGGCCGTTCTACGATGCCGACAGCCACATCATGGAGTTGCCCGACTTCCTTCGCGACTACGCCGACCCGGCGATCCGCGAGCAGATTCCGCAGGTCAGCTACGCCGCGTCGCTCGTCACCGACGAGGAGGTCGAGGTGATCGTCGCCAACGACAACCGGCACGCAGCCGAACACGTCGAGGCACAGATCGCGCTGGGTGACCAGCTCATCGCCATGTCGAAGGAGATCCAGGCGCTCGGCGCATTCGACCGCGATGACCGCTCCGTGGCACTCGACATGCTCGGCTTTCGCAAGCAGCTCGTCTTCGCGACCCACAGCGTGGCCACTCCGTTCTCCCCGAGCCGCAAGCTGTCGAACGAGCTCCGCTACGGGGCCACTCGTGCCCACAATCGGGCGATGAGCGAATTCTGCGCCGCCGACGACCGGCTCATGGGGGTGGGGATCGTTCCGCTCGAAGATCCCGGCCATGCCTTGATCGAGCTGGAGTTCGCGCTCGAGGCCGGTCTGGAGGCGATCTGGGTGCCACATCATCCGGCAGGGGAGCGGTCGCCCGGCCACGTCGATCTGGCACCGTTCTGGCAGCGTCTCGCCGAGTCGCGCACGCCCTTCGTCCTCCATGTAGGCGGGTCGCCGCTGCAGCTCGACCCACGATGGGCGAACACCGGGCGTCCTGCGGCGCGCGACTGGATGGGTGGCGGAGAGAACATCCGCAGCAAGGACATGGCGGTCTTGCACCAGGGGCCCGAGACGTTCATCTCGGTGATGATCATGGACGGAGTGTTCGAGCAGCATCCGGAACTTCGTGGTGCCTGTGTCGAACTGGGCGCCGGTTGGGTGCCGGCGATGCTCACCCGGCTCGACTGGGTCGTGCGGTCGTGGAGGAGGGTCGACCAGTATCTCGCCGAACTGCAGCGGACTCCGTCGGAGACACTGCGCGAGCAGATGGCGTTCACTCCCTACGTGTTCGAAGACGTCGGAGCGCTCGTCGATCAGTCGGCCGCCGATCTCTATCTCTTCTCCAGCGACTATCCGCACGTGGAGGGCGGACGCGATCCGATCGGGCGATTCGAGGGGTCGCTCGGAGACCGCCCCGACGCCGTGCGCGATCAGTTCTACGCCGAGAACTTCCTGCGGATCTTCCCCGACGCCCGCGTGCACTGACAGCCATGCAACGTCGTTCGTACGGCCCGACGGCGTGGATGCTCGACGACGTGGTCGACCCCGCCGGCCTTGCGCTGAGCATCTCGTCGGCGTCGCTGAGCGGAGTTCGCGAGGTGATTCCCGCCGAGTCGACCGTCGTCGTCGTGTGCCAACGAAGCGAAGCGGCTGCGATCGGCGCGCGCCTCGACGCCATCGACCCGCGGCCGACCGTCGTCGACCGGGGTGAGCTGATCACGATCGAGGTTGTCTACGACGGGGGCGACCTCGACGCGGTGGCCGAAGCCACCGGGTCGAGTGTCGACGAGGTGATTTCCCGACACGTGGCAGGTGAGTATCGGGTTGCGTTCTGCGGGTTCAGCCCGGGGTTCGCGTACCTGAGCGGGCTCGACCCGACACTGCACCTCCCACGACGCAGCACCCCTCGAACCCGGGTCCCCGCCGGAGCCGTTGCGATTGCGGCGGGGTACAGCGCTGTCTACCCCGGGATGTCACCGGGCGGCTGGCATCTCATCGGCACCACCACGCCCGCCATCGCGGCGACTCTCTGGGACACCCGCGCGGATCCGCCCGCCGTGCTCTGGCCGGGACGCTTCGTTCGTTTCCGGCAGGCCGAGCCGTGAGCCGGCCGGCGCTGCGAATCATCGAGCCGGGCCGCGCAACGACCCTGCAGGACCACGGCCGGGTCGGTCGGGCCGATCTGGGTGTGCCCAGCGCGGGGGCTGTCGACCGCTCCACCCACGACCTCGCGAATCGGCTCGTCGGCAACGACCCTCGGGCGGCGTCGATCGAGACGAACGGCGGCCTGGTCATCGAAGCGATCCGATCGCTCATCGTGGCCGTCGACGGCCACCGTCACACACTCGGTGCCGGTGAGCGCCTGCGAGTCGACGGCGAAGGAGACCGGATGTGGACCTACGTGGCCGTCCGAGGTGGCATCGCGGTCGAGCCGGTCCTCGGGTCGCTCAGCCACGACACGCTGGCCGGCATCGGACCGGCGCCGATCGAGGTCGGCGTGGTACTCCCTGTCGGCCCCGATCCCGGCACCGAACTCCCCACGGATCATGCACCCGTTCGTCGTCGTGCCCCGGTCGTGCGGCTGTGGCCGGGTCCCCGAGCCGACCGTTTCGTCGACGCGATGGGAGCGCTCGTCGGTCGACGATGGACGGTGTCGGAGTCCGTCAGCCGTGTCGGCGCGCGTCTCGAGCCGGGGGAGTTCATTCCGGCGCCGGAGCGCCGTCTCGCCAGCGAGGGCCTCGTGCCCGGCGCGATCCAGATCACGCCGGCCGGCGAACCGATCATCATGCTCGCCAACCATCCGACGACCGGCGGCTACCCGGTCGTCGCAGTCGTCGAGCCCGATGATCTGAGCATCGTGGCGCAGGCGCCGCCGGGCGCCATCTTGCGATTCGTCCGTGCCTGAGCCAGCGCGCATGCGTCCGGCTGGTTAGGTTGCCGGTGATGGAGCGGCGCATCTACGGGCTCGAGAACGAGTACGGCGTGACCTGCACGCTGCGGGGCCAACGACGCCTCAGCCCCGACGAGGTCGCCCGGTACCTGTTCAGGCGGGTCGTGTCGTGGGGACGCAGCTCGAACGTGTTCCTCCAGAACGGCGCTCGGCTGTACCTCGACGTGGGCTCACACCCCGAGTACGCCACGCCCGAATGCGACTCGCTGTACGAGCTGATCGTGCACGACAAGGCGGGCGAGCGCATCCTCGAACAGCTCGTCGAGTCGGCCGAGCAGCGCCTCGCGGAGGAATCGATCCGCGGAACGATCTACCTGTTCAAGAACAACACCGACTCTGCCGGCAACTCCTACGGCTGTCACGAGAACTACCTGACCAGCCGTGACGACGACCTCGGCCACTACGCCGAGGTGTTGATCCCCTTCCTGGTCTCGCGCCAGATCTACACGGGCGCCGGCAAGGTGCTGCAGACCGCCAGGGGAGCGACCTATTCGATCGCGCAGCGCGCCGAACACATCTGGGAAGGCGTGTCATCGGCGACCACCCGCAGCCGCCCCATCATCAACACCCGCGACGAGCCGCACGCCGACGCCGAGAAGTATCGGCGTCTCCACGTGATCGTCGGTGATTCGAACATGAGCGAATACACGGGATTCCTCAAGGTCGGTGCTGCGGCGTGCATGTTGCGGATGCTCGAGGACCCCAACGTGGTGCTCCGCGACATGACGCTCGAGAATCCGATCCGCGCCATCCGCGAGATCAGCCACGACATCACCTGTCGTCGGACCGTTCGCCTCGCCAACGGGCGCGAGGTGTCCGCCCTCGACATCCAGCGCGAGTACCTCGATCGCGCGCTGCGATACGCCGACTCGCAGGGCTTTCCCCCGCTCGAGCAGAGGGCCCTGGAGATGTGGGAACACTGCATCACCACCATCGAGAAGGATCCATTGCTCCTCGACCGCGAGGTCGACTGGGTGATCAAGTACAAGCTGCTCGAGGCGTACCGAGCCCGCCACGATCTTGCGTTCGGACACGCCCGGGTGCAGCTGCTCGATCTGCAGTATCACGACGTCTCGCGCGCCCGGAGCCCGTTCTACAAGCTCCAGGATCGCGGACTGATCGAACGGATCTGTACCGATGAGGACATCGCGCAGGCCGTGGATGTACCGCCGCAAACCACCCGCGCTCGGCTGCGTGGCGATTTCGTCAAACGGGCGAAGGAACGCAAACGTGACTACACGGTCGATTGGGTGCATCTCAAGCTCAATGATCAGGCGCAACGAACCGTGCTGTGCAAAGACCCGTTCAAGAGCCGCGACGAACGCGTCGAGCGGCTCATCGAGTCACTCTGACGACGCGAGCCCGCCGCCGAGATTGTGGTACTGGCGATGCGGTCGACCGTGCGGCGGTTACCGTTGGCGTCTCGTGACTTCGGAGACAACCATCCCCCGACCGGCCGACGAGCCTGACGGCGCGCCCGATGTTGCGCCCGCTGCGGACAAGTCGCCGTCCGGCGCTCGGGCTTTCTTCGACTGGGTCGTCGTCATTGCGGTCGCGCTGCTGGTCGCGTTCGTCGTGCGCACCTTCGTACTCGCCCATTTCGTGGTCGAGGGATCATCGATGTACTCCACCTTGGAGACCGGCGACAGGGTGTTCGTCAACAAGTTGTCGTATCGCCTCCACGACCCCAATCGGGGCGACGTCGTCGTGCTCCACCAGATCACCGGGGCCTCCGAACGTGACCTGATCAAGCGGGTCATCGCGCTGCCAGGTGAGACCGTCGAGATCCGTAACTGCACGGTGCTGATCGACGGACGAGTACTGAACGAGCCCTACCTCGACCCCGAAGTGGTCACACCCACCGATTGCGGCGGCGACTACAGCCTCAATGGCCCCGTTCCGGAGGATCACGTCTTCGTGATGGGCGACAATCGTGGCGGATCGCAGGACTCGCGGGTGATCGGAACGATCAACGAAGACGACCTGGTGGGTCGAGCCTTCGTGGTGTTCTGGCCGCAGAGCCACTGGCAATGGCTCTGACAGTCGGAGTCAGAGGGTGCCGATCTCGGCGATGAAGGAATCGGTCATGACGTCGACGTGGTCGCTGTAGACGGCATCGAGGCCCATTCGGAGTGCCGGGCGCAGATCGTGCTCGTGCTGGAGGTCCCAACCGAACGCCACCAGACCGAAGCGGTGGAAGAGCGCCACGAGGCCACCTGTCCAGTCGGTGCGGTGCAGGTTGATCCCGTCGATGTCATGGCGGGCGAGGTACTCGGCGCGTCGCTCCGGAGTTCCCTTGATCCGCTCGAGCCGGGTGGTCTGGAGCAGCCGTACCGGGTTGCGGCCTCCTTCGTCGAACATCGCCCGCAGCGCGAGGACTCGTTCCAGGCTCGGTTCACAGAGCCATGTACGTTCCAGCATGTCGGCGTCGATCTCCGTGACCGTTTCGACGATGCGAACGGCGCTGTCGGGATCCTTGAGATCGAGCGACAGTGCGTAGTCGGTGCCACACGTGCGCAGCAGTTCGCCGAGTGTCGGAATGTGCGATGGAAGCTCGTCGCGGCGGAACTCCCTGATCGGACGCTTGCGGAGCCCACTCTTGACCACCCCGTCGTGATCGAGCACGGCAACGCCGTCGGCGGTCATCCAGACATCGCTCTCGAGGCCCGACGCACCGAGCTTCAAGCCCAGCGCAAAGCCCTCCAGCGTGTTCTCCGGCGCATGGGCACGCGCTCCACGGTGTGCGAACGTGATCGGCGGATCGAGCAGTGAGGGGAGACGTTGTTGCACTCCTGACCATGATGGCAGCCCCGTAGACTGCGCCCGTGTTCAATCTGCAGGGCAGCGAGATCATCGTCATCCTGCTGATCGCGCTCGTGGTGCTCGGCCCTGAGCGCCTCCCCGATGCCGTACGGCGATTCATGCAGACGTACAACGAGCTCAAGAAGATGGGCACCGGATTCCAATCCGAGATCAAGAACGCCTTCGACGAGCCCATGCGTGAGATGCGCGACACCGCGAAGATGGTGCGCGACTCGGTGGATCCGTCGAAGCTGATGGCCGAGGCAGAAGCCGAGCAGCGGCTCCGCGATGACGCTGAACGACAGCCGTCGGCTCATGGCGTCGTCGATCCTGGCTACGACGTCGTTGCCACACCTGGCTCTCCGCCACCGTCGACGGCACCACCACCTGAACTCGCGGCCTCCCTCGAGGGATTCGTGCCGACGCCGGCTCCGCCGCCACCACCACTCCCACCGTCATCACCGAACGGATCGGCCGACGACGCCATCCAGCCTGCGGTCGGCCGCGTCGCCCCGAGTGAGTCGAGCGCCCCGTGAGCGCCGACGAGGAGGTCGTGGAGTCCGACGCGATGACGCTCACAGAGCATCTCGGAGAACTCCGGGTCCGCATCATCCGCAGTGCGTTGGCCATCTCGATCGGCATGGTGCTGATCATCGCGTTCTACAACCAGGTGCTCGACTTCCTCATCCAGCCGTACGTCGAACTGTGCGACCGCAAGCCTGCCGACTTCTGCGACCCCACGCTCAACACGTTCAGCCCGACCGAGGGCATCGCCACCCGCATGCGCGTCGGGATGTACGGCGGGATCATCGCCGCGCTGCCAGTTCTGTTGTGGCAGATCTGGCGGTTCACGGTTCCGGCGCTCAACGCCAAGGAGAAGAAGTACGCGGTTCCGTTCGTCCTGGCGTCGATCGTGCTGTTCGCCGCCGGCGGCACGCTCGCGTACCTCACCGTCGGTCAAGCCCTCGACTTCCTGATCTCGTGGTCGGGTTCCGACGTCAACCAGATCTTCTCGGTGACGAGCTACGTGACCCTCATCGGCTTGATGATCTTCGTGTTCGGCATCGGATTCCTGCTCCCGGTCTTCGTCGTTGGGCTCATCCTCGTGAACGCCGTGTCGCCGAACCGTCTCCTGAAGAGCTGGCGCATGGCGCTCGTGGTCATTGCGGTGATCGCTGCGGTCATCACACCCTCGGGTGATCCCGTCACGATGGCGCTGCTCGGCGTGCCGATGATGGTGTTGTACTTCCTGGCGATCTTCATCGGATGGCTGGTCGTGCGTCGACGTCCGGTCGAGGAGTGATCGACGGCGCAAGCCGGGCCGACTTCGTCTCCCGGTACTCGTTCCCGATCGATCGGTTCCAGAACGAGGCCTTCGACGCGCTCGATCGTGGCGACCACGTCGTTGTTGCGGTTCCGACCGGGAGTGGCAAGACCGTCGTCGCGGAGTACGGCATCGATGCGGCCCGACGCGCCGGCCTGCGGGCGTTCTACACGGCACCGGTCAAGGCGCTCTCGAACCAGAAGTTCCGTGACCTCGTCGCCTTGTACGGCGACGACGAGGTCGGCCTCCTGACCGGCGACAACTCGATCAACGGCGACGCGCCGATCGTGGTGATGACCACCGAGGTGCTGCGCAACATGATCTACGGTCGGTCGCGACTCCTGCACGACCTCGGCCTCGTCGTCCTCGACGAGGTGCATTTCCTCCAGGACTCGTATCGCGGGCCGGTGTGGGAGGAAGTGATGATCCACCTGCCCCAGCACGTCCGACTCGTGTGTCTGTCGGCAACGGTCAGCAACGTCGACGAGCTCGCCGAGTGGATCACCACCGTACGCGGGCCCACGGCGTCGATCGTCGAGCGACAACGTCCGGTCCGCCTCGACAACGAATACCTCGTCGCCGACAAGACGAACGACCGCCTGCGGATGCTTCCGGTGTTCGTCGGCGGACACGTGAACCGCGATGCCGTGCAACTCGACGAATCGGGTGTCCGCGGACGGAAGGGAACGACGCGCAACGATCGACGATCGTCGCGTACCGACCAGGTCTCGGGGCGCAAGGTGCTCGCCCCGCCTGGCCGCGTCGAGACGGTCGAACTCCTGCAGGCACGGGGTCTGCTCCCGGCGATCTTCTTCATCTTCAGCCGAGCGCAATGCGACGCCGCGGCCAAGGCGTGTGTCGATGCGGGGCTCGATCTGACCACCGGCGACGAACGTGCCGCGATCTCGCGGATCATCGATGCTCGTCTCGGTGGCCTGGACGACGCCGACCTGAACGTCCTCGGCTTCGCCCAGTTCGTCGCACAGTTGGAGAGCGGGATCGCCGCTCACCACGCGGGCATGGTGCCGCCGATGAAGGAGGTCGTCGAGGCCTGTTTCGTCGAAGGGCTGGTCAAGGTCGTCTTCGCCACCGAGACGCTCGCCGTCGGGATCAACATGCCGGCTCGAACAGTTGTGATCGAGAAGCTCACGAAGTTCACCGGCGAGCACCACGAGCGGCTGACACCCGGTGAGTACACCCAGCTGACGGGACGCGCCGGACGCCGTGGTATCGACGAGCTGGGCACGGCCGTCGTCCTGTGGTCGCCGTGGGTCCGATTCGACGAGGTGGCCGAACTCGCCGGTAGCTCGTCGTTCCACCTGCGCTCGGCATTCCACCCGACCTACAACATGGCAGCCAACCTCATTCGTACCTACAGCAGCGATGAGGCGCACCATCTGCTGAACCTCTCGTTCGCCCAGTACCAGGCCGACCGCGACGTCGTTCGACTCGAAGCCAGGCTCGAGCGACGCCGCGCTGCGTTGGTCGATCTGCGGGGCCAGGCTGCAAGCGACTACGGCGACATCGAGGAGTACCGGCGGCTACGCGAGCAGGAACACGGTCGAGACGCATCCGGTCGCGACGAGCGACGACGGGCGGTCTCCGACGCGCTCGCCGCGTTGCGACCGGGCGCCGTCGTCCACATCTCGAAGGGCACCTACCGGGGCGCAGCCGCAGTCGTGGCAACGGCAAACCGCAAGGGTGGGCTACGCGCCACGCTGATCACGAAGTCGGCCAAGAGCATCCATGCGATGGCCGAGGACTTCGATGAACCGCCGTTCCCCGTTGGAACCGTGGCGCTGCCCGCGCACTGCGCCCCGAACCGCAAGGAGTACCGCAACGACGTGGCGCGTCGGCTCCGCGGGGTCAAGCTGGTGCCCGCCACGAGTTCGAAGCGCCAGGGATTCTCGGGCCCCCGTGCCGAGCAGCACCCGGTGGCGAGCGATCCCGATCTGCGGGCCAAGGTGGCGGCGGCCGGCCAGGCCGATCGAATCGAGCGCGAGATCGCCGACCTCGAACGGCGTGTGAGTGGGAAGAATCTGTCGTTGGCCAAGGAGTTCGACCGGGTCCTCGACGTGCTGACGACGTACGGCTACATCGATCGTCCCACGTGGACACTCACCGAGGCGGGCGAGATGCTCGCCAGGACGTTCCACGAGTCCGACCTCCTCGTGACCGAGGTGGTCAGGTCGGGGCTGCTCGACGGCCTCGGTGCGGCCGATCTCGCGGCGCTCGTGTCGATGCTCGTGTACGAGCACCGCAGTTCCGACACGCCACCAGCACCGTGGTTCTCATCCGATGAGGTCCGCAGCCGCTCGCGCCGGTTGATGGCGATCAGCGAGGATCTCCGCGCGAACGAGCGCGCCGTCGGGCTCGGCGAGCACCGTCCCCCGGATCCGACGTTTGCCGCTCTCGCCCACGCCTGGGTCGCCGGAGAGGGCTTTGCGGAGGTGGTCGGCGATGAAGAACTCACCGGCGGCGATTTCGTTCGCACGACCAAGCAACTCATCGATCTCCTGCGACAGTTGGCGATCATCGCACCCGACCCCGAGACGCGCCGGTCGGCTGCAGTGGCCGCCGCGCAAGCGTTCCGCGGCGTCGTGGCCGACAGCTCGGCCGCTGCCCCCACCGCCCATGACGATCAAGCCGGGTGAGCCATGGGGTCGTACGATCGACCGTCCGATCGACCTCGTGGTCGTGGCGGGCGATCCCGAGCTCGCACGACACCTTGCGTCGACGCGTGACGGTCGCGGCGGGCCGCCGGTGTTCGCCGTCGACGGCGATCTCGCCCGCACCCTCGGCGGGCCGCTGATCGACGGTCGGCTGACCGTCAACGAACTACCTGTCGACCTCGTCGACATCCGCCTCGACGGGGGAGCGGTCACGGCAACGGCGTGTGCGCACGTCATCATCAGGAATCGCTGGTGGCGCGGCGGCTGGTGGCGCGGATCGGTCGTCGTGGTGATGAACGCCGAGTTCATGGGTGACTGGGACGTTGCTCCCCGTGGGCACCCGAACGATGGCCGCGTCGAGGTCTTCGAGATCGGCTCGACGTTCGGTGTTCGCGAGCGCTGGCAGGCGCGTCGTCGGGTTCGCTCGGCCACACACGTCCCGCATCCCGGCATCGACACACGAGCGGTGCGTAGCGCAGCGTGGAGGTTCCGCGTGCCGATGAGCATCGCAGTGGACGGTCGCCGGATCGGCTCGGCGACCGTCGTCGAGGTCACCGTCGCGCCCGACGCGGCCGTCGTGTACGCCTGAGAAACATCCGTCGCCCCAGGTCAGCGTGTTCGAGGATCCCGAAGGCTCCTGCTCGGCTCTTCTAGAGTGGCTCCTCGTGGCTGTGTACGTCCCCGAGTCCTTCAGCGCGGACGAAGCCGATGTGCTGCGCCGATACTTCACCAATCTCGACGGTCCGGTGTTTGCACTGGTCAACCTGCCCGAAGTCGTCAAGGGCGCGCTGTTCGCTCGATACAGCCGCAGCCACAAGTCGCTTCGCCGTCTCTTCCTCGACGAGTTCGTCGGCGACCTCGACGTGAGCGGCGACCATTCGGTCGATGCCACGATCGGTCTCGACCGGGCGGAAGAGCTGTACGAGCGTGTGTTCTTCGACTACGGCGACGACTCGGTCGCCCAGCTCGGTGGTGTCCACCTGGCGTGCGAACAGGCATCGAATCTGCTCACCAAGATCCTCGAGTGGGGTCGGTTGATGAGCTACCTGGAGCAGAGCACCCGTTACATCTCCTACGACGCCCGGCTCGGTGGGCGGTACCGCTACTACCGCGATCCAGCGGTGCTCGCCGGTCCGCTCGGCACCCGGTACGTCGGCGATCTCGACCGAATCTTCGATGCGTACAGTCGCAGCGTCGATCTCGTCACCGAGCACGTGCGTTCGACGGTTCCAACGAGGGCCCGATGACAGCGAGTTCGTGTATCGCACCGCCACCCGGGCCAAGGCGCTCGATGCGGTCCGCGGCATCCTGCCGGCTGCGGCGACCTCCAACGTGGGTATCTACGGCACCGGCCAGGCCTTCGAGGCACTCCTGTTGCGAATGCGCGCCAACCCGCTGCCGGAGTCGCGTGAGTACTCCGACCTCATGCTCCACGAACTCCGCAAGGTCATTCCGAGCTTTCTGCGGCGGGTCGACCTTCCCGAGCGCGGCGGTCGCTGGAGCGAGTATCTCGCCGCCACTCGCAGTGACACGGCGGCACTGGTCGACGAACTCTTCGGCGCGGCTCCGGTCGATGCGGCTGCAGAGGTCGAGCTCGTCGACTTCGATCCCGAAGCCGAGGACAAACTGCTCGCAGCCATCTGCTACTCGCACTCGACACTGCCCGAGCACCAGCTGCTCGACCGTGTCAGGCACCTGGGTGTCGACGAGCGGGTGTCGCTGCTCAAGGCGTACGTCGGTGAGCGTGAGAATCGTCGCCACAAGCCCGGACGAGCCTTCGAGCGATCGTTCTACCGTTTCGACGTACTGAGCGACTACGGGGCATTCCGTGACATGCAACGTCATCGCATGCTCACGATCGAATGGCAGCGTCTCACGCCGAATCACGGCTACTCACGCCCCGACCTGGTCGACGAGGCGGGATTGGGCGCCGATTTCGACGAGGCGATGCACCGGTCTGCATCGCTGTACGACGCACTGGACGACGAGTATCCGAATCAGGCGTCGTACGCAGTGTCGATGGCCTATCGGATGCGCTACGTCATGCAGTTCAATGCCCGCGAGGCGATCCACATGCTCGAGTTACGGTCGTCGCCACAGGGGCACCCGTCCTATCGCCGTGT
This sequence comes from Ilumatobacteraceae bacterium, assembly GCA_963716235.1. Taxonomy (GTDB): domain Bacteria; phylum Actinomycetota; class Acidimicrobiia; order Acidimicrobiales; family Ilumatobacteraceae; genus Sva-07. The sequence continues at coordinate 26,918 of CAVQTE010000013.1, read as the reverse complement.
GGCCCTGGAGATGCATCGACTGATCGGGCAACAGGCAGGCCATCATGCGATCGCCGCCGCGATGAGCCACATGACGACACATGCGCCCGAACTCGAGCGACTGGAATCGGAGCGGCGCGCCGAGGCCAGACGAGAGGGTTCCTGAACCACCTCCCCAGCAGATGTGACCGGTGTCACATGCTCGGTCTCCCAGTCGATCGGTGACCCACGCCTATGCTCCCGCCCGCAAGCGCCGATTCGTTCGGTGACCCGCCGCACGACGAGACCGAAACGACGAGACCGAAACGACGACATGGCTGACGACGACACCACTGACATCGAAACCGACGACGAACCCGGCGAAGAGGAGTCCGACGACGAACTCGACCTCGACGTCGATGTCGACGAGATCGACCTGGAAGACGACGATGACCTTCCTGCCGATGACGATGACGATGACGACGTCGTGGGAACCGACGACGACGAGGAAGATGTAGCTCCCGAAGCGCCGCGCACCAAGCGCAAGAAGCGCGTCGATGACGACGAGGACGAAGACGACGAAGAGCTCATCGCCGACGACGATGTCGAGGAGGACCTCGACAAGATCCTGAAGGATCGCCTCGTTGCGTCGAGTGACGACGACGAGGACGACGAGGACGAAGAACCCGATGTACGGGGTGAAGGCGGCGAGCGTCTGCTACCCAAGCAGCAGGACGAACTGCTGTGTCCGTCGTGCTTCCTCCTGGTGAGGTCGAGCGCGCCGAACTGTCCCATCGGCGACGACGACTGCCCGATCTTCAGCTCCTGAGCCTCCCATGACCACGCTGCTGGATCAGGTCCCTGCAGCGATCAACCGTGTCCAGCGCGAGATCGTGCTGGCACGATTTCTCGGCAAGCTCGCAGTCGATCAAGGAGTCCGGGAGGTTCGCCAGCGCATCGAGTCGCTGGTTGCGTCCGACGAACGGGCCGAGCCGATCGAGACGGAGCCCGCCAGCGACCCGGGCGAAGCCATCGACAACCCCATTGCCTCGACCACGTTGGCACTCGCCGACTACGACCATCTCCCCGCCTCCGACATCGTGTCGATGCTGGCGGGTCTCGAGCCCGACGAGCGTGACGCGATCGAGGCCTATGAACTCCAGGGCCGTCACCGACGCACGATCCTCGGCAAGCTGGCGCAGCTGAGGGACGCTTGATCGACCCGACGGTACGTGCCGCCGACCCCACCAGCGGCGACGATCTCGCCCAACTGGCGCTGCTGGAACGAGAGGCGCGCGCTGCCCTCGTCGGCCAACGTGGTGGCGATCGGTGGCTCGTCGAACACCCTGCGGTGAATGATGCATGGGCGCAGCGGTGCATCGTGTCCGAGGTGTATGTCGCAGTGATCGACGACGTGGTCGTCGGCTTCCTCGTGGCCGATCTGGGTCGTGATCACGTGGTTCGCGTCGACCAGGTGTGGGTGACTCCCGAGGCTCGCGAACTCGGGTTCGGCGATGAACTCCTCGCAACAGCAATCGAGTCCGCACGCGGAAGGGGAGCAGTCGCGGTGGAGGGCCAGGCACTCCCGGGTGACCGGCACACCAAGAACCTCTACGAGCGCGCCGGCATCGTCGCCCGTTTGATCACCACCTTCAAGCCGCTCTGAAGCGGCCGACACTGCACTCGTTCGGTCAGCGGCCCTTCCACTGCGGGGCACGCTTCTCGATGAAGGCGGTCAGGCCTTCGGAAAGATCCTCCGAGCGCATGACGACCCCCATGGCCGCATCGGTCATCCGCTTGAGCGTCTCGTCGTCTTCCGTTGCAGCAGCGAGTACGACCTTGCGGCTCTCCCACACGGCGAGCGGGGCCGCTGCGGTGATCTGTGCAGCCAGACGCAGGGCCTCCTCGGTGGCCTCGCCAGGTTCGACCAACCGATTGACGAGGCCCAGCTCGTACGCGCGCTCTGCCGCCAAGGGCTCGCCGGTGAGGATCAGTTCCATCGCCGCCGATCGACCGATGGCGCGAGGGAGCCGGAACAGGCCGCCGGCGCCCGCCACGAGATTGCGCTTCGCCTCGGCCAATCCGAATGCCGAACGGGTCGTTGCGACCACGAGATCGGCAGCCAGGACGATCTCACAGCCTCCGGCGGTCGCCAGCCCGTCGACGGCGACGATGACGGGCTTCTTGCGCTCGCGATAGGCGAAGCCGGCGAATCCTCCGCGCTCGGTCATCAACGAGCCGCCGGCACCCGAGTTGATCGCCTTCAGGTCGGCACCTGCGCAGAAGACCGGACGGTCCTGGCCCTCGGTGTTGGCCTGGATGATGCCGACCCAGATGTCGTCGTCGCCCTCCATCTGATCGATGGCGGCCTCCATTGCCTGGGCGACGTCGCCGTTGACCGCATTGCGGGCATCAGGTCGGTTGAGCGTGATGAGTGCGACGCGGTCGCGGGCTTCATACGTGACGATCTCGGACATGGCCGAGGATCGTATGCGTCGCGAGTCGAGCGAGTCGAACCCGCTCAGGCGCCGGACGTGACCGATTCGTCAGTGACGGTTGCCTCGGCGACAGGTGCTTCGACGACGGGCGTCTCGGTGACCGGTTCGACCGGTGCCTCGGTGACCGGTGCCTCGGCGATCGGTTCGGCAACCGGTTCTGCCTCGGCCGTCACGGTCTCGGGAGCCTTGGCCGGTTGCGAGTCGGGGCGGGAGCGATCGTCGGAGCGTCCGCCCTTGCCGCCTGATCGGTTCTCGTTGCGGCTCTCGTTGCGGCTCTCGGAGCGGCCGTCCTTGCGGGCGTCCTTGCGGGGCGGCCCGGCGCGCAGCGGCTTGGGCTTCGGTGCGCCGGCGGGAATCTCGATGCCCAGCAGCGCTGCAATCTGCGGCAGGGCCGGGCCGAGACGAAGCGTGGTGGCCTTCAGGTCGTCGGTCAGCACCGCAGGTGCAGTGGCGGGCGTCACGAGCGTGCGAACCGGCGAGAACGCTGCCGCTTCGAGCACCGCGATCCAGCGGTCGGCAGGATCCTCTGGTTGGAGAGCTGCAGTGGCGGCCTCACCGAGGCGCCGAGCCAGATCCGGCGGGAACACCACACCGGCCTTGGGCGGCTGCGACGAGAGCCGCAGGGCACGGATGACCCGGCCGACACCGATCGCAGCATCGATGTCGCCGAACCACAGGGTCAGCTCCTCGTCCTGCTTGCGAACCAGCGCCTGCTTGAGGTCGTCGGCCACGGCGCGCGTCGACAGGTCGCGAGCGACGCTGGGATCCTCGCCGGCGGCGACAACGCTGCGCAGGTCGCGCAGATCGAGGTGCTCCATCTGACGCTGTGCGGCCTCGGCGCGGTCGAGCCATTCGGCGACGCGCAGCTTGGGGAGCATGTCCTCGGCCATCTTGACAACCGACTGCTCGGGCATGACGGGCTGGCCGGCGGCCTCGAGCTTGGCATTCTCTTCCTTCACGCGGGCACGAACGGCCGACATGCCCTGCAGCGCCATCTCGGCGATCGGGCGCTGCTCCTCGGGGAGATCGGCGAGCACGGCGTTGCGACGGGCTTTGCCGGGACGCAAGCGCTTCGGCTTCGGGCGCTGCGGCAATTCGGGTGGAGCCTCGAAATGGGGTCGCTGGCGCCGCTGGTCGGAGCGACCGGCACCCTCACCATCACGACCACCGTCACGACGTGCACCATCACGACGGCACCATCACGACCACCATCACGGCGCCCACCGTCACGCTTGGCGTCGCGACGACCCCGTCCATCACGGCTGTCACGACCATCTCGACGCTCGTTGCGGTCACGCTTGGCACGCGTTTCGATCACCGCCTCGAACGGCTTCTCACTCGGGAGGAGCTCGAGAACGTTGGTGTCCTCGGCCTTCTGGCGCCCCGTGATGATCGACTGCACCTCGATGCCGTCGAGCATCTGCTCGATCTCGGCCTTCAGCACGTCACCGACGGCTGATCCGGATGGCAGCAAGCTGGCATCCATCTGCCCGTTGGGCTTGCGGGCGCCAGCGGCGCGCCACGTCCACGAGCCGTCGGGGAGCGCGCTCGTCAGCTCGATATCAATCCTGCGGGACATTTCGACAACGGTACCGGTTCGCGGAGGGAGAACTCCAACGAGTCTGCCCGTGACCGGTACCGTGCCCGCAATGGCTGTCTACGCACTCGGCGATCTCGTCCCCTCCATCGATTCGACGGCCTTCGTCCATCCCGACGCCGTGATCATCGGCGCAGTCACCGTCGGCGCCTACTCATCGATCTGGCCGGGGGCCACGCTGCGCGGCGACGGGGGCGAGATCAGGATCGGCAATCGAACGAGTGTGCAGGACAATGCGGTGCTCCACACGACACCGCACTGGCACACCGTGGTCGGTGACGGATGTGTCCTCGGCCACCTGATCCACCTGGAGGGCTGCACCATTCACGACGATGTCCTGATCGGGAACGCTGCGATGGTCCTCCATCGGTCGGTGGTCCACAGCGGGGCCGTCGTCGCCGCGAACTCGGTGGTCCTCAACGATGTCGACGTTCCGTCGGGCGCGTTGGCTGCCGGCTCGCCCGCGGTGATCAAGCCCGATCGGGCCGACATCGACCTCATCCGCAACAGCGCTGCCGCGTACGTCGCTCGCATCGAGGCGTACCGCACCGATCTGCGGCGCCTCGACTGATGCGGGCGTTCGTCGTGACGGTGCCCGTGACCGACGTCGACGTCGCGTCGGATGCGCTCTGGCAGCTCGGCGTGCGAGCCATCGAGGAACGGGTCGGCGAAGCTCATGACGTCGTCGAACTGTGGACGGCTGTCGGTGACGACGACACCGCCATCGAACGAGCCGGCACGGCGCTGGGGGAGCGGTGGACATGGAACGTGGTCGAGATCGCGGAGGCCACGTCCGACACGTGGCGGGAGTTCGCTCAGCCGATGTGGGTCGACGACTCCCTCGTCGTCGTGCCGGCGTGGCAGGACCAGGCCGTCGGAGACGGCGTCGTCGCCATCTCCATCGAGCCGGGCGGTGCGTTCGGGCTCGGTGACCACCCGACGACACGCTTGTCGTTGCGGGCGGCTCGCAGTCAGCTCGCCGCCGGGTGCGATGTGCTCGATGTCGGGTGCGGAACGGGCGTCATCGCCATCATGGCCGCGATGCTCGGCGCCGGGGCCGTGCGAGCAGTCGACGTGGCGTCGGCTGCCGTCGAGGCGACGCGCGACAATGCGGTGCGCAACTCCGTTGCCGATCGGATCGAGGTCGACACCGCACCTGCGGCCGACCTCGACGCAACCTACGACCTCGTCGTCGCCAACATCCTGGCGCCGACACTCATCGAGCTCGCCGACGACCTCCGACGACTGACCCGACCCGACGGACGTCTGGTGATCAGCGGGATCCTCGCGGAGCGCCATGGACACGTCCTCGCTGCGCTCGCTCCGATGATCGTGGAGCGCGTCGACACGCTCGACGGATGGGTCGCCGTCACGCTGCGGCACACCTGACGGTCACGGCTGACGGTTACGTCACGGCTGACGGTCACATCACGGTTGCGGTGGGCGTTCGAGCGCGAGGAACGCGGCGACGTCGCCGGCGTGGGGGAGCGACGGCACCGCTCCGTCGATCGTGGTGGCCAGGGCCCCGGCAGCGGCGGCATAACGGACGGCGGACTCCAGCTCATCGCCCGCGGCCAGGCGGGCTGCGAGCGCGCCGCAGAACGCATCGCCCGCACCGGTGGTGTCGACCGGCGTGATCGGGAATGCCGGCTGGCGTCGCTCGGTCGAGGACGTTTCGGTCCGAACCGTGGTGGTGACACCGCTGGCTCCTCGAGTGGTGACGACGATGCCGACCCCCCGATCGAGGAGTGAGTCGACCCCACCGATCAGCTCCAGTTCGTGCTCGTTGGGCACGATGATGTCGCAGAGCGCTACCAGTTCGTCGGGAAGCGGTTGGGCCGGCGCCGGATTGAGGATCGTGCGAGCGCCGCTCGCTCGGGCTGATCGGAAGGCCGCGAGCACCTCGTCGATCGGAACCTCCAGCTGGGCGATCACCACTCGGGCATCGGGAATCACGCCGGCGCGAACGAGTGAGTTCGCCCCAGGGATCACCACGATCGAGTTCTCGGCGCCGGCGTCGACGGTGATGAGCGCTCGTCCGGTCGGTGAGCCCGAGATCACCTCGATGGCTTCGACGTCGATGCCCTCGTCCTCGGCGATCGATCGGAGGCGCCGTCCGGCGTCATCGTCTCCGACGGCACCGACCATGGCCACCGCCGCACTGCTGCGAGCAGCAGCCACTGCTTGGTTCAGGCCCTTGCCGCCGGCGTGTTCTGCGTACGCGGTCCCGCACACCGTTTCACCGGGACCGGGGAGGCGAGCAGTGGAGGCGACGAGGTCGAGATTGACGCTGCCGACGACGGCGACGTCGAACACTCAGCTGGCGCGGGCGCGGATGCCGATGGGGGCGATGAGTCGGTACCCGGCGGCGTGGCGTTCGTCCTCTGACTCGCCGCCCCAGAACCCGTACTCGTGGTGCTGGCGGGCGAAGGAGACACACTGCGTCTGGACGGCGCAGCCGGCACAGACCTCCTGTGCGGCGGCCTCACGTCGCTCGCGGGCCTGCGGCCGTTCGGCTGCGGTCGGGAAGAAGAGGTGCGTCATCCCCTTGCAGGCCCCGTCGCGCATCCAGTTGTCCTCATCGGTCTGCATTCGATCGATGGAGAATTCGATGGCCGTCATGTACACATACCCCCGTGCGATTGAGTGCTTCCCCCGAACCGAATCGGAGCTTTTCAGGCTCCGCAGGGCGAGAGACTAAATCGAATCGACCACCGAGTCAATTGCATGTGCCAACTAAATTCTATGCACGCGCGCCATCGACGACGATTGCCTCGACACCCGCCGCGAAGTCCCTGACATCGTCGATCGTCGTGTCCCACGAGGTCATCCAACGCACCTCGTGACGGGTCGTGTCCCAGTCCCAGAAGAAGCACCAATCACGCAGGGGACCTATGGCATCGGGCGGCAGACGCGGGAACACGCTGTTGACCGCCGGCTGACGGTCGAGCACCACACCGGGAATGTCGACGGTCAGGCGGTGCAATTCGGTGGCCATGGCGTTGGCGTGGGCAGCGAGGTCGATCCAGAGGTCGTTCTCGAGCACCGCATTGAACTGCGCAGCGAGGTAGCGCATCTTCGAGGGCAGCTGCGTGACCTGCTTGCGTACGAACTTCGAGCCGACCGACGCGGCAGGATTGAGGAAGACGACGGCCTCGGCGCCGAGCAGGCCGTTCTTGGTGCCCCCGAAGCACACTGCGTCGACGCCTGCATCGACGGTGAACGAGCGCAATGCCGCACGGGTGCCACCGAGTGCGGCGGTGGCATTGGCGATCCGGGCGCCGTCGAGGTGAACGAGCATTCCGAGTGCGTGCGCTTGGTCGCACAGCGCGGCGATCTCGTCGGGCGTGTAGAGCGTGCCGAGTTCGGTTGCCTGGGTGATCGACACCACGCCGGGCTGTACATGATGCTGGACACCCTGGATTGCGGCGAGTTCGGCGAGCTGCTCGGGGACGAGCTTGCCACCGACCGATGGGAGATCGATCAGCTTGGTCCCCAGCGCCCGTTCCGGGGCCCCTGTCTCGTCAACGGTGATGTGCGCCCAGTCGGTGCACACGACACCATGGTGCGGGCCGGGCAGTGACCCCAGGAGCGTTGCCAGGGCCAGGACATTGGCGCCGGTCCCGTTGAACGTCAGTCGGGTGGTCACGTCGGCGCCGAACAGGTCACGGAATCGAGCCGAGCACTCGCGCGTGATCTCGTCGTCGCCGTAGGCGAGCATGTGGCCGACATTGGCCGCTGCGATGGCGTCGAGCACGGCAGGGTGAGCGCCGGCGGCGTTGTCGCTCGCGAAGGCCCTCGAGAGAGGTGATGGAAGGTTCATCGCTCCGATTCTCTCAGACCGGCCGCCGGGTGAGGCAGCCGGTCTGAGAGTTCGGGTGGTCGGATCAGGCCGACCGGTGGCGGCGACGTCGGGTCACAATGAACATGCCCAGGCCAAGGACCAACAACACCATCGCCGTCTGCAGGTACTCCGAGAGATCCGACCCGGTGGCGGGCAGGCCGCCTGGCGGAGGTGGAGCAGGCACTTCCACCGGCGGCGGAAGCGCGATCTCCACGAACACGTTGACGACGTCGGTCGCAGTGTTGTTCGACGGATCCGGATCGGGTTGTCCACCTGTCACCGTTGCGGTGTTGGCAATGCGGCCCACGGTGGCCGGGCCCACGATCGTAATGATCGAGATCGTTCCGCTTGCACCGACGGCGAGTTCAGGCCGCCTACAGGTGACCGAGTTCCCAACGGAGTCACAGTCGAAGTCGCCGTCGGCGACCGAGACCACCGTGAGCCCTGCAGGCACGACATCGGTGACGACCACGTCAGTGGCCACGGTGGGACCGTTGTTGGTCACCTTAAGATTCCAGGAGAAGGTACTTCCCTGGGCCGGAACGCCGGTGGACGCCATCTTGGTGATTGCCAGGTCGGCTGGCGGCTCGAGTGGGGTGATCTCGATGTCGTCATCGGTGACCGGCTTGGAATCGCCACTGACGGTGAAGACGACCGCGCGGGCGTTGACGACGTTCTCGATGGCGTTGCCGACGAACGCAGCGCCGACCTTGACCGTCACCACGACCTTCGTCGTTGTTTCGTTCGGCCCGAGGTCGTCTGCGAACGAGCAGGCGATCGGGTCGACGGCGTTACAGGTCCAACCAGTTCCTGCGTTGATCGAGACCAACTCGATGTTGACAGGAAGGTCGTCGCTGAACTCCACGTCCCTCACTGGCGCTGTGCCCGTGTTCTTGACCGTGAAGGTGTAGGTGTATGTCTCACCATTGACCACGAGCTTGTCATCTGGCACCGAGTCGACCTTCGTGACCTCGATCTTGCCGTCGACGACCGGCGTGTTGTCGCAGGCCACATTGTTGTCGGGGTTACCAACCAGAAGGATGTCGAGAACCTGCGTGAACAGCTCCAAGGCGGTGTCCTGGACCTCATCACTCGGGCAGACGATGTCGTCCGGTGATTCCGGCGCCGTGTACGGATCGCCCGGGCTTGTCACGTACGTCTTGTTGACGTAGCCCTCTGCGTTCGGAGCAGTTGACGCCAGCACCTTGGCCGTTGCCTCGATGCTGATGGATTCTCCACCGAGCAGCTCTTGATTGAACGAGCACTCGAGACGCTGGCCGTCGATTTCGCAGCCGACTGGAGCAGGAGCAACCCAGGCGAACCCGGACGGCAGCTCATCGACCACTTCGATCGGCTTGCCGGTGCTGGCTCCGCCGACGTTGGTGACCTCGATCGTGTAGTCGAACGGAGCACTGCCGGCGAGTGCCGTGATGCCCTCATCGTCCTTGGTGATCTGAAGGTCGCCGGGGATGTCACCACAACCGTTGTCGACGATGGCCGGGCCACCATCCACGCTGATCGAGGCTTCGTTGAACAGGCCCTGGCCGGAGCCAGGAGTCTGAGCGCAGACGGTGTAGACGATGTCACCAACCACCGACACCCTGACCTTGACCATCACGGTGTAGGTATGGACAGTGTTCGCACCAATCGCTTGATCAGTGACAATCAGCTTGTTGCTGACACCGTTGAAACCGGCGTTCGGGACGATCGTGTTCGGATCGGCCGTTACCGTCGGAGCACCAACAACGGTCACACCGCTGCTGAAACCGAAGGTGTCCGTCAAGGTGTACTTGCCGGCCTTACCACCAGTGTTGTTCGCAGTGATCGTGTACACCGCGTTATAGGAACCATCCGCATTCGGCGTCACCACCGGGTCCGACTTGGCGAACTCGACCGCCGGAATGTCACCACAACCGTTGTCGACGATGGCCGGGCCACCATCCACGCTGATCGAGGCTTCGTTGAACAGGCCCTGGCCGGAGCCAGGAGTCTGAGCGCAGACGGTGTAGACGATGTCACCAACCACCGACACCCTGACCTTGACCATCACGGTGTAGGTATGGACAGTGTTCGCACCAATCGCTTGATCAGTGACAATCAGCTTGTTGCTGACACCGTTGAAACCGGCGTTCGGGACGATCGTGTTCGGATCGGCCGTTACCGTCGGAGCACCAACAACGGTCACACCGCTGCTGAAACCGAAGGTGTCCGTCAAGGTGTACTTGCCGGCCTTACCACCAGTGTTGTTCGCAGTGATCGTGTACACCGCGTTATAGGAACCATCCGCATTCGGCGTCACCACCGGGTCCGACTTGGCGAACTCGACCGCCGGAATGTCACCACAACCATCATCAGTGATCGGCGTGTCACGACCAACGACTACCGACGCAAGGTTCAACAGGCCTGAGCCGGAGCCCGACGTGTCGCCAAGCTTGCAATCGATATAGGTCACATCGCCGAGGACATCTGCCTTCACGTGAACGGTGATGGTGTAAGTGTGAACAGTGTCGGGACCAGCTGCGATATCCACGTCCTTGGCAATGAGCGTGTCGGTGTCACCATCGAAACTTGTATTCGTGATGATCGAAGTCGGATCAGCCGTCACCGTCGGAGTGCCAACAACGCTCACACCGGGACCGAAGTTGAACGTGTCCTCCAGCGTGTACGTGCCGGCGGCTCCATCGTTCTCGACCTCAATGGTGTACACGGCCATGTAGGAGCCGTTGTCGTTCGACGTCACTGTCGCATCGGACTTGTCGAGTGTGACGGCGGTCTTGCGGACCTGCACCACGGCGTCGTCCTCATCGGACACATAGGGGAGCGCCCCATCGGGATTCTGCTGCGAATCGATGATCTCGTCATCTCCCGCTTCGACCTTGACGATGTTCGTGTGGTCGTAGTTGAACGGATTCTCACCTACCCCGGGTAGGAGATCAGTCCGCTTGATCGTGCAGGTCACCTGATCGGTTCCCGAGCTATCGTCGAGGTCCTTCGGAGTGAGGACCTTGCCGACGACCTGACACTCAGCTGCCGGGACGGGGCCGGCGGCGAAGGCGAATTTATCGTCGTTCAACGAAACGATCGTTATGTCCTCGACTGTCGACCGGTTGAAGATCGTGTAGGTGTAGGTGACTTCATCACCGGGCTTGATCCGGGTCGGGGTGGCTGTCTTGATGATCTCCACCACTGGCGGGACGTCGACGATCAGAGTCGTCTCGTCTGCGGAGTCGGTGCCGGTCTGCTTGTCGTCGTCGGTCACCACGACGACGGCGGTGTCACCGACGTCTTGTGCAGTGCCCTCGAGGTACACGGTGAACTGGCACGTGTACTCATCAGTACCGCCAGCTGCTCCGTTGCTCGGCGCCAACTTCTTGGTCACGCACGTGCTCGAGACGAGCGGCAAAGTCTTGGTGGGGTTCGAATTCACCCCGACGATGTTCAGGATGCTGAACGGACCGACCTTCAACGGGGGCTTCCCATAGTTGATCTCATCGGTGAGCGTGGTGATGTCGACCGCCTCGAACGACGTGTTCAGAATCGTGAGTTCGTAGGTGGCGTTGCCACCCGGCTCCTTGATCCCCGGCGCCGGCGTGATGTCGGTCTTGGTGATGTCGACCGTCGGCGCGATCAGCGTGAAAGTGACCGTTGCATCGTCCTTGGCCGTTGCGACGTTCCCTTCATCATCGTTGGCGGTTGCCTCGACGACGTTCACGTGGTCGAGCGCTCCGCCCTGTTGCAGGAGGGTCACCGTGATCGAGCAGGTGTAGGTGTCAGGTCCCGAGCCGGGCGTGGCGTCCTTGCCAGCCAGGATCTGAGACGGGTCCAGGTCGCAGGTAGTCACCGTCTGCTTCGTGATGTCACCGAACTTGTCGTCGATGAGTTTCGTGAGCGTCACCGGCTCGGCGGTCTCGTTCTCGACGAGGAACGTGTACGTGACGGGCGCTCCCGACTCGGGCACGCTGGTGGGGTTCGCCGTCTTCGTGACCTTGATTTTCGGCTTGTTGTCCGTGAACGAGACGGTTTCATCGTCGGTGTCGGTTGCGTCCTTGCTCCCGACATCGTCGTCCTTCGCCGTGACGGTGACGATGTTCTTGTGCGGGTTGGCGACCGTCCCGGAGACGAAGGCCTTGAACGAACACGTTACCGAAGCACCCGGTGCGAGGTTGTCGCCGGTCAGGTCATCGCAGGTGTTGCCGGTGACTTTCGGGTTGGCGGCATCGAACAGGTTCCCGTAGACACTGTCGCTCAGTTGCGTCAGGGTGATCGGGTCGGTACCGGCGGCGCTGGTGTTCTTGATGTCGAACGTGAACGTGACATCGGCACCGATTTCGGACACCGAGTTGGGTGTTGCGGTCTTCACGATCTCGATGGCCGGGTCGACGTTGACGACGGGTGTGTTGGCGCCATTTTCACGGTTCAGCGGAGTGTTCGGTCCCACCTCGACGCCGTCGACTCGAACGACGTCACGGAACGCGTCGCCGGCGTTGCCCGGAAGGCTGAGTGTGATAGTGCACGAGGTGCCTGTCGCCGGATTGAGGACCTTCCCGATCTCGGGTCCGCAGGTCGTGGCGACCAGGGTCACGGGAACAGGGGTGGCGCCCGCCGACGACGATACCTGTCCGACGACGGCTCCGATTGCTGGCGTGATGACTGCTGGGGAGCCTTGGATCATCACGGTCCCAACGGACACCTCGGTGCCGCCGCGGGGGGTGAAGAAGATGGTGTCGGTGATCTTGTCGATCCGGATCGGGTTCGACTGGCCGACCGTGCCGTCGTTCTTGATCTCGATCGCGTACTCGATCGTCTCGCGCGGTTCCGAGATCGTCTCATCGCGGTCGGTCTTGAACACGCTGAGCTGCGGGGCGATGGCCACCACGGTCTTGATGGCGTCGTCCTCGTCGGAGACAACGGTGGGGGTCGGGTCATCATCGCGACCGAAGACCTTGACGACGTTCTTCAGTTGGTCACCGACCACCAGTGGCCCGACGAGGTTCGTGTCGATGGTGATCTGACAGTTGTAGGACGTACCCGGCGCGAGCACGGTGTTAACGAGCCCGTTGCAGGTCGTGGCCGTCACGGGCGACACGACTGGCAGCGCGGTGATGTTCAGTGGGGCGCCGAAGGCGACACCGTTGCGGAAAAGCTGGTCGGTGACGCTGGTGAGGGTGAGCGTCTCTCCCAACGGGGCCGTTTCGGGATTGGTGACCTTGATCGTCCACGTGGCGAGCCCGCCTGGGGCCACGACCGTGTCCTGGCCGGCAGGGTTCTGCTTGTCGACGTCGATTGACGGGCCGCGATTGGTCACACGAACGGTCTCATCGTCCTTGTCGGAGACGGGCTGATTGAACGGATCGGTTCCGGAGACCGTCACTTCGTCGAAGATCGAATCGGCGTTGTTGCGTCCCGTGTACTGGACCGTGAACGAACACGTCACAGGTGTCACGGCAACGAAGGTGTTGACCTTGCCAGCACACGTGTTGGCCGTCACGGTGCCGCCTGGCACGGCGAACGGCGCAGCGTTGTTGAGGTCGACCGTCGCACCCGGTGCCGCACCGTTGATCGACACCCTGTCGGTGATGCTGGTGATCTTGATCGGGGCGGTCGCGCCGTTCGGATTCGCGATGAAGACGCCGTACACCACGGTGCCGTTCGGCTCCTGGAACGTCAGCGGGGTCGCTGACTTGGTGACGTCGAGGACCGGGGTCGGGATCTTACGGTTGTTGAAGGTGCACGTCACCTTCTGGCCGTAGGACGAATTGACGGTGAGTGTGTCCGTCGCGGCGTTGGTCGACGTGCTCCCACCCGAGCAGCTGATGCTCGTGAGGTCCCAGTTCGGCTCGAGATTCGTCTCAGTGACCGTGAACGCTCCTTCGTCGATCAGGAACGTCTCGGAGTTCACGCCACCGTTGTCCACGAGATCGAAACTGGCAGGGAGCTTCGACGTGCTTGCGCCGGGAGATGTTGTCGTGAACCCGAACGATTGTGCCGAGTCCGGCGTCGCGTTCTTGATGATGGTCAACTCGGTCAGACGGTTATTGACGAACCGACATGTGATCGTCTCACCGGAGTCGAGATCGATCACTGCTCCGCTGCCGTTGACAGGCTTCGTGTAGCTGCCGAACGGAGAAGCAAGCGTGGCCGTGCCATCGCCTCCGGTTGTGGTGCAGACGAGCGATTGGAAAGGAATCGCTGGTTGAAGAACTTCCTCGAGGCTGTAGACGCCGGCCTCCAAGGGCACCTCGACGTTGTCGGGATTGGGCGTGGCGGCCGTGACGTTGACCGTCTTGGTCGTCAACGAACCGACGGCGTTACCCACCTGATTGGCACGTTGTGAACGCTCCTGGATCTTGTAGTCGAAGTTGGCGTCGCCGCCACCGTTGATGGTCTTCTCGATGATGAGCTTGCCGGCGGTGACACCGCCGTACACGCACAGGTTGCGAGTGCCGCCTTCGGCCGTCACCACCTTGTTGCCCTGCACGGCGTCTGCCGGAGGCGACGTCGGGCACGTGCCCGACGTCAGGACGCTCGAGGACTTGATCTCGAAGTTCAGCCTCGTCTGACCAATAGTGATGGTGCTCGCCGTGGTCGGAAGGGCGATGGTGACTGCGTCAGCACACCCCTCGGTGTTCAGCCCCGCACCGTTCGGGCCAGGCAACAGAGGATTCGCCGCACTGCCGTACGGGCAGTTCCCGTCGTCTGGATTGTTGGGGGTTTCATCCAACGTGACGTTGTAGACGATGGGGAGCGTTCTGTTCGTGGAGGGGACTGGTCGTCGCATCGTTGAAGTTGAACGTTGCGGTCAGCTTGCCGGTGCCGACGTTGTTGGCTCCGCCTTCGATGGGGTTGTTGAAATGGGTGAACGTGCCGGTGAGGAACGTATCGGCACTGGCCGGCGCCGACGAGATGTCACGACCCTGGAAGCCGAACCCCGACCGCTGACCAATATTTGCTCGCGTCGCAATTGGCGTTGAAAGGATCGCCGAAGCGCGCGACGTTCTGCGCTGGCAGGAACAGCGGCCTGGGGAGTCAGTGGATTCGTTTGCGGCGTCCGGAAGTATGCAACTCCACACGGCGGCGCTGAGCCATTACTGCCTACGACGTCGCTCCAAAGGCCGTACACGGAAGCGAACTCCACGACATCGACGGCCTCCGCCGGCTCCGAGAGCGACGCCACAGTCGTCACCGTCAAGTCCGGCGAACAAGCCGAGGATCAACAGGGTACCCAAATGCCGCTGATCTGTCTTGCCTTTGAACATGACTTCCGCCTCCCGATTCACTTCACGGCCCTCCGCCTCACGATCAATGTAGGTGAGGCAATAGTGCCATGACCAGTGGAATCTCGCTTTCTGTGGGAAATCTTGCCAAAGTGACGACGCAGAGTGTTCGCCTCCTCCGGCACGGCGCGTAAATCATCTCGACTCAGACGAAACCCACAGGGTTGCACCACAAAGTTGCCGTCGCGGGCCCGACAGGGGTCCCAACGCCCATAATTTCGTTATGTCAGGTGGATGGGATGGCCCTGGACAGGTCGCCCCCGATCGGCAAGAATTGGTCTTCCCCTCGACCCCGGCATGCTGGGGCTTCATGGAAACCAGAAGACCGACTGAACGGTGAGGGGATCTCGACTTCTCGTCGAGGGTTCAGGAGCACATCGGGCGGACCGATCACATCTCCGTGTTGCGAGAGAGGCCGCCCATGTCGTCCACGTCCATGAACCGATCACCGCGCCGTCGGCGCTTCGTCACCTCCGGGCTCTGTCTGGCCACCGTCGGCGGCCTCGTACTCGGCGGCGTGCCGACAACCGTGACCGCGTCGCCCCTGGCGATCGAGTCTCCCCTCGCGCCGACGATCGTCGGTCTCGGTGAAGGTGCCCGTGGCAACGAGGTCAAAACGGTCCAGAGCGCGTTGATCGCTGCCGGCGTCAAGGTGCCCGGTGGCGCCGACGGTGTCTTCGGCCCGGCCACCAAGTCCGCGGTGACCGCATTCCAGTCACGCAACGGCCTCCCTGCCACGGGTGCCGTCGACGCAGCGACCGCAGCCGCCCTCGGGCTGGCCCAAGCGCCGGCAGCCCCGGCGGCAACCTCGGGCGGCCTCACGCTCGGGGCCAACGGTGCGAACGTCACCGAACTCCAGCAAGCGCTGATCGCGTCGGGCGTCTACGTTCCGGGCGGCGCCGACGGCGTGTTCGGCCAGGCGACGAAGACGGCCGTGTCGAACTACCAACGCTGGAACGGGCTCCCCGTGACCGGCGAGGTCGACGCCGCCATGTCGGCGCGTCTGAAGCTCACCGGCGCGCCGGCGGCGACACCGGCGCCCGCCGCCCCTGCGCCGCCGCGACACCTGCGCCCGCCGCAGCCGCGAACCCCTCGTTCTCCGGGCATGAAGATCGGCGCCCGTGGCGAGAACGTGAAGATCCTCCAGCGGGCGCTCATCGCCGCAGGCATCACCGTGCGCGGTGGAGCCGACGGCGTGTTCGGCGCCATGACGACCGCGGCGCTGACCAGCTACCAGACGGCCAAGGGGCTCTCCCGCGACGGGCGTCCTCGACGACGCCTCGATCGCCAGCCTCGCCCTCTCCCCCGCAGCGACACCCGCACCGGCGCCAGCGCCGACGCCGGCACCAGCGCCCCCTGCTGCGAGCGCCTACGTCGGAATGACGGTCGGAGCGACCGGTGACCTCGTCAAGGAACTGCAGCGCGCCATCATCACGCACCGGACTGGTGTTGCGCGGCGGAGCCGACGGAGTCTTCGGCAATGCCACACGTACCGCGCTGATCGCCTTCCAGAAGACGAACGGAACCCCACAGACCGGAGTGGTGTCGGAAAAGGACGCCACCACGCTCGGCCTCGGTGGCACGCCGGCGCACCTTCGGCCACACCACAGGGCGTCTCCTCCCCCGCCGGCTACCCGGTGTACGGCGAGCGCGGCGCCCGAGTGACGTCGCTGCAGAACTCACTCATCGCAGCCGGTATCACCTTTGCAGGCGGCGCCGACGGTGCGTTCGGAGCCGCAACCGCTGGAGCGATCATGGAGTTCCAGCGACGCTCGGGCCTGACCCCGACGGGCAAGCTCGACGAAGCCACCGCCAGCCGACTCGGCAGCGCCCCGGCCCCGGCTCCCGCTCCCCCGGCAGCGGTTGCCGTGACCATCGACGTCTTCCCGGTCCAGGGCAAGTGCTGGTTCGGCGACACCTGGCAGGCGCCACGCGGCGCCGGACGCCTCCACGAGGGCGTCGACATCATCGCCGCCAAGGGCAAGCTGCTGTACGCAGCCGTCACCGGCACGATCTCCAAGATGTACTACGACGCTCCCGGCCTGCGCAGCGGAAACGGCCTTCGGGTCCAGGCCGACAACGGCACGTACTTCACCTACCTCCACATGGACACGTTCGCCGAAGGGATCGCCGTGGGCACGGCGGTGACCGCGGGCCAGGTCATCGGAACGGTCGGCACCACCGGCAACAGCGCCACCCCGCACCTGCACTTCGAAGTGCATCCGGGCGGCGGCGCGGCGATCAACCCGTACCCCCTGGTGAAGCCGATCGACGCCTGCAGCATCACCGCACCTCGCGCCTGACCCGTTTCCCCTGGCGGTCCACCCCGACCGCGCCGTCGGCGGGTACGCTGCGCGCACAACTGAATCGCCATTCCACTCGAGCGGGAGAGTCGTCGAACCAGGCGGCGCCGAAGGAGCAACCTCCCCGGAATCTCTCAGGCCCACGGACCGCTCGGATGAGGCACGCTGGAAAGTGTCACCTGGTATCACGTCGGCCGTCGGCCGCCACCAGATGTCCACCGACGGGGAAAGCCGAGACTGCCGGTCTCGTCGAAAACTCTCAGGTACCGATGACAGCCGGGGAAGTCCGACCGACCCAGGAGGCTTCCCCGTGTCCGCACCCCACTCGCACCACCGACCCACTCCCCTGGCGGAGCTGATCGAACCCGACGAGTTCACCCGCCGCCACGTCGGCCCGTCGCCGGATGATGTGGCGCACATGCTGTCGACCATCGCCATGTCGTCGACCGACGAGTTGCTCCGCGCCACGATGCCACCCTCGATCGTTGCTCGTGTGCCACTCGCTCTCCCGGGTGGGGTACCCGAACGTGATGCTCTGGAGCGTCTTCGCGCGATCGCCTCGAAGAACCAGCGGGTGACGAGCCTGATCGGCATGGGATACACCGGCACCATCACCCCGCCGGTGATCGCGCGCAACGTGCTCGAGAATCCCGCCTGGTACACGGCCTACACGCCGTACCAGCCCGAGATCAGCCAGGGTCGACTCGAGGCGCTGCTCAACTTCCAGACGCTGGTGACCGAGCTGACCGGGCTCGATGTCGCCAATGCTTCCCTGCTCGACGAGGCAACAGCGGCCGCCGAGGCCATGACGATGGCACGCCGTCAGTCGAAGTCCGATTCTGACCGTTTCGTCGTCCACCACGACACCCACCCTCAGACGATCGCCGTGCTGCGGACCCGAGCCGAACCCGTCGGCATCGACCTCGTCGTCGGCGACGTCGATCAGCTCACACACGACGACGGCCTGTTCGGCGCGCTGTTCAGCCTGCCGACGTCGTCGGGCTCCGTCGTCGACTGGACCGACGCCATCGGCGAAGTCCACTCCCACGGCGGGATCGCGGTCGTGGTGACGGACCCGCTCGCCTGCGTGCTCACCACTCCCCCGGGCGAGATCGGCGCCGACATCGCCATCGGTTCCGCCCAACGCTTCGGCGTGCCGATGGGCTTCGGTGGGCCGCACGCGGCCTTCCTTGCCGCTCACGAGCGCGCCGCGCGCGCGATGCCCGGCCGCATCGTCGGCGTCAGTACCGATACCGCCGGACGCCCCGCCCTGCGGCTGGCATTGCAGACCCGTGAGCAGCACATCCGGCGCGAGAAGGCAACGTCGAACATCTGTACCGCTCAGGTGCTCCTGGCCAACATCGCCGGGCTGTACGCCGCGTGGCACGGGCGCGACGGCCTGACCCGGATCGCCGAGCGCGTCCAGCGGCTCACGTCGATCGCAGCCGCCGGGCTCGCCGCCGGTGGGGTCGAGCTGCGCAACGCAACCTGGTTCGACACGTTGAGCCTGTCGGTGCCGTCCGCTGACGCCGGCGTCGCCGCAGCGCTCGGCGCCGGCTACAACATCCGGCGGGTCGACGACACGACGGTGGCCATCACGTTCGACGAGACCTCGACAGTCGGTGACGTCGCAGCGATCGTCGGTGCCCTCGGCGGCTCGCCGGTCGATCCGGCACGGTTCGACGAGGTCGCCGATGGCATCCCCGCCACCGGTCGGCGAACCGACGACTTCCTCACCCAGTCGGTCTTCGACCGCTACCACAGCGAGCACGAGATGCTGCGCTACCTGCGCCGTCTCAGCGACCGGGATCTCGCACTCGACCGCACGATGATCCCGCTCGGATCGTGCACGATGAAGTTGAATGCCACCTCCGAGATGGTGCCGATCACGTGGCCCGAGTTCGCCGACATCCACCCCTTCGCCCCCGCCGACCAGGTGCAGGGCTACCTCGAACTGATCGGCGATCTCGAACAGCGTCTGGCCACGATCACGGGCTACGACGCCGTGAGCCTGCAGCCGAACGCCGGCAGCCAGGGCGAGTACGCAGGGTTGCTGGCGATCCGCGCCTATCACCGTTCACGTGGCGACGACCAGCGAACGGTGTGCCTCATCCCGTCGAGCGCCCACGGTACGAACGCGGCGAGCGCAGTGATGGCCGGCATGGACGTGGTGGTCGTGGCCTGCGACGACTCCGGCAACGTCGACCTCGACGATGTGCGCGCCAAGATCGCCGACGTCGGTGATCGCCTCGCGGCCACGATGATCACCTACCCCTCGACGCACGGCGTGTTCGAAGCCGAGGTCGGCACGTTGTGCGAGATGATCCATGCCGCGGGCGGCCAGGTGTACGTCGACGGCGCCAACCTCAACGCGCTGGTCGGCCACGCGCAGGCCCGGCGAGTTCGGTGCCGACGTGAGTCACCTCAACCTCCACAAGACGTTCTGCATCCCGCACGGCGGTGGCGGCCCCGGTGTCGGCCCGATCGGCGTGCGCTCGCACCTTGCCCCGTTCATGCCCGGACATCCGCTCCGCGACGATCAACCGGTGGGTGCGGTGTCGGCGGCCCCCTACGGCTCCGCCGGCATCCTGCCCATCCCGTGGATGTACATCGAGATGATGGGCGGCGAAGGCCTGACGACGGCAACGACGGTCGCCATCCTCGCCGCCAACTACATCGCCGAACGCCTCGACCCCTATTTCCCGGTGCTGTATCGGGGCGCCAATGGCCGCGTCGGCGCACGAGTGCATCCTCGACCTGCGGCCGATCACCAAGGCCACCGGGGTGACGGTCGACGACGTCGCCAAGCGCCTGATGGACTACGGATTCCACGCCCCGACGATGAGCTTTCCGGTCGCCGGCACACTCATGGTCGAGCCGACCGAGAGCGAGTCGTTACGCGAGATCGACCGGTTCTGTGAGGCGATGATCGCCATTCGAGCCGAGATCGATCGCGTCGGCGCCGGCGAGTGGGCCCACGAGGACAGTCCGCTCCATCATGCGCCGCACACTGCCGAGGATCTCCTGGGCGAATGGGACCGCGCCTACACGCGTGACCTGGCGGCGTTCCCGGTCGCCGGCCTGCGATCGGCGAAGTACTTCCCGGCCGTGTCGCGCATCGACGGCGCCCAGGGCGACCGCCATCTCGTGTGTTCGTGCGAACCGCTGGAGGCCTACGCCGCCACCGTCCGGTAGCCGATCGGCGGTGCCGAGTAGCGTGACGACATGGCTGAGGACCGAAACGACCCGCTCGCTGACCTGTTCACGTTGTTCGCTGCACCGCTGTCGGGGACGGTGCGCTCGCTCGATCAGTTCCGCAAGGGCGTCGACGAGTTCTTGAAGGGCGTCGAGAACTTCAATCGCACGATGGCCAACCTGAACGAGACCACCGAACGGATCAACTCACTGCTCGCCGACGTCGAGGAGCCGATCCGCGCGGCGATCCCGCAGGTGACCCGCACGGTCAAGGTCGCCGACGAGATGATGCAGGTGGTGAGCGGTCCGGCGATGGCTGTCGCTCCTGCCCTCAACCGTCTCGCCGACACCCTCAGCACGCCGGCATTCACGCAACTCCCGTCGCAGATCGGGCAGTTCTCCGACCTCCTCGCGGAGGTGTCGCACCGCCTCAGCCCGCTGACGCAGCTGGCAGAGTCGGCCGGTGGCCTGTTCGGAGGATTTCGGGTGCCGGGAACACGCGGCTCAACCCGCTCCCCCATCGCCGCGCACGATCACCACCGAAACCAAGGTGATCCACACGCCGACTCCGCCGGCCAAGAAGGCTGTAGCCAGAGAAGGCTGGCCAAGAAGGCGCCCGCCAAGAAGGCGCTGCGAAGAAGGCGCCCGCCAAGAAGCGTGCAGCGCGAAGAAGGCCTGACCGAAGAAGGCTGTACCGAAGTCCTGAGCCGACGCAGCTCATGGCCCCGTTCGGGTCAGCGCGTGACGAAGGGCGTCTCGACCACGGTGCCCGACACGGGCTTGCCTCGGACGTCGATGACCACGGCGGTACCGAGTTCGGTGTGCGGTGGCAGGAAGGCCAACGCGATGCCGTGGCCGAGCACCGGTGAATAGTTGCCGCTCGTCACGTCGCCCACGGCGACACCGTCGATCGACACGACACAGCCCGCACGCGTCGGACGTCGGCCCTCGGTTGCAATCCCCATCAGACGGCGGGTGACGCCGCGGTCGCGTTCGGCAATGGCCGCATCGCGGCCGACGAATGACGGCTTGTCCCAGGCCACGACCCAACCGAGGCCGGCTTGCAGCGACGTGATTCCGGCGCCGAGCTCGTGGCCGTGCAGCGGCAGCGCCGCTTCGAGCCGCAGCGTGTCACGCGCACCGAGGCCCGCCGGCATGATCTGCGCACCGAGGAGGGCCTGCCACAACGCCGGAGCCGCATCGGCGGGCACGGCGATCTCGACCCCGGCCTCGCCCGTGTAGCCGGTACCGGCCACGGTGCAGTCCACGCCGTTCCAGTCGCACGAGGCCGACGCGGAAGCGACCCACCGCACCGGCATCGGGGAACACGGAAGCCACGAGTGCCTTGGCCTGCGGGCCCTGGACTGCGATGACGGCGCGGGAGCTGGTGGTGTCGGTGCCGCCGATCGCCGATCGAACCCCGCTGGTGTTGGACGCATTCGGCATCACGTCGAACACACCGTCGGTGTTCCACCACACGATGATGTCGTCGACCACCGACGCGTCGGTCGGATCGAGCAGATGGGTGTACTGAGCCCGGCCCGGCCCGATCTTGGCGAGGTCGTTGGTCAGCGTTGCCTGAAGTGTGTCGAAGGCAGTCGCATCGTCGACGCGCACGGTGCCGAGATGCGACACGTCGAACATGACGGCCCGATTGCGGCACGCGAGGTGCTCGTCGATGGTGCCCGACGGATAGGCGATCGGCATCTCCCAACCACCGAACTCGACCATCGTCGCACCGAGCGACCGGTGCTCGGCGTCGAGAGGCGAACGCTTGAGCGTCATCCCGTGCGGCGATGGGTGTCGATGTCGACGGTGTCGGCCGACATCGGGGCCAGATCGGCTTCGAGTTCCTCGCGGACTCCCCCGAGCGACAGCACGTTCAGCACGCCCTGACCGTTGCGGAGGACGTCGACGAGCTGGTCGCCGTCGCACAGCACCACGCTGCCGCCGTCGATGACGATGTGGGCCGCGGCAATGTCGGTCGTGACGTGCTGACGCAGATACTCGAAGACCTTGCGTACCTGCTCGAGCTTGATGCCGGCGTCGAGCAGCTTCTTGATGGCCTTGAGCTCCAACAGGTCGTTGTACGAGTACGCCCGTCGACTTCCGCTCCCCGTGGCGTCGCTCAGCGACGGCCTGATGAGATCGGTCCGCGCCCAGTAATCGAGCTGGCGGTACGAGATCCCGACGACCTTGGCCGTCTGGGTACCGCTGTATCCGAGTTCGGCAGCGGTCGCAGCTGTTTCGTCTGAAGTGTTCTGCACGAAGTTCCTCCGGTTCGTTACGCCCAACATCACGACCGTGTCCGAACACGTCGCACGATCTCACATCGTCCGTAACTACGGCCGTGTGAGACGCTCAAGACTACGGACTTCGGGCCGCCAGGTCAACAGTGAGTAATGTCGGCCGTTCCGACAGCAAGGAGTCAGCCATGAAGCACGAAGACAGCGCAGTGACCGCACTCCGAGAGGTCGGCCTGTTCGCGGGGCTCGACGACAAGACGCTCGGGCGGATCGCTCAGCAGACCAAGCCGTACCATTTCAGCGCGGGCGAGTCGGTCATCGATGCTGATTCGTCGGGTCGCTTCGGTCGCTTGTACACCGTCGTCAGCGGTTCTGCCGAGGCCCGGATCAACGACGAGCCGGTCGCCACGTTCGGACCGGGCGACTACTTCGGTGAGATGAGCGTGCTCGACGGAAGTCCACGTTCGGCAGCGATCATCGCAACCAGCGACCTCGACACGCTCGGACTTGTCGGCCTGGAACATGCGCACGTTGCTACGCGAAGAGCCCGACATCGCGATGCACGTCATCGAAACGCTGGTCGCCCGGCTGCGCAAGCTCAACGAAGCGCTGTACGACTGACGGTCAGTCGTGGATCCACACGGTGGATCGCAGAGGGAGCAGGTTCTCGCCCCAGATGAGATCCATCACGGGGTTGGCCACCCGGATGCAGCCGTGTGACGCCGGATAGTTCGGAACGCTCCGGGCGCCGTGGACGGCGATGCCGCCCACCACGAACTTCGGCCGGTAGAGCGTTCCCAGGTCACTCTCGTACCGAGCGACATCGCTTTCTCGGTAGGTACGGAACGTACCGGTCGGCGTCAACGCGACGCCGATGCTCCGTGCGCCGGCGTTCTTCTGGTCTTCTTCGTCGTAGCTCTTGCCGTTGCCGGTGGAGACGTTGAAGATGTAGCGCGTCTGGCCGTTCTCGACGACGTAGGCGATCTGTTTGCCCTTGTCGACCTCGAACACGCGTGCCGCTGGTCGTGCGGGCTCCGGGGCGGCAGACCTGCAGGTTCAATGGCGGTGGCCGTTGCGATGTCGACGACGGTGGTCGCCGGCAATCCCTTCCACTTCTGGAAGGCCATCACTGCCTGGACGGTCGTGAGCCCGTATCCGCCGTCGGCGCCACCGTTCCAGAACCCCAGTGCGAGGAGCCGGCTCTGCAGCTGTCGCCACCGAGGCGCGCGATGATCCCGATCACGATCGGCCCGACCGGAGCGGCCGGGTAGCCGACCTTGGGCGTCGTACAGGTGGGTGACGGGGCATTGACGGGACCACCGAACGGGGCCGCCGAAGGACTCCCGAGGAAGTATCCGGCCAGGTCGGCGATCATGTCGCCACCGGCTTCGGTGAACATCGAGAACCCACGGGTCGACACCGGGACGATGGCGTGATTGGCGAGGATCTGCCCGGGACGCACGACGTTCATCGTCGATGTCGACGGTCGCTCACCGGGAGCCGTCGCTCCGGCGGTTCCCACCGTGACATACCCGGGTGAGAGGGTTCCGGCACTCGTCGCATTGAGCACGACCGCGGAGACGTCCGATCGCCCGATCGCCGGGTTGCTCGAAACGGGAACCTCGAAGGTCCATGCCGGCTCGGGACGAGTCGTGCCACCGAGCGGGTTGAGCGACGGGACGCGGGTGTCGACGATGCGGGTCGGCGATGTCGTCGGCACGAACAGCCCGACCGTGCTCGGCCGGCGCACTGGCGCCGGTGTAGGTGCCGACGAGGTCGATGATCAGGTCGCCGCCCTGCTCGGAGAAGATGTTGATGGCGCCACTGGCATCGACCGTGACGATTGCCTGGTTGGCGGCAACGGCGGACGGGCCCGGTGGCGAGTTGAGGTTCGATGTCGCCGGCACGGGGCCGCCCATCGGGTACACCTGCCAATAGCCCGGCTGCGCGGTGACCGACGTGAGGTTGACCGCAACGGCGTTCGCGCCGGCTGCGCCCGGGATCGTGAATCCTCGGGTCTCTCCCGGAGCGAACGTGGCGACGCGTCGGGTGTCCATGACCCGAGTCGGCGCTGCGAGGGCCGTGAATCGGCCCGCTGTCGCCGTTGTCGGCCGCCGTGTAGTAGCCGAGCAGGTCGACGATGACATTACCGCCGCCGCTGCTGTAGACGTCAACCACACCGTCAGCCCCGACCGGCACCGTCACCAGGTTCGGGACCGCTCCCCCAGCCAGAGACAGCAGTTCGTCGATGTTGAGGTTGGACGCTTCCGGTCGAGCGACTGGTGTGCGGCCAGACGGTGAAGTAGCCGGCGCCGAACGGTCGCGGTCACCGTGAGGTTCAAGCACTGCAGCGGTCACCGTGCCTGCGGCCGGGAGCGGAGCGGTGCCCGTGACACTCACCGAGAGCGAGCCGCCCGGTGGCAGCGCGGTGGTCAGCCGAGTGTCAACCAGACGTTGAGACACGGGCATCGCCACGTACGCGCTGGTGGCACCCGCCGCCGAGACAGTGCCGGGTTCGACGACTGCAGTGACCACCGTGGTTCCGACGATGGCCGCGAGCAAGGTCGCACTGGCGAGAACAGATCGAAGACGCACGCCGCAATGATAGGGACCGGAACCGCCCCCGGCGACTCAGCCGCCTACTCGAAGTCTTCGGGGCTGACGTTCTCGATGAAGTCCTTGAACTCGTCGATGATCTCTGCGGCGTCGTCTTCGGCTTCGATCGCCGGTTCCTGACCGACCTCGTCGATCAGGGCGTCGGACGCAAACATTGGCGCCGAGCACCGAATGGCCAACGCAACCGCATCGGACGGACGGGCGGAAATGACCTTGTCGCCCGCTTCGGTCGCGAGGTGCAACTCGGCGAAGTACGTGCGATCGCGCATCTCGGTCACGACGACCTTGGTCACGGTGGCACCGAGCTCACCGAGCAGGATCAGCATCAGATCGTGTGTCAGCGGCCGCGGTGGCACGACACCTTCGAGGGCGTAGTGGATGGCCGACGCCTCGGGGTTACCGATGTAGATCGGCAACAGCCGGTGGCGGCCCTCGGCCTCACGCAGGAGCAGCATCGGCGTATTCGCGGGAACTTCGACCCGGACGCCGATCAACTCCAAAGGAACCACGGTCGCCACTGTACCCGGGCGGGCCGCGCGCAACGGCGTCGTGTTCAGTGTGCGCCGTGCTGCAACGACGAGCGCATCATCGCTGCCCGGAGCCGCCCGCCGACGAGTTCGAGCTCGTTCAGCTGGGCCACGGCCTGGGCGCGCGCCTCGGGGTTGCGCTGGCGTAGCAGCGGCTGGATGAGCTGCTCGAGCAATCCGACCTCGCGGTCGGCGGCGACGCGCCAGCCACGAAGGTGCCGCGGTTCGAGACCGGCATCGAGGAGTCGTTTCGACACCGTGGCGATCTCGACGGCATCCTCGTCGAAGGGTCCGTCAGGGCGATTCGATTGCGATGTGACGACGCCGTACGACTGCAGGTCGGCCAATTGCGCACGGGTGAGACCCGCCATCGCACACAGCTCGTCAGCCGTGAGCACCAGCCCAGGCAATATGGCGCCGATCGTCGGCGACGCCGGTGCGACAGCCGGCGCAGCCTCGACAGTTGGTGCCGTCGCAACCGGCGGTGCCGCTTCCACCGGCGCATCGGTCCGCTGGAACAGCACCGCTGCTCCTGTCACCTGTTCAGCGTCCACAGCGCCGTCGGCGCCGTTCGATTCGGCGGCTCGACGGGACCTTCCCGCGCTCGGGTGCGTGCCGGGCCGCGGGATGTCGGAGGTCTCCGACACGTTCTTGATGCCACGCGGTCGTGGATGCTCGTTGGTCGGGTCGATCTCACCGGAGTCGATGCGATCCTTGATGACCCGCAGCGGGAGATAGTTCTCACGCTGTTCTCGCAGGATGCAACGGAGCAGCTCGACGTCGTCGCCGTAGAACTTGCGGTATCCCGACGCCGTGCGCTCCGGATCGATCAAGCCCTGGCTCTCCAGGAACCGGATCTT
>CAVQTE010000012.1:0-137016 GCA_963716235.1 Ilumatobacteraceae bacterium | reverse complement strand
ATGCGGTGGCAGGCATCGACCTCGACATTCCGTATGGCGAGATCTACGGCTTCCTCGGCCCGAACGGTGCCGGCAAGTCGACCACGGTGAAGATGCTGTGCACACTGCTCGGCATCACGTCGGGATCGGCGACCGTCGCCGGGTTCGACGTCGCCACACAGCCCAGTGACATCCGCCTTCGCATCGGCGTGGCGCTGCAGGACTACTCGATCGACGGCAAGCAGACCGGCCGGGAGATGCTGCATCTCCAGGGCCGCCTCTACGGTTTGGGCAAGGCCGACATCACCACTCGGATGGACGCCGTGATCGGACTCGTCGACATCGGCACCGCCATCGACGATCGCGTCGACTCGTACTCGGGCGGCATGAAGCGTCGACTCGATCTCGCGATGTCATTGATCCATCGGCCGCAGATCCTGTTCCTCGACGAACCCACGACCGGTCTCGACCCGGCGAGTCGTTCCGCTGTGTGGGCCGAGGTGAGGCGGCTGAACGGCGAGTTCGGCACCACGATCTTCCTGACGACGCAATACCTGGAGGAAGCCGACGAGCTGGCCGACCGTGTCGGCATCATCTCCGACGGACTGATCAAGGCCGAGGGCACGCCGACCGATCTCAAGCGCTCCATCGGGACCGATCTGATCGTGGCCGAAGTCGACGGCGACATCGCCGTTGCCGCCGAGGCGCTGCGGGCGATCGACGGGATCGACGAGGTGGAGACGCACGACAACGAACTCGCACTGGCCACGACCAACGGTGCCGGTCTGATTGCCCAGGTGGCCGTGGCGCTCAACGGGTGCGGCGTGCCGGTGCGGTCGCTGACGCTGCGCACCCCGACGCTCGACGACGTGTTCCTCCACGTCACGGGAACCCATCTCGCCGGTCACAACCCCTCCGATGACGATGCCCGCGAGGCCGCATCGGGCCAGCAGGTCGCATCATGAGCACGGCATCGCCCAACGCCCTCGCCGGCAACTCCTACGTGCCGTTGGCGGCCCGAGGGTCGATGTGGCACGACTTCTCGACCATCGCCCATCGTGCGATCCGTGGCGTGTTCCGCGAGCCGGAGTTCTTCATCCCGGCCCTCATCACGCCAGTGTTCTTCTTCGTCGTCCAGGTGGGTGCGCTCCAGGACTTCGCCGAGGGCAGTGGGACGGTCGTCGACTTCAAGGCGTTCCAGCTACCGGTGGCGATCATCTTCGCCGTGACCGGTGTGTCACGGGCGAGCGCACTCGTCACCGACATCCAGAGCGGCTACTTCGATCGCCTGCTCCTCACCCCGATCCGGCGGCCGATGCTCCTCTTGGGCCTGATGGCTGCCGACTTCGTCTCGGTGATCCTGTTGACGATTCCGGTGCTGCTGCTCGGCCTGGTGCTCGGTGTGAGCTTCGAGACGGGACTCGTCGGCATGCTCGTGTTCCTGCTGTACGGCGCCCTGTGGGGCCTGGCCTTCGCCGGTTTCCCGTATGCCATCGCGCTCAAGACGGGCAACCCCGGCGCAGTGAACGCGAGCTTCATCCTGTTCTTCCCGTTCGCGTTCCTCACCACGACATTCCTGCCGAAGGAGGCCCTGACGGGCTGGCTCTCGACGGTGGCGACCTACAACCCGGTCACCTATGTACTGGCCGGTCTGCGCAGCGTGGTCAGCGAGGGATGGAAGGTCGACGTGCTGCTGCAGGGATTCGCCGCCTCGTTCGCATTGATGGTGATTTCGTTCGGGCTGGCGAGCCTGGCCATGCGGGGACGAATCAACCGCGGATAGAAATCTTGAGTCATTAGTTGTCAGCTTTTGTGCGTCGCCGTATTCTGTTATCGGCAGATAACCACTCACACAGGAGGTACCACCGATGCTCTTGCAGAACTCTCCCTTCCGTGAACTCGATGCGCTCTTCAACCAGCGCACGCCGATGCGATCGGCGTGGGCCGATGGCCGTCCGATGCCGATGGACGCCTACCGCCGAGCCGACAACGTCTGGGTGCACCTCGACCTCCCCGGCGTGGCGGCCGACTCGATCGACATCTCCGTCGAGCGCAACGTGCTCACGGTGTCGGCCGAGCGCAGCTACCAGCGCGAGGAAGGCGACCGTGTGTACTTCGACGAGCGCCCCGAGGGCACGTTCCGCCGCCAGGTGAGTCTCGGCGACGGCCTCGACGCCGACAGCATCGAGGCCGACTACACCGACGGCGTGCTGACGCTGCGGATCCCTGTCGTGCCGCAGGCCCAGCCCCGCAAGATCAGCGTGGGCACCGGCCAACTCGCAGTCGACACCACCGCCACCGACGCCGGCTGACCCGATCACCCCTTCCCACTCACCAACCCACCCCCCACACCCCTTCCGGTTTGCGTTGCAGTTCCGTGGGCCCAGCCCAACGGAACTGCAACGCGAACACCCCACCCCGTCCACGAAGAGCACTGGGTAACGTCGGCGTTCTGTGGATGGGCCAACCGACATAGCATCGACGAGCACCCGCGCCGGGCTCGATCCGAAGCGGCTCGGGCCGAACTACTTCAAGCTCTTCTGGGCGAGCACGATCTCGAACCTCGGTGATGGCATCGGGATCATCGCCTACCCGTGGTTGGCGTCCGCCATCACCCGCAACCCGCTGCTGATCTCGCTCGTCGTCGTCGTGCAACGCCTGCCGTGGCTGATGTTCAGCCTGCCGGCGGGCGTGATCACCGACCGCCACGACCGTCGGCGGCTCATGGTCACGTCGAACACGATCCGAGCCGTCGTGACGGTCGGCATCGCCACCATCGTCATGGCCCGCCAGGACGCACTGCCCGGCCCTGATGTCGTGTCCGACGCCGCCACGGTGATCACGACCGACACGGTGCTCTACCTCCTCATCCTCGTGGCCACGCTCCTGCTCGGGATCGCCGAGGTGCTCTACGACAACTCGGCGCAGACCTTCCTGCCGTCGATCGTCCACGCCGACAACCTGGAGAAGGCGAACGGCCGCATGTGGAGCGCGGAACTCGTCGCCAACACCTTCGCCGGCCCGCCGCTTGCCGCGCTGCTCATCGCTATCTCGTTCGCGCTGCCGTTCTACGCCGACGCCGTCACGTTCGCCGCGTCGGCGGCGCTCATCGCGTTCATCCGACCGCCGAGGCGGACGTCGGCGACCGTGGCGCCCGTCCATGCTGCACCGGCCGCCAGATCGTGGCGGGCCGAACTCGTCGAGGGGTTCCGCTGGCTGTGGAGTCACGACCTGCTGCGAGCCCTCGCCATCACACTCGGGCTGCTCAACATGATCGGCACCCTGTCGACCGCCACGTTCGTGTTGTACGGCCAGGAAGTCCTCGACACCAGCCCGACCGAGTTCGCGATCCTCGGTACGGGCGGAGCAGTCGGCGGGATCATCGGGGGCTGGACCGCCTCGAACGTCGCGAGACGCATCGGTACCGGACCGTCGCTGGCGCTCTCGCTCGTCGGCGGAGGCATCGTCTCGATCCTGATCGGACTGATGAATTGGTGGCCGACGGTCTGGCTCCTGTTGGCGGCCTTCATGTTCGTCGGCACGCTCTGGAACGTGATCACGGTGAGCTTCCGCCAGTCGGTGATCCCCGACCATCTCCTCGGCCGGGTGAACAGCGTCTATCGGTTCTTCGGATGGGGAATGATGCCGATCGGCGCCGCGCTGGGCGGCCTGATCGTCGTGATCGTCGACCAGTTCGCGTCGCGCGAGGTTGCGTTGCGAACACCGTGGATCGTCGCCGGAGTGATCTCGCTGCTGCTGTTCGTCGTTGCCGGCCCACGCTTGACCACGGCGAAGTTCGCTGCGGCACGAGCGGCCGCCGCGGCCGAGCGCCCCTCCGAATGAGATGCGAGGTCAGACCCCGCGTCTCATTTCACGCGTTCTTGGGGAGTTCGGAGAACGGCACGACCTTGTCCTGGTTCGGCTCCTTGGGAAGGCCGAGGACGCGCTCGCCGATGATGTTCTTCTGCACCTGATCGGTGCCACCGTAGATCGGCGGGGCTTGCGCGAAGAGCGCCATCTCGGTGACGAAACCGAGGAACGGATTGCCCGTTGCAGCGTCGAGCACCTTGCGGCTGTCGGCGTCGTAGGCGTGGAGCATGCCTTGCGGGCCGACGATGCGCAGGCCGAGGTCACGCTGCAGCCGCACCATGTCGCTCATCGACAGCTTGGCGATGTTGCCCATGCCCGCGATCTCCACACCCTTGGCCTTGGCCGCCTTGACGCGCAGGTTGTTCATCCGGCCGAGTTGGCTGAACGTGTACAGCCGCACGAGATCCTGACGGATCGTCGGGTCGTTCGCCTTGCCGGCGCCCTGGGCCAGGCTGATCATCAGCTTCGACGTGTCGCGGAACGCAGCGCCACCGCCGGCAGCGGGCTTGCCCGGATCGCGGACGTAGTCACCGGCGCGAGTGCCCAGCTGGCCTCCGACGGTTCCCGGGATCGCAGCGCTCGCCGAGCTGCTGCCGCCACCGGCTCCGAGGCCGGCGCGCTCGTGCGCCAAGGTGGTGTTGGCGACCGCCCACCCATTGTTGAGTCCGCCGATCATGGCGTCGGCGGGCACTCGCGCGTCCGACATGAAGACCTCGTTGAACAGTGCGCGTCCGGTGAGTTCGCGCAGCGGGCGAACGTCGACGCCCGGTTGGTGCATGTCGATCGCGAAGTAGGTGATGCCCTGGTGCTTGGGCACGTCGGAGTTGGTCCGGGCGATGAGCATGCCGAGATCAGCGATGTGTCCGCCCGACGTCCAGACCTTCTGTCCGTTGACGATGTACTCCTCGCCGTCGAGCATCGCCTTGGCCTGCAGGCCGGCGAGGTCGGATCCGGCGCCGGGCTCACTGAACAGCTGGCACCACGCCTTCTGCCCCGTGACGATGTCGCGCACGTACTTCTCGATCTGCTCGGGGTTGCCGTGCGTGGCGATGGTCGGCGCGGCGAGCAGAAGGCCGAGTCCGCCGGGCGCACCGAGCGCACCGAAATCGGCGATTGCGTTCTGCACCAGGACGGCGTCGCCACGCGAGAGACCGCGACCGTAGGCATTGGTCGGCAGGGTGGGCGCTGACCACCCGGCGAGACCGAGACGTTCCCACCATTCTGCGACAGTGAGTTCGGGGTCCCAGTTCTCCTCGAGCCAGGCTCGGACCTCGGCGACGACGTCGCCGGCCGTGTCGTTCTCTCGTTCGATCGTTGTGTCACTCATCGCTCTCAGCATCGCCGATCGGGACCCGGTAACCCATCATCGAGCGATCGCCCCCTCACCCACCCGGCGTACCGGTTTGCGTGACGGTTCTGTTGGCCCGTCCCGACGGAACTGTCACGCAAACGGGGATTCTCACCGTCGGGGTTGATCTGGTAACGATGTATCGCTACACTAGCGATACATCGTTACCAATACAGATACTCGGGAGTAGACACATGGCAGAGCCATCAGACACCACACAGACTTCACCGTCTTCCCACTACACCGACGAGCGCCGAGGGCGCCGTCGACGAGGAGCGCAGATGCACTTTCACGACCACATCCACCACGCCGAGCATGACCGAGGCGGTCGAGGCGGCGGACGTCACCGGGCACGGCGAGGCGCCGTGCCGTTGGCGATCTTCACGTTGCTCGATGAGCGTCCGATGCACGGCTATGAGATCATCACCGAACTCGAAGCCCGCAGCGATGGTCGTTGGCGGCCGAGCCCCGGCTCGATCTACCCGACCCTCGACCGCCTGGAGCAAGGCGGCGCAATCACCTCGACCGAGGTCGACGGCAAGCGTCAGTTCACCCTGACCGAGCGCGGTCGGCAGTTGCTTGCCGAGATCCAAGAGGCGCAGAGCGACGACGAACCTGCCCCCTGGAACCAGTCGGGAACCGGCGGCCGAGGCGATCTGCGACGCCTGATGTCGGAGCTCGCTGGTCAGGTTCGTCAGATTGCGAAGTTCGGCACGTCCGAACAACGCGACGCCGCCACGAAGGCCCTCGAGGAGACCAAGCGACACCTCTACGTCATCCTCGCCACACCCCACAATCCCACCCATGACGCCGGCGCCGACACCGTCGACGAGGACGAGGAGTAACCGTTTGGGTTGCACTTCGGTTGGCACGCCCCAACGGAAATGTCACGCAAACCGGAAGGATGAGCGAGCACACCGCCAGACTTCATCGATGGTTGAAGTGAAGACGAGAACCTTCACGGTCGGCGAAGTCGCGTCGCGAGCTGGTGTGGCGACGTCGGCGCTGCGCTTCTACGAGACGAACGGGCTGATCGTCAGCGATCGCACCGACGCCGGCCATCGCCGGTATCACGCCGACGTGTTGCGGCGAGTCGGGTTCATCAAGGTCGCGCAACGCGTTGGGCTCAGCCTCGACGAGATCAAGACCGCACTGGACTCGCTCCCCGACCGACGGACGCCGAACCGCAAGGACTGGGCCAAGCTCGCCGCCTCGTGGCAACCGATCCTCGATGAACGCATCGCCCTCCTCGAAGCGATGAAGGACAAGCTCGACGGCTGCATCGGCTGCGGTTGCCTCAGCCTCGACACGTGCGCCCTCTACAACCCGGGCGACGTGGCCGCCGACCGCGGCGCCGGCCCCCGCTACCTCCTCGGCGACCCACCCCCCGCCTGACCCACCCGCTGGCTGACCCAACCGCCGGCTGACCCGTTTGCGTTGCAGTTCTGTTGGGCCGTCCCAACGAAGGCGTCATGCAAACGGGGTAAGTGGTGGTGGTGGTGGGGGGGAGGATCAGCGGCGCATGGGGAGGGTGGTTCGCCACTCACCATCGACGGCGTGAAGGGCGGCGGCGACTGCGGGTGCCGTGGGCACGAGTCCGATCTCGCCGACTCCCTTGATGCCGAACGGCGATCGGGGCTGGGGCACCTCGACGAGTTGCACCTCGATCTCCGGAACGTCCTTGGCGCGCAGGATGCCGAGCGACCGCAGCGTCATGTTCGTCGGGAAGCCTGTCTCGGGATCGGTCGGGAAGTCCTCGGTCAGTGCGTAGCCGAGCCCCATGTGCACGCTCCCCTCGACCTGGCCCTCCACGAGCATCGGATTGACCGCCTTGCCGACGTCGTGGACGGCGACCACCTTCTCGATGGCGCCCGTCTCGGGGTCGGCGATGACCATCTGCGCGGCGAAGCTGAACACGGCGTGGATCGTCGGGTTCTCGACCTTCGGGTCGCCGAGCTTCTGGGTCCAGTCGACGACGTACTCGCCTTCGTAGTCCACCCCGATCTCGCACCCGCCCGCCAGCGCGGCGGCCGATGCGTCGCTCACCGAGCCGGCCACCATCAGGGTGCCGCGTGACCCGGTGGTCTGACCGAAGCCGAGTTCGCGGGTCGTGTCGACGATCACGTCGATGCGCTCAGGATCGACACCGAGTTCCTGCGCAGCGACCTGCAAGGCCACGGTGTGCACGCCCTGGCCCATCTCGGTCCAACCGTGGCGCACCTCGATCCGTCCGGGCGCTTCACCCACGGGCGCCAGGAAGTGAACCACCGCCTTGGACACTTCACGGAACCCGTTGCCGAGCCCCGAGTTCTTCAACCCGAGCCCCAGGCCCACTGCCTTGCCCGATGCGATCGCTGCGTCGTACGACGCCTTGATCTGGTCGAGACACGCCTCGGCTCCACCGGCGCCGTCGTCCATGATCTGGCCGGGGCCCCACTCGTCGCCGGGTCTGATCACGTTGCGCTTGCGGATCTCCCAGCCGGAGATCCCGACCTTCTCGGCCAGCCGGTCGAGGATGCCCTCCATCGCGAACTGCGCCTGGTTGGCACCGAACCCGCGAAATGCACCGCACACGAGATTGTTGGTGCGCACGGCGATCGTCTCGATATCG
Organism: Ilumatobacteraceae bacterium; assembly: GCA_963716235.1. Lineage (GTDB taxonomy): Bacteria > Actinomycetota > Acidimicrobiia > Acidimicrobiales > Ilumatobacteraceae > Sva-07. The sequence continues at coordinate 129,208 of CAVQTE010000012.1, read as the reverse complement.
AGCGATGGCCAGCGATACGGCCCGCAGGCATGCCCGGCCGCCCGCTCCAGCACCTTCATGCCGACGCTCGCATACGCGCCGGAGTCGCCGATGCCACGCACCTTCAACGCCGTCACCCGGCCGTCGGCGTCGCAGCCCGCCCAGTACTCGAGCTCGATCGGATGCCGCTTGGCGTGCATCCGGAAGCTCTCCTCACGCGACAGCGTGCACTTCACCGGCCGACCGAGCTTCCATGCGGCGAGCGCTGTCTGCGCCTGGTTGCTCATGTCCTCCTTGCCACCGAACGCCCCACCGTTCGACACGAGTTCCACGGTCACACGCGACGCATCGACGTCGAGCACTGCGGCGATGTCGTTACGGTCGTCCCACACCCCCTGACCACCGGAGTACACGTGCAGCGTGCGGGCTCCGTCATCGCCGGTCGGGACGGCGACGGTCGACTCCGGTTCGAGGAACGCGTGCTCGATGCGCTGCGTGAGGAATGTCTCGTGCACCGTGAATGCACTCGCAGCGAATGCCTCGTCGAAGTCGGTGCCACGCGTGTAGGCACTCGTCGACAGTACGTTCGAGTCGGTGCCCCACACCGACAGCGGCGCTGTGTCGTGCAGTGCGGCACGCGCATCGGTGTTCGGCCGGTGCACGTCGTAGGTCACCTCGACCAACGCGGCAGCCGCCCGTGCATGGTCGCGCGTGTCGGCCACGACGACGGCAATGACGTCACCGGCGTACGACGTTCGACCACCCACGGGGATCATCACCGGCCAGTCCTTGTAGATGATCCCGACCCGCAGTTCGCCCGGCAGATCGTCGGCGGTGAACACGGCCACGACTCCTGGCGCGGCGAGTGCCACCGACGTGTCGATCGCCTCGATGTCGGCACGCGCATGATCCGTCAGGTGGAGTGCAGCGTGCAGCATCCCAGGCAGGCGGATGTCGTCGATGTAGCCACGATCGCCGAGGGTGAGCGGGGCCGCCTCGTACTTCGCTCCCGCGGCGCCGACGGTGGCGGAAAGCGCCGGCATGCACGCCGTGCCCTGTGCCACCGCTTCGATCGCGTCGAGCACCTTCACATAGCCGGTGCAACGGCAGAGGTGGGCACCGAGATGCGGTGCCATGGATTCGCGTGTGAGCGACGAGCCCTTCTTGTCGATCTGCGACTTGGCCCGCATCACGATGCCCGGAATGCAGAACCCGCACTGGAGCCCCCCGCAGGCGGCGAACGCATCAGCGAACGTCCGGCGTTCGATCTCGTCGACGCCTTCGAGCGTGACGACCGACGAGCCTTCGACCTTGTCCATGTCGCACTGGCAAGCGACGATGGCCTTGCCGTCGACGAACACGGTGCAGCATCCGCACTGCCCCGACGGCGAGCATCCGTCCTTGGGCGACGTGATGTCGAGTTCTTCACGCAGTGCAGCCAGCAGGTGGGGATGCGAGCGCCGGACGGTCACGGGCGTGCCGTTCACCACGAACGAGACCGTCGCGGCGTCGCTCTCGTCGAGGTCGGCGGGCGCGTCGGCAAGCTCGGTCACGCTTGACAGTTTGTCAAAGCACCCGACCAGATGAAAGGCGGCACCGTGAACGACCTGTTACGGGCAGGCGGGGCAGCGAACGGCGAGCGCGAAGTGGCCGAGCGAGAGACGCAGGCCGTACTCCTGCTCGAGGCGAGCCGCAACGGCGTCGAGTTCCTCGGCCGGGATGTCGACGACGGCGCCACAGCCGTCACACACGGCGGGAATCGTGCGAGCACCGGACCAGCGATACGCCGCCGGACCGTGACCGAGGTGCACGTGTTCGATCACACCCACGTCCTCGAAGTGCGCGAGCGAGCGGTACACGGTGGCGAGGTCGATGTCGTCGTGTCGCTCGGCCAGTTCCTCGGCGGTGATCCGGCCTCCGAGATCGTAGAGATCCTCCAGGAGTACACGCCGGGCCCTCGTGATGCGGCCGCCGGACCCACGCACCCGCTCGAGCGCCTCGTCGAACGCCATCGTCGTGGCGTGTTGCGGTCGAGGTGTCGTCACGCAGTCAGGGTAGACGGGCGGGTGTGTCGGACTTCAGGACAGGTCGAAGCTGCTCCAGCGGTCGCCGGTCTGCACCAACACGCGGCTGCCATTCGTGGTGGCGCTGATCGGACCGCCAAAGCCGTCGCCATCGTCGAGATCGGCGACGATGAACCGCTCACCGTCCATCGACCCGATGAGCCAGAGGTCGGGCACGTACTCTGCGCCACCGGAGTCGCCGAACAGATCCTGCTCGGCCTGCTCGAGGACATCGTTCGCCACGACCACGAGCACCTCTCCGGTCTCGGGATCGGTCACGGTCAGCCCATCGAGCCCGAAGTCGAAACTCGAGTCGTCAGCGGGAGTGTTGCGCATGAAGTTCTCGCTGACGATGACTGCTCCTGTTGCGACATCGCTGAGTTCGAACGTGCCGTTCTCCGAGGTCAGTCGATAGCCGTCGACCTCCACGCTGAGCGGCGCCGGCTGAGCGTCGAACACTCCTGCATCGACGACGATTGCCGACCCGGGTGATGCCGCGGAAAAGAACCCAGCCTGACCGATCGTCGGGAGACCTGGCACGTCGAGGAGTTCGGGATCGCCGCCGGTTTCACCGAGTCGGAAGACGTCGGTGGCGAGGTCCGCGCCAGTCGAGAGCGCGATCACACCCCCGTCGTAGGGGAACGCGGCGGTGACCTGCCCATCGGGATCGGGGAGGGGCCTCGACGTCCACGTGATCCCATCCGGCGAGAACCAGGTCCGGTCGGTCCACTGGAGAAACCCTGCCGAGGTCGCGACCAGCTGGCCCGACACCGATGGCAGGTTCGCAGGGCCGGGCACGCCGTCCCAGGTCGATGCCCACACCTTGGGGCTGGGGCCGGTCCCGTTCAGGTACGAGACGACAGCGGGCTTCACGCCGAGTTCGTCCCACGTGTAGCGAACGGTCTCCGACGGAATCGAACCGGTCGGGTCGCCCTGGACCTGAACCTCGAGCCCGGTCTCGTCGTAGCTCATTCCGAAGCCACTCGCCGCATCGAGTGCCGGCGACTCCAGTCCGGCGGCGCGCAACAGTTCGGCCGGATCCGGTTGAACTGAGTCGAATGCGGTGACCGCCCACCCGGACTCGGTGACTGCGAGACCCTGCGGGCTCACATTGCGTTGGATCCCGACAGGAAGCTCGACGGGCGGCGGCGGAACGACGACCTCCTGCGTGTTCCACGTGATGAGGTCCGTGGTGGTCGCCACCGTGAAGCGGTCGGTCCCGGCAAACACGGCGAGGTTGTCCTGCTCGCTGTACACGATCGTGAGGCGGTCTCCGACAGCAGCCACACCCGAGGTGTACGTGGCACCCGGAGGCAGGGTCATCTCGACGGGTTCCCACGTGATGCCATCAGTCGTGAAACGTGCCTCGACGAAGACCTCGTTCGGTGTGGGTGTGCTGTAGATGGCCTCCGATGCCTCCGGATGCTCCTGGAGTACCGTCGTCACCTCGTCGAGCAGTCCGGCTTCCGACAGCATCTGGGTGGCCTCGTCGATGGTCGCCGGCAGCTCGCCCACGAAGAGATCGATGACCTCCTGGGGAAACAGTGCGGTGACCTCCTCAGGCAGCTCCGCCGGCAGGGGCTGCGGCGGGTAGATGGTGGAGCCGACGAGGAACCCGTCGCTCCATGGAACGATCCAGTCGGAAGTCTCCGGCGACCCGTCGGCCCCAGCTGCCGCGCCACGAACACCGGGTCGGTTGATCAACTCGACGGTTCCAGCCCCGACGGCCGGCACGTCGGCGATCGTCGAGTCGACAGGATCGACGATCGTCGCCGTGGTGTCCTCCACAATCGTCGGATCGGCACTCATCAGCGTGTCGGGTTCGTCGGATCCCGTCACCGCCACCACGACGGCGGCGCAGGCCATCACCGCCGCCAAGGCGCCAAGTGCCGCCACGACACCCGTGCGCTGTCGGCGTCGACGAACAACAGCGTGCACATCGGAGCGGGCCGCTTCCAGGTCTTCGACATCGATCGACGCTGCTGCGTTGTTCAATCCCGAGCGGATGTCGTCTGGATCAGCCATGGTGGTCCTCCATCAGTGCGGCGAGTTGGGTGAGGGCCCGGCTGAGACGGCTCTTCACCGTGCCGGGGGCGATGTCGAGCGCCGTGGCGAGCTGCGCCTCCGACCAGTCGAGGAAGTACTTGCCGACCACGACGGTGCGATGGTCGACGGACAGCTGTCCGAGCGCGTCGATCAATGCCGCGTCACGTGGCGTCACCGTCGGCACCGCGCGATCGACGATCAGCCCGACCCGTTCACGCCGTGTCTTGCGCCGACGCGATCGGGCCCAGTTGAGCCCGACCCGGTAGACCCAGCCCGACGGATTGTCATAGGTCGAGACCGACGACCACTTCTGCAGCGCCCGCGCGAATCCCTCCGCGGCAGCGTCACGTCCGAACTCCACGTCGCCGAGTGTCAGCGACAGCGCCCGGACCATCTCGGCGTGGTGGCGGGCGAAGAACGAGTCGAAGTCGACACCGACGAGTTCGATCCTCTCCACGTTCGCGATCGTCACACACCCAAACGCACGAGCACACCACTCGGTTCCCTCCCATCCCCGAAATGTGCGCCGGATTGTGCACTCAGCGCACAATCCGGCGCATTTTTCGGGGTGGTTCGGGGATCAGGGGGCGGCGAGGGGGGCGTAGAGGTCGGGGCGGCGGTACTTGGCGAAGTCGAACAGGGTGCCCGTGTACTGCTTGCACCAGTCGAGGTCGCACTCGGCGACGATCAGTTCGTCGTCGTTGGTCTCGGCCTTGGCGAGCAGTTCGCCCGAGGGAGCGAAGATCGACGACTCGGCGAGCGAGTCGACGCCTTCCTCGACGCCGCCCTTGGCCACGCCGACGACGAACGTGCCGTTCTGGTACGCGCCGGCCGACATCACGAGGCCGTTGTGGAATCCCTGCAGCGGGTCCTGGCTGGGGTCGGGGGCGTAGTGCAACGGCGTGTTGTAGCCGCACAGGATCAGCTCCACCCCCTGCAGCCCCATGAGTCGATACGACTCGGGCCAGCGGCGATCGTTGCAGATCATCATCCCGACCCGACCACCGAATGCGTCCCACACGCCGAACCCGTCCGGCGACGGTTCGAAGTAGTACCGCTCGGCGTGCTGGAACGGCCGGTCGGGTTCGTTGGTCTCGTGGCCGGGAATGTGCACCTTCTTGAAGGTGCCGACGATCGAGCCATCGCGCTCGACGAGCGTCTGGACATTCCAGCGATGCTGCGTCCCGTCGGCCGCGTCCTCGAGCAGCGCATACCCGAGGCAGAACCCGATCTGGAGTCGCTTCGCCTCGTCGAACAGTGGCTGCGTCGCGGCATTGGGCATCGAGCGTTCGTAGAAGTGGTCGACGGTGGTGATGTCGTCGACGAACCACCGCGGGAAGAACGTGGTGAGCGCGAGCTCGGGGAACACGACGAGGTCGGCTCCCTGACTGGCCGCTTCCTGGAGCAGCACGATCATCCGCTCGACGACCGAGGCACGGTCGTCGGCGAGTTGTACCGGCCCGAGTTGGGCGCCGGCCACGGTGACGATGCGAGTCATGTCGGCAGTCTGCCAGCGGCCTGCACGAGTCGGTGCCCCTGCGCGTCGATGAGCCAGCCGAGGCCCGGCCGCGGAGGGATCACCGATCGTCGCGGCAGGGTCGCTCCGAGCAGTTCACCGTCGACCTCCCCCGCCGACGTCATGATCATCCCGCATCGACTGCGGGCGACGTCGCGCACCCAGTGCCCGTAGGCCACGCGCACCGCTTCCAGCCGCGCCGCGGCGAGCACGGTCACGCCGGGTCGACGACCGGCGACGATCGCCGCGAAGTGCCCGTCGGTGTCGTCCACCCGGTCGGCATCGTCGACCACCACGAGCACGGGCGACACATCGGCCTCGTCGAGGCCGGCCAGGACCGATGGATCCAGCGGGTGCCGGCGATCGACGTGCACGATCACTCCGGTCGGGTTGCGGCGACTCCAGGAACTTTCGAGCTGGCGCAGCACCGTCGACTTGCCGGTGCCGGACGCGCCCCCGATGAACACGTGGTCGCCGACCGGGAGGTGCAACACGGCCGGCAGGAGGTCATCGGCTGCCATCCCGACGAGCAAACCGTCGACGCCGCTTGTGAGCGCGTCGGGGTCGACGTACGCCGGGAGCACCTCCACGGCCGGCGGGCCCGAACCGTCGGATCGTCGCAGCAGATCGACGAGCGGCTCGGGGTCGAACACGACCTGGGCAGTGAGGCCCGACTCGACGATGCACAGCCGGCCCGGGATCGCCGGCGGCGGTACCGATCGCAGTCCGGCGGCGCGTGCGATCGCCGCATCGCAGTGCAGGATCCATCGCTCACCGGTCGTCGTGGCAAGCACCGCCGGTGAACTTCCGTCGGTGGTCGCGCACGTGACCAGGCCGAGCCCCGGCCCCTCCTGCATCACCCGATCGAATCGCGCGGCCGCCTCCGATCGATCGATCGTCGACAGTGCGTTGCGCACCGACTCGAGTCCGTCGACGACCAGCACGATCTCGGGTCGGCGTTCACCGGCGACCCCTCGCCGGTCGAGTTCGTCGGTCAGGCGTCGCAGCAACCGGTCGATCCGTTCCACCTCGGTGACCCGGATCACGCCGCCACACGCGGCGACGTCGACGAACGCATCGAGCGAAGGGTCGCCACGCCCGTCGATCGCGTAGAGATGAACGTCGTCGCTTCCACGGAGTCGCGTCGATGCCAGCACGACGGCCGTCGACGTCGTCCCCGAGCCGATCGCTCCGACGAGCAGCAGGTTCCCGCGCTCCCAGCGCAACGATCGGCGTGCCTGTCGGGCAGGGTCGTCGATCACCCCGATCGCCCACGGATCCGCCATGAGGAGCCCACGATCGAGCACCTCGGGCAGCGCGTCGAGCCACGGACGATGCGGCGGGTCGATTCCGGTGATGCCCGCTGCCAGCGCAATCGCGTCGACCAGCACCTCCAGTTCGGTTGGCGCATCCGGGCAACCCACGCTGTCGGCACTCGGCCGATCAACGGTGAGCCGGCTGCCAGGTGGACGAATCGGCCCGGTACACGAAGCGGTCTGGAACACGACGAGTTCATCGGGCCCGAGCCGCAGCGCCGCCCGCCCTGGTACACCGCGTGGAAACGTCGCCGGCAGTTCGTCGCCGACGACGTCGAGCGCGTCGGTGCGATCGTGCAGCCGCAGGGCGAGGCGAAGGTTGGTGTTGGCGCGGATGGCGTCGGTCACCACGCCCGCCGGGCGTTGGGTCGCCAGGAGGAGGTGGACGCCGAGGCTGCGGCCACGCTGGGCGATCCCGACGAGCGCCTCGAGGAAGTCCGGTAGTTCCTTGGCGAGCGTGGCGAACTCGTCGACCACCACGACGAGCCGGGGAAGTGGTTCGGTCGCGTTGCGCCGGTAGACGGTGAGGTCGTCGGCTCGAACGGTGCGCAGCAGCCGTTCGCGTCGTCGGATCTCGGCGTCGAGGCTGACGAGCGCACGCTCGGCGAGGCCTTCGTCGAGATCGGTGACGACCCCGACGGTGTGGGGCAGCCTGGCGCACGTGTCGAATGTGGCACCACCCTTGAAGTCGATGAGCACGAACGACAGATGCTCGGGGCTCACCGCAGCGGCGAGCGACACGACCAGCGTGCGCAGGAGTTCGCTCTTGCCGGCGCCGGTGGTTCCGGCGATGAGGCCGTGAGGGCCGTCGCGCACGAGGTCGACGTCGACGGTCCCGTCGGCCGAGCGCCCGATCGTGGCGCAGAGCGTGGGATCGGGCCCGGCGCGGTTCCATCGCCGAACGATCTCGACCGGGTCGGGTGAACCCACATCACCGAGGCGCACGTCGCGAGGAGCACCCATCGATCCGCCCGCCATGTCCTCCGGATCGATGAGCGGCGCGAGGCGCCGAGCCGCCGACTCCGCTGCGGATCGAGAGATGCCGGCGAGGTGGATGCACGACTCGCTGAGCTCGTCTCGGTCGCGCCAGTGGCCGAGCCCGTTCGCTCCGAGTTCCAACACCCTGGTGCAGACCGCGGGCACCGTGATCGCGGACGGGACGACGACGACGCATGCGCACGACGTCGTGGCGAGCAAGCGGCGCAAGGGCCCAGTTCGTGCCGCGAGTGCGGCTGGTGCGTCGGTGACGACGAGCGTCGATTTGGTGTCGTCGGTGGCCAACTCGGCGACTCCGTCGACACCTACGACGACCGAGGAACCCGGCACCGAGTGCGCCAACCAGTCGGCCCACGACCATTCGTCGGTGCGTTCGGTGACGATCACGAGCTGCCAGTCCGCGGGGCCGTCGGTCGTGGCGAGTTGCACGATGATCGACCGGGCCAGCGCCGTCGCCGCGTCGAGATCACCGTGCACACCCACCACGCAACCGGGGGGCAGGTCGAGCGGTACGGCGGTGTCGGTCAGCTGCTCGCATCGATCCACGGCAACGAGCAGATCGGAGGGGAGGCAGCGTCGTTCGTCGTCCACGATCGGTGCCACCCATCGAACGGTCCCCTGCCCCAGCGTGACGCTCAACGGGTCGCTTCGCCGCTCCCACACTCGGCGTTCCCACTCGGTGGTGTTCACGATGTCGACCACGGAGCGGTGAGCCGCGCGGTGGCGGCGGTCGGCCTCGACGTGCGCCGTCCGCAGTGCGGCGATGAACCCGTCGACCTGGCCTCGATGGAGCGCGGCAGCGCGGCGCCGGCTCCGCCGTGCGCCAATCGCACCGACCGCCCACGTGGCGAGTGATGCCACCGCGCCGATCGCTGCGAACAGCGCGAACATCGCCTGGCCGAGGACAGCCGCCATCAGTCCGGCGCCGGCCACGGCGACCGCGGCCCCGACGAGACCGACGAGCGGCGGAGCCCGGTGCTCGCAGAGGCGGCCCGGGCACGGAGATGACGGTCGTGGCGTGATCCGACGGCCGGCTCGGCCCTCGCCGCACGACACGACGCCACGGGTCGCGGTCGGCGTCGGCGATGCTCCCGGCGCCGAGCACCGTCGGTGCAACCGACGGCCGGTGACGGAACGTCAGGCGGCTGGCTCCGATCTGGAGCGACTGGCCGGCGGCCACGACGAACGAGGCACCGCCGGACACACCGTCGAGGCGGGCGGGGATGCGGCCGGTCAGCTGCGTGAAGATGATCGAGCCATCCGCGCCCACGTCGATGACCCCGTGGTGGAGCTCGACCGTCGGGATCGTCGAGTCGGAGATGGGCCGCCGGTGAACGCCCGACGCAGTGCCTGCCGGCGGGGAGTGGACGCCATCCCTCGCAGGACGGTCCGGCGATCACCGCCACTTCGATGGGCGGTCCCGACCACTGTTCCCTCGGGTCGGGCCCGCCTGCGATGGCGACCTCGGAGCCGACGTGCAACCCAGATTCGGTCAGCAACCGGTTCGCTGCGACGAGTCTGCCGTCGATCCACAACCCGGCGTCTGGTTCGCTGTCGAGCGCCCGAGCGAGATCCGCGATCGTGTCCGTGACCGCATGCGGGCGCAGGGTGATGCGCTGGCCCTCGATGGTCACGTCACAGGTCGGAATCGGGTCGGATGGCGTTGCGGGGTTCGATCTCACACCCGGCAGTGGGCGGCGGCGACCACGGTGGGGCAACCAATCCTCGAATCGGACTCGAACATCGAAAACTGGCTCCTGACCAGGGCCTGTGAGTCGGTCGGCGGGTGATCTCGACGACCGATTCGAGGATTTCTTCGGCCTGGTGCGAGTTCCTGTGAGACCACCGGTGAGGGGTGGTCGTCATGGTGCTCGCCATGACCGTTCAACCTCGCACAACCCCTTCTCGCACCTCGCCTCGCACCACCCGCTTCTCATCTCGACTCGACGCCGAGTGGGCGCAGATTCGCACCGCCCGGCGCTGCCTTCTCGCCGCTCGCCGGTGGGTCGCCGACGACCCGGCCCATCCGTTGGCGGTGCTCGTCGCCGACGCCACCGATCTCGACGTCGTCATCCGAGCGACGCAGCGTGGCGTCTCGCCGGTGGGATCCGACGAGGTGATCCTGCGCCGGCTCGTCGAACTGGCCCGCCACGACGAACTCGCCGGGCGGCTGGTGATCCAACGGTTGCTGCCCGGCCTGATCAGCCAGGCGGTCGCACATCGCGACTTCTACGAGACGATCGATCCCATCGAACTGGTGGTCCCGGCCGCGTGGCTCGCGCTGCGCACGTTCGACACCGAGCAGTCGCCGACACCACATCGCGGCGTCGCTCATCTCCGACGCCGTGTTCGCGGCGTTCCGCGCACCGCTGCGACGGAAGTCGTCGAGTGAAGAGGTGCGCTCACCCGACCGCTTCGACGAGGACGCGTACGAGTTCGCTCCGGCATCGGCACTGGAGGAACTCGCCGGCGTCGTCCGTGACGCCCGATGCGCCGGTGTGCCAGCGTGCGACATCGAATTGCTGCGGCGCCTGGCCCAAGTGGAGTCGCCGAGCATGGTGGCCTGCGAACGCAACGTGACGCCGCGCACGATCCGCAACCACCGCGACCGCGCCGTCGAGCACGTCCGTACTGCCCTCGCCATCGCCGCCTGATGTAACGATTGGTGTCTGACACCAATCGTTACATCAGGGGCGCTGGGTGAAGTTGGGGTGACGCTTCTCGAGGAAGGCGGTGAAGCCCTCCTGGGCGTCGGCGATCATCGCGGCGTTGGCCATGGCGTCGATGGCGACCTCGTAGGCATCGGCCTGGTCGAGCCCCGCTTGGGCGTAGAAGCTGCGCTTGCCGAGCGACTTCGACAGCGCGCTGCCACGAGTGGCCCGCCCGATCAGATCGGCGACTGCCGCATCGAGTTCGGCGTCGGGCACCGCACGGTTGATCAGACCCCAGTCGGCTGCGGTCGCTGCATCGATCACATCGCCGGTCAACGCCATCTCGAGCGCCCGCTTGCGACCGATGTTGCGCGACACGGCAACGAGCGGGGTGTGACAGAACAGCCCGCCCTTGCCGCCGGGAATCGCGAAACCGGCCGATTCCGCGGCGATGGCCAGGTCGCACGTCGCCACCAGCTGACAGCCGGCCGCGGTGGCGAGCGCGTGCACCCGTGCGATCACCGGCTGGGGGATCCCCTGCACGGTGTCCATCATGTCGGTGCACACTTCGAAGAGCCGGTGGGCGTCGTCGAGGCTGGCGTCGACCATGTCGCCGAAGTTGTGGCCGGCCGAGAACACCGGCCCGTTGGCGGCGAGGATCACGCCGAGCGCGTCGGTGGCGCCGACCTCCTGCAACGTCTCGGTCAACTCGACCATCACCCCGAGTGCCAGGGCGTTGCGCTTCTCGGGGCGGTTCAACGTGATCGTCGTGATGTCGCCCTCGCGGTCGACCAGCAGGTGCTCTTTCGTCATGGCGGTACGGTACGTCAATGGCAATCAACCCCGCCCAAGCCGAGCGGACTGCGCTCTGCGAACTCTTCACCGAAGTCGGCCCCGATGCCCCGACCCTCTGCGGCGACTGGACCACCCGCGACCTGGCGGCTCACCTCGTGGTGCGCGAGCGCCGTCCCGACGCGGCGATCGGCATCATCGTGTCGAAGGCGGCCGGCTATACCGACAAGGTGCAGGCGGGGGTGGCCGCCTCCGAGTGGGACGACCTGATCGACACGGTGCGCTCCGGCCCGCCGAGCTGGTCGCCGACGAGGATCGCGGCTATCGACAAGATGGCCAACACCGTGGAGTTCTTCGTGCACCACGAAGACGTCCGCCGTTCAGCCGACGGTTGGGAGCCTCGCGACCTCGACGCCGACCTGACCGATGCGCTGTACTCGATGCTCTCGAAGATGGCCAAGCGCCTCGTGAAGTCGTCGCCGGTCGGGATCGTCCTCGTTCCCGACGACGGCCGCCCGACGATCGTCGCCAAGCAGGCCGAGCCATCGGTGACGGTGAGCGGAGCGGTCGGCGAGCTGGTCATGTTCGTGTACGGACGCCAGGCCAACAGCCGGGTCGAGATCACCGGCGACGACGTGTCGATTGCAGCCGTGCAGAGCGCCTCCTTCGGAATCTGAGGGTCGGCCCATGGCCGATCGTCAACTCGCAGGAAGCATCGTCGCAGTGGTCGGCGCAACCGGCGGCCTCGGACGCGAGATCGTCGCGGCGCTCGAGACACGTGGCGCCACGGTCGTGCGCGCCGGTCGGAGCGGCGCAATCGACGTGGAGGTCGACCTGCGCGACAGCACCGCCGGCGACGCCCTGGCCGAGTACTGCGTGGGTGCCCACGGCCGCCTCGACGGTGTGATCGTGGCCGCCGGGATCGTGGCGTTCGGCGACCTCGTCGACACCGACGACGTCGTGATGGAAGAGCTGTTCCTCACCAATGCGCTCGGCCCGATGTGGTTGGCGAAACGGGTCGCCCCTGCTCTGCGCGAGTCGCAGGGCTTCTTCGTCAACATCTCGGGCGTGGTCGCCGAGTCGCCGATGCCCGGCATGGCTGCCTACTCGGCGTCGAAGGCCGCAGCTGCGGCCGCGATGGATGCGGTGCGCCGCGAGTTCCGTCGCGTCAAGGTTCAGGTGATCGACGCCCGACCGCCACACACCGAGACAGGGCTGGCCACCCGTCCACTCGCCGGCACAGCTCCGAAGATGGCCGACGGGCTGGCGCCACGTGTGGTCGCCGACCGGATCGTCGTGGCCGTCGAACGCGGCGAGGCCGTGGTGGGCCCGGGCGAGTTCAGTTCGTAGCGGCCGGTGCGGCGACGCCACCGACTGACGGAGTGCCTCCCCAGGGGCTCGAACCCTGAACCAATGGATTAAAAGTCCACTGCTCTACCATTGAGCTAGAGAGGCGGGACCGGTCATCGTAGGGCCCGCAAGCGAGCGCGCCGACTTCGGGCGACGTAGCCAGCCCAGCGACGGGCGATGATCCGGCCGCGCTCGTACTCGTTGTCGATGTGTTCGGTACTCACGGGGATGTCGCGGGGGACGCTAGCGGTCGGGCCAGGTGCGCAGGAAGCCGGTGAACGAGTCATTACAGAGGCCACGGTTCGGCCACCGCTCCGCAAGGTGGGCAGTGGCAACGGGCTCGTCCCATCTGTGTTCGCGCATCGGCCCCGCGCGAGCCCTAGCCCGATGCCACCGACCAGATGAACGACGCATGGTTCTTCATCGTCTCACTGGATCCGTTCGGCACGACAGCCATAGTGGCACGGCTGGTAGGGGCTGCCGCCGATGGCCAGGCGAAACCAGATACGACTGTGAATCAAGCTGCGCTCTGCGTGTGCCGATGCGTCCACATGGACGCGCGCGTGATCTCTCTCCGCTATGACGGATCCTGCGCCCGCTGCGCGACGGCAGTTCCTGCCATGACGCAGGCCTGGTGGGACCGTTCGACCAAGCAGGTGACATGCGTCGAGTGCCGACCGGAGCAGCCTGCGGCCGCAGCTGTTCTCGGGCATGCCCTCGCTGGAGCTCCCGCCGACGCTGCGGCGCCACGACCACTGCCACCACCCCCACCGATCGTCGTCGGGACAGCCGGCATCTCGGCAATGAAGCAGTACGAACGCCGCGCGGCACGTGAGCAACGAGACAATTCCGCCTGCGCCTCGACACCATCGCGCTCCACCATCGCATGGGCGAAGGGCGCCGACGGCGAGGAACGGCTCGGACAACGGCTCAGCGAGCACCTGTCGGACATTGGCCACGTCTTGCACGACCGCAAGGTCCCCAAGACCAAGGGCAACCTTGACCACCTCGTGATCGCACCGAGCGGCATCTGGATCGTCGACGCGAAGAACTACACCGGCAAGGTCGAGCGCCGCCACGCCGGTGGCCTCTTCACCGGCGAGGACCGGCTGTACGTCAACGGTCGGAACCAGACCAAGCTCGTCGAGGGACTCGGCTGGCAGCGAGATGCCGTGCATGCCGTACTCGAACCGATCGGGTTCGAGGCTGTCCCGATCCATGGAGTGCTGTGCTTCACGGACTCCAACTGGGGGTTCCGCCTCCGGGCGATACGGATCAACGGCGCGGTTGTGACGTGGGCCAAGGACCTGATCAGCCAGATTCGCGAGCCCGGCCCGCTGGAGCCGCAGCTCATCGCCCTTCTCGCCCGCGAACTCAGCGCGAAGCTTCCCGCCTCGACCTGATCCATCACGTAGCGCGGATTGCGACCTGGAACGTCGAGCGGGTGAGCCGGGGCTGGAAGATTGCACCGACCCAGCGACGACGGATGGCCGAAGTCGACGCCGACATCTGGATCCTCACGAGCGACTTCACGAATGCCGACGCCGAGGCCGGACGAACGAGCGGTCCAGCCGATGGAGCGCCGCATGCCAACATCACCAGGTGGGTGAAGAAGGTGCATTGGCTGTCGGGCTCTACGACGAGCTCGTCACAGACGCGCTTCAGAGCATCGTCAACCGACTCGAGGAAGCATCACGAGCCCGCCTCGATCCGTTGCACCCAGCTGAGGCTTCATCGAGACTCGCCGAGCACGTCGGGCGCGTCGTGTCCATCGTTCTTGAGTCACTGAGCGACGAGGAGCGGACAACCACGGGCCTGGCGATCGTCCAGGACATCGTTGACCTCCTGGCTGCTCGATCTCCTGACGCACTCGACGATCTCCGGCTCACCCCGCCCGCCATGCTGCTCTCAGCCGTCGAGCCCCGGTTGCCCGACGGCTCGTACCAATCCATTGAGCGGCCGCTCACCGCACTCCGAGACAGCACATTGCTGGTCAACGCCCCCGGCGAGCCGCGGGTCCTGCATGAACTAATCGCTGAAGTTCCCTCAGCGCACAGCATCGACGTCCTGGTCGTGTTCGTCCGACTCTCGGGCATCGCGCCCATGCTGACGGCGCTTCGCCGCCACCTGGACAACGGTGGTCGAGTTCGAATCCTCACCACGACGTACACCTACAGCACTCAGGCCGAGGCGCTCGAGGCCCTCTCCGACGCGGGCGCCGATGTGCGTGTCTCGTACGACCAGACCACCACACGCCTACACGCCAAGGCGTGGATCTTCAAGCGAGCGCGCGGGCAGTCAACTGCCTACGTCGGATCATCGAACCTCACCCACAGCGCGATGGTGCCGGGATTGGAGTGGAACGTCCGCCTGTCGTCGGCCCAGAACCCGGACGTCATCGCCAAGATGGCGGCGGTCTTTGAGACGTACTGGGCGAGCGGCGACTTCGAGCCATTCGATCTCGACCAGTTCCGTCAACGCACGGCTCGATCCGACGATCGTGAAGACTCGGCGATACCCCCGACCGAATTGTCGTTGCGGCCCTTTCAGGAGCGGATGCTGGAGCGCATTGAGGTCGCTCGCGCACACGGCCATCACCGGAACCTGCTGGTCGCTGCAACTGGCACTGGCAAGACCGTCATGGCGGCGGTCGATTACCGGAACCTGAGGAAGACGCTGCCTCGCGCCCGGCTGCTCTTCGTCGCTCACCGTCGAGAGATCCTCAATCAGAGTCTCCTCACCTTTCGCCACGCACTTCACGATGCAGCCTTCGGCGAACTCTGGGTGGGATCACACCGTCCGAAGGACTTCGAGCACGTCTTTGCGTCCGTGCAAAGCCTCACCACATCCGGCGTCGATTCCATTGACCCGACGCACTTCGACGTCGTCGTCATCGACGAGTTTCACCACGCCGCTGCGCCGACGTACCGCGCCCTCCTCGAACGCCTCCGCCCGCGGGAGCTGCTCGGCCTCACCGCGACACCGGAGCGCACCGACGGGTTCGCCGTCCAGGATTTCTTCGACGGACGGATCGCCGCCGAGCTGCGGGTGTGGGAGGCGATCGATCAGCAGTACCTCGTTCCGTTCGCCTACTACGGGGTCCACGACGGCCTCGACCTGCGGGAGGTGCCGTTCAGACGGGGCACCGGATACGACGTGACGGCGCTCACCAACGTCTACACCGCCGATCACATCTGGGTGGGCCAGGTCATCGAGCAGCTTCGGCGGCGCATCGGTGATCTGTCGAACATGCGAGCCCTCGGCTTCTGCGTCAGCGTTGCTCACGCTCGGTTCATGAGCGACGAGTTCAACCGCAGAGGGATCGCCGCCGTGGCGGTGTGGGGAGAGACACTCGACGATGAGCGCGACCGGGCGCTGCGGGATCTGCGCGACGGGAAGGTGGCGATCGTCTTCACGGTCGACCTGTTCAACGAAGGCGTCGATGTCCCCTCGGTCGACACCATCTTGATGCTGCGTCCCACCGAAAGCGCCACTCTGTTTCTCCAGCAACTCGGCCGCGGTCTCCGAAAGGCTGACGACAAGGCGCTCTGTACGGTCCTCGACTTCGTGGGCCTGCACCGAAAGGAGTTTCGATTCGACTTGCGCTACCCGCGCTGCTCGGAGGGTCACGCTCCGACCTTGAACGACAAATCGCTCGGGACTTCCCGTTCCTGCCAGCGGGATGCCACATGGAACTCGACCGGGTCGCTCGCGACGTCGTCCTCGCCAGCATTCGATCCGCCATCCCCAGCAACTTCCCTCAACGCGTGGCGGAGCTGCGCTCGATCGGAGACGTGTCGCTCGGGAAGTTCCTCGACGCCAGCGGTCTCGAGCTGACCGATGTCTACGCGGGATCACGCGGCTGGTCGGAGCTCCGCCGAGCCGCTGGGTTCTTGCCGGCACCCACCGAGACTCCGTATCACAAGACGTTCGCGAGTGCCCTCGCCCGACTCCTCCACGTCGACGATGACGAGCGTCTGCAGACCTACGCCGACCTCGTGTCGGGCGAGCAGGCACCAGATTTGACGACACTCCCGATCCGTAAGCAGCGCTACGCGAGCATGCTGCTCGCTTCGATGTACCACCAAGAGTCACCGTCAACCGCCGGCGAAGCGATCCGCGAGCTCTTGGCGTCACCGGGAGGTCTGCGCGGAACTGGTGGAGCTCGTCGACGTGCTCCGTCGGAACGTCACCCACACCACCGTTCCCCTTGATCCCGACGGCTCGGTACCGCTCGGGGTTCACGCCCGCTACACCCGGCGGGAGATCCAGGCTGCCTTCGGCGAAGGGACTGGCTTGATCCCGCCGCGCTGGGACAGCGGCGTCAAGTGGCTCGCCGATTCGAACGTCGACCTTCTCGCGTTCACGCTCGACAAGTCGAGCGGCGACTTCTCCCCGACCACCCGATATCGCGACTACGCGATCAGCCGCGACCTCATCCATTGGGAATCCCAGTCGGCGACCTCACTGGCCAGTCCGACCGGCCAGCGATACCTCAACCACGAAGCGCTGGGGTCCAACGCCGTGCTGTTCGCACGGCTCCGCGCGGACGACCGCTCCCTCTGGTGTCTGGGACCAGCCACGTACGTCAGCCACGAGGGGGAGCGCCCGATCGCCATCACGTGGCGACTTGAGCACCGCCTGCCAGCCGACCTCTTCACCCAGTTCGCTGCTGCTGCTGTCGCGTAGAAGACGGGGTACGGGTGACCCCCTGGGCCCACAGGTCTTTACGGCTACTCCGTCGATCGAGCGAAGCGTCGCCTACCCCTTGCCGACCTGCGATTCGACCCGAGCGGCGAGTTGGCGCAGGAGTCGAATCTGCTCAATCGCGTGCTCTTCATCGCTCCCGGCCGCAACCTCACACCACCACGAGCCGTCATCTTCCGGGAGGAAGACCTGCCCGTTCCGCCGAGGCAGGTCCAGTTCTGTCGCGTAGTCCCAATACTCCATGCTTCGGAGGCCATCCGCGAGCAGCAGTGCCTCACTTCGACTGACGTTGAGCAGGACCATTTCAGCACCGTCCTGATCATGGGATGGTTCGTCCACCCGGCCAGGTTCTCGAGAAATCACCGTGCTGTCAACCGTGCACGTCGCACGACCAGAGCGCGGAGACCCGTGCCATCTCTTCGACGTCACGGGCGGGGTATCGAGTGGTTCGGCGGTGCGCGCCTCATTCGCAAGACACCTCACCTGGTTGATCGCGACGTCGGACCGTCATTGGAAAACTGGCCCGCCGAGCTATGCGGTATCGTTGGGGTTCTCATCCAGAGGACTCGAGGGGCCTGGCCCGCTGACAGTCCGCCAACCTGCCGATGGCAAGGTGGCAACGCCAGGTGCGATGAAAGGACCGACATGTCGACTGACGTTGACGTTTCCCACTTCCGTGAGCACCGCACGCTCGACGAGTGCAAGCGCCTGCTGCACTACGGGCACGTCATCCCGATCTGCCACGGTTACACAGCGACCTTCGTGGCGGAGAACTACCCGGGGTGGACGTGGAACGAACTCGTGCAAGTGTTCGTCGCTGCCGGGATCTTCGTGAACCGTGGTGGTGCCCCGGCGACGTGCGACGACCGGGTCGCGACGTTCCACTTCTCCAGTCCGACCGAGTTCTACGTCGAGTGGATCGACGGCATCGAACCCGAAGACGTCGCGGCGAAGCGTCGGGCAAACGATCGCACGACGGGCCAGTACATGATCGACGTTGGGGGTGGCGCCTCGATGTTCACCCTTGGCGGAGTGGAGCCGGACTGAGCATCGATCTCGTTGAGGAATCACGGGGATGCGGGCACCTCGATGCCGTGTTCGCCGACGGCACAGGGCACGCGTGGTCCTTGCGGGTCACGTACGATTCGATCATGGCGACGGTGAAGCAAGTCGAACGCCGGATCGAGAAGATCGAGGGATTTCGAGTCCAGATACTGCATGGACGCGACCGACGCGACGTCCGCAGCGACAAGGGCGGCGTGACCCAGTACCCGTATGAACGGGCGCTCAAAGGATCGACTCATGTCAAAGCGTGGCGTGACCACCGATTCGCCAAGCACTACCCCGGTTTCGAGGTGCAGGTGCTCGACGCATCCGGTCGCGTCGCACATGGCGGCACGCTGTTGACCACGGTCCGCGACACATACCTCGACGGCTGACCTGCGACGGCATGAGCGGTTCGGGCGGAGCAGTGATCCATTGGGACGCCCTGGTCATAGTGGAGTGGTTGTGGCCAGCAACGAGTTGCTGACCGAGCGGCTGCTTCGCGTGATCGACGAGGGGCGCCGCACGGCGACGTACAAGTTGGCGCTCCTCCTCGCGCTGATGGACATCGTCGCCGCTGACCCCGGCGTGGAGAAGATCCCGACTCGTGTGATCGTCTCTGGCGAGGGGCCTTCCATGGTGTGTGGTGGGCCAGCGTCACGCTGTTCACGGTCGGGTACGGCGACGCAGTACCTCGGCGCGCCACGTCGCGACTGATCAGCATGTTCTGGATGCTCTGCGGCGTCCTGCTGGTGGCCACGTTGACCGCCGAGCTCACGGTGGAGCGGTTCGAGAGCGACATCCAATCCGTGTCGGATCTCTACGGTCGCGACGTCGTCACCATCGGGGGCACCACGTCCGACGACTTCCTCCGCGAGGCAGGAATCGTTGCAGACTCCGTCACCGACCCGGATGCGGCGATGCGCCTCCTCGAAGCAGGTGACGCCGACGCGTTCGTCTACGACACCGCCATCGTCCAGTACCTCATCGGTCAGGGGTACGGCGCCCAGATTGCGGGCCCGATTCTCCAGCCCGAGTCGTACGGCATCGTGCTGCCCGAGGCCAGCCCCATCCTCGAGGACATCGACCGCGCACTCCTCGAACTCAAACAGAACGGCACGTACGACCGGCTCGTCTCGGCGTACTTCGACTGACGGCGGGCGACTCCCCTGGCTCGGCGGGTCATCGAGTCATTCGCAAGGCGGGATCGGTGTGAGGGTGTATTGCTCGGTCCCCGAGTTCGAGAACTGACCGAGCGGAGTGTCAACTGATCCCTCACCGCTGCCCGTCATCGTGCCGGCCTGGCCCGGGCCGTTCGGCAACGAGATCTGGTACGTCCCGCTTCCGGTGGCATTGAACGGGCCACCGGAGTACTGGTAGGTCCCCGAGAGCCCACCCGAAAAGTTCATGGTGAGGATTCCCGTGAGCACGAACGGCTTCATGATGTCGCACACGGCGGTGTTCGTCTGCCAGTCGTCGAGACCACCGACGATCTGATATGCCGCTGTTTGGGCGGTGTCGAAGTTGATGTCGACACGCCCGACACCCCGCTTGGACCGGGACTCGAGCGAAACCGTGCCGGTCTTGTTCGGCTCGTCGGGAGCGCTGTAGTCGAACACCGCATCGACCGGAATCGGAGTGCTCGACGGATCGACCGCCTTCTCGCCCGCCGACAGCAAGGCCTGCACGGTGCCGCCGGTCGGCACCCCATCCTGTTTGCCGACCGGGCGGGCGGTGATCGTGGCAGTACTGCCGGGCTGGAGCCCGGTCGTGCCCGGTGAAACGCCGTAGCCGATCGAGACGCACCGCCCCGACGAGTATCCCGCCTCGACTGCGTCGAGGAGATACTGCTTGATGATGAGGCCGAAGACAGCCGCCAACTGGGCGTTTTCGGTGAAGTCCTCCGGTTTCGTGGTGAACCAGTTGAAGTCGTTGAGCTTCGTGGAAGCCGTTCCGTCGGACCCGTAGGAAATCGATGAGTCGACGAACGCTCCCATGCCCAGACCGTCTCGCTTCAAGCGAATGTCCGTGGTCGAACTTGCCAGCTCGGCGTTGTCGTTCAACTGACCAGTGATCTTCACGTCGAGCTTGCCGCTCTGTTGCTTCCCGCCGGCGGAGGCCGCGACGTCGATCGTGGCTTCGACGGTGAACTCTCCGTTCACGTCGGGGCAGGGAAGGATCTTCACGTTGGTCTTGAGCTTGGTCGTCATGCCGCCCGACTCGTGGGTGAGATCGATGGCCAACGCCACGGACTCGGCCGTTGCGGTCACGGTGATTCCTTCGGCCAGTGTCGCCGTTCCGGTCTTTCCGTCATTGCCGACCTGAACGATCCCCTTCGAGCCGAGAGCGACCGCCATCATCCCGCCGAACAGTCCCATGCCGATGCTCGGGCCGTCGGCCTGGGCTCGACGGAACCCGAGCACCGGCGGGGCAGATACTGCGTCGGCAAGCGAGCCATAAAACTGGTCCTGGGATGCGAACGCCGCGGCCGTCGCGTCAGGTCCTCCGAGCGCCTCCTCGAGCCCCGACCATTCGGCCATCTCCAACTCGACCGTCCGGTCGAGTGCAGCCGCCTCGGCCACGGCGGCGTCGAGATTGTCGGGATCGAACGAGGCGATCGTCTCGTTGATCAACGCTGCGGCTTCCGCCGATCCTGGATCAGCGGGATCGTCGACCTCCGATGCCGGGACTGCGCTGGTCGAAGGACCGGCACCCGTGCTCGATGAGCCGCCACCACAACTGGAAGCGATGAGCGCGGCGACAACGACCACCGTGGCAGCGCAACGAGGAAGTGGTCTCACCTCGCCAAGTATGCACCACCCTGTGGGTCCCGCGAGTCGACGGGGCTCGACCTTCGCCCGATGAGAACCTCGCCGAGCGCTCCACTGGCGGCAAATAGTCTCCGCGCTCCTCGCTCGGGTGCACTGGAGCACCGGTTGCCGGTCAGCAATGTCCGGCGCGGGCTGGGGTGACACACTGCTGTGTCGGGAACGACTCGACAAACGGTCGAGACGACAGCTGCGCGCCGCCCGCGAGGTTCGTCGGTGGCGAGGAGGAGGAAGCGCCCCATGCGCGCATGGCAGTTCACGAACACCCACGAGCCGCTGGTGCTCGCTGACGTTCCCGTGCCGGTCGCCGGGCCGGGGCAGGTCGTGCTCGACGTGGTGTCGGCCGGGCTGTGCCATTCCGACGTCGGGGTGCTCGAGGACGAGGGGTGGCTGCCGGCCCTGCCCCGACGGCCGGTCACGATGGGCCATGAGGTCGCCGGAGTCGTTGTCGAAGTGGGTGAAGGCGTCACCGAGTGGTCGGTCGGGGCTCGCGTCGGGGTGTGCCCGATGACGAGAGCCGGTGCGCCCGGCTACGGGTACGACGGCGGTTTCGCCGACAAGATCCTGGTCGACCAGATCACGCTCGTGCCGATACCCGACAACGTGCCGTTCGCGCTCGGGGCCGCCGGCACCGACGCGGGAATGACCTCACACCACGCGGTCATGACCAAGGGACGCGTGGTGGCAGGAACCAGGCTCGGGATCATCGGGCTCGGCGGTCTCGGACAGATCGGTGCGCGTGTCGCGGTGCTGGCCGGCGCGGAGGTCTACGTGGCCGAGCTCAACGAGGAGGTGTGGGATCTCGCCGACGAGCTCGGTGTCACCGGCATCGCCCGATCGATCCGCGACTTCGCGGACAAGCAACTCGACGTGATCGTCGACTTCGCCGGATTCGGCACCACCACCGCCGAGGCCATCGAGACGGTGCGCTTCGGAGGCCGCGTGGTGCAGGTCGGCATGGGCAAGCTCGAGGCGACGATCTCGACGAGGGACCTCATCCTGAAAGAGTGCGAGCTCGTCGGTTCCAGGGGTGGGACGAGCGACGACATCGCCGGCGTGTACGAGCTCTTCGCCAGCGGACAGCTGGCGCCGCACTACACCGAGATCGGCTTCGACGACATCCCCGACGGCCTGGATCGCCTCGCCCGCGGCCTGGTGAAGGGCCGGCTCGTCGCACGCATCAACGACGCCCGCTGACGGCACCGCTGATCGTCGCGGGCCGTCAGGTTCTTGGCGGGACGGGGATGCGCATCAGGTCCTCGGCGAGCACGACGTCGCCGTCGAACTCGCTGCGGGCCTCGTCGGCGAAGGCTTCCTCGTCGGCGTAACGCCGCGAGAAGTGGGTCAACACCAGTCGTCGCACGCCGGCTTCGCGTGCGAGTCGACCGGCCTGCCGCGCCGTGAGATGCCCGTACTCCTCGGCCATGTCGGCGTCGACGTCGAGGAAGGTCGACTCGCACACCAGCAGGTCGGCGCCGTCGGCGAGTTGCAGTGCACCGGGGCACCACCGTGTGTCCATCACGAACGCGAACACCTGCCCGCGGCGATGCTCGCTCACCTCCTCCACGGTCACCGTCCGGCCGTCGTGGTCGATCGAACCGTGCTCCTGGAGCTGGCCGATCGACGGGCCCCGTATTCCCAACGCATCGAGCCGGTCGACGATCATGTGACGCCGGTCCGGCTCCTCCACCCGGTAACCGACGGCGTCCACGCGGTGCGACAGTTCCATGGCGCGGATCGTCACGAGATCGTCCTGGTGGATCACTCCCGGAGTCGTCACCGGGCAGCCGTCGACCGGCACGTGTTCCTGGCCGGCGGTGGCGAAACGGAGGCGCTCGAAGTGTGACTGTCCGCTGGCGGGATAGTGCACGGGGACCGGCAGGCTGCCGGCGTCGAGCGACAGTCGCATGATCATGCCGGGCAGGCCGAGGCAGTGGTCGCCGTGGAAGTGCGTGATGCAGATCCGGTCCACCGACGCCGCCGACACCCCGGCCAGGGTGAACTGCCGTTGCGTCCCCTCACCGGGATCGAACAGGATCGCCTCACCGTCCCAGCGCAACAGATAGCCGTTGTGGTTTCGATGCCGGGTGGGCGCCTGGCTCGCCGTGCCCAGCACCACCAGTTCACGCACAGACATCGCTCCCGATGGTAGGCCTGATCAGCGAGGTTGGTCGTGCGTCACTCGTCAGTAGCGCAGCGTCGCTGCCGCGGTACCGCCGCCAGGAATGTCGCTCGCCGGGACGACGAAGACCAGGCCTCCGTGCCGTAACGCCTCGATCGCCGCCACATCGGCGAGATCATGGTCGCCAGGTCCCCGGGTCTCGTGCTCCTCGAGCAGATGATGCCCAGAGCGGTACCGGCCCCAGTACTCGCAATCGGCGGGGACGAAGATCGATGCGACCTGGCCGGCGGCAGCGGCGATCACGGCCTGTTCGACGGTGCGGACCGTCGCGGCAGCGCCGCCCAGGAACGACTCACGTGCGGTCCGCTCCGCTTCCGCGGCCGACGGCGGGACGAATCGCCGTGCCCGATCGGCGAGTTCCGCGGCTCGAAGTTGATCGGGGTTCCCGGCGACGACATCGTCGAGGACGTGCGCACAGCGCGTGAGCTTGCGATAGACGCCCACGATGTCATCGACGCCAGCGAGGACGAGCGGACGTGTCGAGCCGGAGCGGTGGTCGGCGACCGCATGGTCGACCATGTGCAGGTAGCGATCGAGATCGACATCCCGAGCGTCGCTGGTGCTGCCCTGGCCGTGGAACGTCGCCGTGAGCCGACCGCCACCCGCCCGACTTCCGGAATGGCTCTGGAGCTGGGGATCGCGGTCGTCCCAGCGCAGCGCCTCCGGCATGCTCGTCGGCATCCCGGGGATCTCGACCTCGACGGCCCTCGATCCGGTCACGTCCACGAACCGCACGCTGTGCCGGCTGATCGCGAGGACGTCGAACTCGACACGCCGGGCCCGAGCGGCCACCAGCGGCTTGAGGTGGAAGCGATCGCTGACGACCGCGAGTTCTCCGGTCGGCTCCGACAGCCTGATCGCCGTCGTGCCCTCAGGACCCGCGAGCACCGCGAGGCCGACTGATCCGTGTGCCCAGAAGTCCCGGTCGTCGACCAGACGGGCGGCAGCAGCGAGGAGCTCGCCTGCGGCGACCTCGCTCGCGGCATTCGCGATGAGCCGGCGGAAGAGCACCGGGTCCTGCGTGACCTCCCTGCCGGCACGGTGGGTCGGCAGGTAGATCGACACGAGTTCGGACGAGCTGGACGTGGCGGACCATTTCGTGAGGTCGTCGTCGTTGACATCGACCTCGTCGATCACGTGAAGTTGGGTGTCGATTCCGTTCATGACTCAACGGTCGCGCCGTGTTGCCGCCGCCGGAAGGGCCGAAAGGTCCCGGGTTCCGCTGGCTGACCGCATCCAGGTGATGCAGATGAACGACCCGGCTCCCCGCGCACACCGACGACATGCGTGACGGTGACACGTTCAAGCAGCCGAACCGTACGACGAGATCGGCTACATCATCGGGCCGAACTCCTCTGGCAGGGCGATCACGGCGCGGGCCGAGAAGCGTCCCGCGGGACCGGCGCGATTCGCGGGAGAAAACCCCGTTGAACCGTCTGCGCCGGATTGCGGTTGGCCATCGTAGGTCCCGCAAGCGGGTGCGCCGAAGATCAGTCCGGTTGCGATCCTGGCTCCGCGGCGGCGGCAAGCCGCTCGAGCGTCTGTTCCATGCCGATGCGGTTGTGTGTCGTACGGTCGCTGACGCCGGTTCCCAGCTGAGCGATCGGCTTGAACCAGCCGGGCCGCAGATCTGTCCATGACTCGGTCACGCGACACCCGTTCGGTGTCGGCTCGAACGTGTAGCTCCAATCGCTGACCTTCACCGGGCCGACGCTGACACGAAACGAGAAACTGCGGCCGGGCTCGGCGTCGACCACCGTCGCCACGGTGCTCCAAGACCTCCTGCCAACACGGTTCTTGGCCCGAAACGTCGCGCCGGGCTTGGCAGTCGTCGCGCGCGTCGAGCCACTCGCCCCCCTCGTTCTCGGGGGACCACTCGCCCATACGGGTCACATCGGACACCATCGCCCACAATGTCTCGGCCGAGGCGGAGATCTCTCGGGCAGCGCTCACGGATTCGCTCACAGACCGAAACGTTAGCGGCCAGCGCATTTCGGCTGTGGACCCCGTCGGCCCGCCGACGGAACGGGCTCCGAGGTCCTGCT
This sequence comes from Ilumatobacteraceae bacterium, assembly GCA_963716235.1. Classification (GTDB taxonomy): domain Bacteria; phylum Actinomycetota; class Acidimicrobiia; order Acidimicrobiales; family Ilumatobacteraceae; genus Sva-07. The sequence goes on along the minus strand of CAVQTE010000012.1, from coordinate 103,693 downwards.
CGCCTGATCACGTTCGGACACGTTCGTTCGTCGGGTCGTACATCGACCGCAACGAGGCCCGCGCCGGGAACCGTTCACCGGCGACGACGATCTCGAAGTCGCCGCCGCTCACGAGGTCGCCGGTCACACCGTCGGGGTGCTCGACATAGCCGAACCCCATCGCCCCACCCAGCGTGTGCCCGTAGGCGCCCGACCGGATGTACCCGACGGGGTCACCTCCGAGCAGGATCGGCTCCTCGCCGTGGAGCAGGGGTTCGGGGTCGTCGAGGAGAAACTGCACCAGCCGGTTGCGATACGGCCGCTGCTCGTACTGGGCGAGCAAGGCCTCCCGGCCCACGAAGCCGCCCGGCTTGTCGAAGTCGATCGCGAACTTCAACCCGGCCTCGAGCGGAGAGTCGGAGTTCTCCATGTCGAGGCCGTAGTCGAGCCGGCCGGCCTCGGTGCGGGTGCTCTCGAGCGTCGCCATGCCGGCGTGGGCGAGACCGTGCGCGGCGCCGACCTCGACGAGCCGGTCGTACACCCCGGCGGAGAACTCGGTCGGCACGAACAGCTCCCACCCCAGCTCGCCGACGAAGCTCATCCTGACCGCGAGCGCCCTCGCGTGATGGAGGTCGATCTCCTTCGCCGTCAGGTACGGGAACTCAGCGTTCGACAGGTCGGCCGTCGTCAGCTCCGACAGCAGCGCCCGCGAGCTCGGACCCTGCACACTGAGGAGCGCCCAACCCGACGTGACGTCGGTGACGATGACACGCGCACCGTCGGGCGTGGCACGAGCCAGCATCGATTCGACCCGGCGGTGGAACGCCTCGGCCGCGACCACCTGGAAGCGATCGTCGGCCAGGCGAGTGATCGTCACGTCGGCCATCACGCCGCCGCGCTCGTTCATCCACTGCGTGTACACGCACCGACCCACCGGCACGGCGACGTCGTTGCCCGACAACCGGTTCAGCACCGACTCGGCGTCGGATCCCTGCACGAGGAACTTCGACATCGCCGACATGTCGAACAGGCCCACCGCCTCGCGTACCGAGCGATGCTCGGCGGCGTGGTCGTCGAACCAGTCAGGGCGGCCGTACGTGTACCGGTACTCGATCTCGGCGTCGATCGGCGCGAAGTACGACGCATTCTCCCAACCCGACGACTCGGCGAAACGAGCCCCTGCTGCGACCAGCCGGTCGTGGAGCGGTGACCGACGAACGTCACGAGCCGTCGTCGGCTGGGAGTGCGGCCACGAGCCCGTCGAGTGGAGCCGACCCAGCAGTTCGACGCTCCGCTCGGTGAGGTACGGCCGGTTCGTCTGCCAGCGCTGGAGGCGTGCGATGTCGACCCCGGTCACATCCATCGGCGGCTCCCCGTCCACGATCCAACTCGCCATGATCGAACCCGCTCCTGCGCCGGTGAGGATCCCGAGCGAGTTGAACCCGGCCGCGACGAAGAACCCGTCGAGCTCCGGAGCCTCGCCCATCAGGAACCCGTTGTCGGGCGTGAAGCTCTCCGGCCCGGTGAAGAGCTTGCGGACACCGACGTCGGCGAGGCCCGGCAGTATCTCCATCGTGTACTCGAGGAACGGGGCGAGCCGATCCCAGTTCGACGGGATCTCACCGAAGCTGAAGTCGTCGGGGATGCGCTCGGTCGACCACGGCGCCGCCACCGGCTCGAACAGACCGATCATCAGTCCGCCGGTCTCCTCGCGGTAGTACGCGAACCGGTCGGGGTCCTCGAAGATCGGCAGGTCGGGCGAGACTCCCTCGAACGGCTCGGTGATGAGATAGGCGTGCTCGATCGCCTGGAGCGGCACCGACACACCCGCCAGCGCACCGACCTGCCGCGCCCACATCCCCGCACAGTTGACGACGTACTCCGCTTGGATCGTGCCCCGCTCGGTGACGACGCCCGTCACCCGCCCGGCGTGTTGCTCGATCCCGGTGACGGGCGCCCCCTGCACGATGCGAACGCCGCGCTGCCGTGCGCCGGCCGCCAGCGACATCGCCACGTTGTACGGATCCGCGCGCCCCTCGCTGGCTGTGAAGAACCCGCCGACCACACCGCTCGGGTCGATGTGGGGCCACAGCTCGGCGACGTCACGCGGGGAGATCTCCTCGCGTTCGATCCCCATCAGCCGGAGGAAGTCGGCCTCCCGCCGCAACTTGTGCATCCGATCCGGATTGCTCGCCGTCTGCAGGTAGCCGACGGGCTTGAAGCCGGTGGACTGCCCGGTCTCGTCCTCCAACACCGCGTAGAGGTCGGTCGAGTACTTGGTCATCCACGCCAACGTCTCGGTGGTCATACCACCCGACACGACCAGGCCGGCGGCATGCCAGGTCGTCCCCGACGTGAGCTGGTCTCGCTCCAGCAGCACGACGTCGGTCCAACCCAGCTTGGCGAGGTGGTAGGCCACGCTGGTACCGATCACCCCACCACCGATGATCACCACCTGCGCCCGATCCGGCAGGGCAGTCTGAACATTGGCACCGCTCATCGTCCGCCATGCTCGCATGGACACGCGGCGGTCTCCATACTCCACGGGACGTTCCGGGTGGTACCGTCCGGCCGTGTTTCGCTGGCTCGTCGCACTTGTCGCCACGATCGCCTTCCTGGGTGTCGGTCCGTCGAGTTCCGCAGCGCAGCAGACCGACTCGTCGGCCAAGGTTGCGGTGCGCGTGCTGGAGCCGTTCGTCATCGAGAACGAAGGCGAACTGCAGGGGTTCAGCGTCGACCTCGCTCGCAGCATCGGTCTACTCGCCGACATCGAGATCGACTTCGTTGTCGTCGACACCGTCGGTGAGCAGCTCGAAGCGGTCGAACGCGGCGACGCCGACGCAGCAATCGGCGCGATCAGCATCACGGCGGATCGCGAACAGCGTGTCGACTTCAGCCTGCCGATGTTCGAGTCAGGGATCTCGATTGCCGTTCCCACCGACGGACAGCGCCCGTCGCTTCGGTCGCTCCTGGGCCAGGTCTTCCAACCGTTCCTGGCGGTGCTCTTCGCGGCGATGGTCGCCGGAACGGTGTTGGTGGGCGGTGTCGTGTGGCTTCTCGAGCGTCACCGGAACCCCGACTTCGAGGCGTCGGGATGGCGAGGGGCCTTTCACGGTGTGTGGTGGGCCAGCGTCACGCTGTTCACGGTCGGCTATGGCGACGCGGTACCTCGACGTGCCACGTCGCGCCTGATCAGCATGTTCTGGATGCTCTGCGGCGTCCTGCTGGTGGCCACGCTGACCGCCGAGGTCACCGCCGAGCTCACGTTGGAGCGTTTCGAGAGCGATATCCAATCCGTGTCGGATCTCTACGGTCGCGATGTCGTCACCATCGGCGGAACCACGTCCGACGACTTCCTTCGCGAGGCCGGAATCGTTGCGGAGTCCGTCACCGACCCGGATGCGGCGATGCGCTTACTCGAAGCGGGTGACGCCGATGCGTTCGTCTACGACGCCGCCATCATCCAATACCTCATCGGTCAGGGGTACAGCGCCCAGATTGCCGGCCCCGTTCTCCAGCCCGAGTCATACGGCATCGTGCTGCCCGAGGCAAGCCCGATCCTCGAGGAGGTCGACCGCGCACTCCTCGAACTCAAACAAGACGGCACGTACGACCGGCTCGTCTCGGCGTACTTCGACTGAACAACCGGCCCCACCGCAAGATCGAGTGCCGGTGTGACCAGGCGAAAGCAAGCCTCGATCGTGACGACCCGCTCCACCTGACCCCTGCGGGCCGATCGGCCGAAGCTCACGCGCGTAGCGTGCGTGGCCATGACCGACCCGGAACAAGACGCACCCGACACGTTCGGCGAGTTCCCGCTGAGGCGCTTCCTCGGCATGGAGCTGTCGGGCGACGAACCCGGTGTCGGACTGGCACAGGTGGTCATCGGACCCGAACACCTCAACCCGAACGGCGTCGTGCACGGCGCGGTGCTGTTCGCGCTCGTCGACACCGCCATGGGCAAGTCGACGATGAGTGTGATCGACGAGCCGGATCGCTACTGCGCCAGCATCGAAGTGTCGTTGCGGTTCATCCGTCCTGCCGTCGACGGGCGGGTGACCGCCACGGCAACGGTGGTCAAGAGAGGTCGTTCGGTCGTCCACCTCGAGTCGCGGGTCGTCGAAGACGACGGACGACTCGTGGCAACTGCGGCCGGCACGTTTGCGATTCTGGGCGGCTGAGGCCCTGCGAGCGGCCGCGACATCGATGCATCGTGATCCGAGTTCGCCTCAGCCACCGGCTCGCTTGCGGGGATCGGCAGGAAACGAGCGTGCATCCACCAGCCGGGTCGAGATGTCGGCGGCGAGCCGGATGATCTGATCGAGACGATCGCCGCAGGCCGCGATGAGCGCCTGTTGGCCGGCGTCGGTTGCGGCTTCGATCGCCACGCGACCAGCGCGACCCGAGTCGGTGAGTTCGTCGCCCTGCATCCAGCCACGCGCCTGCAGGCGGCTCACCCCGTCCGCCAACGCCTGCGTTCCGAAACCACGCGTCGCGCTGTACTCACCCAACGCGAAGCCGAGCCATCGTTCGGTGAGCACGTTGGCCTCCACCGCGTCGAGCCCTGCCGCCACGAGTGCAGCGAGGTGACCGTCACCGCGATGCTCACGGACGAGTTCGGCTGCCCGCCACAGCCGACCGCCCGGCGATGACGGCACGGGCAGGGCACGGAGCGCGCTGAACAGCGGTCGGCCGAGGCCGTCGAGAGTGTCCAATGCCCGCAGCAACGGATCAGCGATCGCGGCGCACTCGTCAGCACCTGCGATCGCATCGACACTCGCGGCACCGCCGGCCGCTCGTGCTGCCAGGATGTCGCCGCGTGTTGCACTGGCGACGCCCGCTTCGTAGGCGGCGGAAATCATGCCGGGCTCGAAGACACCGAACGTGGCGGCAACCACCGACGCCGTCGGCGTACCGAGTGCTGCGGCACGACCCCAGACGTAGCCGGGGAAGAAGTCGACCCCGAGCGCCATCAGACCCTCCCCTGCCGGCCGGGACCACCAGCCCTGCGTGGCGATCGGCTCCAACGCATCACGAAGGCGGCGCGCCGGAGTCGGGGCGAGCGCCGGCTCGGCGATCGGCTCGGTGAGCGGCGCGAGGAAGATGGCGGCGATGTCGTCGTAGGTCACGTCCGGAGTCTCTCAGGGATCCACGAACTCGAGCCGCGGCGGAGCGGGACCGTTCACTTCGGTGCGAAGCGCGTGCCGGCGTCGAGTCGGATCGTGTCGCCGTTGAGCATCGGATTCTCGATGATCGCGATGGCGAGCCTGGCGAACTCGTCGGGCCGCCCGAGTCGCTTCGGAAACGCCGCGTCCTTGGTGAGGCTCGCACCCCGCTCCTCGGTGACGCCCGCGGTGAGTCCCGTCGCGAACAGGCTGGGTGCGATGGTGTTGACCCTGATGCCGAGTGATCCGAGATCGCGGGCCATGGTGAGTGTCATGCCGGCGATTCCGGCTTTGGCTGCGGTGTAAGCGACCTGGCCGATCTGGCCCTCGAACGCCGCAATCGACGCCGTGTTGATCAACACGCCGCGTTCACCTTCGTCGTTGGGTTCACCGTCGGCCATGTGGGCGGCGCAGAGGCGGTTCGTGTTGAAGGTGCCGATCAGGTTCAGATCGATCACTGCACGGAAGTCGTCCAGATCGAACGGCCCACCGCGCCCGAGCGTTCGACCCGCCTTCCCGCCACCCGCGGTGTTCAACGCGACGTGCAGTCCACCGAGCGCCTCGACCGCCTCGTCGATCACCACGCCGATCCCCTCGAAGTCGAGCACATTCGTCGGGTGCCACGTGCCGCCGAGCTGCTCGGCGACCTCCGCACCGGCTGACTGCTCGCGATCGAGGATCGCCACGGATCCTCCCCCGGTTGCGATGCGTTCGGCCGTGGCGTGTGCGAAGCCCGAGGCTCCCCCGATGATGATCGCCTTCAGTCCCTGGATCTCCACGTCCCTACCCCCATCTCGCTGGCCCCATCTCGCCAATCGGTGACGCGACGATACTTCGAGCGGTGAGATTGCGGTTGACCATCGTGGGGCAACAGACGGGTGCGCCGACAGCGGGTCGTGTTCGCCTACCATCTCGCCATGGCCACCTATGCATGCCCCACCTGTGGAATGTCCGTGAATGCAACCTGCGGCGAGTGCGACGCTCCCCTGGTGAACGACACCATCCAGCGCGATGACGGTTCGTCGGTCCAGGTCTCCAAGTGCCCGAACGGGCACGGCAAGATCAAGTCGCCGATGTGTTGCGGGGCCGACATGTCCTGCTCCGTCGCCTGAATGACGCGAGCGATCGACACCGGCACCGACGACCTCCTCGCGGGGGTTGACGGGCATCTGGGCATCATCACGTTCAACCGTCCGGATCGCCGGAACGCGTTGTCCGACCCGATGTACGCCGGGTTCGAACGAGCGCTGCCGACCTTGGCCGTCGACCCGGACGTGCGCGTGCTGGTGGTCACCGGCGCGGGCGGTGCGTTCTGTGCGGGCGGCGACGTCAAGGGAATGAACGAAGCGCACCGCACCGGTACGCAGCGGCCCGGACGCGAGGGTGGCGTCGAGGATCAGGTCGCCCGCCTTCGTCGATCCCAACGCGCGGTGTCGCTCGCCCTGCACGAGTTCCCGAAACCGGTCGTCGCCGTACTCCCCGGCGCGGCTGCCGGCGCCGGGCTCTCGATTGCCCTGGCCGCCGACCTACGCGTGGCTGCGGAACGAGCGTTGATCGTCACGGCGTTCGCCAATGTCGGCGCGTCGGGTGACTTCGGCGGTTCATGGTTCCTGACACAGCTCGTCGGCACGGCGAAGGCCAAGGAGCTGTACCTCACATCGCCCCGGCTCACCGCGCGAGACGCAATGGCGCTGGGCATGGTCAACGAGGTGCTCGCCGACGACGACTTCGAGACACAGGCACTCGAGTGGTGCCGACGGATCGCTGCGGGCCCACCGATCGCCATGCGCCTGATGAAGGAGAACCTCAATCGGGCACTCGTGACCGACCTCGCCACCGCACTCGACGCCGAGGCGCCGAACATGATCCGCTCGATGTCGACCGCTGACCATCGTGAGGCGGCCGCCGCGTTCGTCGAGAAGCGATCGCCGGCGTTCACCGGCGAATAGCGATGAATCCGAACGGCGAGGCCCAACGGGTCCGATCTCCCGCCGACATCCTCCGACTGATCGTGGCAGCCGCTGCGGTGGTCGTGACGTTCCTCGTGGCGTGGCTGTTCGGTGACACCGTCGTGGTGTTCGCCTCCGACTTCCTCGGCGGCATCGACGCACTCCCCAACTGGCTCCTGACCGTGGTGATCGCCGGGACGCGCCTGCTCGTCATCGCGGTGTTGGTGGGCGGCTTGCTGTGGACGGCGGTCCGGGCGCGATGGATCGCGCCGATCGTCATGGCACTCGGCGGCGTGATCGCAGCGGTACTCGTGGCGCTGCTCGCCGACCTCGTCGACGTCGACGAGGGATCGATCGTGGCGGCGCCCGACACCGATCTGGGACTCCTCACATCCGGCTGGTTCCCGACGGCGGTCGGTATCGGGGTGCTCGCGGCGGCACTGACCGGCGGAGCGCCCTGGCTGAGCCGACGCTGGCGTCGCGCCGGATGGGTTGCGGTGATCGGTCTGGTCATGGTGCGGACCTTCACGTCGGAGATGGCGTTCGGTTCGGTCCAGGCAGCACTCCTCGGGTGGTTCGCCGGAGCCGCTGCGCTCGTGGCGATCGGTGCGCCGGCACGACGCGCCGACGCCGAGTCGATCGCCGCCGGGCTCGCAGCGGTCGGCCTCCCGGTCGACGAGATCACGCCGGCGAGCGTCGATGCACGCGGGTCGACGCCGTACTTCGCCGTCCTGCCGGGCGGCGATCGGCTGTTCGTGAAGGTCCTCGGCGAGGACGAACGCAGCGCCGATCTCATGTTCCGGATCTACCGCAAGTTGCAGCGCCGCGATCTCGGCGACGAACGACCGTTCTCGTCGCTGCGTCGTGCCATCGAGCACGAGGCACTGCTCGCGCTCGCCGCTCGCGACCTCGGCATCCGAACACCGCGCCTGCGCACACTCGCGTCAGCCGAGCCGAACTCGTTCGTGCTCGCCTACGACGCGGTGGCCGGGAAGTCGCTCGATCAACTCGACCCGGACGACGTCACCGACGAGGTGCTCCTGGCCATCTGGCAGGCGATCGCCGACCTGCGCCGCCACGGGATCGCCCATCGTGACCTGCGCCTCGCGAACGTGTTCCTCGGCGCCGATGGCGCGGTGTGGATCATCGACTTCGGGTTCAGCGAGATGGCCGCATCCGAGCTGTTGCTCGCCAACGACGTCGCCGAGCTCGTCTGTTCGTCGAGCATCTACGTCGGCGCCGAACGCGCTGTTGCCCCGGCGTTGGCGACCGTCGACCACGGCACGTTGACCCGTGCCGTCGCCCGCCTCCAGCCGTGGGCCCTGAGCGGCGCCACCCGCACGGCATTGAAGCAACGGCCGGGCCTGCTCGACGACCTGCGTCGACGACTCGCGTCGTGAACCTGTGGTGGCTCATCGTCTCGGCTGTCGGCCTTGCGATCCTCGCGCCGTCGGTCAACGAGGCTCGTCGTCCGGCGATCAGCGACAGCGAGGCCCGTGTCTTCCACGCGGTGAACGGGCTCCCGAACTGGCTGTACTGGCCGCTGTGGTTGCCGATGCAGCTGGGCAACCTCGTGGTCGGAACCCTGGTGGGGCTCGCAGTCGCGTGGGTGGTGGGCGACTGGTGGGTGGCGGCCGGTGTCGTGATCGCGACGTTCAGCAAGCTCGGCACCGAGAAGCTGGTCCGCCGGCAGATGGCCGACTACCTCGCCGTACGCCAGCGCCCGGGCACCAGCGAGGTCGACGCCATCCTGCGCGGAGCCGACGTGCCCGGTTCGGGTGCCAGTTTCCCGTCCGGTCACGTCATCCTCGTCGCCGCGATCGCGACGGTCGTCGCGCCGGCGCTGCCCGTCGGTTGGTGGTGGGTTCCCCTGCTGCTCACCTTGCTCGTGATGTTCGGTCGGGTGTTCGTCGGCGCCCACAACCCGCTCGACGTGACGGCCGGGCTCGGCACCGGCTTGATCGTCGGCGGCATCGTGGCCGTCTTCGTCCGCTGAGACCACAGCGATGTCATGCGTCGGGCGCGTTCGGATCGGCCATCGCGACCGCACACGCGTCGGGATTGGCCGCAACCCACTGTGCCACCTCGTTCGCCGGGCTCAGCTGCTCGCCGACACGCCACGCATCGAGATACGGGTACGGCCACACCACACCCCTACGAACCGACCACTCCATTCCGGGACACGGTGGCGAGATCGAGAAGTGGACATGACAGGCGGACGTGCGGCCGGTTTCACCGACCGTGCCCAGGTACTGGCCGGCGCCGACGCGGGCACCGACCAGCACTGTCGGATCGATCACGTCCATGTGCGCCACGTAGTAGCGCACGCCGTCGTCGCCGAGAAGAGCGACGGACCTGCCGCCGCGGGTCGCCGGGTTGTCGACCGCTGGATCCCAGCTGTCGACGGTGCGCACCTCCAGCACAGAGCCGTTGACCGGCGAGACGATCTCGGCACCGCAGGCGGCGAAGATGTCCGTCGCCGGGTATCCCGAGTGTGCCGATCCCCAACCCGCGGCGTCGACGTCGGCCACCGGCACGACGTACGGGGTGGATGTCGGCGACAGAACCGTCGTGGTGGAGGAGGTCGAGGTGGTCGATGCCTGATCATCGAGGACCTGCGTCGTCGAAGGAGCAGTCTCGGTCGTCTGGACAGGAGGTGTCGACGACACCGGCTCGTCGATGACCGCTTCCTCACTCGAGCAGCCGACGATACACAGGAGCCACATCGCGAAAACGCTGACCGAAGTACGCCTCATCATCGAATCTTCCTCCATCCGCTGTCGGTATGAGCCAGGCCTATCGGCCCTGACGCCCACCCCGGTCGATCAGTACGGTCGATCCGAGGAGGTGTTGCCATGGACTTCGAGGTGTCGGAACAGATGGAGACCATCTTGACGATGGTCCGTGAATTCGTCGACAACGAGCTCGTGCCGATCGAGGGTGAGATGCTGCACGGGTCGCCCGAGACGGTTCAGGAGATGGTGGTTGCCGCCCAGGCCAAGGTCCGCCAGATGGGGTTGTGGGCGCCGAACCATCCGGAGGAGTTCGGCGGGCTCGGGTTGTCGATGGTCGATCACGGCCTGCTGAGCGAGGCGCTCGGGCGCTCACCACTCGGGCACACGGTCTTCGGATCGCAGGCGCCCGACGCGGGCAACATCGAGATCCTCCACCTCCACGCCACCGACGAGCAACGCGAGCGGTTCCTGCGCCCGTTGGTCGAAGGATCGATCCGCAGCTGCTTCTCGATGACCGAGCCCGAGACGGCCGGGTCGAATCCGCTGCTGCTGGAGACCACCGCCGTCAAGGACGGTGACGACTACGTGATCAACGGCCAGAAGTGGTTCACCTCGTCGGCCGACGGCGCGACGTTCGCGATCGTGATGGCCGTCACCGATCCCGACGCCCCGCCGTACGCGCGGACGAGCATGATCATCGTCCCCACCGACACGCCCGGCTTCAACCTCGTGCGCAACGTCAGCGTGATGGGCCACGCCGGCTCGGGACATGCGAGCCATGGCGAGGTGATCTACCAGTCGTGCCGGGTGCCGCAGTCGAACCTGCTCGGCCCAGAGGGCGGCGGGTTCGTGATCGCCCAGGAACGCCTCGGCCCCGGGCGGATCCACCACTGCATGCGCTGGCTCGGCATCGCCGGCCGGGCCTTCGACATGATGTGCGAGCGCGCCAACGCCCGCGTGATCACCCCCGACGGCGAGACGCTCGCCGACCGTCAGGTGATCCAGCACTGGGTGGCCGAGCTCGACGCCGAGATCCGCGGCGCACGTCTGCAGACGTTGCACGCGGCGTGGGTGATCGACCGGCACGGCCCGAAGGCGGCGCGCGACGAGATCTCCGCAATCAAGTTCTCGGTGGCGAACACGATGTTGAAGGCGGTCGACACGGCAATCCAGGTGCACGGCGCCCTCGGCGTCACCGACGACACGATCCTGGCGTACTGGTATCGACACGAACGTGCCGCTCGCATCTACGACGGCGCCGACGAGGTCCACAAGACCACCCTCGGTCGTCGCATCCTGCGCCGCTACGCCGCCTCCGATGCAAGAATGGTCTGATGTCCAACTGGCCCGAGGTTCCACAATTCGGAGCGCTGTTGCGCTCGCACATCAGCAGTGTCTCCGACTCCGCTCGACCGGCCTTCCTGTCCGGACTCGAGCGGTCGGCCGCGGCCCGGTACCGAACGTGGGCCGACGCTGCGCCCGAGCACGCTGATGCCCTGCTGGCCTGCGCAGCCAGAGAGGACGAGATCGCCGATCTCGTCGCCGACCTGTTCCCGATCTCGCCCGACGATCGAGCAGCCGTCGACCGGGCACTCCCAGCGGCAGTCGAGTTGTACTACGAGGTGTTCGCGCCCTACGACGTGATGGAGCAGCTCTACCTGCAGTCCGAAGCCGAGCTCCAAGGAGCGCAGGCCTGGGTGCAGATGGCCGAGGCGATCGACGATCCCGCCACCTGTGAAGTACTTGCCCGCTGTACGGCCCTCGAGCAGGAGAGTTCACAGGTCGTGAAGGAGCTGCTCGCCGGCGTCCACTGACTCGGCCAGCGGCTCATTGCGCGCCGATGATCGTCACCGTTCCTGCGTCACCGTCGACCCGAACGGACATTCCCGCGCTGATACGCGACGTGGAGTTGACCGTTCCGACAACGGCGGGCACTCCCATCTCCCTGCCCATGATCGCGGCGTGGGAGGCGAAGCTGCCGTGGTCGGTGACGATGGCGCCGACCATCGCGAGAAACGCGTTGAACGACTCGCCGGTCGCCGAGGTGACGAGGACGTCGCCCTCGACCAGGGTGAGCAGGTCGTCGAAGTTCCGCACGACACACGCCGGTCCCTCGTACACCCCGCCGCTCCCGCCGACGCCGACGATCATGTCGGCGTCGCCCATCGGTGTCTCGATGTCGCCCAACACGCCCTCGATGTAGAACCCGAGGGCCGACATGACCCGCGCGAGCGGTGGTGGAAGCTGATCGACGGGCGGCGGAGGCGGAGGTGGCGGGCCGAGCAGCCCGGGAGCACCCTCGGCGCTCACGCGCTTGCGCGTGGCCACCCGCGCCGAGAGTTCGTCGGCCGTCGGCGTCGGTGACCCGTCGAGCAGTGCATCGATGTCGGCGCTGGTGAGATCGAGGGTGTCGTACATGAAGTTGATCCGACCGGCCTCGAACATTCGACGACCGAGTTCGATGAGCGCGAGTCGCAGCAGGCCCACCGCAGCGCTGTCGCTGTAGAGGCCCCGCTCGTCTCGCAACCGGTAGACCAGTCGCGCCTCGGTGAGGAGGTCGTCGAACAGCTCCTGCTCATCGCCCGGGACCGCCGCCCGGAGTTCTGCTGCCATTGCATCGGCGCGCACCCCGGCAGCGGCGCGATCGTGATCGAGGCCGGCCCGGATCCGGTCGAGAACGACGTCGGGTCGTTCACCGATGGTCGGATTGGTCAGGTCGAATCCGGCGGCGAGCCGGTAGCCGGCCAACCGCATGTAGTCATCGACCTCAGGGACCCTGTTACGGAGTTGGGCGAGACGATCCTCGGCCGGGGCGTCGCTGGTGAGCAGCGCCCGCGCCTCGGGGTCGGATTCCAGCGCACCGATCGCCGGGACCAGCTCGGGTGGCACGATCCCCGACACCGGTGACCAGCCGTCGAACACTGCGAACATCGGAACGGGCAGCTTGGCTGTCCACCGAACGGCGTGGAGGATGAAGTCGCCCACGGGCAGCATCGCCATCGCGTTGAAGGTGTGATGCTGCTGCCACATCGCACCGAGGTGTGCGATGCACTCGTGCAGGTGGCGGCGCAGACCCTCGGTGTCGAGTGCACCCAGGTCGACGGCGGCGAGTTCCTGATGGCGCGCGATCGACGCCGGCTTGCGCTCCTCGTCCCAGACCCGGAGCCCCTCACGCCAGATGCGTTCGTCGAACGCGCGCGCCAGCCAACTCGGTTCGCCGCCCGATCTCCGCACCGAGCTGGTCGGGGGTCTTGGGCCCATCCGGCCCGGGGGCGTCGAAGGGAACCGGTTGCATGTACGAGAAGCCGTTGACGTATTCCAGCCGCATCGTGTCGAGCAGGACGCCGAAGGGCTCCAACGCCGCGGTGAACCCCGCCGAGAAACCGGCTGGGTAGATCTCCTGCAGGAGCGGCGTGACCGCGGCCGGAAGGTGCGCTCGATCCTGCTTCCACGGTCCTGGTCCCGGCGGATTCCAGCCGTCGTGTTCTGTGCTGTCGGTCATCGTGCCCCCCAAGGTCCGGCCGCCGAACATGGACGGCGACGCGACCGTAGTTCGTCGCGATGAAGCCCTGCGCACGAGGGGTCAGCCGGAGCTCGACGTCGAGCTCTTCGCCGATGGCCACGCCGGTACTCCCCAGTCGGGTTCGTAGCCGAAGACATCGCGGGCCGATGTCGCACCGAAGCGGTCGTCGAGCACATCGACGTGGTCGAGGGAGATGAGTGCCGGATGGGTCACGCCACAGGCCCGGCTGAGCGCCAGCAGGTCCTTGCGCAGCGTGATGACGTAGTTGGCGAGGCGGGCGGCCTTGAGTTCCGGGTCGAGGCCGTGGACGAGCCACGCGTTCTGCGTGGCGACACCCGTGGGGCACTTGCCGGTGTGGCACCGCTGGGCCTGGATGCAGCCGATGGCCATCATCGCTTCCCGCGCGACGTTGATCATGTCGCAGCCGAGACCGAACGCCAGCGTCGATTCGTGGGGAAACCCGAGCTTGCCCGAGCCGATGAACACGACCCGGTCGGTGATGCCCCGTTTGGCGAACTCCTTGTAGACGCGGCTGAAGCCGACCTTGAACGGCAGGGCCACCTGGTCGGTGAACACGAGCGGGCCGGCGCCGGTACCACCCTCGCCACCGTCGATCGTGATGAAGTCGACGCCGCGTTCGCCCGACACCATCGCCTCGGCGAGTTCCGACCACAGTGACGACTCGCCGATCGCCGACTTGATCCCGACCGGCAGTCCGGTTGCATCGGCGATGCGTTCCACGAAGTCGAGCAGCGAGTCGACGTCGTGGAACTCGGGATGGGCGGCGGGGCTGATGCAGTCACGGTCCTGTGGCACACCGCGGATCGCACTGATCTCCTCGGTGATCTTCGCGGCGGGCAGCACGCCGCCGAGGCCGGGCTTGGCGCCCTGGCTGAGCTTGATCTCGATCGCTCGAACCGGGTTGGCGGCGACGGTCTCGACGACCCGCGCGAGGTCGAAGTGCCCGTCGGCGTCGCGAGCGCCGAAGTACCCGCTCCCGAGCTGCCAGATCAGCTCCCCGCCCTGCTGGTGGTACGGGGAGATCCCACCCTCTCCGGTGTTGTGGAGGCAGCCCGCAATCGTCGCTCCCTGGTTCAGCGCCGAGATCGCATTCGACGACAGCGCCCCGAAGCTCATCGCCGACACGTTGATCACCGACGCCGGCCGGAATGCTCTCGTGCGGCCACGGGCTGCTCCCATCACCTTGGCGACGGGGATCCGGTACTGGTCGTCGTAGTCGGGCTCACCGGGGAGGGGCGATCGCAGCGGGAACGGCGCGTGCTTGATGATGAAGTAGTTCGGCGAGGTCTCCAGGTCTCTGCTCGTACCGAACGCGAAGTAGTTGTTCTCCTTCTTCGACGACGCGTAGATCCAGCGTCGCTGCTCGCGGTTGAACGGGCGCTCCTCGGTGTTGCTGGTGACGATGTACTGGCGCAGCTCGGGCCCGACCTCCTCGAGGAAGTAGCGGGCATGACCGAGCAGCGGGAAGTTGCGCAGGATCGTGTGACGCTTCTGGCGCAGGTCGTACGCCGTCACCGCCGCAGCACCTACCGCCATCGCTGCTGCCAGGTTGCGTCGTCGCCCCACGTGTCGAACGTACGGCTCGCGGATCGATCCGGGAAGGGTCTTCGTACCCGCCGCCTGCGTCTACGGTGCCCGAATGGCTCAGGATCAGATCGAGGAGTACACGCCGGGCGACGCGTTCCCGGGAGTGATCGGCCGCACGCTCGACGAATCGACACCGGCGTGGCCGGCACCGAAGCGGGCGCGTGATGGCTCGCCGAATGTCGTGGTCGTGCTGTGGGACGACGTCGGCTTCGGCCAACTCTCCCCCTTCGGCGGGCTGTGTGAGACGCCGACACTCGATCGCATCGCGGCCCGAGGATTGCGCTACTCGAACTTCCACACCACCGCGTTGTGCACCCCCACTCGCGGCTGCCTGATGACGGGTCGCAACCATCACTCGCTCGGGTTGTCGGCGATCACCGAGACGTCGCTGGGCTTCCCGGCACACAACAGCTTCATCGGCTTCGAGCACGGCTTCCTGCCCGAGATGCTCCTCGAGCACGGCTACAACACGTTCGCCGTCGGCAAGTGGCACCTCACCGCGCCGACCGAGTCGACCACTGCCGGGCCGTTCAACCGGTGGCCGCTCGGTCGCGGGTTCGAGCGGTTCTACGGCTTCCTCGCGGGATCGACCGACCACTGGTTCCCCGACCTCGTGTACGACAACCATCCGATCCCCGCACCCGCCACGCCGGAGGACGGCTACCACCTCAACATCGATCTCGCCGACCACGCCATCCAGTTCGTGAAGGACGCCCACGTCCACGCACCCGACAAGCCCTTCCTCATGTACTACGCGCTGGGCGCCGGCCACTCGCCGCACCATGTGGAGCGCGAGTGGATCGAGAAGTACGCGGGCCGCTTCGACGCCGGATGGGACGAGTACCGCCGCGTCGTCTTCGAGCGGCAGTTGGCCGAGCGGATCCTGCCGCCCGACACCGTGCTGTCCGAACGCGATCCGGACGTGCCGGCGTGGGACAGCCTGTCCGTCGAGGCGCAGCGCATGTACGCCCGAGAGATGGAGGTGTACGCCGCCTTCATCGAGCAGACCGACCATCACCTCGGGCGGTTCATCGACTTCATCGACGAACTCGGCGAGCTCGACAACACGATCATCGTCGTGATGTCCGACAACGGGGCGAGCGCAGAGGGCGGAGTGCACGGCACGTTCAACGAGGTGCAGTTCTTCAACGGTGTGCCCGAAACGCTCGAGGCCAACCTCGAGCACTTCGACCGCTGGGGCGGGCCCGACACGTACCCGCACTATTCGTGGGGGTGGGCCTGGGCCGGCAACACCCCGTTTCGTCGCTGGAAGCGCGAGACGTACCGCGGCGGCGTGACCGATCCGTGCATCGTGTCGTGGCCCGCCGGCATCGCCGGGCACGGCGAAGTTCGCTCGCAGTACACCCACGTCACCGACATCCTGCCGACACTCCTCGACACGCTCGGGATGGAGGCGCCCGACGTCATCCGCGGCGTCGAGCAGTCACCGATCCATGGCACGAGTTTCGCCCACACCTTCAGCGATGCCGACGCCGCGTCGAACCACACGACGCAGTACTTCGAGATGTTCGGCAGTCGCTCGATCTTCCATGAGGGCTGGAAGGCGAACTGCCCGGTGCCCGGCCCGAGTTTTGCCGAGGCCGCTGAGAAGGGTCGCCGGTTCGGCCAGGCACTCACCGCGGAGATGCTCGAGCAGCTCGACGCCGACGGCTGGGAGCTCTACAACGTCGCCGACGACCCCGCGGAGACACGCAACCTGGCGGCCGACATGCCCGAGAGGCTCGCGGATCTGAAGGCGCTCTGGTACCGCCAGGCCGAGGAGTACGGCGTGTTCCCGCTCGCCGCGGCCGGCATCACCCGGCTGCTCACGGTCCGCCCGACCATCGCCGCGCCGCGCGATCAGTTGGTCTGGTACCCCGACGCTGCGCCCGTGTACTTCGGTGCCGCGCCACGCCTCTACAACCGGCCGTACAGCATCACCGCCGACGTCACGATCGCCGACGGCGACATCGCCGGCGGCGCGTCGGACGGCATCCTCGCCACGCACGGCGGACGCCACGGGGGATACGCGTTCATGGTGCTCGACGGCAAGCTGCGCCACGTCTACAACTGGGTCGGTTCGAAGCGGTTCACGACATCGAGCGACGAGGTGCTGACGCCCGGTGAGCACCAGCTGCGCTTCGAGTTCGCTCCCACCGGTGTACCCGATCTGACGGCGGGCAAAGGTTCGCCCGGCACTGGGCTGCTGCTCGTCGACGGTCGCTTGGTCGGTGCCACGGCGTTCCCCTTCACGGCCACGAACCGGATGGGCCCCGTCGGTTTCAGTTGCGGCTACGCCGCGTTCGACACTGTCGATCCCGGGCTCTACACCACGCCGTTCCGCTTCTCCGGCACGATCCACCGGCTGACCGTCGACATCTCCGGCGAGCTCCTCCAGCACGACGAGGCCGAACTCCGCGGCCTCATGGCGCAGCAGTGACGATTCGCACACGTCACGTTCGACCCGGCACCGTGTGACGGGCACCGTGTGACGGGCGGGGAGACCCGCCGTTGGTGCGGTCAGTCGTCGTCGCCCGACTTGCCGTTGCGGCCATTCCCGTTGCCCTGGCCGCCGTTGCCACCATTGGACTCACGTCCGGCGGGTGCTTCCTGCCGGCTGGTCGACTCGCGATCCTCGACGTCGGCGTCGGCATCCTCGTCCGCATCATCGGCGTCCTCGTCCTCGTCCGCATCATCGGCGTCCTCGTCCTCGTCTCGGCATCCACGTCGTCCTCGACCTGGTCGGCATCGTCGTCCTCGACCTGGTCGACATCGTCGTCCTCGACGTCGTCGAACTTGCCGCACTGCGACTGCGCCGCGTCACGAACCTCGACGTCATCGTCGAACTGGTCGAGTTCGTCACCGTGGGCGACCGCGCTGACGGTCTTGCCATGGTTGCCCTCGAGGCAGTCGTTCTCGTCGAAATCGGTCTCCGGGTAGGGGTCGTCGTCGGCTACTCGTCCTCCACGTCGTCCTCCACGTCCTGCGCCACGTCCTGCGCCACGGCAGCGAGCGTGGCCTTGGCGACCTCGTCGGTGAACGTGTCGTCCGACTCCTCGACCGCCGCAGCGGCTGTCGTGGTGGTGATCTCCTCGACCTCGACCTCGACTCCTCGACCTCGATCTCCTCGATCTCGATCTCCTCGATCTCCTGCGGTGCCGGGTCGACATCAGGCGTGCTGTCAGGGCCGGTGAGGCCGAGCCCGCCACCCGCGGCAGCGACGCCGCCGAATCCGATGACTCCAGCGGCGATGAGCGTGGCGACACGTGCGCGTCGTGAACTGAACATGATGTTCCCCTTTGCGTGGCGATGAGACGTCGCCATGAGATCGACCATCGCACGCTCCGACGCCAGTTCGGCCGGTGTCGCAGGTTCGCGCAACGGGCCGAGCAGGCTGTCGAGGTCGTCGAAATCGCTCATGACACCCTCTTCATCGCCAGGGGTCTGTCGTCTGTTACAGAAAGTCTCCGACGCAGACGCAGCACCCCCCGATGCACCAAGACGCGCACGTTGCCCTCCGTGATGCCCATCACGGCAGCGACGTCGGTGATCGACAGGTCGTTCACCACTCGTAGCATCACGGCTTCGGCCTGATCGACGGGCAGCGACGACACCATCCCGATGGCCCGCTCGAGTGCGTCGATGCGGTCGAGTTCGATGTCGGCGCCAACGGCGTGATCGACGCGTGCAGCGCGTGTGTCGGTCTGGCGCACGGCTCGTCGCACCTCGTCGACGCTGCGACGGTGGGCGATGGTGAACAGCCAACGCCGGAAGTCGTCGGCGCCGCCCTCGAACCGCTCGATCGAACGGGCAACGTCGATCCAGACCTGCGACGCCACATCCTCCGGCGACGCCGTGCGGCGAGCCCGGAGGTAACGCAGCAGCGGTGCCTGATGCGTCCGCCAAAGATCGGCGAGCGCATCTCGTTGTCCCGCGCGCGCCGCATCGAATGCGGTGTGCGGGGGGCGTCCCATGCGGCAGTATCGGCGCGATCCCTCTGGAACTTGAGGAATTTCCGAGCTTTGGGAGAACCTTTACCCGCCGGCGCGGTGCGATCCGTTACTCCTCGGGCGCGCGCATCGAGGCGAGGTGGGGGTCGAGTCCGGCGCCGAAGAGCGGCACGAGCGGCCATCGTGCGGCGAAGGTACCGGCCGCCGGGTCGAGTTCGATCTCGAGCCGGTGCGGGGTGGCGAGGAACACGAGATCCACCGCGAGGGTCCCGTCGGCGAGCCGTGTGGCGCTCGACGCGATCGACGAACCGTCATCGACCGACCACCCGTGCGGCAGGGGCACATCGATCGAACGGTCGTGTTCGTGGACGATCATCCGCCCGTCGCTCGTTTCGATGCTCGTCAAGGTCGGATGCGACGGAGTGCCCGTCGGCGGCGCCGGAACGTCATCGCCGGCACCTCTGCCGGCGGGCCACCACCACGACGTTCGGCCGCAGTTCGCATCGTCAGCCCCGCCACCCGCCGTCCCAACGCCTCATCCCCCCGAAAAATGCGCTCAGATGCGCTCCCAGTGCACATGTCGGCGCACATTTCGGGGAGTTGGGAGGGTTCGAGGGCGGGGAGGAGGTGCTCCCACATCGCGTCGAGGATGATCTGCATGCGCTCGATGCACGAGAACATCGCCACGACGGTGTCGTGCTCGGGGAGGATGACCATGTACTGGCCGAACGCTCCGTCGCCGCGATAGCCGTGCTGCGACATCCACAGTTGGAAGCCGTAGCCCTGCTGCCAGTCGACGTCGTCCCAGCTGCCGTTGGGGATCTGCACCGAGGAGGCATCGGCGACCCAACCCTCGGGCAGGATCCGACGCCCGTTCCACACACCGTCGTCGAGGTACAGCTGCCCGAGCCGGGCAACGGCATCGAGGTTGGTGTACACGCCGGAGAAGCCCAGGTCGAACCCACCCTGGGTCTGCCTCCAGCGGAGGTCGCCGATGCCGAGCGGATCGAGGATGCGGGGCCTCAGGTAGTCGACGATCGATTCACCGGCGAGGCGCTGCAGGATCCTGGCGAGCGCCAACACCGGCGGCTGGTTGTAGGCGAACAGCGTGCCCGGCTCCGCGTCGGGCGGGATCGAGAGGAAGCCGTGCACGGGGTCGGCCGGATCGATCGCCGCTGCTTCCAGGAGGGTTTCGCGGTCGTGTCCCGTCGACATCGACGCGATGTGGCGGATCCGCATCCGGCGAGTCGCGTCCGGGGTGTCGTCGTCGAACAACTCGGGGAGATGGTCGCTCACCAAGTCGTCGAGCGACAGCCGACCCTCGCCGATCTGCAGCCCGAGTGCCGTGCCCGTGAACGACTTGCTCAACGAGTACACGAGCCGGCTGCGGTCGCCGGTGTGCGGCGACCAGTAGCCCTCGACGATCCGGTGTCCGTGCCGCTGGATGATCAGACCGTGCGGCTCGATCCGGGTGTCGGCCTCGATGGCGTCGAGGAACGCAACGATCCCCTCGGCCCTGACTCCCTGCGCCGACGGGCTGCTGACGTCCATGTCACATCATGGCCGCAGGCCCGTGTCCATCCCAGCACACGTCTGCAAGGATTGGCTTGATGGGAGTACTCGCGGAACTCGACTACACGCTCAGGCCGGCGAACGCTGCGCAGCGGGTCACGCAGCGGTTCGCCGCCAGCGGCCCGGGAGCGTGGCTGTTCCAGCGGACCTTGTATCCGGTCGACAAGCTGCTGTACCGCTACACCGACGGTCGGGTGACGGTGCCCGGGTTGATGGCGGGCCTACCGGTGATCATGTTGACCACCACCGGCGCGAAGAGTGGCGAGCCGCGGTCGATGCCGCTCGTCGGCATCCCACTCGGCGACGACCTCGCCGTGATCGGATCGAACTACGGCCAGCAGCGGACACCCGGCTGGGTGTACAACCTCGAAGCCGATCCAGCCGCCACCTTGTCGTACCGCGATCGATCGGTCGAGGTCGCCGCCCGCCCGGCCACCAACCCTGAGGCCGACGAGGCCTTCGACGTGGCCGCAACGTTCTATCCCGGCTACAGCAGGTACCGGGCCCGGGCCAGTCACCGCACGATCCGCGTCTTCGTCCTCGAACCCTCGCCGGTGGAGTCGAGTGGTACGTGACTACTCTCATGTCATGGGTGAGCAGTGGCTGCATCCGGTCGAGGCTGTCGCTCGACCGACGACGGTGACCGAGCGGGGCGAGCTCCTCGTCGACCTGCTGCATCTCGTGGATGCCCTCCCACCGCAACCACGACGCGAGCTGGGGGCGCCGACGTTCGAGGAGTTGTGTGAACGACGTTGAGCCCTCGCTCGTCGACAAGGTCATCATCCTCGACGAGACGCTCAGCGCCAATGGAATCACTCATGCCTTCGGTGGGGCCCTTGCGCTCGCCTACTACACGTTCGACCCACGGGCCACGGCTGACATCGATGTCAACATCAGCGTCGACGCCGCCGATGCCGAGCACGTCTTGTCGGTCCTGCCCGAGGGAATCGAGCGGGACGCTCATGACGTCGAGCGCGTCAGGAGCGACGAACAAGTGAGGCTCTGGTGGGGTCGCAACCCCGTGGATCTGTTCTTCCGAGCGTCAGAGTTCCACGACGGTGTCGCTGCTCGGGTCGAGCTCCACCCGTTCGCGTCGACGCAGCTCCCGTTCCTCGCCGCCGCCGACCTCGCTGTGTTCAAGACCCTGTTCGACCGACCGAAGGACTGGGTCGACATCGAGTCGATGCGACAGGCCCGACGCCATCGACGTCGCAGCGGTCGCCGAAGTCGTTCGATCACTCGTCGGCGACGACGACCGCGTGAGCCGGCTGCTGGCCCTCGCCTGATCACCGCGCCCCGGCTCCAAACGCGGCCGGAACGGCAGAGGATCCTTGCCCCTTGAGTTATACTGCCCAGTATGACTCATCGTGTCGGGGCCAAGGGACAGGTCGTCATTCCGAAGGAAATCCGCAACGAACTCGGCATCGAGCCCGGCGACGAGGTCAGCTTCTGGCGCGAAGGCGACCACGTTGCAGTTCGTCCAGCGAGTCACCGTCCCGCTCTGCGCGGTCGATTCGAAGGGTCCACTCTGGTCGACGACTTGACCGCGCAACGACAAGTCGACCGATCGCTCGAAGCTCGACGATGACCGTCGTCCTCGACTCATGGGCGGTGCTGCGATACCTCGAGAACGCCGAACCGTCGGCGAGTCTTGTTGCCGAACTGCTCGACGACCAGCGACCGCTGATGTCATGGATCAACCTCGGCGAGGTTTACTACATCGTGCGGCGCTCGCACGGCGAGGACGCGGCAATGACAACAGTTCGTGATCTCCGCGAGATCATCGACGTCCGTCTGCCTGACGAACGCGTCGTCCTCGACGCCGCACGCATCAAGGCCGACCACCCCATGGCCTTCGCCGATGCATTCGGTGCCGCACTCGCCATGACCGAGCAGGCATCGTTGTGGACCGGCGATCCGGAACTTCTCGTCACGGGCGCTTCATGGCAGTGGCGAGACATCCGTACGACCGAGTGAGGCGTCGGAGCGCGCGAGGACCGTCAGTCGCTGAACGAGGAACAGAATCGGACATGTCCTGACGGAACGGGCGTGCCTGCGAGGGATCGCACCATCCATCCGTCGTGATCTCCGTAGTCCCCGGTGAGGCCGAACGCCGCTGCCGGCGCAAAACCGAACTTCGGGTAGTACGCCGGATGGCCGAGCACGACCACGAAGCGCCAGCCGTCGTGTTCGGCCCGCTCCAGTGCGGTCGATATCAGCAGGGAACCGATGCCGGACTTCTGGACGTTCGGGGCCACGGCGACGGGCGCGAGCCCGAGGCCGCGGGCGGCGTGGCCGTCGAGGGTGACTTCGCTGAACACGATGTGACCGACAACGCGCCCGCCATCTTCGGCCACCAACGTCAGTTCAGGGACGAGTTCCCGGCGCTCACGCATCGTTCGAATCAGCGCGACCTCGGTCGTCGTACCGAACTCGGCGAGGAACGCTGCGGACACGATCTCGTCGATCGCCTCGAAGTCGTCCGGCCGCTCCGTTCGAACCGTGATCGCGTCTCGGGACACGTCTACCTCTTCGTCATGTGCCGTACCGATTGGACACGCAGATCGGATTGTCGCACGTGGTGGACCGGCACGGCCTGCGAGCCCGGTGCCGCCGAGCGCGTTCCTGCGCGAAACCGTCGATACACGCTCGACTCGGGCAGCTCTCGGACCCGCACGGCAATCCGACTCGATGTCGTTCTGCCTGCCGACGAAGCGACTCGCCGGGATCTTCGTTGCGCTCATCGGCTCGCTGAACCTCAGCGGGAGCAGGGCTCGGTGGCTTCGCATGCGCTCGCGCTCGCGCCCTCCGTTCAGCCTTCTTCAGGCGTCGACTCTCACGAAGCGGCGCGCAGACCTCGCACTGGCGCAACTTGCAGATCCGCCCTCGTGCATGCGCGATCGACCGCTGTTGCTCCGGCGTCATCGGGGGTTCCTCGCCGACCACATGTGAGCCCGGCGTGTCATGCGGACGACGTTCGCTCACCAGTCGACCTCGGGCGTCGGTGGGAACAGGTCGTCGCGTTCGGCTGCGAGGCGTGCGCAGTCCCAGTCGGCGTCGACCCGTTTCAGGATGATCGGGCTCTTGGTGAGGTCGGGATACTGGCCCCAGTTGGCGGGCGAACTGGCGAAGATCGGGTCGCTCGCGCCGATGACGAGTTGTTCGGAGTTGTCGGTCACCACGCCGGTCAACACGTCGGGCTCGGTGAGGAAGGCCTCGTAGGCGAAGATCTCGCGGCGGGCAATGTAGAGCTCGCCGATGAGTTCGGGGGTGACCTCGATCGTGACGGTGAGGCCTGGTTTGCCGTCACCGTCGTCGTCGACGATCCGCGGATCGTTCGGATCGGTCGGGAGCGACTCGTTGAACGGATCGTCGAGCCGGATGCCCACCGGCGTCGGCGTCGCCGGTCGTCGGACCCGCAGGACGCCGTCGACGACATCGATTTCGAGTGGCGCGGGCGGCGGCTTGATCGCCTGCGTGGCGGCGTCGGACAGCGACGTGCGGATCGGCTGGTCGGTGCGCTGTTCGGAGAAGCAGAACGACGCCTGGTCGACGATCTGCCCGTCGACCTCGGTGAAGTCGTTGAACCCGTAGCTGATGATCAGCGTCTTGAGTACGTCGTCTTCGTAGGCCACGACGTCGTAGTGGGCCCACCGGCCGACCAGCTCCTGACCGAGCACCGGTGCTGGTTCGGTCGTCGCTGGTTCGGTCGTCGCTGGTTCGGTCGTCGCTGGTTCGGTCGTCGGCGGTCGAGTGGGCTCCATGGTCGAGTCACCTGCATTCATCGCGTCGCTCCCGCAGGCGGCAATCCCACCCACCGCGATCAACAAGGGCAGGAGGCGGCGCACTCGCGACACCGTAGTGCTGCACAGCTCCCAGCTCCGGGCGGTCAGTCCGAACAGAGGCAGAAGGGGTGACCGGCGGGGTCGAGGAAGACCCGGAAGGTGGTGCCTGGCTGGTGGTCGTGCTTGACGGCACCGAGCGCGACGACGGCAGCTTCGCCCTCGTCGAGATCGTCGACGTCGACGTCGAGATGCATCTGCTGCGGCGAGTCCTGGCCGGGCCAGTCGGGCGGCCGATGGTCGGCGACACGTTGGAAGTTGATCATCGTCGTGTTGTCGGGGTGGCGGATGTCGGCCCAGCCACCGTCGTCGTCGACGTTGACGGGCCAGTCGAGAACGGCGCCGTAGAAGCGGGCCAGTTCGCCAGGATCAGGACAGTCGATCGTGACGACGGGAAATCGTGCGATGGCCATGCGCTGACTGTAGGACAGGCAGCCGTCAGCGGGAGCGGGAGCGGGCGAGCAGGACGAGTGTGATGCAGACGGCGACGATGCCGCCGAGCACCTGGCCGCCCCGCAGGAGCCGGTTGGCGTCGACCGATGGCTTCCACACGACCCGGCCGCCGCGGACCTCGTACACCCCGACCGGGTTGACGTGGAGACCGAATCCGGTGCCGAACCCGCCACCGGACTTCTCGTCGTCGCTCCCCTCGCCGCCACCGCCGCCGGCCCCGCCGGACACGCGGGCGACCGGGATCACCGTCACCCCGTCGAGTTCGTAGGCATCGCCGTAGGCCCGCGTCACCGACAGCGAGTCGCGGGTCCCCTTGATCGAGTCGAACACGTCGTCGGCACTCCCGGTCACCGAACTCTGCACTGTCATGGGACATCACCCCTTCGTTCTCGCACTGGGCCGGCGAGACGTGGCGCAGCAGACTCTGCTGCTCGACTCCCACGCTACAAAAGGCTCGAGCCGTACTCCAGGGCTCTTGGTCAGGGTTCGACGATGGGGAAGCCGCCGAGGAAGACGTCGAGGTGATCGACGATGGTGCGCAGGGCATCGGCATCCCCGTCGACGGTGAGGTCACCCGAGTCGATGGCATCGTCGAGTGTGCGTTCCCCCGCCACCACCGTCGTCAGCACCTCGCGGGTCGTGGTGACCGTCACGTCCGGGTCGTCGACCTGCTTGTCGACGCGGTACCGAAGCGCCCGGTGTGACAGCCCGACGAACCATCGTTCGTCGAGATCGCTGACGACGAGGTTGATCGACAGGTCGACGCCGCCGAGTTCGTCGGCGTTCAGCCGCATCGCGACCGTCGCCAGCAGCTGGTCGATCGGCAGGGCCCGCACGAGTCCACGGTTTCCGGCGGGGTGGCGCGGCGGGTGCCCGTGGCGGAGTTCCTGAGCACCCATGAGGTAGGCGTTGCGGAACGTCGCCGACTCGCTCTGGTAGCCGAGCTGTTCGTAGGCGTCGGCGAGCAGCGTCCGTGCGGCGGTGTTGGTGGCGTCGGCGAACACGAGGTGGTTCACCAGCTCGGCGACCCAGCGGTAGTCGCCGCGGTCGTACGCCGCCTGAGCCGAGGCGAGCAGTGCGTCGGCGCCACCGGCGAGCTCGACGTAACGCGTCCCCGCCTCGACGGGTGGGTGCGGGTTCAGATGGCACGGGTTGCCGTCGTACCAGCTGAGGTAGCGCTGGTACACGGCTTTGACGTTGTGCACCATCGCGCCGTAGTAGCCGACGGTGTGGCTCTCCTCGTAGTGGTCGGCGGGCGGGGTGAGCATCTCGGCGATCTCCGTCGCGACGTGGCCGTGGTTGGCGAGGCGCAGCGTCTGGTCGTGGATCCAGCGGTACAGGTCGCGCTGGCGGCCGAGGAAGCCACGCACGTCGTCGTTGCCCCAGCGGGGCCAGTGGTGCGACGTGAACATGAGGTCGGTGTCGTCGCGCGAACAGCTCGATGGCATCGTCGATGTAGGTGCTCCACGACAGCGAGTCGCGCACCTTGGCACCGCGGATCGGGATGAGGTTGTGCATGTTGTGCGAGCAGTTCTCGGCCATGCACAGCCAACGGTGGTCGGGGAAGAAGAAGTTCATCTCGGCCGGCGCCTCGGTCTCGGGCGTCATCTGGAACACGATGCGCACGCCATCGACGACGAGTTCCTCGCCGGTGTGGGTGATGTCGACCGTCGGCACGATGAGGCCCGGCACACCGAGTGGCACGCACTTGCCGAGCCCGGAGTCGACGTGACCCCGGGGTCCCGGCGGGAGCAGTGGACCGAACTGGTAGAGCGCCCGACGGTTCATCGCCATGCCGGCGAGCAGGTTCTCGGCGACGGCCTCGCGCAGGAAGTGCTCGGGGGCGATGACCTGGCAGCGGCCGGCGTCGACGTCGTCCTGGCTGGTGACGCCGAGCACGCCCCCGAAGTGGTCGAGGTGGCTGTGGGTGTAGATCACTGCGGTGACGGGCCGCTCGCCGAGGTGGCGGTTGGCGAGCTCGAGGCACGCAGCGGCGGTGGCGGTGTTGGTGAGCGGGTCGACGATCACCCACCCCTCGCGTCCTTCGATGAAGGTGATGTTGCTGATGTCGTAGCCCCGCGCCTGCCAACAGCCGGGTGCGACCTCGAACAGGCCGTGGATCACGTTGAGCTGCGCCTGGCGCCACAGGCTCGGGTGCACCGTGTCGGGGTTGGGTGCGTCCTGCTCGATGAACGACCACCGGTTGATGTCCCACGCCGGCCACGCAGGGCCTTCGATCACGCCGGTGTCGTGGCGGGCGATCAGGCCCCGCTTGGCGCGGTCGAAGTCGGCCGGGTCGAACGACGGGATGGGTCGGGTGGTGACGCCCCGGGTGTGCTCGGTGGCGTCGTTCGGCAGCGTGCGGGGCAGGTGAGCGTCGGTCACGTCGTCAACTCTGGCAGATCACCGTCGAGGCGATCGCAGCGCTGCTCTGCGACCCTCAGTGCTCGTCGGCCGCTGCCAGATGGGCGTGCAACGCACGGACCAGGTCGAGTTGCGCGCCGACCTCCGGTCCGGCCATCGGACGGTGACGGCGGACGTGATCGAGCGCTTCGTCGAGTGGGACCGCCAGCGACACCAGCACCGCGACCGCCGTGGTTCCGGCCCTGCCCACCCCGGCAGCACAGTGCACGATCACCCGCTTGCCGGCCACGACGCGGTCGACCAGGTCGGTCAGCACCGGCTCGAACTGCGTCAGCCCGGGCGCGTGCAGATCAGGGATCGGATACCACAGCACCCGATCGGGCGGCTGCCCGCGCAACCAGGCCACGTAGTGCGGGTAGCGCTCGGCGAGTTCGTGCTCCTCGTTGAGACAGACGACGACGTCGGCGCCCACCCGTTCCATCAATCCTTCGGGATCGGGACCGATGGCGTGCTTCCCGCAGAGCCACAGTCGGCCGCGCGCCCCTGCCGGCAGCGGAATCTCGTGGATGCCGCCGTCGGTGTTCCACCGTCGGTGTTCCACCGTCAGTGGGCTCCGAGCCCGGTGGCGTCGAACCAGTCGAGGAAGCGGTCGATCCAGGAGTCCGACGGCAGGTGCTGGGTGCGCATGCCGAAGCCGTGGCCGCCGCGGGCGTACATGTGCAGCTCGACCGGCAGACGGGCGCGACGCCAGGCCTCGTAGAGGGCGATCGAATCGCGGGCCAGGCCGAGTTCGTCGTCGGTGGCGGCGACGAGGAACATCGGCCCGCTGCCGTCGGGCGCGGTTCCGAGGTCGACGCCGCTGAGGGTGGCGTAGACGGGAGCGAGGAAGTCGGGGCGGGCGGCGGGGTCGCCGGTGTGGGCGACGCGCACCGTCACGTTGCCGCCCGCGGAGAACCCCATGAACCCCACCCGGCCCGGGTCGACTCCGAACTCGCCGGCGCGTGAGCGCACGAGTCGCACCGCCGCTTCGGCGTCGGCGGCGGCGAGTGGGGCAATCCGGTTCATGTCGGCGAACATCGCCTCGAGGTCACTGTTCACCTTGCGCGTCATCTCGGCGACGGCGTCGCCCTCGCACGGCACGAGCCGGTAGGTGAGGACGAACGCCGCGATCCCGTGTCGGGCGAGGCGTTCGGCGACTTCGAAGCCCTCACTCTGCATCGACAGGACGTGATAGCCGCCACCGGGCGCAATGATCACTGCGGCGCCGGTGCCCGTTCCCACGCTCGGCAGCACGGGCGTGAGCGTCGGGGTGACGACGTTGGTGGCCACCTCGGTGTCGAGCACCTCGCTGAAGTAGCGCTGTTCGTCGTGGGTCCAGTCCTCGCTGCCCGGTGCCGGTCCGTCGTACAGCTCGATCGCGTCCATTGCCCCCAGATTGGCCGATGGGCTGGTCACGTCGTTCATCGACCGCTCCAGGCGGCGGCGGGCTCGGTGAGCTCGGTACCGTCGGGGCGATGGACGTGCCAGGTGCCGGCGGCGGCGGAGGTCGGTGACCCGGCCGGAGGAGTCGATCACCACACGCCGGACGTAGCCGATCATCGACGCGATCACTGCGTCACGGGTACTGATTGCGACCCCCGTGGTGGTCTCGCATCGCTTGTCGTCGACGTCGTCGATCGTGGCCGCTCGTGTCGGGTTGCCGCCCATCATCGCGGCGAGCTCTGCCTCGTACTCGGCCTTGGTCATCACGACGTTCACCAGCGGCTCCGGTGTCGCGGCGTCGGGTGAGGTGGTCGCGGCCCGCACCACCAGACGATGCAGGGCATCCATCCGGCGTTGCGCATCCGTGCGTGCGAGCCGACTCATGGGGTCACCCGCCCCGTCTTCGGCATCGTCGGCAGCGTCGGCCTGCGCCTGCTCCCAATCGGCGAGGAACTCGGCATCGCGCTGGCGCTGGACGATCTCCATCAACGCGGCACCTTGGCCGGTGCCGCACTTCACGTGCACGTGCACCACACCGTCGCGTTCGAACATGACCGCATCGCGACCGTTGTGGGCGTCGACGTGGCATCGCTCGGCCCCCTGCGGGTCACCGAATTGTGCCCAGCGGTGCAGCACCTCGCTGAACGACTCGAAGTCCTTCGACGCATGCCCGACGAGTTCGTCAACGCCATCGCCCAACCTCGCACCGAGGCGTGTCCGTCGTCGCGGAAGTGTCCCGTGTCGCCGGGCCAGCCGGCAACTCAGCCGTCGACGAGTCCGGAGTGCAGGCGATCGATGGTCGAATCCGCGATCGGGAACGAGCCGACCCACGCCGAGAGGGATCCGTGCTCGTCGAGGACGCGGTCGAGGAGCGACTCGATCGTCTCGGCGCGAGCCCGGAACAGCTGCTCCGGAAGCCTCGCGATCGGTGGATCGTCAGGGCTCGGTGTCGTGACCAGCGCGGCCCGCCGGCGTTGCGCCGGCGCGTCGGATCGGACGTAGTCGGCGACGATGTCCTCTCGCCGCACACCGATTGCCGCATGAACGAGTGCCGTGACGAGACCGGCTCGATCCTTTCCGAACGCGCAGTGGACCAGCACCGGCCCTCGCGGCACGATGTCGGCGATCAGATCGAGCACTCGACCGATCTGTTCACGACTCTCGTCGAGCATGCCGACGTACAGGTTGGCGATGTCAATCGTGGTTTCGAGCGGCGGCGGATCGTCGACATCGACCACCTGATCGAGCAGCGGGATGTGGGCCGTCCGGGCCGGCTCGACGAAGCCGGCGCTGCGGCTGAACTGCGACTGCTGGCGAAGATCGACCACCAACGCCAACCCGAGCCGGTCGACGGTCTCGCGCCCTGCAGGGGTGATCCGGATCGGATCGTCAGAGCGGTAGAGATGACCACGACGGACGATTCCACCGTTGCCGGTCGGCCAACCTCCAGCGTCACGGAAATTGACGCAACCGTCGACGTCGACATGCCAGGCCGGTAGGCGGGTGGCAGAGAATCCGGACCCGGCATCGTTCATCCGGGGCACTCTACGGACGTGCACCCGGGCCTGGTCGCGTCAGAGCTGAGCCGCGAGTCGCCGACGCTTGGTCTCGTACTCGGCCTCGGTCAGCATGCCGTCGCGGTGCAGCGCCGTGACCGCCCGGAGCAGGACGCCGACCTCGATCCTGCGTTCGTGCGAGGACGCGACCGGTCGCTCGAGCACCCCTACCGTCGACACCTCCGAACGAACCAGCACAGTCATTCATCGGTACGCCCCGTCTCGACCTTGACGGCGTTCCCGCCCATCGTCAGGGGTTCCAGGAACGTCTGAACAAGGTTCGCAGGGGTGCGCAGTGGCGACGGGTGTGCCAACCCGGACGGTGACGTTCCTCCTGACCGATGTGGAGAAGCTCTTCCGCCCGAGCATGGCAGCGGGGTGTCACAACCGGGAGTTGCCCTGGGCCTGATGTCGCCACCCCACTCCGCCCACTCGATCCGACATGAGGAACCGGTTCTACGCTGCGTTCGATGGAACTCGAGTTCACCGGTGAGATCTTCCACTGGCGGGGCCCGTCACCAGAGCTGATCCGCGAGGCCGAACAGGGCCACGACATGATCGTCGCGCGCAATGGCCAGCCCGTGGCGAAGATCGTTCCGTGGCCACCCTGGAGGGCAACGACAAGCTCGACTGCCCGGACGGTCCCGCCGGCGCGTTGGTTGCGGGTGGCTTCACCGCGCTACCGGTCTCTGCGGCCCACAGCGAGGTGGCGGCAAACCTGCCGCCACATCATCACGACCCGTTCGACCGCATGCTGGTGACGGCTCGATGAAGCTCGAAGCGGTGCTCGGTGACATCACCCTGGAGGACGTCGACGCGATCGTCAACGCCGCGAACTCCAGCCTGCTCGGCGGGGGCGGCGTCGACGGTGCGATCCATCGAGCCGCCGGACCCCAGCTCGTCGAGGCATGTCGCGCGCTCGGCGGCTGCCCGGAGGGCGGCGCCAAGGTGACACCCGGCTTCGACCTCCCCGCCAGGTGGATCATCCACACCGTCGGGCCGTACTGGCGCGGCGGCGGGGCAGGCGAGCCCGAGACGCTCGCCGAGTGCTACCGCAACTCCCTGGCGAGAGCCGACGAGGTGAGCGCCGCCATCGTCTCGTTCCCGGCCATCTCGACCGGCATCTTCGGCTACCCACTCGACGCCGCAACCGACATCGCCATAGAGACCGTGCGCTCGACCCCCACCTCGGTCGCCACGGTGCGATTCGTCTGCTTCGACCGAACGACGCTCCGGGCCTACGTCGAACGGCTGGAGCCGACCTCGTAGCCCGTGTCGCCGCCGTCAGGGACGCGAGGGATGATCACCACGTCGGCGCGTGGTCGAGTCGCAGCAACGATCACTGCATTCGCTTCGTCCGACATCCGGACGAACTCGCGAGCCTCGTCGAGCGATCGGCCGTGACGGACGTGGCGGGCGACGAGTCGGGCGACCCTCGTGTGGGCGTCGACATCGAGGTAGCCGGTCAGGTCGAACAGTTCCCGGAGCGCTCCCCACGGCGGGTGTTCGAGGAGCAGGTAGTTCCCTTCCACGATGACGATCCGGTCTCCCGGGTCGACGGTGATCGCTCCATCGATCGTGCGGTCGGCGATTCGATCGAACGATGGGGCCGAGATCGGACCATCGGCGTGCTTCAGCTGTTCGACGAGCCGCACGAAACCGGCTGCGTCGAACGTCTCGGGCGCGCCCTTGACCCTCGACAGCCCCAGCCGAGCGAGCTCGGTGTTGTCGAGATGGAAGCCGTCCATCGGGACCACGACGGCGCCGAGTGCCTCGGCCAGGCGTGCGGCGACAGTCGACTTCCCACTCCCCGGCTGCCCGGCCAGGCCGAACACGTATCGACCGCGGCCCCGAGCATCGTCGGCCATCCGCGAGACGAGTTCGGCGAACCCGAGCATCACCTCGCCGCCGACCTCACCCATCCGCGGCTCACCCATCGGTGCGGGCGGGCGTCGTCGGCCAGGTGCCGGCCCGGATCGCCTGCCATGCCCCCGTCGCGCCGAGCGCCCAGATCACCAGGACCGGTTGGAAGAAGAGTCGGGCGAACCGCTTCGCGTCGGTGTCGAGGCCGAATGCGTCGACGCCCTCGGTCCACTGGGCGATGTTGCCCGGGAAGATCACGACGAAGAACGCAGCCACGATCGTGCCGACGACGACCCGGTGACGGGGAAGTGCAATGAGGGCCGCTCCGAGCGCGATCTCGACGATTCCCGAGGCGACCACGACGACGTCTTCGTCGATCGGGAACCAGCCGGGCACCTGCGCCCGGAACTCCGTGCGTTGGGCGGTGAGGTGCCCGACACCGGCAACGATCAGAGCACCACCGAGGAGCCATCGCAGCACCGTTCGGAAGCCGACGCCGTCGAGTCGTCGTGAGGTGTCGGGCACGGTGCGATGGTACGGCGCGCGCGTCGCCCACTCCCCGCTGGCCCGCGTCGGTTGCCGACCCAGGTGTTGTCGCTCGTGACTTCGGCCCCTGGACTTGTCGGACGGCGGGACGGAGACTGGTGCACGGAGGTGAAGCGATGCGTCGATCATTGGCGATCGGCGGCGTCGGGGCGGCGGCGCTCGCCGGGTGGAAGATGTTCGGGCCGTGGCAACGGAACTGGGGTGCCACGGAATGGGAGGTGGCAGCGGCAATGCCCGGTGACGTGTTGACGCCCCCACCGGTGGAGCAGAACACGCGGGCGATCACGATCGCCGCTCCACCGGAAGCGGTGTGGCCGTGGCTGGTGCAGATGGGCGCCGACCGCGCCGGCTTCTACAGCTACGACTGGCTGGAGAACGTGTTCGGGCTCGACATCCACAACGCCGACCGGATCGTGGACGACTGGCAGGACCTCGCCGTGGGCGACATGGTGTGGGGCAACCGCAGTCGCTCGGGCGGCTGGGTGGTGGTGCACCTCGTGCCGAACGAAGCTCTGGTGCTGAAATCCGCCGACCCGAAAGCCGGCCGGGCCGCCAGCCGGGACGTGGGCATCGGCTTCGAGTTCCAGTGGACCTTCGCCCTCCGCCCCGCTCCAGGCGGTGGCACGCGGTTGCTGATCCGCGAGCGGACGGCATACGGCCGGCGCCTGACCCGATGGCTGATGGCACCTGTCGGGCTGGTCAGCTTCGTCATGACCCGCAAGATGCTCGACGAGATCCGCGTTCGTGCGGAGCGCTCGCTCGCTCGCTCGAGCTGACGGCCACCGAGTCGCTCGAGAGACGGGTCAGCGTGGGTCGCGCTGCACCTGCCAGATCGGTGGGCTGTCGTCGATGGAGAACGTGTCGACGACCTCGAAACCGAATCGCCCGTAGTAGGCGAGGTTCGATTCCTTCTGCGTCTCGAGGTAGGTGGGGACCCAGACCTCGTCGGCGCGCACCAGGATCGGTTCGATCAGCGCCGTGCCGACCCCGCGGCCCTGGTGGAGGGGGTCGGTACCGAGGATCGTCAGGTACCAGTGTTCGTGATGCGGATGGCGTGCGGTCATCTCGTTCAACATCTTGTAGGCGGTGCGCCGCTTCGGCGTCCGCACGAGATCCGGCCCGACACGCCGAGCCTGGTGCAGCGCTCGTCTGCCACCTGTGGCGGGGAACACGCCGGGCGGCAACCACGCCGCCACGCCGGTGACCGTCGCTCCCGACTTGGCCACCCACACTTCACCGTGCTCGAAGCAGTCGTGGATGCCCGCAGCGAAGAAGCCGATACCCCGGTGCTGGGTCAGCAGGTCCCCCTGGAAGAAGTTGAACAACGGATCGTCCCAGAACGCGCGAGCGGCAACAGCGATGGACGTGTTCAGATCGTCTGGACTCACACGCTCGATCCGGATTGCAGGCGGCGACATGGCCGAAGTGTAGGGAAGTGACCTTCGGCGTGACAGGGATTGCGGCGGATCCTCGACCGCCAGGGGGATCCGACCGGCGGAGGTCAACCGGCGAGATCGAGGCAGAGCCGGATGCTCACGTTCTGGTGGTATCCCGGTGAAGACGCGCTCGCCTGCTGACCGCCGAACCCTGTGACACCGGCGGGGTACAACCAAGCGATCGACGATCCACATCGTCCGACGTCCACTTGCAGAATGGATACACCACATGCAGAATGCAGGCGTGCCGTCGATCACCATCCGCGACGTTCCGGACACCGCTCGCGATGAGCTGGCGGCACGGGCGGCCGCGTCTGGACGGTCGCTCCAGCAGTACCTCCGCGGCGAACTGATCCGCCTCGCCGAGCAGCCCGACAACAACGCCATCCTCGAACGCGCACGCGAGCGGGTCCGAGTCACCGGCGAAGGGCTCACCTCCGACCAGGTCCTCGACTTCCTCGACGCCGGTCGCATCGAACGGAATCCGGGGTGACGCTCGTCGTCGACGCGTCGTTCGTCACCGCCGCCCTCCAGGGCGCAGACTCATCGCTCGGTGACTGGGCGCTCGAGACGTGCCGTGGCCACGACCTGTTCGCGCCACAACTCCTGCCGGTCGAAGTCGCCAGCGCGCTGCAGCGAGCGGAGCTGACCGGCGCACTGTCACCCGGCGTCGCCGCCCTCGCCCATCGCGACCTGGTGGCGCTCGGCATCCGACTCGCCCCGTACGAACCACTCGCCGAACGAGTCTGGGAACTCCGCCACGCCATCACGCCGTACGACGCGTGGTACGTCGCCCTCGCCGAAGCACTCGACACGACACTGGTCACGCTCGACCTCCGCCTCGCTCGGGCGAACGCTCCGACGTGCATGTTCCTCACGCCGCCCACCTGACTCGAGCCGCGTGGCAGCGGGCCGTCGGCGACGACTTCACCCATACCGACCTCGTCGCCACCTGATCGCACCGTTCGTCAGGTCCGATTCGTCGGTCCCGACCTCGGACCGGTCAGCGGCCCGCGACGACGCGTGCGGTCTGCTCGGCGATCGCGTGCTCCTCGTCGGTGGGGACGACCAGCACGGCGGTCGACGCGTCGTCGGCGGAGATCACCAGCGCCGACCGCTCGTTGCGGTCGGTGTCGAGGGCAATACCGAACACCTCGAGACCCGCACACACCCGGGCCCGGACCAGCGCGCTGTGCTCGCCGATGCCAGCGGTGAACACGAGCGCATCGCACCCGCCCAGCACGGCGACGTAGGCGCCGACGTACTTCTTGATCCGGTGGCAGAAGACGTCGAGGGCGAGCCCGGCCGCCTCATCGCCCGCCTGGAACCGAGCCGTGATCTCGCGGATGTCGGAGTCGCCGCACAACCCGAGCAGGCCGCTCGACCGGTTGAGGTCGGCGAGCACGTCGGCCTCGGTCCGCCCCGTCGCGGCGGCGACGTACCCGATGACCGCCGGGTCGACGTCGCCCGACCGCGTGCCCATCACCAGGCCCTCGAGCGGGGACAGACCCATCGACGTCTCCACGCTGCGGCCGCGTTGGATCGCCGTGATCGACGCGCCGTTGCCGAGATGGGCCACGATCAGGTCGAGGTGATCGCGCGGCCGTCCCAGCACCTCGGCGGCCCGCGCCGACACGTAGTCGTGCGACGTGCCGTGGAACCCGTACCGGCGGACGCCGTGGCGTTCGTACCACGACTCGGGCACGGCGTACCGGTGCGCCGCCGGCGGCAGCGTGCGGTGGAACGCCGTGTCGAACACGGCGACCTGGGCGACCGTGGGCCACGTCACCCGGGCGGCCTCGATCCCGGCCAGGTTCGCCGGGTTGTGGAGCGGGGCGAGCGGCACGAGCTCGCGGATCACCTCGACCACGTCGTCGTCGAGACGCGTCGGCTCGGAGAACACGGCGCCGCCGTGCACCACGCGGTGGCCGATCGCGTCGATCGGCTGGTCGAGCCGCTCGATCTCCGCGACGATCTCGCGCAACGCCGACTCCTGATCGACGACCTCCTCGACGATGCCGCCCGCGAGCCGTTCGCCCGTGTCGGACTCGACGAGTTGGTACTTGACCGACGAGCTGCCGGAGTTGAGCACGAGCACCCGCATCGTCATGCCTCAGGGCCGGTCGGCGCCGACCTGAATCGCGGTGAT
Organism: Ilumatobacteraceae bacterium; assembly: GCA_963716235.1. Taxonomy (GTDB): domain Bacteria; phylum Actinomycetota; class Acidimicrobiia; order Acidimicrobiales; family Ilumatobacteraceae; genus Sva-07. Next base: position 67,521 of record CAVQTE010000012.1, on the reverse strand, counting down.
GGCGATCGTGTTGACGATGTCGGTGACCGTCGCACCCCGCGAGAGGTCGTTGACCGGCTTGTTCAGACCCTGCAGGACCGGCCCGACCGCCACCGCACCCGCCGACCGCTGGACCGCCTTGTAGGTGTTGTTGCCCGTGTTGAGGTCGGGGAAGACGAACACCGTGGCGTGACCGGCGACGGCGCTGTCCGGCAGCTTGCTGCGGGCCACGTCGAGGTCGACGGCGGCGTCGTACTGGATCGGTCCCTCCACCTTCAGATCCGGCCGCAGCTCACGTACACGCTCGGTCGCCGCCCGCACCTTGTCGACGTCGGCACCCGCGCCCGAGGCGCCCGTCGACCAACTCAGCATCGCCACCCGCGGCTCGATGCCGAACATCGCCGCCGTCTCGGCCGACGAGATGGCGATGTCCGCCAACTGCTCGGCGTCGGGGTCGGGGTTCACCGCACAGTCGCCGTACACGAGCACCCGGTCGGCGAGGAGCATCAGGAACACGCTCGAGACGATCGATGTCCCGGGCTTCGTCTTCACGAACTCGAGGGCCGGCCGGATGGTGTGGGTCGTGGTGTGAGCGGCACCCGACACCATCCCGTCGGCGAGCCCCTCGTACACCATCATCGTGCCGAAGAAGCTGACGTCGGTCATGATGTCGTGGGCCCGTCGAGCCGTGAGGCCCTTGGGGGCCCGCAGCTCGTGGTACCGGTGCGCGAACCGGTCGAGCCACTCGTGGTCGAGCGGGTCGATCACCGGCACGTCGTCGAGCTGCAACCCAAGCTCCGCGATCCGCCCGCGGACGGCGTCGACGTTGCCGAGCAGGGTGAGCTCGCAGACCTGGCGCCTCCGGATCCGGTCCGCCGCCCGCAGGATCCGATCGTCGGTGCCTTCCGGCAGGACGATGTGGGCGCGGGCCGCCTTTGCCCGTTCGATCAGCTCGTACTGGAACATGACCGGCGTCATCACGTCGGACCGGCCGATCTCGATCCGCTGTTCGAGCGCCAGCAGATCGACGTGCGCCTCGAAGTGGCCGAGGGCGATGTCGATCTTGCGTTGATCGCCGGCGGTGATCGCGCCCTCGACGGCGTGGGCCGCGATCGCCGTGTCGAGCGTGTCGGTCTCGACGACCATCAGCGGGATCGACCTCCCACCCGACACCCCGCCGATCAGCGCGACCACTCTCGGATCGGGTCGGAGCCCGCCGCTGAGCAGCACCCCCGAGACGCTGGGATAGGCCGACGAGGCCCGCGTCATCGCGGCGAGGACGATCACGTCGGGCCGGTCACCCGGCGTGATGAACACCGTGTCGTCGACGACGTGGTCGAGCACGTTCGGCACCGACATGGCGGCGACCTTGACGCAGCCGACCGGCCGGGTGAGATCGTCGGGGTCGCCGGCGATCAGCTCGGCGCCCAGTGCTGAACGGAGCTGATCGAGCGACGGCTGGCGAAGCGTCGGTTCCTCGGCGATCGGCCAGACCGGGTCGTCGAGATCGAGACCGGCGAGCGCGTCGCCGAGCGGCCCGAGCACCGCCGGGTCCACCCGGTTGACGATGATCGCCGTGATCGCCTCGTCGCCGAGCGAATCGCGCCCGACCGCGATCCGGTCGACGATCTCCTCCGCGCTACAGCAGTGCCCGTCGACCACGGCGACGATCGGCAGGCCGAGGTGCTCGGCGATCCGGGCGTTGACCTCCAGCTCGATCGGCGAGGACGCTCCCTTGAAGTCGGTCCCCTCGACCACGACGAAGTCGCTGGCCGACTCGATCTGCTTGAACCGCTCGACGATCCGCTCCATGCCCGCCCGGGTCGCTCGGCCGGCGTTGGTGCGCTCCGCTGCGGTGAAGGCGTAGCCGATCCGCTCGTCGGGCAGTCGATACTGCGACCGGATCAGCTCGAGATCGTTGTCCGGAAGGGACTGGACGATCGGGCGATAGAAGCCGACTCGCGACACGCGCCGGGACAGGAGCTCGACCAGGCCGAGCGCCACGATTGACTTCCCACTCGCAGGACCCATCGCCGTCAGGTAGACCGCGCCCGCCACGACCCCGAGCGTAGTGCCCCGCCCGAACGGCCGCCGCCTCCCCCACCCGGCGCTCGTCGGCCCTCACCGCGGGCCCCGAACCGGCGTGATCCCTCAGGCGAACGCGCCGCCCGGTGGGATGTCGATCGTGGCGTGGTGGATGCCGTCGCGGTCCATGATGGCGAGGTACGGGTCGGGGTCGAACGACTCAGCCCCTCGCACGCCGCTGCCCTGCCACGCACCTTCGGCGAGCAGTTCCATGGCGACGACCGCGTTGAACCCCGTCTGCCAGCCCACCGGCTGCAGCCCGAAGCGCGCCATGATGTCCTGCGCGTCGCACATCTGGTAGCTGAAGATCTCCCGCGGCGCGCCGTCCTTCAGCCCGGTCACGTGGGTGCCGACGATCGCCCGTCCCACCATGCTGTCGCCGAGCGTCGACGGGTCGGGGACGAGCGCCGCGACGACATTGCGGGGGATCACCTGCTGGCCGTCCACCGTGATCGCATCGGTGCGGTCGAGCCCGAGCGCATGCAGCAACTTGAGCGCGCCGATGAACTCCTCGCCCAACGCGTACTTGAACGTCACACGGCGGGCGTCCAACACCCGCGGGATCATGGCCACGTCCTCGTGCTCGACGTGCACGCACTCCACGGGGCCGATTCCCTCGGGGAAGATGAAGCGCTCGGGCTCGGCGAACGGCGGCAGGGTGAAGTAGCCACGCTCCTTCTCCCACACCAGCGACGGATTGAGGCACTCCTCGATGGTGGTCCAGATCGAGAACACCGTGGCGATCGGGTAGCCCTCGACCCGCAGGTCACCGCCGGCGCGGATGTTGATGTCGTGGATCTCGTCGAAGAGGTGCTTGGCGGCGTGAGCGGCGAACACCTGAGCCAGGCCGGGACTGATCCCCTGCCCGACCAGGGCCAGCCGGCCGCGTTCACGCCAGAGGTCGTCCATCGCGAACTGCTCGTCGCCGATGATGCGCCCGACGGTCCCGTACGGATCGGTCGGATGGGGCGAGGATGTGCTGACCGCCAGGTCCATGTAGTCGGCGTCGGCGGCCAGCGCGCCCCGGAACACCGGCATCACGAATCGTGGATCGACCGCGTTCATCACCAGGTCGACGTCGTGCGCCCGGGCGAGCTCCTCCACGGCGCGTTCGTCGGAGGCATCGATCAGCGCAGCGGGATGGCTCGAGTCGTCACCGATCTCCTGGGCGATCCGGCGGGCGCGATCGAGGTCGTGATCGGCCAACACCATGCACTCGAGCCACGGCCGGCCCGCGCTCAGTCGAGCGATCGCCTCTCCCACGGTTCCAACCCCGACCAGCAGAACCCTCATGACATCTCCTCACACCTCGGTGGCAGGCCCAGTCGCCGGTGTCGTGCGCACATGGGAAAGCACTGATGCTTGCACATGCAGCGATCCGGTGCTTCGCCATTGCCGCCCCACGAATCAGCGATGACCCAACAGGCTCAACGCAGCGATTGCGGAGCCGCGGGCGCCGGCCATGTCGAGATCTACCACGAGCGCGAACGATGCGACCGCGCGTTGCTCGTCGCGCAACACGGTGTGCGCCTCGACCCGCTCGAGGAACCAGTCGCGGAACGACGGCTCGGCCTCGATCACGCCACCGCCGAGCAGGTACACATCGGGATCGGTGAAGTTGGCCCCGATCGTGAACAGACGGCCGAGCGCCATTGCCTGCTGCTCGAAGATGTGGCGGGCCATCTCGTCGCCGCGCTCACCGAAGCCCCTCACCTGCTTGGCGGCATCGAGCGGCTCCACGCTCGCGAGTTCGTGGTCGGGGTACCGAGTCAACCAGTAGGGCAGGAGGTTGTTGTAGATGCCGGTGAGCGACGCCACGCTCTCCGCGTCACCGACGAAACCGCAGTTGCACGTCGGTATCGGTTGCCCATCGCCGAGCAGACCGTCCATCGGGATGTGGACGTGCCCGAGTTCGCCCGCCATCCCGGCCGCCCCCTTGATGATCGTTCCGCCCTCGATCACGCCACCGCCCAGGCCGGTCCCGACGATCACCGAGATCGACGACCGCTGTCCGCTGATCGCCCCGAAGTGCTCGTAATGGGCGTACAGCGCAGCCGCATTGGCGTCGTTGTTGTAGACGACCGGCAGGCCGAGCTCGTCCTCGAGCGCGGTACGGAAGTCGTAACCCCTCCAGTCGGCATGCCCGAAGTTGGTGCCGCCACGCGAGGAGATCACCCCGTCGGCGGTCGCTGGTCCCGGCGTGTCGAAACCGACCCCGAGCACGTCCCGCCGATCGATACCGGCCAACTCGATCGCGGCCTCGAAGGCGTCCCGGAGCGCGCTGATCGCCGCCGTCGGACCTTCGGTGACACGACTCGGCAACTCGACGAGACGGTCGATCAGGAAGTTTCCATCGCGATCCATCACCGTGAACTTGTTCGCCGTGCCGCCGTTGTCGAGCCCGACCACATAGGAGCCCGACCCGTTCATGCGAGCGCCGGCGTGCTGGTGTGGATCGACCACGACGCTGATGAACCTGTCTCGATGATCACGAGTCAGGCATCCTACGCCCCGAGCTCCGGCCTGTGAGCGCCGCTCCGCGCGAGCGAACGCAGCCGCCGAGCGAAGACCCCACGTCCGCTCCCCGCCCTCACCTCGGGCGGTGTTCGGTGCCCATGCCGGCGGTGATGAAGACGCCCGTCTCCGACACCCCTATTCCGATGAACGTTGCCCGTGGGGCCCGACGGTCCCGTCAGCCAGTCACGGCTGCGGGCCGAGGAGGTCCCAACGGTTGCCGGCGACATCGACGAACACGACGACACGTCCGTAGGGCTCGTCACGCGGTTCGTTGACGAACTCCACGCCGTGGCGACGCATCCGCTCCAGCGCCGCATCGAAGTCGTCGACGCGCAGGAACAGCCCGACGCGACCCGCGAACTGCGCGCCGACAGCAGCCCGCTGCTCGTCCCCGTCCGCTTGCGCGAGCAGGAGCCCCGTCACCGCGCCGGGCGGCCGCACGACGACCCAGCGCTTCGGTCGACCGTCGTTGGTCGTCGACGGCGAGTCCTCGACCAGTTCGAAGCCCAGCGCGTCGACGAAGAACCTGATCGCCTCGTCGTAGTCGTCGACGAGCAGGGCCGTGTGCTCGATGTGCATGGGCCCATCCTGCCCGCGGTGATGCAGCTCAGCGATCCCATAGCCTCGCTCCATGCGGATCATCGTCGTCGGTGCCGGAGCGGTCGGCGGGGTCGTCGCCGCCAACCTCGCGCTCGCAGGCACGCCAGTCGTCGCTGTCGCCCGCGGCGAGCACGCTCGAGTGATGCGCGAGTCGGGGCTGCGCTACGAGTCGCCCGGCGGCACCAGGATCGTCGAACTGCCCGTCGCCACGTCGATCGGCGAGATCGACGTCACCGACGACGACGTCTTCATGCTCGGCGTCAAGGGCCATGACACCGCCGGCGTACTGGACGACCTCCGGGCGGCCGGCGCCTCCGACCAGCCGATCGTGTGCATGCAGAACGGCGTCGACAACGAGCGCCAGGCGCTGCGCCTGTTCCCCAACGTGTACGGCATGTGCGTGATGCTCCCCGCCGACCACCTCTCGCCCGGTGTCGTGCGTGTCTGGACCGCACCGAGCTCCGGGCTCCTCGACGTCGGCCGCTACCCGTTCGGCGTCGACGACCTGAGCGTGCAGCTCGCCGCCACGCTCGACGCGGCGACGTTCGGCTCGATCCCGCGTGACGACATCATGAGCTGGAAGTACCGCAAGCTGCTGATGAACCTCGGCAACGCCGTCGAGGCGGTGTGCGGCCGGGACGGATTCGCGGGACGCCTCGGCGAGATGGTGCAGACCGAGGGCGAAGCGGTGCTCGCCGCCGCGGGCATCACGGTGGTCAGCGCCGAGGACGACCGGGCCCGCCGTGGCGACGCGCTGCAGATCCAGCCCGTCGGCGACGAACGGCACCGCGCCGGCGGATCGTCGTGGCAGAGCCTGCAACGCGGCACCGGCACGATCGAGACCGACTACCTCACTGGCGAGATCGTGCTGCTCGGCCGACTCCACGGCGTCCCGACCCCGGCCAATCACGCACTCCAGGACCTCGCCGCCCACATGGCCCGCACCGGGGAGCCACCGGCATCGCGGTCCGTCGACGACGTGCTCAGGTCGCTCGACGTCACCTGACCAGCCCAGGCCCTCCCGCGTGATCGAGATGGACCCCCTGAGACGGGAGCCAGTCAGGCCCGGCATTTCACCGATCTGTAGCGTCGTGTGCCTCATCGAACCCGAGGAAGCGAGCTGACCATGCACGAGGCAGGGATCACCGAACCGAGCAACAGCAAGAGCGGCGGCATCTTGTCGGGCGACCTGGCGGGACAAGAGCTCACCCCAGGCGTGTACGTCCTGCCGGGTCAGGGCAACACGCTCGCCATCGAGACCGATGCCGGGATCGTGCTGGTCGATGCCAGCGGCTACGCCCACGTCGATGCCATGATCGCTGCCCTCCGGGAACGCACCGACTCAGCGATCCACGCCATCGTGTACAGCCACGGCCATCACGGCTACAACGCGGCCGTCGATGTCTGGCAACGGCACAACGCCGACCGTGGCGAGCCACCGGCCCGGCTGATCGCCCACGAGCTCGTCGTCAAGCGAATCGCTCGTTATCGGGAGACTGCAGAGCTGCAGACCCGAATGTTGGCGATCCAGTTCAACTCGCGCCGTGACGTTCCGCTGCAGACATTGGCCGGCGGCCTGGCGTTGCACGATCCGACCGAGACCTTCACCGACACGATGACCGTGGTCGATGGCTCTCGGCCGGTCGAGCTGATCTGGGCTCCGTCGGAAGTGGACGACGCTCTAGCGGTGTGGTTGCCGAGCGACGGTCTGCTCTTCGGTGGCGCAGCGACGCCGGGTTTCACCATCCCCAACATCGGCACTCCGCTGCGCACCCAACGCTTCACGATCCGTTGGGCCGAGACACTCGAAGGTCTCGCGGGGCTCGGAGCAACCAAGCTGGTGACCGAATTCGGTCCCATGATCGAAGGCGACGCGATCGACGAGCAACTGCTGGCCACCGCCCACGCGCTGCGCTGGCTGCGAGACGAGGTCGTCCGTCGCATGAATGCCGGTATGAGCGAGCACGAGATCCTCGCCGACATGACCTATCCACCCGAGCTGTTCGACAAGCCCTGGATGCGCCCCACCTACGGGGCGCCGGACTACATCGTCCGCGACCTGTACCGGGAGGAGAACGGTTGGTGGGACCGCAACCCCACCACCCTGCATCCTGCGGCCCCGGCCGATGCCGCAGCCGCCGTGCTGTCTGCGGTCGATCCGGCCACGGTGTTGACTCGGGCCCGTGAACTGGCGGCGGCCGGCGAAACCCAACTGGCGCTGCACGTCGTGGATCTCCTCGCCCTCGGCGCCGGCGATGAGCCCGAGGTGGCGCAAGCTCGGGCGCTCAAGGCCGAACTCTGCAACACCAGGGCAGGCGAGGTCGATCCCTTCGTTTCTCGCTCCTGCTACCGCAGCAGCGCCCGCCTGCTCGACAACGGCCACACCAGCTGGACGGGGCTGTCGTAGCGGCGTTCAACATCGAGAATCCCCGATGGATTGTTCCACCTCACCGTCGACATGCCCCACGCCACGTTCGACGAACTCCGCCAGGCGAGCCGACGCGCGGACAGCAGTCCACGGACCGGCTCCGGCGGGCGCAACTTCGTTACACCCCCTCGTCATGATGGGCTGCATGGTGAACGTGTCGATCGAGGGGCTGGTGGAGCAGCTCATGGAGTGCAGCGACTCCAACCTCGACGAGCGCGTCCGCACCCTCGAATTGGAGCGCCGCCGGATCGAGGCCGAACTCGCACTCACCGTCGGCGAGGTCGACCGGCGGCGGTCGTACCTCGACGACGGGCACCGCTCACCGACGGCCTACCTGCGAGCCACGTGTAACTGATCAGACGCCGAAGCGGCCCGAGTCGGTCGCCTCACCGCCGTCGCCGCCGACGTCCCCGGCCTGGCCGAAGCACTCCACGAGGGCCGCATCGGCACCCCACAAGCCAACGAGTTCGCCATCGCCCACGCCAACCGCAGGGTCCGGGAACGACTGCGCGAGTTCGCCCCGATGCTGCTCGACCAAGCCGAGCGCCTCAGCTTCCGTGAGTTCCGCACGTGCGTGAAGCGCTTCGTGATGCTCGCCGACCTCGACGGCGCCCACCGCGACCTCGCCGAATCGATCGAGAACCGTCGCGTGCACGTCGTCAACCTGAACGGATCGCTGTGCCTCGACGGCGGCGGCGGCGACCCGCTCGTCAACGTCGAGCTCGAAGCGATCTTCCGTCATTTCTGCGAGCTCGAATTCGACGCCGACGTCGCCGCACGTCGCGCCGAGCACGGCGACCGTGCCGACGAACACCCGCTCCCTCGCACCGCTGCCCAGCGCGGCTACGACGCCTTCGTGGCGATCATGCGCGGCGCGCTCGCCAACCACGAAGCCGGCCGTCCGGCGCCGGCGACCGAGCCGCTGGTCAACCTCCTGATGGATCACCGCACCTGGGCACGGCTACTCGCCGACGCAGGCCTCGCCCCCGACACCACACTCGCCGGCGAGCAGGTCGACCCGTTCACCGGGCTCGCATCTCCCGACGAACTGCTCGCCGAGCTGGTCGCCGACCCCGACTCGATCGGTTCACGACGCTGCGAAACCTCCACCGGCCAGATCCTCGACCCGCACACCGTCCTGCGAGCCGCGCTCGCCGGGCACATCCGCCGCGCCGTGCTCGGCGCCGACAATCTCCCCATCAACCTCGGCCGGAAAGCCCGGGTGTTCACCGGCCATGTCTCCGGCCGATGTGGAGCGCACCATCGAGAACTGGGCCAACGATGCCGCCAGCGACATCGAGCGTCGCTGCCGAACCCTGCGAGGCACCGCGCTGCGCCACGCGATCGCACTCGACGACCTCGACACCGATGCCCTGGCACGCCACCTCGAGAAGCACCCAACAGCGCCAGTGACCACTGTGTAGTCACATCGACCCAAATGGTGACCACATCGACGTCGGGGTGGCGAACTGAAGGCGAAGTTGTCGGAGTACCTCGCCGCCGCTGCAGCCGGCGAGAACATCGTCGTCACCGACCGGGGTCGCCCGGTGGCTCGGCTGGTGCCGTTCGGAAGCGCATCGGCGGTCGACCGAGGCATCGCAGACGGTCGGATCGAAGCACCGAGACGCACGCGACTCGACCCCGTCACCCGGCACCGGTCGGACTGGTCTCAGCGTCGTCGGGTGCTGACGGGACAGCCGTCGAGCTCGCACAAATCAAACTTGCAGTTGCTGTGACAAAGATTATGATCGGTTCCAGCAGGCGACGGGGGGTCGTGTGCCTTATCGAGGGGGCGAAAGATCATGAACAATCGACATCGAATCGTTGTCGTGTCCGCACTGCTGGCGATGTCCGTCGGGGCCAGCGCATGCAGCTCCGACGAGGACGAAGCTGACGCCAGCGGAGAGGCGGCCACGGAGGGCACCGACATCTCCGGATCGGTGACCGAGTGGTCCGTGTCGGTCGAGGCCTCGTCGGCGCCGGCCGGCGATGTGTCCTTCACGATCGAAAACGAGGGCACGATCGGACACGAGTTCCTGATCGTCAAGACCGACATCGCGCCGGGTGAGATCCCGCTCGACGGTGACCACTTCCCGGAGGACGCCGACGGGATCGAAGTGATCGACGAGATCGGTGAGTACCCCGCTGAAACGAACGAGACGCTCGCCGTGACACTCGACGCCGGCAGCTACCAGCTGGTGTGCAACCTCCCAGGTCACTACAGCAACGGGATGTTCACCGGCTTCGAAGTCGAGGCCTGAGCCAACTCGACGAACGAGCACAACGCGGAGATCAGCGCCATCTCCTCGATGTCGCGAGCCCGGGTGTCGAGCAGCTCGTCGGTGCACACCAGGTAGGCCAGGCACCGTGCCCGGCTGATCGCCACGTTGAGCCGGTTCTTGGAGAACAGGAAGTCGGCGGTGCGGGGCATGAACTCCGACGACGACGTCGCCATCGAGAACAACACCACCGCAGCCTCGCGGCCCTGGAACTTGTCGACCGTGCCGACCTCCACACCCCTCGTCGCCGGGTTCGCCCGCAACGCCGCTTCGATGCAGCGACGCTGATCGTTGTACGGGGCGACCACCATGAAGTCGGCGACCGTCAGCGGCCTCGTCACGCCGTGCTGATCGGTCCACGGTTGGCCGAGCAACTCCTCCACCTTCGCCACGACGATCGCCGCCTCCTCGGGTGACTCGGTCGAGCAACCCTTGTGCACGGCTCGCAGCCAGCGCAGGCCCGTCTGTCCCGCAGCCGACTGACCACCACAGCTCGAGTGGCTGCGGAGCTTGCCGCCGTACATCACGTCGGAGATGAACGCGCACACGTCGGGATGCATCCGCCACGTCTCCTCCAGCAGCACCCCACGATCGGGTGGCACCGTCAGCTCATCGCCCAGCAGATGCTCCAGCGCACTCGCACCCGCACCACTGGGATGGGTCGCCTGCGAAACCTGCGGCAGCTGCTGCGGATCGCCGAGCAGGATCACGTTCGTCGCCGAGATCGTCGCCGCCACCGTGTCGGCCAGGCCGAGCTGGCCCGCCTCGTCGACCACCAGCACGTCGACCGGGTGGTCACGCATCGCCTGGCTCGCGAACAGCCACGTCGTGCCGGCGATCACGTTGAAGTCACCGTCGGCCACATTGCGGTTGTCGTCGACGTAGCGCACACCGGCGACCGAGCCGTCCTTCGCCTTGCGTACCGCCCGCAGGTTCCCCGAGTCGCCGTCGGTCTCGAACCGATCGACCACCGCCTGCATCAGGTTGTCGATCGCCGCATGGCTCATCGCCGTCACCCCGACCCGCAGGCCGGCATTGACGAGTGTGCGGATCATGTGCGCACCGGTGAACGTCTTGCCCGTACCCGGCGGCCCCTGGATCGGCACGTAGCTCCGGTCGAGCCCCGTCGCCCACCCGCAGATCGCGCCCACATCACCGACGAACACCCCGCCCTCGGGCCCGCGCCCCGGGGCGAACGCGGGGAGATCCCGACGCAGCATGGCGTGGCCGACCCGATCGGCGCGGCCCGCGAGCATCTCGTCGGCCAGCACCTCCAACGCAGTCAGCTTGGCCCCCTCGTGGAACCACTCGTAGTGGACGAGCGACGACGGGTGGATGCCCTTCGCCTCGGCGTCGCCGTCCCACGTCACCGCCAACTCGCCCGCCTCGGCGTCGATCGTCGTCGACCTTGAAGAACACCCACTCCTGCTCGTCCACCGCGACGATCAGCTTCGACCCCTTGTCGATGTCGACATCGATCGGCTGCGGCGGGAACGCGAACCGCGCCCACGGCCACTTCGTCGGCTTGCCGTTCTGCTTGAACTGCGGGTTCGAGACCCCGGAACGTCAACCGGGTGATCGCCGACAGCGACTCGAACTGATCGGCCTCCGGCGAGATCGACAAGCGATAGGCGTCGGCGTTGACCACCTGGCGCTCACGGCGCCAGTAGCCGAGCAGGTCACCCATCAGGTGCTGGACCGTGCCCGGCCCGAACGCATGGAGCGCCTCGATGCGCTCGTCGAGCGCGGCATCGGGTTCGTCCCTGCCGAGCACCGCCTCGCCGCCACGGCACGCCGGCCGGACGATGCGTCACCAACCAGTCGCGCAGCGCCCGCGTGGCGCGCACGTCGTCCTCGTTGTACGCCGCGATCCGATCGAGGCCGGCCTGGTCGTGCGACGCCATCCACCGCTCGTACTCGACCACCGCGCCCGAGCCCCGTTCGATCTCGTGGCCGCGGTCGTAGTCGGTGAGTCGCTCGACGTGCTTGAGGCCGTAGCTCTCGACACCGACCTGCATCGCGCCCTTGCACGATCGGCAGGAGATCGACGAACAGCCCGGTGGTGATCAGCTGCTCGAGGGCGAGTTCGGCGACGCCGTGCTCCTTCACCAACCGTTCGAGCGACGACCGCTCGGTGTGGTTGTAGTGGTACACGTGCATGTCGGGGAACTGCACCCGACGGGCGGCGAGATGATCGATCAGCGCCTTCGTCGCCGTCGCCTCCTCGGCCTTGTCGTGCGCCCAGAACGCCGTGAACTCCCACTCGCCCGCGGGCGAGTGCTCGATGAGGCCGAACAGGAAGAACAGCTCGGCGTCGGCGTGCCAGAACGGATGACCCTCGAAGTCGAGGAACACGTCGCCGTCGTCCGGCGCCGGCAGCGCGGCGAACCCGATCGGATCGGGCGCATCGAGGTCGTCGACGAGCGGGGCAGGATCGGTGTCGGACGGAGCGGCGAGCAGCTCGAACGGCGGCTTCGCGTCGGGGGCATTGCGCGCCTGCACCTGGAGGCGGGCCTGGCGCACGAGCGTCGCGCGACGGGCGGGGTCGAGGCCGGCGACCGCACGGTCAGGTTCGCGGTCGAGTTCGGCCAGCGCGGCGATCGTCGTCACGCGATCCTGCTGGAGCGTGAGGCGATCGGCGGCGCGAATGCCGGCCACGTGGACGAGCGAATCGGCCGCACGCCAGGCGGCCTCGCACACCAACTCGAACTCGCAGAACTGGCAGTGATCGCACGGCTTGGGGCGGGTGTCGGCCTCGACGCCCTCGGTCAGGAGCTTCGCCAGCTGGCCCCGCAGCCGCCGCCAGTACGGCAGCACATCGGCGACGCGGACAGCCTCGGACCGGCCCGAACCCAACTCGATGTGCACCCACTCGGGCAGCACGCCGGTGCTCGCCTCCGATCGCCTCGGCGTAGAAGCACAACTGCAGCACGTGACCCGGCTTGGCCTGCTTGCGGGCGAGTTTCGCGTCGATCGGTTCGTAGCGGAACGTGCCCGGCTCCCCATCGCCGCGACCGTCGTCGACCCGGCACAGGAAGTCGGCGATGCCACGGATGCCCTCGTGCACGAACGGCATCTGGAACACCACGTCGTGACCCTCCGCCAGCACGTCGCCGACCCGATCGACCCACTGCTGGAACGACTCGCCGTTCACACGCTCGGGCACCTCGAAGACCGACAGCCCCTCGGCCCGATAGCGGTCGAGCACCGCCTGCTCGTGCTCGAGACCCTTGTCGAGGAGCATCTGGGCCATCTCGCCGAACGGGCTGTGCTCGACCGTGCGGGTACCGGCCTCCACCTCGTGCTGCAACGTGAGGAAGTGCGCGCAGTCGAGCCACGCCGTGATCTTCGAAGGGGTGAGGAGCCGTTCCGCCATCAGGCCATCATGACCGACGGGTCACCGTGTTGATGTGACGTGTTGGTGTGACGAGTTGGTGTGGCGTCAGCCCAGGTGACGGCCGCAGTGTGGCCACGGGCGGGCGCCGCGCTCGGTGTAAAGGGCCAAGGCCAGGGCGTCCTGATCGGCGGGTGAGGCCTGCGCCGGGTCGACGCCGACGAGCGCCGGCGCGTGGCGCTCGGCGACCGAGTTCCACGTCGAACGATCGAACTGGTAGGCGCCGCGGTACTTCCCGGACCGACTCGTGATCGAGTAGTCGCCGCCCGATTCGCACTCACGCATGGCGGCCCACTGGCTCGCCGACGGGCCAGGCGGCGCGACGTCGGGTATCGGCGCGGGCGCGGGCGCGGGCACGTCCTCGACGACCGGTGCGGGCGCCGGGGCGACATCGACCGGTTCCGGTGGAGCGTCGAGGTTCGCGCCGAGATCCGGGATCGCCGAGGCCGGCCGTGGGGCCGACTCCGCGAACACCGGTGCGGTGGCCGATGCGAGCGACTCGGCGCGACGGCGGGGCCGGTCTCCTCGGTGAGTGCCTCCGCGACGAGTGGTACCCCTCCGAAGAGGACCGCCGCCACGAGGAACGTAGCGGATCGGCGAATGAAGTTCCGGGGCGCGTGGACGCCGCGGGCTGGGGATTGGGGGGTCATGACACTCCTTGGCGGGTGGGACCGCATGGGGTCCGCACGAGCGCTCGGGCGCAGGCGATGCCTGGCTTGGCCTGGTGGTCGAAGCCCCAATGTTACGAAATCATGACGAAAAGCCGCACGCGGGGCGACGAGCCATCCGTCACGTCCCGATCGACGCCCTCGTTGGCGACGCGCTACTTGGCAACGCGCTACTTGAGGAGCGGATCGCGGGGCAGACCGAGAATTCGCTCACCGATCTGGTTGCGCTTGATCTCCGACGTGCCGCCGGCGATCGACATGCCCCGGTGCATGAGCACGAGCAGATTGCTCAGCCCGCCCGGGCCGTCCATGAACAGCGCATCGGGTCCGTTCAGCTCGGTCATGATCGCCGCCGCCTCGTGGCCGATCTCCGACAGCACCAGCTTGGTCATCGCGCCTTCCGGGCCGGGCTCGCCACCGGCCACCGCACGATTCGCGCTGCGCAGGTTCAACAGCCCCATCGACTGGTGTTCGGCGATGTAGCGCCCCACCCGCGCCGCGCCGCCGTCGAGACGCTCGGGGTGGGCGTCGAACGGGGCGATCAGCGCGGCACCCGGCATCGTCATGCCGCCCTGTCCCCCACCGATGCTGACACTCTCGTTGCCGAGCGTCGCCCGCGCCACCGTCCAGCCGCCGTCGACGGGCCCGACCACGTCGTCGTCCGGTACGAACACGTCGCTGAAGAAGACCTCGTTGAACTCGGAGTTGCCTGACGTCATCTTCAGCGGACGCACCTCGACTCCTTCGGCGTGCATGTCGATCGCCATCATCGTGATGCCGTCGTGCTTGGGCACGTCGGGATTCGTGCGCACGGTGGCGAATCCCATTCCGGCGACGTGCGCGCCGCTCGTCCACACCTTCTGACCGTTGACGAGCCAGCCGCCGTCGACGCGAGTGGCCTTGGTCTTGACGCCGGCCGCGTCGGAGCCGGCGTCGGGTTCACTGAAGAGCTGACACCAGATCACGTCCTGGTTGAGTGCTGGACGAACCCAGCGGTCGATCTGATCCTGCGTCGCGTACTGGATGATCGTGAGGATGTTCCACGCCGTGATCCCGTAGCCCGGACGGGAAACGCCGGCGTCGGAGAACTCCTGCTCGATCACGAGCTGCTCGACCGCGCCGGCGGCCCGCCCGAAGGGCTTCGGCCAGTGCGGCATCACGTAGCCGGTCTCGATGAGGCGCGTGCGCTGTTCGTCTGCCGGCAGGTCCTTGATGCTCTGCGCGAACGCCCGAACCTCGTCGCGGATCGCTTCGGCCTCGGGCGGCAACTCGACGGCCTTCTCGCGAGCGACGCCCCGGCGTGTCAGATCGGTGAGGTCCTCGGCGGCCTCGACGGCAGCGAGGTAGTGGAGCAGGGTCGTGGCACGACGCATGTAGAGATGGGCGTCGTGCTCCCACGTGATGGCGATGCCACCGTGCACCTGGGTGTTCAGGTTGGCGCACAGGTCGGCCGCTGGTGCTGCCAACGTGGCCGCCACCGCCGCCGCGTACGTGAGCTGATCGCCGCCGGTCGCCGACGCCCGGGCGGCGTCCCACACGGCGCTGGTGGCAAGTTCCGTGGCGACGGCCATGTTGGCGCAGTGGTGCTTCACCGCCTGGTACATCGCGATCGGACGACCGAACTGGATGCGCTCCTTCGAGTACTCGGCCCCCATCTCGGTGCACTCGCGTGCAACGCCGACCGCGTCGGCCGACAGGATGACCCGGGCAAGGTCGACGAGCACGCGGCGAGCACCTGTCATCACCGTGACAGGCGCGCCGACGAGGGTCACGCGTGCACTGCGCCGGGTCGGGTCGAGGCTGGGCGGCGACTCGATCGCCACGCCGTCGCCGACCGTCACGACTGCCACGTCGTCACCCACCGGCACGAGGATCAACGACGCGGACCCGGCGCCGAGCACGACGCCGGCGTCGCCCGAGGCCGCACCGCCCGACACCGTCACCGAACCACCGAGCGCGACCGCGCCGACGGTCGAGCCGTCGGCGAGTCCGGGCAGGAGGCGCGACCGCAGGTCGTCGGCGCCGGCGGCGGCGATCACCGCACTCGCGACGACGGTCGGCACGAACGGCCCGGGCGCGACCGCTCGGGCAAGCTCCTCGACCACGATGACCAGCTCGTCGATCCCGTAGCCGGATCCGCCGACGTCTTCGGGCAGGTGCAGCCCGAGCCAGCCGAGCTCCGCGAGTTCGGCCCAGAACTCCGGCAGCGAGTCGTCGGGTGACTCGAGTCGTTCTCGGGCGGCGCCGCGCAGGTTGCGCTTCTCGGCGAAACCTCGCACCGTCTCGGCAAGCGAACGATGGTCCTCGGTGATGGCGATCGACATGGTGATGAGACCTCTCGTGCAGGGTGACGGTGGTGCAGGTGGCTGTCATCTTCCCCGACCGCCTCGCCCCACAACGACTCCGACCGCCCTGCGAATGTGATGCGGCAGATCACATCTGTGCGGAATGAGTCCCGGATTCCGGGAGGTATTCCGCAAGGAACCGACGAGTGGCGAGTCAGAACGACGGGCGACGCCAGACGCTCACGTGTGACGGGCTGTCGCCGGTGAACGGGGATCGGTCCCAGCCGGCCCAGCGGTGTTCGAGCGTCAGGCCGGCGATGCGCGCCATCAGGTCCAGTTCCGAGGGCCACACGTACCGGAACGGCGCGGTGAACTCGCGGAAGGTGCCGTCGGCGGTGCGGTGGAAGTGGCGCGACCGGGAGATCTGTAGGTGGGTACGATCGACGAAATCGTCGATGCCGAGGTAGTCGTCGGTGACTGTGAACGGCACACCGACAGCGCCGGGCGGCAGGCGACGTAACGCAGGCACGCCGTTCTCGACCACGAACCGTCCGTCGGGCGCGAGGTGGCGGGCCGCGTTCTCGAAGCAGGCGACCTGTTCGTCCTGCGTCGTCAGGTTCGTGATCGTGTTGAACACGAGGTAGACGAGCGAGAACTCCCCGTCCACCCGCGTCGTGGCCATGTCGCCCTCGACAACGGCGATGTCGGCGGCGCAGGGGGCCCGTCGCAGCTCGGCGAGCATGTCGGCCGACAGCTCGATGCCGGACACGTCGCCACCTCGGGCCGCGAGCGGCAGCGCCACCCGGCCGGTGCCGATGGCGAACTCGAGCACCCGTCCGCCCTGCGCCAACCACTCCAGGCAGTCGACCGCAGGGTCGAGGACCTCGGACGCGAACATGGCGGCTGACGTCTGGTCGTAGGTGCGGGCGACCTCGCCGACGAATCGGTTCTCGGGCATCGGTCACACCCTGCTGCGCGCACCGTTCGAAACGCAAGGGGGTTTCGGCCTGCTCGTCGGCACCTACGGGCTCGTGCTCAACGGTTCCGGTTTCATGGCCGGGTTCACCTGGACCGTCCCGTGGCGCGACATCCTCGTGGTGTCGGCGCTGACGCTCGGCGCCGCCGCCCTCACCGCTGAGATCCCCCGACCACGCCGTGCGGCTCGATCCACTGGACGATGCGAAACTGGGTCATGCCCACCGATTCCGACGCTGCCGCGCATCTGTGGATGCACTTCACCACGTTGCGGGCCCAGCGCGACGCCGCGCCGATGATCGTGCGGGGCGAGGGCTGCTACGTCTGGGACTCCAACGGCACGCGCTACCTCGACGGCCTCTCGGGCTTGTTCACCGTGCAGGTCGGCCACGGTCGGGCCGAGCTCGCGGACGCCGCCCGCGAGCAGGCCGCGACGCTCGCGTACTTCCCGGTCTGGGGATTCGCAAACGAGCCCGCGGTGACCCTCGCCGAGCGGCTGGCGACGATGGCACCGGGCGACCTGAATCGGGTGTTCTTCACGCCGTCGGGCGGTGACGCCGTCGAAACGGCGATCAAGTTGTCGCGCCAGTACTGGAAGCTGCGCGGCGAACCGATGCGCACCAAGGTGATCTCGCGCTACCTCGCGTACCACGGCACCTCGATCGGTGCGCTCAGCCTGACCGGCGTACCGTCGATCAAGTCCGTCTTCGAACCGCTGATGCCCGGCGCGATCAAGGTGCAGACCCCGTACCGGTACCGCTGCGGTGACTGCATGCACCTCGAGGCGTGCACGTTGCGTTGCGCCGACGACGTGGCGTTGCGCATCGAGATGGAGGGTCCCGACACCGTGGCCGCGGTGTTCATGGAGCCGGTGCAGAACACCGGTGGGGCGTTCGTCCCGCCGGAAGGGTACTGGGCCCGCGTGCGTGAGATCTGCGACCACTACGACGTGCTGCTCGTGAGCGACGAGGTGATCAGCGCCTTCGGCCGGTTCGGTCACATGTTCGGCAGCCTGCGCTACGGCTACCAGCCCGACATGATCACCTTCGCGAAGGGCGTGACGAGCGGCTACTCACCGCTGGGCGGGGTGATGATCAGCGACCGCATCGCGGAACCGTTCGTCGACGCACCGGTCGCGTTCCTGCAGGGCCAGACGTTCGGCGCGCACCCGGTGTCGTGCGCCGTGGCGAACGCGAACCTCGACGTGTTCGAGCGCGAGGACCTGTGCGGACACGTCCTGGCCAACCAGGACCGATTCAAGTCGCTGATCGAGTCGTTGCGCGACATCCCGCTGGTCGGCGACGTGCGCGGTGACGGCTACTTCCTGGCGATCGAACTCGTCACCGACCAGGCGAGCCGTGGGACGTTCACGCCCGAGCAGGCCGACTGGCTGCTGCGCGATCACCTGTCGCCCCGGCTGTTCGCAGCGGGACTGATCTGCCGCGCGGACGACCGGGGAGAGCCGGTGATCACGCTGTCACCGCCGTTGATCGCGGGTGAGGAGGAGTTCGCCTTCATCGCATCGACGCTGCGCGCCGTGCTCACCGATGCCGACCGGGAGTTCCGCGGCGAGCGTGATCAATCCGCGGAGGCCGAGTGGATCATCGCTCGTTCGACAAGCAGTCTCCGGGTGGTTCAGTCGTGCGGTAACTCGCGCGGCTCGATCGACTCGACCACCGAGGCGTGCTCGGGATGGTCGTGCAGGATGTGATCCTTCACCTCGTTGTGGTAGCTGAAGATCAGCTCGCAGTACGGGCAGGCGTGCGTGACAGATCCGCTCATGTCGCGATCGTGCGCCACCGGCCCGACCGGTGTCCAGGGTCCTTCAGCCCGTTGGCACCTCGACCTTGCCGAGGCCGCGCCTCGAGCGCGGCGTCCACGACCGGCGCCGATCGTGGCGTACGTTCCTGATGTGAATCGAAAGGCTGCCGGCACCTGGGCAGCGATGTCCGTGCCCTCGTACCGCCTGCTGTTCTACAGCGCGACCATCGTGATCTTCGGCGTGATGGGCCAGGCCGTGGCTCGTGGGTGGCTGGCGCGCGAACTGACCGGGAGCAACGCCGGGCTGGGTGGCGTGATGCTCGTCTTCGGCGCCTCGATGCTGATCGCCACCCCACTCGGCGGCGTCGCCGCCGACCGGTACCCGAAGCGACTCGTGCTCCTGCTCGCCGTGCTCACACTCATGGCGTCATCGCTGCTCATCGGAGCGGCGGTGATCACCGACGTCATCGCGTACTGGATGCTGCTCGTCGCCGGTGGCGTCCAGGCGGCAGCCTTCGCGTTCTATCTCCCCGCCCGGATCTCGCTGATCTCCGAGGTCGTCCCGTCCTCGCTCCTCCAGAACGCCGTCGTCCTCAGCCAGATGTCGCAGGAGGCGATGCGAGTGTTCGCTCCGGCACTCGCCGGTCTGCTCATCGGGGTGACGTGGTTCGGTGTGGGAGGTGTCTTCATCGCGAGCGGGATCGCCAGCGCGCTCGCGGCGATGTTCATCGTGGCGCTGCCCCGGGTGCCCCGACGAACCGACTTCAGCCGATCACCGTTCGGCGAGATCGTCGACGCCGTCCGCTACGTCCGCTCCAATCACGAGGTGGGGTTGATCGCGCTGGTGACCGTCGGCGTGGTCATGGTCGGATTTCCGTACCTCACGTTCCTGCCGACACTCGCCGATGACCGCTTCGATGTCGGCGCCGTCGGCTACGGCATCATGGCCGGCGTCGCCGGCCTCGGAGCCGTGCTGGCGGGGCTCGTCAACGCCTCCCGCGGGAGCGGGCAGCACCCGTGGGCCACCATCGCCTGGTCGGGCACCGCGTTCGGTGTGGCGTTGATCGCGCTCGGCGTCGCCAGCTCCTTCCCACTCGCGCTCGTCGCGCTCGCGTTCATCGGAGCGAGCGGTCTGATGTTCCAGACCTCGACGCAGACGCTGCTGTTGCGGATCTCGGCACTGGAGTACCACGGCCGACTGCAGAGCATGGTGATCCTCGGGTTCAGCGGGTTCGGCCTGATGGCACTTCCACTGGGTGTGCTGGCCGACACCATCACGCTGCGTGTCACCCTGGCAGCGATGGGAGTGGCCGTGCTCACGGCGATCGCGCTGTTCTCCGCCGCCCGGTACCGCCATCGTGGTCGCGTCGCTGCGGTCGAGATCGGTTGACCGCTGCGAGATCGGTTGACCGCTGCGAGATCGGTTGACCGCTGCGAGATCGGTTGACCGCTGCGGAGCGTGTGCTCACACCGTCCAGTCGACGCCGCGAACCGTGAGCACCCAGTGCTCGGCGATACGGCCCTCGGCGATCCGCTGGACCAGCATCCACGTGACGACGGTCGTCTCGCTGGTCTCCAGGTTCAGACCACGACTCGTGGCGCGGGTCCACACCCGGTCGCCGGCGACCACGCGATCATCGATGGTCGTCTCGGGCCTGCACAGCGTCCGCTGGATCTCGGCCAGCATCGCCTTGTACTCGTGGCGCGGGGACACCATCGAGCCGAGACTCGTGTGGCGCACGAACGGATCGGTCAGCAGCTCGTCGACGGCATCGACGTTGCCGTCGCGCCAGATCTCGTCCCACCAACGATCCGAGAGCGCGCACAACGCCGAGTCATCCACGCCGCTCACGGTAGAACACCGTCGCCCACCCGTCAGCACAGCGGCAAGACTGGCCTGCCATGAACGACGTCGACCCCGCGGACTTCTACACCGGCATCGTCGTCGACGTGTACGGCCCGCTCAAGGGCTCGGTGCCGGATCCGCGCACGTACGCGACGTTCATCCGCACCTGGGGTGAGCCGGCGCTGGAACTCGGATGCGGCGACGGTGATCCGTTGCTGTCGCTGCGGGCCGGTGGGCTCGACGTCGAGGGCCTGGACTCGTCGGCCGACATGCTGGCGGAGTTGCGGCGAACGGCGGCCGAACGTGGGATCGAGGTCACCGTCCATCATGCGGCCATCGAGCAGATGGACCTCGCCAGGACATACCGATCGATCTTCCTGGCCGGGCCCACCTTCAACCTCATCGCCGACGATGCCACCGCGGTTCGGGCGCTCGAACGAATCCGTCACCACCTCGACCCGAACGGCGCCGCGCTGGTCCCACTCTTCATCCCGAAGCCGGTGCGCGCCGAGCATCTCGGAGTCGCGCGCGAGCACGTCGACGAACGCGGTCGACTCCTGCGGGTGACCGCCACCGCGACCGACCGCGACGACACGACCCGACGACAGACCACCGTGCTGCGCTACGAGGTCGTGGACGGCGAGGACCGCCAGGAGATCGA
This sequence comes from Ilumatobacteraceae bacterium, assembly GCA_963716235.1. Classification (GTDB taxonomy): domain Bacteria; phylum Actinomycetota; class Acidimicrobiia; order Acidimicrobiales; family Ilumatobacteraceae; genus Sva-07. The sequence continues at coordinate 46,043 of CAVQTE010000012.1, read as the reverse complement.
ACGGCCCTGGGTGCTGCACTGGCACACGCAATCCGGCTTCCGCGACCTGGCGATCGACGCCGGGCTCCGGGTCGAAGGAGTCCTCGCTCTCGATGGCTCGAGCGCATCGCCCGATGCATTCGAGTTCGTCTTCGTGCTCCGCCGTTCAGACGAATGATCTGCAATCGACCCGATGCGACCAGCGCCAGGCCGCCTCGATCCGCTGCTCCTGCTGCGCCACCCGCCGCACGTACTCGCGTTCCGCCGAGACCCCACCGACCTCCTGGTCGTTGCGTATCGTCAGCGGTTGTTCGTCATCGCCCATCTTCATGATCTTCTATCGGCGCAGACACCCCGACGGTTGAGTACTCGCTCGTTCGACCTGATCGATCGGGCGGAAGTCCCAATCGGGTCGTCGCGTACACTCGAACAGTGACCAAACGACTCATCGAGGAAACGTGAACAACGACAACTGGCCTCGATTGACCCGCCGCGGGTTCCTCGCCGGAACGATCGCCGCGGCGCTTGCCGCCTGCAGCAGCGGCGAGTCGGGCTCGAACACGTCGAGCGGACCATCAGCGACGGACACGACCGACACCACCACCCTGCCGGACACGACCGCGCTGGCGGACACCACGACGAGCGCTGCGCCCGCCGTGCAGTCCGATCCCTTCACGCTGGGCGTCGCGTCGGGTGACCCACTGCCCGACTCGGTGATCCTCTGGACACGTCTCCAGCCGGCCGAACCGCTCCCCGACACCGACATCGAGGTGACGTGGGAGATCGCTCGCGACGAGAACTTCGCCGATGTCGTCGGCGACGGCACCGCCCTCGCCATCGCAGCACTCGGACACTCGGTGCACGTCGATGCGTCCGGCCTCGACCCCGACCAGGAGTACTACTACCGCTTCGGACTCGGCGAGTACACGACACCACCCGCTCGGACGCACACCTTCGCCGCACCCGGGACGCTGCCCGACCGCTTCCGGTTCGCCTTCTCGTCCTGCCAGAACTGGGAACAGGGCCGGTACGCCGCCTACCGCGACCTGGTCGACGAAGGAGACATCGACGCCTTCGTGTTCCTGGGCGACTACATCTACGAGTACGCGAGTGGCGGCTACGCCGACGAACGCGGCAGGACGACAGGGCAGGACTTCGAGTGCGAGACGCTCGAGCAGTACCGCGAGCGGTACGCGCTCTACCACAGCGATCCGCTCCTGCAGGCGGCGCACGCACTCGTCCCGTGGATCGTCACATGGGACGACCACGAGGTCGACAACGACTACGCCGGCGACGTCTCCGAACAGGACGACGATCCGCAGGCCTTCCGGACACGGCGCGCCGCCGCGTACCAGGCCTGGTACGAACACATGCCGGTGCGCCTCGACGCGCCCGACGGGCCCGACTACGACATCTACCGATCGTTCGCCCACGGCGACCTCCTGCGCTTCCACGTCCTCGACACACGCCAGTACCGATCGGACCAGCAGCGTGGCGAACCCTTCGTCGCCCAACTCGGCGATGCCGTGCAGGTGCGCGACGAGGAGCTCGCCGCCGACCCCGACCACACGATGCTCGGAGCCGCGCAGCGCACGTGGCTGATCGACGGTGTGGAGGCGTCGACCGCGGTGTGGGACGTGCTCGCACAACAGGTGTTCATGTTCGGTGGGAACGCAGTCGCCGGTGCCGCACCGCCCGTCGTGGTGGTCGACACATGGGACGGTTACGCCGGCGAGCGTCAGGTCGTGCTCGACGCGGTGGGCGCGGCGGCCGACAACCTCATCGTGCTCACCGGGGACTTCCACTCCGCCGCCGTTGCCGAACTGCGTTCGGACCCCTTCGATGCCGCACTGCCCGTCATCGGCACCGAGTTCATGGCGTCAAGCATCTCGTCGTCGTTCTTCGACGATGACGAGGCGGTCGAAACCCTGGTCACCGGTGCGTTGACCGCCAACCCGCACCTGAAGTGGTTCGACGCTCAGCGCGGGTACACCGTGTGCGAGGTGACACCTGACCGATGGCTCGCGACCTACCGTGCCGTGGCGGACCAGTTCGACGAGACATCACCGGTCACGCCGATCAGCTCGTGGGAGGTGCAGGCCTCGAGCCCCGGGGTCCGTCAGGTCAGCTGACGACACCGAAGTCGTCATGGCGCTCGAACCGACGATCTCCGGCCAGTGCGACGACGACCTCAGCGCCGTCCGCGATGCCTTCCGCCAGAACTTCGTCGAGCGCGGCGAGGTCGGTGCGGCGCTCTGCGTCATACATGAGGGTGAGGTGGTCGTCGACCTGTGCGGAGGATGGGCGGACGAAGATCGGACCCGCCCGTGGACGCACGACACGCTCGTGAACTACTACTCGGCCGGCAAGGCGATCGTAGCGACGCTCGTGCTGCAGTTGGTCGACCGGGGCATCATCACCCTCGACACGCGCGTCGCGGAGATCTGGCCCGAGTTCGCGTCCGGTGGCAAACACGACGTGACGGTGCGCCACGCCCTGAGCCATCGAGCCGGGGTGCCCGCGATTCGACAACCCCTGACCGATGACGACGTGTTCGACTGGCCCCTCATGGCCGATGCTCTGGCCGCGACGGAGACGTGGTGGCCGATCGACACACGGCACGCCTACCACACGAACACGTTCGGCCATCTCACGGGCGAGATCATCCGCAGGGCGACCGGAGAGACGCCCGGAACCGCACTGCGCCGAGTCGCCGACGAGATCGATGCCGACATCTGGATCGGAGTGCCGGACGATCACCACACACGTTGCGCCGACGTGATCTGGGCACCGAGCGGCCACGTCGATCCGACCGCGATCGACACGTCGACGCTCGACGGCGACGCCCTGATGAACGTGCTCGCCCACTTCAATCCGCCCGGCTACTCGTCGATCGGGCTGGTGAACACGGCGCGTTGGCGATCGGGGCAGGTGCCGTCGACGAACGGGCACGGCACCGCCCACGGGTTGGCGACGTTCTACTCGGCGCTGCTGCAACCCGATCGAATCCTGTCGCCGGACCTCCTGACGCTCGCCACACAGCCACAGTCGAGCGGCATGTGTCCGATCCTCGGCGAGGACGTCGTGTTCGGTCTGGGGTTCGTGCCCACGACAGCCCGCCGACCCCTCGGACCGAACCCGCGCGGCTTCGGCCACTTCGGCACCGGCGGCGCACTGGGTTTCGCCGACCCCGACACCGGCATCGCCTTCGGCTACGTCATGAACCACGTCATCCCACGTTGGCAGAGCACCAGGAACCGGGCACTGATCGACAGCCTCTACGCAGCGCTCGGCACCGTACGTTCATGAGGATTCGGTGACTTCAGATGTTCTCGTGAACCAGCGGCGCAACTATTGCGCAACGAGTTCACGAGAATGCCGACACGCCACATGATCGGGCCGTTGGTCCGTTGCGGCACGACAGCGGTGGGTGGAAACTGTGGACGCACGAAAGGGGTGCCCATGCGGTCCACGGAACGAATCAGGAATGTTGTGCTCGTCGGTCACAACGCCAGCGGCAAGACGAGCCTCGCCGAGGCGTTGCTCTTCCGGGCCGGAGTCATCGCCCGGCCGGGAACGGTCGAGCGAGGGTCGACAGTGATGGACCACGATCCCGAAGAACGCGATCGCCAGCAGTCGATCTCGCTGTCGGTCGCGTCGTTCGACTGGAACGACCACCGCATCAACCTCATCGATACACCCGGCTACGCCGACTTCCGGGGCGAGGCACTCCTCGGGCTCGCCGCCGCCGACCTGGCCGTCTTCGTCATCGACGGTGTCGCCGGCGTGCAGTCACAAGACGTCGTGCTGTGGCGCCACGCCACCGAGCTGGGCATCCCGAGGCTCGTGTTCGTCAACAAGCTCGACCGGGAACGGTCGTCGTTCGACCGCACCCTCGCGCAGGTCCGCGAGGTGTTCGGCTCCCACGCCGACCCCACCGAGCTCCCCCTCGGCGAGGAATCGAGCTTCCATGGCATCGCCGACCTGCTCACCCACCGCGCCTTCGTGTACGACTCCGGCCACGCGGAGCTCGTCGACGTCCCCACCGACCTCGCCGAGGCCGAACGCATCGAACACGAACACCTCGTCGAGGACGTGATCGAACTCGACGACGCGCTCCTCGAGCAGTATCTGTCGGGCACCGAACCGTCGCCCGAACAACTCGAACACCTCCTCCACGACGCCGTCGACCGCGCCCTCGCCTTCCCCGTGCTGTGTGGATCGGCCACCGCCCCCATCGGCGCCGACCAGCTCGCCGATTTCATCTGCCGCGTCGGCCCGGCACCGGGCGATCGCGGCCCGACCGTCGTGGAAGCGGCCGGTGGAACGGTCGACATCTCGCCCGATCCCGACGGGCCACCCCTCGTGCTGGTGTTCAAGTCGACCATCGACGAATTCCTCGGCCAGATCTCGATCCTGAAGGTTCTCTCCGGCACGATCCGCGCCGACGACGTCCTCGTCAACTCACGCTCGGGCACGAAGGAGCGGCTGCACAACCTGATCTCGCTGACGGGCGGCACGCAGACGCACGTCGACACCGTCGGCGCCGGCGACATCGTGGCGGTGACCAAGCTCACCGACACCCGCACCGGCGACACGCTCGCCCCCGACGGCACGCCGGTCACCGCCGTGCTCCCGGCGCTGCCCCGCCCGGTGTACGGCATGGCGATCGCCGCGGCCAAGCAGTCCGACGAGGACCGGCTGGCGACCACGCTGCACCGACTCGTCATCGAAGACCCCACCCTTGCCGTTCACCACGACGACTCGACGCGCCAGACGGTGCTCAGCGGTGGCGGCGAGACGCACGTACGCGTCGCGCTGTCACGTATCGAGCGCGCTGGGGTGAAACTCGACGTCGACGACGTTCGCGTTGCATACCGCGCGACCCTCGCCGCGTCGGTCGAGGTGGAGGGCAGGTACAAGAAGCAGAGTGGCGGCCACGGCCAGTTCGGTGTGGCCACCGTGCGCTTCGAACCACTCCCGTCGGGTTCCGGATTCGAGTTCCGCAGCGAGGTGACCGGCGGCGTGATCCCGAAGAACCTCGTGCCCGCCGTCGGTGCCGGCGTCGAAGAAGCCATGGCGCGAGGCGGACGCGACGGCTTCCCGATCGTCGACATCCGCGCCGTGTGCACCGGCGGCAAGCACCACGCCGTCGACTCCTCGGAGATGAGCTACAAGATGGCCGGATCGCTCGCGCTGCGCGAGGCCGTCGCCCAGGTCGGCGTCGACGTGCTCGAACCGATCAGCGAGGTCCATGTCCACGTGCCGGTCGCCCACCACGGCGACACGCTCGGCGACCTCAACTCCCGACGCGCTCAGGTGCTGGGCACCGAGACTGATGAGTCCGGCGTCACGACCATCCACGTGCTGGTGCCCACGGCGGAGATCACCCGCTACGCCATCGACCTGCGCTCGCTCAGTGGCGGCAGCGGCTCGTTCGAGGTCGAGCACCACGGCTATCAGCCGCTGCCGGCCAACCTCGTCGACAAGGTCCGCCGCGCCGCCGAGGAAGCAGGAGCCTGACCGTCATCCCGGTTTGCGTTGCAGTTCCGTCGGGTCACCCCAATCGTTCTGTCATGCAAACCGGGGGTGAGGGGTCGGAAGGCCTGATCAGTACACGATGTGGAAGCCACGCTCGGCCGCGAGGACCTCGTCGGTGACGACGATCCCGGTCACCTGTGCTCGGGACGGTCCTTGCCGACACCAATTCAGCAACTGATCGACGTCGTCGCGCCGGCCTTCGGCCACCACTTCGACGGTGCCGTCAGACCGGTTGCGAACCCAGCCGCGCACGCCGAGCCGCTGTGCCTGCGACCGACAGCTGTCGCGGAAGAACACGCCCTGTACCCGCCCCGACACGACCGCCCGACACCGCACCTCGCTCACGTACCCATCTCTACCGCATCGGACGGCTCGCCGCTCGGGCCGCGGGGGTGTCCACTCCTACGAGATGAGACCGCGAGGCATAACGTCACCGCTATGACCACAGACGGCGCGACGACCCGATGAGGACGATCGGAAACATCCTCTGGCTCATACTCTGCGGATTCTGGATGGCGATCGGCTGGTTGTTCTGGGCCGTGCTGCTGGCCATCACCATCATCGGCCTACCGTTCGCACGGCAGTGCCTGAAGCTCGCCAACTTTTCGCTGTGGCCATTCGGGCGAACCGTTGTCCGTGACCCGAACGCCACGCCCCTGGGCATCTTGGGCGCCGTCTTGTGGATCATCCCCGGCATCCTCATGGCGATCGGGTACGTGTTGACGGGCCTCGTGTTGTGCATCACGATCATCGGCATCCCATTCGGGATCCAGTCGATCAAGATGGCCGGGCTCGCTCTGCAGCCGTTCGGAAAGGCGGTCGTCCGCACCGACGACCTCTCCCACTTCTACGGCACGGTCACGGCCCGCGGCGAGTTGACAAGCCATTGACAGGATGGACCCCATGACCACGATGCTCGCGCTCGGTGTTCACGTCGGCCAGCAGAACGCCACGATGGACGAACTCATCGCGCTCTGGCAGCGCCTCGACGGCACCGTCGACTGGATCTCGGTGTGGGACCACCTCTACGAGGCGCCACCCGCGGGCGGCACCACACCGCACTTCGAAGCGATCGCCACGCTGGGCGCGTTGGCCTCGGTGACGAGCAAGGCCCGGCTGGGATGCCTGATGTTCTGCGTGCCGTATCGGAACCCCGCACTGCTCGCCAAGGCCTGCGTCGCGATCGACCACATCGCCCAGGGACGGTTCGAGCCGGGCTTCGGCGCCGGCTGGCACGCACCCGAATTCCGCGCCCACGGCTACGACTTCCCCGACATCTCGACGCGCTTCGACATGTTGACCGAAGGCCTCGAGATCATCAGCTCGATGCTCACCGCCACCGGCCCAACGACCTTCACGGGCGATCACTACCGCACCGACGCCGTCACCTGCGTCCCCGGACCGTACGACGGACCGATCCCACTGTGGACCGGTGGCAACGGCCCGACGCGGACACCGCAGAACGCGGCACGATTCTGTTCGGGCTGGAACGTCCCCTACGTCGGCCCCACCGAGTTCCGCATCCTCAACGACCGTATCGACCACGCATGCGAGGCGATCGGCCGCGACCCGGCAACACTCGAGCGGTCGATCAACCTTGCATTCCACATCGGCGCCACCGCCGCTGAGGCCGACGCCGAACTCGAACGGATCCGCACCCAGTGGGGCCCCGAACTGACCGAACGGCTGACGGCCGGAGCACTCACCGGCACCCCCGACCAGGCTCTCGATCGGATCGCCGAGTACCGGGCGGCCGGCGCCGACCTCGTGAACATCGCGCTGCGCCTGCCCGTGAACACCGACGCCCTCGAGGCCTACCTCACCGAAACCGTCCCAGCCGCCCGCGCCATCAACTGACCAAGAATCCAGCGATGACCAGCTACGACGTGATCGGAGATGTGCACGGGCACGCCGACGCCCTCGCTGCCCTCCTCCGCCAGATGGGCTACGCCGAGCGCGCCGGGGCGTGGCGACACCCGGATCGCCAGGCAATCTTCGTCGGCGACCTGATCGACCGGGGCCCGCAACAACTCGAAACCGTCGACATCGTGCGGCGCATGGTCGACGCCGGCACCGCCCAAGTCGCCCTCGGCAACCACGAGTTCAATGCCGTTGCCTACGCCACGCCGGGCGAAGGTGGCGATCACCTGCGCCGACGCACCCCGAAGAACCGCAAACAGCACGCAGCATTCATCGGCGCCGTCGGGCTCGATTCGCCACTGCATCAGGAGCTCATCGACTGGTTCAAGACCATCCCGCTGTGGCTCGAACTCGACGGGCTGCGGGTGATCCACGCATGCTGGTCGGAACCCGACCTCGCCGTCATGCGCCGCCACGTGTCCGCTACGAACACCCTCACCGACGACCTGGTCGTCGACGCCAGCAACTCGGCCCATCATGCATACGCATCGATCGAGACACTGATCAAGGGTCCCGAAGTGAGGATTCCCGACGGCTTGAAGTTTCGCGACAAGGGCAACCACACGCGTGCCAACGTGCGATTGAAGTGGTGGGACGAGTCGGCGACGAATTGGAGCGACCTGCTGTCGCCCGACCAGACCGTCGTCGACGCTGACGGCAATGTCGTCGACGGCCTGCCCGACGAGCAGATCCCCGAGGAGCTGCTTCGGCGCAATGACAGCCACGTGCCGGTCATCTTCGGTCACTACTGGTTCGAGGCCCCACTCGCCGTGGCCAATCCGCGCGCACTGTGCGTCGACTACAGCGCCGGCACGGGCGGACCACTCGCCGCGTACCGATTCGACGGCGAATCGGAGCTGACCTTCGACAAGCTCGTCAGCACCTGACCCGGAACGACTCGGCGCTAGAGCCGCACCATCACCTTGCCCTGGTTGGCGCCGCTGAACAGGCGGTCGAGAGCGACGGGTGCGTTGTCGAGCCCGTCGACCACGTCGACCGCGAACTTCAGCTCGCCGCCCATCACCCAGCCGGCCAACTCGCCGATCGCCTCGTTGGCACGATCCAGGTAGTCCATGATGATGAAGCCCTCCATCCGGCCCCGGTTGATGATCAGCATCGACAGGTTGTTCGGACCCGGGCTCGGTGCCTCGTCGTTGTAGGTGGCGATCGCACCACAGAGCACCACGCGGCCACGCATGGCGAGGTTGCCGATGCCCGCTTCGAGGATGTCGCCGCCGACGTTGTCGAAGAACACGTCGACGCCCTTCGGGCACGCTGCCCGGATCGCCTGCGCCACGTTCTCGGTCTTGTAGTTGATCGCTGCGTCGAAGCCCAGCTCGTCGACGAGCCACGCACACTTCTCGTCCGACCCTGCGATCCCGACCACCCGACAGCCCTTGATCCTCGCGATCTGGCCGACCACCGATCCGGTCGCACCGGCAGCGCCCGACACGAGCACGGTGTCGCCCGCCACCGGCTTGCCGACATCGAGGAGCCCGAAGTACGCAGTGAGACCGGTGATCCCGAACACGCTCAGTGCCGCGGTCGGGTCGATGCCGTCGGGAATCGCGTTGCTCCCGTCACCCATCACGGCGTACTGCTGCCAGCCGGTCATCCCGAACAGCGTGGTACCCACGGGATAGGCGTCGTTGTTCGACTCGATCACCTCGCCGAGCCCACCGCTGCGGATCGGCGCACCGATCTCGATCGCCGGCAGGTACGTGTCCATCGCCATCCACCCCCGGATCGTCGGATCGATCGACAGCCAGCCGACCTTCACGAGCACCTCGCCCGGGCCGGGCGTCGGGATCACCACCTCGTCGATCGCGAAGCAGGAGGCCGTCACCGCCCCGGAGGGTCGCTGGGCGAGGGTGATGCGGCGGTTCGTGTCGGTCATCCGCGCACCCTAGCTACCGGCTCCACGGGCGATCGGGGTCGAACATGTGCAGATCGAAGTCGCGCGACAACTCCTCGAACACCCGCAACCCGCGCACGCTGTTGCCGATCTCGTCGAGCCGCGGAGAGAACGTGGCCGCACCACCCACACCGGGCAGCATCCCGAGAATCCCACCGCCCACACCACTCTTCGCGGGGATCCCGACCGAGAACGCCCACTCACCCGCGTAGTCGTACATCCCGCAGGTCAACGCCACGGTGAGCATGTCGCGGGTCACCTCACGCGGGACCACCTGCTCGCCCGTGTCGGGATGCACGCCGTGGTTGGCGATCGTGGCGCCGATGAGCGCCAGGTCGGTCGCGGTGACGAGCACCGAACACTGCGCGAAGTACAGATCGAGCGTCTCCTCCACACGATCCTCGATGATCCCTCGACTCAGCATCAAGTACGCGATCGCCCGGTTGCGGTTGCCGGTGGTGCGCTCCGACGCCCACACAGCTCGATCGACCTCCGGACGACGACCCAGGTACCGCTCGTACATCGAGCGCACCTGTTCGACGCGCTCCTCGACGTCGGCACCCACCACGAGATCGGTGATGGCAATGGCGCCGGCATTGACCATCGGGTTCGGCGCCCGATTGCCGTCGTCGTCGAGCACGATCGCGTTGAACGGCTCCCCGGTCGGCGCCACACCGACCCGCTCGAGCACCTTGTCGCGTCCGTGGGTCTCGAGTGCCAGGCCGTACATCAGCAGCTTGGAGATCGACTGGATGGTGAACTCGTGGTCGACGTCGCCGACCCCGATGCGCTCACCGTCGGTGGTCACTGCGGCGATGGCGAACCGATCGGGATCGACCGACGCCAGTTCGGGGATGTACGACGCCGGTTCCCCCTCCTGCAGCCGGCCGAAGCGCTCGTGCAGCGTGATGCACGAGCGCTCGAACCACTCGCGGCGGACCTGTCGTTCGTCGTGCTCACTCACGACGCGGCAGCGTACGACACCGATGTACCGTCGTGTCCCTACCCACCACTCCGATCCCCGGGAGGATCCATGCGTACCGAGATCACCTTCAGCCCCGCATTCGCGATGGCCACGCTCCACCTCGACCCCGGCGAATCGGTGAAGGCCGAGGCCGGGGCGATGATGGCAATGTCACCGAGTGTCGAGATCGCCACCAGCACGCAGGGCGGCATCATGAAGGGCCTGCGCCGCTCGGTACTCGGCGGCGAATCGTTCTTCATGAACACCTTCACCGCCACCGGCCCCGACGCCCATGTGATCGTCGCCCCGGCGCTCCCCGGCGACATCATCATGTGGCCGATCACCGGCAAGACCGTCTACCTGCAGTCCGGTTCGTACCTCGCCTCGCCCGAGTCCATCGAGATCGACAGCAAGTGGGGCGGCGCGAAGACCTTCTTCAGCAAGGAGGGTCTCTTCATGCTCAAGTGCACCGGCACGGGTGATCTCGTGGTGTCGAGCTACGGAGCCGTGCACGCCGTCGACCTCGCACCCGGCCAGAGCTACACGGTCGACACCGGCCACATGGTCGGCTGGGAGGAAGGCGTCGGCTACGAAGTGGCGAAGGCCGGCAGCTGGAAGTCGACCTTGTTCGGCGGTGAGGGCCTCGTCGTGAAACTCACCGGACCGGGCCGCGTCTACATCCAGACCCGGAGCCCGTCCGACTTCATCGACTGGATCGTGCCGAAGCTCCCGACGCAGCGATCCTGACCGACGACGTGACGGCGCAACGGAGTGTCAGGCGTCGACGAGCTGTTCGCTGAGCGTCCAGAGTTCGTCGGCGCGTAACTCGTCGGTGATGTACGGCTCGAAGCCGTTGCGCCCGACATTGCCTCCCAGCACGCCGAGCCCACAGTCGGCCAGGTACGCCCCACTGTGGTCGACCACATCGGGCGATGTCGCCGCCCACACCTGGGTGGCCGCGCCCTGCGGGATGCTCTTGAACTGCATGCCGCCCGACTCGCCCGACTTGGCGGAGCGCTCCTTGGCGCGGTCGAGCATCTGCTGCATCAGATCGTCGTTCAGGTGCCGGCCGAGATTGGTCATGATGCCGCCGGGATGCACCGAGAACGCGAGCACGCCGTCGTCCACGAGCCGACGGGCCAACGCAAGTGCGTGCAGCGCGTTCGCCGACTTCGAACGGCCGTACGAGATCCACGCGTCGTAGTCGGTGTGCTCGAAGTTGGGATCGTCGAGATCGACGTCGGAGATGCCGTGGGCCGCCGACGACAGGTTGACGATGCGTGGCTGATCACCATCGATCACCGCCGGCGCCAGGAGGCGCGTCAACTCGAAGTGCCCGAGATGGTTCGTGCCGAACTGCATCTCGAAACCGTCGGCGGTGCGCCCGAGTGGACACGCCATCACGCCGGCGTTGTTGATCAGGACGTCGATCGCCTCACCGCCGTCGAGGAACCGGGCAGCGAACGATCGGATGCTCGCGAGATCGGCGAGGTCGACGACATCGAGCGACAGGTCGGCGTCGGGCACATCGGCACGGACGCGGGCAGCGGCCTCTTCATTCTTGGCCGGATCGCGGGCCAGCATCAGCACCGAAGCGCCATGGGCCGCGAGAGCCCGGGTCGACTCCTCCCCGAGGCCGCTCGCGGCGCCCGTGATCACGAAGCGCCGGCCCGTCAGGTCGAGGCCGGCGAGGACCTCGTCGGTGGTCGATTCACTGGTGAACGTCATGTCCGGACGGTACCCGCAACATTCGAGTCACCCGTCAGTGGCCTCGCGGTCCAGCCCTGCACGGTACGGTCGGACCACATGGAGCCGCCGCCGATGGACCCGGTGATCGAGGCGGTGCTCGACGCGAACCAGGCGTTCTACGACGCTCATGAGCAACGCGACTTCGAAGCGATGCGAGCGGTGTGGGAGCACAGCGACCGAGTGGTGTGCGTACATCCCGGTTGGCCGATCCTGCGGACGTGGCCAGTGGTGGAGGATTCGTGGCGGCGCATCCTGGCCGGTCCCGGACGCAATCAGTTCATCCTCACCAACCACGCCGTGGCGATCGACGGACATCTCGCCTGGGTGACGCTCGACGAGAACCTCGTCGACTCGGGCGGGACCGGCACCGTCGCGGCCACCAACCTGTACGTGTACACCGACAGCGAGTGGCGCCTGCTGGTGCACCACGGCTCGCCGGTCATCGGCCGCTGAGCATCGATCGCCTGTCAGGCGGGCTGCGGGATGCCGCGATTCGCGAGCGAATCCGCACGCGAATCGATGCGACCCGAACGGCCGACGATCTGGATCGCGACTCTGCAGAAGGCGCGTTCGCGCACGACGTCGGGCTCGGTCGGATCGACGAGCACCGCCACGGCGACCGGGCTGGCATCGACGGAACGGGCCACGTCGACGAGTGAGATCATCAGTTCGGCGGGCACCGCCGCGATCCCGTTGGCCTCGATGGCGTCGGCGAACCGGTCGAGCAGTTGGCGGGTCGAGGTGGCTTCCATGGACTCCAACCTACGAGCGGCTAATATCAATCACTAGCGATGCTTTGTCGTCATGATGATCAGTTATTCTGATGTTTCATGACCGGCATGCGTCACCTCGACATGCGCCTGCTGGTGGCGTTCGATGCAGTCGCCACCGAGGGCACGTTCGGCCGTGCGGCGGAGCGTCTCGGCTACACACAGTCGGCGGTCAGCCAACAGATCGCCTCACTCGAACGGGTCATCGGCGACAAGGTCTTCGACCGTCCGGGCGGGCCACGCCCCGTCGAGCTCACTCCGCTCGGAGCACATCTGCTCGAACACAGCCGCGCGTTGCTCACCCACCTCGACCGCATCAGCGACGACCTCGACCAGTTCCGCACGGGCGACGCCGGACGCCTGCGCGTCGGCACCTTCCAGAGCGTCTCCAACACCGTGTTGCCGTCATTGATCGGCACCATGCGCAAGGAGCTGCCGAACCTCGAGATCGTCGCCGTCGAGAGCGACTACGACGACGTACTCCACGAGCAGCTTGCTGCGGGCGAACTCGACCTCAGTTTCGTCGTCGGCGACGTCGCCGCGAGCTTCGACACCCGGCACCTGCTCAACGATCCGTTCCGCCTCCTCGCCCGTCCCGGCCAATTCCCCGAGGGCCCCGTGGCGATCAGTGCGCTCATCGACCAGCCGCTGGTCGGCCAACACCAGAATTCGTGCCAGCTGATCAACGAAGCCGGATTGCGTTCCAGCGGCGTCGAGCCGAGCTACGTGTTCCGAACCAACGACAACGGCACCGTCGCCGCCATGGTGCGCGCCGGTATGGGCGTGGCCGTGCTCCCCCTGCTGTGCATCGAGCCCGAGGATCCACGACTCAGCCTGCATCCGCTCGACCCTGCGTTCCCCAGTCGTGAGATCTCCATCGCATGGCGCAGCGGCCACACCCTCTCGCCGGCAGCCGAGCGGTTCATCGAACTCGCGGTGTCGGTCAGCGTGGACGTCGCCGCCCGCTTCGCCGGACTCACCACGTCTGCGTAGGAACCGAGCGGCGGGCGACGGCGGCGTAGAGCGGGTCGGCGCGACCTGCCGGGTTGCGCAGCTGCACGACTGCGGGGTCGAAGCCGCGGGTCAGGTCGAAGTAGGCGTCGACGATCGCGCAGTGGCCCTCGTCGTCGGTGAGCAGCCAGCCGCGAATCGCCTTCGTGGGAAAGCACCGGTTCGAGAACGTCACCGCGAACGGACCACCGGGCCGCAACACTCGGGCGACCTCGGCGAACACCTCGAGCGGCCGAGTGAGGTAGTCGACCGACACGCAGCACGTGACCGCGTCGAACGATGCGTCGTCGAACGGAAGGGTCGGGTCGACGTTGAGATCCCGAATCACCCAGCTCGTGGCCATCTCGTTGGCGCGCAGCTCCCGCTCGTTCATCCCCATCGCCACCAACCGGCGAGGCGCAGCACGGAAGTGCGAGATCCACGACGAGCAGATGTCGAGCACGTCACCGGTCAACTCCAGTTCGTCGTACAGCTCGCCGACCGCGGCGATGGCGTCTTCGTCGATGTGGGTGACGAAACGGTCGGGCCCGTAGAAGGCGGAGTCGGGCGATTCGTCGGTGCGATCGAAGAACACCGCCGGGAAGACACGCTCGTTCGCCATCGACCCGGACCGTACCGTCGCGCCGGCGACCGCGCCGCTCCGTGCCACGGATGCGACACTGGCGCGATGTCACCGGACGTCTCGGCCGTCGTGGATCGGGCACGCGCCGTGGCCGACTCGGTGTTGTTCCCTCGGGCTCAGGATGTCGATCGCGGCTCGGTGCCGGCGGAACACGGGTTGCGTGCCCTCGCCGGCAGCGGGCTGTTCGGAATCGCCGGGCCCGCGTCACACGGCGGCAGCGATCTTGACGCGCGCACCGCGCGACGAGTGATCGCAACGGTCAGCAGTGGATGCGGCGCGACCTTCTTCATCTGGGTCCAGCACCTCGGTGTGGTGCGTTCACTGCGAACATCCGGCAACGACGACCTCGTCGACGGCCTCCTGACCGCGATGTGCTCGGGCGAGCTGATCGCCGGTGTTGCGTTCGCTCACGCCCGCCGGCCCGGGCCGCCGGCGGTCAGGGCCACACCACTCTCCGATGGTCGCTGGCGTCTCGACGGTCACGCACCGTGGGTCACGTCGTGGGGCATCGCCGACTGGTTCTGCGTCGCCGCCGAATCGGAGGCCGGCGAACTCGTCTGGACGATGATTCCGGCGTCGGCGCCCGCCGGGCTGAGAGCCACGCCGCTCGACCTCCCCGTGTTCGCGTCGACAGGTACCGTCGCCCTCTCGTTCGACGGCTGCACGATCCCCGGGGGCCGGGTCGTGACGATCGAGGATGCTGCGCACTGGCGAACCGTCGATCGGGTTCGGGCGGCGATCGGTCAGTCGGCGGTACTCGGCGTCGCCGATCGGGCGATCCGACTCCTCCACGATGTCGCCGACCACGATGTTGCCAGCGGCGAGCACGTTGCTGACGCGGCCCAGCGGCTCATCGGCGAACTCGAAGCCGTCTGGAGGCGCGATGACGAGCTCGTCGACGCTCGCCCGAGTGGCGACACCGAAGCCGACATCGCGACGGCCAGCGACCACCGAGCCACCTGCCTCGTCCTCGCCCAGCGGGCGACCACCGCGTTGCTCGCGGCGACCGGTGGACGGGGGATGGACCTCGCCCACCCCGCACAGCGCCTCGCGCGTGAAGCCGACTTCTACGTCATCCAGGCCCAGACCGCCGACGGCCGAGCGGCCACGCTGCGATCGGTCTGAGTGATGGCGATCGAGCGCGCGGAGTTGACGGCGACCGATGGTGGCGTGATGTTGAGCGTCCATGCCCAGCCCGGTGCCCGGCGCACCGAGATCGTCGGCCGTCACGGCGACGCCGTGAAGATCCGCGTCGCCGCGCCGCCCATCGACGATCGCGCGAACGAGGCGCTGGTGGCATTCGTCGCCGAGGTGTTCGGGCTGCGGTCGTCGGCAGTCAGCATCCGCTCGGGCGGGTCGAGCCGCCACAAACGCCTCCGTCTCGACGGCATCGACCTCACGGCGGCCACCACCATCCTCGACCACCGAATGCACGGCCTCCCAGGCGCCTGAACCAAACGCTCACGCAAACACCCTGGAGGAGCGGAGGTGTTCTACCGTCGCGGGATGATCAGACTCACCGCTGCCGACGGACACGAACTCGACGCCTACGAAGTGCACCCCGAGGGCGCTTGCGCGTCGATCGTGATCGTGCAGGAGATCTTCGGCGTCAACGCCCACATCCGATCGGTCGTCGACCGCTACGCCGAGTTCGGGTACCGGGCCATCGCACCGGCGCTGTTCGATCGCGGCGAGCGAGGCGTCGAACTCGGCTACGACGACGAGGGCCGACAGCGAGGCATCGAACTCGCCATGCAGATCGCCTGGGAGCCGGCGATGCTCGACATCGCCGCCGCTGTCGACCACGTCGCCGAAACCGGACCGGTCGCCGTGATCGGCTACTGCTTCGGTGGCAGCATCGCCTGGATCGCCGCCTGCGACCTGCCGATCGCGGCCGCGGTCGGGTACTACGGCGGCCAGATCCACGGCATGATCGAGCGCACCCCACAGGTTCCGACCATGTTGCACTTCGGCGAACTCGACCACGGCATCCCGCTCGATCAGGTCGAGGCCATCGCCGCCGCCCACCCCGACGTTCCCGTCAACGTGTACCTCGGTGCCGGCCACGGCTTCAGCTGCGACGCCCGCGACTCCTACGACGCCCGATCCGCCGCCATGGCCCTCGGTCGCACGCTCGACTTCCTCGCCGACCACGGCGTCACGCCCTGACCCCGCCGGTCCTTCGGGGTCGGGTCCGGAAAGACGGTGCTCGGTCTCGCAGCTCTTGCACGACCCGTCAGGTCTTGTGGAGGACCTTCTCGCGGAAGATGCGCGGGCTGTAGGCAGTGAGCACCACGTCGGTGCTGGCGCGTACCGACGCCGATCGCGGGAAGCCGAGGAACGGGCCGAGCTCGCCGAAGTACTGATCGGGACCGAGCTTCGTGAGCAGCTCCTCGCCTCCCCCGGCGAGCACCCGGATCACGTCGACCTCGCCCGACTTCACGACGTAGATCAGCTCGGCGTTGTCACCCTGTTCGAAGATCGACTCACCGGCCGCAAAGCTCACCTCGTGCGTCGCCACCTCGTCGTGGCCACCAACAGGGATGAGCTGGACGATGCGGTCGGCGATCGGCACGAGCCTCGAGTCGTGAGTCGATACCACGATCATCCGACCCTCGTCGCGCAGCCCTTGCAGCACCCGGATGATCGCCTCGGCCTGGATGTGATCGAGGTTGGCCGTCGGCTCGTCGGCCAGCAGGAGCGGCGGATTGTGCCCGAGCCCGCGGGCGACGGCCACCCGCTGTTGCTGGCCACCCGACAGCCGACTGGGGAGATGACCCCCTCGGTCACCGAGGTTGACCTGTTCGAGCAGCTCATCGGCGCGGGCGAAGGCGTCCTTGCGGTTCATGCCGGTGAGGGTCAACGGCACGGCGATGTTCTCACGAGCGGTCAACGACGCGATGAGATTGAACGCCTGGAAGACGAACCCGATCTGGTCGCGCCGGTACGCATCGAGTTGTTTCCCCGACATCGACGCAATGTCGGTGTCACCCAGACGGATCGAACCCGATGTCGGCGTCATGATCCCGCCGAGACACGACAGCAAGGTGGTCTTGCCTGACCCCGAGGGCCCGAGGAGCACGACGAGTTCACCCGCCTGGGCCTCGAACGACAGGTTGTCGAGCGGGCGGATGGCGTAGCCGTCGTGGATGAACTCGACCACGAGATCGGTGACGATGAGTGGTCCGACGGTCATACGCCTGCTCCCGAGAACGCTTGGGACGGATCGGATCTCAGCACCTTGCGCATCCCGACACCCCCGGCGACGAGCGCCATCACGACGGCCAGCACGGGGAGCTGCCAGAACGCCCGCGCCGGCACGCGTACCGGCAGCGGGAAGGCGGGGGCGAGGAAGAGCTGGATGATCGACGCAACCGCCACCGCCACCAACGCAACCAACACGGCCTGCAGCCCGAGGCTGCCGAGCAGTGCAGAATTCGGCGCTCCGACCGCCTTGAGCACCGCGAAGTCGCGCTGACGCTCCAGCGCCGAGAGATAGACGACCGCGCCGACGATGACCGCGGCGACGATCCACAGCAGGATCCGGACGAGGTCGATCGAGGCGATGGCACCGTCGAGCGGGCGCAGCGCATCGGCGGCGACCTCGTCGGCGGTGAGCACCTTGGCGCCGGCGGGGATCGCTCCGACCTCGCCGTCGACGAGCACCGCACCGATCACGTCGGTGGACCGGAACACGAGGTTCTGGGCATCGGGCAGCGTCACGAACACCATCGGCGTGCCCCCCAGCATCGTGATGTTCTCGGTCTCGCCGACGACGGTGAAGCCCATCCCGCCCATGGTCACCTGTTGACCGACGTCGAGGCCGGCGGCCTTGTCTGCCACCAGCTCTCCACTCTCTGCTGCCGTGCGACCCGCAACCGTGGGTGGCGTCCCCAGCCCACCGACCTCGTGGCCGAAGAGCATGACGTCGACGGGCTCACCAGCGTCGAGGAGATTCGAGCGCGACACGATCACCGCCGACTTGGTGTCGGCCTCCACCGCGTCGATCGCTTGCGCCGGCGCGGCCGACAGCGCCGTGAACGGCCCGGTGATCCCTTCCGGTATCACCCAGGAATCGGCGCCGATCGCATCGATGGTTTCGACCGGCTCGGCGTTGAACTGCTCGACGAGGCCGATCATCACGAACAGCAGCGCGAACACGACCGCAGCGAGCAATGTCACCACGATGAAACGGGTCCGCCGATACACGAGGTCGCGGAAGGTCAGGAGAATCACCGTTCAACTCCCACGTCCGCACGCTCCCCTGGTCTGTGTTTCACGGCGCATCCCCCGATGCACTCGGCAGGACCATAGTCAGTGAGGGCTCGACACTCCGAACCCGCTCGCGTGAACTGGCGACGCGAGTTCAACGGTGCGTCGAGAGTCGATCTGCGATGCTGTCGAGGAGCGCCGACGGCGGAGCACCGGCATCTTCGAGCACGGACAGGAACGTCGAGCCCGGGATCCGCCACAGCACCGTCTCCACCCACGATGTGACCGACGCGGTTCGCGGCCGCTGGTCGAGCAGACCGATCTCACCGAACCAGTCGCCGTCGCCCAGTTGCCCGACCTCCCGGCCGTCCACCGACACCTGCAGCGATCCACGAATCACCAAGTAGAGGTTGTCGGGGTGATCGCCCTGGCGGATGACGACGGCGCCCTCGCCGACGACCAGCTCCCCGACATCCGCAGCGATTCGCTCGAGTGACTGCAGCGACGCGCCTTCGAAGATGGCGAGCTTGGCCAGCACGTCGACGGTCGGGGCCAGCGAACGCTGTCGTCGGTCGGCGAGGCGACCGATCACGACCAGCGGGCGAGTGGCGAGCGCGCCGATCACGAACAACGAGCCGGCAACCACGACGAGCGCCGTACCGAGACCGAGGACCGACACGAGCAGCGGAGCGACCACCGCACCGACCAACTTGCCGGTGTTCGAGGCGCCATTGATCGCCCCGAAAACCCGGCCGAGCGAAGCCGGTGGTGTGACGCGTTGGATCATCACGACGATCACCACCTCGAACACCACCATCCCGACGCCCACGGCAACCAGCACGACACACGCCCACAGTGTTCGAGAGATCACCGCGAGGGCGGCCGTCGGAACGGCCGTTGCGAGGAGTGAGAAGAGCACCGGACGGACGGGGCTGAGCGAACCGGCGGCGCGTGCCGCCACCGGCATCGCAAGCAGGGCACCGAGGCCGATCGCGCCGCCGAGCAGACCGATCGTGTCGACCGACACATCGAGCTGATCGCGTACGACATAGACGTGCAGAACCATCTCGGCACCGCGCACGAAGTACATCACCCCGATCAGGAGCGCCAGCGCCGGGAGTGCCGGGATCGACCTGACGGCACCGATGCCGTCGACGAACGATGCTGCCAGTCCGAGCCGAACCGGGGCTCGCCCCGCGCCGGCGATGTCGGTGTTCGAGCGTGAATGGTCGGGCAGTCCGACGACGGTGCCGATGATCAGCCCCGAGAGCGCGAACGTGGCGGCGTTCACACCGAACCCGACAGCGGGCGACCACGCGGCGGCGATCAGCACGCCGAGCAGCGGACCGATGAAGGTCATGATCTGACGGATGGTGCTCAACACCGCGTTGGCGCCGGCGAGATGGCGCTCACCCGCAACGGACGGAACGATCGCCGACAGTGCTGGTCGGGTCGGCGCGGCGATCGTGTACGACGCGAGCACCACGAGAAGCGCCGGGAGCGCTGCCCCGCCGCGCGACGCAACGAGTGCGAGCACCACCATCAGCGCCGCCCGACCGAACTCGATCGTCAGAAGCAACGAACGCAGATTGCTCCGGTCGACGAGCGAACCGGCTGGGAGGCTCAGCAGCGCTCGGGGCGCGAGGCGCGCCACGACCGCCAGGGTCAGCCAGAGACCGAAGCGAGGTTGGCCATCGAGGAACACGACGAGCGACACCCAGAACACGCCGTCGCCGGCACCCGAGACCACCTCCGCTCCGTAGAGCCTGAGGAGCCCGGCATTGCGGAGGGTCGACGCCAGGCCGGTGCGCTCACGGGTCGGGTCGTCAACGGCCATCCAGCGCAGGAGTCTGCCAGCTCGAGACCCCGGGTTGCTGATCCTCCCGGTCGAGAGCGGTGGGCTCGCCAGCAGTAGGTTCGGCGGGAATGACGCACAGCGAGACGCAGCGACCCGGATCGATCCTCGGTACCCGGGTACTGCGCACCGAGGACCCCGGCCTGCTCACCGGGAGCCGGAAGTACCTGGCCGATCTCGATCTCCCGAACAAGCTCCATGCGGTGTTCGTGCGCTCCGAGGTCGCTCACGGCGCCATCAATGCCGTCCATGCCGACGACGCACGCGCGATGCCGGGCGTCGTCGAGATCCTCACGGCCGCCGAACTCGGCGTGGCGCCACATCACGGATTCGCCATGGTCCATCCTGACTTCGCCCGACCGCCGCTCGCCGACGGCACGGTCCGATTCGTCGGCGAGCCGATCGCCGTGGTGCTCGCCGAGACGTTCGAGCAGGGCGAGGATGCCGCGCAGGCCGTGTGGGCCGACATCGACGCGCTGCCGGCACTGGTGGAGGCCGAGGAATCCCTCGCCGACACGGAGAACCTGATCTTCCCGGAGCACGGATCCAACGAGGCGCTCGTGATCGTCGACAAGCCGCGCACCGATCTGTCCACCGCCGAAGTGGTCGTACGCGGCCGCTACGTCAACCAACGCATGGCGGTCGTGCCGATGGAACCCGACTGCTGCGCGGCCGAGGTCGGCGACGACGGACGACTCACGTTCTGGGCGTCGACCCAGATGCCGCACGGCCTGCACGGCCAACTCGCCGGCGCGCTCGGGATGGAACCGGCCGACATCCGAGTGGTGACCCCGCAGGTCGGAGGCGGATTCGGTGGCAAGGCCGGCATCCACCACGAGTACACCGTGGTCGCCGCTGCTGCTCGCCGAACGGGCCGACCCGTGGTGTGGGTGCCGCCGCGTAGCGACGACATGAAGGCACTTCCCCACAGCCGCGGCCAGGTGCAGTACGTCGAACTGGGTTGCACTCGCGAGGGCGATTTCACCGGACTGAAGGTGCGCCTCGTCGGCGACGCCGGCGCGTACCCGACCATCGGCGCGTTCCTGCCGGGCGGAACCCGGCGGATGGCGCAGGGCACGTATGCGTTCCCGACGATCGAGTTCGACGTCGCGGTCGCCGTCACCAATACGACACCCATGGGCGCGTACCGAGGTGCCGGACGGCCCGAGGCGACCGCACTGCTCGAACGGCTCGTCGACCAGGCGGCGCTGGAACTGGGTATCGACCCGATCGAGATCCGGCGCCGCAACTTCCTCGGCGACGACGTGTTCCCCTTCACCACGCTCACCGGTAACACCTACGACTCGGGTCGCTACCTGCTCCCACTCGAACGCGCCGCCGAAGCCGCCGGATACGACGCGTTGCGCGCCGAGCAGGCCCAACGTCTGGCGAACGGCGACCATCGACTGCTCGGCATCGGCGTCGCGGCCTACGTCGAGATCACCGCAGGCGGAGGTGCCGACGAGTTCGGCGCGATCGAGGTCCACGACGACGGCTCGGCGACGATCTTCGCCGGCACACAGTCACACGGCCAGGGCCATCAGACCGCGTACGCCATGCTCGTTGCCGACCAGACCGGCATCCCCGTGGACCGCATCACGCTCGTCGACGGCGACACCGACCGGGTGCGGACCGGCGGCGGGACCGGCGGGTCACGCTCGTTGCAGCTCGGCGGGTCGGCCGTGCGCGGCGCCACCGAGGTCATGGTCACCAAGGCCAAGGAGCTCGCTGCCCGGGTCCTCGAGGCCGACGTCGCCGACATCGTCGTCGACACTGCGACCGGCACGATCGGCGTGGCCGGCGTGCCCGCCCAGGCCATCGGCTGGGGCGACCTCGCCGCTCGTGCCACGCAGGTCGGCGAGCAACTCGACGGCCAGTTCGACTTCCACCAGGAGGGCGCCACGTTTCCGTTCGGTGCCCACATCGCGGTGGTCGAAGTCGACGTCGAAACCGGCAAGGTCCGCCTGCTGCGCCACGTCGCCGTCGACGACTGCGGCACGGTGCTCGCCCCACTCCTCGTGGAAGGCCAACAGCACGGCGGCATCGCAGCCGGCGTCGGCCAAGCGTTGTTCGAGGAGGTCAGCTTCGACGCCGACGGCAACCCGGTGACATCGAACCTCGCCGACTACGGCATCCCGACCGCCGCCGAGCTGCCGTCGTTCGAGACGCACTCGACCCAGACGCCGACGCCGCTCAATCCACTCGGCGCCAAGGGGATCGGCGAAGCGGCGACGATCGGCGCCACCCCGGCGGTGCAGAATGCCGTGATCGACGCCGTGGCGCACCTCGGGGTGCGACACATCGACCTGCCGTGCACTCCTGAACGGGTCTGGGCGACGATCCGTGATGCGCAGGCAGGCACGCTCGCCGATCCGTGGATCGAACCACCCGACATCTTCGCCCGCCTCCGCGCCGCGGATGCCCCCTCCGAAGAAGACGCCGCCGGAGCCGCCGCCGCTGACGGCATCTGAACCGTCGGACGGCGCCTCACATGGCGCGGTAGTGCGAGTCGAGCCTCGGCTCACCCTCGACGGCGACCGAGCCATCCTCGACGAGTTTCACCAGGTGGGCGAGCACACTGCGCCGGGCGGGCTTGTGCAGCTCTTTGCGGACATCGGCGTACAGCACCTCGACCATCGCCGGAATCAGGTCGAGCCCGTGGCGTACCGCGTCGAGCACCTGCGCTTCTCGTCGGAGCCGATGCTCGATCAGTTCGTCGACGAACGCGGACGGGTTCGGGATCGGCGGGCCGTGTGTCGGGATGGCGACGTCGTCGCGGCGGCCGGCGACCACCCGCAGCGACTCGAGATAGTCCGCCATGTCGCCGTCGGGCGGTGACACCACGGTGGTGCTCCAACCCATCACATGGTCGCCGGTGAACAACGTGCGCGTCGTACCGTCGTCGAGCGTGAAGCAGGTGTGGTTCGACGTGTGACCCGGCGTGTGGAGCGCGGTCATCACCCATCCGTCGGCCGCCGCAACGACGTCACCCGTTGCAGCGGTCACGTCGGGCGTGAAGTCCCGATCGGTCGACTCCTCGACGACCGGCTCGGCGTCCGCAGCAGGTTCGTCCGCCTGCGGATCGCCGTCCACCGGATCGTCGCCGATGTCCCACGCATCGTCGCCGTGGGGCCCGAACGCGACCGTCGGGGCGCCGGATTCGGCCGCCAACCACGCCGCGAGCGGCGAGTGATCCGCGTGGCAGTGCGTCACGAGGACCGCCCTGACGCTACATCCTTCGAGTGCGGCGGCGAGCGCGTCACGATGGGCGTCGAGACGCGGACCGGGATCGATCACGACGACATCGCCGCGTCCGTGAACGTCCCCACCGACGATGTACGTCCCGGTTCCGAAGTAGGTGAACTTCGAGGGATTCTCGGCGATCACCCGCCGCACGAGCGGGGCCACGGGCTGCGAGACGCCATAGGCGAACGACTCGCGGTCGAGCGTCAGGAACTCCACGGCGTCCATTCGAGTGGCTCGATCCGCCCGACCTCACGACCGTGGCCGAGCACGGGGACCACGGCGCGATCACGTGCACTCGTTGCCACTGCCTCGACGTCGACGCCGAGCACCCGCAGCGCCTCGGGGATGACAACCTGGCGGGCGAGGGCCGACCCATCGGCGATCTTGAACGCAGCTGCACGGCCGTCGGCCCTGGCCATCACCATCATTCCGGCGGCCCCCTCTTTGGCCATCAGGCCGGCAACCGCTCGCATCCACAGCGTGTCGTCGAACTCCGCTCCGCCGACGATGAGGGGATTCGCCCGCATCGACCGGGCCACGGGCGCATCGGTCGAGGCCAACCCGGCGAACGCACCTGCCAACTCGTCCAGCGCGAGCGCATGGGTGGGCGCGCCGCAGCCGTCGATGCCGGTGTGATGCACCACGCATCCGAGGTCACCGAACGCCGATGCGATCGCCACCTGGAGCGGATGCTCCACATCGCGGTACGTCTCGGTCGGCCACCCGTTGACGACACAGGTGGCGAGCATCGCAGCGTGCTTGCCCGAACAGTTCTGCCGCAGCGACGAGGGTTCCGAGCGCGGATCACTCAGCGCCGGCGCCGGCGTGTTCTGGAGTTGCGAGTCGTCGAGGCCGAACCGGGCGAGAATCGCCCGCACCGCATCGAGATGCATCGGCGTCCCGCCGTGGCTGGCGCAGGCAACAGCGAGCAGATCGTCGGGGAGCTCGAGGCCGAGGCCGACCATCGCGTGGGCCTGCATCGGCTTGAGGCACGAACGCGGGTACACGATCAGGCGGGGATCACCGACATGCGCGATGAGCGATCCATCGGCAGCGAGCGTGGCACCGGCGCCGTGGTGCAGTGACTCGTCGAATCCGCTGCGGGTGGCGACGGCGATCGGTGCGAACGCGTCATCGAAGCGCGTCACGTCGATTCCGTGGTCGGCGGCAGATCCGACGTGAGCTGGTTCTTCGGGGGCGGGATCGCCGTGAGGTGGCTGTCGACCACGTCGTACCGATTGCCCCATTCACCGAGGAACGCCTGCGCCATGGCGGCCGCCGGGAGCGCCAACAGCGCCCCGACGAACCCGAGGAGCGATGCGCCGGCCAATGCCGCACCGAACGCCACGGCCGGATGGAGTTCCATCGTGCGCGCCGTGATGCGCGGCGCGAAGAAGTAGTTCTCGATCTGCTGGTACACCACGATGAACACGATGATGATCAACGCGTTCAGTGGCGAGTCGACCAGAGTCAAGATGACGGGCAGGATGCCGGCGAGGTAGGTACCGACCACCGGCAGGAACTGGCTGACGAGACCGACCCACAGTGCGAGTGCGATCGGCGCCGGCGTACCGATCGACTGGAACACGACCCAGTGGAAGAACGTCGACAGCAACGCCAGCAACGCCCGCGAATAGAGGTAGCCGCCCGTCTTCGTGATCGCCAGCTCCCACGCCTGGAGCACCCGGGCCTGACGCGCCGGAGTGAGCCGCGAGCAGATGTCTCGACGCAGACGCGGACCGTCAGCGACCAGGTAGTAGGTGAACAACAGCACCGACAGGCCCTGGAAGACCACCCCCAGAACGGTGAGCGACAGCCGCACGGCCTCGTCGCTCTGCGACCGGATGAACTCCTGCACGCGTCCGTCGGGATCGTTGAATTCGTCGACGACGTCCTGCGAATCGATGTTCGTGCCGAAGTTGTCGTTGAGGAAGCTGACCGTGTCGGTGATGTAGCGATCGGAGTCCTGCAGGAGGTCGGCGACCTGGGTGCCGACCAGTGTGCCGACGGCGCCGACGAAGATCAGGAACGCGGCCAGGACGCCGACCAGGATCAAGATCGTGGCCCGACCGCGTCGCCAACCCCGCGCCGCCAGCCGATTGACGCCCGGCTCGATGGCCAACGACAGGAAGATCGACACGAGGATCAGGATCAACAAGCTCGACAGGCGATGGAACACGTGGCGGGCGGTGAACGTGAGGACATACCCCACCCAGAACACCACGACGGCCGGAACCACCCAGCGCGGGAGCGTGCGGTCGGTGGCCCGACGGTTGAACGGGCGCCCGCTGGCATCCGTCGAACCGTTGCCGGAAACGCCCACCGCGCCGGAGGCGGCAGTCTCGTCGGCAGATTCCTCGGGCACGTTCGGATGGTACTCACGGGGCCGTGGCACGATGAGGCAATGGACGTGCGGACCTGGCTGGGTGACCAGATCCGTGATCGCGTGGTCGGGCCCGATGCGCCGCAACGCCACCTCGAGCTGTTCGACACCGACGAGCCCGGATGGTTCGCCGACGACGCGCCGATCCGTCGCGTGCACGCCGACGCTTCGATGTTCGTCGGCGGGCTCCGGGCACTGCTGTTCCAGTCGTTGCATCCTCTCGCCATGGCCGGTGTCGCCCAGCATTCCGACTACCGCGCGGATCCGTGGGGACGACTGCAGCGCACGGCCGACTTCCTGGCGGCCACCACGTTCGGTCCGGCATCGCAGGCGCAGCGGGCGGTCGGCACCGTGCACCGAGTGCACGAACGGGTCACCGGCGTCGCTCCCGACGGTCGCCGGTACGAGGCGAACGACCCGCACCTGCTCGAGTGGGTCCACCTCGCCGAACTCGACAGCTTCCTCGCTGCGCACGATCGCTACGGCGAGCATCCGCTCATCGGCGACGACCGTGACCGGTACGTCGCCGACGCCGCCGTGGTGGCGCGAGCCCTCGGTGTGATCGGGCCACCCGAGTCGGAGGCCGCGCTTCGAGATCGGATTGGACAGTACCGATCCGAGTTGCGTGGCACCAGCGAAGCGAGAGAGTCGGCGCGCTATCTCCTGATGCAACCGCCGCTGCCGTTCGCCGCCAGACCCGCGTACGGGCTGATTGCCGGTGCCGCTGTGGCACTGATGCCGACGTGGACCAGGATGCCATTGCGCCTCCCGTGGCTCCCGGTGTCGGAGACCGTCGCCCTGCGCCCCGCCGGCGAGCTGATCACCCGCACCATCCGCTGGGCGATCCCCGCCCAATCCTGAACTGACGCCGTGCACCGCGAGCCGGGTCGGGACGAAGGGCCCTGATCGGCGTGGCGGACGGTCGATACCGTTGACAGCACCATGAACAACTCGAAGTTCTCCTCCACGCGCGGCCTCCGCCTCGGTGCTGCACTGGCCGTCGCGGCGCTCGCACTTGCCGCCTGCGGCAGCGACGACGCGACCCCCGAGTTGCCGGAGGGCGGCACCGGCAACGCCTACAACGACGCCATCATCGAATCCGAATCACACGACGAGATCATCTTCGCCGCCGGCGGTGCAATGGTCGTCGCGGTCAACTGCGACCCTGCCGAGGGCGGCACGATCGTGACCGTCGTTGCCGAGGAACTCGCTCCAGGCGAGTACGTCGGCACGTTCGACCCAGCCACCGGTGTCGACATCATGCTCTCGGTCACCGGGCCCGGACAGTCGACTTCCACGACGGAGATGACCCTCGACGAAGACGAGTACACGGTCACCTTCGCCGACATCGAAGGCGGCGAGTTCAGCCTCAGCGGCTGCTGACCACAGCGACCAACGCTCCTGCGAGATCGCCACGCGGGATCACCTCGACCCCACGATCGAGTCCGAGCCACCCGGCCATCGAGGCCAACTCGCACGCGAGTTCCGCGGCGACGTACGCCTCGTCGATCCCCGGCTCACCGAATGCACCCTGCACGAGGAGCCGGCCGGTTGTCCGATCGGCCTTCAGGTCGACGCGTGCCACCAGTTCGTCGCCGAGCAGGAACGGCAGGACGTAGTAGCCGTACTGGCGCTTGGGCGCCGGGACGTAGATCTCGATGCGGTACCGGAACCCGAACAGCCGCTCGGTGCGATCACGGTTCCACACGAGTGGATCGAAGGGACTCAGCAGCGCTCGCGCCGCCACCCGACGCGGCATCACTGCATCGGGGTGCAGAGTAGGCGGGCTTCGACCATCCCTCGACCGACGTCTCGATCAACCGGCCCTCGTCGACGAGCTCACCGATGAGCGGCCGACACGGCGGGTTTCGCTGGCGGTGATAGTCGGTGAGATCGTCGAACGTCCCGATGCCGTGGTGCCGCGCGGCCCGCACCAGTAGCTCCTTGCGGGCATCGATCTCGGGCGGCGTCGGCAACGCCAGAACCTCCGCGGGAATCACACGATGAGCGAGGTCGTAGGTACGTGCGAAGTCATTCGGGCGACGGACCGCCGCCACCTCGCCGGCGAAGAACAGGTGCTCGAGGGCAATCTTCCCATCGTCCCAATCCCACCAGGTGCCCTTCGGGCCGACACGCTGTTTCAGGTCACCGGCCACGAGCGGGCCCTCGTCACGGATCCTGATGCGCACCTCGTCGATGAACTCCGGCCGCCGATGCCGCAGGTTGGCGACCGCCTTCCACCGGTGCTCGCTGTTCATCGTCCAGCGCAGGTACGGGTGCAACGCCACCGGCACATGACATGCCTCGTGGACCCAGTACTCGAACAGCTCACCGTCGCGGCTGGCATCGGTGATCAGCGTGCGCGGATGCGGTCCGAGCCGCGCGAACAGGGGAAGCTCCTGGCTGCGAACGAGCACGTTGACCGAGTCGATCTGGATGAGCCCCATCCGGTCGACCACCCGCCGGAGATGACGCCGGTCGACCCGACCCGTCGGCCGCGGGTCGGTGAACCCCTGGGCGCCGAGCGCGAGGCGACGCGCCTGTGCGTTGGAGAACTCGGCCGACTTCGCCACCCGAGTCGTCTCCTCGTTCTGTCGAACGTCAGTCGTCGGAGACGGTGATTGCCACGGAGTTGATGACCACGTCGTTCTTCGGCTTGTCGCCGCCGCCGGTGGGGACGCGCTGCATCTCGTCGACGATGTCGAGGCCCTTCACGACCTGACCGAACAGGCTGTACGCCGGTGGCAGGCCCACGCCCGAGGGACCCGACACGATGAAGAACTGGCTGCCGTTGGTGTGCGGGCCGGCGTTGGCCATGGCGACCGAGCCGATCTGGTACTCACGCGGCTTGGGGAGTTCGTCCTCGAAGCGGTAGCCGGGGCCGCCGCGACCGGTGCCGGTCGGGTCGCCGCCCTGACACATGAAGCCGTTGATGATCCGGTGGAAGATCACACCGTCGTAGTAGTGGTGCAGCGCGAGGAACACGAAGTTGTTGACGGTGTTCGGCGCCTTGATGGCGTCGAGGGCGATGACGATGTCGCCCATCGAGGTCGACAGGGTTGCGGTGTAACGCTTCGAGGGGTCGATCCCCATCTCCGGAGCGTCGGTGAAGTCCTGTGTCTTGGGCGCGGAACCGTCGAAGGGAGGAAATGCAGTAGCCATGCCCGCGACCCTATCTGCCCACCCGAATCGTGTGTCAGTTGCGGTCGTTGTAGCTGGCGATGAGCAGATTGCTGGCGTCGGCGGCCTCGGTCAACGCGGTCTGCGGGTCGGCGCCGTCGAAGATCGCCGCCATCGCCCGCGACGTCTCGGCGCGGACCTCGCGCTGCGGCCCGAGGACCGGGGCGTTGGCCGTGTCGTCGTTGACCCCCGACAGCAGCTGATCGTACGGGACGGCGAATCGCGGGTCGGTTGCGTACGTCGTTGCGAGGGGCTCGAGGTCGAGGGCATCGGTGCGCACCGGCACGTAGCCCGTCGCCGCAGCCCACTGCGACTGCGATTCGGGCCTGCAGCAGGAACGAGATGAAGTCCCACGCCGCGGCGGTCTCCTCCGGCGACTTGTCGGCCACGATCCACAACGAGGCACCACCCACCTGGACCTGCGGCGTCTCGCCAGGGCCGGGCATCGGACCGACGCCGATGTCCTGCGGCCCCGACGTCGGGCACCAACCCACCACCGAGCGCGACGATCACGCTGCCGAGTGCTGCCGACGTGGCCATCGTCATCGCTCCCGGCGCGATCGGGTCGGCCAGCTTGAACAACGAGTCCTGGCCACCCGGGTTGTCGCCGACGGTCATGGCGAGGCCGTCATCGATCATCTTCTGCAGGAACGTGGTCAGTTCGACGCCGAGTTCGTTGTCGAAGAACACCTCGGTCGCCGGCGCGGTCCGTCCGTTGCCGTTGTCCGCGAACGGTTCGCCCGCCCGACCGAACCATTGCTCGAGGAACCAGCCCCCGCCCGAGTCGGGACCCGAGTCGAGCACGAGCGCCACCGGCGCGGCGCCCGACGACACGATCTGCTCCGAGGCTGCGCGCAGCTCTTCGAGGCTCACCGGCGGATCGTCAGGGTCGAGGCCGGCAGCCTCGAAGATCTTGCGGTTGTAGTAGAGGACCGGGTTCGACACGTTGAACGGCATGCCCCGCTGGATGCCTTCGAACTGGTAGGCCGTCAGTGTCCGCGGGACGAACGCCGACGTGTCGAAGCCACTCGATTCGAGACACGCCTCGGCCGGCACCGTGGTTCCCGAGTCGGAGATCGACCGCACCATGTACTCGGGGAACTGCACCATCGTCGGCCTGCTGGCCTGGCCGGCGTTGATGTACTTGTCGATGAGCGACTCGTAGCCCGTCTGATTCTGCAGCTCGACACGCACCCTGTCCTGGCTCGCGTTGTAGGCATCGGTGAGCGCGATCAGCGGTGTTTCGAGTTCGTTCGCCATGGCGTGCCAGAACACGACGTCGATCGGACCCTCGGCGTTGTCGAGCGCCTCGGTCGGGCACGGCGCCAGATCGGCCAGCGGTGCGACCGTGGTCGTCGGCATCGCAGTGGTGTCGGCACCGGTGCCTGCACCGGTACCGTCGTCGGGTGACGTCTCGGTGGGCTCGGGCGGTCGTCGCGTCGCCGCCAACTTCGAGCGTCGACTCGCCCGACGAACAGGCTGCGACGTCCGACGCCGACAACCACGAGCAGCGGGAAGAACCGTCGTAACGGGAACATGGTGATCAGCCTTTCACGGCGCCGGCGGTCAGGCCGCGCACCAGTTGACGTTGGAAGACGAGCAGAACGATGACGACCGGGACGGCAGCAACGACCGTGCCGGCCATCACGAGGTTGGGTTGGTCGAGGTTCGACTTGGAGAGCACACGCAGACCCGACTGCACCGTGTTCATGTCGGTCTCGTTGATGATGAGGTTCGGCCACAGGTACTGGTTCCAGGCGCCGAGGAAGCCGAAGAGGGCGAGGGCACCGAGCGTGGGTCGCACGAGTGGCACGGCGACGTACCACAGGAACCCGAGGTGGCCGACGCCGTCGATGGCGGCCGCGTCGCGCAGGTCGCGCGGCAACGTCATGAACACCTGGCGCATGAGGAACACGCCGAACGCCGTCGCGAGGAACGGCACCGCCAGGCCGATGTAGGAGTTCGACCAACCGAGCCCGTCCACGGTGTCGAAGTTGACCACGAGCGTCGCCTCGAGCGGGACGAGCAGCGTTGCGATGAACAGCACGAAGAACACGTTGCGGCCCGGGAAGTCCAAGAACGCGAACGCGTAGGCGGCGAGCACGGCCGACACCACCTGGAACACGGTGACGATGACAGCGACCACCAACGAGTTGAAGAGGTACCGACCGAGATTGCCAGTCGTCCATGCATCGACGATCACGTCGAACGTGAACGGGCCCGGAAGCAGCGGATGGTCGAAGAACGCATCAGCGGGCTTGAATGCCGCGATGACCGTCGTGTAGATCGGGAACAGCACGATGAACGAGACCACTGCAAGCAGGAAGTAGCGGCCCGCGCGGCGCCAGCCGGTCGGGGCGTCGAAGTCGGTGCCCCGACGGCGGCGTCTGCGTCATCGGGCACCCGCTCGACCGTAGCGTTCATCGTCGACACGGCAACCTCGACGGCGGGCGGCAGGTCAGCTGCCATAGTGCACCCGCCGTCCGATGCCGCGCAGCTGGATCGCCGACAACAGCAGCAGCACGAAGAAGAGCAACACCGCCGCACCGGCCTGCAGACCGGCGTCGTTGCGGATCGGTGAGTTCTGGCCGTACACGAAGTACGTGATGGTGGTCGTCGAGTCCTGCGGTTGCGGCCCACCGTCGGTGAGCAGGTCGACTTCGCCGTACATCTGGAACGCTCGAGTGGTCAGCACGATCATCACGAACAGCAACGTCGGCCCGAGCATCGGAACGGTGATCGACCAGAACCGTCGGATCCCGCCGGCGCCGTCGACCGCCGCTGCCTCGTAGAAGTCGCGTGGAATCCCCTGCAGGCCGGCGGTGACGAGGATGAACGTGAAGCCCAGGCCCGCCCACACACTCGACAGCGCCACTGCGGTCAACGCAGTTCCGGGATCCTGCAGCCAGCCCGGATCCTTCACCGAGGGAAACAACGAATTGAACCAGCCGACGTTGGCGAGTGCGCCGATCGACGGTTGCAGCAGGAACAGCCACATCAGGCTGGCCACGGCGACCGACGTGGCGACAGTCGAGGAGAAGATGGCACGGAACACTCCCATCCCGCGCAGGTACTTGTCGGCGAGCACCGCCAGACCCACCCCGAGAACCAGACCGAGCGGCACCGTGATGAGTGCGAACTTCGCCGTCACCACCAGCGCATTCTGGAACTCGGTCGAGCGAAAGATGTCGACGTACTGCCCGAACCCCTGCGAGCGACAGTTCGACTCCGAAGTTGTCGCAAAGCTGCTGGCCGAGCCACACCGCCCGGCCGAGCGGGTAGAGCACGAACACGCCGAGGATGAACGCCGACGGCGCGAGCATCGCCATCGCGAGCGGGAAGTCCCTCCACCGCGATCGCTGCTGACGGTCGTCACGTTCCACGCCCAAACCCTATTTCCACGGGCCGGGCGACACCTGATCACGTCGAGCGTCGTTCGACCAGAGTTCATCTCCCGTGGCCGCGGGCGTGGCGCCGGAGCCGACTACCGTGACCGACGTGAGCCAGATCCCGACGAGCAGCCGGTGACACGCCGTCAACCGACAGCCCAATGCCGCGAGCGAGCGAGCCACCATCGTCGCTACGCCGTCGACCTCGATGCCGTCGAGCACGACCTGACGGCGGTCGAAGTGGCACTCAACCGCCTGGCCGACGGCACCTACTGGACCGACGAGGTCACCGGCCAGCCGATCCCCGAAGACGTTCTCGTCGACAACCCACTCGCCCGGCGCGCCTGATGCAGAAGAAGGCCGTCGCCTCCATCGCATCGATCATCGCGCTCGCCGCCGGCCTCGCGGCCGCTGCGCAGAAGGCGAAGGAGTCGCCGCTCACCAGCCGGTTCAACCGCTCAGCACGCGTGTGGAAGCTGTCGGCGCGCAACTCCGCTCGCTTCGCCGTGTCACGCGTTCGTGGCATCGGGTCGGCCGAGGAGCGGCGGGCGCAGCTCGACGAGCAGTTCGCCATCCGCACCGCCGAGGACGTCGCCAAGGAACTCGGCGAGATGAAGGGCGTGCTGATGAAGGCGGGCCAGCTCATCAGCTTCATCTTCGAGGCGCTCCCCGACGAGGCGCAAGAAGCGCTCGCCACGCTGCAGTCCGACGCTGCACCGATGGCGCCGACCCTCGCCGCCAACGTGGTGAAGGGCGACTTCGGCAAGCCGCCGGAGCGGCTCTTCCTCGACTGGTCGGACATGCCCGTGGCTGCTGCATCGATCGGCCAGGTCCATCGAGCAATCACTCACGACGGTCGCGATGTTGCGGTGAAGGTGCAGTACCCGGGAGTGCACGAGGCGATCGAGAGCGATCTCGACGCCGCCGAGGTGATGTATGCGATGTTCTCGTCGATGATGCTCAAGGGCCTCGACGCCAAGGCCCTCGTCGACGAGCTGCGCGACCGGATGCGTGAGGAGCTCGACTACTCGATCGAAGCAGGCAACGTCGCCGAGTTCGAAGCCCGGTTCCAGGGCCACCCATGGGTGAGGATTCCCAAGCTGGTGCCCGAGTTGTGCAGCGCTCGGGTGCTGACCACCGAATGGATCGACGGCATGACGTTCGATCAGTTCCGCAAGAACGCGTCGCCGGCAACCAAGCAGCGCGCCGGCGAGGTCATCTGGCGATTCGCCCAGGGCGCGATCATGCGCCACGGGATCTTCAACGGCGACCCCCATCCCGGCAACTACAAGTTCCACCACGACGGCAGTGTCTCGTTCCTCGACTACGGCCTCGTGAAGCGCTGGTCGCCGGGCGAATGGGAATCGCTGCGTCCGACCGTCGACGCGATCATCATCGACCGCGACCCCGACCAGCTCGTCGCGGCGATGGTCGAATCGAACTTCCTCCCTGCGAACCATGGCCTCGATCCGGTCCTCGTGTACGACTACGTGTCGAGCCCGTACATCCCGTACCTCACCGACGAGTTCACGTTCACCCGTGACTGGATGCGTGAAACGATCGGCAAGATCTTCGACGTGCAGGGCCCGCACGCCCCGGTGATCGAGCAGCTCAACATGCCGTCGAGCTTCGTGATCCTCGACCGCGTGGTGTGGGGTGTGAGTGCCATCCTCGGCAAGCTCGAAGCGACCGGCCCATGGCGCGGCATGCTCCTCGAGTACATCGCCGACGGCGCGCCCGCCACCGAGCTCGGCGCCTCCGAAGCCGCCTGGGCCGCCGGCCGCCCCATCCCCTGACCCCCACGCGCCCGAGCGATGAGCGAAGGGCCGGGATACGGGCCGCTCGCTCATCGGCGTCCGGTCGGAGGGGCGGGTCACGGGTTCGGTAGCGTCGCCGCGATGACGGACACGACGGAGACCGAGTCGACCGCACGGGCACCGTTCGCGCCGTGGGACCGCCGTGACATCCCCGGGTCGTTCAGCGTGGACGACACCGCTCGACGCGTCGGCAACTACAAGTGGACCGAGATGAAGCTGTTCGAGGCGCTCGGCGGCTGGGTGGCCACCGTGCCCGAACTCGACGTCAAGATGCGCTTCGGCACGCACTGCTACCACCACGCCTGGCACGCCGACCTGTGGCACAAGCGCCTCCCCGAGTTGCGCGAGATGAAGCCCGAGCGGCTCACCGTGCCGGCCAACGACGCGATGGAACGATTCATCGCAGCGATGACCGAACCCGAGGCTCCTGAGCTCACGATCGAGAAACTCGTCGGCGTCTATCGGGTGCTGATCCCACGCTTCATCGCGGCGTACACGTACCACCGCAACAACACGAGCGAGATCACCGACGCACCGACGATCCGCTCGATCAACTTCATCCTGCAGGACGAGTTCGACGACTGGCGCGACGGCGAGATGCTGTTGCAGTCGCTGATCACCACGCCGAAGCACGTCGAGCGCGCCGCCGTCCATCAGGCCCGCCTCGAAGCACTCATGGTGGAGGCCGGCGGTATCACCGGATTCGATAGCATCGGCATGGGGAAACACACGAGCACCATCACGACAACTGAGGGGGGCGCCTGATGCGTCAGTTCTTTCCGGTAGAAGACCTCGCTCGCGACGAGCGGTTCGTGCAGACGAACATGGCCGAACGCATGAAGGACGGCCGCACGGTGCTCGACATCAAGGAGTCGTCGGCCAAGAGTCGCGGCGCCTCCAAGCGCCTCACGCCCGACCGTCACGACGCGTCCGACGCGGCCCGCGGGTTGATGCACGGCATCATGGTCGGCGAGATCCAGGCGCTCGAAGGCGCCGGTCGAACCGCCCACGACTTCGCTGCGGGCGACGGCACCAACGACACGATCCCCTTCGAGCTCAAGCTCGACATGGCTCGCCAGGCCTGGGACGAAGCGCGCCACGTGGAGATCAGCGCCAAGTTGTCCGACTGGATGGGCACCGAGCTCGGTGAGTTCGCCGAGAACACCGTGCTGTTCGAGGCAGCCTGCTCGAACGACCCGATCCTGCGCCTCGCCGGCGTCAACCGGGCACTCGAAGGCCTCGCCATCGACGTGTTCACCCAGATGAAGGAGTTCGGCGACATCGCCGGCGACCCGTACCTCGAGTTCTGCGAAGACTGGATGCTCGCCGACGAGGTCACCCACGTGAAGATGGGTTCCGACTGGCTCCGCAAGGTCACGGCGAACGATCCCGATCGGCGTACCAAGGCGCTCGAGTTCCAGCAGGTCGTCGACAAGCTGTTCAGCTTCGGAGGCGCCCGCGGCGAAAGTGCCGAGAGTTCCTTCAGCCTCGCCCGCCGGTTCCGTGAACTCGCCGGGTTCACCGACGACGAGGTCGACACCATTTCGCAGATGGACAACGAGGCACTCGAAGAGCGTCGTGCCCAGGTCATCGCCTACCGCGAGAGGGTCGGCGCCGATCACGTACCGGCCTGACGCCGCCTGCGATGAGTGACGTGTCGACGGCCCACTTCTCGACGGGCAAGATCACGGTCTCACCCGCCGAGTTCACATTCGTCAAGTACGAGGCGACCGTGATCGCCGAGATCGTCGCGGAACTCGCGGCGATGTTCGAGATCTCCAATCCGATCAAGGTGATCGTCGACGAGACCACTCCCTTGGCCAAGCTCTCGGAGGAACTCGACGGCACGTCGTCGGATGCGACCATCACGCTGCACGCCGAGAGCGGCGCGCTGGAGGACCGCAAGCATCCGATGTCGTTCAGCGCCGCCGGCGCCCGCGAGTCGTTCGGGCGCATCCTCCTGCGGGCACACGATCGTCTGCGTCCCGACTTCGCTGATGTGCCGGCGGATGTCGACCTCACACTCGAGGAGAACGCGGCATGGGACACCTACTGCGTGGGTCGCTTGGCACGCCTCGGCATCGAGACCAACCAACAGCGATGGCGCTACAACCACCGCAATCGGTACGGCTTCGCCGACGGTGTCGATGCCGCGTTCGACGCGCTCTGGAACGCCGACGATCTCAGCTGGTCAGAGGTGCTCGCCACCGCCCGGTGACGTCGTAGTCTGCGCGAATGGTCCAACTCCCGCCATCTGCAGTCGAACTGATCGAGTCGGGGGCGAACGCCCACCTGGTCACGCTGAATCCCGACGGCAGTCCACAGGTCTCGTTGATCTGGCTCGGCGTCGATGCCGGAGAACTGGTCGCCGGCCATCTCCGGTTCCACCGCAAGCTGCGCAACGTCGAGCGGGACGGCCGCGTGGTCGTGTCGTTCGAGGGTCCCGGCCGCAATCAGCTCGGGCTCAGCGACTACCTCGTCGTCCACGGAACAGCCCGCGTCGTCGAGGGCGGAGCACGAGAAGTGTTGGCGTCATTGGCGCCGCGGTTCCTCGGCCCGGGTGTGGTGTTCCCACCCGACGGAGCACCGGACGGATGGGTGCTGCGCATCACTCCGACGCGCATCGGTGGCAGCGGCCCCTGGGTGACCGCGTAGCACCCCCACTCCTCGTCATCACGGTCAGTCGACTGCGACCGGGAGATGCTCGAGCCCGCGCAGGTTGATCCGGCCGTTCCACTCGGGCTCGCCGACGAGTCTGGCGTTCGGGAAGCGGCGGACGAACGTACCGATCGCCACCTGCGCTTCGAGGCGGGCGAGCGACGCACCGAGGCAGTAGTGGATGCCGCTGCCGAACGACACGTGCTGCGCGGCGCCATCCCGGACGGATGTCGAGATCGTCGGCGGTCGGGCCCCACTTGTCCGGATCACGGTTGGCCGATGCCAGGCCGGTGAGGACGAACATGCCCTTCGGAATCGTCTTGCCACGGACCGTGATGTCCTGCAGGACCACTCGTCGTGACATCTGCACCGGGCTGACGAATCGAAGGAGTTCATCGATGGCGTTGGCGTCGAGCGACGGATCGTCGCGAAGCATCGTGAGCTGGTCGGGGTGCCGGAGGAGTTCGTAGATGCCGGTGCCGATGAGGTTCACGGTGGTCTCGTGGCCGGCGATGAACAGCAACACCACCTGGTCGCGCAATTCGATCGACGACAAACGATCGCCGTCCTCCTCTGCGACGATCAGTGCGCTGAGAAGGTCGTCCGCCGGGTGGTCGCGCTTCCATGCGATGACCTGATCGATGTGGGCTTCCATCGCCCGCGAACCTTCGATCGCGGCGACGATCTCGTCGTCGGAGATGATCGGGTCGAGCGTCTTCACCACTGCGCCCGACCAGGCGGCGATCTGCTCCTTGTCGGCATCGGGCATGCCGAGCATCTCGGAGATCACGTCGAACGGCAGCGGGAATGCGAGCTCGGTGACCACGTCGCCGGTGCCACGCTCCGCCATCGGGTCGAGCATCTCGTCGACCAGTTGCTGTACCCGCGGCCGCAGCGCCTCGATCGACGAGGGCGTGAAGGCCTTGCTCACCAGTCGGCGCAGGCGCGTGTGGTCGGGTGGATCGGCGTTGAGCATGCTCGTGGACCGCTCGAACTCGGCGCCTGCGGCGGCCTCGAACATCGCCAACCGCTTCTCGTCGAAGACCTCGATCTTGTCGTCACTCACGCTCATCGACGGATCGCGCAGGATGCGAGAGACGTCGTCGTAGCGGAACAGCAGCCACTGGTTGAGCAGCGTCAGGTGGACCGGATCGTGCTCGCGCATCTCCGCGAAATGGGGGTACGGATCTTCGATGTAGCCCGGCTGGAGGGGGTTGAAGAAGCGCGGTGAGACGTCCGTCATCGCACAAGCCTAATGTCGGCCCATGTCACGCCGCCGCCTCGCCACGAACGGCATCGAACTCGATGTGATCGATGCCGGCAACCCCGGTGATCCGGTCGTGATGCTGGTGCACGGGTTCCCCGAGAGTTCGCACTCGTGGCGCCACCAGATCGAGCCGCTCGTCGCAGCCGGGTACCGGGTGCTGATACCCGACCAGCGAGGGTACGGCGAGTCGAGCACGCCTCGCACGGTCGAGGCCTACCGGACCGACCACCTGTGCGCCGACCTCGTCGGTCTGCTCGACGAGGTCGGTGCCGACGACGCGCTGTTCGTCGGCCATGACTGGGGCTCGATGGTGGTGTGGGACCTCGCCCGACTGCGTCCCGAACGCGTACGCGGACTCGTCAATGTCAGCGTGCCGTACACGCCGTGGCCGGCCCCGCCGACCGAGCTGTTCCGGGCGGTGTCGGGTGACCGGTTCTTCTACATCCTGTACTTCCAGCCGGTCGGACCGGCCGAAGCCGAGTTGGAGGCCGACGTGGCCGAGACGATGCGCCTCACCCTCTGGGGCGGCTCGGGCGAGATGTTCGGGCCGCCACCGGATCCACTTCCACCGATGGAGGGGACCGGCTTCCTCGAGTCGATCACACGAGGGGCGGCCGTACCCGACGGGCTGCCGGGATGGATCGACGCCGACGAGTTCGCTGTCTACGTCGAGCAGTTCACGCGCAGCGGATTCTTCGGTCCGCTGAGCTGGTACCGCAACCTCGACGCCGACTTCGAGATCACCAGGAACCTCCCCGTGCCGGCAATGCCGACGGCGTTCATCGGAGGTACCAGGGACGGCGTGATCGCCGGCCGACCCGAGTTCGTCGAGGCGATGGCGACGATGCTGCCGGACTTCCGCGGCACCATCATGATCGACGGCGCCGGCCACTGGACCCAGCAGGAGAAGCCCGCCGAGTTCAACGCCGCCCTCCTCGACCTCCTCGCCCGAGTCACCTGACGCCCCGTCGCCACCGCCCGTCCTCATCCCTACCCCGGTCAGCGATGTCGGCGGGGGCGGACGATGGGGTTGCGCCAGCCGAGGCCGCGGACCTTGCCCGACGGCGGCCAGTGGTCGTCGCGGCTGTAGGCCCACCATTCGAACGGGTTGAGGTAGTAGGCGCACGACTCGACCACCTTCGTGAACCCCTCGGAGCGGCGATGCGCCGCCCACACGACCATGCCGACGGCACCGCCCGCAAGCAGCCACGCGCCGTACAACACCGGATAGAACGGGCCGAACCAGCGCGCCTGCCACACGTGCACGTCCTCGTGATCGGTGACGAGGCGGCGCCGACGGGGCTGCGACGTGTCGCCGGCACCGCTGACGACGTTGCCGACCGTGATGGCGAAACCCGACCGCGGCACGAACCCGCGCTCGAACACCTGACGATTCGAACGTCGGCTGAGCGACTCGTCGTAGCCGGGCCTGCCCCGCACCACGCCGATCGCCTGCGACGCCAGGCCACCCGCGGTCATCGGCAGCGACCACGTCGAGTCGAGCGTGAACGCGACGAACCCCGTCGAGCAGCTCCAGTCGTAGATCCTTCGCCACCCGCAGATCGCACCGTTCGCCGCCGCAACCGCACCGAGCGGGATGGCGAGCCCGAACGGTGCACCGACCGCGGCACCGAAGGCTCCCCCGACAACGCAGACGGCGGCCGCCTCGATGAGGTTGCCGCCGTCAGACGATTCGATTCGGTTCACGTCGGCATGCCGACCGCGACGATCAGCGACTCTCGCCGTCAGTTGCGCAGGTAGGAGAGCAGGCGCAGGATCTCGAGGTACAGCCACACGAGGGTGACCACGAGGCCGAGACCGGCGACCCATTCGTAGCTCTGCGGGAGCCCGGACTTGATGCCCCGCTCGATGAAGTCGAAGTCGAGCGCGAGGTTCATCGCAGCGAGACCGCACACGAACAGCGAGAAGCCGACGCTCAACAGCATGTTGCTTCCGTCCAGGAACGGCAGCGTGGTGCCGAACAGGCTGATCACGAACGAGAACAGGTACAGCACCATCACGCCGATCGTGGCGATGATGATGGTGCGACGGAACTTGTCGGTGACCTTGATGATGCGGGTGCGGTAGAGCACCAGCATCACGGCGAACACCGACGCGGTGGCGAGGACGGCCTGGACGACGATGCCGTCGTAGAACGTCTCGTAGCCCTTGGAGATGGCGCCGACTGCAAAGCCGTACGCAATGGCGTAGACCGGGCCGAGGATCTTGGCGAGGTTGGGCTTGATGTTGGCGACGATCACCGCGCCGAAGCCGATGATGATGCCGAGGAACGCCATCGGCGGGAACGAGTAGGTCTCGACGCCGTTCTCGAGCGTCGGGCCGCTGGCGGCGTTCCAACCGAACGCGCCGGCGATGAGCAGGATGACGAGGAGCACGGCCGAGGCGGTGATGGTCCCGTTGAGGGTCATCGCCTTCTGCCACGTCGTGACGGGGCCGTCGGTGATCGGCTGCGTCTGGACGTGGGTGCCGGCCTCGGGGGCGGCCCACCCGGGCTGGCTGGCCCGGAAGTCCTGCGACGCCTTGTCGAAGGCTTCTTCTTTGAACACTGGATTCGGCATAGTCCTGCAATTGTACCCAAGTGCACCCATCAGGTGCCCGCGCACGCGTCGCGCATCATGGAGTTCTCACCGAAGGTCGTGAGCACTCGTGGCGTCCCACAGGTCGATGTCGGGCGGCCCTGCCAAGATGCCGTCGCACGAACGCGCCATGTCGATCATCGTCTCGGAATCGAAGTGGCGACGTTGATGCTCGGGTGTCTCCCACTTCTGCACCACCAGATGACGGCCGGGCACGGTCACGCTCGAGCAGAGATCGACGTTGCGACACCCGTCCTGCATCCGCGTCAACACGATGTACTTCGACAGCACGGCGAGGAGCGAAGCGTCGTCGATCGCATCGAAGCGCAGCGTCACGATCGTGAGCTCGACCTCCGATTCGACATGTCCAGCGGCGTTATCACTCATGGCGATTCCGGTGGCTCATACATCTCCAACTGCGATATCTCGTCGAGCGTTGCATGCAAGTGGTTGGGGGACCCGACGACGTCGGTATCGTGACGTTCGTCTCATGTCGGCTGTCGTGCTCCCTTTCTGCAGACTCCGTCATCCGACACACTCGCACGCCGAATCCTCCACGGGGGCTCCGACATCCGTCGGAACCACCGTTGAATCAACACAGTAGGAGCACCAGGTGGCCAAAGATCGCGTCGACCGTGACGACGAAGACCTCGTTCGTCTCTACCTCACCGACATCGGGCAGTACACGCTGCTGACGAAGGACGACGAGGTCCGTCTCGCGAAAGCCATCGAAGCCGGCAACGAGGCGACGACGCTGCTCGAAGCCGGCGACCAACTCACCGCCGCCAAGAAGCGCGAACTCCGCCGCACCGCACGTCAGGGCGAAGAGGCCGAGCGTCAGTTCGTCCAGTCGAACCTGCGCCTCGTGGTCTCGATCGCCAAGAAGTACCAGGCCTCGGGCCTGCCGCTGCTCGACCTCATCCAGGAGGGCAACCTCGGCCTCATGC
Source organism: Ilumatobacteraceae bacterium (assembly GCA_963716235.1). GTDB lineage: Bacteria > Actinomycetota > Acidimicrobiia > Acidimicrobiales > Ilumatobacteraceae > Sva-07. Next base: position 4,021 of record CAVQTE010000012.1, on the reverse strand, counting down.
ACGCCGTCGAGAAGTTCGACTGGCGCAAGGGCTTCAAGTTCTCCACCTACGCCACGTGGTGGATCCGCCAGGCGATCACCCGCGGCATCGCCAACACGGGCCGCACGATCCGCCTACCGGTCCACGCCGGCGACACGCTCGCCCGCTTGCAGAAGGCCCGCTCGCGCCTGGAGCTCAAGTACGGCCGTCCCGCCACGCTGTCCGAGCTGGCGAAGGAAGTCGAGATGCCCGAGGACAAGGTGACCGAAGCGCTGCGCTTCGCCGCCGAACCCCTCTCGCTCTCCGAGCCGCTGCGTGAAGACGGCGACGCCGAACTCGGTGACGTCGTCGAAGACCGCTCGGCCGAATCACCGTTCGAGATGGCAGCCACGGCACTGCTCCCCGACGAGATCTCGAGGCTGCTCGCCCCGCTCGACGAGCGCGAGCGCGAGATCCTCAAGCTCCGCTTCGGCCTCGATCGCGGCGAGCCGCGCACACTCGAAGAGGTCGGCGAGCACTTCAACCTCACTCGTGAGCGCATCCGCCAGATCGAAGCCCGCGCCATGAGCAAGCTGCGCCACCCGTCGAGCGACACCGGCGCCCGCGACCTCCTCGCCGTCTGACCGCCCTCAACCCAAGCAAGCGATGAGCGAGCGGACCGACTGTCGGTCGCTTCGCTCATCGGAGCGACCGGAAATCGGTGTGTCGGGGCGCAGCGGATGTGGCAACGTTCGGCGATGAGTGACTTCGACATCCGGGCGGTTGCGGTCGACGAACGGCGAGCAGCGAGCGACACGTTCCGGGTTGCGCTGCTGAGTGGCGCCGTCAACGACGAGAACTTCGCCGCCCACCAGGCATCATGGGACGAGAGCGACGCATTCGCTGCGTGGGATGGCGACGATTGCGTCGGAGTCGTCGCTGCGTTCCGCTTCGACTCGACGGTGCCCGGCGGCACCCGTGTCGAAGACCGCAGGCGTGACCCGCGTCGGTGTGCTACCGACCTACACCCGTCGCGGGCTGCTGACGCAGATGATGCACCGACTGCTACATGACTCCCACGACCACGGCAACGTGCTCGCGACGCTTCACGCGAGCGAGACGTCGATCTACCGGCGCTTCGGATTCGCGATCGCAACCGACGCAACTGCCGCCGTCATCACATCCCGGCACACCAAACCGTGGCGCTCGGCACCGCAGCCCGGTTCGATGCGACTACTCCCACACACACAGGTCCTCGACGTCGTGCCCGATCTGTACGAACGAGTCGCCCGGTGGCACGTCGGGTCGATCAGCCGGCCGGCGTGGATGTGGCCGCGGATTCTGAAGGACGCATCGCAGCCGACCGCGGAGCTCGTACGGAAAGGGTTCGTTCGTCGCCGTTCACTCCGATGCGAGCGGTGCCGACGATGGCTTCGTGTTCTACGACGTCGACTGGGATGAGACGTTCGCCCGGAACCCGACCGGCATCGGCAAGGTGCGCGAGATCTGGGGGGCGTCGTCGGCCGTCGAGATCGAACTCTGGCGCTACCTGCTCGACATCGACCTGATCACGACATGGAAGGCCGAGCCCCGCCCTGTCGACGAACCGGTCCGGCGTGCGATGCACGACTCACGCGCCTACGAAGCGGTGCACCGTCTCGACGAACAGTGGGTCCGGATCCTCGACCTGGACGCTGCGCTCTCGGCTCGTACCTACGGGCCGGGCCGGCACAGCGTGAGCGTTCGCGTGCACGATCCGATGTTCGCGACCAACACCGGCACGTGGACGATCTCGGCCGACGGCGCCGAGCGCAACGACCGGCCCGGCCGACGTCGAGGTCGACATCGCCACGCTGTCGGCCGCCTACCTCGGCGGCGTCTCGTGGCACGACCTCGCGGTCATCGGCGCGCTCGACGGCGACCGACGAGATACTGGAGCACGCTCGACACGCTGTTCGCGGTCCGCCCCGACCCCGTTCTGCGGCACCGGCTACTGACCCGCCCACCGTGCTACACCGTGCGATGAGTAGGTGCCGCTGGCGTTCGATCAGGGGCCGGAGAAGATGCCGTCCTTGATGTCGTCCTGGCGCGACATGTACTCGGCCTTCGGGTCGTAGGTGTTGCCACCGTCCTGCTCGCCCTTGGCCAACTCGGCGCGCCCGACGACGAACCAGTGGACTTCGTCCGGGCCGTCGGCGAGGCGCAACGTGCGCTGGCCGGCGTACATGTCGGCGAGCGGCGTCCACTGCGACACGCCCGTGGCGCCGTGCATCTGGATCGCGTTGTCGATGATCTCGCAGGTGCGGATCGGGACCATTGCCTTGACGGCGCTGACCCACACCCGGGCCTCGGCGTTGCCGAGCACGTCCATCGCCTTGGCGGCGGTGAGCACCATGCGACGCATCGACTCGATCTCGATACGCGACTGGGCGATCATCTGCGACGTTGCCACCGAGATTGCCGAGGCGCTTGCCGAACGCCTCACGGGTGAGCCCGCGCTTGACCATCAGGTCGAGGGCCCGTTCGGCCTGACCGACCGAACGCATGCAGTGATGGATACGGCCCGGGCCGAGACGGACCTGGGAGATCTCGAAGCCACGACCCTCGCCGAGCAGCACGTTCTCGTAGGGCACACGCACGTCGTTGAAGCGCAGGTGCATGTGCCCGTGCGGAGCGTCGTCCTTGCCGAACACGTGCATCGCGCCCGACGATCTCGACGCCAGGGGTGTCCATCGGCACGAGGATCTGCGACTGGCGCTGGTGCGGCGACGCATCCGGGTTGGTCTGCACCATCGTGATCATGATCTTGCAGCGCGGATCGCCGGCACCGGAGATGTAGTACTTCTCGCCGGTGATGACCCATTCGTCGCCGTCACGCACGGCCTTGCAGGCAACGTTCTTGGCATCGGACGAGGCCACGTCGGGCTCGGTCATCGCGTACGCCGACCGGATCTCGCCACTGAGGAGCGGCTTGAGCCACTTCTCCTTCTGCTCCGGCGTGCCGACACGTTCGAGCACTTCCATGTTGCCGGTGTCGGGCGCAGCGCAGTTCATCGACTCCGACGCCAACGGGTTCTTGCCGAGCTCGATCGCGATGTAGGCGTAGTCGAGATTCGACAGGCCCTCACCGGTTTCGGCGTCGGGGAGGAAGAAGTTCCACAGACCCTGCGCCTTGGCCTTGTCCTTCACCGACTCGAGCAGCTCGAGCTGGCCGGGCGCGTACGTCCAGCGATCGGCCCGGCCCTCGCCGAGACGGAAGAACTCGGCGGTGATCGGGTCGACCTCGGTGTAGATGAACTTCTTCACCGCGTCGTACAACGGTCGGACGCCCTCGGACATCCGCAGGTCGTACATGTCGGGCGTGGATTCCAGAGCGGTCATGGTGCTTCTCCCAGGTTCGGCGGACGCTGCAAACCTAGTGATGACCGTCCGCTGGCCGTCGTATCGACCGTGCACACGCTCCGAGACTGCTGCGAGCGCCGCGACCGTGCGGTCGGCAGCTCCGCGCCGGAGCCGGCCAACCCTCGCGTCCTTCGAGATAGTGGAGGAGCTGGTCCGCGGCGAGCGGCTTGGAGACGTAGTAGCCCTGTACGACGTCGACCCCGAGTTCTCGGAGTGACGCCAGGACGTCTGACGTCTCGACTCCCTCGGCGACGATGCTGAGACTCAACGCGCGACCGAGTTGGATCGTCGACCTGACGATGGATTCGGCGCGCCCGTCGGTCAGCAGAGCGAGCACGAACGTCTTGTCGATCTTCAGCTCGTCGATCGGGATCCCGAGGAGCTGCGACATCGACGAGTACCCGACCCCGAAGTCGTCGATCGAGATGCGGATGCCGCGTGAGCGGAGTTCGTGGATGTTTCGTGAGACTCGATCACTTTCCATGCTGAAGCACGACTCGGTGACTTCGAGGGTCAGCTTCTCGGGAGGGACCTCATGCTGTCGCAAGAGAGCATCGATGCAGTCGCTGAGCGTGTCGTCGAGGAGGTCGTGGCGACTGACGTTGACACTCATCTGCAGATCCCAGCCGAGGTCTCGAAAGCGCCTCGCCTCGGAGATGGC
>CAVQTE010000011.1:0-30663 GCA_963716235.1 Ilumatobacteraceae bacterium | reverse complement strand
GCCTCGCCGCAGCACTGGCCTCGATGGTGCTGGTACTACCACCACCGACGGACGCAGCAGCGCCCACAGACAACACCGGGTCCATCTACGCCGACCTCGTCGTCGCCCTGCGCGACCTCGACGGCGTACCGATCACCGAGACATACACCTTGCCGGATCTGACGTCGGAGACGTGTGTGCATCCGGTGTCGTATTCGCTCCTCCCGAACGTGAGTTCCAAGACCAACCCGGTGGACGGCCGCGAGGTGTGGCCGATTCCGCTCGTTGGTGATGCGCCCGACGGGGCGTTCGACCTGACCGTGTACTCGGTCTGCGATCCTCAGCCGGCGTATGCGATGTACGTCAGCGAGGCCGAGCTCGAGCGCTTGAACCTGACGCGTCAGCCCGACGCGGTCAAGGACCGGAAGCTCGCGGACGTCGAGATCCGGCTCCTCACGGCAGACACGATCACCCTGGACGGTGCCGGCCGGATCACCACCGATGGTGTCCCGATCGACGCCTCGCCCGATCACGCAGCGATCTACCAGTCGCTGATGGACACGGGTGAGATCCCCGGGTTGGCGAGTCCCCCGCAGGTTGGCGGTTTCGACAGGTGGATGCTGGCCGCCGCTGACATCGGCACCGCAGCGAGCAAGGGTGTGCCGATCACCGTCGACACCGTCGAGTACTACAACCGCATCGTCGGCGCCCCCGACCCTGCGGCGACCTGGGACATTCCCGTTCTCACGACCACCGTGAACGGTGAGCGGTTCATCGACTACCGCCTGTTCGAGTACACGCGGGCTGACGTGTTCACGGGCTGTGCCACCTGGTTCGACGTCGCCAGCATGGAGTGGAAGTCGGCTCCGGTCCTCGACGTCGTCGACTTCATCGACCTCGTCGACCCGCCGACCGCTACCCTGACCAACGTCGCCGGATTCGCGCAACTGGCGGACGACGTGCGGTCGGTGATCAACTACCTGCACCTGAACTCCTCGATTCCCGGCTTCTACCTGGATCCGGTCTTCGTGGACACGTGCGCAGCACAGCAACTGGCTCTGACCAATCCTGCGGTGATGTGGGGCGGCGTCCCGGCCGACCTCATCCAGACCGAGACCGTCCCCGTCACTGCCTCGGCGTTCATGCCGTGGGCTGGCACGACGATGGATGCCAAATACCGAGTGAAGATCGCGGCCGCCGGCCTCGACGCTGCTGACGTGACGATGACGGACATCGTGTTCGCGGATTCGGTCGTCGACACGATCGAAGGGATATGGGACGGAGCCGCTCTGAGTCCTCTCGAACCCGGTGACCGGCGTGACGGTTCCGTTCAACCTCACTGTCATGTCCGGCGCTCCCGTCGGCGAGTACACGATGACCCTCCAACTCCTCGACAACTCGGGCAATCCCGCGGGAGCACCTGATGTCGTGACGGTCAACGTGCTGCCGGCTCAGCCGACGGTGCTCTGGACGTCGACCGTCGACTACGTGGAACAGGGCTCGTACTTCCCGATGACGGCACGGGTGTTCAACCCTGTGACGGGACCCGATATGACAGGAGCGAGTCTCCGCGTCACGATCGAGCCACCGGACCCGGCGATCCCGTTCGTGAGCGACTCTCAGATCGCTGCCTGGTCTGAGGCCGTGGCAATGCCGCTTGCGTTGGTAGGCGGCAACCTCGTGGGTGAATGGCCACTGGACGACCCGTTCAGCGCTGGTGCCTACCAGCTGATCACCTGGTATCTGAACGTCGCCGACGGCGCCCCGATCGGCACGTATGCGATCGGGGTCGAGATCCTCAAGGACGGTGCACCTCTCGTTCCGTCCACCGGTGACATCACCGACGTCATCGTCGCCGCAGCCCCGACACATGGCGGCAGCGGTGGAGGAGGCGGTGGAGGAGGCGGTGGAGGAGAAAGCGGCGCGGCCCCCTCCCTGGAGATCACTTCCAGCCCCGCCGCAATCACCTCGGCGACCGACGCGACGCTCGTGTTCAGCACCGATGCGACGACGGTCTTGTGTGGGCTCGATGGTGCCGCACCGACGAGCTGCACCAGCCCGGTGACCTACACCGGACTCCCGGTCGGATCGCACACCTTCAGCGTGGTGGCGCTCGACACCGACGGACAGTTCACGTCGGCGTCGTACGCATGGACGATCGTTCCGGTCGGCGACGACTCGATGATCGCCTCGTTCACCCCGGTGCGGTTGGCCGATACCCGGCCTGGTTGGGTTGCTGCTGACGGTCTGTTCGTCGGCACCGGACCGGTGCCGGGTGGGCAGTTCGTGCAGGTGTCCGTCGCCAACCGCGGTGGGGTTCCTGCCGGTGCAACGGCGGCGGTCCTCAACGTGACGGTGGTGAACCCGGCCGGCGACGGCTATGCGACGGTGTTCCCGTGTGGGACGGTTCCGTACACGTCGAGCTTGAACTACTCGGCGGGTGAGGACGTCGCCAACGAAGTGATCACGAAGTTGTCGCCGACAGGCTCCATCTGCGTGTTCACCTATTCCACTGCGAACATCATCGTCGATGTCGCCGGGTACGCCCCGGCGCCGTCGGACTACGTGCCGATGAGCCCGGTGCGGTTCGCCGACACACGGCCTGGTTGGGTTGCTGCTGACGGTCTGTTCAAGGGCACCGGACCGGTGTCGGGTGGACAGTTCGTCCAGGTTCCCGTTGCGGGTCGTGCCGGTGTTCCTGCCGACGCGAAGGCCGTCGTCGTCAACGTGACGTCGGTGAGCCCCGACGGTGGCGGGTATCTGACGGTGTTCCCGTGTGGGACGGTTCCGTACACGTCGAGCTTGAACTACTCGGCGGGTGAGGACGTCGCGACCGAAGTGATCGCGAAGTTGTCGCCGACGGGCTCGATCTGCGTGTTCACCTACGCCACGGCGAACATCATCGTCGATGTCGCCGGGTACGTCCCGGCCGGGTCTGACTACGTCGGGCTCGATCCGGTGCGGTTGGCTGACACCCGCGCCGGTTGGGTTGCTGCTGACGGTCTGTTCAAGGGCACCGGACCGGTGTCGGGTGGACAGTTCGTCCAGGTTCCCGTTGCGGGTCGTGCCGGTGTTCCTGCCGACGCGAAGGCCGTCGTCGCCAATGTCACCATTGCCGATCCGGTGGCCGGCGGGTATGCGACGGTGTTCCCGTGTGGGACGCTCCCGTACACGTCGGTCCTGAACTACTCGGCCGGTGAGGCGGTCGCCAACGAGGTGATCGCGAAGTTGTCGCCGACTGGCGCCATCTGCGTGTTCACCTATTCGACGGCGAACATCATCGTCGACGTCGCCGGATACCTCTGACCGTCAACAGCGACGTGTTCGTCAGCTGGGGCTTCACCTCCAGCTGACGAGCCGGTGACGAGAGCGACACCGCAAGGTGTCGCTCTCGTCGCGTCCGGGGCGATGTGTCCACGCGTTTTCTGCTCAGGTCGCACACCGGATGTGCCGATGACGCTCTGTCCGCCAGATTCAGGGGGTTCCATTGGCCACGTTCCAGCCATCATTCGAACATCTCGACGAACTCCTCGACCCGCTCGACGCCGACGCGCTCGACGTCGCGCGGAACCTCGCCCTGCTCGACGACGGGTGGACGGTCCATACCCGCCCTCGGTTCGGCCAGGACGTCGCCGACTTCGTGCTCCTCCACGACCTCCATGGCGTGATCGTCGTCGATGTCTGGACCGGCTCCGACACGGTCGTCGGCATCGCTCGACGCCACCGAAACACCATCGTCGACCAGTTCTTCTCGCTTCCCGGCGACGGCCGTGACCCCGGGCCCGCAGTTCGCAGCGCAGTGGTCGTGCCGCATCGTTCGACTGGCGAGGGGTTGAGCATGCTCGCGGACGCGCTGCCGTCTCCGGGCCCGATCATGACGATCTGGGGTGTCGACGCGCTGACCACACACCTCGCCGCCGTGGTGATGGCGCCGCCCGGCGCCAGGTTGTCACCGGAGTCGATTCGCCGACTGCAACACCAACTCGTCGTCGACGGCGTCTCGCGCGAGATCGTGACTCCGGTGCAACTCAGCGCGCAGGCACGGATGGTGGCCACCAACCCGAATGGATCGAAGATCCGTGGCGTGACAGGTCCGCCAGGGAGCGGCAAGTCGTTTGCGCTCACCGCCCGCGCCGCTCGACTGGCCGCCGAGGGCAAGAGCGTGCTCGTGCTGTGTTTCAACCTGACCCTCGCGCATCGACTGCGCGGCCTCGTCGTCGAGCGGTGCGCCGAGTACGGCGCCAACCCGGCCCGGGTCACGTGTACGAGCTTCCACACCTTCTGTGCCCGGGTGGTCGATGACGCCGCCGCTGCTGGCGTCGAGGCCGACGACAAGGTGCGCGGGACCTGGCCCGAGAAGATCGTCGTGAAGACCGAGGATGTCCTGACGCGTGGTTTCGACCGTCGCTACGACGCCGTTCTGGTCGATGAAGGCCAGGACTTCCGGCTGCAGTGGTGGAATCTGCTGCGCGAGCGGGTGGTCCGACCCGGCGGTGAGATGATGCTCGTCACCGACCCGACCGTCGATCTCTACGGCAAGTCGAGTTGGGCGACGCCGAGCACGCTGGAGGCCGCTGGATTCACCGAGCCATGGATCGACCTGACCGGCTCGTACCGGATGGCGCCCGAGCTCATCGAGTCGACGAATCTCTTTGCTCGTCAGTACATCTCCGAGGGCGCAACGGTGCCGACGGTCCCCGCCGACCAGGCCGACGTCGTGGGTCACGTGTCCTCATGCCAGCTGTCGTGGCGCAATCTCGACCGAGTCGCCGACCTCGGCCCAGCGATCGGGCACGAGGTGGTCAGATTGCTGGGCGAGAACCCGACGCTCACTCCGCGCGACGTCGTCTATCTCTGCGAGTACCACCACGACGGCCTCGCCGCCGCCCAGGTGATCGAAGCGGCCGGGTATCCGGTGCATCACGTGTACAGCCGCGATCCCGATGAGCGGCAGCGACGCAAGTCGCGGTTCTGGCCCGATGCTGACGCCGTGAAGGGCTGCACCGTGCACGCCTTCAAGGGCTGGGAGAGCCCGGCCGTGGTGCTCGGCATCGGGGTGGAGAAGCGGTCGCGTCGCCTCGCGTACGCGGCGATGACCAGGGTCACTGCGACTCGCGGCCTCGACTCGTCGTATCTCGCCGTACTCAATGCTGACCCTCGGATGATCGAGTTCCGCGAGAGGTTCGAGCACGGTCTGCGCGTCGGCGCCGATTCCTGATCGGCGCTCGGTCGCCGCGAACTACCGTCGGCGTCATGGACTTCGCGGAGCTGCAGGATGTCATCGAGCGGACCTACGGCGACCGCGACCGCGAACGTGGTGTGTACGCCGCCGTGGCCTGGCTCACCGAGGAGATCGGCGAGCTCGCCCAAGCGGTCCGCAAGGGAACGCACGAACAACGTGTCCACGAGTTCGGAGATGTGGTCGCGTGGGTGGCGACCCTCGCCAACCAACAGGGTGTCGACTTGAACGAAGCGCTCGCCCGCTACGCGAACGGCTGCCCCAAGTGCGGCGCGATCCCGTGCAGCTGTTGACTCGGGTGGGCCACTGACTCAGAGCAGCAGTTCGGCGATCTGGATGGCGTTGAGCGCGGCGCCCTTGCGGAGGTTGTCGTTGCTGACGAACAGTGCGAGGCCGCGGCCACCGGGTGCGCCCTCGTCGCTGCGAATACGTCCCACGTAGGTGGGGTCCTGCCCGGCGGCTTCGAGCGGCGTGGGAATGTCGGACAGCACCACACCCGGCGCAGCCGCGAGCAACTCGGTTGCCCGTTCGACGGAAATCGGCCGCTCGAACTCGGCGTTGATCGACAGGGAGTGGCCGGTGAACACGGGGACCCGGACGCAGGTGCCCGACACGAGCAGGCCGGGAATGTCGAGGATCTTGCGGCTCTCGTTACGCAGCTTCTGTTCCTCGTCGGTCTCGAACGAACCGTCGTCGACAAGCGAGCCGGCAAACGGCAACACGTTGAACGCGATCGGCTTGACGAACTTCTCCGGTGTGGGGAACGTGACCGCCGCGCCGTCGTGAGTGAGTTCGGCCGCCTGATCGACGACTTGACGAACCTGCTTGTCGAGTTCGTCGACGCCGGCGAGACCGCCACCGGAGACGGCCTGGTACGTGGCCGTGATGATCCGCACGAGGCCGGCTTCGTCGTGGAGGGGCTTGAGCACCGGCATGAAGGCCATCGTGGTGCAGTTCGGGTTGGCGATGATCCCCTTTGGCGTGTTGCGCGCCTCCTGGCCGTTGACCTCGGCCACGATCAACGGAACGTCAGGATCCATCCGGAACGCGGAGGAGTTGTCGATGACGATCGCTCCGGCGGCGGCGAATTTCGCAGCGTAGGCACGCGACGAAGTGGCCCCAGCCGAGAACAGGGCGATGTCGAGCCCGCTCGGGTCGGCCGTTTCGGCATCCTCGACGACGATGTCGGTGTCCTTCCAGGGCAGGGTGGTTCCGGCCGATCGGGACGATGCGAAGTAGCGCATCTCGGCAACGGGGAAGTTGCGTTCCTCGAGCAGGCGGCGCATCACGCTGCCGACCTGGCCGGTGGCGCCGACCACACCGATGCGGATACCGGGGAGTGCTGCAGACATGGCCGAAACGATAACGCCCGTGTCGGTGATGCCCGCTGAAGGTTTCGCGAGCGCGCTGGTCGGTTTCGTGGCCGCTCTGGCACAATCGTTCTCATGCGTCGTCGACCCCAGCTCGTGCCCTGGAAGGCCGCAGGCCGGACCAGCGAGCGTCAGGCCAGCGGCGACGACGTCGTGCGCACAACCGGCTGGGTCTTCAACAACGAGACCGGCAGTGAACTCACCCTCGATCAGTTTGTTGCCACCGGTGACTCCGAGGTGCCGGCCTACCTGACGGTGTTCGGCCTCCGAACGCCGGATGCCGACGGCCGGGTCAACGAGGACAAGACGCTTGTCGAGATCGGTTGTGGCATCGGGCGGATGACGTGTGCCTTCACGCGCGAGTACGGAACCGTCGTCGCATGCGACCTCGACGCCGGCTTCCTCGAGCGGTGCATCGAGACGGTGGGCCGGTTCGGCAAGGTCGATCGGCTGCGCACGAGCCATGTCATCGATGGTCACACCCTCGACCTCCCGCCGGACTCGGCCGACGTGACGTTCAGCTACATCACGCTGCAGCACTGCGAAGCCGACGACGCCTTGGAGTTGACCTCCGAGGCGGTCCGGGTCACGCGTCCTGGCGGAAAGGTCGTGCTGAACTATCGGGCTCGCGGAGCCCAGGACATCATCCTGATCCCGCTGGGGGCCCTGGTGCGCGCGATGTTCCGGATCCCGAAGTTCGGGGCGTGGTTGTCACAGCGTCGATGGGCCGCTCGTCTCGGCTGGCAGGCAAACCGTCTGCAACCCGATGAGCTGATCGGGCCGCTGTCGTCACTGCTCACCGACATCGAGATCTGGCGCAATCCGAGGAGCAAGATCTCCGGCCATGGCGCCACCGAGCGCGAGTTCGACGGCATCAACCGCCACCACTACTGGTTGATCGCCACCGTCCGCTGAAAATCGCGATTGGGGTCAGACCCCAATCGCGATGATCCGTTCGGCGTGCTGTTGGATGCGCGCGGCCGCACGGGCGACGTCGAGGACATCTTCGCGATCGGCGAGCAGCAGCCGGTGCTGCAACCAGACGGTCGTGGCAGCGGCGTGTCGTGCGTTCGGGAGGTGCAGCGAGGCGTAGTCGGGTGTGGGCGCGCCGGCGCGAAGCCGGGGCCCGAAGTTGCGGTTTCGGAACAGCGAGAGGTCGCCGAGCGAGGGATACGACACGCCCATCGGGATGCCCTCGGCGGCGAGTGCCCGCTCGAATCCCGCCAGCGGGAGCCCGGCGAACGCGGCGGGGTCGTAGTGGAACACGAAGCAGTAGTTGCCCTGCGTGTCCATCCGCGGGTCGTGTCGCGGGGTGCGTAGTCCGGGAATCTCGTCGAGCACCCGGTTCAGGGCGATGGCGTTGTCGTTTCGGATCGCGTTCTGGGCCGGGAACCGCGAGAATTGAGCGCGCAGCACGGCGCCCTGCCACTCGGTCATCCGGAGGTTCGAGCCGTAGGTGGCGTGGTGGTAGAACCATTCACCCTTCGTGCGGCCGCAGTCGGCGTACGCCCACGCTCGATCACGAAGTTCATCGTCATTGCAGATGAGGGCGCCGCCTTCTCCGGCGGTCATCAGCTTCGATCGCTGCATCGAGAAGCTCCCGAAGTCACCCCACGAGCCGACGCCTCGACCCCGCCAGAATGTTCCGTGGGCGTGGGCACAGTCCTCGATCAGCCGCAGGTCGTGCTCGGCGCACAGCGCGACGAGCGCATCGAGGTCGGCGGCGGCACCGGCGACGTGGACGGCAATGATCGCCCTCGTGCGCGGCGTGATCGCAGCGCGTGCCGCCTCGACGTCGATGCAGAGCGTGTCGGGGTCGACATCGACGAGGATCGGCGTGGCATTGACTGCCAGTGCTGCGGAGGCCGATGCGACGAAGGTCATGGCAGGCACGATCACCTCGTCGCCCTCACCGATGTCGCAGGCAGCGAGGGCGGCTTCGAGCGTGTGGGTGCCGTTGGTGAACGCCATCCCGAATCGAGCGCCGTGGTAGGTGGCGAACTCCTGCGCGAACGTGGCGGCTTCGTTGCCATCGCCCTGCCACCACCCTCCGGCGTCGAGGACACCCAGGAGGCCCTCGCGTTCGTGCTCGTCCCAGATCGGCCACGACGGATAGTCGTGCCGGCGCACCGGGGTGCCACCGAGGATGGCCGGCAGGTTCATGATGGTGCTCCTGCCGACTCGACGCGGCGGAGTGCGACCTGCTCGATGCGGTGGCGGTGGATCGCCCGGATCTCGATCTGCCAACCCTCGATCTCGAGGGTCTCGCCGATGGTCGGGAACCGGCCGAGTTCATCGAGGACGAGACCGGAGATCGTCGTGTAGTCGCCTTCGGGGAGCTCGACGTCGAGGTCGACGAGGTCGTGTACCGGGAATGCACCGGGGATCACCAGCGTGCTGTCGGGTTCGCGGACCACGGTTGCGAGGTCGGGGTCGGTCTCGTCGTAGATCTCCCCGACCAGCTCTTCGACCAGGTCCTCGACGGTCACGATGCCGAGTGCCTGGCCATGTTCGCCGATCACCAGCGCCATCTGCGTGCGATGCGTCTGGAACTCGCGCAGCGCCGTGAGCACACGAGCAGCATCGGGGAACGCCGCCATCTCGCGCATGACTGCAGTGACCGGTTCTGCGTCCCGACCGATGAGGCTGCGGAGTCTCACCATCCCGACGGTCCGATCGAGATTGCGTTTGTCGGCCACCGGTGCACGGGAATGGCCGGACTCCAGCAGCGCGGCGAGCGCCTCAGCGCACGTCATCTCGGCGTCGATGACCATGACATCGTTGCGCGGCACCATCACCTGGTCGAGTTGGCGTTCCGCGATCTCGAAGGCGCCGTCGATGATCTGGCGCTGCTCTGGCGGGAAGCTGTCGTGGATCGCGACCATGTCGCGTAGCTCCTCACCGCTGACCTCCTCGCGCTGCAGGGTCGGGTCGCCACCGAAGATCCGCACCGCGATGTCGGTCGACCGTGACAGCATCCAGACCACCGGCTTCGTGAGCGTCGACAGGAGGTCGAGCGGCCGAGCCATGACGAGCCCCCACTTCTCGGCGCGTTGCATGGCGAGCCGCTTCGGGGCGAGTTCGCCGAACACCAGCGTAAAGTAGGCGAGGATCAACGTGACGACGACGACGGACGTCGGCCCGGCCGCTCCGCCGAGGAAGCTGAGCGGTTCTTCGAGGGGTTCGGCGAGGGAGACGGCAGCGGCAGCCGACGCCAGGAATCCGGCGAGGGTGATCCCGATCTGGATCGTGGCGAGGAACTGGTTCGGCTGGCGCGCCAGGCGGGCCAAGATGGCTCCTGTTGCCGATCGCACTTCGAGTCGCTGGAGCTGAGCCTCCCGTAGCGCCACCAGCGCGAGCTCGGTCCCGGCAAATGCTGCGTTGATGACGACGAGAATCCCGACAAGCAACAACTGTGGCCACACGTCGGACATCGCCCCCATTCAATCGCCGATCAGCACGACCGGCCCGGACCCGACCTCAACAGCCGGGACCTACTTGCGTTCGGGGAGCGGGGCGGAGTAGTCGACGCCGGAGTCGAGGCCGAACGCGGTGTGCAACGCGCGGGCGGCGCGTTCCATGTCGCCGGCGGCGCACACCACCGAGACGCGGATGGTCGAGGTGGAGATCATCTCGATGTTGACGCCTTCATCGGCGAGCACCCGGAACATCTTCGCGGCGATGCCGGGAGACGACTTCATGCCGGCGCCGACGAGCGACACCTTGGCGATGTCGTTGTCGTGGGACACGCCGGTGGCGCCGATCTCGGCGGCCACCCGCGAGACGATCTGCTCGGCATCGGCCATGTCTGCCATCGGCATGGTGAAGCTGATGTCGGTCGTGCCCTGGGTCGACGTGTTCTGCACGATCATGTCGACGTTCACGTTGGCGTCGGCGAGCGGTTCGAACAGCGCCGCGGAGATGCCGGGCCTGTCGGGGACGCCGAACACGGTGACTTTTGCCTCGGACATGTCGGTGACGACACCGGAGATGATCGGATCTTCCATCGAAGCCTCCTCGTTGGTGACCCACGTGCCGGGTTCCCAGGTGAATGCGGAACGCACGTGGAGCGGAACGTCGTGATTGCGGGCGAACTCGACGGAGCGGAGTGCGAGCACCTTGGAACCGGCACCGGCCATCTCGAGCATCTCGTCGAAGTGGACCTTGGCGAGCTTGCGGGCCTGGGGCACGATGCGCGGGTCGGCGGTGAACACCCCGGTCACGTCGGTGTAGATCTCGCAGGCATCGGCGTTCATGGCTTGGGCGAGGGCCGAGGCGGTCAGGTCGGAGGCACCGCGACCCATGGTGGTGATCTCCCTGTCGGTGCTCACCCCTTGGAAGCCGGCGATGACGCAGACCTTGCCGGCTGCCATCGCCTCACGAACACGGTCGCCTCTGACCTCGACGATCTTGGCCTTGCGGTGGGCGGTGTCGGTGATGATGCCGACCTGGCTGCCGGTGAAGCTCACCGCGTCGATACCGCGGTCGGCGAGCGCCATTGTCACCAGTGCGGCGGTGACGCGCTCGCCCGTGGTGAGCAACATGTCCATCTCGCGTCCGGGCTGCGTGCTCGACACCGAGTTGGCGAGAGCGATCAGATTGTCGGTGGCCTTCCCCATGGCCGACACGACGACGATGACATCGTTGCCGCGCTTACGTGTGAACGCGACATTGTCGGCGACCGCACGAATGCGGTCGGGGTCGGCGACGGACGTGCCGCCGTACTTCTGGACGATCAGAGCCACGAGAACCGGAGGCTACAACTCGTTCTCGTGAACAAGGTGCGGCCCATGTGCGCATCTGGTTCAGGAGAACGGGCGGGGGCGGATCAGGCGCCCTTGACGACGTGTTCGACGACCTCGAACGACATCAGGTCGGCGCCTTGGGCGACCGGCGTCGGGGCCGTCCCGCCCGGGTGACCGCCCTCGCTGCTCGCGTGACCGCGGGCGAAGTCCTGGCTGTTCATCCATGCCTGGAAGTGCTCCTCGGACTCCCAACGGGTGTACACGAAATACCGGGTCTCGCCTTCGACGGGCCGCAGGAGCTGGAAGTCCTCGAATCCGTCGAACTGCTCGACCATCTTGGCTCGTCCGGCGAAACGACCTTCGAGCTGCGGGCCCATGCCCTCGGGGATCGTGATGGCATTGATCTTGACGACGCTCATGCCCCCAGCATGCCGTGGTCAGACGTCGTCCACCAGTCGCGCGAGGATCAACATCGCGTCGAAGACATCGGTGAATCGGGTGGTGAGCGGGGAAAGCCCGAATCGCAGGACGTCGGGGTCGCGGTAGTCGACCACCACCTTGCGATCGGCGAGCCGTTCGTGAAGGCGTCGCGCGTCGTGGCGGCGGATGGCGACGTGTCCGCCTCGTCGAGCGGGGTCTCGTGGGGTGGTGGTCTCCAACCCGTACTGGTCCGCCAGCTCGATGG
Source organism: Ilumatobacteraceae bacterium (assembly GCA_963716235.1). Classification (GTDB taxonomy): domain Bacteria; phylum Actinomycetota; class Acidimicrobiia; order Acidimicrobiales; family Ilumatobacteraceae; genus Sva-07. The sequence continues at coordinate 18,645 of CAVQTE010000011.1, read as the reverse complement.
CGAGTCCGCTCAGGCGCCGAGCCTTCTCGGCGACCGCTGCGATGCCCGCCTCGACAGTGAGTGCGATGCCCTCGCGTGCGGCGGTGAGGCCGAGGACCGGTGGCGTGCCGTTCAGCATCCGCCCGATGCCGGTCCGAGGATCGAACGGTCGCTCCATCGCGAACTGGTCGGATTGAGCGAACCATCCCCAGATCGGCTGGACGACCCGCTGCTGCACGTCCGTCGACACGAAGACGAACGCCGGGGCGCCCGGACCGCTGTTGAGGAACTTGTAGGTGCATCCCACGGCGAGTTCCACGTTCGCTGCCGGCAGGTCGAGTTCGAGTACCCCGGCCGCATGGGAGAGATCCCACACCGTGGTGGCGCCGTGGGCGGCGGCTCGTGCCGTTTCGCCAGCCAGATCGGTGGTCTCGGCGGTTCGGTAGTCGACGAGCGAGCGCACCACGACGTCAACGCCGGCGAGATCGTCCGAGGCCGTGACGGATCTCGCAGTCGCGAAGGCGGGCGACTCCCTCGACGGCGTAGCGGTCGGTCGGGAAGTCGGCGTCGTCGATGGCGATGACTCGTCGGCCCGCAGCGAGGTCGAGTGCGACGTTGATCTGCTGGAAGATCCCGACCGTGGTTGATTCGTGCACCGCGACCTCGCCCGGGCCAGCGCCGAGGAGTGGGGCGAGTTCGTCGCCGACGGTGAGCGCGAGATTCAGCCAGTCGTGTTCCCACCACGATGCGATCAGGTCGCCGGCCCACTCGTCGACCACTCGGTGGAGTGCTGCGACCGTGCGCTTCGGGGTGCGCCCGAGTGAGTTGCCGTCGAGGTAGATCAGGTCGGGATCCGGAATCACGAACTCGTCGCGCCAGCGTGCGAGCGGGTCAGCAGCATCGAGCGCCAGCGCGTCGTCACGTCCGATCATGCTCTCTCACTCTCTCAGCCCCGACCCCCAAATCCGAAAAATGCGCTGTCGTGTGCGATGAATGCACATATCTCCGCACATTTCGCAACGGGCGATCGTCCACCTCCGAAATGTGCGCTCGTTTGTGCACGGGGCGTACACCACAGCGCATTTTTCGGGGGTAGGTGGGTGGGAGGGATCAGGGGAGGAGGTTGAGGAAGCTGGCGTGGCGGACGAGGCCGTCGTTGGTGAATTCGGCGATCTCGAGGGACGCTCGCAGGACCGGGTCGAGCCACGTGGCTGCCCGCTGCACGGGTGGTGGTGGCGCAGGATCGAAGGGGCAGGAGTCGACGACGTGTGCGCGCATGAGCGCGGTCAACGACTCGAGCGTGCGCTGATCGAAGCCGGTGCCGACGCCGCCGGCGAACTGCAGGCCACTCGGTGTGGGGCGCCCGACGAGCAGTGCGCCGAAGGTCGTGGCCCGATTGCCTTCGCCGGCGGTGAAGCCACCGATCGTCAGCTCGACCACGGTGCGGTTCTTGATCTTGCGCCACTCCTTAGAGCGGGTGCCAGGTCGATACCTCGAGTCGAGGCGTTTGGCGATCACGCCTTCGAGGCCTTGCGTCGCAGTCGCGGCGACGAGTTCGGCTCCACCGCCCACCCGGTGGGCCGGCACGGACCAGTTCCGACCCGGCTCGACGAGCTGGTCGAGCAGCCGTCGACGCGCCTCGTAGGGGAGGTCGATCACGTCGGTCCCGTCGACGTGCAGCACGTCGAAGAACTGGAGCACGGCCTGACGCGCCGATCCGACGCCTGACTGCTGCGCCAAGTCGAACCGCGGACGACCGTCGTCGTCGAAGACGACGAGCTCAGCGTCGAGGATCGCTGTCGGCGCGTTCACCGAGTCGGCCAGATCGGTGAACTCGGGCCATCGTGCCGTCACGTCGTGGCCGGCCGTACTCTGCAATCGCACCGTCCCGTCGGCGACGTGGACGATCGTGCGGTAGCCGTCCCACTTGACCTCGAAGGCCCAGCCGTCGCCCTCGGGAATCGCGGAGGGCGACCCCATCGTCGCCTTCATCGGCAGGACGGGGAACCGGAGTGTCACGACGACAATGGTGTCAGGCGTCGGGCATGCGGCTCGACAGCACGCCGCCGGCTTCCAACTCGTCGAGTCGTGCGTCGTCGAAGCCGAGCAGTTCGGTCAGCAGCGAGCGGTTGTCCTCGCCGCGGTACTTGGGAATGCCCGACACGCCGACATCGGGCGAGGAACTGAACCGCCACGGGGAGTTGGGCACGCGGATCGTCCCGCCGCCACGGTCGTCGACATCGACCACTGCATGGCGCTCTCGGGCCCACTCCGTGTCGGTCAACTCGCCAGGCTGACGGACGCGACCGACTGCGAGTCGGTGCTTGGAGAACTGCTCCTCGAACGCATCGGCGTCGGGCATCGAGGCGGCGAAGTTGCGGATGATCTCGCGGAGCGCGTCGAAGTTGGCGAGCCGTGCGGCAACGTCGACGAAGCGAGGGTCGTCGGCGAGGTCGGAGCGCCCCATCGCGGCGATGAAGAAGTCGAACGTGCCGCGCTCGGCTGGGTGGCCGCTGACGACGAGCGACTCACCGTTGGCGACGGTCAACACGAGGTAGTCGCCGGGTCGGAAGCTGCGGATCCACTGCGGATCGTCGTGGCCGTCCCACAGCGCGTCGTGGAGATGCTCGTTGACGTACAGCATCGTCTCGGCCATCGACACGTCGATCCACTGGCCCTCGCCGGTGTGCTCTCGTTGATAGAGCGCGGCGAGGATCGCCGACGCTGTCTCGAGCGACGTGTACACGTCGGCGTGGCTGTGGGGGTCCTTCGCCAGCTCGCCACCTCGGGCGTTGCCCTGCGAGGCGACGATGCCCGCTTCGGCCTCGACGACCGGTGCGTACGCTCGCCGTTTGACCCACGGGCCGGTCTGTCCGTATCCCGAGATCGACGCATAGATGAGCCGAGGATTCCGGGCGCGCATCGCGTCGGCGTCGAGTCCGAGCCGGGCCATGACGCCGGGTCGGTAGTTCTCGACGAGGACGTCGGCGTGCTCGGCGAGGGAGAGCAGGATCTCGGCGCCCTCGGGTGTCGCGAGGTCGAGGCTCAGGTTGCGCTTGCCCACGTTCTGTTGGACGAAGTAGCTCGACAGCCCGTTGCGTCGCGGCGTCGCGAACCGCGTGAGATCGCCGTCCGGGGGTTCGATCTTGATCACGTCGGCACCCATGTCGGCGAGCATGCGCGTGCAGTGCGGGCCCGACAGCACTCGACTCAGGTCGAGCACTCGGACGCCTGACAGTGGGCGGGAAGTTGGGGATTCGGTGGACGTCACGACTGCCATCGTGCCCGATCGGCACGTGCTGCACAGTGCCGAGCCACCGTCACACGGTCCCGGGTCGAACGTGACGTTTCGAGTGTCCGGTCCGTCCCGTCCCGGATGGACTGGACACACTGATCGCATGTCCGACTCCAGCTCGAACTCTCAGCCGCTCGCCGATCACCTTGCGTTGATCACCGGCGGCGGCTCGGGCATCGGGCTTGCCTGCGCCAGGGCGCTGCTCGCCGACGGAGCAGGCGTGGTCCTCGCGGCGCGCAACGCCGATCGGTTGGCGGCAGTAGCCGACGATCTGCGCGTTGACCACCCGGGTGTCACGGTGGTCACGGTTGCCTGCGATGTGACCGACGAAGCGAGTGTCGAGGCAGCGTGCGCAGTGGCTGCGGCCTCAGGTCCGTTGCGCATCGTGGTGGCGAATGCGGGCACCGGATCGGCCGGCCCGTTCCACTTGACGACGCTCGACGACTGGAACACCGTGCTCGGCACCAACCTCACCGGAGCGTTCCTCACGATGAAGCACGCGGTGGCGCATCTGGCAGCCAACGGCGGCGGCTCGATCGTTGCCATCTCGTCGATCGCCGCCGTGGCGACGCATCGGTACATGACGCCGTACAACGTGTCGAAGGCGGGCCTCGAGATGCTCGTTCGTCAGGTCGCCGACGAACTCGGCGGGCTCGGTATCCGCGCGAACGCAGTACGGCCGAGCCTCGTGCCGACCGACATCTCCGCCGGCCTCACTGCGATCCCAGAGGTCGTCGACGACTACCTCGAACAGATGCCGCTGAACCGGCTCGGGACCACCGATGACATCGCTTCCGTCGTGCGATTCCTGGCCGGCCCCGAGAGTTCGTGGGTCACCGGCGAGTGCATCAGCGCCGATGGCGGCCATCACCTCCGGCGCGGCCCGAACCTCGAGGGCGTGATGCGGATGGTCTTCGGCGACGGAATCTCTCCTCCTGCACCCGCCGGCTGAACTTTTCACCCATTCTGGATGGCGACGTTCGCCGTCAGCGTGTAGAAAACTCCGTGCACACGAATCACCTCTCACCGCCAGAAGCGCAACCGGAAGCGACCAGATGATGAATGACACCACTGTCCACGGCCCGATCGACTTCGTGCTCCTCGAATTCACCGGGGGCCACGATCTCTCGACGACCGCCTCCGCGCTCATCGACCTGATCGAGCGGGGCATCGTCAACCTGTACGACCTCGTGGCCATCCAGAAGGCCGACGACGGGACGTTCTCGTTGCTCGAGCTCGACGGTCTCGGCGACGAGGTGACGTTCATCGCGGGAGCGCGATCCGGCCTGCTCGGTGACGACGACATGCAGGCGGCCGCCGAAACGATGCTGCCGGGCACGACCGGTGTGCTGCTCATGTACGAGAACACGTGGGCGGTGCCGTTCGTTGCGGCTGCCCTCGACGCCGGCGGCACGATGATCGCCACGAAGCGCATTCCCGCCGAGGACGTCATCGCCGTGCTCGACGAACTCGAAGCCGACGACTGAAACCTGCTCGACGAGCACGACCGAAAGGGAACGACCATGCCAGGACTCGCCAGAGGAATCGCCCGTACCGCCGTCGTCGCCGGAACCGCCACTGCGGTATCCGGGCGCGTCGCGCGTCGCCAAGCCGGGAAGTACGCCGAGCAGGATGCCCAGCTCGCTGCCGATCGCAACGCCGCCTACCAGCGTGACCTTGCCGCCCAGCAGCCTCCGCCGCAGTACGCACCGCAACCGCAGTACGCACCGCAGCCCGAGCCGCAGTATGCGCCGGCACCAGCACCAGCGGCGCCGAGCCAGGACGAGGTCATCAAGCAGCTCACGCAGCTCGGTGAACTCCACGCCAGCGGAGTCCTCACCGATGACGAGTTCGCGGCCCAGAAGGCCAAGATCCTCGGCGGCTGATTCACCGGGATCGATTGGGGCCCCGTCGCATCAGACCCGGCACCGTGTGACGCTCCGAGTGATGGTGGTGCGCCGGGCGTCACACCTCGACGCGTCGATGTCCCGATAGGTTGTGCGGAGCGCTGGTCGAATTCCCGACCGGTGAGCGCACTCGGATTCACTCTCTGCTCCGGTTCTGCGCTGTTGAGCAACATAGAGGAGTCCCCCCATGACCATCATCGACGACGCGCCGCGCGTCACGCCCACCGACACCCCCGACGACGAGACCGTCGCCTTTCGTGATCTCGGCCTGCCCGATTCGATCGTGCGTCGCCTCGAGAGTCAGGGCAAGCACAACGCCTTCCCGATTCAGGCTGCCGTCATCCCCGACGCCCTCGCCGGCCGCGACGTTGCCGGCCGCGCACCCACCGGTTCCGGCAAGACACTCGGCTTCGGCCTTCCCCTCGTCGCCCGCCTGGTCGACGCCCGCCCGAAGCGTCCCGTCGCCCTCGTTCTCGCCCCCACCCGTGAACTCGCCGAGCAGATCATGGCCGAACTCACACCCTTCGCGAAGGCCGCGGGCCACGATGCCGCGTCGGTGTACGGCGGCGTCGGCTACGGCGGACAGCGCAAGGCGCTCGACCGCGGTGTCGAACTCGTCGTGGCATGCCCCGGCCGGCTCGAAGACCTGATGCAGATGCGCGCGATCGACCTGCGTGACGTCGCCACCGTCGTCATCGACGAAGCCGACCAGATGGCCGACATGGGGTTCCTGCCCGCCGTTCGTCGCATCGTCGAGCAGACGTCGAAGGATCGCCAGGTCCTGTTGTTCTCGGCCACGCTCGACGGTCCCGTCGCCAAGCTCGTTGCCGACTTCCAGCACAACCCGGTGCGACACGAGGTCGGTCCGAAGGGCCCCGACGTTCATGCCGCACAGCACCACTTCTGGGTGGTCGATCGTGAGCAGCGCGTCAACACCACCGCCGATGTGATCCAGCGTCTCGGCGCCACCATCGTGTTCACCCGCACGCGTCACGGCGCCGATCGCCTCGCCAAGCAGCTCGGTCGCAGTGGCGTCACTGCCGAGCCGATCCACGGCGGTCGTAGCCAGGGTCAGCGTGACCGTGCCCTCGCTTCGTTCAAGAAGGGGCAGGCCTCGGCGCTGATCGCCACCGACGTCGCCGCTCGCGGCATCCACGTCAACGGCGTCAATGCCGTCGTCCACTACGACCCGCCGGCCGAGGACGCCACCTACCTGCACCGTTCGGGCCGTACGGCACGCGCCGGTGCCATGGGCACCGTGGTCTCGCTGCTCGACCAGAGTCAGAAGAAGGACGCCATGAAGATGCAGCGCGGCATCGGCATCAACGAGCCGCTCACCTCGGCTCGCGTCAACGATCTCGTGATCCACGCTTCGCCGACGGTCGCCAAGCAGGCTCACAGCGAGGCGCTCGACGTCGACCACCGCCAGACCCGTCTCCCGCGTGAGCCCAAGCCGACTCGTGACCAGCCGACGCGTGCAGCGACGCGTGTGCAGGCGCCACAGGCCGACACCAGCCGTCCGGTCCCGACCGGGAACGCGGCCGACGCGAAGGGCACGGTCAAGTTCTTCAACTCGGGCCGGGGCTACGGCTTCATCACGCCCGACGATGGCGCCAAGGACCTGTTCGTCCACTTCTCGGTCATCGTCAACGATGGCTTCAAGACGCTCGACAACGGCGCCCGGGTCGACTTCGAGGTTCGCGAGGGCCGCAATGGTCAAGAAGCCTTCGACGTCCGCGTGGTTCCGTTCGACTGATCAGCGTCACGCTCGATGAGTTCCGGCGCGTACAGGTCGCGCCGAAACTCATCGGAATAGGGTCGCTGTGTGCACAACGATCGGGACCTCGTCGAGAAGCGGATCCAACGTGAGCTGTGGGAGCGGGTACTCCCGCTCGTCCACGTCGACCGTCGACCACTGACGATCGAAGCCGGCCCCGACCTCGACCACCTCGCACCGTTCGAGGCCGGGTCGTCGTGGGGTGCACCGTGGGCGACGACATGGTTCCGCCTGTCGGGTGAGATTCCGCCCGAGTGGGCTGGTCGGCGCGTCGAGGCCGTCGTCGACCTCGGCTTCCATCCCAACGCCGCCGGCTTCCAGTGCGAAGGCCTCGTCGTCGACGTTGCCGACGACGGCTCGTTCCGGCCGCTCCAGGGCATCCATCCGCGCCGGACCAACTACGCGGTCGATGCTGTCGTCGGTCCGCTCGTCCTCCATCTGGAGGCGGCCTCGAACCCGATGTTCCCGTCGTACACGCCGTCGCACCTCGGCTCGCTCGACACTGCGGGTGATCGTCTGCTGTACCGCCTCCGTCAGGCCTCGCTCGTGGTCGTCGACCCGCAGGCCGAAGCGCTCGCCTACGACATCGAGGTGCTCGACGGTGTGATGCGGACGTTGCATCTCGACGACCCGCGCCGTGCCCGCCTCCAACGGATCCTCGCTCAGACGCTCGACCGGATCCCGGATGTCGTGGCCGCCCAGCGGGTGATCACACCAGCGATGGCGGAGGACTTCGGCGACGCCACCCGGCATCGCTCGGTCGCCATCGGCCATGCGCACATCGACACCGCCTGGCTGTGGCCCATGCGGGAGACCAAGCGCAAGGTCACGCGGACGTTCTCCTCCGCCGTCGCCCTCATGGACGACTACCCGGAGTACATGTTCTGCGCCTCGTCGGCCCAGCACTACAACTGGATCGAGGAGCGTCATCCCGAGCTGTTCGCCAAGATCGTCGAGCGCGTCGAGCGGGGCCAGTGGATCCCGGTCGGCGGGATGTGGGTCGAGGCCGACATGAACCTCCCGTCGGGCGAGAGCCTGGTGCGCCAGATCGTGTTCGGGCAGCGCTACTTCGAGGAGAAGTTCGGTGTCCGCTGCACCGAGGTGTGGATCCCCGACGTGTTCGGCTATCCCGCCGGTCTGCCGCAGGTGTTCGCCGCGGGCGGCATGGACCGGTTCGTCACCCAGAAGCTGAGTTGGAACAAGCAGAACAAGTTCCCGCACAGCACCTTCTGGTGGGAGGGCCTCGACGGTACGAAGGTGCTCACCCACTTCCCGCCGGTCGACACGTACAACGCCGAGATCACACCAGCGGAGTTCGGCTTCTCGGTCACCAACTTCCGCGACCACGCGTGGAGCAAGGACTCGCTGATGCCGTTCGGCCACGGCGACGGTGGCGGTGGCCCGACTCGCGAGATGCTGGAGCGCGCTCGCCGGCTGGCGCACCTCGACGCCCGCGCGACGCTGGAGGTCGGCACCCCGGCAGCGATGTTCGAGCGGATCGAACACGATGTCGAGCGCGGCGCGCCGACGCCGGTGTGGCGCGGTGAGCTGTACTTCGAGACCCATCGAGGAACGCTGACGAGCCAGCTGAAGACGAAGCTCGGGAACCGGCGATGCGAACGCCTGCTGGTCGAAGCCGAACTCTGGGCGGCCACGCTCGGCCGCCCGGCCGAGGTCGATCATCTGTGGAAACGGGTGCTCACCCAGCAGTTCCACGACATCCTTCCGGGTTCGTCGATCGCGTGGGTGCATCAGGATGCGGAGGCTGTCTTCGCCGAGGTGGAGGCTGAACTGGAGGTCCGCATCGCCGATCTGCTCGGCGAGCTCGGTGTCGGCGTCAGCGTCGCTAACCCGTCCGACTCTGCTGTCGACGAGGTCGTCGTGGTCGACATCGACACCGGGCTCGAGGGGCAGCAACTTGCCGACGGCACGACGGCGGTGCGCCTCGCCGTCCCGGCACTCGGTGTCGTCCCCTTCGCGGCGCTGCCCGTCGATGACCGAGTCGTGCTGTCCGACTCGTCGATGACCAACCATCACCTCGCCGTGCGCTGGGACACGTTCGGAAACATCACCTCGATCATCGATCTGGCCCACACACGCGAGATCATCCCGAGCGGCAAGTTCGCTGCGGTGCTCGAGCTGGCCCCCGACCATCCCGTCGAGTACGACGCATGGGACCTCGAGTCGTGGACGCGCGCCGGTGCTCGGTCGCTGACCGACTCTGCCGAGGTGACGATCCTCGACTCCGGACCACTCGTCGGGCGCGTGCGGGTCGAGCGCCGCTTCGGACCGTCGTCGTCGATCGTCACCTACGAGTTGCGCGCCCACAGCGCGCAGCTCGTCGTTCACGTGGAGCTCGACTGGCACCACGACGAGCATCTGTTGTCGATGGCCTTCCCGCTCGATGTCCGCGCCGACGCTGCAATGTGCGACATCCAGTTCGGTGTCGTTGCCCGTCCCACCCATCCGTCGAGTCCGTGGGACGCCGCCAAGTTCGAGGTCTGTGCGCACCGGTACGTCGACGTCGCCGAACCCGACTTCGGCGTGGCGATCCTCAACACCGGCCGTTACGGCCACAGCGTGTTCGACGGTGCCGTCAGGGTGAGCCTCGCGAGGGCCGCGAACTACCCCGACCCGCACGCCGATCGCGGCCACCACGAAGTGACGCTGGCGATCCGTCCGCATGGTGCCGGCCTGGCCGACGTGCGCGCCGCGGCGGCGCGCCTCAACTCACCGTTGCGGGTCGTGAACGGCACGGGCGACCGCACGGTCGACGCGGCAGCAGCCCCGGTCGTCGTGGTGAGTGGCCCCGACGGCGGTGCCGCTCGCGGTGTGGAGGTCGACGCCGTCAAGCTCGCCGACGACGGCACCGGTGATCTGATCGTGCGACTCCACGAGGCGTGCGGCAATCGGATCCGGGTCTCGGTGGCGACACCGCAGCGGATCGTCGCAGCTTGGCGGTGCGATCTGTTGGAGGAGCCCGAGACGGGGGAAGAGGTCGGTGACGGGATCGTCGCCATCACGCTTCGTCCGTTCCAGATCGTCACCCTGCGCCTTCGCCGGTCGGCCACCGCCGACGGCCGATCGCTCAGCGCCTGATCAGGTGGGGGCGAGGTGGCGCAGTGCGGCCGTCGCGTAGAGCGCGGTTCCGACAGCCATCGCCGATTCGTCGAACATCACGCGGTTGGAGTGATTGGGCGCCGCAGTTGCCGGATTGACGCCGTCGGGTGTACCGCCGAGGAACATCATCGCGCCGGGCACGTTCTGGAGCACGTAGCTGAAGTCCTCGGCCCCCATCACCGGATGCGGGAGCCGGACGACGCTGTCGGCGCCGGCGACGTCACGTGCCAGATCGAGCGAGAACTCGGCGAACTGGTCGTCGTTGCTGGTCACCGGGTAGCCGTGGACGATGTCGACGTTGCAGTGGCAGCCGTGGGCTGCCGCGACACCCTCGGCCACTCGCCGGATGCCGTCGTGGACCTTGGCGCGGGTGCGTTCGCTCGTGGCTCGGATGGTGCCTTCGATCTCGGCGACCTCGGGGATCACGTTGTTGGTCGTGCCGGCGGAGATCCGTCCGACGGTGACGACGGATGGATCGAACACGTCGATCGACCTCGTGATCATCGTCTGGAGTGCCTGGACGATCTCGCACGCAACCGGGATCGGGTCGAGCGCGCGGTGCGGCTCGCTCGCATGTCCGCCGCGGCCCACGACGCGGATCAGCATCGAGTCGGCCGATGCCATCACCGGGCCGCCCCGGCCGCTCACCCAACCGCTCGGCAGCGCCGACGTGATGTGCAACGCGAACGCAGCATCGACCGGCGATGGCGTGCCATCGGAGAGGGCCGGCACGTCGAGGAGGCCCTCATCGAGCATGAATCGCGCCCCATGGTGGCCCTCCTCGCCGGGCTGGAACATGAACAACACGCGACCGGCGAGGTCGTCGCGTCGGCTGCTGAGGACCCGTGCGGCGCTCGCCAACATCGCCGTGTGGGTGTCGTGCCCACAGGCGTGCATACAACCGTCGACATGCGACGCGAAGTCGAGGCCGGTGTCCTCGGGCATCGGCAACGCATCCATGTCGCCGCGCAGCAGAATCGTCGGCCCCGGCTTCGATCCCTCGAGCAGTGCGACGATGCCGCTGGTCGACTCGTGTGTGGTCACCGCCAGCGGCAGCCCCTCGAGCGATTCGAGCACCCGGTCGCGGGTGATCGGGAGTTCGTTGCCGAGCTCTGGCCATTCGTGCAGCGTGCGTCGCAACGCGATGGTGTCTCCGAGCAGATCGGCGGCCTGCGCCCGCACCGATCTGATCATCTCACTGTCCGGTGCCTCCGTCTTGTCGGTCATCGTCGCATGGTAGGCGTTCCCCACCTGCGGTGTCGCCGCCCACTGGCGCCGTGCCGACGAACCCGTCGTCGACGACAGGAGGAAACAGCATGATCACGTATGGAGCGAACCCCGAGCAGCTCACGAACCTGGGCACCACGCTGACTCGACAGATCGATGTCATCTCGCAGGTGATGTCGACCGTCGATGGAGCCCTGAATGCAACCACATGGACCGGGCCGGCCCGCGACCGATTCGTGGAGGACTGGAACGGGAACTTCAAGCAGGCGCTCAACAAGCTCAACGACGCGTTCGGCCTGGCCGGACGCGGGTGCGTCACCCGGTCGGAGGAGGTGCGCCGAATCCTGGGCGTGGGCGTCTGACGGGCACCGACGCCGACGCTCTACGCTGGCCGGCGTGGCGTACGTCGAATTCACCATCGAGCCCTTCGTCGAGGGCCGACCCGGCCCTCACGTCACGGCGGCCATCGACGCGGCCCGTCATCACGACATCGATGTCGAGATCGGCCCGTTCGGATCGTCGTGCACCGTGGCGATCGAGGGCGTCGGTGCACTCGTCGCAGCGGTGTCCGATGCTGCATTCGCGAACGGCGCCACGCATGTCAGCGTCCACGTTGCCCGCGAGACACCCACGGCGCCGTTGGCATTCCCGCCGGGAGTGGCGGAGTGAGCGACCAGGCGCAGGCCCGGCCCGTGGTGCACCCGCTCATCCGTTCGGTGAAGCCGGTGGTCGACGCCGTCGGGGCGTCGTTCGTGGCGGTGGGCGACATGGAGGCGAGTGACGTGCCGTTGATCTGGGATGGCCGCGCGATCGCAGGGGTGCGCATGCCGCCATTGCACGGTGCGCTCGATCGGTTGATCGACGCCGTCGAGGCCGAACTCGGCGGGCGTCTGCCGATGCTGTCGCGTGAGGACAAACAACGCGCCGTCCGGCTGCTCGACGAGCGTGGAGCGTTCATCCTGCGCCGAGCGGTGGAAGACGTCGCCGACGCGATGGGCGTCAGCCGCATCACGGTCTACAACTACCTGAACGCCATTCACCGGTGAGCGCCGCAGACAGTGCCGGCCGGCGCATCGACGCGTTCGATGTCGTCGCGTTCGATGCCGACGACACGCTGTGGCGGAGCGAGGATTCGTTCGCCCACGCTGAACAGCGCTTCGCGGAACTCGTCGGACCGTACGTGCCGACCGGCGTCGATCTCGACGCGGCACTCCGGGCGACCGAGAAGGCGGACCTGTCGATCTCCGGTTATGGCGTCAAGGCGTTCACGTTGTCGATGGTCCGCTCTGCGGTCGAGGTCACCGAGGGTGCGGTGCCCAGCTCGGTCATCGGTGAACTCGTCGATCTCGGTCGCGCCATGCTCACCGAACCGGTGCATCTCCTGCCCCACGTTCCTGAGGTCCTTGCCGCGGTGTCGCCGCACACACGCGTTGCATTGATCACCAAGGGCGATCTCGTCCACCAGACGCGCAAGGTCACCACGTCGGGCATCGAACATCACTTCGCCGACATCGAGATCGTGTTGGAGAAGGATCCCGACACCTACCTCAAGGTCCTGCGCCGGCTCGACGTGGCGCCGGAGCGGTTCTGCATGGTCGGCAACTCGGTGCGCAGCGATGTTCTCCCCGTGATGGCAATCGGTGGCCACGCCGTGCACGTGCCGTACCACATCACCTGGGACCTCGAACGTGTCGACCATCACGACGAGGACGTCACCGAACTCACCTCGATCGCCGACGTTCCGCTCTGGCTCGGGATCACCAAGTTCTGAATGGGACGCGGGGTCGGACTCCGCGTTTCAGCTGGCGGTGCGTCGGCCGGGTGGTCCGGTGTTGTGGATGGTGCCGTCGGGGAGTCGGAGGGTGAGTTCGCGGTGGGGTCCGAGTTCGATGACCCAGCCGTCGTTGTGGATCTTGGCGTGATGTCTGGTGCAGGTGGGGATCAGATTGTCGAGATCGGTCGTGCCGCCGGCGAGATCGGCGAGCACCCGGGCGGGGATCTCAACAGGGATCGGCCACTCCGCTACCGGGCCGGGCCCATCGGTGGCGGGATCGGCGTCGGCGTCGATGACCACCACGAACTCGGCTCGCCCCGCACGGCCAACACCCGCGGTGGCCTCGATCAATGCGATCAGGGCGTGACCGGCAAGGAACCGCTGTTTCTCGAACGGATCGTCCGGACAGCCCTCGGGGACCGCCTCGGCGAACATCGCGTCGATCGTCGCTCGAAGTTTGGCGGCCAGGCGCACCCCGCTGACCGGATCGAACAGTCCGCGTAGGTTCCACATCCCGTCGGCGTCGACCCATGTGGACACTCGAACATTGCGGCGTTGACGGGCGAGACGATCGATGCCGTCGTCGGCCTGGATGCGTTTGGCCTCGATGGCCACCCGACGAGCGAACTGTTCAGGCGTCGACACCTCAGCGACCGCGACCAGTTGGTCGGCGCGGGCCAGCAGCTTGTCGCGTTGTGCTGTGGGTAACTGGCCCGCCGCGCGGGTGATGACATCGATGTGCGCAGCAGTGGTCCCGCCGTCACCCAACGCGCCGGCGAGCTGCGGTGTCGCGGCGAGCGTCCTGGCGCGTTGCGTCGCCTTCACCGCGGCACCCAAAGACGTCCTGATGCCTTCGCGACCCGGGCTTCGGCGAACCCGTCGGCGGACAGCTTCGCGACCAACACCGCATGCTGCGCGTCGGCCCACGCCTGCACCTCACGCACCGCCACCAGACCCGACTCGATCAGATCATCGGACGCCGCAGCATCGTCGCGCACCGCAACAATGCGACGCACACGCTCGGCAACAGCCACAGGATCCATACCCAAACCATGAACAGGGGGTGTCACAGAGTTCGCCGGGATCGTGAAGGACGATCCAGGAAGTCGCGACCGAGTGACGTGTTCAGCGTGTCAGGCGTCGACTCCCATTAGAGGCGGAGGAGCTGCACGTGGTCGACGCGGTGGTCGGCGGTCTTGTGCACGACGAGTGACGCGCGGTCCCGCGTCGGCGCGATGTTCTCGCGCAGGTTCAAGCCGTTGATGTCGCGCCAGATCCGTCGTGCGGTCTCGTCGGCCTCGTCGTCGCTCAACTCGGCGTAGAACCGGAAGAACGAGTTGGGGTCCTGGAACACCGACGCCCGGAGTGCGAGGAATCGGTCGACGTACCACTGCTCGATGTCGGGTTCGTCCGCGTCGACGTAGATCGAGAAGTCGAAGTAGTCGCTCACGAACTCGGGTGCCCCACTGCGGGTCTGCAGCACGTTGAGACCCTCGATGATGACGATGTCGGGGTTGCGCACCACGACCTGCTCATCGGGCACGATGTCGTACACGACGTGGGAATAGACGGGCGCCTCGACCGCGTCGTCACCGCTCTTGATCCGCCGCAGCACGTCGAGCAGCGCACGGGTGTCGTACGACTCGGGGAACCCCTTGCGGTTCATGATCCCGCGTTCGTCGAGCACCTTGTTGGGGTACAGGAAGCCGTCGGTGGTGATGAGGTCGACCTTGGGATGGTCTGGCCACTGCGCCAACAGCGCCTGCAGGATTCGCGCGAAGGTGCTCTTGCCGACCGCAACGCTGCCTGCGATGCCGATCACGTAGGGAACCTTCGGAGCGATCGTGCCGAGGAATGTCGCCGACACCTTCTGGAGATCCTGGGTGGCGCTGACGTACAGATTCAACAGCCGGCTCAGCGGGAGGTACACCGTGGTGACCTCGTCCATGTCGATGCGATCGTTGATGCCCCGGAGTCGTTCGAGCTCGGGTTGCTCCAGGGTCAACGGCGTCGCCGCCCGCAGCTGTGACCACGCCGCCCGATCGAACTCGAGATAGCGACTGGGGGCGGCCGGCTCGGTCACGTCGGCGACTGTAGATCGCACGGCTCTCGGCCGCCCCATGAGTCCGGCCCACTGCGCCCGGTGATCGATGCGACCCGGCCACGTAGTCTGCGGTCGTGACCACCGACGCCAAGCTGCTCGGTTCGTTCTACACGCCCGACGATCTGGTCCGCACCGTCGTCGACGCCGTGATCACACCCGAGTTCGTCGCATCCCGAGCGGGTCGGCCGATCTCGGTGCTCGACCCCGCCTGCGGTGACGGACGGTTCCTCGCTGCGGCGGCAGAGCGGGTCCGGTTGCTCGGCGGCGAGGTCGCACTGCACGGCGTCGACATCGACCCGACAGCGGTTGTTGCCGCGCGAGCCGCTGTTCCGGCAGCCGTGATCGACCGTGACGATGCCCTCGCGCGATCGTGGCCGACGGCCCGATGCGACCTCGTCATCGGCAATCCGCCGTTCCTGTCGCAGCTGGCCGGGGCCACCACGCGTGGTGGTGCGAGCAAGCGGGGTGGCGGGCCCTACGCCGACGTCGCCGTGGAGTTCCTGGCACTCGGCTCCGAGTTGGTCGATCCCGACGGTGGCCGACTTGCGTTCGTCCTGCCCCAATCCCTCCTGGCGTCGCGCGATGCAGCAGCGATCCGCGCCCGCATCGACGAGCGGGCGGTGCTCGTCTGGTCGTGGTGGAGCGCCGATCGGGTCTTCGACGCGCAGGTCCACACCTGTGTGGTGGCTTTCGAGTTCGCACCTCCCGGCGTTGAGCGAGACGGCGTCGAGCGATCAGCGTGGTCGCAGGTGATCACGCGACGCAGCGGTGTCCCCGACCTCCCGTCCGACGTTGCCGACGACGGTCGGCTCGGCGACCGGGCGCGCCTCAACGCCAACTTCCGTGACGAGTACTACGGGCTGATCCCTGCGGTCGGCGACCACCCTGATGGGCCACCCCTCGTGACGAGTGGGTTGATCGATCCCGGGGTCTCGCGATGGGGGCTTCAGCCGATCACGTTCGCCCGACGACGATGGGAGCGACCGCGGGTCGACGTCGGTCGGCTCGACCCGAAGATGCAGGAGTGGGCCCGCCGGCGTCTCGTGCCCAAGGTGTTGGTGGCCAACCAGACCCAGATCATCGAGGCCGTCTGCGACGCGCGGGGTGAATGGCTGCCCGGAGTGCCCGTGATCGGTGTCTACCCGCGAGGGGCACACTGGGACGACGAGGGGCGCGGCTCGCCGGTCGAACTCGCGGCGGCAGCGTGGGAGATCGCGGCGGTGCTCACGTCGGGTTTCTCCTCGGCGTGGCTGTGGAACCGAGGTGCCGGCACCGGGTTGTCCGCCAACACCATCCGGCTGTCGCCCGTCGTGCTCGCCGAGCTCCCGTGGCCGGCCGGAGACCTCGGGCCTGCGGTGAGTGCACTGGAACGTGGCGACCTGCGCCGCTGTGCCGCGGCCGTCGATCGGGCGTACGGGATGGCCGACGGCCCTGGAGGTGACGGGCCGACGCTGTCGGCCTGGTGGGAACCGCTACTGGAGCGGATCGAGGCTCGGCGGGCGCCGGTGGACGAACCGTGACATGCCGCCCCAGCCCGGCGATCCGGCGATCACCCACAGCATGGTGAGGCCGACCACCTCGGAGACGTGGATCAACTCGGCCACGGGCGTGCGGGTCCCACCGACGACATCGGCGACGAGGCTGACGAGGGTGGTGGCCACGAGTGCTGCGGTGAACGGCAGCATCCCGAATGCCCGGTGGGGTTTCCAGGCGGCGTAGGCGAACCCGATCGCCAGCGCGGTTCCGAAGGCGCCCAGATGACGGGCATTGTGGGCGTCGGTTCCCGTCATGTTGCCGAACAGCAGGACCGGAACGCTCTGCACGAACATGACCACGCCAACCCACGCGAGAGCCGGGCGGATCCATCCGCCGCGCCCGAGTCGCGCCGGGCGCGCCCGGGCGGTCACCGCAGCGACGAGGTCGGGAACGGGCTCGGCGGGCCGGATTCTGATCTGGCGATCGAGCACCGCGACCGCAGCAGAGAACTGCCGGCACGACGTACACGTGCCGAGGTGCAGTTCGACGACGGCACGGTCATCGGCACTCGCTTCGTCATCGGCAATCGACGAGATCAACTCGCGCGCAAGAGTGCAGTCCATGAGGATCCAGGTCGTTCTGCGATCGATCTCGGTTCCCGCCGAATTTCCGACTTTGGTCACGGCGGGTTTGACGAGAACTCCGGTGACAATGTGGTCGTGGACCACTTGACCAATCTGCTCGTCGCTGCTCGCGACGGAGATCGGGATGCCCTCGAACGGTTCGTGAGCGAGACGCAGGGCGACGTGTGGCGGCTCTGCCGCTACCTGGGTGACGTTCAGTATGCCGACGACCTGGCGCAGGAGACGTATGAGCGCGCCATCGGTTCGCTGCACCGCTACCGGGCCGAGGGTCCGGCGCGTGGTTGGTTGCTGACGATCGCCGACGCACCTGCGTCGACCACACCCGTCGGGCAGCGCGTCGTCGGCGACTCGATGATCGGGTGCAGCGCACCGCCGGTTCGCTCGAGGCGTTGGACCCCACCGGCAGAGTCGATCTCGACGGCCTGCTCGACTCCCTCGACGACGACCGCCGCAGCGCGTTCGTGCTGACCCAGGTGCTCGGGTTGCACTACGACGAGGCGGCCGACGTGCTGGAATGTCCCGTCGGCACGGTGCGTTCGCGGGTGTCGCGTGCACGGGCCGATCTCGTCGGGATGATGGGCGACGGATCGACAGCGAAGGGTGCGGTGGGATGAGATTCATCATCGCTGCGGGGGTCACGCTGATCATGACCGTCGGCGCCGCGGCGTGTGGCAGCGATGACGGAACCGCCGGCGACTCCGCGGCCACCGACCTCTCACCGGCCGAGCAGAACGGCGAACAGTTGTCACGCAGCATGGGATGTGCGGGCTGTCACGGTCAGAATTTCGAGGGTGGCGCCGGACCGGGCTGGATCGGGTTGGCCGGCTCGGAGGTCACGCTCGTCGATGGCTCCACGCTCCTCGCGGACGATGCGTATCTGACCGCAGCGATCGCCGATCCCTCCAGAGACCTCGTCGACGGCTACACCTTGAAGATGCCCGCCAACAACCTCAGCGACGCCGAGATCGCCGACATCGTCGCCTACATCAACACTCTGACCGATGAGTGACCGACGCCGTTCGTCGTTCGCCGCTGTGGCGTTCACGGCCCTCGCGGCGTTGGCGTTGACGGCGTGCGGCAGCGACGCGACATCATCTGACGCGACATCATCTGCGGACCCGGCGTCGAACACGACGGGGGGAGGCACCGTCGGCGAACGGGTTCTCGCGGGCATCGTGCGCGACCCGGCACCTGCCGTCGACGGCACGACGCTTCCCTCGCTCACCAACGTCGGGACCGACGTTGTGTTCCGCGGCCAACCCGGCGGTCTGAAGGCCGTGTACTTCGGCTACACCAACTGTCCTGACGTTTGCCCCACCACGATGTCGGACTGGACCGTCAC
>CAVQTE010000010.1:0-276779 GCA_963716235.1 Ilumatobacteraceae bacterium | reverse complement strand
GGCGTCGAGTGTCATCTCGGCGCTCGTCGTGTCCCTCGACGAGTGCGTCGACGGTGAGTTCGAGGTCGACGCCGGTGGCCGGCTCGAAGGTACCGGTGTACTCGCCCAGCGGGAGCCCAGCGGCGACGGCCTTGACGACGGCAGCCGCGCCGTCTGCGCCGCACGTAACGGCGACGACCATGTCGGCGCCCTTCAGGGCGAACACGACCTCGTCGTGGGAGTCCGCATCGATGATCGCCTGGGTGTAGGGGTTTCCCGTGGAGCCGTCGGGTACCCGAGTCTCGCCGTCGTCGCTACCGCACGCAGCCATGGCGAGCGAGACGATGCACAGCACCGGCACGAGCACCCGTTGCCTCGGATCACCGAGATGACGCAGGGGGTTCATCCGTGGTGGTCGAGGTCGTGGGCCTGCTCATGTGCCTCGGCGGCCAGTGCCGCTGCCGCAGCGACGTCACCGGCCTCGAGCGCAGCGTCGAGGTCCTGCAGCGTGACGAGCAGGGCAGCTTCGGGAGAACCAGCGGCTGGCTGCATCGCCTCGACCGCAGCGATCGCCTCCGCTACGACGGCGCGCTGTGCGGGGGCGTCCAACCCGCCGTCCGTGAGCTGTTCGTCGAGCTCACATGCAACCGGGTGGCATCCACACCCTCGTGCTCGTCATCGGCGGAGTGTTCATGGTCGGCTTCACCCATGTCCATCTCACCCATGTCGTCTTCGACGTCGCGGACCTCGGCGGTGAACGTGAGCGGTTCCACGCCGTCGAACGTGAAGGTGACCTCGATTTCGTCGGGGTACGTGGCCGGGTCGATGTCGAGGATCATGACGTGCGGGCCGCCTGGTTCGAATGCGAACTCGCCGCCGGCCGGCACGACGAAGCCCTCCTTGCCGCGTTCGACCATCTGCATGGCGCCGTCGTCACCCATGATGGTCTCGTGCAGCTCGACGCTGTCGGTCACCGAGCTCGATGCGGACACGATGGTCACGTCGGAATCACCGGGGTTCGACACCAATCCCGTAGACCGCCGTCGTGGTCTGCCCTTCGGCAGGCTACGACCACGACCCCGGCGTCGCTGATCGACATGACGACAGCTTCCGCGGCACCGTCCGCAACGGTCTCAACCAGCGCCGAGGCTGCGGGTTCGGCGCCATCGTCGTCGCTGCCGCATGCGGCAAGCGACATTCCGAGGACGGCGACCAACACCCCGGTACGGCGAACAGACAAGGCGGTGCGAAGATCCATGCCCGTCCAGGTCGCTCGCCGGAGCAGTCTGGTTCCGGGGAGCACCAACGTTGTGCTCAGGTGTGCCATCGGCCATCAGAGTCCTCGCGCCACCTATCATCATGCGTGACGATCCGGGGTGCGTTCTGGCGGATCAAGCGCCCCTTCTGCGGATGCCGCTCGGTACTCACTCGGGCGAGACAGCTCCCGACGGGCCGCGCTTGCGGCGCAGTCGATCGGGTCAACGGCGTCGAGTTGCCGTTCGTAACACGACCACCGCCCGTCGGGGCCGGCACGGTACACCACCGCCCGTGTCGGTGCGAGGTGTCAGACTCCTGACCTACCCATCAACGAAGGAGTCGCTATGACGAGACACGTTTCACAGGAGACAGAACATGACTGAAGGATCAATCCTCGACGTGCTCGAGGAACTCATCACGACCGTGGTCGAGCCGGCCGCCGACGACGTCGACGCCAACGGAACGTTTCCTCGTTCCGCCGTGACCGCACTCGGCGATGCCGGATTTCGCCTTGTCGAGCTCGGCCGAGGTCGGGGACGTGGTGGCACGCTCGACGACGCCGCCCAGGTCGTGCGGCGTTTGGCGCGCCACCTGTGGGAGCACCGCCATGGTGGGTGCATGCACTACTGCGCGACGGCGGTGATCGAGCAGTACGGTTCCGTGGAGACACGCCAGCGATCGCCTCGGCAGCGATCTGTCGACGTCGGCGTTCTCCGAGACTGGGTCGCGTAGCCACTTCTGGGCACCGATCGGCACCGCGACGACTGATGGTGACAGTGTCGTGCTCGACGCGTTCGAGACTGGGTGACCTCGGCCGGTGAGGCCGACTCCTACGTGTGGACCAGCCGGCCGGCCACGGCATAATTGGGGCGTCCTGTGGCTTGTTCCCGCTGATGCGTCGGGGTTGAAGGTTCAGCACCGTTCGACGGGCTGGGGTTGCGAGGCAACGCGTCGAGCCCGGTGGATGCCGTCGATGTGCGTCCCCGCTGTCGTGCCGTCTGGGTGACGACGGAGCAGGTCTCGACATCGCGCTCGGTGTGGTGTTGCCGGTGTTCCAGATCCTCAATGCCTCGTGCAGTCTCGGGTTGATGGACGCCTCGATCGCCAAGGTGATCACGCATGTCACCACCGCACGCCTCGCACATCTTGATCAGTCACTTGCTGACCAGCCCGTGGTCCGTCAGCACGTGGCCCACATGAAGAACCGGGCCGATGCCGCAAGTGTGCTCGTCGCCGACGCGATCGTTGCGTTGTCGACGGAGCGGCCCGATGCGGCGTTGCGAATGCTGCAGTCCAAGGCTGTCGCCGGGGAGACCGCGCTGGAGGTCCTCGACCTCGCGATGCGAGTCGGTGGTGGTGCAGCGTTCCGCAAGGACATCGGCATCGAACGCCACTTCCGCGACGCCCGAGCATCCGCAGTGATGGCGCCAACGGTCGACGCGTTGCAGGACTTCATTGGCCGAGCACTCTGCGGCATGCCGCTGTTCGGATGAGGGAGGTCGCATCATGACCATCACTCGACCGTTCACGCTCGGCGCCGTTGCCTACGACCCCAAGGTCGTCACCATCTGGGAAGGCTTCACGGACTGGTTCGCCACCCAAGGCTTCGCATTCGACTACGTGCTGTACTCCAGTTACGAAACCCAGGCCGAAGCCCACATCGCCGGCCACGTTGACGTCACCTGGGACTCACCGCTCGCCTGGGTGCGCACACGCCGGCTCGCGGCCGCTGCGGGCCGCCTGGCGTCCGCCGTGGCGATGCGTGACACCGATCAGGACCTGACCTCGGTCGTGCTCGTGCGTGCCGACAGCGACATCACCGACGTCACCCAACTCGCCGGTCGGACGGTGGGCACGGGAGCGATCGATTCCCCGCAGGCGACCTTGCTGCCGCTCGCGCACTTGGCGAATCTCGGGTTGGATCCGGGCACGTCGTTCGACGTCCGTCGCTTCGACGTGATGGTCACCAAACACGGCGATCACGTCGGCGGTGAACGCGACGCCGTCAACGCACTCGTGACTGGTGAGGTCGATGCTGCCTGCGTGATCGACGGCAACCAGTTGCTGTTCGCCAAGGAGGGCACCATCGAACCCGACGCCGTCCGCATCCTCACCCGCACAGGCTTGTACGACCATTGCACGATGACCGTTCTCGACGACAGCGACCAGACCGTCGTGGACCGGTTCGTCGAGCTGTTGTTGTCGATGTCGTTCGAGGACCCCGACGTCCGGCCGCTGCTGCAACTCGAAGGTCTACGGCAATGGCGACCCGGACGCACGACCGGCTACGTCCAGCTCGAGGCCGCCGTCGACCGGCTCGGCTTCTACGACACCGACGGCAACATCACCGTGGAGGGCTACCCCGGTGACCCGCCGACGTGCCACCGTCGAGCTCGGATCACTCGGGCTCGACGGTGGCGGCGACATCCTCGTGAAACTCGCACTCGCCGAACAGCACACCGGCGACGAAGTCGGCGTAAGCGGCATCCACCCCGATCTCGCCGGACACCTCGCCACCTGGTGCCGCCAACACGGCCACCGCTGGCGGACACCCGATCCGACCATCGACGGCGACGTGATCGGCATCATCGAACGCGGATCTGCGATCAGCGCGCGATGGGTTGGTGCGCAGCAGGCGGGACATTCCGACCCCACCCATCCCGGTGCGCTCGTCGCCGACCCACCCGCTGTGTGGGGTCTCGCCGCGCGCGGTGCGACGATCGAGGCCGGCGGGCCGTCACCGCAATTCCGGATCGACCGCCGCGAGGACCTCTGGACCGATCGGGCAGCCGCCCTCTACACCCAAGCCACCGCGGCACAATGGGACCCCGCCACGGCGATCGACTGGACGGCACCGATCGACCACAACCGGCGAGTCGAATCCGCCGTGGTCCAGGTCATGACGTTCCTGATCGAGAACGAAGAGGCAGCACTCGTCGTGCCCGCCAGATTTCTCGGACAGATCCACCCACACTTCCGCGAGATCCAACAGTTCCTCGCCGTCACCATCGCCGACGAAGCACGACACATCGAGGTGTTCACCCGACGCGCCACCATGACCGGCCACGAACTCGCCCTGTCCACCGTCGGCGGACGCGCCTCACTGCAAACCCTCCTCGACGAACCCGACTACGCCATCGCCAGCTTCCTGCTCTCCGTCATGGGCGAAGGCACCTTCGTCTCACTCCTCAGCTTCCTCGAACGCCACGCCCCCGACGCCGTCACCCGACAGATCGCCCACCTCACCCGCAACGACGAAGCCCGCCACGTCGCCTTCTCACTCTCGCACCTCGAACGCCACACCCAACTCGAACCCGACCTCCGCAGCAGGCTCGCCCGCGCCGTCGAACAACGCCACCGAGCACTCCAGAACACCTCCGGACTCAACGAAGACGTCTTCGACGCACTCGTACTCCTCGCCGCCGGCAACGACACCCCCGACGACGTCCGTACAGGCTGGCAAGCTGTTCAGCAGCTCCAGAACGAAATGAACGAAGCCCGCGCTGCCCGACTCGCCCGCCTCGGCTTCACCACCGGTGAGGCCGAGGCACTCTCATCGCTGCATACCCGCAACTTCATGTGACCGCCCTGAGGATTGACGTACGTCCGACTCAGCGGCGCCCGTCTGATACATCGGCTGATGGGCCGCAGTCGCACTCCTCGGGCACCGCTCGGCGCGGGATTATGTGTGCTGATATCGGGCGCGCTGACTCTCCGGCGGGCCGGCGGGTCGTCAGCTTCGGGGTCTGCGGGTCGTGGCGTCGTTCAGATGTCGCTGTGGTGTTCGGTGGTTGGCAGGTCGGCGGCGATCCATGCTTTCAGGCCGCCGTCCATGTTGGCGACGTTGTCGTAGCCCATGTTCTGGAGGGTGAGTGTGGCGAGTGCGGCACGGGCGCCGGAGGCGCAGTAGACGATGACCCGGCGCGAGGGTTGAAGTTGGTCGCTGTGGCGGGGGCTTGCGGGGTCGGCGACGAACTCCAGGAGCCCGCGGGGCACTTGGAGAGCGCCGGAGATGTGGCGTTCCCACTCGACGGGTTCGCGGACGTCAACGACGACCGGGTCACCGGTGGCGAGTTCCTCGGACACTGCTTCGGGGGTCACGAGCTTGATCTGAGCGCGTGCCTCGGCGATCATCTCGGCAACTGATTTCACCATGATCATCAACTCCTTCGTGGTGGTGTGGGTCAGCCGAGTCGAACGCTGGGGGCGCCGAGCTCGTTTGGTTCGGGGAGCTTCGCGGTGGACCGACGGGTCCATTCCTCTTCGAGGAGTTCTCGTGCGGCCTGCTCCAGGAACTGCGGTGCTGCCCATTCGTGGACGTCGTAGTCGTTGTGGATGTAGCCGTGGCTCAGCATGAAGTCCTTGGCGATGTCGATCGACACGAGGTTTTTCGGTGACAGGTTCGGCACCATGTCGACATCCTTGATGCCCTGGTACGTGTCCTCAGGGTCGCGGTAGAACGTCTGGCGATTGAGGATCGCGGCGGCGGCGTGCTTGTTGTCGTTCGCCCAGCGGCCGACTTTGATCATTGCCTTCATGTAGGCGACAACCAGCTCGGGGTGTTCGTCAGCCATGACGTCGGTGCAGGTGATGACGGCCGGGCAGTTGGCCATTTGCAGTGTCCAGTCCGGATGCCCGGACAGGTCCTCAATGGCCTTGAACTTGCCGGTGTCCTCCTGCAAGTGCTGGAACACTTTGCTCTGCGTGTAGATCGCGTCCACGAGCCCGTTCTCGAGACCGGTCTCCAACGGCCGGAACGCCAGGTCGTGCTTGTGGTCACGGCGAAGCCACAGCTCCGACGGGTTGTTCATGTTGACCTGGAGCATCTCGGGCTTGTCGTACCAGTCGTCCGGATACGGGAACTCGACGATCTCGACGTCATCGGTGCTCATGCCATGGAGTTTCAACATGAGCTCGATGCCGGCATGTTCCTGGATGCGCCACCAGTCGTTCTTGATGGTGTTCAGGCTCTTGGTGAGACCGATCTTCTTGCCGCGCAGATCCTCCATCCGGAAGATGTCGTCACGGGCACGCACCAACATGGCGCCACCCTCGTACACCTGCGTGGCGCCGAGCAGCCTGGTCCGACGAAGATCCGCGTTGACGTGGATCGTCGGGTACAGACCACCGAAGCGGATCAGGTTGTCGAGGTTGTGGATGTAGTGCGGGTACCAGTTGTTCTCGGGCGTCGAACGGAAGTAGGCGTACTCGACACCGATCTTCTTGTACTCCTCGCGACACCAGCCCAACTCCTGGTCCACGTTGTTGGCCGACACCATCGGACAGTTCGTGAACCACACCTCGTCCCAACTCAACGGAACCGTGGTGGAAACTCGCTCTTGCTCGGACATGTGGGCCTCCTGGGGTGGCGACGCTCGGCTCGGACGAATCAGGCCGAGCCAGAGATTGTGTTCATCTGTACACATCATCGCCCTGTTGGTCGCGTTGCGGCCAGGGCCGAAGGTCCGCAGGAGCCGTCAGTACCTCAACTCGAACGAGGCGAAGGGTCCGCCGGTGATGGCCACGGCGTCGCTCCGAGGCGACGGGCCGAGTGCACCAGTTCCTCCCGAAGTGTCTCGAGGGGCACCACGTCGAGTTCACCCGCCGTGATGAGGTAGTCCTCGAAGACACGCCAGCCGACCGCGGTCGCGACGATCTGCGCAGCACGGACGCGCGCGGCGAGCGGGTCGAGCCCATAGCCCTCGGCAAGCGTGTCAGCCATCGCAACCACCGGATTGAACCCGGGGCGACCAGCGAGCGTCCGACCCCGGATGATGAGCGCACTCGCCACCCACGACCACTTGCCCATCACCGAATCGGCATCGAAACCCTGGCCCGACAACGGGTGTTCCAGGACACTTTCGGCGAGCTGCGCCGACAGGTCATCGAAGACCGCCAACTCGAGATCTGCACGATTTCCGATGTAGCGACTGATGAGAGCGAGATGGATGTCAGATGCAGCGGCGATATCGCGCAACGAGACTCCACCGACCCCGTGGACCGCGAACAGTGTCGCCGCGGCATCAAGCACAGCACGACGCACCTCGTCGGGACCCGCCGGCGCCCCCGGCGCACGACGCGGACCAGGTCGATGAGAAACGACCACTTCTGTATCGGCCATATCGCCTCCGTCAACCTCGCGGTGTACCTGCGACCAGTCTGGCCCCGATCTCCTTGCCAGGAACGACTCGAAAAACGCGACAGCACTGATTGCACCAACCAACCGATGCCGGCGCAGCCGAGCGCAGTTGGCTGTGATTATCGGGTGCGCTGCTTGGGCCGGTATGCGGCACTACCTGCTGATTGGGCGCAGTGATTCTGCGTGCCAAAGTGTGCGGGTTTGAGTCTGGGATCAATCGATGCGCCCGGACGATCCGCGGTGACGTGTCGCGAACGGAACCGCAGAAGTGCACTTGACTCGCTGATCCGATGAAACTAATACTATTAGTACCATGCGTTGGGCGATCGATCACACATCCCGAGAGCGTCTCCAGGACCAAATCGCAAGCTGCGTCCGCCGCGGGGTGGCGTCCGGAGAGCTGACCGTCGGTGAGCAACTACCGCCCGCTGCCGAACTCGGCACGGCGTTGTCCGTCGATCGCAACACCGTGCTCGCCGCGTACCGACAGCTCCGCGATGACGGAGTACTCGAGTTCCGACGCGGACGCGGAGCACGCGTCGCGTCCACGGGCCCGGCACTGTCGTCGGTGACCGAGGCAGCCCAGAAGCTGATCGCCACCGCCAACGAGCACGGTCTCGGGAAGAACGATTTGATCCGCATCATCAAGGAGCTGACATGACCTCACCACCCATCACCGGTCCGAGCCGACACACCGTGTACACCGGCCGCACCACCAGCTGGCCGATGGTCGCCGCGACGTGCGTCGGCGCCTCCTCGTCGTGGTCATGGGCAAGGAATCCGACGGCGCGTGGGGCGACCCCATGTTCGTGGTGCCGCTGATCCTCGTCGCCATCGGCGTGCTCGCCAACGTCCTGACGGCATCCAGCGTGCGTGCCACCGCCGGTCCCAACGGCCTCACCATCCACTGGGGGCTAGTCGGATGGCCGCGAAGCACCTACCACATCAACGAGATCAACCACGCCGAAGTGATCGACCTGCCATGGTGGAGAGTCTCCTACGGATTCTGGTGGACACCCAAGCGAACGAACTGCACCGTCCGCAGCGGACCGACCGTGCGACTCACGCTCCACAACCAACGCATCGTCACCATCACGGTGCCCGAACCAGAAGCCGCCGTGGCCGCACTGCGTGACGCATCAACCGGCGGGCAACCACGACACGCTTGAGGCCCGCCGGCCCGCCCCAGGTACGGCGCCACCGGTAAGGGCGATCAACCGCTCCCAGCGGCAATTCCCGATCTGCGACTGCGACGACCGGACGCGCCCAAAGAGCCCCACTCGAACCCCGAGTCAACCGTGATTCCCGGGCACTCGGATAGGGCCGACATGCGGCGCGAGTTCCTGCGGCTCCAGCGGGTTACGGGGCGGGTGTTATCGAGTGCCCCTGACCGGCACTTCGGGGACGCACCACGACGGCTTGGCAGACTCCCGAAGACGCCAGGGCTGTAGCGTGGGTAACCGGGCGATCGCGGTAACGGGAACTCTCGCAACGGATCGTGAACGGCGGGTCAAGAGGCGGACCAGGTCCCCTCTCGCCATCAAGACCGCCTTCACGTGGCGTCCGCCCTTTGCACGTCCATCTTGACCGCGCCGCTCGGCGCCGGATCACCGGGACGACCGACACCATCGACTCAGGGCTTAAGGCCCTACCTCGACGCCTTGCCACGTGCGCATTTGTGGGTGAATGCCTCCGGACACAGAGGGGCCAATCGGGTACTGACATGGCTGCAACCGGACCAACCAACGCAGGGGCGCCTGATCGCGAGCGACCGAGTTGGGTGTGGGCCGTTGCGGCGCTGCCCGCCTGGGCTGCTGCTGTCGTCGTCGCCGTGTGGGTCAAAGACCAGGAAGGTTTCGGGTGGCGGGTCGCCGATGCGCCTGCCGGCGTGGTCGCCGGAGGACTGGGAGCGTTCATCATCGGTGCGCTGCTCTTCGACCCGCTGAAGCATCGCCATTGACCGTGAGGCCGTCGAGATAAGACGGCGCGTTCCGAGACGGACTGGCTTGGGCACGGCTCCCCCACGCTCAGTTCACACACGATGCCCTGCGCGACATGGTCGCGGTCGCCGCCGACATCCTCAACGTTGGGGTCGCATCAACCGGAGCGCTGACGTCAGTCGTTCCGTCCGAGTATCTGCGTTGGGACGCTCAACGGGTGCCGAGCATCCCTTCTGAAACCGGCAGGCTCCCGGCAGGAGTTCCGACTGCAGATGAGTTCCTCAGGTACACGTTGGCGTTAACAACCCCAAATTTCGCGGACACCCTCAAACAGCGTGGACTGGCCCAATGGCCGTCGTTGCGACGCAGATGCGTCTCCTCGACGAAACCCTACAAGGCGAGGTCCTGGAGCAGATACGCATCAAAGTCGCGCACATCGTCGGGTCGACCTGGGAGGCCATACCGACATCGGTCGACGTGTATCCCGGCGTTCGACTGCGCTCCTCGCAAGGTCTCGTCAGCGTGTCCGACGGCGCAACGCTGGAAGCGCTTGCGCAGTGCCCGGGCAGGGGGGCCTCCGACCGCTTGGCGGAGGATCGCGGCTCGGATGGTGGTGCTGGCAGGTGCGGTCACAGGCGCTGCCGATTTTCGACCCAGCACCGATCACACGAGCGGTGATGGCGGTGCAGGTGAGAGCTGAACGGCTCCGGGAGATGCTGCGCTCACCGACCTGGTTCACGACGATCGACGGAAACTACGAGACCGCTGACCAGGCGAGGCGGAGCCCTGGTTCCCGATTCAGCGAGCGTCCCGCACATCTGTTCGATGCGCTCAACGACGTCCGTATCCAGCTGTTCTCAGCGACGGGGCAAACGATGCCGGCAGCGCTCGAGATCGGAGCGAAGCAGCAGGTCCCAGTTCACCCGGCAGGGGCATCCTATTCCGCAAGGCTAGAGACGGGAGATGAGCCGCTGGCGACGTACGCCCACTGGGACCTGTGGCGCCGGCGCAACGGGCTCTTCTTCGAGGACTCCTCACGTTCCCCCGAAACCTGACACCGGCGTGGTACACGTCACTGTCGTCACAGCCGTTCCCTGAATCGGTCTGGGATTTGCGAGGCTCCTAACCTTCTGGCAATCGCTCGGACGGCTGGAGCGTCTCGTCTCAGTGTGCCTCGATTAGCACGAACACGGCCGTGTAGTCGTCCCGAGCGCTGAGGGCGCGAAACGACACCGGCACCGGCTCGGGTTTCCGCCTATCGAGCTCGGCTGCGACGTATCCCGAGACCTCGACGTCATCGACGATGACCCAGTCGACCTCGCCATGTGGGCTCGAGATACGCATGCTGTCACCGTCGACACGGCGAGCCCTTGCGTACGCATGGACTCCCGATCCTTTGGGGTGTCACTTCACACGCCCGTGCTGCATGTTGGATGCCAGTCATCGATCTGATCGAATGATTGATCCTGCGACGCCGCCGCGCGCCGGACCGCGAGTCACTGGACCGCTCCTGTCGATCACGCCGAAGCAGGACCCCTAGCCGACGCCCGAGTCGCTCACCAGGGAGCCCGCAACATGTCCTCTACCGCCGGGTCTGGGCCACGATTACGTGACGCGAGAGTTGGGCCGTACCCGCACACCACGAACGGGCCTCGCATCGGATTATCGAGCGCGCGATATCGGGTGCGCTGGGCGTCGGGGCGACAGCGGTCACGTCGCCGACGCCACGCTCGCCCGATGCTCGCTTCGGGCTCGCTGTCAGGATCCCGAAACAACGTCAGCGCGGAACCACAACCTGCGAGAACCTGCCCCATCGTCCCGCCTCCGGCGGCCAGGGCGGCGACGGCCGCGACCACTGGGATGCCGACCCCCGCACCGCCGATAATCCAGCCCGTCCACGATCGGTTCCGGGGCCGCCCGACACGAAGTCGGGAACCAATCGACGATCGAGGACGACTTTGAGCCGTATGTGGTCTTTCGACGGTTCGCTCTGGGATGCGAACCGCTCGTGAACCACCTCGCCCAGGACCTCCCAATGAAAGGCAACACCGATGCACCAGGTTTCCAGTGGACTTCGACGGCCGAGGCTTGCCAGAGCTCTGACGATCGTCGCGGTCGCGGGTCTGATCCTCGCCGCGTGTGGTAGTGAGGACGAGGGTTCAGCCGATACGGCCGCTCCCTCGGGATCGACGCCCGAGAGCGCAGACGACAAACCGGTCGTGGTCGCCTCGACGAGTTGGGTGGCGGCCATCGCCGTGCTCGCCGGAGCGGACGATGTCACGTTCATTGCGCCCAACAGCGTGCAACATCCACCGGATTACGAGCCGACCGCTTCGGACCTGGCTGCGGTGTCGGACGCCGACTATGTGGTGATCGCCGGGTTTGAGGGTTTCGCCGAACAGCTCACCGAGGCGTCGGGTTCTGGCGCCGAGGTCGTGACCATCGTCCCGAGCTACGACCCGGTCACGCTGCAGGCAGAGGTTGACAGGCTCGCGGCGCTGTGGGGAACTGAGGATGAAGCGGCGAAAAGGATGGCGGAGTATGACACCGGTTATGAGCAAGCTTCTTCCGAATTGCAGACCGTCACAGGTGAGACCGCCGAGGTCGTGGTCTCCCAGGCATTCACCGTCGAATGGGTAATCTTTGCCGGGTTCGATGTGGCGGGTACATATGGGCCTGCGCCAGCGACCGCGACGGAGATCGCCGATCTCGCCGATCTCAGCCCGACCCTGATTTTCGACAACGTGCACATGGGTGGCGGCGCGGAGATCGCCGACGCCGCGGGAGCGACCCTTGTACCGCTGGCCAACTTTCCTGGCGACGACCTCGACCTGCTCGCCGTCGTCGACGCCAACGCCGCCGCGATCGCCGATGCCGTTGGTGCATAGCTTGATGCTTTCGACGCCGCCGCTGCATTAGTTGGCGGCAATGACGCCGTCCGTATCGAACTCCTCATGGTCCGCAGAGCTATCGCCCATCGTCCGAACTTTCAAGCTCCAGAGGAGCGATCCACATGGCCAAGCTGACGGCCCTACTGCTGTTTCCCGGATTCACCGCGCTCGACGCGGTGGGCCCCTATCACGCGCTGGCGATGCTCCCTGGCTACGAGTTCCAGTTCGTCGCCGAGAACCCAGGTCCGGTGTCCGACGGTGGCCGGCTGGCTCTGAATGCGCAGCTGGGCATCGACGATGTCGATCACGCGGACATCCTGATTGTGCCGGGCGGGCTCGCAGCTATCGCCATGGCTCGTACCGGCCACTCCCTCATCGAATGGATTCGACGGATCCATCCGACGACTGAATGGACGACCTCGGTATGCACGGGCTCGCTGATGCTCGCAGCGGCCGGTGTCCTCACGGGCCTGCCGGCCACCTCCCATTGGTACTGCCACCGCGAGCTCGCCGACTTCGGTGCCATCCCTACCGACGAACGGGTGGTTCGCGCCGGCAAGGTGATCACGGCGGCTGGGGTCTCGGCCGGGATCGACATGTCGCTCATTCTCACGGAGATTGTCGCGGGAACCGAATGGGCTCAGGGGGTCCAACTCGACATGGAATACGCGCCCGAACCCCCGTTCGACTCGGGCCACCCCGCCTCCGCTCCAGCCGAGGTCACCGAGATGCTCCAGGCCATGTACGACCAGGTGCTGAACGCTTCGTGATAGCGCGAACATACGCGGTGTTGGAGTTCGACTCGATCATCGTACGGTACGGCGCGATTCTCGCGGTCGATCGTGCCTCGCTCAACGTCGGCGCAGACGAGTTCGTCGTCGTGACCGGTTCCAACGGTTCGGGCAAGTCATCGCTTGCAAAGGCGGCACTCGGCCTGGTTCCGACGGCCAGCGGGAGAATCTGTGTAGAGGGTGCCGTCGCCGACTCGAAGAGTTCGTGGACGGATCGCCGACGCGCTGTCGCCTATGTTCCACAGCGGACGTCGGTCGGGGCCTTCCCACTGCCTGTCGACGACTTGTTGCACAGCAGTGGTGACCATCGAGCGGCCGTCGACGCCGCCGACCGGCTTGGCGTCAGCGAACTCCGGTCCCGCGCAGTGTCCTCACTATCGGGTGGTCAACTCCAGCGCGTCTACTTGGCACGCGCGGTCGGCCAAATCTCCTTGGGTGCCCGTGCGCTGATCGCTGATGAACCTACGAGCGCCCTCGATTTCTCGGGTCAGGAGCAAGTCGGCGACCTGCTCGCGAGCCTCGGCATCGCACGGCTCATCATCTCGCACGACTCCTCGATCGTCGCTCGCGCCGACCGGGTGATCGAGATGGCCGGTGGTCGGGTTCGGGAACGAGAGTCGTGATCGAAACACTGAGCATCGCGACGGACCTGCCTCGATTGTTCGAGTTGGTTGCGGTCCGCCGAGCTGCGGCCGGAATCGTCGTAGGCGGGCTCTTCCTGCCTGTTGTCGGGGTGCTCATCGTCGGGCTCGACATCTTCACGGCACGGTTTGCGGTCATGCATGTCGCGCTGCTCGGCATCGCCGTCGGACTGTGGATCGGCGTCGATCCGACCGCACTTGCATTGGTGTGCTGCGCCGCGACGGGTGCCGCCGTCGCCCCGCTCGCCGATCGACCGGGTGGTCTCTCAGGGCCAATGGGATTCGTGATGACGTTGTCGATCGCAGCGGCGTTGCTCGTGTTGTCGATCTCGGGTGTCAACGCAAACGGCGCGTTCGGCCTGCTGTGGGGGTCCATCCTGGCGGTGCGAACCGCCGACCTCGTCCTGCTCGCTGTGCTCATGGTCCTAGTGCTTGGCCTGTGTCTCCGATGGAACCGATCGATCGGACTTCTGCTGTTCGACCGCGAGATCGCTGCGTGCTCAGGAGTCCCAGTCAGCGGTTTGACGACGGGTTTGCTGGTCCTGGTCTCGGTGTCGATCGGCGCATCGGTCCGCCTGACAGGAGCGCTGTTGGTTGACGCGATGACGATCCTGCCTGCGTTGACTGCTCATGCGCTCACGTCTTCACTGCGATTAATGTTCGTCATCGCGATCGCCGTCGGCGTCATTGGCAACACCGTCGGATTCCTGATCGCTCTCGAACTGGACCTGCCACCCGGGCCCGTGATGGTGCTCGTGTCCGGCATCATCACACTCGCCTCGTACGTGAGGAAGGGCACCAACCGGGCGTTCGTTGCTCACTAGCATCGTCGGAAGAGTGCATCTCTCGTTGATGGACTGAGAACATCACGACCATCCTCCGCGCGTACTCGGTAGTCGAGCGGGACCCCCAACGACCACAGGCTCCTACCTCAGCAGTGCCCGACACATCGCTGGTCAACATCAGTGAAACGCGGTGCCACCATCGCCAGCGCGTGAGCGAGGCACCGATGTATCAGAGATGTGCCGATCCGACGTGCACCGAGCTGTATCGGCCCGTCCAGCGATGAGGACCACGTCCTGGTAGCGAACGGCCGATACGACGCTCATAGTCACGAGCCGAAGGGCTCCGCGGTGCACTGCGCTTCCGGCGAACTGTGCGGCCTCCAGGTGTGATCGGGCCACCGCATAATGTCGCCTGGGCGCTTCATCTCAAGCTTGTGATTGACGAACGGAGCAACTCGGCGGCGGCAGGGCCTGCGACCCCCTGACGCCTGTGAGGCGGTCGCTGATTAATCTCGACCCTCGTTTGATACATCTCGGCTGTCGTCTTGATACATCGAGGGTTGGTGATACGTCTCGTCACGGTCCGCTGCCGCCGACAGGGGGTTGTTCGCCGTTTTCGGCAGCCGTCGATGTATCAGAAAAGTATCAATCCGAGGTGCACCGGGCTGTGTCGCCCTGTCCGACTACTGTCAACCTGTCCACACATCATCCCTGCTAGATGGCATAATCTGACACGATCCGGTACGAACCGGAACTCGCCGATATCGCCATTTTTCGGATTTGCAAGCAGGGGGTCGTGGGTTCGATTCCCATCGTCTCCACCAGGTCTGACCAGGCGTGACAGCCTGATCGGCACTCCGGCAAACTGCTCGGCACCTACCATGACCACATGAGTCTCGTAGCAGATTCCTTCGTCGTGCCGCTCAGCTTCGAAGGTCCCGGTTTCCGATTGGAACCCTTGGGACCCCAACACAACGAACGAGACCACGACGCATGGATGTCGAGTATCGACCACATCCGGCAGACCCCCGACTTCCCGCACGGCGCCTGGCCCACGCCGATGACGCTCGAGGCCAACCTCGCCGACTTGGAGCGACACGCGAGGGACTTCGAGAATCGCTCTGGGTTCACGTACTCGATTCTCGATGGCGACGACGTGATCGGATGTGTCTACATCTACCCATCGCAGAAGACAGACGCATCGGTGAGCTCATGGGTGCGAGCGAGCCGCGCGGAGATGGACCTCGTCACCTGGCAAGCCATCTCGACGTGGCTCGGGACCGACTGGCCATTTGCAACCATCGAATACGGAGCTCGCTAGTTCACGGTGTGGCGGCGGCGCCTGTTCGATGTGGCACTGAGTCTCGTTGTATTCGCCGATGCTGCCCGCTCAGCCAACCGACCGGACTATGTGGCGCCGCACCCGGGCCGCCGTCGGTCACCCTCTGTCGGGTTTGCACGGTGATTGTGCGTGCTGACGTGTGCTGTGATATCGCCGCGCGGCATTCGCCAGTGCTGGCACGCGTCGCTTGGTGCGCTGTTCCCGCTGAGCATTGGTCGTTGGGCTCTACCCTCTTCCTGCCCCGGGGTTCACGCTGGGGGCGAGGGGTCAACGGTGAAGGGAGAGTGGCATGGGCACCCAGACGACCGAGCCAGCGAAGTTGCCGCCAGTGTGGTTCAAGCACCTCTTCTGGCGTGGCCACCGGTTCTTCTACCGACTCATCGGCGGGCGCGTCCTATGGACCCCGAAGAGCAAGCGCGGCTGGGGCGCAATGCACCTCACGACGATCGGCCGGGAGTCCGGCCGGCAACGCGGCGTCATCGTCGGGTACATCGAGGACGGCTCGAACCCTGTCGTGCTGGCGATGAACGGCTGGGACGAGGGCCAGCCGGCGTGGTGGCTCAACCTCGAGGCGCACCCCGACGTCGTCATCCGCCTCAAGGGTCAGTCGGAGCGCCCGGTGCGCGCCCGCAGGGTCGAGGGCGACGAGCGCGATCGACTGTGGCGGCTGTGGGCCGAGATCGACGAGGGGCTCGACGCCTATGCCGACTCGCGCTCGGCCGACACGCCCGTGATCGTCTTTGAACCACGCGACGTGCTCGTCCGATGACGAATCGGTATCACGAAGGTCAGCGGGAGTTCCAGGACCGGTTCGACACGCGTCGACTCGCAGATCGGCAGGCCGACGCCGACGGAACACCGGCACGTCCACACTTCTGAGCCGTTCGGTTTACGAGGGAATCCGCCTCCGGCCGCAGTGCCCGACCCGTGATCTGATCAACTCCTCACATGCGTCACGACGAACAGATCACAGAGTCACCTGTCCAGATAGTGGCCGACGAGATGCCCGTGGGCATCGGGCGGCCGGCGGCCGATGACATCTTCACCGACAACGTCCGCTGGGGCGATCTCGACGACTGGAACCGCACGGCGCTGCGGATCCATGAGGAGCAGGGCGGTTTCTATCGGATCGAGCGCGAGGGCTTTCCGCGCATCCTTGCGGTTCTGGATCACGCTGCCGTACTGGAGGTCGAGCGCCAACCCGAACTCTTCACCAACGGCCCGGCGCCCGTGCTCACGACCCAGGAAGCGCTCGACACGCCACCGCTGGTCGAGCTGAAGACGTTGATCCACATGGATGGTGACGAGCACACCGCCTATCGCAAGCTGGGGTTGCCGCAGTTCAAGCCGGCGAGCCTGGCGCGTCTCGACAGTCGTCTCGACGAGCTGAGTGACCGGGCCCTGCAGACGATCCGCGATGCCGGCGGCGAACTCGACTTCTCCATCGACGTCGCGCTCCCATACCCGTTGCACGTGATCCTGAAGATCCTCGGCCTTCCCGAGGAGGACTATCCACGGATGCTGACGTTGACCCAGCAGCTCTTCGGCGGGGAGGATCCCGATCTGCAGCGTGAGGAGCTGAGTCCCGAAGCGATCGCCGCGGTGCTGATGGACTTCGTCGGCTACTTCGCCGGCGTCACCGCCGACCGTCGAGCGCATCCCACCGACGACCTCGCCTCGCTCATCGCCAACGGTCGGATCGGCGACGATCCGCTCGGCGACCTCGAGACGATCGGCTACTACGTCATCGTGGCCACCGCCGGCCACGACACCACGTCGAGTGCCATGGCAGGAGGTTTCCGGGCACTCGTCGATCATCCCGACCAGCTGCATCTCCTCCAGGAACGACCCGAGCTGCTGAACAACGCGATCGAGGAGATGATTCGCTGGACCGCGCCCGTGCGTCACTTCATGCGAACGGCCACCGCCGACACCGAACTGCACGGACATGAGCTCCACGCAGGTGACCTGGTCTACCTGTCGTACAAGGGCGCCAATCTCGATCCCAAGGTGTTCGACGACCCGCTGCGCTTCGACATCGAACGCCACAACGCGGATCGCCAGATCTCGTTCGGGTTCGGCAAGCACTTCTGCATGGGCGCCCAGCTGGCCCGCATGGAACTGCGGTCGCTGTTCAACCGCATCGTGCCGCTCATCGAGTCGGTCGAGCTCGCCGGTACACCCACGACGATGCAGACCACCTTCGTCGGAGGCCACAAGACTCTCCCGATCCGGTACACGTTGCGTGACGAGACCTGAGCGCCGATGACCACGGAGTTCGGCGTCGGGCGCGGCAAGGTGTTCCCGGCGTCGAAAGCTGCTTCATTGCTGAATCCGGTGCGGCGGGTGGTCCAGTCACCGACCCGCCTGGCGGCCCGCCTCGGTGTCTCCGCGGACTCGTGGGTGCTGGAACTCGGCTGTGGACCTGGCTACTTCAGCCCGTCACTGGCGGCGGTGGTTCCCTCAGGACAGTTGGTTCTCGCCGACCTGCAGCATCCGATGCTCGTACACGCCCGCGACCGAGTCGTGGCCCACCACAACGTCCGATTCGTCCAGGCAGACGCCACCCGCCTCCCCTTGGACAGTGGCACGTTCGATGCCGTGGTGATCGTGCTCATGCTGGGTGAGGTTCCCGACCGCGACGCGTGCGTCGCAGAGTGTCGGAGAGTGCTCCGGCCCGATGGCGTGGCCTTCTTCGCCGAGACGCGACGTGACGGCGACTTCATCAAACGTCACGCGCTCCGGAGCCTGGTCGAACCCCACGGCTTCGAATTCGACGAGTCCCGCGGGTGGTCGTGGGAGTACACCGCTCGATTCCGCGCCCGCTGAGGCGGGCGGATCCGCTCAGAGGTACCGGTTCCGTTCGAGCCACTTCAGTGAGAAGAATCCCCACGTCGGCGGCGTGTAGAAGGTGGAGAAGCGGTACAGCATCACGGCGGCGAACGCCGCCTCCTGAGGCACACCGAATGAGGTCAGTCCGAAGATCAACCCGCCCTCGGTGACGCCGACGCCCCCTGGCACCGGGAGCAGGCCGGCGAGCAGCGACACGCTCATGTTGATGAAGAGCAACTCGTGGAGTTCGAGCGAGTACCCGAACGCTTGCACGAAGACACCGAGCGCGAGAGCGAACAGCAGCTCGGCCACGAGGTTGCCGCCGAAAAGCATCACGAGGCGCCGTGGTGATCGCAGACCTCGCAGCACGGTGAAGGCTTCGTGGGCTGTCTTGCGGACCCCGCCCAGTACGTACCTGCGCAGTCGAGGAATCGCGAGGATCACGACCACCACGACGGCCAGGACCACGCCGACCATCCATGCGATCCGGAGCGCCTTCGAGGCCGGGCCGTCGAGGTCGACATCGAGCGACAGGCCGCTGAACAGCAGCAAGGAGCCCAGCAACACCGCCTGCACGATGAAGCCACTGACACCATCGAGCGCGCCGGTCGCAACCGCTGCTCCCGGTGGGACACCTTGGCGTTGGAAGAAGCGCACGTTCACCGCGATCCGGGCGGCGGCCGTGGGGATCGCGAGGTTGATGTACGAGATCGCGAGCTGGAGCGCGTAGACGGGACCGAGTGGCAACGGGATCGGTGCCGCACCCAGCGTGGACACCGCCTGGGCGACGCGGGGGAGCTGCGCGACCACGAAGCCGATCACGACGAGCCACCACGCGGCGTCCTGCAACGAGTTGAGGAATGCCTCGAGGTCGAAGCCGGCTAGGGCGGAGAGCAGCATCAGGACGGCCAGCGCCGGTAGGGCCACCTTCATGACGGAGCCGAACGTGAAGCGGCGCATCTGGATCAAGGGAGGAGACTCGACGCCGGATGCCTCGGCGACCTCCGTGCGCAACTGATCCAGGTCGATGTCGAGCACCTTCATCATCCGCCGCTGGTCGGTGGTCAGCGCCGTTGGCTGGAGGTAGGGGAGCAGCCCCTCGATCTGCTCGGCCGATCGATGCTCGACGAGGCCGTTGATCGCCAGTTCGTGTCCGAAGAGGCCGATCGAAGTGATGAAGAGTTGCGCGTCGTCGCTGCGCAACTGGGCGGGCGTTGGCGCCACCGAGGCGCCGCGGAAGTCGACGAGACCGATGCGGCCGTCATCGGCGACGAGGTGGGCTTCATCGAGCTTGCCGTGTGCGATGCCGTTGTCGTGCAGGGTGGCGACGAGCTGCCAGAGTTCCCGGAGTCGTCGACGACCGTCGTCGCCGACGAAGGGTGGATCGACCTGTGTGACCTCGTGGCCGAACCGGTCCGGCTCGACGAGCAGTGTGCCGGTGCGGCGCAGCACGAGCACGGCATCGTCGGTGTGGGTGGCGCCGGCGGTCACGACGGAATCGGTGGCGATGCCGGCCTGCGCCGCCAGGAGTGTCAGCAACGCTTCGTGCTCGACCTGGCGCAGTCGGCCGAACCCGACCGGCGATCCGGGCTGACGGAGCCAGATGGTGCGCCACACCGTCGACACGAGTGCGGCGTCGTGGGCGTCGCGTCCGTACAGCTTCACGATCAGTTCGCTTCCGTCGGCGCCCTGCGCCGCAACGGCGAAGTGACCGGCGTCCTGGCGGTCGGCCGCGCCGAGCCCGGTCACGGCGATCTTCATGTCGGCCAACGCAAACCGGACATCGTCGAGGCTCGGTCGTCCCGCGCTCGACCCGACGATGAGATGGACGATTGCCGCTGCACCGGCAGCGGACAACAGCGCCGCCAACACACCCAGCGTCGAGCTGGCTCCGAGCGCGACGGCGCCGATCGAGCCGAGCACGATGACCGTGTACCCGAATCGACGGGCGGGCCGGACCAGGTGGGGCGACGCTGTGATGATCAACGCCGTCGGGATGCCGAGTCGCGCCGAGGGGAACACCGGTGGAGGCTGTACGTCACGGAACAAGTTGTTGAACTCGGGCCACGCTCCGTTGACAACTCGGGCCAGGAGGAGCCACATGGCAGCACTGACGACGATGGCGAGGAGCATGTCTCGCCCGACCTTCACCTTGCCTCGTGTGAACGCAGCGACGAGAACGACCACGGCCCACAATGTGGGAAGGTCGGCGAACAGCTGCCACATTCCGATGAGCGCGTGCGGCAACGCGGCGAAGAACCCGGTGACAGCACGGGAGATTCCTGGCTCGGGGATGGCGACGAGCCCGACGAGGACGATGCCGACGAAGGAGACGACCAGCAAGATGACGTCGGTGGCGCGTCGCGCCCGGGGTTGATCACCGACACCGGCGAACAGCCGCAGACCCCGTCGCAGTTTGTCCGCCATGGCGGCGACCGCATCGTTGGCGGCGATCGAGTCAGGGGTTGCGGTCATCAGGTCCGCCGGAGTTCGCGCAGGTTCAGGAACAGGAACACGATGGCCAAGGACGCCAAGAGTAGGACCACCGTGGTCTGCCACGATGCGATGAGCCCCGCAAGAACCAGCCCGGCGAGCGAGAACGCGGCGAGCAGAAGAACGACACGCACGAGATAACTCGCCAACCGCCGCCGCGTGAGCGCCTCGATTCCGAGCACGATCAGGAACGCCGCGAACGCGCTGCCGAGGATCGACAGGCCGTCGGATCCGACCATCAGCGCGACGAGCGCGAACAGCAGTGGGGTGCTGATCGTGGCCCAGATCCGCAGCAGGCGTCTGCGCTCGGTCGGATCTGTTGGCAACGGCACAGGGCGATGGTTCAGATGAGCGTGGGGGTGCTCGACGACGACATCGCCGTCCAGCAGTCTGAAAAGTCGGATCCGTTCGTCTGCATTGACCGTTGCTCGAGCGGCGAGCTCGGCGAGTTCCCGTTCGCTGACGCTCTCGCTGCGCAGACCGGCAATCGAGTCGGCCCGCAGTTTCGCTCGTCGAGTCTCACGCTCCTCGTCGAGGTCGCGACCTTCGAGCGCCAGTTGGTCGAGTCGAGCACCGATCACGGCTCGCCGTTCGTCTTCGGTCGGCGCGACCGCATCGAGTGCCGCCCATCCGACCGGATCGGACCACGATGCGCGCACGGTGCCGTTGCGTTCGTATCGAGGGCCGGCCGGGCCCCGTTCGCCGCCGAACGGGTCGTTGGTGTCGTCGCCCCAGAGTCCCGTGTACGAGCGGATCCAGGGTGTGTCGTCACCGACCAGTACGGGTCGCCACACGCTGGCGGTGCCCGGCCCGATGGCGACGCCGTCACCCCGGTTGTATTCCACGTACGGGATGCCCAGGCCGGTGCGCTCGGCGTCGTCGGAGGCCCACGGCTGGAGATAGCGCGACGCGCGACGGAGCACCGCTGTCAGGCGAGCCAGCCGATGGGTTCGAACCGTGATGAGGTACTCGCCCGCCAGCGCGGCGCCGGCATGCGATCCCAGTCCGGCGTGGACCACCGGGTGACCGTCGACGAACGAGAGGTCGGGGTCATCCCAGCGACGACGGAGATCAGCTCCCTGCTCGTCGTGGGCCGAGAACGCAACCCATGCGGGATGCACCGCTGCCGCGCCATCGTCGACGAGGTAGATCGTCACCTGCTCCCAGTCGCCTTCATGGTCGTTCACGCCGTACGCACGAGAGCGCCAGTCGTTGAAGAAGAAGAAGAACCAGTACTGCAGGACGACGTAGCCGGCGCTGCGCACGACGCGCCCGTAGTACGGGTGGTCGCCGTGGTCCGGCCGGTCGCGGTCGAGCAGTGCGGCAGCTGCCTGCGCGCCACGCGGGGTACGGCCACGAGCCAGGAGCGACACGCGCCCGGCGGCGTCGACGAGCCGAGTGAGTACGCCGACCCGGCCGAGTCGGGTCTCCGGTCGGAATCGTGGGCGATCACGTCGGTGTTGCCATGCGAAGTAGTCGGCTCGGCTGGGTCGGCCGTCGACCAGACGGAGGTAGTGCCGGGCCTGGTGTCCGTCCGTGAGCTCGACGAGCCGGTCCACGTCGAGCGTGCCCCGCGCTGCGGCGAGCCGTCTGTCGGAAGGTCCCGTTCGTTCCCACAGCTCGGCGACTCGGACGAATGACTCGATCGACGCCGGCAGGAAGTATTCGCCTTCGTTGAACCGGACGATGGGCTCGAAACGTCGGAGCAGGGCCAGATCACGTGCAGCTGTCTCCGCACCTCCCGTCCGATCGTCGGCCGCTGACATGCGGGCAACGTAGTGCGTCGGCGTGATCATGCGGCAAGATGGGGTTTTCCCGACTCGTTTGGAGCTCGCAGTGCACACCATCATCGACACCGCCGCCGTCAACCCCGTGCTCAACGACATTCTCAAGGCCGAACTCTCGGGAGTAGTGCGCTATACGCACTACTCACTGGTGATCACAGGACCGAACCGCCTGCCGTTGGTCGACTTCATGAAGGCGCAGGCTGCCGAGTCGCTGCTCCACGCCCAGCAGGCCGGTGAGATCCTGACGGGCCTCGGTGGTCATCCCGAGCAGGGGATCGCCCC
Source organism: Ilumatobacteraceae bacterium (assembly GCA_963716235.1). GTDB lineage: Bacteria > Actinomycetota > Acidimicrobiia > Acidimicrobiales > Ilumatobacteraceae > Sva-07. The sequence goes on along the minus strand of CAVQTE010000010.1, from coordinate 253,620 downwards.
GATCGATGAGTCGCACGACCACGCCATCGACGCCATTCTGCGTGAATCGATCGTCCACGAGCGTCGGGCCCTCGACCTCTACCGCAAGCTGCTCACGCTGACCGAGGGAAGTTCGATCTACCTCGAGGAGTACGCCCGGGGCCAGATCGGCCAGGAAGAGCTGCACGTGATCGAGATGAACAAGCTGCTCCGCGACTACTCCATCACGTGACGCGCAGTCTCATGGCGAAACATCCGCGAGTACCCGAGATCGGGTTGTGTACCGGCAAGGATTGTCGGCGGTCGGACGGGTTCAGGACCGTCCAGCGTGAGTTGGGTCGCGTGTGCACGGTGACCGAACTGCCGTGCCTCGACGTGTGTGATGGCGCCGTGGTGGTGTTGTCGCCGCGTGACGAGCCGGTCGTGATCGAGCGGGTCCGTAACCGGGCAATGGCGCTCGAGATCATCGACCACGTCATGAGTGACGCGCCGTTGACCACTCGACTACGCAAGCGCCGCCTCAGTGGCACCAAGCGCACGAAAGCGCTGCGACGCGTCGCGCGGGCGCTTTGACGATCGCCTGTGAGATCAGCCGGCGCGGGTGAGGCGAAACGCCGGGATGATCCGCGGCGCAGCCTTGGGGATGTAGTCCGCGAACTGTGGCATCAGCTCGGCCTGCTGCATCAGCTTGGCGTGCGCTTCGTCCGTGGGGAGTTCGGTCGCCGTCACCTCGAACGTGTCGACGCCGAATTCGACGGTGATGGTCGGGTGCGTCTTCAGGTTGTAGTACCAGTCGGGGTGTTTCGGTGATCCAGCTGCGGACGCGAACACGTACAGGTCGTTGCCTTCGACGAATGCCACGAGCGGGATCTCGCGCAGTTCGCCCGACTTGGCGCCGATCGTGTGGAGGATCACCAGGGGGTTGTCGCCGAACTGGGCGGCCTTGCCTCCGGTGGATCGGAACTCGGCAATGATCTGTGCATTCCAGTCGCTCATGCCGAGGAGTGTACCGAGAGTACTTGAGAACGCAACGATTGTGACCACAATTACAAAGGGTTCCGCAATGTTGTAATTGTGTAATCATTGGATACTCTGCGGGCATGACCAGCACCGACCACTCCGCCATCACCGCGTGGCTGCAGGGGCGCATCCCCGAATCCTGGAGCGCCGTCGCACCACCCGCCATCACCATCGACCGCGACGAGATCACCATCGTCGTCTCCCTCGACGTCCCCGTCCTCGACGCTGTCACCGACGCGGACCGCGCCGAAGCCGTCGCCGGACGCATCTCCGGTTACCGAGAAGACACACGTGAGCAACGGATGCAGATCGCGCGCGAAACTGAGCACCGCTTCGACCGCAAGGTTGCCTGGGGTGTCACCGTCGGCGATCGCACGGTGTTGTTCACCCACCTCGCCGCGCCCGTGATGACGCGTCTGCGTCAGCCTGAGCGGATGGTGCTCGACACGCTCGTTGCCGCCAATGTCGCGCGATCGCGTGCCGACGCCCTGGCATGGTGTGTCCGGCTCGTGGGCCAACACAGCGAGGAGTGGCTGGCCGAACTCCGAGATGCCATGGAGGCCGTCGACCGGTTGCGAGCCTCCGGCCCCGTCAGATCGTGACGCGGCGCTCGAACACGAACTCGTACTCGAGGTAGTTGTTGAGGTGTTCCTCGCCCGGGAGTGGCGGGGTCAGCTGCGACGACTGCAACAACATCCAGCCGTCCCGCAGGGCCGCGACGCCGCTCGAGTACGGCGGCGAGGTTTCGGGAAGCTCGGGTCCGGCACCGTCGGCGCCATCGTGGAATGCCCACCCGACCGTGCCGGAGTCGAGTGCGGATCCGCTCGCCCAGAGGTAGAGGATCTGCTGGCGATGCGTGCTCACGAGTTCGCGACCAGGGCGGCGCGCCCTTCGAGGCGCGTCAGGTAGTGATCGACGTCGTAGGTGTCGTCGCCGGTGAGGTAGCGCCACAACCGGGCGCGCTGGACCTGCTCGTTGCGGTAGTCGGTGATGCTCATCCACGGGTGCCACGTGCGGAAGATCTGAGCGACGCTCTCGGGCAGTATCCGGGCGAAGATGTGGTCGGACGGTGGGTTCTGCAGGTCCGGGAGGTCGTCGGTGTTCCAGAGGCGGACCTGCGCGACGGTGGGGTTGAGCCGAACCTTGTGCATCCAGCGGTGCCCATCGCCGCGGTTGGGCTGGCCCGCGTGCCACAGGCCGTGGTGGAAGACCACCACGGTGCCGGCCGGCCCGGAGAACTGCTGCTCGCCGTTGATGTGCTGGTATCGATCGAGTCCCGATGATCGGACCCGTCGCAGGTGACTTCCGGGGACGAACCGTGTGCCACCCTCGCCCGGCGCGACGTCGTGCGGGTACCAGAACAGTTGCACATCGAACGTCGGGTCGTCCGAATCCGTGATCGCATCGACGTGGAGCGGTTGCTCGTAGGTGGCGTGGGGATGGATGTGGTGCGTCCAGTCGTGGTCGAATCTCGGGTTGGGGCCGACGAACGACTCGATGATGCCTTGAATCTGGGGGAGTCGGAGATACTCGCCGATGACCGACGGCGACGGGTAGCAGTCATCGAGCAGCGTGCCGGTGTGGGGAGGCTTCATCCCACCTGGTGTGAGGCGCTCGGCTTCGAGCTGTTGCAGCTCGGCGATCGCGCGCTCGTTGATGTCGGCGGGGACGATCGAGTCGAATCGGATGAACCCGTTGGCGACGAACTGCGCCATCTGTCGTGTCGTCAACCGATGGTCGATCCCCATCGGCGCAGTGTGGCAGCTGGCACCATGGCGTCCAGCACCCGGGCGCAGATGGGGACGGTCGGGGCGCGTCAGCCGGCGGTGGTCGGGATCACAGCCGGTTCCAGACCGGTGGCCGCTTCTCGACGAACGCCGCGCGAGCCTCGGCCGTGTCACCGGTCGAGCTGCACATGATCTGCGTCCGGTTCTCGATGTCGAGAGCGTGACGCAGCGAGGGTGCGTCCAGCGTCTGCCACATGGTCTCCTTGGTCATCCACGTCGCGAACGGCGCGTTGGCACGGATCAAGCGGGCCGTCTCGAGCGCCCGCTCCACCTCGGCGCCGGGCTCGACCACGTCGACCACCAGACCCATCGACCGTGCCTCCTCGGCGTCGAAGATGCGGGCCGTCAGGAGCAACTCCGCCGATCGCGACGCCCCGACCAGACGTGGCAGGAAGTAGCTCGTCCCCATGTCGCAGTTCGACACGCCGATCTTCAGGAACACGGCACCGAAGGTCGCCGCCGTCGACGCGAACCGGATGTCGGTTGCGAGGCTGAGGGCGAACCCGCCCCCGACCGCGGGACCGTTGACGGCGGAGATCCATGGCTTGCGCGAGCGGTGGATCCGCTCGTGCAGGGTCGCCAGGTGGTCCTGCCACATGAAGCTGCGGACCGTCGGACCGACGGTCTCACTTCCCGGCGAAACGCCTGACGACTGGAGGTCGAGTCCGGCACAGAACCCGCGTCCCGCCCCGGTGACGACGACGGCGCGCACGTGGGGATCGAGGTCGACCATCTCCACCACCCGCTCCAGCTCGCCGATCATCGTCGACGTGATCGCGTTGAGCCGGTCGGGTCGATCGAGGGTGACGAGGAAGATGTCGTCGTCGGCCTCGGTGAGCGCGATGGTCTCGAAGGCGGGAAGGGAGCGAGTCATCTCGTCATGATGGCAACGACGCTCGTCGCTGCGTGAGTCGGCCGCGTTCGTCGGTTGTGCCGTCGTCGTTGCTCAGCGCAGGCGGGCGGCACGGAGTTCCGACCGCCGCACCTTGCCGGCGTCGTCGCGCAGCGGCTCGTCGACGTACTCGACCGAGCGGGGAAGCTTGTACGTCGCCAGGCGTTCCCCGAGGAAGCCGAGCAGTTCGGTGGCTGGGAGTTCGATCTCGTCGGCCTGAACGATGGCGTGCACGACGTTGCCACGGTCCTCGTCGGGAAGCCCGATGACGACACACGAGTGCACCGCCGGATGCTCGTTCAAGGCGGCTTCGATCTCGGCCGGATAGATGTTCGCCCCGCCGGACAGGATCATGTCCTGCAGTCGGTCTCCCAGGTAGAGGTACCCGTCGTCGTCGAACCACCCCATGTCGCCGAGCGACTCCCAACCACCCTCGAGCGTGCGGGCGTCGGCACCGAGATACCGGTACGTCGGCGTGTCCCGCTGCGATCGCATCCAGACCTCGCCCTGCTGACCGGCCGGGAGCTCGTTGCCCTCTTCGTCGCACACCTTCATCTCACCGGCGCTCACTCGTCCGACCGACCCGCGGTGCTCCAGCCATTCGGTGCCGGTGATGATGCACACGGCCTGCCCTTCGGTGCCGGCGTAGAGCTCGTAGATGCGCTCCGGTCCCAGCCAGTCGATCCACGCCTCCTTCAGCCACGGCGGGCAGGGCTCGGCGAGGTGCCACACCACCCGCAGCGACGACAGGTCGTAGCCCAGTCGGACATCGTCGTCGAGACGCAGGATCCGCTTCATCATCGTCGGCACGAGGTACACGACGTCGACGCGGTGACGCTCGATCGAGGCGAGCACACCCTCGGGATCGAATCGCTCGAGGAGGACGACATGGTTGCCCTGGAGGAGCGCCTGGCACGACCAGACGGCAGGGCCGTTGTGGTACAGCGGCCCCGGTACGAGCATGCAGCCGTCGTCCGGACGGGTGCCGAGCGGTGGCGCTGCGGTCGTGTCGAACAGCGCCGGATCGCCCGAGACGATCAGCTTCGGTCGGCCGGTCGAACCGCCCGACGTCGGCGCCTTCCAGGCGGGTGAGACGGCGTCGGGCAGGGGTCTGTCGTCGAACTCGGGGCCGGGCTGGTGGCCGAGCGGGAGGTGGACGATCGCATCGGGCAGGTACTCGAACGCCTCGTCGGGAGCGCCGATCACGACGGGCGATCGCGCCAGCTCGACGATTGCGGCCAGCTCTCGTCCCGGGAGCTTCGCCGACACCGGCTGGGGGATCGCGCCGAGCTTCCAGATCGCGCAGTACGCGACGAACCAGTCGACCGAGTTCGGGATCGCCACGGTCACGAACGATCCGTGCCCGACGCCGTGCGCCTGCAATTCGCGGGCGAGGCGATTCGAGCCTCGATCGAGTTCCGCCCTCGTGACCGTCGAACCAGCGCAGCTCACGGCTGCCGCTTCTGGACGCGCCTCGGCGAGGTCGCGCAGCCGGGCGGGAAACGACTGGATCATGGCGAAAGCCCCCTCGTTGGTCGGCGCTCCAACCTACTTCGCCGTGCCGGTTGGGGGGTTCAGGAGGTCTGGGTGCCGACCTTGAGTTCGCGGAACGGCACGCCACGGTCGACGGACGGCTCACGGGGGAGCCCGAGCACGCGATCACCGATGATGTTGCGCTGGATCTCATCGGTGCCACCGGCAATGCTCGACGAGAAGCTGTTGAGCACGATGCGCTGCAGTTCGGCGCCGGACTCGTCGTCGGGATCCCACGCGATCGAGCCGGGGCCGGCGAACTCGAGCGCCATCTCGCGCACGCGCCATGCGATGTTCGACCCGAAGAGCTTGCCGAGCGAGCCACCAGGCCCGGGCGTCTTGCCGGCCTTGAGTTCATCACGGGTCTTGATCGCGACGAGCGACTTGCAGGTCTCCATCGACCAGATCTGCATCAGCTGGTCACGCACGACCGGATTTCCGATCTGGCCGGTCGACTCGGCCGCCTTGCGCAGCATCTTGAAGTTCGGTTGGTTGATCTTGCCGGCGCCTGCGCCACCGATGGCGACGCGCTCGTACATGAGCATCGCCGTGGCGAGATTCCAGCCATTGTTGAGGTCGCCGACGAGCCAGTCCTTCGGGATACGCGCGTCGGTGAAGAACACCTCGTTGAAATGCGAGCCGCCATCGATCTGGTGGATCGGGCGAATCTCGACGCCTTGGCCGCGCATGTCGAGGATGAACATCGAGATACCGGCGTGCTTCACCTGGTCGGGATCGGTGCGGGCCACCACGAGGCCGTAGTCGCTCTTGTGGGCGAGCGTGGTCCAGACCTTCTGGCCGTTGATGACCCACTCGTCGCCGTCGAGTTCGGCCTTGGTCTGCAGGCTGGCAACGTCGGATCCGGCGCCAGGCTCGGAGAACATCTGGCACCACATGGTCTTGCCCGAGATGTTGTCGGCGAGGAAGCGTTCCTTCTGCTCGTGGGTGCCGTACTCGGCGAGCATCGGCATGCACATGCCGTGGGAGATGATGAACTCGCTGTCCGGCATCGGGTAGTTGCCCTTCACTTCGCGCCAGATCTTCTCGTGCGCGAGCGTCTTGCCGCCACCGCCGTATTCGCTCGGCACCGGCAGCCCGGCGAGACCCGCCTCGGCGGCTGCAGCGAGGAACGCCTTCTGGTCGTCGAGGGTGGGGTTCTGCCCGGGCGCGAACTGCTCCATGAAGTCGACGCACTTCTGGCGGAACTCGGCGGCCTCGGCCTCGCTCAGTCCGGTGTCGGTGTCGGTCATGTCATGTCCTCCAAGTAGTGGCAGCTCAGGATTGGCGGCGATCTGCAGTTGCAATACTGTATGACATCGTACAGTATGTGTCCACACCGAGCGCCATGAACACCGCCAATCTCACCACCCACGAACTCGATTCGCCTCCCTGGCTTCGCGTCGAGTCGACACTCATGTCGACGGCGCGTCTGCTGCGCGTCGCATTCGATGCTCGGCTGGCTGTCCTCGATCTCAACCTCACCCAGGCTTCGCTGCTCGGCTACGTCGCCGAATTCGGCACCACCACGCAGACCGATCTCGCCGATCACCTCGGTATCGGGCGTGCGGCGATCGGTTCGGTCATCGACCGACTTCAGGCGCGTGGACTCGTCGAGCGCCAGCCGAAGACCGACGATCGCCGCGTGTGGCTCGTCGCCATCACCGACGACGGCAGGGAGATGGCCACCCGCATCGGCGAGGTCGACACCGTGCTGCGTGCCGAACTCCGCCGTGGCATCGGCCGCGAGGAGCGCCAGGCGTTGGCGTGGGTGATGACCCGTCTGCAGCAGAACCTCGCCACGGCGATCGCCGCCAATCCGTCCCCCGACCGCACCCCCCTCGAGCGATGAGGTTCCGGCGCGACAGGTGCGCCGATTTCTCATCGCGTTCGATCATCTCAACCACCAGTACAGGAGAACAGCAATGACCGAAGCAGTAATCGTCGACGCCATCCGCACCCCCGGCGGCAAGCGCAACGGCAAGTTGAAGGACCAGCACCCCGCAGCGCTCGCCGCGCACGTACTCAAGGCGCTCCAGGAGCGCAACAACCTCGATCCGGCCATGGTCGACGACGTCATCATGGGCTGCGTCATGCAGGTCGGTGAGCAGTCGCTCAACATCGGTCGCAATGCGGTGCTCGCTGCCGGCTGGCCTGAAGAAGTCCCGGCAACGACCATCGACCGCCAGTGCGGTTCGAGCCAGCAGGCGATGCACTTCGGAGCACAGGGCGTCATGGCCGGCGCGTATGACGTGGTCGTCGCCGCCGGTGTCGAGGTCATGACCCGCACCCCGATGGGGGCATCGGTCGTGCAGGGCATGGGCTTCCCGTTCCCGAAGGAGCAGCTCGACCGGTACGCCGAAACAGGCCTGCCGCCACAGGGCATCGGGGCCGACATGATCGCCGCCGAGTACGGCATCACTCGTGAGGAGCTCGATGCGTTCGGCGCACTCAGCCAGCAGCGCGCCGCCATCGCACGCGATGAGGGCCGCTTCGAGAACGAGATCATCCCGGTCGAGGTCGAGATCGACGGTCAGACCGAGATCATGACTGCCGACGAGGGCATCCGCGAGGGCACCACCGCCGAGACGCTCGCCAAGCTGAAGCCCGCCTTCAAGGAGGACGGCGTGATCACCGCCGGCAACTCGTCCCAGATCTCCGACGGCGCGTCGGCCGTGCTCATCATGAGCAAGGAGAAGGCCGAGGAGCTGGGCATGAAGCCACGCGCTCGATTCCACGCCTTCGCCGTCACCGGTGCCGATCCCGTCACGATGCTCAAGGGACCGATCCCGGCCACCAAGAAGATTCTCGAGAAGAGCGGCCTGACCATCGATGACATCGACTTGATCGAGATCAACGAGGCGTTCGCCTCGGTCGTCCTCGCCTGGCAGAAGGAGACGGGCGCCGACATGAGCAAGGTCAACGTCAACGGTGGCGCCATCGCCCTCGGTCACCCCCTGGGCTGCTCGGGCACCAAGTTGATGGCGACGCTGCTCAACGAACTCGAGCGCACCGGCGGCCGCTACGGCCTGCAGGTGATGTGCGAAGGCGGCGGGATGGCCAACGCCACCATCATCGAACGCCTCGACTGACCATCCGGGCCTCGACCGGCCCTCCCCATTCCGAAATGTGCCTGGATTCGTGCGCTCAGCGCACGAATCCAGGCATTTCTGGTTCGAGGGTGGTGATGTCGGCAGGTGGGCGTGACGTTTGACTGTCATTCGGGCATCGGGACGTCGATTACGGTCGGATCATGTCGTTGCCCGCTCAGGTGTTGGCCGCCGTCGTCCGCATCAGTACGACCAGCGGGTCGATCAACGTGGTGGCCGAACCCGGGCTCGCCGCGGTCCGGTCGAGCACCGGTCCCCTCGTCATCGAGGGATCGTCGACGACCATCGACGGCGGTCACTCGAGGGTGAATGTGCGGGTGCCCGAAGGAACCGATCTGGTGGTCGGTGCCACGTCGGGTCGCGTGACGATCGAGGGACGCGTGGGTTCGGTCTCGGCGGTGACCACCTCGGGGAGGGTGTCGATCGCCGATGCCGGGTCCGTCGATGTGCGCACCAAGAGCGGACGTATCGACGTGGGACGAACCATGTCGGCGTGTCGGGCGGTTGCCTCGAGTGCGCGGGTCGAGGTCGGCAGTTGCGGCGAGGCCGACGTCACGACCCGCAGTGGTCGGATCGTGTTGAAGGACGCGCACGGCACCGTTCGCGCCCACTGTGTGAGTGGTCGTGTCGAGATCTCGATGGGCGCTGCGTACGACGTCGATGCCGAGACCGTGTCCGGTCGGATCGTCGTCTCGCTGCCGCCGTCGGTGCGACCGCAGATCGTGTCGTCGAGCAGCGGCATCGTCGACAATGGCGAGGTCTACGACTGTGTCGTCGTCGCCCGATCGGGGAGCGGCCGGGTCGACGTCGCGAACCGATGAGTCACGTCCGCACCGACACAGCCACGCGACACGGGGCCGTGCTGTTCACCGATCTCGTGGGCTTCACCGAGTTCACTGATGCCCAGGGTGACGCTGCGGCGGTCGAGGTGCTCGATGAACAGTCGACGATTGCCCGAGATGCTCTTGCCGGCGGTGTCGGCCAGGTCGTGAAGGAACTCGGCGATGGGCAGATGCTCTGGTTCGATCATGCGACGCAGGGTCTCCAGGCCGCCGGCGGCATCCTGCGAGCGATCGAGACGGCGCGATCGGAACGCGGGTTCCCCTTGTCGCTGCGTATGGGCATGCACTGCGGCGAGGTGGTCGAGCGCGGCGCCGACTTCGTCGGCCAGACCGTCAACATCGCATCGCGGATCGCCGATCTCGCGGGACCGGGTGAATTGTTGGTGTCCGAACAGGTTGTCGCCGTGCTCGACGGCGGGCCTCCGACCGCAGCGTTCCGGCCGGTCGGCCCGACGCGGGTCAAGGGTGTGAGCGCTCCGATCTGGCTGTACCGCCTCGCCATCTGAGGGTATTCACGCAACGTCGAGTCGGCCAGACTGCGAGGATGCACCGCCGAAGCATCGTGATCGACACCGACACTGCGTCCGACGACGCAATCGCGCTCGTGCTGGCAGTCAAGGAGCCCACCGTGGACGTCCGTGCGGTCACGGTGGTCGCGGGCAACGTGCCGCTCGATCTGGCCGTGCGCAATGCGATCGTGACACTCGACCTGTGCGATGGGGCGGACATCCCGTTGCACGCGGGGCTGGCCGAACCGATGAAGCGGGCGTTGAACACGGCACAGTTCGTGCACGGTGCCGACGGCATGGGCGGCGCAGCGTTGCCCCAACCGTCTCGCGCTGCCACGTCGGACGACGCGGTCGGCGCACTGCTGCGGATCGCAGCCAACGAGCCAGGCCGGCACGATCTCGTCACGCTCGGACCGCTCACCAACATCGCCGCAGCACTCGAGGTCGACCCCGATCTCCTGACGAAGTTCGGCCACACGTACCTGATGGCCGGTTCACCGGACGGTGTCGGCAACGTGGATGCGCTCGGCGAGTACAACGTGTGGGCCGATCCGGAAGCTGCGACGGCGGTGTTCGCAGCACCCGGCGCGAAGACGATGATCGGCTGGAACATCTCGCGCCTGTTCGCCGTGATGACCCCCGACGAGCAGGCCGGGCTCGCTCAGATCGGTGCGCTCGGGAGGTTCGCTATCGACATCAATGGTGACGTCGATCAGTATGCGATCGACACCGGGCTCGCAGGATTCGATCTCCCCGACCCGATTGCCATGGCCGTTGCGCTCGACGAGTCGATCATCACCGAGGCGACCGACGAGTGGCTGGTCGTCGGTCTCGACGGACCGACGCGAGGCTGCACGATCCCCGACCGCCGCTTCGGCCGACCCGATCCGAACATCCGCGTGCTCTGGGCAGTCGACGAAGCCGCCTTCAAAGCCCGCCTCTTCGCTGCCTGCGCCGACTGACCCGGCCCGCCTACACATCCCACACGGTTTGCGTCACGGTTCGGTTGGGACGGTCCAACGGAACTGCAACACAAATGGTTGTGGTGTGGGCGGTTGGGTGTGGAGGAGTCTCAAGCCTGCGTTTCGTGAGAGATGCCGACGCCGCCGGGTTCGTCGAGGCCGAACCGCTCGATCTCCGTCGAGAGGTCGAGTACACCGATCGACATCCGCGAGGCGAGGTCGTCGGCAGTCAACAGGTGTGCAGGGATGATCCAGACGACCTCGAACTCGAGACCGTCGGGGTCCTTCGCGTACAGGCTCTTCGTGGTGCCGTGGTCGCTGGCACCCACGAGTGCGCCACGTTCTCGCAGCACGCCGGCGAGGCGCTGCAGTTCACCGAGGGTGTCGACCTCCCAGGCGAGGTGGTACAGGCCCACCGTCGATCGCCCGGCGTCGGACGGTGCGGCGCCCGCACCGATCTGGAACACCCCGAGGTCGTGGTCGTTCGTCGAGTCCGGCGCCTGGAGGAACGCTGCGCCCGGGAGTGAGCTGACCACCCGGAAGCCCAGGACCTCGGCGTAGAACTCGGTGGTCTGCTCGACGTCACGGACGTAGAGCACAGCGTGGTTGAGTCGTTGGACGCCCATAGTCCGATCATTCTACTTGCGCTCGCAAGCATGTCTACCGGTCGTTCGGGGTCGGGTCCGGACAGACCGGGAAACGTGTGATGGGTGGCCACGGTGCACCGGCGACAATGGTGCGATGGCCACGCAGACCGCGCCGAGCGGTGCACGATGGAGCGCGCTCGGTGCGCTGCTGCGGCCCGACGCCTGGCGTTGGGCCGGTCTCGGCGTGCTCGTCGCGATCAGCTCGGCGCTGCTCATCACGGGGCCACTCATCGTCCGCCAGATCGTCGACCTCGCATCCGAGGGCACCACGACCGCCGAGATCACCCGCCTGGCCCTGCTGTTCCTGGCGATCGCCGTCGTCACGCAGATCCTCGCCGTCATCGTCGTCTGGCTCGCCACCGTGGCCGCATGGCGCACGACCAACGACCTGCGACTCACGATGACCCGCCACGTGCTCGGTCTCGACCACGAGTTCCACCGCACCCACACGCCGGGCGAACTGATCCAGCGTGTCGATGGCGACATCACTTCGGTGTCCGATTTCCTCAGTACGGTCGTCACCAAGGCGGCCGGTGCAGCCATGCTCATCGGCGGGATCATCATCGTGCTGACCGTGCTCGACTGGCGCCTCGGGCTCGGCATGGCGATCTATGTCGGGCTTGCGTTGACGGTCATCGTGCGCAGCCGTGATCGGGCGGTCTCCGAGTCGTCGGATGAGATGGGTGCGCTCGGTCGGCTGTACGGCGGGATCGAGGAACGCCTGACCGCAGCGGAGGACCTGCGGGCCAACGGCGCGGCCGACCACGTCGCCTGGCGGTTCGTCGAGGACAGCGAGGACGCACTGATGAGCGCGATCCGTCGTGAGCGTGCCTTCCTCGTCATGTGGTGGTTCGTCCAGGGGGCGGTCGCCGCTGGTTGGGTCATCGCCCTCGTGCTCGGTGCCGTGCTCGTGGCCGCCGGCACGATCTCGATCGGTACCGCGTTCCTGCTGTTCCAGTACGTGCTGCTGATCGCCCGCCCGCTCGAGGAGGTCGTCCACGAACTCGAGACGGTGCAGAAGGCGAACGGAGCAATGGTTCGCGTTGCCGACCTGCTGGCGGTGGAGCCGAGGGTGCTCGACGAGGGCAACACGAACCCGCCGCCCGGGCCGCTCGCGATCGACGTCGAGGGCGTGCACTTCGACTACGGCGACGACCGCCCGGTGCTGCACGACGTCACGATCCGAATCGGTGCCGGACGATCCGTCGGCATCGTCGGTAGAACCGGGAGCGGGAAGACCACCTTCTCCCGACTCGTGTTGCGACTCGTCGAACCGACCGCCGGTGGCGTCTCGCTCGGTGGCGTTGCGATCGCCGGGATCCCCCTGGTCGAGCTACGACGGCGCGTGGCTCTCGTCCCCCAGGAAGTGGAACTGTTCGCGGGCACCGTGCGCGACAACGTGACCCTGTTCGACGACGAGCCGACCGATGCCGACGTGATCGATGCCCTGCATCGAGTGGGCCTCGACGCACTCGCCGACGCCGGCATCGATCGCGCCCTTGGAGCTGCAGGCAGCGGCCTGTCGGCCGGCGAGGCGCAGCTACTGGCGCTCGCCAGGGTGTGGCTGCGCGACCCCGACCTCCTGGTGCTCGACGAGGCGACCGCCCGCGTCGACCCCGAGACCGAACGGCGACTCGAGGCTGCCGTGGTCGAACTCATGCACGGTCGCACGACGCTGGTGATCGCCCATCGGCTGTCGACGCTGCGCTCGGTCGACGAGATCGTGGTGTTCGACCATGGTCGCATCGTCGAGCACGGCGACCGCACCGACCTCGTCGGCGATGACGACAGCCGGTTCGCTCAGCTCCTCACGATCTCACTCGACGAGGAGCGCGACCCCGACACCGCGCACACGAGTGACATCGGATCGGGGGTGACGGCGTGAGTGCCGATCCGACCGACCTGTTCGACCGCGATCCCCGAGCCGACCGACAACGTGTGGAAGCTCGCTTGGCGCGTGTCACAACACCGTCCACGCGAGTTCTGGTGGGGTTGGTCGCTGTTCGTGGTCTTCTTCACGATGCCCGCCGTCACCGGGTACTTCCTCGGCCGCGGCTACAGCGCACTCGAGGCCGGCGACACCGGCGAGACGATCTGGTGGGCGGCGGCCATCGCGATGAGCGAGACCATCCGGATGGTGGCGATCCACCACGGCGCGCTCATCTGGACCAAGGCGTGGATCCACATGCAGACGCTGCTGCGCGCCAACATGCTCAGCGCCCAGATGGCGAGTGGTGGTCTCCACGCGGGCCAGCCGGTCGGTTCCGCCGGCTCCGCGGTCACCCACTTCCGTGACGACACCGAGGACGTCGCCAACTTCGTCGACGGCATGGTCGACGTGTCGGGCGGGGTCGTCTTCACGGTCATCGCCGGCTTCGTCCTCGGCGCCGCCGACCCGACCGCCGCGCTGATCCTGATCATCCCGCTGCTCGGCGTCGGTGTTGCGACCCGCGTCCTCGACACGCGTATCAAGGAGTTCCGCGCCGCCGACCGCGCCGCCACCGAGCAGGTGACCGGCCTGCTCGGCGACGTCATGGCCGCCGCGACCACGGTGAAGGTGAACGACGCCGCCGAACCGATGCTCGCGCGACTCACCGTTCTCGTGGATCGTCGCCGACAGACGGCAGTTCGTGACCGCGTGCTGGAGGAGGGCGTGCAGGCATTCAGCCAGGGTGCAGCCGATGTCGGACTGGGTCTCGTGCTGCTCGTCAGTGCCGGAGCGATCGCCTCGGGCAGCTTCGACCTGGGCACGCTCGCGCTGTTCACCGCCTATCTGGGTTGGCTGAGCTTCCTGCCGCGGATGGTCGGGCGGGTTCTCGCACGTCGCAAACAGGCCGGCGTCGCCTTCGCCCGGATGAGCAAGCTCGTCGCGGGTGAAGAGGCAACCAACACCGTCCGGGATCGGCACCTTCCGATCGACCCGGCCGACGGTCGGTCACGACCCGATGTCGTGCGTCCCGATCGCGTCCCGCTCGATCGGCTCGACGTCGTCGGCCTGAGCGTCGCCTATGCCGGCCGCCCGGTGCTGTTCGACGTCGACTTCTCCGTGCGCCGAGGAGAGTTCGTCGTGATCACCGGCCCGGTCGGGGCCGGCAAGTCGACGCTCCTGCGGGCGTTGCTCGGACTCGCCTGGCAGGCCGATGTGAGCGGATCGGTGCGGTGGAACGGCGAGGAGGTCACCGACCGCTCGGCCTTCTTCGTGCCGCCGAACGCGGCCTTCCTGTCGCAGGTGCCGCAGTTGATCTCCGACAGCGTGGCCGACAATGTCGGCCTCGGGCCGGTCGACCCGGAGCAACTGGCGACGGCGTTCCGACTGGCGGCGATCGCCGACGACATCGACTCGATGCCGGCTGGCGCCGACACCCTCATCGGTCCTCGGGGTCTGCGCTTGTCCGGCGGGCAGCGTCAACGTCTCGCAACAGCTCGCGCGCTCGTGCACACGCCCGAGATCGTCGTGCTCGACGACCTGTCGAGTGCGCTCGACGTCGAGACGGAGGTGCAGCTCTGGACGAATCTCGCCGACGCAGGGATGACGGTGATCGCCGTCTCGCACCGCACGGTTGCGTTCCGCCGCGCGGATCAGGTGCTGCGGCTCGAAGCTGGTCGTCTGGTCGGCTGAGCCGGTTGGTCAGCTCGACCGTTGACGGGCGCGATGGTCGGCGGTGTGGGTGCGGCTGGCGCAGCGCGGGTCGGAACAGAACCGTCGCGATCCGTTGCGGGTTACGTCGTAGAAGAGGTGGTCGCAGTCGACAGCTGCGCACGTTCCGAAACGCTCGGTTCCATGGTCGCAGATCTCCTGGGCGAGCGCCATCAGGATGTCGGCGATGACCTGCTCGTCGAACGCCGCGGACGTCGGGGTCCAGTGGATGTGGAGCCCGGCGCCGTCGTGGGCGGTGAGCGATGGTGTGATGTGCCGCTCGGCCAGTTCACCGTTGATCCACGTCACCGTCGGGCCGGGGTCGGCCGTGGCGAGTGCCGCCAGGGTGTCGAGCATGTGGCTCATCTGCGACTCGACTCGCCGTACCGACGCAGCCGATGCTCCGTCCGCCCGCGTGAACCCGTGCTCGTGAAGGATGCCACGTACATCAGCCGCGTCGCCGCCTCGCGCATCGGTGAGCGCGTTGACGAGATCGACCATCGCTTCGAGGGTGAGTCGGATCTCGGTGTCGTGTCCGGATGTGACGTACACGACATCAGCGTAACCTCATGTCCTGGTGTAAGGTACTAATCGACGTTAGCTACTTACACCTTCGTCAGGTCGAACTCGTCAGGTCGAACTCCGTGAACCTTCTCTTGAACTCCCTCGTCATCGTGGCGACCCTCCTCGGCTCGTGGATGGCGTTCCCCCAGGCCCGCCGTCTGGCGCGCACGCGACGAGTGGAGGGCGTGTCGGCGGTCTGGATCGGCGTCAGCCTTGCGATCAACGGATGGTGGCTCGCGTACGGTCTCGTCACCGGGGTGTGGGCGCTCGTGCCCGTGTCGGCCATCTCGCTCGTGCTCTACGCGTCGATGGCGGTCCTGTATGCGGGGACCGTCGGTCGTTCGGCGCTGTCGGGAATGGCGCTCGGCTTCTTCGGCCTCGGGATGATCCCACTGCCCTTTCTGATCATCGGAGGCTGGCCGCTTGCCGCGATCGCCGTCGGGTTGTCGTACGGCATCCAACTGTTGCCGGCCGTCGTCTCGGCGTGTCGCACCAGCGATCTCATCGGGGTGTCGGCGTCCACCTGGCTCATCGCCTGGGTCGAGGCCGGACTCTGGCTCGTCTACGGACTCGGCGTCGGCGACATCGCGCTCACGCTCGCCGGGATCGTCGGCGTGGCGATGGCATCGGTCATCCTCACCCGGCTCGCAGTCACCGGACACGACCCGTTCGTGGCGGTCGATCCGCGCCGCCGCGTGGCGGCTGCTCAGTCGGTGTGAGCACCGCGCCCGATCGGGCGCGGTGGACAATCGCACAAAGGTCACTAGTCTGAGGGACGTAAACGTGAGTCAACGGTGGCTCCGATTTCAACAAGGAGCCGAAATGGCCACAGGTACAGTGAAGTTCTTCAATGACGAGAAGGGCTTCGGTTTCATCTCTCGCGACGACGGCGACGACGTCTTCGTGCACTACTCGAACATCGTCGGTTCAGGTCGTCGTTCGTTGAACGACGGTGACACCGTCGAGTTCGAGATCGCTGCCGGCCGTAAGGGCCCGGAAGCGGTCGACGTCAAGATCGTCTGAGGAGGCGTTCCGATTGGCTCGAAGTCCGCAGTCCTACCAGAAGCGACAACGAGAACTCCGTAAGAAGGAGCGCAAGGCCGAGAAGCTTGCCGTACGACACGGCAAGAGTTCGGACTCCGACGAGGAATCCAGCGATGGACCCGACGAGGATGCGTTGCTCGAGGAGTTCCGTCAGTTGAACGAGAAGTTCGCTGCCGGCGACGTGGAGGAGGACGACTTCGAGTACCGCAAGGCGGAGATCTTCGCTCAGCTCGGACTCGGGGAAGCCCCCGAACCGCGTGAGCCGGCATCCGAATCGGTCGACTGACTCCCAAGAATCTGATGACAACCCCCGGCTGGTCCGGGGGTTGTCGTCGTTTTCGGGTCGTCGCCGTTCGCGGGGAGTGGTCAGGCTCGCGTTGCCGCGAGCCAGAAGCCCGTGCCGGCCGATGCGGTGCGCCCGGTCCAGTTGCCGGGCAGCGCGGCGAGCACGTCGTCGGGCGGGAGATGGATCGGCGTCTGATCGCCGAGGGTGTTGACCCACAGCACCGTTCCGGCCTTGCGCAGCACTCGCTCGACCTCGTTCGGGAACAACAACATGTTGATCATCAGGACCGCGTCGAACGATCGGTCCCGGTAGGGAAGCATCGAGGCGTCGGCGCGGACGCGAGGCGCGAGCTCTGGCGGGGCGTGATGCAGCATCTCGGCCGACAGATCCGTGGCGATCAGCGATCCGACGATCCCGCTGAGAATGCGGGTACCGGCGCCGGTGCCCGAGCCGAGTTCCAACCACGCGCCATCCGTCGACACATTGCCGCGCTCGAGCGCGTCGCGAACAGGCGCCGCCTTGGTGTCGTCGATGTTTCGCGCCGACCACTCCTCGGCCAGCTCGTCGAAGACTGCAGCGACGCGGTCGGCGTCGTCCTGCGTCCATGGTTCGCCCAACGCAACTGCCCGCGTGAGTGTGCGCATCGGATGGTCCGGCCCGGCGAACGGCTCCGGCTCCTGTGCCGATGGGTGGTCCGCGAGTCGCTCGATCATGGGGGGAGTCTTGCAGCAGGGGTCCAGACCCCTGCTGCAAGCGCCCGGAGCAAGATGTTGCATTCATCGGTCAATAGTTATAGAGTGCTGGATATGCCGAAGGCGCTCCCCTCTGAACTGCTCGAACACGTTGCCGAACGCTTCCGCGTACTGGGCGATGCAACCCGACTCGGCGTGATCAGGACGCTGCTCGACGAGGGTGAGCAGAACGTCGGCCAACTCGTCGATCGACTCGGCACCAGTCAGGCCAACGTGTCCAAGCATCTGCGGATCCTGCTCGACGCCGGCATTGTTTCGCGTCGAGCCGTTGGAACCGCGGCCTACTACTCCGTCACCGACCCGAGCCTGATGCCCGTGTGCGCCATCGTCTGTGACCGTCTCCGCGAGCAGGTTGCCGAGGACGCACGCACATTCGCCGTCTGACGGCCCACTCCCTCCCTCCATCCCTCCACCCCATCCATCCCTCCATCCACCCATCCCCAGCCAGCCACTGAAGGAACCACGACATGACCATCGACACCGGCGCCTTGCCCCCCGATCTATCGCTACATGAAGATGGAGCAGTTCATCGGCCTCCGCATCACGACGATCTCGACACCGACGTCGTGCATCCGCCGCTCGCCCGAATGGGTCGATGGGCGCACAACCATCGCAAGGCCGTCATCATCGCGTGGGCCGTTCTGGCGATCGGCCTCGGCGTGTTCGCGCCCAAGCTCGAACACGCACTCTCGGGCGCGATGTGGGAGGTCAACGGCAGCGAGTCGCTCGCGGCTCGCGACATCATCGACGAGCAGTTCGGTGGGCTCTCGTCGCAGTCGGCCGTCGTGGTGATCCAGAGCGAATCGACGCCGATCGACGACCCCGCGTACCAGCAGGTGATTGCTGACGTGAATGCCCTCATCGTCAGCGAGCCAGGTTTCGGACAGCCGATGCCCGCTCAGCCGGGTATGGACGGCATGACCGTCATGATCCAGGCTGGTGCTGAAGTCGACCCGACCGAAGCCGTGCGCGCCGCCGAGCGACTCGGCGACGAGATCAACGACCTGTCGACCGAGGTCGCCGGTGATCAGATCACCGTCGCGCTCACCGGCTCACCTGCCTTCTGGGACGACTTCAACGCCGTCAACCGTGAAGGCATGATGAAGGCCGAACTGTTGACCTGGCCGGTCACCGCCGTCATCCTCGTGATCGCGTTCGGCACGCTGGCCGCCGCGGGCCTTCCGCTGCTGCTCACCGCGGCCGGTCTGCTCGCTTCGATGGGCGTGCTCTACGGCATCACCCAGGTGACCGACCTCTCGATCTGGACGCTGAACTTCGCCATGATGTTCGCTCTCGCGTTGGGCATCGACTACGCCCTCTTCATCGTCACCCGATATCGAGCGGCACTGCACGCTCATCCGGACGATCCGCAGCACGCCGCGGGCATCTCGATGGACACAGCCGGCAAGGCAGTGCTCTTCTCGGGTATCACGGTCCTCATCAGCCTCTCCGCCATCCTCCTCGTGCCGATCCCGGCGTTCCGCTCGATGGCGGCGGGCATGATGCTGTCGGTCAGCTTCGTGCTGCTCGCGGCGCTCACGTTGCTCCCCGCATTGCTCGGCCCCGGTATCGACAAGTTCGCACTGCCGTGGCACAAGGCGGGCGACCACCACAGCGAGTTCTTCGCCCGTCTCGCCGACCGGATCCAGGCCCACAAGGTCGTGGTCGCCGTCGGTGCCATCATCGTGCTCGTCGCACTCGCCCTGCCGCTGCTCGGTCTCAAGACCGGAATGCCAGGGATCACCGTGTTGCCCGAAGATGAGCAGGCCCGCCAGGGCTACGACATGATCGCCGACGGCTTCGGCCCCGGTGGTCCCGGCCCGATCCAGGTGATCGTGCCGGCAGGGGCCGACGCCCAAGCCGTGGCCGATCAAGTGATGGCCACTGAGGGCATCGTGATGGCGTTCCCGCCTCAGCCGGGGATGGAGGGTGCCAGCATCATCCAGGCCGTCGGTGCCTACGATCCTTCGTCCGAGGAGGCGCTCGCACTGATCCCGACGCTGCGCACCGAATTACCTGCCGGCGTTGTGATCGGTGGCCCGGTCGCCGAGAACTACGACCTCGACCAGACGCTCAGCCAGAAGGCGCCACTCGTCATCGGTGTGGTCCTCGTGCTCGGGTTCCTGCTGTTGATGGTTGCCCTGCAGGCAGTGATCGTCGCGTTCGTCGGCGTCATCTTCAACCTGCTGTCCGTCGGCGCTGCGTTCGGCGTCGGAGCGATGGTGTTCCAGCACGGGATGGGCGCAAGCCTGCTCGGCTTCGACAGTCAGGGATACCTCACCTCGTGGGCGCCGTTGTTCTTCTTCGCCCTCGTGTTCGCCATCTCGATGGACTACACGGTGTTCCTGCTCGCCTCGACCCGTGAGCACTTCGAACGGTCGGGTGATGCTGCCGAGGCGGTGCGTGGATCGTTGGGTCACAGCGGTCGACCGATCGTGGCCGCTGCCGGCGTCATGATCGCCGTGTTCTACACCTTCGCCATCGCCGGCACGCTGCCGATGAAGGAGATGGGGCTGATCCTCGGCACGGCGGTGCTGCTCGACGCCTTCCTCATCCGGTTGGTGCTCGTTCCCGCAACGCTGTTCATCATCGGCAACAAGGCGTGGTGGCTGCCGCGCTGGATCGACCGGATCCTGCCGAACGTGAAGTTCGCCCACTGATCACCGAATGAGACGCGGGGTCTGACCCTGCGTCTCATTCGCGTCTCATTCGCGTCTCATGTGGTGCGGGTGGTGGCGGCGAAGGTGACGGCTGCGGCTTGGGCGACGTTGAGCGAGTCGACGGCGGGGGAGATCGGGATGCGTACTCGACGGTCTGCACGACTCAACACGCTCCGACTCAGCCCGGGGCCCTCTGCTCCGAGACAGACGGCGAGACGCTCCGGCACCGGGAGGTCCCAGATGTCGTCGGCGTCGCCCGCCGGTGTCATCGCCCACACCTCGAAGCCGTCGGAGCGGAGGCGATCGGCGACGTCGTTCCACTCGCCGGCGCGAGCAATCGGCAGTGTCAGGACCTCGCCCATACTGACCCGGACAGTTCGGCGGCTGTACGGGTCGGTGCACCGGACATCGATGATCAGGCCGTCGATGCCGAACGCCCGTGCCGCTCGGGCGATGGCGCCGAGGTTCTCGGCATCATTGAGGCCTTCGAGTACGGCGATGCGATGAGTACCGACAACGAGATCCTCGACCGATGGGTGTGGCCGTCGGTCGGCGCACGCGATCACGCCGCGATGGAGATCGAACCCGACGACGTCGGCGATCACCTCACGGTCCGCGACGTACACCGGGACGCTTGCAGCAGTGAGCATTTCGGCGTGCTCTGCGAATCGGTCGATCCGTGAGGGTGCGAGCAGCACCGACCGGATCGTGTGCCCCGACTCGATCAGGCGGTCGATCGCGACATACCCCTCGACGATGAAACACCGGTCGGCTTCGTACCGTCGACGAAATGCCTGGTCGTTGAGCGATCGGTAGTCGTCGAGGCGCGAGTCGGCAGCATCGGTGACGCGGATCGTCACCGTGCGAACACCTGAGAGTCGTCGGCGAACGCCTTGAACTCCAGCGCATTGCCGGACGGGTCGAGGAGGAACATCGTCGACTGCTCGCCGGCCCGGCCGACGAAGCGGGTGTGCGGTTCGATCACGAATGCCGTCTCGGCAGCCGTCAGCCGGTCGGCCAACGACTGCCAGGCGCCCGGATCGAGGAGCACACCGAAGTGCGGGACGGGGACATCGTCACCGTCGACCGGATTCGACAGTGACGAGGGTCGGTATGCGGGGTCGAGATGGGCGACGAACTGGTGGCCGTACAGGTCGAAGTCGACCCAGGTGTCGCTCGATCGGCCCTCGTGGCACCCCAACAATTCACCGTAGAAGGCGCGCGCCGCAGCGAGATCGTGGACCGGCATGGCCAGGTGGAATCGCGGACGTTCGTTCATGCGGTCAGTGCGGCAGGACGTAGGTGCCCTGTGCGGTAGCTGTCGGGCGATCCTCGCGATCGTCGCACCACACCCGGACCGTTCCGACGACGTTGCGTCGACCGGCGACATCGAGCGTCGCCCTGGCCCACAGGACAGACCCCTGAGCGGGTCGCAGGAACCGGATCGAGAGTTCGGACGTGAGCGCCATCGGTTCGATCCGGCCCGTCGCGCCGAACACGAGATACCACAGTGCAGCATCGGCGAGGCCGAACTGTGACGGCCCGGAAATGAAGGCACCCGGCCGGAGTTCGGCCTCGGAGATCTCGCGACGGGCGACGGCCACCGTTCGGCTCAGTTCCACACAGGAGTTGTTCGAGCCGGCGAACAGTTCGCCGATCATCTCGTTGACGGCAACGACGTCGGGGACGACGACGTCGCTCAGGGGGCCGGGGGAAGGCATGATCCGACGCTAGCGAGCTTCATCTCCACCCTGAAACCGTGGCATCGTGTCGGCCATGACCGCGACCGAAGATTTCCGACCATCGCTCGAACGTGTTGTCGTGGTCGGTGCATCGTTGGCGGGCTTGCGCGCCGCGGAGACGCTTCGCCAGCACGGTGCGGTCGGCTCCGTGGTGGTCGTCGGCGATGAGGTCCACCGCCCATACGATCGGCCGCCGCTGTCGAAGAAGCTGCTCTCGGGTGAATGGGAACCCGACCGGATCCATTTGCGCCAGCCCGAGGTGTTCGACGAACTCGCTGTCGACTGGCGGCTCGGATCGGCTGCGGTTGGCCTCGACCTGGGTGCGCGTCTGGTCGAACTCGCCACGGGTGAGTCGATCCCGTTCGACAGCCTGATCATCGCCACCGGTGCCAGGCCACGGCGCCTCCCGGGCCACGACACGTTCGACCACGTCCACGAACTGCGCTCGCTCGACGATGCCCTGGCGTTGCGGGCCGGAATCGCACCGGGCGGTCGTCGGGTCGTGGTGATCGGTGCGGGCTTCATCGGGCTCGAAGCGGCAGCCACCGCGAAGACACTGGGCAACGACGTGGTCGTGCTCGAAGGTGCGTCTGCGCCGCTGATCCGGGGCCTCGGCGCCGAGATGGGCGAGGCGATCGCTGAACTGCACCGGGCCCACGGCGTGAACGTTCGCTGCGATGTCCGCATCGACGCGTTGACCGACGACGGCGTACGTCTCGCCGACGGTGAGGTCGTGCCGGCCGACGTCGTGGTCGTCGGCATCGGGGTGTCGCCGGCGACCGACTGGCTCGTCGACAGCGGTGTGGAACTCCGTGACGGCATCGTGTGCGACGCTCACCTCAATGTGCTCGACGCCAACAGCGCCGTCGTCCCGGGCGTGTTCGCTGCCGGCGACGTGGCGCGCTGGCCGAACGGCCTCTTCGACGAGGAGATGCGCGTCGAACACTGGACCAATGCCGCCGAGCAGGGTGCCCACGCCGCGAACAACCTCGTGCACCTCGCTGCCGGCGAGGCACTCGAACCGTATGCAGCGCTGCCGTTCTTCTGGAGCGATCAGTTCGAGCATCGCATCCAGTTCCTCGGCCGAGCCGGAGCCGACGACGACGTCCGCATCGTGGCGGGATCGGTCGCCGATGCGAAGTTCCTCACCCTGTTCGGGCGTGACGGCCGCCTCCACGGCGCGCTCGGACTGAACGCGCCCCGGTGGGTCATGTCGACGCGAAAGCTGTTCCTCGAGCGGGCGAGTTGGGACGAGGCCGTCGCGGCCACGAGTGGCCTCGACGCGTGAACGGGTCGTCACACGTGTGCGGAGCGACGAGCTGAGGTCTGGGTCGTGGCTCGCCTCGATGTCACACGGATCGGCGCCTGGCGTGGGCTCCAGGCGGTGGTCGGCGAGATCGAGCGCGGCATCGACGAGGAGTTGCGCGCCGACTGGGACATCCAGCTCGGTTGGTTCGACGTGCTGGCTTCACTGCAGCGACTGGGCGGCCGGGCCAGGCCACTCGACGTCGCCGCCGATCTCAGGCTGCCACCGTCGAGCCTCAGCCGTCGTCTCGACCGGTTGCAGGAGGAGGGTTGGATCGCCCGCCATCGCGAGGTGCCCGGCGCTGATCACCGCGCGGTCGAGATCGAGCTCACCCGTACCGGGCGGCGACTCTGGCGCGAGATGAACGTCAGCTACCGCCGAGCGCTCCAGGCCCAGTTCGCGATCCACCTCGACGACCGCGACATCGCCGACCTACGCCGCGTGCTCGACCTCCTGATCGGCCTCGACCCCGGCGACGACGACATCACGATTGGGGTCTGACCCCAATCGTGATGCCTCCGATTCGAGTGGGGGATCGCCGCTAGCGTGGCCTCATGCCCGCCGTCTCGACGATCATCTGGGTGGGATTCGGCATCTTCATGGGCTACGTCCTGTGGAAAACCGGGATCATGATGCTGCGCAGCATGACCTCGCTGCCGCCGGAACCCCCACCGACGGGCGAACTGCGCAAGGTGAACCGCAGGTATCGCTGCGATGTCTGTGGGGTGGAGCTGAGATTGACGATGGCCCCTGACGACGATCCACCACCCCCTCGGCACTGTCTCGAGGACATGATCGAGGTTGCGCCCCTCTACGACTGAGGTCGCACGCAACGGTCGGGTCCGCCGATCCAACGTGCGTTATCCACAGGATGGGGACAACATGGGGGGAACCACACCGATGTGATTCGAGGTTTCCCACAGGGCGGGAACCGGGTGCTCGATCAGGTGGTCAACGCCACTTGGTGGCGGTGTAGAGCCCGCCCAGGATGCAGCCCAGCCCGATCAGCGTCGGAATGTTGCTGTCGGTGAAGATCAGGTACCGAGCCATGATCATCAGCCCGCCGGCGACGAGCAGCACGATCATGATGATCGGGATCCAGTGCGGTGGCACCAGCTGGCGTTTGGTCGCTTTCGGCGTGTAGCGCGACGACGCGACGGCTGCGTGGTGCGGTTGGTCGTCGGACTGAATGTGGCGATCCTCGGGCCGAGTCCCCTTCGGGGTCACCCGACCTCCGCCGGTCTTTCGCTTCGGGGGAGCCATGCAGCACCGAGCATAGGTGATCAGGACAACTGACCGTTCACGGAGACCGGATGGAGCGCATACTGGTGCGGTGACCCGTGTCCTCGTCATCGACAGTTACGACAGCTTCGTCTACAACCTGGTGCAGTACCTCGGTGAGCTGGGCGCCGATCCGATCGTGGTGCGTAACGATCAACTCTCGGTCGACGATGCCGTGGCATTGCAGCCCGATGCGGTGCTGTTGTCACCAGGGCCCGGCCGGCCCGAGACGAGCGGCATCATCTGCGAGTCGATCGGGGCGTTCGCCGCGATCGGGACGCCGTTGTTCGGTGTGTGCCTCGGCCACCAGGCGATCGGCCACGTCTACGGCGCTCACGTCGTGGGCGCTCCGGAGCTGATGCACGGGAAGACCTCCGAGATCATTCACGACGGCACCGGTGTGTTCGCCGGACTGTCGTCACCGCTGACTGCAACGAGGTACCACTCGCTCACGCTCGCTCCCGACAGCATTCCCGACGACCTCGTCGTCACGGCTCGCTGCGCCGACGGCGTCGTCATGGGTGTGCGCCATCGCACACTCTCGGTGGAGGGCGTGCAGTTCCACCCCGAGAGCATCCTCACCGGCCAGGGACACGACCTGCTCGCGAACTTCCTCGCTCGCGCGTAGATCAGGGTGCGACGGTCGTCGTCGTAGTCGTCGGCGCGGTGGTCGGCGGTGTCGTGGTCGTGGTCGTGGTGGTGGTGGTCGTCGGCGGTGGCACCGTGGTGACCGCCCGACCCACGGTGATCGTGATCGCGGTGCCCGGGTCGACCTGCGAGCCGGCCGGAAGGCTCTGTGCCACGACTCTGCCGTCGTCGGTGGCTCCAGCAGGCACGTCGACGTAGGAAACGCTCGGGACGAGGCCTTCCTCCGTCAACGTGTTGCGGGCCTGCGCCTCCGTCCGACCGACCACGGCCGGGACCCGCACGGGCTCGGGACCATTCGACACGATGATCAACACGTCGCTGCCCTTCGCAATCAACTCGCCGGGGCCAGGACGGATCTCCATCACCGTGCCTGCCGGCACCGTGGGACTCGAGCGCACGTCGGTGGTGACGACGAAGTCGAACGGCGGAGCCTGCAGGAGCGCTCGCGCCTCGACCTCGGTCATCCCGATGACGTCGCCAGGCACCTGCACACTCGACAGCGGGGCCGCCACGACGAGATTCACGACCGTGCCCTGCAACGCTGGGGTACCGGCGGGCGGGTCGCTCGAGATCACGGTGTTCTCGGCGAGGTCGTCGCGTTCCTCGTTCGTGATCGTCCCGACCACGAACCCGTCGGCGGCGAGCAGTGAACTCGCCTCGGTGATCGGCAGGGTCACGACGTTGGGGACCGGCACGAGCTGCGGGTCGGGATTGAAGAAGACCTCGACGGTGTCGTCCTTGAGGATCAACGTGCCGGCCGGTGGGTCGGTGCGCACGACGAAGTTGACGGCGACGAGGGCACTCTCCTCGGGCGTCGTGACGAATCGGATGTTCTTGGCGGTGAGGTCGGCGATGACCTCCTCGAGTGGTTTGTTCGTGTAGTCGTCGAGGACGAATTGCGCCGGTTCGGCGTCGCCTTCGTCGCCCCCGAGGGCCTGGAACAGCAGGACACCACCGATGACGAGGAGGATCAGCGCGACGAACGCGCCCAGCGCGTACCAACCCGTGCGCGACGGGTTGGTGTCGTAGTACATCGCGTCGGCCGATGCGCCCGTCGGGTAACCCGCTTCGACCATGCCGGTCGAGGGCACCGAGTCGGCGCGTGGTGCTGCGCCGGGCATCATCCCGGTGGGGGCGACGGTCGGATTGACGGTCGTGGCACCCGCCGCGCCCGCGAGCGCTCCGGCAGCCGCCGCGCCGGCGACACCCGCACGGGCGTTCGCTGCGGCGGCGAGTGCCTGGACGGGCTCGTCGTTGCGGAATCGGCGAAGGTCGTCACGGAGCGCCGCGGCACTCGGGTAGCGCATCTTCGGATCCTTGGCGAGGAGCTTCGCCACGATCGCCTCGAACGATCGCGGCACATCGGCGACGATCTGGACGAGCGGCTGCGGCGAGTCGTGCACCTGCTTGTATGCGATGCTCACCGGGTTCTCGCCGGTGAATGGTGGCCGTCCGGCCACCATCTCGTACATGACGATGCCGAGCGAGTACAGGTCGCTCCGCGGATCAGGCTGTGCCCCTTGGGCCTGCTCGGGCGAGAAGTACGTCGCAGTCCCCATGACCGAGCCGACCTGCGTGAGGTTCGACTCGGTCGGCGCGTTGAGGGCGCGAGCGATGCCGAAGTCGGCGACCTTCACCTGACCGTTGGTACCGATCAGGATG
This sequence comes from Ilumatobacteraceae bacterium, assembly GCA_963716235.1. GTDB lineage: Bacteria > Actinomycetota > Acidimicrobiia > Acidimicrobiales > Ilumatobacteraceae > Sva-07. The sequence goes on along the minus strand of CAVQTE010000010.1, from coordinate 226,760 downwards.
TTTGCGGGCTTGATGTCACGGTGAGCGACGTGGTTGTCGTGGGCGAAGCCCAGTGCCGCAGCAACCTCGCTGGCGATCTCGGCTGCCTGCTTCGAGGTGAGCTGCTTGTTGGTGGAGAGGATCTCGGCCAGTGTGCGACCCTGTACCTCCTCCATCACGATGAAGTAGGTGCCCTCGAACTTGCCCCAGTCGTAGACGTTGACGATGTTGGGGTGCGACAGACTGGCGGCCGACTGTGCTTCACGTCGGAACCGCTCGACGAAGTTGGCGTCGGTGGCGAACTCGGGGAAGAGCACCTTCACGGCGACCTGGCGGTCGAGCAGGAGATCGCGCGCGGAGAAGACGTCGGCCATGCCGCCGCGCCCGATCCGCTTGTGGATCTCGTACCGGTCGTTGATGACCGTCGCCTCGCCGTTGTTCGTCACGTTGTGCCTTCTGAGCTGGAATACGGGTTCTCAGCGCTGGGCAAGGTTACCGACCCTGCCCCCGCCAGCGCTGGCAGGTGTCGGCCGCCGACGCTCACGTGCCGGCCCCGGGGATTGCGGGGGTCACAGGCAGCGATCCGGCGCCGGTGAGGAGGAAGTCGAGCATGCCCTTGGCGATCGGGCCGGCGAGGCGACCACCCGTCGCCGCGACGTCGCCGGTCGACTGCACGTTGGTGAGCACGACCGAGACGGCGTACTGCGGGTCGTCGGCCGGAGCGAACGCGATGATCCAGGCGTGAGACAGGTCGGGGTTCGACGGGTCACCGAGCTGCGCCGTCCCTGTCTTGGCAGCAACCGGGATGCCGCCTTCGAGTGCAATGCAGCAACTCGCCGTGCCGCGTTCGGCGACGCCGATCATCAGCTGCTTCTCGATCTCGGCGGTGCCCGGGGAGATCGGGGTCTTCCAGACCTCGGGTGACGTCTGGTCGAGTACCCGGCCGCCCTGGTCGTAGGTCGCCTGCACCGCGTACGGCTTCATCATCTGGCCGCCGTTGGCGACCGTGCCTGCCACCATCGCCATGTGCAACGGCACCATCTGCACCTCGCTCTGGCCGAACCCGCGGATCGCCAGCAGCGGGAGCTCCTCGCCCAGATTGTCGGTGTTGCCGAACGTGCTCGCTGCCGGTCGCGGCAGGTCGATCGGCAGCTCCTCGCCGATGCCCCACGCCGCGGTCCCCTCGACCATTCCCTCCGGACCCACCAGCGTCGACAACTGGGCGAACGGGATGTTGCAGCTGCGGGCGAACACCGTCGCAAGATCGCCTCCACAGAGACTGCCGTTGTAGTTCTGGATCGGGTCGGTCGTCTGGGGCGGGACCCATTCACGTTCGTTTGCGAACGTGTTGTCGAGCGTCACGACTCCGGATTCGAGTGCGATCCCGGTGGTGATCACCTTGAACGTCGACCCGGGCATGTAGCGCTCCTGGTATGCCTGGGCGAGCAGGGGGTTGCCCTCGGCGTTCTGCAGCTCGGTGATGATGCTTTCGGCGACCTCGAAATCGGCGTTCACGAACGTGTTCGGGTCGTACGTCGGGTTGCTGTACATGGCACGGATCGCGCCGGTCTTCGGCTCGATGACGGTGACCGAGCCGGTCTGTCCGCCGAGGAGGAACTGGGCGACTTCCTGGGCGTCGTTGCGCACGGCGAGTTCCACGGTGCCCGTTGTCTCGACGGTGCCGCCGAGCAGGTCACCGAGGCCGCGTACCTGCTGTTCGGTGGTAGTGCCGGTGAGGACGTCGCCGTAGAGCCGCTCCACCTGCGTCGATCCGAACGCGAACGTGTAGTACCCGGTGATGTCGACGAGGAGGTCGCCCGTGGGGTACTCGCGGCGATAGTTGTACGGCTCACCCGGCGCGGTCGGGAACGACACAGCCGCCACGACGCCGTCGCTCGTCACGATCGGGCCGCGCGGCCGGTTGAATTCCCTGAGGGTCTGGCGGGTGTTGTCGAAGCGGGCGTCGAGCTCGGGCTTGCGCCCGACCTGCCAGTAGTTCAGCGCGACGAACAGCACGACGTAGCAGGCCATGAGCCCCACGGCGAGCTGGCGGATCTGGCGGTTCATGCCGGGTCTCTCACGCCGGAGCCTGTCGCTCGGCCCTGCGAAGCTGTCGTGAGAGGCGCCAGGCTTGCCAGCGTTCGCCGGGCGTCGGGTCGTCGGGGAGTTCACCGAGTCGGCGCGCGGACGAGTCCGACAGCCGGATCAGCAACGCCAGCAAGACGTAGTTGGCAACGAGCGACGAGCCGCCGTAGCTGACGAACGGCAGGGTGATGCCGGTGAGCGGGACCACCTTGATGACGCCGCCGATGATGATGAATCCCTGGATGCCCACGATCGTGGTGAGGCCGACAGCGAGCAGCTTCTCGAAGGTCCGGTCGGTGCGCAACGCGATCCGCAGACCTCCACCGACGATCAGGACGAAGGCCATCAGCACGGCACTGGCGCCGATCAGGCCCCATTCCTCACCGATCGAGGAGAAGATGAAGTCGTTCTGGGCCTCGGGCACCTGCCCCGGGTTGCCGCGGCCGAGTCCGGTGCCGGTGAGGCCCCCGTCGGCGAGGCCGTACAGCGACTGGATGATCTGGTAGCCCTTGTCGAGGGGATCAGCCCAGGGGTCGAGCCAGATGTCGACGCGGGTCTGCACGTGGCTGAACTGTGTCCACGAGAAGTAGGCGGCAGCGCCGAACAGAACGGTGCCGATCAACAGGTAGCTGAGTCGCTCGGTTGCCACCCACATCATCACGACGAACAACGTGAAGAACAGCAACGACGATCCGAGATCGCGCTGGAACACCATGACCACGACGGCAAATCCCCACGCCATGATGATCGGCGCGATGTAGCGCGGTTCGGGCAGGTGGAACGGACCCACCTTCCACGTCGAGGCGGCGATCAGCTCTCGTCGATCGGCGAGGTACGACGCGAAGAAGATCGCGAGCGCGATCTTGGCGAACTCGCCTGGCTGGAAGTTGATCGGCCCGAGGCTCACCCAGATGCGGGCGCCGTTGATGTTCACGCCGAGGCCGGGCGCCAGCGGCAGGAGGAGCAGGAACGCTCCACCGAAGAAGAACAACCAGCTGTAGCGGGCCAGATCGGTGGCTCGTTGGACGATGAGCAGCGTCGCGACGAACGCTCCGATCGCAATGAGGCTCCACGTTGCCTGGAGCCCGGCGAGTTCGTCGTCGAGCCGGGCGATCATGACGAACCCGATGCCGTGCAACAGGGCGGCCAAGGGCAGCAGGGTGCCGTCGGCCCCGCGGGCGACGAGACGCACGACGACGTGCGCGCCCAGCAGCAGCCCGAGCAGAATCGCAACGAAGAAGATGATGCCCGGGGGAATCTCGGCGTTCGTGCCGAGTGCGGTGATGGTGTAGGCGGCACCGGTGATCAGCGCCGCCATCACCACGAGCGTCAGCTCGGTCGAGCGTCGGCTGCGCGCCAGTGGCGAATCGACGACGACATCGGGTCCCACGGAGGTGGCGGTGTCGAGGTCACTCATGGCTGGAGCCGGGCACCACCGTCACGGCGTTGGAGTGGTCGTCACTCCGGTGGGGGCGCCCGTCGCGGCGGTTGTCGCTGGGGCGAGCGTGGTCGTCGGTGCAACGGTGGTCGTCGTCGTGGTGGTCGTGGTCGTCGTCGTGGTCGTCACGCCGTCGCGGATGTAGTCCGCAGCGGCATCGGCTGAATCGAACTCCGGTTGGTCGTCGATCTCGGCGGCGACGTCGGGCTCGAACTCGTTGCGCTCGGGGCCGCCCTCGTTCACCGCGGTGGGGTCGATCCACAGGACGCCGCCCGGGCGGCCCTGGTAGATGATTGCCTGGTCGGCGTCGTCGAATGCGACGAAGTAGCCATTCCGCGCCCACGCCGAGAACACGACGAAGGCCGCCACGATCACTGCGGCGACCCCGAACCCGATGGCGAACCGCTTGACGTTCGAGCGTCGTGGCTCCGATTTCGCATCGAGGTCGGTGTGCGCGGTGCCCGCTGCTGGCGGCTGGGAGGGGTCGGCATCGAGTTCGAGCGTGCCGGCCGGCGTCGGATCGGCGCCGCCGTCGGCCCACAGCGGCACGATGTCGAGTTCCTGCGTGGCGTCGGGTGGGTCGTCGCCCTCGATCACGTCGATGACGATGACGGTGATGTTGTCGCGTCCGCCGGCGTCGTTCGCGAGCTTGACGAGCAGATCGGCGGCGTGCTGCGGATCCTCCTCGGTGGTGAGCGTCACGGCGATGTCGTCGTCGTCGACCTCGTCGACCAAGCCGTCGCTGCACAGCACGAAGCGGTCACCGCGGATGAGGGGAAGCGTCCACCAGTCGACTCGCACGTCGGGTTCGATGCCGAGGGCCCGCGTGATGATGTTGCGCCGTGGATGGTTGCGTGCCTCGGCTTCGCTGAGGTGTCCGGTCGACACGAGTTCCTGGACGTAGCTGTGGTCGACGGTGACCCGACGGAGCCGACCGTGGCGGAACAGGTAGGTGCGTGAGTCACCGACGTTTGCGAGAACGAGGGCCTCGGTCGGCTCGGCCGGCACGATCGGTGTCACGTCACCTGGGAGCGTTGGGGTGCCGGTGTCGTCAACGGTGTCGTCATCGGTGTCTTCATCGCCTGCTGTGTCGGCCGAGGTAGTGCCGGTCGCTTCGGAACCGGGTACAGGTGAAGCGACTCGGTCGTCGAGGTCGAGATTCGGTTCTGCCCGGCCCGCGTAATGGTCGCCGATGACCGCGATGGCGGTGATCGTGGTGCCCATGCCGGCGTGGCCGGGGTTGGCGATCGTGGCACGGTAGATGTCGCCGTTGGCGGTACGAATGGCGGCCACGACGGTCTCGGCGGAGGGCAACTCGTCGCCCTCGAGCAGTTCGGCGATGCGCTCGACGGCGATCTGGCTCGCGACCTCACCCGCTTCGTGCCCGCCCATACCATCGGCCACGACGAAGACCGTCGGGGTGATGAGCAGGCTGTCCTCGTTGGCTGGTCGGACCTGGCCGGTATGAGTCGTGGCGCCGACGCGGAGATTGGCCATCACTGGGCCTCGATCAGCGTGGTGCCGACCTGGATGCGATCGCCCGGGTGCAGCAGCTTGGCGCCGACGAGCTTGGAACCGTTGTGGAATGTGCCATTCGTCGAGCCGAGGTCCTCGACCATGGGTTGGCCCTCGTAGTCGAACACCCGCAGGTGGAGTTGTGACACGTAGGCGTCATCGTCGATCATGATCGTGCACCCGGGTTCACGTCCGAGCGTGACATCTCCGACCAGCTCGATGCTCATACCTCGTCGTGCCTTCGGTTCGAGGATCACCAGTCGACTCGCACGTCCCCGGGCCCTCTTCTTGGCCTGCTTGGCCTGCGCTCGATTGTTCGTCGGCACTGCGGGCGGCGCGGCGCCGGGACGGGCCGCCTGGGTCTGGCGCGGTTGTGCGACCTTCGGGTTGCCGACGACGGGCCGTCGCGTCGGTGTGCGGACCTCGCTCCACACCGCCCACAGGACACGTGCGAAGAAGAGGTACAGCAGTCCGAGGAGGACGAACTTCAGGAGGTTGAGGACTTGGTCGGTCATGGCGAGGGAGCGTGTGGCTCCAGGGGGTCAGGAGGCCTCGAACCGAAGATGGGTGGAGCCGACGCTGATGATGTCGCCATCGCTGAGCCGCTGTTCGCCGGTGATCTTGATGCCGTTGACCATCGTGCCGTTCGTGGATCCCAGATCGACGACGACGAAGGAGGTCGTGCCGGCTCGGACTTCGGCATGGCGGCGGCTGATGTTGCTGTCGTTCACGGCAATGGTGCACTCGGGCAGGCGACCGATGCTGACGGGCGCCGTGTTGATGTAGATCCGTTCGCCCGAGGGCAGCACGAGCGATCCCATGCCCAGCCCGGTCGCGGCCTGCTTGAGTTGGCTCACGATGTTGAACCGGCCGCTTCGCAGCTCGTTGTCGACGGTCAGTTGCACCGCGACCGGCCCCATGAAGTGGTAGCCCTCCTCGCGGGCGTATTCGCGGGCGGCCTCGCCCAGCTCGGCGACGAGTGCATCCTCGATGTCGCCGAATCCGGCGTGGTCGACGGCGTTGAGCATGATCGTGAAGTCGTTGGGAACGATCCGGCGACCCTTGACGTCGACGGAGCGATTGTCGTCCATCTCGCGCACGAGACGGCGGCCGAGTTCTATGGGGCGGATCGACCCGCGTGAGCGACGAGAGAACACGCCATCGACCATACGCTCCAGACGGTGTTCCAATGACTGCAATCCCATGGTGGGTTGCGAGGCTACTGCGCGTGGTCGCACCCCCGTCGTCGCCTGCCAGTCCGCTCCGAGGAGGTTGCGGTGAGCCATGAGATCCGGGTGCAGGGGCTGCGCCGGGATCTCATCGCACGGAAGGATTCGGCGTGTGGGAACGTTGCGAGGGTGCGCTAGCGTTCGGTGCTCCACTTTGCGCGAGTGGCGGAATGGCAGACGCGCCAGCTTCAGGTGCTGGTGTCCGAAAGGGCGTGGGGGTTCAAGTCCCCCCTCGCGCACGATTAACCCCTTGCAGTGCAAGGGGTTCCTTCGCGTCCTGGGCCCGACTTCTCATCGGCGTTCGGTCCAGTCGATCGCGGACGTTCCGAATCCGGTCGCCGGGAGATACTCGGCGCGCATCACCTTGAAGTCGTCGTTCGGGAACCGGAGCAAGAACGATCCGTCCCGAACGTCGCCTGACAATGTCGCATGCCGCTCGAAGGCTTCCGGATCGTCGACCACCGTGACGATCACCTTGCCAGTCGGCACCGGCTTGCCGTCGTCGCTGGTGACGATCGAACCGAGCACGACGCTGCCGTCATTGCTGAATCGCTCGAACTCCGTCGCCCGCCCGGTGGTCACCAGGATTCCGGCGCCTCCGAGTAGCTCGAGAGCGTGCCGCGGGTTGTCGTGAGGGTTCTCGGCGTAGGCATGTAGCCCGAGCCGGTTGGGTGTGCGCGACAACTTCTCGATGCGGCGACGGTCGACCCGACGAATGTCGTCGGGTAGCCGGTCACTCTTCGGATCGACTGCGTATTCGACCATCACCCGAACGTTGCGCGTCTCGCCTGGACGCAACCACAGCCACGTCGTCTCGACGTAGGTGCGGAACAGAGGATTGGTCTGCTCACCGATGATCCAGACGAGCGTTTCCTTGTCGTACGGATTGCCGACCTCGACCAACGTTTCCTCGCGTGGATGGGGAACTCGTTGCAGTGTTGAACCGGTCGAAATTCGACTGGGCGACGTTGTTGAGTTCGGTCATCTCCACGATCGTCGGGGCGGTCGGCACGATGTACAACGGGATCCGCACGATCACGCAGTAGTGACCGGTCGAGGGCGGTACCCACATCGTCGTGAACTCGACGGTCGCACCGGCGGCGATGTCGCGCACGTCTGCACCCAGGAACACCTCTGGTGCACCGCCGATGTTGAAGTTCTTGACGTAGAAGTTGACCCGCACCTGCGGCGCCATCCCGGTGCCCGAGTTGCGCACTTTGGCGACGACCGTGTTGCTGTTGCCGACCCACGGCACGTTGGCCCAACTGGCGTCGGTCATGTTCTTGGCGTTGCGCACCTCGATGTCGGGCGATTGCCATTGCCGATCGGCAGATGCCGGCCATGGCCGAATCGAGGGATCGGGACGTCCGTTGGCGCCGTACCTGATCCGGACGTCGGCACGGTCGCCGCTGATCGCCGAGACATCAGCCCGGAACTCGACAGGGAACGGCGACGAGTCGATCTCCCTGTAGAACTCCCCGTTGCCGAGAACTGCACCGTTGTCGTCGCCGTCACTCGTCAGGAGGAGTACCCCTGGGCGAGCGAACGGTGGCACGAACGGGGCCGATGCCACATCGGTGCCGAGCACGCGCTCGTCGGTCGGTAGCGAGCGGTCGCCGATCTGCGGGTTCTCACCGTTGCGGTACTCGAAGTAGTAGTTGAGACCGTCACCAATACGCACTTCGACCGCGCTGGACCGGCCGCTGGGTGGAGCACCGCGCTCGATCGCGTGGAGGGTGACGTTCTGATCGACCGGGGCACCACTCGCCGCGAAGTTGAATGTGCGTACCCAACCAGCGGGCACCCAGCCGAGAATCATGCGGTGCGCGACCGACACGTGGGGGAGCGGATCATCGGCATGCATGAGGTCCCACCCGCCGGGATTTCGTCCGGCTACCGCCGGGGTGTACTGGTCGCCGAGGCCGAGGTTGTGACCGAGTTCGTGGGCGAACGTCTCGTGAATCTCACGGTCACCGACGACCCCCCACTCGTTGGGCATCGAAATCACGCCGAGATTTCGGTTGCCCTCGCTCGTGGTGTACGGCCCCCAGGCACCGATGCTGGCGTACGGCCATGCCGAGCGGTCAGGAGTCATCCCGGCAGCCGGCACACTCTGCGTGATGCAGACGACAGTGTCGAAGTTGCTGTAGTCGATCAGAGTATCGCCCGCAGTGATCGCGGCCTGGAAGAAGACGCCCTTCGGCGTGCCATCGGCCTTGAAGTTGGTGTCCCAGTTGGTCGAGAGCTGGACAGGTCCGAACACCTCGGCGCTGATGTCGAAGTTGTCGTACGACATCTCGCGGTAGAACGCACGTGTGCTGCGAAGCTGCCCACCTGACATGACGCCGTTGATGACCTCGTTCATCCATCGGTCGCGGTGGCCCTGCAACGTCGGCGCGTCGGCCGTGTATCGCTGCGACGACGTGTCGACGAGCAGCAACGCGATACGCCTCGTGCCGGTCGCCGGGGCACTCCCCACATTCTGAGGGCTGTTCGGACCCCCGCCCCAGGCGGACCCGGCCAGATTCGCCCTCGGCGAACCGCTGAACCACGACGACGGCCCGATCCGCTTGCTCCTCCACGATGTCGTCAACCGGTACTTGAACTCAGCGACGACAGCGGCCGTCGCCTTCTCGAGAACCTGCACGAGGTGGGTGCCGGGCTGATACCCGCCGAGCAGCATCACGGTCGGCTCGTGAGGTGTGTGCTTCGGTCCACGGGCCAGCGAGACGACGCCGCCCGCGAGACCGGACGGGACGACGAACTCGTAGTCGTCGACGGTGGTCCCGCTGTTCGGGTCGATCGAGACCCTGAGTGCGGTGTACGAACCGACGAACATGGTCGTGCGTGCAGGACGGACCTCGATGGTTGGCATGACAATCCCCTTCGTTCATGTCGCCCGCTTCCCCCGCACTTTCAGTATGAGGTCGACCACGCAGCGTGTCAATACGCCTGCAGTGGGTCAGGTTGCAGCTTGCATTGCCGTGACCGCGGCCGCCGGGCGGTACCGGTCGTACAGCACGATCAAGACGGTCAGCAGCATGCCGAAGAACAGCGCCAGCGAACGGTCGATCTCGCCGTCGCCGACAATCGAGGCGTACGCAATCAGCAGCATCGTGTTGAGGATCGCAAGGGCCACGGATTCCAGCGCCAACGACGACCATTCGTTGCCGCGTCGGGCGAGCCAGAAACTCACGCCTGCGTTCACGAGGACCACCAGCAGCGTCGCACCGACGATCTTCAGGCCGGTCGTCTCGACTTCCAGCACGTTCGCGAAGATGCCACTCACCAGCGCGATCAGTGCGATCTTCTCGATCACTGCCGCGCGCATCGACGTCGGGATCGGCTCGGTCCGGCGGACGGTCACATCGGTGCGATTCATGTCCAGCCCGAACGACCAATCGGCAGTCGGCAGTCGCTTGCGCAGTCGCCAGCCGGCGACCGCCAGCCCGACGATCACGGCCACGATGGCGAGCAGCACGCCCGGTCGGTTCGAGAATGCGTCGGACCACGACGAATCTGCCTCCACGCCGAACACGGTCTCCTTCATGAAGTCGGTGAAGTCGTTCTGGGCCACGTGGATCCACCATTCCTGCGGCAGCTTGATCACGATCCAGATGAATGCGGCCACTCCGACGACGGTTCGGTTGGTCATTCGCATCGGACTCCATCGTGTCTGGATGACGCAGTAGGCGATGAAGAAGTACTCGAACGTGTTCGGGAAGACGAGGAGCAACCAGCGCTGGCCGAGGATCTCGAACAGCAGAACCCCGACCAGGCGGTAGTACCACAAGAACGCAGCGACGACGATCGCAAAGCCGTTGGTCCAGTTCCGGAAGACCGTGAGGTATGCCACGGCGAGGTAGTAGATGTCCAGTGCCTTGTCGAAGCTCTGGTACCGGTCGAGGCTGAAGTCGGTGGCCTGTTGCAGGATCGTCTGGTCAGCCGCGTCGACGACCAGACAGATCAGGATCGCAGGCAGCGGGAACCGCGGGATGAACAACGGGACGATGAGCCTCACCGCCAGGATCGTGACGACGACCAGTGTGTCGGTGTCAGCGGCGAGCACGGGGTGCCAGTCGATCGGGTGGCGAGTGCATGGAAGCACGATCATGCCCGCTCAGCCGGGTGGTGCACGCGATAGGAAACTAGTCAACCGCTGACGTCTGAGTAGTCCGCAACTGACTATTGTGGGGCTGTGCGCCTGGCTCGACTGGTTCTGATCGTCGCGGCCGGTGTCGTAGCGGCCTGTGGCGGCGACACCTCGCAATCGTCGGGCACCACGGTCTTCGCCGCGGCGTCGCTGACGGAGGCGTTCACGGAGTTGGGTGATGCATTCACCGCGGAGCAGCCCGATGCCGACCTGACGTTCGTCTTCGCTTCGTCGTCGGACCTCGCCCGACAGGTTGTCGAGGGCGCGCCGGTCGATGTGTTCGCATCGGCAGATCCTGCAAACATGGCCAACGTGACCGACGCCGGGGCGGCGTCGGCTGAACCCATGGTCTTCGCCACCAACCGGGCTGCGATCATCGTGGCGCCCGGCAATCCGCTCCAGATCTCGAGCGTCGAGGACCTCGCAACGGCGGATCTCGTGGTCGTCGTGTGCTCTCCCGACGTTCCGTGCGGCACCTATGCCGGCACCATCTTCGACAATGCGGGCGTCGACGTCACGCCGGATTCGTACGAGGAGAACGTCAAGGCGGTCGCCACCAAGGTCACGCTCGGCGAGGCCGACGCCGGCATCGTGTACACCACTGACGTACTGGCTGCTGGCGACGCGGCATCGGGCGTCGAGATCCCCGACGACGTCAACGTCGTCGCCGAGTATCCGATCGTCGCGGTGTCCGACAGCACCGCTGCGCGGGCGTTCATCGAGTTCGTCACCAGCGCGGCTGGACAACGAATCCTCGCGTCCCACGGCTTCGGGGCTCCATGACGTCGCGCCAGGAGGGTCGGTTCCAGGGGAATCGGCGCGTGCGGGGCCGGCGTCAACCGCTTCCTCCGCTGGTGTTCGCCCTGGCCATGGCGGCGATCGCATTCTTCGCGTTGCCATTTCTCGGTCTGCTCTGGCGGGCGCCGTGGGGATCGATGCTCGACGTGCTCGGGCAGCCATCGGTACGCACCGCGCTGTGGCTGTCGCTGCGCACCTCGCTCGCAGCCACGTTGCTGTCCGTGGTGTTCGGTGTGCCCCTCGCCTGGCTGCTCGCCCGGGTGCCGTTCCCGGGGAGCTCGGCGGTCAGGGCGTTGTGTCTGCTGTCGATGGTGCTTCCACCCGTGGTCGGCGGTGTGGCGCTCTTCTTCTCGTTCGGCCGACGCGGGTTGTTCGGCCAGTACCTCGACCGATGGTTCGACATCCAGCTGCCGTTCACGGCCTGGGGCGTCGTGGTTGCCCAGACGTTCGTGTCGATGCCGTTCCTGGTGATCACCGTCGAGGCAGCATTGCGCCAGATGGATCGCCGTTACGAGGATGCGGCCCGGACTCTCGGTGGGTCACGGTGGTACGTGTTCCGCCGCGTCACGATGCCGGCGATCCAGCCGGCGTTGATCGCCGGAGCGGTCCTCGCCTGGGCGCGCGCCCTCGGCGAGTTCGGCGCAACGATCACTTTCGCCGGCAACTTTCCCGGCACGACCCAGACGCTCCCGTTGGCGACGTACCTCGCGCTCGAGACCGATCCGCAGGAGGCACTCGTCATCAGCCTGTTGATGATCGCCGTGTCGTTCGCCGTCCTCATCGGGCTGCGCGACCGCTGGCTGGGTGGCGCACGGGCGGCGCTGGTATGAGTCTCGAGGCCTCCATCGGAGTGCGGCTCGGAGCGTTCGAGCTCGACGTGGAACTCACTGTCGAGCCCGGTGAGGTGCTCGCCGTGCTCGGACCCAACGGCTCGGGCAAATCGACGCTACTGCGCGCGCTCGGCGGCCTCCTCCCGATCGATCGGGGCTCCATCACGATCGATGGCACCGTGCTCGACGATCCCGGTACCGACACGTTCGTCCCTCCCGAGCTGCGACCGATCGGCGTCGTGTTCCAGGACCATCTGCTCTTCGCCCACATGAGTGCGCTCGAGAACGTTGCGTTCGGTCTGCGCGCCCGCGGCGCGAGCAAGGCCGCGGCACACAGAGTTGCGCTCGGCTGGCTCGATCGGGTCGGGCTCGTCGAAGTTGCGGCCATGCGCCCGACACAACTGTCGGGCGGCCAGGCGCAGCGAGTCGCACTCGCGCGGGCCCTGGCCACCGACCCTTCGATGCTCCTGCTCGACGAGCCACTCGCCGCACTCGATGTGACCACGCGCCAGGACGTACGCCGCAGCCTGCGCCACTACCTCGACACGTTCAACGGCGTTCGGCTGCTCGTGACCCACGATCCCGTCGACGCGTACGCATTGGCGGATCGCATCGCGATCCTCGAACGCGGTCGCATCGCCCAGACCGGCACGATCGCCGAGGTCACCGCGCACCCCCGATCGCGATACGTCGCGGAACTCGTCGGAACCAACCTCGTGCGCGGGATCGTGACCGATGGTGTGCTGGTCACCGACACCGGCGCTCGCATCGTGGTGGCCGCCGACTCGGGGCCGGCGTTCGCCGTCATCCGCCCCCAGGCGATCACGTTGTCGCTGGGAGTCGACCCGACCAGCAGCGCCCGAAATGTGTGGTCGGGCATCGTCGGCGACATCGATCGCCTCGGCGATCGTGCGCGTGTCGTCGTCGACGGGCCACTGTCGGTCGTCGCCGAGATTACGGTCGCATCGCTCGACGCGCTCGGACTGCGGCCGGGCGATGAAGTCCACGCTGCGCTCAAAGCCACCGACATCACGACGTACCCGGCATGAGCACCAAGCGAAACCCCGATGACCTCCTGCTGGGGGAATGGGCCTGTCTCGGCCTGCTCTACGCGGTGCCGTCGCATGGATTCGCGATCGCCGCCCAACTCAGGCCCGATGCCGAGGTCGGGCGCGTGTGGTCGCTGTCGCGGCCGCTGACCTACCGATCGCTCGATCAGCTCGTCGGTCGGGGCCTCGTCAGACCGGTCGGCTCCGAGCCGGGCGACGCCGGACCGAACAGGACCATCCTCGCGGCAACTCGAACCGGACGGGCGCAGCTGCGAACGTGGTTGCGCACGCCCGTCGAACACCTCCGTGATCTTCGCAGCGAGCTGCTCCTGAAAATCGTGATCGCAGACCGATGTGGCATCGCGATCGACGACATGCTCCGAGCACAACGCAGTCGCCTCGAGGCCCACAGCTCGTCGCTGTCGGACGTCGCATTCGACGCCGACGACACGGTCGTCGACCCGGTGGCACTCTGGCGGTACGAGGCCTCGCAGGCCGGGTTGCGGTTCCTCGACCAACTCGCCGGTGTGGTCGATCGTCAGGTGGTCACGCCGTCGGCCGACGTGTGAGCCGGTATGTCGCGAGTGCGGCAGCGAGCGCCGACAGCACCAGCATCGACACCATCCCGACGGACGTGACCGCATGAGGGACAGTGGTCGCCGCACCTGGATTCCGGTCGGCGATGCCGACCGGGCGGCTGCCCAGCTCGGCCAACGACACCACCCAGAGCACCACGGCGACGCTCGTCGCACCCATCGCGAGTCCCAGCCCGTAACTTCGCACGAGCAACATGCCGACCACGCCGGCCGCCACGATCAAGCCGACCTGGCCGAGCCTGCCGGCGAAGAATGCCGTCGGGAGGTCGAAGTTCGGGTCGGGTGAACGGAAGTTGTCGGTGAAGGTCGCATCACCGACGGGGATGAGGGGTCCGAACCCGAGGATCACCGACGCGACTGCGGTGACGGCAGCGATCAGCGGGTTGAGCGCACGGTGTCCACCAGTGCCCGCCGATCGCAACGACGCGGCGAACACCAGGATCCCGATGCCACCGACACCGACGATCAGCCACCAGCCGATGTCGCGGGTTACCCGGAGCGTGAACTCCTCCGTCGAGGTACGAGTGATCGACTCGGCGATCGCGATCGGAACTTCGGCGAGCCCGATCGAGAGCCCGGCCCAGCCCGCGAGTGCGAGCCCGGCCCCTCCGGCCAGGCCCGCTCCCCAACGGAGTCCGAAGCACGCAAGCAGGCCACCGAGCACCATGACGGCGGCGCCGGCGAACGCGGCTGGCCCGAGGTTGCCTCCGAGGTCGGCGAGGGTGCGCGGTCCCGTGACGATCCCGGCCGCTGGGCGCGTGGTTCGGATGTCGATCACGTCGGCGACGACGGTCATCAGGACGGCGATCGCCCCGAACATCGACAGGATGAACACGACTCGGACCTTGAACGATTCACGTGGGGCGGGATACTCCGCGAGATCATCGCTGCCGTCGAAGACGGCCGGCATCTCGACGGTCGGGGTCGGGGTCGCCATCGGAGTCGCAGTCGGGGTCGCGGTGGTAGTTGAGGTGGCGCGTGGGGTAGTAGGTGGGGTGGTTGATGGGGGGCGGCTGCCGATGTCATCGATGATGAACGTTGCTTCGGTCACGTCGTCAGCGCTGCTGAGTGGCGCGATCAGGGGTGCTGCGGCTTCGATGGTCGGTGGCTCGGTGAGCAGGAGCGGTTCGGTCGGCTGATCGAGCGCGGCACCGCACTCGTGGCAGAACTTCTGATTCTCGGCGACGTCGCTCCCGCAGCTCGTACACACCATCACCACGACTGTACGTGATCGCCCACGCGAGAATGTTCGGATGACAGGTCGGTTTGCCCCATCTCCGACGGGTGACCTGCACGTCGGCAATCTCCGAACAGCGGTGATTGCGTGGCTGTCCGCGCGCTCGCAGGGTGAGCCGTTCCTCGTGCGCATGGAAGACCTCGACCGCCGGCAATCGAGCATCGACCACGAAGAGGCGCAGCTCCGGGACCTCGCTGCGATCGGGCTCGACTGGGACGGTGAGGTCGTGCGCCAGAGCGATCGATTCCATCGCTACGAACAGGCCATCTCTTACCTCGAGGCTCAAGGCCTGGTGTACGAGTGCTACTGCACGCGACGCGAGATACGCGACGAGATCGACGCATCGGCGCAGGCACCTCACGGTCCGCCCGGTTCGTACTCCGGTGCATGTCGCGATCTCACCGACGCCGACCGGGCGGCGCATCGTGCCGGTGGCCGCCGCCCGGCACTCCGGCTGCGCTCCGACCACCGAACCGTCACCTTCGTCGACCGGTTCGTCGGCCCGGTGAGCGGAGTGGTCGACGACGTCGTCCTGCGTCGCAACGACGGTGTGCCCGCCTACAACCTGGCCGTCGTGGTCGACGACGCGGCGCAGGGCGTGACCGAGGTCGTTCGGGGCGATGATCTCGTATCATCGACGCCCCGCCAGATCCGCCTGCAGGAGCTCCTCGGCCTCCCACGTCCGTCGTATCTGCATGTTCCGCTCGTCGTCGATCGCTCGGGGGAGCGACTCGCCAAGCGCCGTGGGAGTCATGTGACCATCGCCGACCTGGGGGTGCAGGGTGTCGACCTCGCCGACATCGTGTCGTGGATCGTCTCGTCGCTCGGACGCGGCGAGGTCGATCGCGATCTCACGCTGCGTGATCTGATCGCACCCTTCGTCGTCGACGGTCTCCCTCGCCGACCGTGCCCGGCCCCGCCGTTCGTCGTCGACTCTCGCTGATGGCGCCGGATCGGTGACATTTCCGGGCGCTTCCGCCGCCCGAGATCGAACGATGCGGTGAACATCGAGCAGGTGCCGACACGCCGAGCGACTTGACCGTTATCCTCACGTTCTGTGGTGGTTGAGCAACGGCGTCGCGCACTGATCGGCACCCTCGTGGTGTTCGGATCCGTCGCGCTCGTCGGCTGCTCGACCGCGGTCACGAGCGGTTCCGGCGGCGACGGGGCGAGCGCCGCACTCACGTCCACGACCGAGGTGCCGGCGCCCACCACGACACTCGCTTCGACTACGACCGAGGCACCGACCACGACCGAGGTGTCGCCGCCCGAGACCACCGAGGTGACCACTACCTTGGCGCCGACCACCACGCTGGCACCGATCCTCGTCGCGCCGCTCGTCGAACCGCTCCGGGCGGTCGGCGGGGGCAGCGGCGCCGACACCGCTCGAGTCCAGATGCGCCTGCTGGAGTTGGGCTTCTGGCTGTCCGGGGCGGACGGCGGCTACGGGCTCACCACCAAGCAGGCCGTCATGGCCTTCCAGAAGTACATGGCGCTCGACGCGAGCGGCAAGGTCGACCAGGCAACCGCAGACGCCTTGTCGGCGATGACGGCGCGTCCGGTTGCACGCGCCAACTCCGGCACGCTCATCGAGGTCGACAAGTCCAAACAGCTGCTGTTCTTCGTGATCGACGACACGACCGCGTGGATCCTGAACACCTCCACCGGCAACGGTGAGGAATACACCGAGGAAGACAAGAACACCCCCGGTGAAGTGATCACGGGCGTGTCGCTGACCCCCGACGGATTGCACGAGGTCACCCGTGAACGACCCGAGGGCTGGTGGGAAGGTGACCTGGGTGAGATCTACCGACCGAAGTACTTCGTCGGTGGGGTGGCCGTCCACGGCTCCAACAGCATTCCGAACTACCCGGCTTCGCACGGATGTGTGCGGGTCAGTGTTCCGGCAATGGACTGGATCTGGGAGAGCGGCATCATGCCGCTGCGCACTCCGGTCTGGGTCCACGGCGGCTGAACCGCTCCGTCGACCGATTGTCGGCGACCCGAGTCGTTCTGGGAAACTCCCGCGATGCTGCCGACCATCGGAGCCATCCGCCCCTGGGCCGACCCGCACGTCGTGTCGCTCGGCCGGCTCGACATGCGTGCGCCAACGGTTGCCCTCGACTCGGTCGAACACGCGAGATCAGCTGACCATGCCTCGGTCTGGCGGCGGTCACTCGGCGGCCGCTGGGACTTCCGCCTGTTCGACACCCCCGACGAGGTGACTGCGGCTGCCATCGAACGCCCACCCGGCACTCGTTCGTGGACGAAGGTGAACGTGCCGGGCAACTGGACGCTGCAGGGTGTCGACGACCATCCGCAGTACACGAACGTACGGATGCCGTTCGATGGCCCGCCACCGCGACTTCCGGACAGGAATCCGACGGGCGTCTATCGCCGCCAGGTGACGGTGCCGACACGGTGGAACGGTCGCCAGGTCGTGATCCACATCGGCGGTGCCGAGAGCGTGCACGCGGTCTATGTCAACGGTCAGTTCGTCGGGTACGGCACCGACAGCCGACTGGCGAGCGAGTACGACGTGACCGCCTTCGTGCACTCCGGGCTGAACGATGTGGCGATCGTCGTGATCCGTTGGAGTGCTCACAGTTACGTGGAAGACCAGGACCAGTGGTGGATGGCCGGGCTGCACCGTGAGGTGTACCTCGAGGCGAGGACACCGATCAATCTCACGTCGTTGGTCTGCGATGCCGGGCTGCGCGACACGACCGGCACCCTCGCGGTGAGTGCGACTGTCGGAGGCCTGCAGCCCCCAGCAGCCGGTTGGAAGGTGCGCTTCGGGCTCGAGACATTGCGGGGTCGCAGGGTCGCCCGCTCTGTGACGAGCAATGTGCCGCATTCCTTCTCGACGCCGTATGCGTTCAGTGGGCATCGGGCGACCGCGCGCTTCGAGGTCGCCGACGTCGATGTGTGGTCGGCCGAGTCGCCGACGCGCTACAGCGTGATCGCCGAACTGATCGATCCCGACGGAGCCGTCGTCGAGGTTCATCAGCAGTTGGTCGGGTTCCGCAGCGTCGAGGTTCGCAATCGACAGTTGCTCGTCAACGGCCGACCGATCTGGATCTTCGGTGTGAACCGTCACGACCATCATCCCGTGCGGGGCAAGGCGGTCACCGTCGACGACATGCGCGACGACCTGTTCGCCATGCGGCGTCACAACATCACGGCCGTGCGTTGTTCGCATTATCCGAACGACCCGCGCTTTCTCGATCTCTGCGACGAGATCGGCATGTACGTCGTCGACGAGGCCAACATCGAGAGCCACGCCTACAACACCAGCCTGTGCCACGACGCTCGGTACCGGTCGACCTGGCTGTCACGCGGGGCGCGAATGGTCGAGCGTGATCGCAACCACCCGAGCGTGATCATGTGGTCGCTTGGCAACGAGTCGGGCTACGGCGCCAACCACGACGCACTGGCCGGCTGGATCCGTCGGACCGATCCGTCGCGTCCGCTGCACTACGAGGGTGCGGTCTTCCACCGAGGGTGGGTCGACGGCGGGCTCGCCTCCAGCGACATCGTGTGCCCGATGTACCCGACGATCGATGCCATCGAGGAGTACGGGCGCCGTGGCCTCGGTGATCGGCCGCTCATCATGTGCGAGTACAGCCACGCGATGGGCAACTCGAACGGGTCGCTCGCCGACTACTGGGACGTGATCACGTCGACGCCGGGCCTGCAGGGTGGCTTCATCTGGGAGTGGAAGGACCACGGGCTGCTCGCCCGACTTCCGAACGGCAGGCGAGGGTTCGCCTATGGCGGTCAGTTCGGCGACGAGCCCAACGACGGCAATTTCGTCGCCGACGGTCTGATGTCGGCCGATCTCCATCCGCATCCTGCGATGCAGGAGGTGGCATGGGTGCACCGGCCCGTTGTGGTGGCCCTCGACGATGGGATGCTGACGATCAGCAACCGTCGCAGCTTCACCGATCTCGCCGACCTTCGCGCCACATGGGAACTGCTGGTGGCGGGTTCGACCATCGACGTCGGTGATCTCGACGTCGGCGAGGTGCGGCCATCGACCACCGTGCGAATCGGCCTGCCGTGCACCATCCCCGACGCGTCCGACGTTCACCTCACCATCCGCTGGTCGCAGCGGCGCGCCACTCCCTGGTCCCCACGCGGTCACCTCGTCGCCTGGGACCAACTCCCCCTCCCGTCACCATCACCCCAATCCGAAATATGCGGGGATTCGGTCGCTGGGGGCACATTTCGCCGCACATTTCGGAACGACGACGCCAGCGCCCCGAAACGTGCGGCGAATCGTGCATCCAGCGCACTTTCCAGCGCATTTTTCGGGGAGGGGGGAGGGCCGGAGTTGTCGGTGTTCCGGGCGCCGGTCGACAACGACGGGTTGAAGCTGTTGGCCGATCTCGGCCAGGCGTTCGGTGTGGGGGCCAAGACGCTGGCGCAGTGGCGCCGTGCCGGTGTCGATCGGCTGCCGGCCGACGAACTCGTGGCGCACACCCACGCCGTCGAGACACTCGACGACGGTTCGCAGGTGCACACCCATGAAGTGGCCGTCGAACTCGATGGTCTTCCCCGTGTCGGCGTCAGCTTCGAGCTGGCACCCGGATTCGATCGGGTGCGTTGGTACGGGCGCGGGCCGCTGGAGAACTATCCGGACCGCAACCGTGGAGCGCTCCTCGGCCTCTGGGAGGCGGGGATCGACGAGTCGCCATATCTCGTCCCGCAGGAGTTCGGTCTACGCACCGATTGCCGGTGGTTCGAGTTCATGTCGGGCGACGCAACTCTGCGCCTCGACGTACTCGATCCGACCGTGATGCATGTGTCGGCGACCCGGTTCACTGCGCAGGATCTCTACGCTGCGGGACACGAGACCGACCTTCGGCCGCGTGGAACACTCGTGGTGCACGCCGACGTCGCTCATCGCGGCCTCGGTACGGCCAGCTGCGGGCCCGACGTGCTCGAGCGCTACCGGATCAGCCGAGGTACGTACCGGTTCAGCTATCGACTCTCCGTTCGCTGAAATCGAGCCCGTCACTCCACCGGTCATCGTTTGCGTTGCAGTTCCGTTGACCCGGCCCAACAGAACAGTTACGCAAACAGCAAGGGTGGGCGATCAGTCGGCGCGACGGATACGGATCGGCTGGTCGGAGGCGGTCTTGTTGCGGCCGGTTTCGAGGTCGAACCGCCACCCGTGCAGGGTGCAGACGAACTCGCAGCCGTCGATCTCGCCGAACGCGGCGAGATCGGCATTGCGGTGGGGGCAGCGCCGTTGGACGATGTAGTCGCCGATGCGGATGTCGGGTTCGTCGGCAAGTTCGGCGGCGGGTGTGAGCTTGCGCACCACCTCGGCCTCGGTACGTCGCATCCGCTCACGTGACAACGACTTCAGGAAGTTGTAGACGTACTCGTTGAACTCACCGGCGCGCCACGCGGTGAACCGACACGACAGCAGCAACGAGTTGCTCCAGTCGACGGCGCGTTGCGCAACCACGGTCTCGACGAGTTCACGGGGAATGTCGAACCGGAACGCATAGTCCTCGCCGTCGTGCAACCGCACCTCACCCGCTGGAAAGTCGATCAGGATCGACAGGTCGCCCGCGCGCAGCAGCACGTTCGATCCCACCTGCGTTCGCAATGCGGGCGCCATCTCCAGGAGTGGCTCCCACCACTCCTTGAGCGTGGCGAGCAGATCGGTGCTGGGTGGGTTCCACGAGGCCTTGAGGTCGTCGAGCCACGGCTTCCAGTCGGCCTGGTACTGCATCAGATACGAACGCTTGTCGACGAAGATCGCCTCGACGTCGGCCACGGGATGCGTCACCTCGATCGAGTCGGGACCGATGTCGATCGTCGTGCCCGGGATGTTCATGATGCCGTTGCGCCCCACTGCTGCGAGGCGGGCGAGGAATGCGGTCTGATCGGGGAAGATGCTCAGTTCATCGCCATCGATCATGTTCAGGGCGAACAGGTCGTCGTCGAGAAACGCCGGCGGTCCGGCGCTCGGTACGACGTATCGGGCGTCGATGTTCTCGACGTAGCGCATCGCTCGGGCGAATTGAGCATCGACCTTCGCCTCGCAGAGCATGCGTTTGTCGGCCTCGGGCATCTCGTACACCATCGGGTACCAGATGGCGCCCGAGAACTGGAGCCAGTGCAGGTCGACGGGGCCGTGCGATCGGAGTTGCGCAAGGTCGTTGGTACGACAGTCGTTCTGGTTGACGAGGATCGACGTGCCGTCGGAGACCACCAGGGCCGAATCACCACCGGGGCCATCGGTGATCGATGTCTCGACGTGAATGGCCACCGTCAACCCCGGTGCGATCTCGAGTTCCTCGGTGTCGACCGTTCGGATGAACTCGGTGAAGCCGAGTGCCTGCAGGGTCCGTTGCTGTTCGCGGGTCGGAAACCCGGGAAGCAGGATCGGGATGTCACGCCGGAGGTGCTCGCGCAGCCAGGGCTCGTCGTGGTGGTCACCGTGCAGATGGGAGATGTACAGGAAGTCGGCGCGTTCGATTCGCTCGCGTAGGTCGTCGCCCAACTGGTCGTTGCGCGGGAACACGAACCATGAACCGAAGAATGCAGGGACGAACCAGGGGTCACACAGGATCGAGCCGGCATCGGTCTCGACGAGTATGCCCGCATGGCCGATCGACGTGGCGCGCATGGTGTCAGGCCGGTTGGGCCGACGCTGTGATCAGGCGACCGGCGGGTCGGTGAACTGCTGGCCGGCGCGAGAAACGTGCTCGGTCCAGGCGGCGCCATCCCAGTACCGCAGCTCGTACCTGCCCGACGGGTCCGCGTACCAACCAGCGGGAACGGCTGGCTCGGGGGCGGGTGCAGGCTCCGGAGCGGCGGCGGGTGTCGCAGCGGCGAGAACCGGTGCCGCTTCGGTCTCGTCCACCTGAGCGGCGAGGCCGGCAATCGAATCGTCGGCGGGCGCAACTGTCTCCTCCGGTGCGGCTGCCCAGCCGGCCGGTTCGGAGACTTCTGCTGCGGCTTCTTCAACGATGGCCTCTTCGACGATGGCCTCCTCGACGATGGCCTCCTCGACGGCGACCTCGAATGCCGCTTCTTCGACGATGGCCTCTTCGATCGCGACTTCCGCTGCGGCTTCTTCGACGATGGCCTCTTCGACGGCGACCTCGAGTGCCGCTTCTTCGATCATGTCGAGTTCACCGGACTCACGACTGAGGTATGCCACGATGTTCGTGCCGGCCGAGACGATCGAGACGACGTCCCACCCCTCGGCTGCCTTCTCATTCAGCAACGGGGTGAGCGAATCGGCGTCATAGGACGAGGCGGTGACCGAAGAGAACTCCTGCATGGCAGGTGATGTTAGACCACGAGCGACCCAGTCACTGTTCTCTTCCCGTCAAGTCTTCGAACTCAGTCCGACTCGGTCGTGACGCCCTCCGTGAGACGCGCCAGGTCACCTTCGGACGGGTCGCCGTCGTACACCAATCGACCACCACTCAGAGCGATCAAGCGGCTGCTCTCCTTGACGCTCGACAATTCGTGGGTGGCGACCACGAGGGTGGCTCCGTCTCGGTGTGCGAGCCCCAGAAGCTCGAGCAGGGCCTCGCGTCCGGTGCGATCGAGGCCGACGAACGGCTCGTCGATCAGCATCACGTCGAAGGGCCGCACGAACGCCATGGCGATCGCCGCTTTCTGCTTGAGGCCGCGGCTGAACGTCATCGGGAGGTCGTCGATGCGGGGCGTGAGGCCGACCATGTCGACCAGGTCGACGGCCTGCTGCTCCCAGTTCTCGGTGCTGTGGAGGCGAGCGATGTACTCGAGGTGCTCCCACACGGTGAGGTCGTCGTAGAAGACGGGTTGGTCGGCGAGATACGAGATCGACGTCCTCGCCTCCAGCGACCCCACGGCGTGGCCGACGACGGTGGCCGAACCTTCCGACGGCTCCAGCATGCCCACGAGCATCCGCAGCAGCGTGGTCTTGCCGCTGCCGTTGTGACCGATCAGTGAGATGCGTTGGCCGGTCTCGACACGTAGATCGAGCGGTTCGAGCGCCGGCGCGTCACCGTAGAACTTGGCGATGCCGATGGCTTCGATGGCTGCGGGAGGCCCTGTCGGGCCCGGTGCTTTCGCGTCCGGTTTACCGCTCGCTCGTGGCGCCGATGGACCGGCTGCACCAGCGGCGGGTTGCTTGGATCCCGGCTGCTTGGCTGACGCTTTGGCCGACGGTCGCTGACGTTTCGACTGCGGGCGGTTCGAGCGTGAGTTGGATGGTTGGTTCATGATGACGCGGCACGTCCCTCTTCGAAGAAGGTTCGGATCTTGATTCCCCAGGGGTCTCGACGCCGGACCCACAACACGACGACGGCGATGAACAGCGCGAGCCCGACGATCGAGCGACCCACGCTGGCAGCGTCGCCGCTGAAGCGTGCGACGAACACCGGAATGGTGCCGACGGCACTGATGACGACGGGGAGCATCGCCTTGAACACCGTCGAGAACCCGGCGAACTCCGGTGGAACGAAACTCGTCTCGGAGTCGGCCGGGGCGCCGAGCAGCGTCGTGGTTCTCGGTGGCGTGGGAGCGTCGAGCACGGTGACCACGACTCCACCCATGGCGCCTGCCCATGCCATCGGGATCGCAACGGCGAATGCTCCGAGCGCAACTGACGGATCGATCGCCGAGGCGACGCTCGCTCCGATCATCGACACGATGGCCAGGAAGACGGCCGGCGCCACGAGTTGGTTCGCGTAGATCCAGCCCCGTTCGATCCCGAAGCCATCGGTGATGTCGGGGCGGTCGACCTCTTGAGACAGCGGTTCGAGGCACTCGAGGCCGACGAGGAACAACGCGCCGAGCATCAACAACCCGAAGAGTGGCGATGACTCGTAGGTGAGCTCCGCCCCGACGCCGACGAGCGCCGCGAGCATCGCGATGCGCACGAGTCGCGCGAGCGGCAATCGGCGCAGCGACCGCGATCCTCGTTTCCACACGACACTCGGCGTGTGTGACGCCACTGGATCGATCGGCGGGGCCTGCCCCGGCGCCGGAGCGACGTGTCGCGACAGTGTGACGGAGTTGGCAGCGGGTCGCGTCGGTGTACGGCGCTGTCCCCACTGGCGCGTGCGAAGCGATTCGGAGCGCAGCTGACGGCGCAACTGCACCACGGTGCGCAGGTCCTGGACCGTTGCCGCGAAGCGCAACTGTGACACGAGTTCGCCGCGTCGGGCGAGAGGTTCGAGACGTAGTCGTCCGCCGAGCGCGAGCGCTGCGGCGGCCATCGAGACGGCGACGACGATGGCGATGAGGTCGATCCCACGCTGGCTGATCCCCCACAGTGCGAGGCGGCCGGCGAGATTGCCCGGCCCGACCCGTGCCAGCCCGTCGGTGCTGTCGTTCCAGACACCCCACGCCACGGCCGCTTGCCAGGCGACCACGATCGAGGCGACGATCGTCGCGGCCCAGCGTGGAACGCGAAGCGCGTGGCTCAGTACAGCGGACGAGATGAACGTCGAACCGACGATCGCACCGAATGCGCCGCACGCAAGGGCCCACGCGGCGCGGGATCCCTCCACCTCGGTGGCGATCAGCTGACCCAGCACGGCGCCGGTGAGCCCGACGGCGAAGGCGGCGGCGCGGAGGCGTTGACCGATGGGCCGCAACATGAAGGCACGCTGCGAGATCGGAGCGAGCAGGACGTGTCGAATGTCGGCAACCTCGACCGAGACCGGCCCGCCGTCGGCGCCACTGCGCAGCCCGAGGCCAAATGCAACGACCACCAGCAACCCGATCACGGCAGGGCCACGTGTGAGGAGATCCGCGGTGTCGACCGAGTCACCGATCGCGCCGTCGATCGCATCGGAGACCCACACCACCACGACGAGGCCGACGAGGGCGAACAGGTAGACGCGATACACGATGTCGTACCAGTCGAGTTCGCCGAGTCGGCGACGTTGACGAGTGCGTCGCAGCTCCTTCAGTGTCGTCTTCGCGTCGGACGACGCCGGCACGGCGAGCACATCTGACGTCATCGCCGAGAGAACGTACTGCCCCCGTTGCATACTTGTGCAGTGAGTACCGACACGGCCCAGTTGTTCTTCGCTCTCCTGACCGTCGCGGCCGGGATCGGTGGAATCACGCTCGTCGTGCTCCGTCTGGCCACCGCCGCGGGCAGCGACGGAGCGTGGCGGCTCGGATCGGCGATCAGCGACGCAGGGGTGTGGCTCGCCTTCTTCGTGGCGACCGGCGCCACGCTGGGCAGCCTCTACTTCTCCGAGATCGCCGACTACGTGCCGTGCCGTCTCTGCTGGTTCCAACGCATCGCCATGTATCCGCTCTCGGTGGTACTCCTCGTGGGCGCGATCCGCAAGGATCGGGCCGTACGGTGGTACGCGGGCCCGTTGGCGATCATCGGGGCCGCGATCGCCGGCTGGCACACCCTCATCGAGTGGAGACCACAGCTCGACAACGGTGAATGCGAGCTGACAGGTCCTTCGTGTACGTATGTCTGGTTCCGCGAATTCGGGTTCATCAGCCTGGCGACGATGGCGCTGACCGGGTTTCTCACCATCCTCATACTCTTGTTCGTACGCTTTCCCGCCAGACTGGACGCGTCCGACCCGATCGAAATGGAGCCGTTGTCGTGAATTCCAAGAACCGCACGTTGCTCATCATCGTCGGTGTGATCGTCGTGATTCTCGGGCTGGCGGGCATCGCGGTGCTCGCCGGCGGTGGTGACGACAGCAGTTCCGGTGTCGTCGATCCGAGCGAGACCACCACTGCGTCTCAGTCCTCCGGTGACATCGAACAGAACCGGTCGATCACGGCCGAGGGCGACAACGTTCCGACGCTCGCCGACGTCGATCCCGATCCGGCGGTCGGCATGGCGTTCCCGACGATCAACGGCCAGAGCTTCGACGGCACGCCGGTCTCGATCGGCGGGGCCAGCGATGGACCCACGATGGTCGTGTATCTGGCCCACTGGTGCCCGCACTGCAACAACGAGATTCCCGAGTTGATCGAGTTGGACAACCGCGATGGCGTCCCGACAGACATGCGCGTCGTCGGCGTCAGCACGGGCGTCGACAACACGGCGCCGAACTATCCACCGTCGGAGTGGTTGGAGGACATGGACTGGCCCTGGGAGGCCATGGCCGACGACGCCGATTCTTCGGCATTCGTGCTCGGCGGTGGGTCGGGCTTTCCGTATCTCGTGATCCTCGATGCCGACGGCAACGTCCTCGCCCGCGACAGCGGCGAGAAGACCGCCGAAGACCTCGCCGTGTGGATCCAGGACGCACTCGCCAACGCGCCGACAACCTGAACTGTGACGCGGAGCCCGCGTCTCACTCCCAGGCGGCCGGCAGGGTCGAGTGATCGCTGACGGGTGCAATCGTCGCCGAACACCACGAAGCAATCGAATCCGCGCAGGAACCACCGATCGTGCGTGACCGCGATGGCCGGGGAGTTGCCACGCGAGGTGGCTGACGGCGATGGATCCCACGGGATCAGGACCCGACGGAGCCTGCGTCGACAGGCCGGCGCCGATTTCGAGCACCACGGCACGGCGCGGCGAGCCCCCAGCCCTAGCCTTGGCCCGATGGCAGTGACACGGGTGGGGTTCTTCGGGCCGTTCGGCACGTTCACGGAGCAAGCACTTCGCACCCAGCCCGATCTGGCCGACGCCGAGCACGTCGCGTATCGCACCGTCCCTGATGTCCTCGACGCCGTCGAGCAGGGTGAGGTCGATCTCGGGGTGGTGCCGATCGAGAACTCGATCGAAGGCATGGTCAACTTCACGCAGGACGCCTTGGCATTCGATCACGAGTTGCTCATCCAGCGCGAGATCGTCATCGACATCGAGCATTGTCTCCTCGCACGTCCGGGCGTGACACTCGCCGACGTTCGAGTGGTGTTCTCGATCCCGGTCGCCACAGCGCAGTGCCACCGTTATCTGCGCGAACAGTTGCCCGACGCCGAGATACGCGCGGCCTACAGCACCGCCGACGCCGCCAAACAGGTGAGCGAGCGGAGCGAGCTCGATGCGGCAGCCCTCGGTCCTCGTGTTGCGGCCGAGGTGTACGGCCTCGACGTGATCGCCGCCGACATCGCCGATCACCAAGACAACCAGACCCGGTTCGTGGTCGTGGCTCGCGAAGGTGTGCCGGCACCGACAGGCAACGACAAGACCGCACTCGTGATCTACCAGCGCGCCGACGAGCCGGGCAGCCTCGTGTCGATCCTTCAGGAGTTCACCGCCCGCCGGATCAACCTGTCGAACCTCACCAGTCGCCCAACCAAGGCCGGAGGCCTCGGCGACTACTGCTTCATCGTGTACGCCGAGTCACATGTCGCCGACGAACTGCTCGCCGACACGATGCGGGCCCTGCACGCCAAGCAGGGCGCCGTGAAGTTCCTCGGTTCGTATCCGGCGGCGGGCGCTCACGCCGAGTCGAGCCGCGAGCATGCCGATGCTCGGTGGCGTGAGGCCGACGACTGGGTTTCGACGATTCGTGCGAGCATCCGCCACTGAGCTCGTGGCCGAGCGGACGCCGTAAGCGACGTACGCTCGGCGCCATGTCGAACACGCCTCCCGTCTCCGTCGTCACCGGTGCCAACTCCGGCATCGGTCGCGCCACCGCCATCCACCTCGCCCGGCAGGGCCACCGCGTGGCTGGCACGGTCCGGTCGATCGCCAAGGCCGAGAAGTTGCAGTCAATGGCATCCGACGCCGGCGTCGACATCGAGCTCTTCGAACTCGACGTCGCCGACGACGACTCGGTGCGTGAGGGCTTCGCGGAGATTCTCGCCACGACCGGTCGCGTCGACCACCTCGTGAACAACGCCGGCGTCGGCGGTAATGCCGTCGCGGAGGAGTGCCCGCCGGAGCTGTACCTCTCGGTGATGAACGTCAACCTCTGCGGCGCTGTCCGCTGCCTGCAGGCAGTCGTTCCTCAGATGCGAGAGCGGGGGAGCGGCACGATCGTGAACATCACCTCGGTCGCCGGGCGGATCGCGGCGCTTGCCCAGTCGCCCTACGTCGCATCGAAGTGGGCGTTCGAGGGGCTGAGCGAGGGGCTCGCCCAGGAACTCGCTCCGTTCGGGATCCGAGTGGTCATCATCGAGCCGGGCGTGACGAAGTCGGCGATCTTCGCGAAGAACATCGACGCCCCGAACTCGACCGGCGTCTACGAGGCCCACTACCGGCGAATGTTCCAGTTCTACGCAACCGGGATGGCCAACGCGAGCGACCCGTTCGAGGTGGCCTCGGTCATTCACGAGGCGATCACCACCGATGAGCACCGTCTTCGCTATCCGGTGAGTTGGGGTGGCGCGGAACTGGCCGAACTCCACGACCGCATCGACGACAGCGATTGGATCGCCATGGGGGCAATCGAGGAGGACGCCGCCTACTACCAGCGCTTCCACGACGTGTTCGGTCTCGATCTGCGTTGACCGACACCACGGCGGCCCCGCTGCGCATCCTGACCGTGTGCAGCCACAACCGGACTCGTTCGGTGATGATGGCCGCGCTGGTCGAGTCGATGCTCACCGAGCGGCTCGGTCGGGTCATCGTCCGATCCTCGGGATTCGGTCCCGTTGGTCTCCCGGCGATCGACGATGCGGTCGCCGCGATGAAGCGTCGTGGGCTCGACGTGTCGCAGCACCGCAGCGGCTCGACGACGCTTGCGCTCGTGGACGGCGCCGACCTGATCATCACCGCCGAGCGAGATCACGTGGTGAAGATCGCCGCACTGTCGCCTTCGGCGTTCGCCCGAGCGATGACGTTGCCCGAGCTGCTGGCGCGGGTGGCCGACGTACCCCGCGCGCCGGACGGCGCGGGGGTGCGGGAATGGGCTGAATCGCTCACGGCGGCGCGAACCGCCGGCGCGTACCTGCGCGAGCCCGTTGCCGAAGTTACTGATCCGACGGGCTCGACGCCCCGGGCCTTCGAAGCGGCAGTGGTCGAGATCGAGCGTCAATGCGGTGAGGTCAGCGCACTGTTGGCCCGCGTCGCGTGTCCGGCGGTTGAGTCGGGTCTGGCCACGTTGATGAACGCCTGACTGTACGAAGAGTCGATCAACCGCTCACGGTGGCGTAGGCCCGCACGGTGAACGTGCCGGCACCGCTGATCTTGGGTGGCACTGCGGTGAAGCGGAAACTGCGCTCGGGCAGCCGATCGAGCCGGGTGAGGTGCTCGACGATCGGGATCTCGGCGCCGAGCAATGTGGTGTGCACCGGTCGTCCGGTGCCGTCGATCGAATCGATGTTGAGCGAATCGATGCCGACGCACGCGACCCCGGCCGCCACCAGCACGTCGGCCGCACGCGCGGTCAGGTGGGGATGCTCGTCGAAGTACGCATCGGTGGCCCAATGACGTGAGTGGTCGGTGCGGATCAACACGGCGTGCCCCCGAGCGCCGGCGAGGTCGTCGGCGTCAAGGTCGATTGCTGCCACACCCTGCACATCGTGACCAGGCCGATCTGGAAGGTGACTCCGGCACCGTAGAGCTCCTCAGCTGCGGCCCGGCTCAGATGATCGGCGATGTGCGGCACCGGCAGGCCCGGATAGGTCTGCATTCCATCGGTGATGACATGGCTGAGATCGATGAACATGGCGCTCAGCCGTCGCGCCAGGTGTCGTCGATCGGGGTCACATCGGTGATGTGGATCTCGTGACCGAGCGAGGCGCCGACGAGTTCCAGTCGGTCGCCGCTCCAGAACGTGCCGGGGTCGTACCAGTTCGGTGGCCGCCCATCGCCGAGCAGGCCCATCCGTTCGAAGGTGATGGCGACCAGCTCCGCGCAGTACACGTCGGTGAGCGAGATGCGGTGGCGTAGGCGACCGGTGATCCAGTGCTTGGCGAGCGATGCGGTGCTCGGGAAGCCCCGCCCGCTGTATTCGTCGACAACCGAGAGTGCCTGGTCCTCCATCTCGTCGGTGACGTCGATGTCGATCTGGCGGAACCACGGCTGCTGGCCGTAGCGATGGGTCCAGACGCTCACGGCGCGTTCGAGGTGATGGAGTTGAGCCCCACGTTCTCGTTGGCCGGTCCAGACGTTGGGCATGCTGGCGCCGAGCTCGGCATGCCAGATCAGGGGCGGCAGGTCGTCGAGCGCCAACACCACACCGACGTGGTTGACCGGGCTGTTGGTGAAGAAGCGAATCGCCCGATCTGCGGTCGATCGGCCGCGGAACAGCCAGACGTCACCCGTCGCTGCTTCGGCGAGTGCGTCGTGCAGTGTCATCGAGTCGGTCATCGGTGCCATAACGTACGTGGTCGTGCGCTGGGCCAAGTTTCTCGGAGTCGCCGGCGTGCTGGCGGTGCTCGGTGCGACGGGTGTCGTCGTGTACCGGCGACGTCAACGTCGTGACTGGGTCGAGCTGGCGCCCGACGAGCTTCGTTCGCGTCTTCACGCTCGGCTCGACGGGGGCTCCCTGTAGACTGCCCTGATTGGGGCGCTTGTCCCGAGCGCTACCGACCGTGGGTCATCCACCGACGGAGCGTCGAACGAACGAGGCACCATGGCCACCAAGAAGCAGCCCGCAAGTCGCTGGCACGACGGCACCACCCCGGTCGAGGATCTCCCGGAAACGGAACAGATCGCCCATGAGGTGGTCATCCAGCGACGTGACCTCGCACCGTCGGTCGAACGGATCATGGATGCGGAGTTGAGTGACGACCAGCGCAACCAGGCGATGACGATGTTCCGTGATTCCCTGACACAGGACGGCGACCCGAACCGCGACCCTCGCGTCGCGATCGCCACCGCCGCGAGCGCCTGATCAGCACGGGTCTCACTCGCGCTGACTGGTGACCCGTACCCTGAACCGATGGGCGCACCGTTTCCGATCGATGTCGTTCGCGCGATGCCCAAAGCCGAACTGCACGTTCACCTGGAGGGGACTGTCGACGCCGCAACGGTGCTGACACTGGCCGAGCGTCACGGCGTTCGTCCACCCGCCGACGATGTCGACGGGGTCGAGGCATGGTTCCGGTTCGACGGATTCCCGATGTTCCTCGATCGATATTTCGCCGTGCTCGATCTGCTCCGCGATCCCGACGACTTCGCCCTCGCTGCCGAGCGGTACCTCGACCTCGCAGCCGCGCAGGGTGTCGTCCACGTCGAGTTCCACGTGTCTGCCACCGGCCACATCGTCGAGCACGCAAAGCCATGGGGGCCGATCCACGACGGGATCGTGGAGGGCTGTTCCCGGGCGGCGAACCGAACGGGTGTGACGTGGGGTCTGATCCCCGACATCTCACCGCACCTTTCGGCGGCCGACTGCGGTGCCGCCATGGACGAGGTGTTCG
This sequence comes from Ilumatobacteraceae bacterium, assembly GCA_963716235.1. Taxonomy (GTDB): domain Bacteria; phylum Actinomycetota; class Acidimicrobiia; order Acidimicrobiales; family Ilumatobacteraceae; genus Sva-07. The sequence continues at coordinate 195,579 of CAVQTE010000010.1, read as the reverse complement.
CGCACGGCACTGACCACTTGGTGGCGATCGGGATGGGGGGACCCACCGACACTTGGACCACCGACGACTTCGGTGCGATCTATGCGACAGCTCGCGACCGCGCCCTGCCGGGGATCGCCCACGCCGCCGAGCACGGTGGACCCGAGGAGGTCCGGTTCGCCGTCGAACAGTTCCAGGCGGTGCGCATCCAGCACGGCATCGGAGTGATGTCGGATCCCGAAGTGGTTGCGCTGCTCGTTGATCGAGGTATCCCGTGCGATGTGTGTCCCGGATCGAACCTGGCCCTTCACGCCGTGGAATCGCCCGCCGATCACCCCCTGGCGGCGATGCTCGACGCCGGCATCATCGTCACGCTCGGAACCGACGACCCGCCGATGTTCCAGACGAACCTTCTGGCCGAGTACGAGCGCGGCATGGGACTGGTGTGATCTCGATCTCGACGGCGTGACGACGCTGGCGCGCAACTCGATCGAACACAGCTTCGCCGCCGCTGACGACAAGAGGCGGTGGCTCAGCGAGCTTTTCTGAGCCCTGTCAGTTCGCTGCGCGAATCTGTGGGATGACCCGTTCGGCGAACAGCCGCATGGTCTGGGTGTCGGGGTAGTCCGAGCACCATGGGTAGAAGCCGGTGCAACCGAGGTCGATGTAGGTCTGCAGTTTCTCGGCGACCTGTTCCGGTGTGCCCACGAGGTTGCCGGCATGCCACGACTCGTACGGTTCGCCGTAGAAGCTGCGCGTGCCGCCGTCGATGATCTCCTGCTCGGACTCGCGTATGAACACCTCCGGCGACCACGTCTTCTGGATCTCGTCGTAGTCCCTGCCGACCTCGCGACAGTGCCCACGCAACACGTCGCACTTGTGTTGGAACTCGTGTGGTTTACCGCCGAAGTTCGATGCATCAGCGAGGCGTGCGACGACGCGGAGGGTGAGTTGCTCGCCGCCGCCGCCGATGAGGACCTGCGGACGAGGCGACTGCAGTGGCTTGGGATCACATTGGGCACCGTCGAGGTGATAGTGCCTGCCGTCGTAGGTGACGTCGGGCTCGGACCACATGGCCGTGACGATCTCGACGGTCTCTTCGAGCATTCGGATGCGTTGCGCCGGTGCGGGGAACTCGTAGCCGTAGCCCGTGAACTCGTGCTGGTACCAGCCGGCGCCGATGCCCCAGATCAGGCGCCCACCTGACATGACGTCGAGGTTCGAGGTGAGCTTGGCGAGCAGCGACGGCTCGCGGTACGGCGCACATCCGACCATCTGTCCGAGCTTGATGGTGTCGGTCCGCTGGGAGATGGCGGCCAACGTCATCCAGCATTCGAACATCGTCTCGTGGGCCGGCACCGGAACGTTGTGGAAATGGTCGTAGACCCACAACGAGTCGTATCCGAGTTCCTCTGCCAGTTGCGCGATGTCGACGGCCTGCCGCCACTTGTCCCTCGGGTCCGCGATGGATGAGAGTTCCATCTTCCAGCCCTGAGGAATGAACACGCCGAACTGGAGATCTGTCATCGGCCCATCCTGGCACAGGGCTGCGAGGGTCCGAGCCGACGGCCGATCGTGTGGACGGGTACCGTCTCGGGCGGACCGAGGGGGACCGCCATGATCATCATCACTGCGACGCTGTCGTTCGAGACCGAAGCCGACCGTGACCGCGCCGTCGCCCTGACCGCGCCGGTGCAGAAGGCGACCCGTGACGACGAACCGGGCTGTCTGGCCTACTGCTTCGGTGCCGATCCGGTCGAGCCCACGCACGTGCAGGTGTACGAGTTGTGGACCGGCCCGGACGATCTCGCCAAGCACTTCGACCACCCGAACTACGCCAAGATGGTCGATGCCCTCCACAACTGTGGTGGCTTCCTCAACTCCGAGAATCGGCTGTACGCCGCCGACGATCGTGGGCCGGTCTACGACAACGGCAAGTTCCGCTTCGACGCTGTCGCCGACGCCGGCCTCGACACGGGAACCTGACGATGCCGGGCGCCGTCGACCTGCACGCTCATGTCGTGCTCGTCGACGCGTTCGGCACGGCCGGTATCTACGGCCCCGTTCATGGCAACGACGCCGACTGGCGTCGAGTTCTTCCGCGTCGGCGACTACACGATGAAGCCGATTCCGTACCGCGGCAGCATCTTCATGGACGTCGACCGGCGCCTCGTCGAGATGGACCGAGTGGGGATCGACCGTCAGATGCTGTCGCCGAATCCGTTGACGTTCTTCGGTGGCATCGAGTCGGCCCCGGCGATCGCGTTCGCGCGAGCGACCAACGACGCGATGGCCGCTCTCGTCGCTCGGCACCCGGCCCGGCTGCTCGGGTCGGCACAGCTGCCGATGCAGGACCCCGAGGCTGCCGTCGCGCGAACTCGATCGGGCCGTTTGCGAGCTGGGGCTCGTCGCCGGCTACATCGGGACCGACTACGGTGCGACGCTCGACGATCGCCGATTCGACGACTTCTACCGCAGGGTCGTGGAACTCGACGTGCCACTCTTCGTCCACGGCGTGACCAACGACGGGCGGGGCCCGGCACCGGATGCCCGACTCCGACGGTTCGGACTCGACCTCATCGTCGGGTACACCTATGAGGAGACCCTGGCGGCGGCGTCGCTCGTCCTCGGCGGTGTCCTCGACCGGCATCCCGAACTCGACGTGTGTCTGTCCCACGGTGGTGGTGCGATCACCTTCCTGGCCCAACGCTTCGACTCGATGGCGAAGTTCCGCGGCAACGAATCGGATTTCGCGGCGTCACTCGGTCGGCTGTGGTTCGACTCCCACCTCGAGCCAGGGGCCGCTCGCGATCTCGTCGTCGGGACCGTCGGCGTCGACCGGATGGTCTACGGCACCAACTTCGGCGGATGGGACGCACCGACGTCGACCGACGAGTTCGACGTCTCGCTCACCCCCAATGCCCGTCGACTCCTTCGCCTGGAGGCCACTGCATGAGCAAGTTCTTCATCACCAACGCTCGACTGTTCATTGCGGTCGACGAGACCGTGATCGACGACGGCAGTGTGCTGATCGACGGCGACCGCATCGTCTGGGCCGGCCCGACCGGTGCCGCCCCCTCCGTCGAACTCGACGGATTCGAGCTGCTCGACGTGGGCGGCAGATTCGTCATGCCGGGGATGACCGAATCCCACGTGCACCTCTCGTATTCCAACGCGCATCCGAGCAAGCTCGATCGTCAGCCGATTCCGGTCGCCATGCTCGATGCGGTCGACAACGCTCGTACGTTGCTGCGCTACGGATTCACCTCGGCGATCAGCTTCGGGTCGGCGCAGGGGATCGACGTGCCGTTGCGGGATGCGATCAATGCCGGTCGGGTGCCCGGGCCCCGGCTGTTGGCGTCGGAGAAGGACGTGGGATCGACCGGGAGCAACGCCGATTCCAAGGAGCCGGGCAGCGACGGCCGCAAGCGGATCGCCGACGGGCCCTGGGCGGTACGCGCCGCCGTTCGCGAGGTGGCCAAAGCGGGAGCCGACGTCGTGAAGATCTTCCTCGACGGCGAAGAGCTGTCGGCGCACGCGGCGCCCGGAGTCCTGAGCTACACCGACGAGGAGGTGGCGGCGGCATGTGACGAGGCCCGTCTCCGCAACCTGCGCGTCGCGTGTCACGCCAGGTCGGCGGGAGCGGTCAAGCAAGCCGTGCGACATGGCGTCGATTTCGTGGGCCATGCGAACTTCCTCGATGACGAGGCGGTCGAGATGCTTGCCGAAGCACGGGACCGTCTCTTCGTCGGGCCGGGCATCGCATGGGAGATCCAGCTGCTCGAGCGTGGTCACGAGATCGGCTTGAGCCGTGCGCTGATGGAGGAACGCGGGTACCAGCGTGAGATCGACGAGACGATCAGTGCCGTCGAACGACTGCGTGAGGCTGGCGTACGACTGCTGATCGGTGGCGACTACGGATTGTCGATCACGCCGCACGGCACCAACGCAAGGGACTTGGCGTACTTCGTCGACCTGTTCGGCATGTCGCCCGCCGAGGCGCTGCTGTGCGCGACTCGCAACGGTGGACTCGCCGCAGATCCAACCGGGATGCTCGGCACGTTGGAGGCTGATACCGCCGCCGACCTCGTCGTCGTCGACGGGGACCCAACGAAGGACGTCACGGTCCTACAGGAAGTCGAGCGCATCGTCGGGGTCATGAAGGCCGGTCGTTTCGAGACCGGTCTGTCAGCGACGAGTGGGTGAAGGACGGTCAGGACCTCGTGGTGCTGCAACTTTCCCCTGACGGCCCCCGGCCACTGACTGGTGCAGCGGGAGGTGCGTCCGTGGCGAGGGTTCCAGCCCGTGAGCGGCACGTCGAAATCGCCCGACATTATGGACGAAGAGCCCTGTAATGCTGGGCCCGTTCCGCGCAGCGTGGAGGCATGGAAACGGATCCGACTACTTCACCGGATCCGGCGGCCGCAGACCGGCCGGACTGGGTCCGCGTCGTCACTGCGATCGCTGCGGCGCTGATGATCGTTCTTCTCGGTGCCGTTCTGCTGGTCCAGATCGAGGTGACCGACGCCGAGGTCGCCGCCACCCGAAGTTGCGGTTCGGTGTTCGACAGCGTCGTCGACCGGTCGGGGTGGGAACTGTGGTGGGCTCACGACCTCGATGAAAACGACGAGGTCCGATCGGCTCTCGTGCGTACCAATCGCTGCCCGGACGCAGTCAACCATCGTGTGGCAATCGCCGCAGTGCTGGGCATGACCGGACTGGTCTTGGGTGCCGTCGCGATGGCCAGAGGGCAAGCTGATCGATCAGCAGACACGACCGCATCGCCCATCGGCCGCCGCGTCATTCGGATCGGTCGGCTCACCTCTGCTCTTGGCGGAGCCCTCACGACCTTCGGGATCATCGCCATCGTCATCCTCGTCGCCGACGCCGACTCGACGCTGTTCCTCTACACGGACCGACTCGTCGTCGCGGTCGTCGGCCTCATCGTGCTCATCCCGACCATCACCCTCTTCGTGATCGGACGAGTGCTCGTCCTACTCGGAGAGAGCGTCCAACAGTTCGAACGGGATCGGTCGGATGGGTAGTGCACTCCGTACCTTCGTGATCGTGGCGGCGTTGTTGGCTGGGTGCGCGTCGGAGGCCCCAAGCGAGATCCTGCAGCAGACGCAGCGCTACCCGACGGTCGTCGAACTCCCAGCGCCAGACCTGAACGGACCGCTCTCACTGGAGCAGGTGCTCCTCGAACGACGATCGGTGCGCGAGTACGCCACGGCTCTGCTGACGCTGGACGAAATCGGTCAGCTTCTCTGGGCGGGCCAGGGAATCACTGACGACGAAGGCCATCGAACCGCACCCTCGGCAGGGGCTCGGTACCCGCTGGAGTTGTATGCCGTCACCGCGGCCGACCTCATGCACTACATGCCCGTCGGCCATCGAGTGGAGCAGCGTGCGGACACCACGACGTTGGAGGCACTGTCGGACGCTGCGTTCGACCAGGAGTTCGTCGGCAGCGCACCGCTCGTCCTCGTCGTCACGGCTGATCCGGCCCGAACCGAGCAGGAGTACGGCGCCATGGCCGGGGACCTGGTGAACCGTGAGGCCGGCCATGCCGCACAGAACATCTTGCTGCAGGCGACCGCGCTTGGGCTCGCCGCGGTTCCGATCGGCGGCTTCGATGCGACGGCCGTGGCGCGCCTGCTCGCGCTTCCGCCCGGTCAAGCGGTGCTGTACCTGATCCCGGTCGGCGAGCCAATGAGCGGAGCCGGAGCTCCCTGACGCAGCTCGAACCGGTCGGTCAGGGATCCTCCGAGACGATCCGGGCGACAGGGGTTCACGTCACTGACCTTGTACTGCGCCCGATATCGACCCGCAGAGTTGCGGTTGTGACAACGCTCACGACGCGGGTCGTTGGGGGGCTGCTCGTCACATATGGCGTCGAGGATCATCACAGCAGCGGAGCTGGAGAAGATGACACCGGCGCAACGCCAAGCGGCGTTCGACGCAAGCATCGTGACCGATCTCGACAAGGCGCCGCCGGAACGCCGAGTCTGATTCGACCTCGCCGGATTGAGCAACGATCGACTTGAGGTTCGTGCGACGCTCGAGTTCTTTGTGGAACGCAGTTGGCGGAACGGGAGGTGTGTGGTTCGAGGACATCCCGGACCGATGTCTCGGGACATCCCGGACAGCTATGTCGCGCGTCATCGAGGACGGTTGGCTGATGTGTGCAGGTGTCCAAAGCCCGCTTGGTGATCACTGCAGTCGTCGTTGAGCAGCGCCCGGTCCGCGAGGTCGCCGCCGCGTACGGGGTGTCGCGTTCGTGGATCTACGAACTCGTTGCCCGTTACCGCGTCGAGGGCGACGCAGCGTTCGAGGCCCGCTCTCGACGACCTCGATCATCCCCGAACGCAACCACTGCCGAAGTCGTGAATCTGATCGTGGGTCTGCGCGACGAGTTCACCCTCACGGGGCTCGATGCCGGGCCGGCCACGATCCGCTGGCACCTTCGGCACCATCACGACGTTTCGGTCGCAGCGTCGACGATCCATCGTGTCCTACGAGCCGCGGGCCGTGTCACGGACCAGCCACAGAAACGTCCGCGCTCGTCCTACATCCGGTTCCAAGCAGAACAGCCCAACGAGACATGGCAGGCCGACTTCACCCATCACCGCCTCGCGGACAGCTCCGACACCGAGATCCTCACCTGGCTGGACGACCACTCCCGCTACGCCCTGTCGGTCACCGCTCACCGTCGCGTCACCGGATCAATCGTGGTCGACGCGTTCACCGCCTGCTGCGACACCTACGGCACCCCCGCGTCGACACTGACTGACAACGGCATGGTCTTCACCACCCGGCTCTCCGGCGGCCGAGGTGGACGCAACGGCCTCGAGACCCTCCTCGACACTCTCAGCGTGCGCCAGAAGAACTCGCGACCCAACCACCCCACCACCTGCGGCAAAGTCGAACGCTTCCAACAGACCATGAAGAAATGGCTCCGCACCCAGACACCAGCCGCCACGATCGCCGGACTTCAACACCAAATCGACGCCTTCGTCGACACCTACAACCACCACCGACCCCACAACTCGCTCAACGACACCACCCCACACGTCGCCTACCAGGCGCGCCCCAAGGCCACCCCCGCCGGCACCCACCACCCCCACCTGCGAGTCCGCCACGACCGCATCCGAGACGGCCGCGTCAGCCTCCGACACAACGGCCACATGCACCACATCGGCCTCGGACGAACCCTCGACGGAACCCGCATCATCCTGCTCATCGACGACCTCGACATCCGCGTCATCCACCACAACACCGGTGAGATCATCCGCACCCTCACCCTCGACCCCGACCGCCGCTACCACGGCACCGGCAAACCCCCAGGAGGACCAACAGGCACCCGAAAACCACAACGGACGAACCCCAAATGAGGGTTCGCCCGTCCGGGATGTCCCGAGACATCACATGGCGGAACGGGAGGGATTCGAACCCCCGAGCCTTGCGGCCGGCCGCTTTCAAGGCGGCTGCATTCGTCCACTCTGCCACCGTTCCGCTCGCCAGGTTACCGGGCTACACTCCGAGGCTCCCAGGAGAGGTGCCAGAGCGGCCGAATGGGGCGCCCTGCTAAGGCGTTGATCGCAGCAATGTGATCCGTGGGTTCAAATCCCACCCTCTCCGCCACGACCGGTACGTGTGGGCGTACCGGTCGTCTCGCGCCGCAGGTCTGCCATCCGCTGCATCACCAACGAATGACAGGTATGTCGTTTGAGTGACGCTCATGTTGCGGTTTGATGACGGATGGGATAGAACGTGGGTCGACCCCAGCCGCTGCACGCGGCGCATCGGGTGTCGAGTTCCGATCAGAGCGTTCACGCATCGCCGATCAGGAAGACCGACGATGACGACTGACTCCCACCCCCACCCCAACTCCAACCGCTGGCAGGACCAGGGGAGCGCCGACAGCGATGTCACCCGCGCGTTCTGGGGAGACGGTGCCGGCTGGGCCTCGCAACCGGCCGACATCTCCGAATCGGGAGACGTCACCACGCCCCGAGGCGGGATCGGTGCAACCGTCGGACGGTGGTGGGCCTCCACGACCTCCGGGCACCGCGATGCCACGCGCACACATGCCCCGGCGACATCTCTGTCGTCACCCGACGAGACCGACGATGGCATCGTGTCCGTCGACGACGACCACGATGATCCGGAAACCGACTGGGACGACGCCTGGGAGACGGCACCGCCTGAACCGCCGCGACCAGGTGTCGATCCATTGTTGGCCCGCCTGGGTGGACTGGCCGTGGTCCTCACACTGCTGGTGCCCGTGGTGATGGGTTTCACCTCCGACGATGGCGAAGCCGTGCGCACGTCGTCGATCGGGGTCGATGTCGCCCTGGCGGCGAGCAGTGACCAACCCACCGAGCAGCCCGTCGCTACCGCGTCGGCCCCCCTTGCCCCGATCATGCCCGCGCCCGGCGCAACGTCACCCGTCGCCGATGCCACCGTCGAAGTGGAACCGACCGCGACCGCAGAAGTCGCCGAGGCCCCGGTCACCGCGCCAGCGGTGGAGGCGCTCGCTGTCGATGAATGCGCGCTCCAGTACGAGGTCGCCGTCGGCGATTTCTGGATCCGCCTCGCCGACGGCTCCGGTGCGGCGCTCGCCGACGTGCTCGCCGTCAACGACGCGACGGTGTCGACGCCGCTGTATCCCGGTCGATCGATCTGTCTCCCCGACGGTGCGGTGATCCCACCGCCACCGCCGGTTCCGACCACTGCCGCTCCGACGAGCACGTCCAACACCAGTACGAGGACCCCGAGCACGAACTCGAACAACTCGACCGGGTCGACAACGCCGGCGACCACGACATCACCACCGACACCGGCACCAGCACCAGCGCCCGTGTCGACCGCCGGCCCTGCCGAGGTCGAAGCGATCATTCGCTCCGTGTGGCCCGTCGCACTCGAGGACCGCGCCCTCGAGATCGCACGGCGCGAGAGCAACCTCGACCCGACAGCCGAGAACTCGTGCTGCTACGGCTTGTACCAGGTGTATTGGAGCGTTCACCGGAGTTGGCTGAGCGGTCTCGGCATCACCTCGGCTGTCCAGCTCTACGATCCGGCCATCAACGCGCGTGCGGCGCTCGCCCTCTACGAGCGTGCGGGCGGATGGGGCCCCTGGGGCGGCTGACCGCCCGGTCGAGGCGACGTCCGATTCGAAGTCTGCATTGCAGCGACTACCGTCTACACTGTCGCCCGTCACAATTCGGCGCTCGTAGCTCAATGGATAGAGCACTTGACTACGGATCAAGCGGTTGGGAGTTCGACTCTCTCCGAGCGCGCAGGACGACAAGGGCGGCACCGCCAGGTGCCGCCCTTGTCGCGTCACGACTGACTCCGAGCGATCATCATTCGTCAGGTTTTCCTCAGGTTTGCCAGTCCCCTTGCCGATAAGGGCTCATGAGACTCATTCGGATCGGCGCGCTCGTGGGCAGTGTGATCCTGCTCGTGGCGACCACGGTCTCGATGGTCAACAAACGTGCCGAACAGCGGGCAGAGCAGAACGCTCGTGCCGTCGCAACCGTGCTGATGGCCGACCAAGCCGTCGACAGCGCCATCGTGCGCGCGATGGCGGTCGTCGAGGTGGCAACCGCGGAGACGGATCTCGAGTCCGTCACCAGTTCGTTCGGTGACACCGCCGAGGCGTGCATCATCACTGCCGGCGTCGATCGCTGCACCGGTCCCGACCTCGGTGCGTCGAGCGTCTTCGGCGCGGCCGTCGCGGCATCGGTGGAGACCGGCGGGCCTGCCGTGGCCGTCGACGACGCTACGAACTCCCTCCTCGTGGTGTCGCACGGCAATGTGAACACCGCGTTGATGCTGCCCACCGACTCGTTGCTCGGCCCGCTCGCATCATCGGCCGTCGAACGCAACGAAGCGACCATCGACGTTGCGCTGTCACCTGACATCACCGGGGGGAACGGTGACGATCTGATCCGGGTCGGGCCGTCGACCGTCGACGGTCGATTGATCGTTGCTGACACCCTCGCCCTCCCTGGCGACGGCGGATCGGTCCGCGTCACGACGTCGATCGCCGACGACGCTGGTTTCGCTGGAGACGGGCTGGGGCGGTACCTGCTGCTGGTGGGATTCGGCACCGTCCTGCTGGCCCTCGCCGGATGGACGTTCCTGCTCGACCGTCGCAGTCTCAAGCATCAGGCAACCACCGACGACCTGACAGGACTTCCCAACCGCCGCGAGTTCGAACGCCAGACCGACGAGGCGCTGCTCGCCGCCGAACGGTTCAAGACCGGGGTCTGCGTGATGCTCATCGACCTCAACGGTTTCAAGCTCATCAACGACACGCTCGGCCACCAGTTCGGTGACCTGGTCTTGCGTGCCGCCGCCAAACGTCTCCGCGATGCCGTTCGTGACACCGATGTCGTCGGCCGCTGGGGTGGCGACGAGTTCGTGATCCTGCTGCCTGGAGTGCAGGACGCATCGGCGGTCCGCAGCAGTGCCGAACGCATCGGAGGACTGCTGGGTGGCACGCCGATCGCTGACGACGTGACGGTCACCGCTGCGATCGGTGCGGCGCTGTACCCGCGTCACGGGGCCACCCTCGACGACCTGATCCGCGCCGCAGACGAAGCGATGTACGGCGCCAAGACGACGGGTGTGACCCATCGGCTCGCGGACCCGCTGAGCAGCGCCGCCGACGCCGAGTCGCCGCGTCATCGCGGACCCGACCGTCGTCGGACGCATGTCGACGACGTCAACCGCGTCTGACGCGCGTTCTGGGCACCTCGGTGGCCGATGCCTACACTTCTGACGTGTCCCCTCGGAGTGCGCTGACCAGCAAGCTCGAAGGCTTCGGTACGACGATCTTTGCCGAGATGTCGGCGCTGGCGGTCGAGACGGGGGCGATCAATCTCGGTCAGGGCTTCCCCGACACCGACGGGCCACACGAGGTGCTCGACGCAGCCGTCGCCGCGATCCGTGCGGGCCTCAACCAGTACCCACCGGGGCTCGGCATGCTGGAGCTTCGCAACGCGATCGCCGATCATCAGCGGCGGTTCTACGGCATCGAACTCGATCCGGCGACGGAGGTCGTGGTCACCGCCGGCGCCACGGAAGCCCTCGCGGGCGCCTTGCTCGGCATGCTCGACATCGGCGACGAGGTCGTCGTGTTCGAGCCGATGTACGACAGCTACCAGGCATGTATCGCCCTCGCCGGCGCACGAGCTGTTCCGGTGCTGCTCGCTCCCGACACCGAGGGGCGCTACGTGTTCGATCCCGATGCCCTCCGCGCTGCGGTCACCAACCGCACGAAGCTGATCCTGCTCAACACGCCACACAACCCCACGGGAAAGGTCTTCACGACCGACGAGATGGCGACCATCGCCGAGGTGGCCCTCGAACGTGACCTGATCGTGGTGACCGACGAGGTCTACGAGCACCTGCTCTTCGACGGGCGTCGGCACACACCGTTGTCGACGTTGCCGGGGATGGCGGACCGCACGCTGACCATCTCGTCGGGCGGTAAGACGTTCCACACGACTGGGTGGAAGATCGGCTGGATGACCGGCCCGGAGCCGCTGGTGACCGCCGCGCGGACCGCGAAGCAGTTCCTCACCTATGTGAATGGTGCGCCCTTCCAGCCTGCGATCGCAGTCGGTCTGGCCCTGCCCGACACCTACTTCGAGCGTCTCGCTGCCGACCTGCAGATCGCACGTGATCACCTCGTCGCCGGGCTGCGAACGGCGGGGTTCACCACGTATGTGCCGGAGGCGACCTACTTCACGACGGTCGACATCCGTTCGGTCGACCCGACCGGCGACGGGATGGCGTTCTGTCGCTCACTGCCGGCACGATGTGGCGTCGTCGCAATCCCGAACGAGGTGTTCTACGCGAGACCCGAACACGGGCGTCATCTCGTCCGGTTCGCGTGCTGCAAGCAACTCGACGTCATCGATGCTGCCGTCGAGCGTCTCGCCGAGGGATTCGGGTCGTGAGCGTCCGCGTTGCCGCCATCCAGCACGACATCGTCTGGCACGACCGCACGGCCAACTTCGATCACCTGACGCCGATGGTTGCGGGTGCTGTCGCGTCGGGCGCACGGGTGGTGCTGTTGACCGAGACGTTCTCGACCGGCTTCTCGTTCGACACCCCGGGCATCGCCGAATCAGAGGGTGGACCGTCCTCGCGGTTCCTCCGTGAGATGGCGAAGACACACGGCGTGTGGATCGGCGGCTCGTGTCCCGAGATCGTCTCGGATGTGCCGCCCGACGACCAGCGACCCTCGAACGTGTTCGTGCTCGTCGCTCCGGATGGCACCGAGCACCGCTACAGCAAGATCCATCCCTTCTCCCACGCGGACGAAGAGCGCTACGTCCGCGCCGGCACCGAGTTCGTCACCGTCGACATCGACGGCCTGCGCTGCAGCCTGTTCGTCTGCTACGACCTGCGGTTCGCTGACGAGTTCTGGGCGCTGGCGCACGAGAGCGACGCCTACTTCGTCGTTGCGAACTGGCCGGCCAAGCGACGCCTCCACTGGTCGACGTTGCTGCGGGCCAGGGCGATCGAGAACCAGGCGTACGTGATTGGCGTCAACCGCGTCGGCTCGGGCGGCGGGCTCGACTACTCGGGCGACAGCGCGATCATCGACCCGCTCGGTGAGGTGCTGGCGACCGGGGCCGGCGGCGAGACGATCCTGCTCGCTGACCTCGATCCTGCGCACGTCGCAACGACACGCGACCACTTCCGCTTCCTCCAAGACCGCCGCTGACGGTCAGCCGCGTGATGTCGGGCGCATCTGCATCGAGACGCGGATGCCGTACGGCGTGTCCTGCCGGCCGACTTCGCTGAAACCCAGTCGGGCGTGGAACGCGAGCGACACCTCGTTCGGTGGATCGATGTTCACCTCCAGCGCCAGGTGGTCGGCGCCGTTGATCGCCGCCATCTGCCGATCGACCTCTGCGTACAGGGCAGAACCGACGCCGCGCCCTCGGGCCGACGAATCGACGGCCACTCGGTCGAGATACATGAAGGTGTCGTAGCGCTGGGTGAACCAGCGGTAGTTCACCGAGTCGTACGTCGAGCCAGCTGCGAGCACCAGGCAGAAACCGGCTACTTCATCGCTGATCTCGGCGACCAGTGCGATCGGGCTCTCGGCGACGATGAACGCCATGCGGTCGGCGTCGACCGAGCCGACCTCGGGCACGTTGGCTTCGTTGATCCGAAGGATCCGGTCGAGGTCCCTCGGCTCGATCGAACGGATCATCACATCGTCGGACAGTGATGGCGGCGGAGACATCTGTGGCACCGTAATTGCATTGGCCGTCGTCGTTGCGCTGCCGTACGGTCGCCCTCGTGCCGAAGCCGATCATCATCGCTCGCGACCTGCGCAAGCAGTTCGGCGACTTCGTGGCAGTCGACGGCATCGACTTCGAGGTGGCGCCGGGAGAATCGTTCGGGTTCCTCGGCCCGAACGGCGCCGGCAAGACCTCGACGATGCGGATGATCGGATGCGTGTCGCCGGTAACGGCAGGACAGCTGCACATCTTCGATCTCGATGCGGCCACCGATGGCGCGGCAATCCGGGCACGCGTGGGCGTCGTTCCGCAGGCCGACCAACTCGATGCCGAGCTGACCGTCGTGGAGAACCTCGTCATCTACGGGCGGTACTTCGACATCCCCCGCGGCGGAGTGCAAGCGTCGCGCCACTGAACTCCTCGACTTCGTGCAGCTCACCGAGCGGGCCGACGAGCGCGTCGACCCATTGTCAGGCGGCATGAAACGTCGGCTCACGATCGCCCGGTCGCTGATGAGCGAACCCGACCTCCTCCTGCTCGACGAGCCGACCACGGGCCTCGATCCGCAGGCTCGCCACATCCTGTGGGATCGGCTGTACCGGTTGAAACAGCGCGGGGTCACGCTCGTGCTCACCACCCACTACATGGATGAGGCCGAACAGCTCTGCGACCGCCTCGTGGTGATGGACCAGGGCCGCATCGTCGCCGAGGGATCGCCCCGCAAGCTGATCGACGAGTACGCCACGCGCGAGGTGCTCGAGCTGCGGTTCGTGACTGGCAACGTGGGTGACGACCTCGACGTTTCCGGCGTCGACATCGAGGGCATCGGGGAACGCTCCGAGACCCTGCCCGACCGCATCTTGATCTACGCCCACGATGGTGAGGCGGCGCTTGCCGAGGTGCACCGACGTGGCCTCGATCCGGTCGGCAGCCTGGTGCGTCGGAGCTCGCTCGAGGACGTGTTCCTCCGCCTGACCGGCCGCACACTGGTCGACTGAGCGATGTCGACGCCGACGACGCTGCGGGTCTGGGAGAGCCAGGCCATGGTGTACCGCAAGATCTGGCGGTCGCACATTCTGCTCGCCTTCGGACAGCCGCTGCTCTATCTGCTGGCGATTGGGCTCGGCGTCGGCGCACTCATCGACGACAACGACGCGTCGGTCGATTCACTCGGTGGGATCAGCTACTTCGAGTACCTGGCGCCGGCGCTTCTGGCAACGACGGCCATGATCAGCGCAGGCCAAGCGTCGTTGTGGGAGGTGCTCGACGGGTTCCTCTGGAGCAATCGCTACCGGGCCATGGCGGCGACGCCGCTCTCGCCCACACAGATCGCGACGGGTTTGGGGGCGTGGCACGCAACTCGGACTCTGATCGGGGTCACCGGTGTTGCCGTCGCGCTCGCGATGTTCGCCGACACCCGAACGTGGGGTGTCGTCGCGGCGGTACCGGTCGCTGTGCTGTGTGGTCTGGCGTTTGCGCTGCCGTTGTCGGCCTGGTCCGCGACCCGATACGGCGGGGCGTCGTTCCCGTCGATCATTCGTTTCGGGCTGTTGCCGATGTTTCTCCTGGGAGGTGCGTTCTTCCCGATCGATCAGCTGCCCGACTGGCTCGAACCGGTCGCCTACGTGACGCCGCTGTGGCATGCCATCGAGCTTTGTCGAGGGTTCGTGATCGCAGCGGTCGACCCCGGAAACGTCGCCGTGCACCTCGCTGTCATCTCGGCGTACGTGGTCGCCGGTTGGCTGGCCTGTCGTGTCACCTTCACCCGCCGGCTGATGCCATGACCGACCAGATCGCCGTTACCGCACACGAAGGTTCGCCGCCTCGCCGATCGGGCGCTCTACGGATCCTGCCGATGGCCCTGTTCGTGGCGCGTCGTCCGCATCGGCTCGTCGAGCGCAGCGTGATGTTCTACCGGCGGGCGTGGGTGCTGCTGGTGTCGGGCTTCTTCGAGCCGCTGCTGTACCTGCTGCTCGTGCAAGTCGGCTTCGCGACGCTGGTGGGCGACATCGAGGTCGACGGCGTCAAGTACGACTACGCGCTGTTCGTCGCGCCGGCGTTGCTCGCGTCGTCGGCCATGAACGGTGCGATCTTCGATGCGACCGGCAACGTGTTCGAGAAGCTCCGCCACACCAAGCTCTACGACACGGTGCTCGCCACGCCGATGACCGCTGCCGACGTTGCGCTCGGCGAGATCCTCGGGGCCGTGCTGCGCGGCACGTTGTATTCGATCGTGTTCGTGTTCACGATGTGGATCCTCGGGCTGGCGGGGTCGCCGTTGATCGTTCTCGCGATCCCCGTGTGCATGTTGATCGCGTTTGCGTTCGCGGCGGCCGGCATGGCGGCGGCGAGTTTCATGCGGACGTGGGCGGATCTGGAGTACGTCAATGCGGTGACCCTGCCGTTGCTGCTGTTTTCGGCGACCTTCTATCCGGTGTCGAGCTACGGGCAGTGGAGCTGGCTCGTTCAGTTGAGCCCGTTGTACCACGGCGTTGTCGTGGTACGCGGGCTCAACCTCGGCCAACTCGAGTGGAGCATGCTCGGCAATCTGGCCGTGCTCGTCGCCGTCGCCCTCGCCGGCCTCGCGGTGACCGCCCGGCGCATCGACGGCCTCCTCCTGCGCTGACCCCACTCATTCCGGTCTTTCCGGACCCGACCCCAACAACCGGGCTCGCGCTTTGTTACGGGATCGGCGCGAGGCTGTCACGGAAGCACTCCTATCCTTGACGCCATGCTGTTCCGCAAGAACGCCCAGATGGTCGATGCTGCCGATGCGCTCGCCGGCCGGACCGATCAGACCATGCCGGTACCCGAGACACACTTCGTCAACGGTCACCCGCTCGTCGGGCCGTGGCCCGACGGCATGAAGACCGCCGTGTTCGCCATGGGCTGCTTCTGGGGTGTCGAGCGCAAGTTCTGGCAACTCGACGGCGTGTACTCCACGTTCGTCGGATACGCCGGTGGTTACACACCGAACGCCACCTACGAGGAGGTCTGCTCGGGGCGTACGGGTCACACCGAAGCCGTCGCCGTCGTGTACGACCCCGAGGTCGTCAGCTACGAGTTGTTGCTCCAGACCTTCTGGGAGGGCCATGACCCGACACAGGGAATGCGCCAAGGCAACGATGTCGGCAGCCAGTACCGCAGCGCAATCTTCCTGACCGACGAGTCGCAGCGCGCGATCGTCGAGTCGACGCGAGCGATGTTCCAGGACCGCTTGAACGGTGCCGGCTACGGTGAGATCACGACCGAGGTCGAGCCGCTCGATCTCATCGCCGGCTTCTATTACGCCGAGCCGTACCACCAGCAGTATCTCGCCAAGAACCCCAACGGCTACTGCGGTGTCGGTGGCACTGGCGTCAGTTGCCCCATCGGCCTCACCGCCTGACCCACCCGCACCCCCCCGAAATCCACCCGTAGACCCCCGCAAACCCCTGCAAACCCCCGAAATGTGCGCTGAAATGTGCACCGGGCGCACACGAGAGCGCATTTTTCGGAGAGGTGATCAGGGCCAGCCGGATTCGCGGATGGCGTCGCCGTCCGCGTCGAGGGTTCGGCCCGACCAGCGCAGTTGGCCTGGGGTGGCGGAGAGGTGGGCGATGAGACCCTGCATCGGCGTGCCACCGACGTCGGCGATCGCGTTTCGGGCCGCGTAGTGCGGATCGACGGCGATGTCGGCCATGTCGTAGACCGGACCGATCGCTGCCTCGGCAGCGGTGAACGCACCGAGTACCTCGGTCTGGGTGCGTTGAGCGCACCAGTCGGTCATGATCTGCTCGAGTTCGAGCCGGTGGGCAGTGCGGCCCTCGAACGTCTCGAACCGAGCGTCATCGCCAACACCCAGTACACCCATCACTCGCGCCGCTACCGAATCGCTGCTCGTCGACACTGCAATCCACCGTCCATCGCTGCATCGATACGTTCCCCGCGGCACGGTGTACGGGAGCCCGGCACCGAGTCGCAGTTGCTGTTCGCCGCTGACGCCATAGAGCGACACGAGTGGTCCCATCATCTGGAACATCGTCTCGAGCAGGTTGGCGTCGACCACCTGGCCGACCCCTGAGTGCAGCGCCACCATCGTCGCGAACGCGGCAGCAAGACCGGTCACCTCGTCGGTGAGCGCGATCGGGGGCAACAGGGGCTGGCCGTCGGGCTCACCGCTGAGGGCCGCAAGTCCCGACATCGCCTCGGCAATCGTGGCGAAGCCAGGACGCGATGCGTACGGGCCGTCCTGGCCGAACCCACTGACTCTCGTCATGACGAGCGCCGGGTTCCGTTCGAGCAGCACATCGGGCCCCAGGCCCAGGCGCTCCATCGTGCCCGGCCGGGAGTTCTCGACGAGCACGTGCGCCCCATCGACGAGCTGGAGCAAGACCGCCCGATCCGCTTCGTCCTTCACGTCGAGCACCACGGTGCGCTTGTTGCGGTTGACGAGTTTCCACCACAGCCCTTCGCCGTCGCGTGGGTCGCGCCACGCCATGTTGCGCAGGCTGTCGCCGCCCGGTCGCTCGACCTTGATCACGTCCGCGCCGAAGTCGGCGAGGTAGCGCGCACAGTTGGGCCCGGCGAGCACGGTCGACATGTCGATGACGCGCAGGTCTGCGAGGGCTCCGGTCACGGCCGCCACCGTCCGAGGAGGTCGCAGGCCTCGGCGATGTCGGCACCCGCGCCGGCGTAGGAGAAGCGGACGTACTCGTGGCCGCGAGCGAGATCGAAGTCGATGCCTGATGTGGCGGCGACGCCCGCCTCGTGCAGCCACCGGCGCGTGAGTTCCAGCGAGTCGATGCCGAGTGCTGTGGTGAGGTGCGGCACGTGGGCGTACACGTAGAACGCTCCGTCAGCCGGGGCGATGTCGGTGATACCTGCAGCGGCGAGGCCGTCGATCACGATCGTGCGGTTCTGGCGATAGCGGGCCACGTGCCCGTCGAGTTCCTCGGTCGCATCGAGCGCAGCGAGTGCGGCGACCTGTGAGACGTGCGGGGCGCAGATGTAGAGGTTCTGCTGCAGTCGTTCGACCGTGTCGACCAGCGTGTCGGGCACGACGATCCAGCCGACGCGCCACCCGGTCATCGACCAGTACTTCGAGAAGCTGTTCACCACGACGGCGTCGGGATGCACGTCGAGGACTCGTGTGGCCGGCGGACCATCGACGATGCCCTGGTAGATCTCGTCGGCGATCACGGCGATACCGCGGGCTCGGCAGGTCGCGGTGACTTCAGCCAGAGCGGTTGCGCTCAAAATCGTGCCGGTCGGGTTCGACGGTGACGCCAGCACCAGGCCGGCGAGTTCACCTGCACGGTCGAGATGTTCGGGCGTCGGCGCCCATCGCGTGTCGGGTCCGACGGGGATGGCAACCGGGGTCATGCCGAGCGCGATCAGCGCGTTGCGGTAGCAGGGATATCCCGGCTCGAGTACGCCGACGCAATCGCCGGGTTCGAACATCGTCAGGAATGCGAGTGTGAATCCCGCCGAAGCTCCGGCCACCACCATGACTCGACTGGCGTCGACGCGCTCGCGGGCGGCGAGACGACGGCGAAGCGACGCGAGCCCGGCGGCGTTGGTGTATCCGAGCGGCCGGTCGAGGTGCTCGCGTACGGCATCACGGGCCAGAACCGGCAGTGGCGTCGCCGGCTGGCCGACCTCCAAGTGCAGGATGCGCCGACCCGCCGCCTCCAGTGCGCCGGCCTCCCGGCTCATCGCCATGGCATGGAACGGCGGCACAGCGGCGGCGCGGACGGCGGCCTCGATCACCCGCCGATTGTCGCATCCCGGCGTTCTTGCCCCGCAATCTCGCTCGGTCGACCGGACGGTCTGCCACCTCCGCGCTTGTGCACGCTCTGGCCCCATTGGCGGCGAACGTCAAGGTTTGCGCCCACTTCTTGACTTTGCAGAGCGCTGACCATCGCCATGGATGTCGCTGACCGTGATCCCCTTACCGTGCTGGGTGACCTCAAGAAGGGGCGCAGTCAGACCGATGAGGAACCGTATGATTCTCCAACACAACGCCAGGAATGGCCGGGGTGACCGCGACAGCGGGTTTTCGATCGTCGAGATCGTCATTGCGATCGTGCTGATGGGCACCGTCGTGGTCGCCGTTCTGAACGCCGTGACCACAAGTGTGAAGGCATCGTCGGTGAGCCGTTCTGCTGCTCAGGTCGAGACTGCCGTCGTGAATGCGTCCGACCGCGTCAACCGCGCTCCGAGGCGCTGCGACTACACGATCTACGCCCAGGCAGCGGTGCAGACCGAGGGCTGGCCGCCGGACACGGCAACAGTGACCCACGAGTACTACGTGCCTGGTCCGGACGCGACCGTCGAGGGCACCTGGACGACCGGTCCGGCTGACTCGCCCGGCTGTCCTGGACCCGCTCCGACCGACCTGCTGGTGCAGCGGGTCACGATTTCGATCACAAGCCCAGACGGCAAGGTCCGTCGCAACATCGAGGTGGTGAAGTCCGATGTCTGATCATTCGTCGAACACGGGAATTCGTGGGATTCGATCGCGTGACGGGGGGATGACGCTCCCCGAGCTGCTGATCGCCATCTCCATCATGGGTCTCCTGGTGACGGTGCTCTCCAGTGCCGTCGTCGTGACGCTTCGTCAGCAGGACAACACGGAGGGTCGTCTCAACGTTGCTCGGGCCGAGCAGAGCATCAGCATGTGGATTCCGGCCGACCTGTCGTCCGCCGGAGTCGTCGACACCAGCCCGGACGCCACCCCGTGCGGGGCCACCGTCTGTGATGGGATCGATCTGAGCACCGGCTCGAATGTCGTGATGATGTCGTGGGAGAACGTCGACGGTGCCGGCGTGGTCATCAAGACGAATGTCTCGTACCACTTCGCTCCGAGTGCCGATGCGCTGACGTACGAACTCTCCCGGGTGGAGTGCACCGACTCGGGCAGCGGGTGGTCGTGCTCGTCCAGCGTCGTCCTGCGCGACCTGCCTGGGCCGCCGGCCGGTGAATCGTTCGTACCGGGCGTGGCGAATCGCGGGAATTGTCAGTCCGGTCGGCTCGGTGTCGTGCACCCGGCCCACCTGGGTGATCATCGTCAGCGAGCCGCTGGCACCGGACGCGATCACCGACGACCAGGTGGCGAACGAGTCCGACCGCAAGGACGCGAACCGGGTGATCGTGTCGATCAACGGCGGTGGTGACGTTGAGGGTGCCGGCGGTGGCATCAACCAGATCAGCATCACGGCTGGAGGAACGGTTCGCACGTCGATCGACGCCAACAGTGTGCAGGGTGCGCCGTCGTTCACCGAGGCGTTCAGCCGATGCGGTGGACCGATGACGCTCGTGGTCGACGAGTCGGGCTCGATCGGTGGTGCGATCGGCGACGTGAGGACCGGCGTTCGCCGTTTCGTCGAGTCGCTCGCGGGCACCCCGGTCAAGCTGCAGGTCGTGCGGTTCGACACGAGGTCCAGCGTGCTCGGCTCGTCGGACTGGCACCGCTACTTCGACATGACGAATCAGGCTGATGTCGATGCGCTGCTGGGAGCGATCGACGCCCTGCGATCGAGCGGCGGTACGAACTGGGAGGACGCCATGTTCCGGACCTTCTACCAAGCCGATGGAACGACCGCTTCGGTGATTCCCGAGACCGTCGTCTTCTTCACCGACGGTGTGCCGACGTGGGAGCGCCTGGCCCGGCGTGCGGATCCGGGTGTGCTTCCCGCTGAGCCGGCTGCCCCCGGTGCTCCGTGGCCCGACGCGAACGGCTCCTCCTACAACCAGGTGGCGTTCAACCGTGCCGATTACATCGCCAACAAGTTCCGGCGCAGCGTTCGCCTGGTCGGCGTAGGTGTCGGTGCCGGCATCACCTCGTCGTCCGACTGGATCGTCGATCCGGGCGCCGGCTATCGCACCGTCGTCGAACGAGGCTCCTACAGCCACGTTCGTGAGTCGACGCAGTACCAGGCCCGATACCAGAAGAAGAACTCGTCGAATGGCGCCTGGTACTGGGTGGACAAGCGCACGTACGACTCGCAGTGCCGCCGAGCAACCGCACGTCAGGATGTCGGTTGGACCGACGATCACCAGGCCCAGTACCGGGCGGCTCGACACGACAACGACGGACGACAGCGACGACGGGCTCCGGTACGGGCATGGTCCAGTTACCGGTCAGCACGGCGGAGTACAACGCCAACTCGAGCAATCCGGCGTACAGATCCGTGACGAAGGTCTGGAGCAACGGTCCCGACTGGGAGGTGTGGACGGGAGCCCAGACGGGTTCGTCCAGCCACTATCGGTCGTCGAAGCTCTACAACTCGCCGCCGTACACCGGTTATGACCCGAATGTGACGGCAAGGACCCGCAACGACACGATTCTCGCGCGGCTGATCTCGGGCAACGACAACGGGACACCGGCGGTCTGGGACGGCAGCAACTACACGAACAACGAGATCGCCGACATGTACGTCCTGCCCCAGTGGTCGCAGTTCGCCACCGCGATGGAAGAGATCGCGCTCGGTGAATGCGGTGGCACGCTGACCCTGCAGACGAAGCTCGGCAGCGGCACCGCTCCCGATCCGGTCCGGTACCAGAACAGTGCGGTCACCGACTCGAGCGGCGATCCGGTCGATCTCGAGCCGACCGTCGTGACGACCAATCAGCAGTTCGTCACCGGCACGTTCGAATTCCCCATTCCGAACGGGCAGTTCGTCACGGTCGACGTGTTTCCGCAGAACTACTCGGAGCTGACCAGCTACACCCCGGGTGCGTGGACCTGCCGAGCAGGAAACCAGAATCGACCGTTCGAGCTCGTCGACATCCCCGATGCCGGTGCCTGGAAGGGCGTACGAGTCCGAGTCGCGGCGAACGAAGCCGTGTCCTGCAGCCTGTCGGTGACCCGATGAGCCGGCACGCCAGAGTGACGACTCCGGCGAGTGGGGTCGTGTCCGACGATGGTCCCCACCTGCCGTCGTGCGCCGAGGAGGAACCGACAGCGCGGTGGGATCGTGACAGAGGCTCGGTGCTTCCGCTCGTGCTCGTGATGATGGTCATCGGGTCGCTCATCGTCATCCCGACGATGAGGTACGCAATGACGGTGCTCTCGGCCAACACCGTGTTGAGCGAGAAGACCACGCGCATCGAGAGCGCCAAGGCCGGTCTGCGGCTCTCGCTGGCAGACCCCGTCGGGCTGTATCAAGCGTGCGGGACAGGCGGGCCGTCGATCCCCGTTGAACTGGCACCGATCTCGATGAGCGGAATCGGTGTTTCGACGAAGTGCTACTTCATCGATTACGCGAGCGCCCAGTCAGCCGACGAACTCCGTGTCGGCGTCACGTCGACACAGGTCGGCACGGCGCCTCCCGAGGAACTCAAAGGCAGCTCATGGTGTGCACCTCACGCGTCACGGACCACACCATGCGACTTCGAGCCGACGGACCCGGCCTCGTCGAGCGAGTGGTTGACCAATAAGACGCTGCAGTCGGAAACCGACAAGATCTGGTTGCCGAACCTCCCTGTGCACGGGCTCAACCGTCGCTCGCCGGCCGGCAACCAGATGCCGATCGACTTCCCCACGTGCACGGTCTACTTCCCGGGCACCTATTCCGACCAAGTGGTGCTCGACGGGCCCACCTACTTCACGTCGGGGATCTACTACTTCGAGAACGAGGTACGCATCGAGGGTGGGGCATCGGTCGTCGTCGGCCTGGGCGCCGTCCAGGGTTGCACGAACGACCAGGAGGCCATCTTCTACGCCGAGAACGCTCCCGGCACCCACAACATGAGCGGACTGGGAGGAACCTGGGTGCTCGGGGCCGAAGGACGTGTCGTGATCGACAACTCGAACGGTTCTGAGCTCTCCCTGCACTTCAACAAGCGGTACGTGGCGCCCGGTGACACCGGTGACGCACCCTCCGAAGACGTGTCGATCGTCAGCGTGAACGGGGTGCTCGCCCCGGACGGCGTCACCGGTGTCGACCTGGTCGCGTCCGGAGTCATCGAGGTGCCGGCATCGTTGGTCGGCTCTGACACTCCTGTCCCGGCGACGACCCAGGGGTACCTGCCATCGGTGTTCACACCGGTGAACGCACTCGCTCTCCCACCTGCCGCAGCTGCACCGAGCCAGCCTGCGATCCCGGTCGTGGTCCCCTATGCGGGCACCGTCAGGGTGTCGTGGACGGCGGCTGCTGTAGGGAGTGAGCCCGTCCGGACCTACAGGGTGACGGCGTCGCCCGGTGGAAGTGTCTGCGAGGTCGACATGAGTGCTGCACCGGCATCGCAGTGCGATGTCGTGGGGCTGGCAGTGGGCACCGCATATACGTTCTCGGTGACCGCGATCAACGAAGTCGGCGCATCAGCACCGTCCGCTCCCAGCGGTGCGGTTGTTCCCGACGCCGGCCTCGGCGCAGCACCTTCGCTTCCGCCGCCGCCTCCGCCGGGTCCGGTCGTCCCACAGCCGATCATCGAGATCGATCTGCCTGCGGCGGCCGCAACCACCGTCGACATCCCGGGTTACGTCGCAGTTCCCCAGGGGCGTGTCAGGCTCGCAAACCCGAACGGTCTCGCCGTCAAGATCTCCGGCGGCGTCCTGGCTGCTCAGTTTGATGTGGTCGACGCACGCGCCGCCGGACCGGAGACGGTCGACATCGGATTCCTGGAGACGGTCGTGCAGCGCAAGTTCCGGATCGTCTCCACCACCGACGCTGGACATGAGACGTCCACAGCGGTCGTCCAGGTGAACCAGAACGGGGCCTACGCGATCAACTCCTGGGAAGTCCAGTAGACGCCGACGCAGCGCGATGTCGGTTGGGCCCGAACGGTCAGCCCACCAGCTCCCCAGCGTTGAGTTGCTGGGCATAGCGGCCGTCGGCGGCGAGCAGTTCGGCGTGGGTTCCGATCTCGGCGATGCGGCCGTGCTCGACGAAGGCGATGCGGTCGGCACTGCGGATCGTCGAGAGACGGTGGGCGATCACGATCGCTGTTCGGTCACGCATGGCGTGGTCGAGCGCTGCCTGGATGAGTGCTTCGTTCTCGTTGTCGAGATGGCTCGTTGCTTCGTCGAGCACCATGATGCAGGGGTTCTTCAACAGGAGACGGGCGATGGCAAGTCGCTGCTTCTCGCCGCCGCTGAGCCGGTAGCCGCGCTCGCCGACGATCGTGTCGTAGCCATCGGGAAGCGCAGCGATCGTGTCGTGGATCCGAGCTGCCTTCGCCGCGGCGATGAGCTGTTCGTCGGTGGCATCCGGGTCGGCGTAGCGCAGGTTGTCACCGATCGACTCGTGGAACAGATGCGGGTCCTGTGACACCACACCGATCGAGGTGCGCAGCGAGTCGAGGGTGAGGTCGCGCACGTCGTGCCCGTCGATGCGCACGGCGCCGGATGTCACGTCGTAGAGCCGGGGCAGGAGTGAGATCGTGGTCGACTTGCCGGCCCCCGAGGCACCGACCAGCGCAACGGTCTCGCCGGGCGTCACCGTCAATGAGAGTCCGTTGAGTACATCGACGTCGGGATCGGTGTCGCCTCCGAGCCCGGCATTGGTTTCCATCGACGCAATCGCCGACTCGGCTGCAGGTGGATAACGGAACACGACGTCGTCGAACTCGACACCACCTCGGGGGTCGACGAGGTCGATCGCACCGGGTCGCTCCTGGATCGCCACCGGTGCGTCGAGGACCTCGAAGACCCGCTCGAAGCTGACCATCGAGGTCATCAGGTCGACACGGGCATTCGTCAGCCCGGTCAAGGGCTGGTACACCCGGGTCACCAGCGCGGCCAGCGCAACCAGCGTGCCGACGCTGATGCTGCCGTCGACGACCATGAATGCACCGAAGCCGTAGATCGCCACGGTGCCGAGGGCGCCGACGAGGCCGAGAGCGACGAAGAACACCCGACCGAGCAGTGCTGCCTGGATTCCCGTATCGCGCACCCCGGCGGCACGGCGATCGAAGGCGTCACGTTCGCGTCCACCCGACCCGAACAGCTTGACGAGCGTCGCACCCGACACGTTGAACCGCTCGGTCATCTGGGTGTTCATCGCCGCGTTGTAGCCCATCTGCCGGCGAGCGATGTCCTGGAGCCGAACCCCGACGCGGCGGGCCGGAACGATGAAGAGCGGCAGGACGACGAGGGTCAGCAGCGTGAGCTGCCACTGGAGCCAGAACATGGCGGCGAGGGTCGTGGCCAGCACGATCACGTTGCTCACGATGCTGCCCAATGTGCTCGTCAGAGCCGTCTGGGCGCCGACGACGTCGTTGTTCAGCCGTGACGTGATCGATCCGGTCGGCGTACGGGTGAAGAACGCGATCGGCATCTGCTGGATCTTGGCGAACAGCGTTCGTCGCAGGTCGTAGATGAGGCCCTCGCCGACCGTGGCGCTGGTCCAGCGCTGCACGATCGCCAGCCCGGCGTCGCCCAGCGCTGCGAAGACCGCCAACGTCGCGAGGACGATGATCTGTTGTCGATCGTCGTCGGGAATGGCGCCGTCGATGATGCCGCGGAAGACGAAGGGTGGCACGAGCGCCAGCAACGCGGAGGCGATGATCGCGACGAGAAACACCGTGATGGTTCCCCGGTACGGCCGGGCAAAGGTCCAGACCCGCCGCCATGTGCCGGCGCTCAACTCGACGCCCTTCAGTGCGTCTTTGTCGCCGGGCATCATCGAATGAGGAGGCATGCGCATGGCGCCACGCTACGAGCGTCCGGGCGCGGTCGCGGGAGAACCCAGGGACCGTACGCTTGGGACAATGCGTCGTTTCGTTCTCGTGGCCGTTGCAGCGTTTGCCATGGTGGCGTGCTCGAACGATCGCGTCGACCCAGTCGTCGTCGCCCGAGATGTCACCGGCATCACGACTCCGCCGGACTCGGTGGCCGACGTGTCGTCGTCGGGTCCGCTCGACTACACCATCGAATGGACACCGCTGGACGATCGCGTCGACGAGGGCCGCATCACCGTGCCGGTCGATTACGCCGATCCGCAGGGTGACACGATCGATCTGTACGTGGCCCGTCATCGAGCGAGCAACGAGTCGGTTGGCCCGATGCTCGCCAATCGTGGCGGCCCGGGCGCGGAGGGCGCGTCGTTGGCGCTCAATGCGTCGGGCTACTTCGAACCCGATATCACCGACAACTTCGAAATCATCGGGTGGGACCCGCGAGGCACCGGCCAGAGCGAAGGCGTCGTCGACTGCATCGACGATGCGGAGTACGATCGCTTCTACGCCAACCTCGACGTGACACCCGACGACGAGACCGAACGCGCGGCGATCGTCGAGACCGCGGAGGAATTCGCGCAGCGATGCATCGACCGCGTCGAGCACGTGCAGTACGTCGGCACGAACAACTCCGCCCGTGACATGGATGCGATCCGTCAGGCGCTCGGCGTCGATCAGATCTCGTACTTTGGCTTCAGTTACGGCAGCGAGCTCGGCGGAGTCTGGACCACGCTGTTCCCCACCACCGTGCGCGCGCGGTGTTCGACGGTGCGAGCGATCCCAACGCCGATCCGCTCGAGGCGAGCCGCCAACAGGGTGCCGGCTTCGAGGCGGTCCTCGATACGTTCCTCGCCCAGTGCAGCGCCGACTCGTCATGTCCCTTCCACAACGACGGCGATGCCGCAGGGGCATACGACCGCTTGATGGCCAGCCTCGACGAGTCGCCGCTCCCGAGCGCTGAGGGGCGGCCTCCGGTCGATCGTGGCATTGCAGCGATCGCCACGGCGCAGGCGATGTACTCCGACAGCTACTGGCCGGCGCTCGAGCGAGCGCTCGAAGACGCAGCGGCCGGCGACGGTGCCGCACTCCTCCAGCTCAACGATGCCTACTACGGCCGGAGCGCTGATGGAACCTACGGCAACCTGATGGAATCGTTCCAGGCGATCAACTGCGCCGATGAGGCCGAACGTCCGACCGTGGAGGAGTCCGACGCGGAGGTCGACTCGATTCTCGAGGTGGCCCCGCGCATCTTTCCGTACACGACGGGTTCGTACTCGTGCACCTTCTTCCCGCCGGCGCTCGACCCACGAGTCGAGATCACCGGTGCCGGCGCCGGCCCCATCGTGGTGATCGGCACGACCGGCGACGCTGCAACGCCGCTGGAGAGCACCCGTGCGATGGCCGACACGCTCGAAGACGGCCGTCTCGTGATCGTCGAGGCCAATCAACACACCGGGTATCGCGGGAACGACTGTGTTCAGGGGATCGTGCACGAGTATCTGTTGCGGCTCGTGGCGCCCGAGGACGGAACGCTCTGCTCGTAGCCGGTCCGCCCGTTCGCCGCTAGCCTCGCATCCGGAAGGCTGCCAGAGCGGACGAATGGGACAGTCTCGAAAACTGTTGAGGTCTTCTGGGCCTCCGTGGGTTCGAATCCCACGCCTTCCGCCAGCACGTCCACGGGCCCTCACGGAGATCCACGAAGAGCCTGCGGAGCAGAGGAAACGTGGGATCGGTCTCCAAGGGCGTCCGATGGTGTTCGCCGCGTAGAAAGAACTCAAGAAGACGCTCGGACTGCCGATACGTCCTCTGTATGGAAAAGGTCAAGGCAGTCGTCGACGGTTCCTCGTTGTTCATGAACGGGTTCGTGCCGTCTCGACCGCAGACGATTTCCGACAGCTGGACAACTCCGGCCACACCATCGACCGCCGCCTCTCCGACGAACATCTCGATGTCGTCTCCGATGCCGATGGTCGACGTGCTCGACGAGCTGGCTCGACGCGTCGACGGCGTACGCGGCGCACTCCTTGCATCGGTCGACGGATTCGGTCTCGCCCGCAGCACCTCGATGGCTGATGAGCCGTCGCATCCCGCAATGCTTGCCGCCGCCGTCGGCCTTGCGCAGCAACTTGTCGCGATGGGCGGCGGGAACAGCTTGCATCAGCTCGTGGTCGACCACGATGGTGGTCTCCTGCTGGTGTGGCCGATCGGGACACATCGGGTGCTCGCCCTGCTTGCGTCGATTCGTGTCGACCAGCGCGAGTTGCGCACGGTCGTGCAGAGCCGCGCGTCGATGCTCGTTGGAGCGATGACATGAGCCAGGTCTTCAAGATCCTGGTCACCGGACCGTTCGCCGCCGGCAAGACCTCGATGATCCAATCGGTCTCACAGACCCAGGTGATCTCGACCGATGTGGCGACCAGTGGCGAGGAGTCCGGCGTCAAGTCGTTCACCACCGTCGCCATGGACTTCGGCACCTATCAGCTTGCGGACGAAGACGTGCGGTTGTTGCTCTTCGGCACGCCCGGTCAGGTGCGCTTTCGATTCATGACCAACATTCTCAAAGGCGATGTCGACGTCGTGGCGTTCGTGATCGATGCGGAGGCGTTCGAGACACACGCTGCCGCGGGCGTCGAGCTGCGCGCACTGCTGCGTGATCTGCGCGTTCCGGCGGTCATCGCCGTGAACCGCTGCGACGACGTGGTGGTGGCGCGTCGCCTGGCGCGCTCGCTCGGCGCACTCGACTGCGAGGCCGCAGTGCCGTGCCAACTGATCGACCCTGACTCCGGCCGGGAGGTCGTGGTCGAAATCCTCCTGACGCTGCTCGCGTCGATGGAACCAACAAAGGTAGAGGTGGCCTGATGATGCACAACACTGGAACCAAGTCCGGTTCGACCCAGACGTCGACAGGGGCCTTGTCGGTCAGCGGACCGCAGCCCGGCTGGATGACGCTCGACGAAGCCCGCGAGCGTGCCTTCACCGGTGAGATCGTGTTCGAGGTCGATCCCGAGGTGCTGGTGTACCTCGACAACGGCGTGGTCTATTACGCCGAGAGGGCTTCGGACGCCTCGCTCGGCCGCCGGCTCCTCGATGCCGGCGTCGTTGACCGGATCCAGCTCGAACGAGGGACGGTCCGCGTCGGTGACGTCGAACATCTCGGCCGCCTATTCGACCGTGAGGCATCGATCGATCGTGATGCTGTGCTCGTCGTGACCGAGACCTCGACAGAGGATCTGATCACCGAACTGGCGAACCACGCAGTGACCACGGTGCGCGTCACGGCCTACCGTCACCATCCGTCCGGCATCCATCGTTGGTTCGTGGCGCAACTCGATGCGTCGGCGGCCGCTCGTCTGATGGGTTCCGAGATGGCCCCGGTCATCGGTTCGGAACTGTCCGGTCTCGACATGGTCGTCGAGATGAACGATGACGAACTCATCATCCAGTGGGACGATCTCGCGGATCCGACCTCGCCGCTCGACGCGTCGAATGCGTTCGACGTGTTCATGTTCGACCCCGTCCGTGACGGCGACAGCGCGGTCGTTGTTGCTGGCGCCGAATCCTCCCTCGATGAAGTCACCATCGAGTTCGCAGTCTCGGAGACCCTCGACGTCGAGTTCGAGATCGAGTTCGAAATCGACAGCCACGTCGACACCGACCTCGAGGTCGACACCGACCTCGAGGTGGACACCGACCTCGAGGTGGACACCGACCTCGAGGTGGACACGTACCGCGACGTGGACACCGACATCGAAATGGCGCCCGATGACTCGTTGGTCGAGATCGTCGCATTCGACGATGACCCGACCGACTTCCAGGTGACCTGGCCGAACGCCACCGAGGAACCGGTGCTCGTGGAAGCGATCGACGTGTCGCCGCAGGTCGCTCCGGCATTCACCCACTCCGACAACGGCGATCTGCGATTCGAGATGCCTGCACTCGAACTCTCCGACGACGATGCTCAAGCCGATGAGGTGCCCGACGATGTCGCCGCGGCAGTTCGTCGTGCGATCGCCGCCATCGAGATGGTGTCGGGCGAAGTACCGGTGATCGCGCCCCTCGACTTCGACCCGTTCGATGACACGAACCCAGTTCCGGTCGCCGAGCCCACGGGTTCGCCCTTTGGCGGGTTCGCACCCCCCACGATGGCCATGCGTGCAGAGGTGATGTACGCAGAGCAGGCGCTCGCCGCCGAGACAGAAGCCGCCCAGCGGTTCGGGGAACCGTATCTGCCCCCAGCGGGCGTTGCGTCAGTCGTGTCCGTCGACGACGAGTCGAGCCTGGCGAGCGAGGCGACGTCCGACGATCCGAGCCTCGACGCTGCCGACGAGCGCAGATCGGCGCTACGCCGCCTCATCGGCAGCCTGCGCCGCAAAGATCACTGAGCCGGATCCGCGTTCACCCGGGTTCTTCCGTCTTCGACGTACGTCGGAGGCGGAAGAACCCGCGTAGCAGCTCGGCCGACTCGGTCGATCGCACACCGCTCGTCACCTCGACGCGGTGATTCAGCCGCTCGCCGCTCACCAGGTCGAAGAGACTCGTCACGGCGCCCGCTTTGGGATCATGAGCGCCGTACACGAGGTGCCCGAGTCGGGCGTTGACGAGCGCGCCGGCGCACATCGGGCACGGCTCGAGCGTGACGTACATCGCGCACTCGTCGAGGCGCCACTGCCCCAGGTGGGCTGCGGCGTCGCGGAGCGCGAGGATTTCGGCGTGGGCGACCGGGTCGTCGTGCAGTTCGCGCTCGTTGTGTCGAGCGGCGATCACGATGCCGTTGTGGACGACGATCGCTCCGACCGGGACATCGTCGTGCACGAGAGCACGTGCTGCCTCGTCGAGGGCCAACCCCATCGCCTCATCGACGTTCAGACCCGACGGAAGCGCGGCGGGAGGAAACGCACCGGAGGGCACCATGGCGGAGGGGGTGGGATTCGAACCCACGGAAGGTTGCCCTTCACACGCTTTCCAAGCGTGCCGATTCGGCCGCTCTCGCACCCCTCCTCGAATCCCGGCGCTGTCGCGCAGTGCCGGAACCGCCTGGGAAGGCTAGCTGGCGAGTCGCCGAACGCGCCGGTAGGGTGATGGCACGCCGCCGAGTGAGGTGACGACCGGGTCCTGTGCAATGGGCGCCCGTGAACCAGGTCAGGACCGGAAGGTAGCAGCCTTCATCGGCATCGTCTGTGTGCCGCAGATCACCTGGTCGTCACCTCAGTCGGCGGCTCTGTGCAACCGAGGGTCAGACCCCTCATGCAAGGAGTTCAGCGGGGTCGGAGGCGTTCGGCGAAGGCGATCAGGTCGGGGGCGTCGATCTCGTCGGCGACGGCCGTGAACCCCTCTGTGGGGCCCGTCCAGTGCCACTCGTCGACGGTGCCCACGTCGATGTCGGTCACCACGGTAGCGATCTCGCGGAAGAGCAGCGCGTCGGCGAGCTGCGCCTGCAGTGTCGCCGACAGTTTGGCCGCTCCCCGCAATCCGGCGACATCCCACTGGCCGGCGGCGGCCGGGATGTTCTCGATGTGGACGTAGCGGGCCAGGACCAGACCAGCGCTCTTTGCGCCCCATCCCGGGAGTCCGGGGAAACCGTCGGCGGTGTCGCCCACGAGGCCCAGGTAGTCGGCGATCGACTCGGGGCCGACACCGAACTTGGCCCGCACGCCGTCGGCATCGATGATCTCGCGTTTGCGACGATCGAACTGGACGACTCGATCGCCCCGCACGCATTGGCCGAGATCCTTGTCCGGGGTCACGATCAGTACCTGTTCCACGCGCTCGTCACGATCGGCAACGGCGGCTGCGGCACCCAACGCGTCGTCGGCCTCGTACTCGACCATCGGCCACACGGTGAAGCCTGCTGCCGACAACGCCCGCTCCATCACGGGGATCTGGCGAAGGATGTCGGGATCCATCCCGTCGGAGGTCTTGTATCCCGCCCAGAGATCGTTGCGGAAGCTCTCGATCGTGTGGTCGGACGCCACGCCGACGTGGGTGGCGCCGTCCTGAACCAGTGCGAGCGTGGAGGCGACCACTCCCGCCGCGGCCGCGTACGGGCCGCTGTCGGTATGGCGTGATGCCGAACCGAAGTGTTGGCGGAACAGCTCGTAGGTCCCGTCGACGAGGTGGACGCGCATGTCGACGACGTTACGTCGGCTCGATCACAACGCTCGGCTCGGATTGTGTCAATTCCGTCTCAGCGAACTCTCAAGATCCGCAGATCGGGTGCCGATAGATCACCTGCGAACCGAACCGCCACGTAGGCGGCATCCCGACTCGAAGGACCACATGATGACCGATGAAAACGATGCGCTCCGATCCAGCATCGTCGCGGCCGTGCAACTCGAACTGGCCCGCTACAACGAGATGGTGTCGGCCGAACTCCAGCGGCTCCGCGACGAGGTGACCGCCGAGCGGGCCGCTCGGGCCCGCACCGATGAGCAGGTCCTCGCCCTCCTGCCGGCAGTCGAACGGTCGCAAGCAACGACGTCGGCGTTCCAGACCGAGATCCACCGAGCGCTCGACGTCCGCCTCACCGAATTCGCCACCGCATCGAAGCGTCGTCAGGAGGAGGTCGAGACCCGCATCGGGCGGATCGCCGACGAGATCAACCTCGGCCTGACCGCGGCGGTCGAGTCTGCGGCGCAACCGATCGTCAAGCAGCTGGAGCATCGCCAGGTGCGCCTCGAAACCGAACTCGTCTCGCTCGACCGTACGGTCCGCAAGTTCGACGATCAGGCCGCGAAGATCGTGGAACACATCAACGTGATCACCGTGGCAACCGAGAGCCGCATCGACGAGATCTCCGGGCAGGTGACCGAGGAGATCGATGGTCGCCTCGCCGGACTGGCGACGCGGCTCGACGAGGTCTCGGCGCAGGCGGCGCGCCAGCAGGCCGAGGTCGCCAACGTCGTAGGGAGTCGCGTCGATCAGGCCGAGAGCCGCATCAACGAACGCCTCTTGACCACCGAGGGACGCATCAACGAAACCGTCGGCCAACGCATCGCCGACATCGACGCCTACGTCGGCCGGGTGAGCGCGAGCCTCGACGATGCCGTCAACCTGCTCAGCGATCGACTGGCCGGTGCTGACGCCCGCTTCGACGAGGTGAACAAGAACCTCGATGCCGTCGCCGGCCGCCTCGACGCTGTCGACGTCGACGCCCTCGACGATCTCAAGGATCGCGTCGGAGGGGTGGCCGGCGAGGTCGAACTCATCCGCATCGAGACCGAACGATTCCAGGAATCGATGGGCCACACGATGGACAAGGCCGTGGTCCGCATCGTCGAGGTCGAGACCCAGCTGCAGGAACAGCACCTCGACGTCGAGACGGCGGTGCAGCTCGAACGACTCGAAGAAGTCGAGCGAGCGCTGATCGCACTCGACCCGAACCAGTTCGTCCGTCGCAGCGACGTTGCCGCCACGTCGTCCGGTCCTGTCGATCTTGGTGCTGGTGACGACAACTCGAGCGACGTGGACGAGGCCGTCCAGCGCGCACTTGCTGCGATGGGGTCTCTCTCCGAACGGCCGGCCATGACGTCGCCGACCATGACGTCGCCGGACATGGATGGATCCCCGTCGGCATCGACCCCGATCTCTCCCCCGACCACGTTCAGCTCCCCCGTGAACGCGCAGCACTGAGCCGAAAGCGACGCCGATGGCACTTCGTAAACCACGTCCAGACGATCTCGTTCCCGCAACAGGTGGAGGCACAGCCACCGCGCTCGTGGAACCGCCACCGATGGGCGAGTCAGCCGACGAGTGTTCCGCGGTCGGCCAGGCGCTCGTCCAGGGCGGGCACCTCGACGCCGAGACGAGCTGCCGCGGCACTGACAGATGCCAACGGCGACCTGCTCAAGTTCGGCACGGCACTCCTGAATCGTCATGGCGTCGGCCGTGTCGAGCTGTCGACTGTTGTCGCTGCGGTGTGTCAGGTACCGGTCGCCGATGTCTCGATCGTGGAACTCGACGAGGAGATCGTCACCCGCTTCCCCGAGCAGGTCGCGCGCACCCACAAGGTGATGCCGATCGGCGAGGAAGATGGCCTGATCGTGCTGTACGCCGCCGATCCGTCGGCGTACAGGCGCCAGCAGGTCGAGACGGCCACGGGCCAGCGCTTCGCCTGGAAGGCCTCCGACGAGAAGACCGTCACCTCGTTCATCGAGCAGATGTACCGCTCGACTGCCGACGTCGACCACATTGTCGCCGCCTTCGCCGCTGAGGACGATCAACGCCTGGTTGCCGAGACCATCGCCGAGGTCAACCTCGACGACCAGGCGCCAGTGGTGCAACTCGTCGGCAAGATCGTCGGCCAGGCGCTGCGTGACCGCAGCTCCGACATCCACATCGAACCGCTCGACGATCGGTTGCGTATCCGCTTCCGCGTCGACGGCCACCTCATCGAGGCGTTCTCGCTGCCACTGTCGGCCCACAACGCGTTGATCAGCCGCTTGAAGATCATGTCGGAGATGAACATCGTCGAGAAGCGGGCCCCGCAGGACGGCCAGTTCTCGACCAAGGTCGACGGTCGTCCGATCGACGTCCGTGTCTCGTCCGTGGCGACGGTGTTCGGAGAGAAGATCGTCATGCGTCTGCTCGACAAGTCGAAGTCGATGGTCAGCCTCGGCCAACTCGGCATGCCGGCGGAGACCTACAAGACGTACTCGAAGCTGGTGCACGCGCCGTTCGGCATGGTGATCTGTGCAGGCCCGACGGGCGCCGGCAAGACCACCACCTTGTACGCCACGTTGCTCGAGATCAACTCCACCGGCAAGAACGTGACGACCGTCGAAGACCCGGTCGAGTACGTGTTCCCCGGCATCAACCAGGTGCAGACGAACGCCAAGGCCGGCCTCACCTTCGCCACCGGGCTCAAGGCCCTTCTCCGACAGGACCCCGACACGATCCTGGTCGGTGAGATCCGCGACGTCGACACCGCCCGCATCGCCATCCAGTCGGCCCTCACCGGTCACTTCGTGCTGTCGTCGCTGCACGGCACCGACGCCGTTGCTGCGTTGCACCGCCTGCTCGACATGGGCATCGAGGCGTTCCTCGTCGCCTCGGCGATCGTGGGGGTGGTGTCGCAGCGTCTGCTGCGCAAGATGTGCGACAACTGCAAGGAGCCCTACACGCCCGGCGCCGAGGAGTTGGCGGTGTTCCGTCAGCATTCCGGTGGGAGCGACAAGACCGTCTTCTACCACGGCAAGGGCTGCAGCTACTGCTCGAACACCGGGTACCGCGACCGCATCGGTGTGTACGAACTGTTGCGGATCACCCCTGAAGTGCGTCGCCTGATCGTCGGTTGGGCCACCACCGAGGAACTCCGCCGTCTGGCAGTTGCTCAAGGTATGCGCACGATGCTCCGAGAAGCAATGCAGATGGTCGACGACGACGTCACGACCATCCCCGAAGTCGTCCGAACCCTGTTTGCCCACTGAGACACCTGAGACACGGAGCCGATCATGCCCAAGTTCGCTTACGCCGCAATCGACGCCACCGGATCCCCCATCGAGGGGGTGACCAAGGCCGACACCGTCGGCGCGGCGCGTTCGCTGTTGGTCCAGCAGAACCTGTTCCCGACCAAGATCGAGGAACGTCGTGGGATGTTCGATTTCGAGCTCACGAAGGAGAAGGTCAAGAAGAAGGAGCTGATGCACTTCACGCGTCAGCTCGCCGTCTTCGTCAAGGCCGGCATCCCCATCACCGACGCGCTCACCGTGATCGGCGACGAGACCGAAGACGTCGCCTTGCGGCGAGCGCTCAGCAACCTCGTCGACGATCTGCGCAACGGCGGGCTGTTCTCTGCCGCTGCGGCCGGTCACCCCGAGGTGTTCCCCGACTACTACGTCGGCATCCTGCAATCGGCCGAACTCACCGGTCAGCTCGACACTGCGTTGGAGAGCCTGTCGGACTACCTCGAACGCGAGATCGAGACCCGCAGCAAGGTGGTGTCGGCGCTCTCGTACCCGATGGTGGTCATGGTGATGGCGATGATCACCGTGCTGATCCTCGCCGGCTACGTGCTGCCGCAGTTCAAGCCGCTGTTCGAGGAACTCGACGCGGAGCTGCCGCTGCCGACGAAGATGTTGCTGGCCTTCTCGCGGCTCTTCACCGACCTGTGGTTCATCACTGCCGGCTTCTTCCTGATCATCGGCGGGACCCTGATGTTCCTCTTCAAGCACCCGACCGGCAAGCTCTGGAAAGACCGTCTGGTGCTCAAGATCCCGGTCATCAAGGGCATCGTCGACTACTCGATCCTCGAGCGGTTCTGTCGGATCCTCTCGGCGATGCTCGCTGCCGGCGTGCCATTGCCCGAGGGTCTCAAGACCACGACCGATGCAACGAGCAACATCGTCTACAAGGAACGTCTCGAGATCGCCCGTGCGCAGATGCTCGAGGGGCAGGGGTTCTCTCAGCCGCTCATCGACACCGAGTTGTTCCCGGGTGCGGCACGACAGATGTTCAAGGTCGGCGAGGAGACCGGAACGCTCGACATGCAGCTCGCCGTTGCGAGCACGTATTTCGACCGGGAACTCGAGAGCCGCATCAAGAAGTTCACCACCATGTTCGAGCCTCTCATGATCATCTTCGTGGGACTCATCGTCGGCTTCGTTGCCGTAGCACTGGTGTCGGCGATGTACGGCGTGCTCAACGGAACCAAGGGGCAGATCTGACCCTCGGGGTCACCGCCCGAGGACGATGTCGACGAAATGCTGACCGACGAAGATTCCCACGATCGTGCCGAGGGCCAGGAACGGCCCGAACGGCACCGCCGTTCGACGACCCGCGCGGTTGACGGCCATCATCGCCACGCCCACGATCGCGCCGGCGAGGAAACCGAAGAACAGCCCGGGCAGCACGATGCCGGGGTTGATCCAGCCGAGGAACATGCCGAGCAGCGGCGCAAGACGCACGTCGCCGTCGCCCATGCCGCCCCGACTGAGTTTGTAGATCAACCACATCGTGACCAGGGCAATGGCAGCTCCGAGTGCGGCCATCCAGATGCGCTCGGGTTCGTCGAGCACAAGCGCGGCAATCGCCAGTGCGATCGCGCCCAGCACCATGCCCGTGTAGGTGATTTCACGTGGCAGTCGCTGCGTGCGCAGGTCGATCCAGGTCTGCGCGACGAGCGTGGCGCACAGGATGCAGTACGCCGGAATCGCAGCGCGCATGTCGTCGAAGCGGATCGCCATCAACACGAAAAGTCCTGCCGTGGTCAGCTCCAGCACGATTGGTTCGATGCCGATCTTCGCCCCACACTGGCGGCACTTGCCGCGCAAGGCGGCCCAGCTGAGCACCGGCACCAAGTCGAGCGGGCCCAGGCGGAGCCCGCACGAACCACAGCGACTCGGCGGTGCCACCACCGATTCGCCCCGTGGCACGCGATCCACCACCACCGTCAGGAACGAGCCGATCACCAGACCGGCCACGGCTGCAAACACGATCAACAGAGAAAAGCTCATCAGCAAGTGTGGTCCTCGTCCACGCCGTCGCGGCGTGCGTTGGCCCGAGCAGGAGGTTAGCCAACCATGTCCATTCCAGATCCGATGCTCGAATCGCTCCTCAAGGCGACCGTCGATTCAGGTGCTTCCGACCTTCACCTCACGGTGGGTCGTCCAGCAACCGTACGCCGCGATGGTGTGCTCATCTCGTTCGAGAACGTGCCGGTGTTGGCCTCCGACGAGATCGATCGCATGGTGTACTCGCTGCTCGACGAACGCAAGGTCGAGGAACTGCATCGTGACCGTCAGGTCGACTTCTCGTTCGGTCTCGCCGGCATCGGCCGGTTCCGCGCCAACGCGTTCCGCCAGCGGGGCAATCTCGCGCTCGCGCTGCGCGTCGTGCCGTTCCGCGTGCGGACACTCGAGGAGCTCGGTGCTCCGGCGGCGTGTACGAGCCTGCTCAACAAGCCCTACGGGATCGTCCTCGTGGTGGGCCCGACCGGCTCGGGCAAGTCGACGACGTTGGCGGCCATGATCGATCGGATCAACGACACCAAGCCGGTGCACATCCTCACCATCGAAGATCCGGTGGAGTACATGCACCACCACAAGATGGCGATGGTCAACCAGCGAGAGGTCGGCACCGACGTCGAGTCGTTCACCGACGGCCTGCGCAGCGCCCTGCGTGAAGACCCCGACGTGGTGCTCCTCGGCGAAATGCGCGACCTCGACTCCATCCAGATCGCGCTGTCGCTCGCGGAGACCGGCCACCTGGTGTTCGCCACGTTGCACACCAACGATGCAGCGCAGGCGCTCGATCGCATCATCGACGTCTTCCCCGGCGAGAGCCGCGACCAGATCCAGATCATGCTGGCCGGTGCCCTCCAGGGCGTCATCTCGCAGCGTCTGCTCCCCGGCGTCGCCGGCGGCCGCGTTGCCGCCTACGAGGTGATGATCGCCAACGAGGCGATCCGGAACCTGGTGCGTGAGGGCAAGTCGCGCCAGATGCGCAACATGATCGCCACCGGCGCCGGCGACGGCATGCAGACCGTCGAGATGGACCTCGCTCGCCTGGTGGCGGCCGGGTTGATCACGATGGAGGTGGCCATGGAGTCGAGCGCCTACCCGAAGGAAGTGCAAGCCCAGCTCCAGACGGCTCGCGCCCAGATGCACGCTCACGCCACGGTGTCGACGGGGCAGGCCGCGTCGTCGGGTTCGGGCACCTATGGCGGCCAGGAGACGGCGCCGCCGGTGCCGTCTGCGAACGGCGGCTGATCCGTCGTGGCCGTCCAGAAGCTGCCGTACAAGAACATCGCCGGGGTCACCCCGTGCCCGGGAGGCTGGCTGGTGCTGCCGGCACGCCTCTCGGGCATCACGGTGGCCGCCGAGGAAGCCTTCGTGCTCCCGAAACTGTTCGAGGTGCTCGATTTCCGGCCGACCTTCGAAGCGGCAGCGATCAACACACCGATGGGCTTGTTCGACACGCCGTCGGGCCAGTATCGCCAATGCGACCGCGAGGCTCGCGAGTACGTGGGGTGGCCGCGGGTCGTTTCCATCAGTGGCACACCGTGCCGTGACGCCATCGCAGCGTCGAACGCCGAGGCGCAGCGGATGGAGCCGTGGATGACCAAACACGATCTGCGCCGTTTGCGTTGGGTGCGCGAGGCCGCTCGGGAGATGCAGCCGTACCACTCGCGGAGCTTCTTCTCGGCCAATCCCGACGTGTCGTTCACCGCGATGAACAGCGATGAGCCGTTGTCGACGTCGCCCTATCACGAGGACGGCCGTCTCGAACGGCTCGAGCTGATCCGTCAGCGCCTGCCGGGCGTCGACGAGGTGGTGACGCGCACGCCGCCGGACGGTTCGGCTGCAGTGCACCTGCTGCAGGTTGCAGCATTGCTGTTCACGGCGCGCCGGGCATCAGGCCGGGCGATCAGTCGGATGCCGATCGATCCCACGTGGGACGACGTGGGCATGCGCATGGAAATCGTCCGCTGAATCACGCGGCCCGAGCGGGCACGTGCTACGCGTGCTACGATCACGTCGTGAAGACGATCGCCCACCGCGAGTTGCGCAACAACAGCAGCCGGGTCCTCGACGAGGTGAAGAACGGCGAGATCATCCAGGTGACCAATCACGGTGACGTGGTTGCGATCATGATCCCGCCGGGGTTGAGCCGCTACGAGGTGATGAAGCTCGCCGGAGCCATTCGTCCGCGTCGGAGTGATGCGTCGTTCGGGTCGCTACGACGGGTGGCGGGCACGGAGACGATTGCCGATGTGCTCGACGAACTTCGTGGCGATCGATGATCCGGTACGTCGACACGTCAATGTTTGCGAAGACGATCGTCGATGAACCCGACTCCGTCGGCGTGATCTCAGCGCTCTGACGGCTATCGCCGTGCGGGTGATGAGTTGGTGTCGTCGGCGATCCTCACGACTGAACTCCTTCGACTCGGTCATCGCCAGGGTCTCGCCACCGAGGACGTGCGGGCGGCGTTGGATCTCGTCGACCTGGTCCAGGTCACCGACGCGCTCTTGATCCAGGCGGGTTTGCTCCCCGGGCGGTCACTTCGTTCGCTCGACGCGATTCACATCGCCAGCGCGCTCGAGGTCGGCGCTGATTCATTCCTGACCGCCGACCGCAAGCAGGGCGACGCGGCTCGCGCGGCCGGCCTCGGGGTCGTCTCGAACTTCGGTTGACCTTCGGTTCAACCCTCGAGGGAGAGGGCGGCGATGGGACCGTTGGGTGACGCTGAGTGCCGGGCGGCGTCGATTGGCGGCGGGTCGAGGGTCAGCGGCGCGAAGGCGATCACTTCCGCTGTCTCGAACTCCTCGGCGTCGACTTCCTCGACAACCGGTTCGACGGCGATCGGCTCGACCGCGGTGGGGTTGCGCGGCATGCACTCGAACATCGTGGCGATGGCATCCGCAAGCGCCTTTTGCCGTTGGAGGCATTCGTCGAGTCCCTTGCGGATCTGGGCGACGGAGTGCTCGAGGGCGTCGAGGCGGGCGGTGACGTCGGGGGAAGAGCCGCCAGGGGCCCCGCCGGTAAACGACGAGATGCGGTCGGCGCGCTCGCGCTCGATGAGTGAGGTGAGGCGCTGCTCTGACCGCTCGGTGATGGCTCGGGCCTCCGACCGGGCGACCTCCACCTGCTCCTGGGCGATCTGGGCGTACGTGGCGAGCGACGTGAACTGGCTGTTGATCTGTGACTCGACCTGCTGTACCCGGTAGTGCAGTTCCTGCACTTCCATGACGGTCTCAGCTGCAGCCTCGTCGCCGAAGAAGCCGTCGATCGCGCTGGAGTCGAGGGTGTCGGTGTCGTCGATGTCGCGGTGCTTGCCGAACATGATGCGTTCGTACCTCTGGGTCGTTCGTGTCTCACGTGCGCCGCCCGGGTCGGGCGCCTGTACGTACATCGGCGCGTCCTGTCTGGTTCTTGAACTGCTCCTGACGAGTTGTTGATCTTTCGCCATTTCTGGACTTTGTGCTCAAGATCGAATCGCCGGCGCCGAAGAAATAGCTGCGCAACGGGAGATGGTTCTCACGGAGCGCTTCGTGAGAAACGTCTCCTTCGGGAGCACCCAACCAAAGAGCGGAAGGAACCAATCAAATGGAAAACAAGCAGGACAAGGGTTTCACCTTGGTGGAACTCCTCATCGTCATCGTCATCCTCGGCATCCTCGCCACCGTCACGGTGTTCGCGGTCCGTGGCATCACCGACCAGGGCCAGAAGTCGGCCTGCGACACTGACAAGCGGACCATGGAGACGGCCATCGAAGCCTTCTACGCCCAGAAGGGCACGTCGGTGAACCCGACCGAGCAGGCTCTGGTCGACGCCGAGTTCCTTCGTGACCTGTCGCCCAACTGGTCCGTCACTGCGCCGGCTCCTCCGGCCCGGTCGACGCTCGCGGCGCAGAGCGTGGAGTGCGGCGCCGTCGCTCCCTGAGCACTGACGCAACAAGTGAACTGAAGACCCCGTCGGCTTCGGCCGGCGGGGTCTTCTCGCGTCCTGGGCCTCGACGTACACGATGTGTCTGACACATCGTGTACGTCAGGTCGGGGAGAGGAGTTCGCGGCGCAGGGCGAGGAGTTTGGGGGCGGGTTCGCCGTCGGACCAGGCATCGGCGACCAGGACCCGTTCGTACGACTCCCATTCCTGGCGCACTCCTGCGAGGTCGCCCGCCCGTGCGTGGGCCCGCATGCGCAGCCCGATCAGCTCCTCGTGGCCGGGCAGCACTTGGAGGCCTCGCCCGGTCGCCCAGAACACGCCGTCGGTGTCGCCGAGCGACAAGGCATGCCCGGCGAACTCGGCGGTTGCGGTGATCGCCAGCAACACCAGGTTCGACGTGATCCCCTCGGCATCGGGCCACAGGTAGCTCGTGCCGGCGAATGGCATGTCGCGGATCATCGCCACGGCCGGGCGCAGTGTGCCGATCGCCTGCGCCGGAGGTTGCACTCGCGCATGGGTCAGCCGCTCGTTCACCAGGTCAGCGTCGGTCACCACGGCAGCGTGGAGCGGCAGCTGCTCGGTGAGCGTTCGGGCCACCCACTCCTCACCATCGTCGGGCGCCACCAGGCGGGCCAGTCCACGTCGCGCCTCCGACACCACATTGGCGAACGTTGCGTCGCGCACGTCGAGTTCCCAGAGTGCCGTTCGGGCTCCGGTTCGCGTCGCTCGGTCGCGGTGGGTCGCCAGCCAGGCGATCAGCTCGACGGTCTTCGACCGCTCGAATGCTCCCGGCGTGCCCTGATCGTCGGTGATCTCGACGCCACCGAGCAGGCCGACGACGATGCGATGGGTCATCGGGACGAACTCGACCACGGCATCACCGGGTTCGGAGTCCACGTGCTCCCGCGGACCGAGCGCATCGGCTTCGGCGTCGTCGGCCCATCGCACAGCGTCGAGTTCGATCGACTGCAGTTCGCTCTCGGCGTCGGCAAGGACCGCATCGATGGCGACGAGGTCGTCGTTCGACAGGCCGACGGGTGTCAGCTCGATTGCCGACCCGAATCCGATGAGGCGCCACGAGTCGATCGATCCGACGAGCCGCGTCGGCGCATACGGAAGTTCGCCCGGAGCGGCAGGCGCCACGAGCCCGATGCCGTGGCCACCGACCGGGAGCTCCGCACTGAGCGGTGGGTCTCCATCGCCGATGATCACCACGGCGGGCTCCCACATCTCACCCCCGGTTCGCAACGAGCGCAGTTCGAACGACGTCCGCTCGTTGTCGACGGTCGTTCCGACCAGCGCACGTGCCAGCTCGAACGCTTCATGGATCGAGTCGGCGACATGGGCGTTGCGATGTCCGAGCAGCACGGTGCTCGTAAGCCTCACACCGATGAGATGGGCGACCTCGGCGTACATCGACGAGGCGAGCCCGGCCGCGAGCGCCGTGATCACCTCGTCGGCCTGGTCGGGCCGGGCCTCGACCGCCAGCGTCCCGCACGCCTCGACGTCGATCAGGACGTCGGCGCCAGCGGCCGTGACCCCGAGTTGGACGAGCGCCACGCACGGCATGCCGACCTGGCGGGCATGGTCGCTCAGCAGCTCGACCGGAACATCGGCGGGCAACCACCAGTCGTGATCGGCGCCTGTCCAGGGTGCCGGCAGATCGGCCGGACCGGACAGACGTAGCCCGACATCGCCATCGGGTGTCACCTCGACCCACCCGATCTGCGACCCGGTGCTGATGAGCGACCATGCGGCGGCACGGCAGGCGACATCCACGCGCAGTGCTCGCTCACCGGCGTCGACGGCCCGCAGGCGACGCTCGGTCTCGACGGCTTCGGGCCGAGGCTCCGGCACCCGATGGCGCGGCATGGCTGCCCGCAACCGTTGGCGGCGACGGACACCGACCAGCGCCAGCACCCCGGCGGCGAGGAGCGCCGCATGCTCCATCCGCAGCGGCGACGGCGCGCCGGGTGACTCAGCGGGCGTCTGGTCGATCCCCGATGCGCCGTCGCCAGCCACCCCTCCCGCGATGGTGCTGGTCGTGCTCGTGCTGGTGCTCGAAGGGACCGCGCTCGTCGTACTGCTGCTCGATGGGGCGGTCGGCGTCGCTGCCACCGGTGGTAGTTCGGCTTCAATCGCAACGACGTCGGGTGTCGCGACGGACGGAGCAACGCCGGGCGCGACGACCGGTGCAACATCGGGCGGAGTGTTCGCGAACGCACCGGCGTCGGCGCCGGCCAGGTCGAGCTCCCAGCCGGGCAGGATCAGGTCGGGGTCGTCGAACGTGCGGCCGCCGCCCATGTCGTCGCCGGCGTTGTCCTCCCAGATCTCGGGCCACGCCGTTGGGTCACCGAGCTGCTCGGCGGCGATGTCCCACAGCGTGTCGCCGCGCTGCACGATGTAGGTGTCGGCTTCGACGGGCGGTGTCACCTCGGTGGGTCGAACGACCGGCGTCGTGACCAGATGTGCGGGGATCTGCAGCACCCAGCCGGCCTCGATGTACGCAGCGGTGGTGAAGCGCTGACCCGGACCCATGGGTGCGTCGAGATTGGCATCGACGATCGACTCGGCGATGTGGATCAGGCTGCCGGTGTCGGCGCCCGCCAACTGTTCGGCGATCGAGTACACCGACTCACCGGGCCGGACGACGTGCGTCACCATCGACGTTCCACTGATCGTGCGTGCATCGTCTGACGTGGACCCGGCTCGGTCGACGCTTGCCGCGGTACTCGAGTCGGCGAGGGCACTCGGTGCCGCCTCGCGCAACAGGGTCGGTGTCACCCGCGCCGACAGCGACGTGGCGATTGACGGCGACGAGGTCGACAGCGGGATCAGGATGATCAGTCCGACGGCGATGAACCGAGCGATGCGTTGCGCCCACCCGAGCCCGCGCACCGAGG
This sequence comes from Ilumatobacteraceae bacterium, assembly GCA_963716235.1. GTDB lineage: Bacteria > Actinomycetota > Acidimicrobiia > Acidimicrobiales > Ilumatobacteraceae > Sva-07. The sequence goes on along the minus strand of CAVQTE010000010.1, from coordinate 151,377 downwards.
GCGTCGGAAGTCCACGATGGCGGATCATGTGCACCAGCTCGAGCACGGTGGTGACCACGATCACGGCGATCGCAACCCACGCCACGCACAGACTCAGCCTGATCAGGCCGTCGATGACGGTGTCGTCGGCGATCGGTCGCGTCAGGCTCGACGCTGCGTCGTCACCGAACCATCCCAGGTCGACACCGGCGAGCGGATTGGCCGACCCGAACCGGGCTCGTGACACCGCAATCAAGCCGCCGAGGGCGACGAACAGGGCGACGAGCGCGGCGATCGACGCCAGCACTCTGGTGATGTCGACGGAGTCTCGCTTCACCTGTCCTCCTTCCACTCGCTCGCCCTGGAACTGCTGCCACCCGCACGACCAGTCGGCAACCTCGACGGCTGCAGGGAAAGCCGGTTCACGGTGCCCGCTCCGCTCGAACGGTGCCCGCGCCGGTGACGTTGACACTGCCGTCGGTGATCACGACAGTGACTGCGACGCGATCACCGTCGACATCGATCGACGTGATCGAGCCATCGACGTCGTAGCTCGCGAAGAGTGCATCGGCCGTGGCTGTGGCCGCCTGCCGCGCCGCCTGCTCGTCGATGGTGCCTGCGTCGGCGTCGTTGCGCAGGTCGGCGATCGATGCCGACTGCGCCCCGGACCGCGCCGCCTGGAACGCGATCGACTGCGCCGCCGATCGGTTCGACACGCCCCGATCCACGTCGCGGCGCCAGCCAGACCATTCCGAGGAACGTGAATGCGAAGATCAACACGATCCCGGCGACCAACCCCGACCCCCGGTCACCCCCGAGCCGATCGGCTGTTACATCTGGTGTCTGACACCATTTGTGACACGCGGTCACGGTGTCGCCTCCGTGGCTCGGAGGGGGTCGATCGCGGCGAAGGCTGTCGCCGTCGTCGGGCGTGACGACGGTGGGTCGATGAGTTCGAGACCCTCGGCCGACACCGTGCACGACACCGTCACGGCCACCTGGCCTCCCGGCCCGAACGCCGACGTGTCGACCAACACCTGGGGCGCCGAGCACGACGACGGGTCGACGAGCATCGCCACCCCGACCTGCTGCGCCGCCGCAACTGCCGCGGCCGGACTTCGTTCCTGCGCTGCGGCCTGCGCGGCCGCTTCGGCAGCACTCTGCACCGTGGCTCGGCTGTCGACACCACGGCCGAGGAAGACGATCACCACCGCGAGACCGATCGCAGCAGGGGCCAGCAGTGCCAGACCGAGTGCATCAGCCGAACCCCGGTCACGGTGGCTCACGGCGTCAATTCCTCGATCGGCACAGCGGAGGCGACCGACACGTCGCTCGATGTTCCACGGATGATGCCGGGAGCCTCGGCCGTGATCGTCACCGTCACGACGCCGGCGGCCGATGTCGCCGTCACGGCCACGTTGCGCAGGTCGGTGTCGGCCTCGAGGATCGCAGTGGCCGATGCCTCGGCATCGCCGGCGCGCACTGCCGACCTCGCGACGAGTGCGGCTGTATCCCGTGCCACCACACGCGCCTCGGTCTTCGCGTGGCTCCACATCGCGGCCTGGAATGCGGCGAACGCGAGGACCACGAACATCGGTGTGAGCAATACCACCGACAACGACGTCGCCGCGCCGGAGTCGCCACGCAGGCGGCGCACCGATGCGTCGGCACGCGGCACTCCGGCGACGTCGAGCATGCGGTTCAGGGAGCCGAGGGTGACTGGACCGGCGTGCTGGCCGTGTCGCGGATCTGGCTCCAGATGATCGCAGCTACGACGGCGACGCTGATGGCTGCTGCTGCGTACCAGAGCACCTGCTCGATCGAGACCGCGCCCCGATCTCGATCAGTGTCGAGATCGGGAACCAGTCGGCCGACGACGCCGTTGATGGCGGTGAACATTGCCGCAACCATGCCGGTGAAGAGGAGCATCGGGTCGTGCATTCTCGGTACCTCCAGATGTGATCGGTGATGGGTCAGTTGAGATTGAGGGCGGGATAGATGATGAGGGCCATGAACAGCAGCGCCATGCCGACGAGCGGCGGCGTGATCTTGTCGTTGCGGACGCGGGCGGCAGCCTCCTGTTCGGCGGCGAGCGTCGAGCGCAACGTGGCGCACTTCGCGCTCAGGCTGCGCGCCACGGGCGCGCCTTCGTTCGCCGAGAGCGTGGCCGTTGCGGCCACCTGTTCGAGTTCGACGATCCCGTAGTCGTCGGCGACGAGTTCGAGTGCGCGCACGAGGCTCTGGGCCGTCGTGGCCACCTCTCGCATCCGCCGCCGGAGTTCGCGAAACAGCAACCCGTCGCCCGCTCTGGCTGCCTGCTCGAGGGCGCCCTCGTAGCCGGTGTTGCCGGCCAGCAGCATCGTGACCATGTCGAGGTAGGCGCCGAGCTGATGACGCAGATCGATGGCAACGTCGGCGCTGCGCGCCATCGCATCGGAGTGCACGAGCAGCGGCAGGAGCGCAGCCATGCCGATCGCGAGCGCTGCGGGGATCCACACGCCGATCGATACGACGCCCGCCACTTGGAGCGCGCCGAGGACGAGCGACGGCAGCACCAGCCCGACGAGCGCGGCCAGCGCGACGAGCCCGACGTGCACGTCGACGGGCCGTCCGATCAAGCGGAGTGGCTGCACCCACACGTCGGTCCAGTGGCCGCGCCGACCCACCGTTGCCCCGATGCGCTCGGCGATCCCCGAGTCGGCCGTGGAGTGTTTGCCGGAGCGACGTAGATGCCGGACCGTCTGCGACACGGTCGGACGAGGCTGTGCCCAACCCGTTGCGATCAACCACGCGCCGACACACAAGACAGCGCTCGCGAGGACGAGCCAGCCGGTGACTCTCACCGCCGACTCCCGATCGGTTCATCGCTGTGCACCGGGGGTTCGGCTGTGGTGAGGAACCGGCTCGGGCGGGGAAAGTGAGCGAGGCGCTGAACACGCACGAGCAACAGGGCGTAGATCGCGAGCACTGCGCCGAGGAACAACTGCCCGCCGGCGGTGTCATACGGGGCGAGGTACTCGGCGCGCCCGAACACGAGCACGGCAACGATCAGCGAACCCATGATGAGCGTCAGCAGCGTCACCTCGCGCTGGATGGGTGCTCGCTCGGCCTCGACCAATCGACGTCGATCGGCTTGACGGCGGGCCTGCTCGGCGAGTGAACTGAGCACCGCGGCGGTGCGCGCACCGCGCTGCACGGCGATCAGCAACCCGGCGGCCACGAGATCCCCCAGCGGATCGTCGAGATCGTCGGCGAATCGCCGGAAGACGATGTCGGGATCCTGGCGGCCCAATCCGGCGGCGAGGCGGCGGACCTGCGGCTTGATCGCCGGCGGACAGGTCGCCACCGTGGCGTTGATCGCTCCGACCGGCTGATCGCCTGCCACCAACACGTCACGGAGGTTCTCGATCCACGACGCCAACGCATCGGTGCGTTCCACGTCGCTGATCGCTCGACGGTCACGACGTTGCCATCTGCCGACCGCGAACCAACACCCGATGGCCACGACCAGCGACGCGATCACCCATCCTGAGAAGGTCAGCACCAACGCGCCGACGCCCACCGTCGCAAGAACTCGGGGAACGAGATCGGGGTCGAGCGGCCGTTGTGCACGAGGTGGCCGGTCGGGTCCGAACAGGACCAGCACCGCAGCGATCCCCGCCAGCGTCGAGATCACGAGGATGCCCGACTCGAGGCTCACCGGGAGGCTCCCGCGGCGAACAGATCTGGTCGGTATCCGGCGAGGCGCAGGCGATTCAGATGCCGTTGCGACAGTGGTGCGACCTGCACGAGTTCGTCAGTGTCGTCGATGGTCCACACCTCGGTGCTCGACACGCCGCCCGCTTCGCCGAGCCCACCCACCTCGATGATCGAGGTCACCCGTCGCACCGCTGCCTGCTCCTCCACGGCATTGCGGACGAGGTCGATGTGCACCACGAAATCCACCGTTTGGGCTATGAGGCTCCACACGGCGAACTCGGGCAGGCTCGTGTTCGATTTCGACACGTAGTACGCCAAACGCTGCAGGACGATGTCGCCGGTGTGGGCGTGGATGGTGGCGAGCGATCCGCGTTTGCACATCGACGCCACGTCGAGCATGTCGAGCGCCTCGTCCTCCACGAGTTCGCCCACCACCACGCGGTCGGGGTTGAGGCGTCGCGTCAGCTCCACCAACTTGCGCGTCGTGATCTCGCCTTCGCCCTCGGAGTTGGCGTGACGGGTGAACAACGCTGGCGCATCAGGGTGCCGCGGGTCGTCCTCGAGTCGCAGCTCGAGCAGGTTCTTCTCCACGGTGATGATGCGCTCCAGGGGCGACACCTCGCCGAGCAGTTCGGTGAGCAATGTGGTCTTGCCGGCCCCCGGCGGCCCCGACACCAGGATCGTGAATCCGCACCGCACGAGAGCACGCAGCTGCCCGACGAGGGTGTGCGGGAACAGGCCCAGGTCGGCGAGCCCGGCGAGGCCCACCTGGCGGACCACGAAGCGACGGATCGCCAGACGGGGATGGGTCGACACCCCGTGCTCGCCCGAACCGCCCAACACCATCACGATGCGGGCGCCGTCACGAGACTGCAGCGTGAGCATCGGCGACGACGTGTCGAGCCGACCCTCGCCGGTACCGGTCATCCGCAGCGCCATCCGCTTCTGGAACGCGGTGAGCTCCGCCGCCGACGTCCACAGCGAACCGACGTCGACCTTGCGGCCGTCGGTGTAGGTGACCCAGGTGGAGTCGGGCCCGTTGACGTCGATCTCCTCGACGTCGGGGTCGCTGATGAACGGCTCCAGGGGCCCGGCGCCCGTGAGGTCGGCGACCACCCGGGCGCGGACGTTCTGCTCGTGGCTGATCGAGAGCGGCCGCTCGCCGCGGTGGAGGCGTTCCTCGTTGACGGTCGCGATCTCGTCGCCGATCCAGGCGCCCACCAGCAGCTGTTGACGTCGCTCGTCGGTGGCGAGCGACAGCCCCGGCGTGCGTCGCGCGGAGCGCTGCGCGTCGTCGTGTTCGATGGCCTCGATCAATCGACTCGCGACCCGATCGGTCACGAGGCTCACCGTGGCGCGGGACTGGTCGGCATCGCCGGGGGCGCGTCCGTTCGGACTCACGACGACGTTCCGGGGGTGGTGGGGACCGACTGCGATCCGATTGCCAGCCGAGACGCGGCGTTTGCTGCCGAGCGCATGAGCGGGAGGCGTCGCAGACGATTGGCCGACACGCCGGCGCGTCCGGCGAGCACGGCCGCAGCGAGCGGATCGTCCGCGAGCGTGAAGACATCCGCGAGGGTGCCCGGGACCGACGCGTCGATGTGCTCTGCGATCTCAGCGGGCTCGAACGGGTCGGCGCCGACGACCGCGAGCGTCAATGTGTGCGCAGTTGCTGCAAGGTGTTCGACCAGTTCGACGAGCCGTTCGAGCCGCACGGCTTCCGCCGCGGCCGACGCTGCATGCTGGCGGTGCACGACCAGCGTTGTCGCGGCCGACCCCACGAGTGCTGGAGCGACGTCGCCGGGATGTCGACGTCCGATGTCGGCGAGCACCATGACTCCACTCGATGCGAGCGCTGGGACAACGACCGCGGCTGCCTCCTCGATCGCTCGGCGGGCGGGGAGCGAGCGCAGCGGAGCAGCCACGAAGCCGATCCCGGAGGCGCTGTGATGCGTCATGGTCGACACCGTCGACATCACCGAGCCGTCGGAAGCGTTCAGGCCGCCGATGTTCGCCACGATTGTGGCGAGAGACGGCGAGCTCGGCGTGTCGAGCCAGCCGGCGAGCGACCCCCCTGACGGATCGCCCTCCAGCACGAGCACCTCACCGGGCCAGCCGGCGGCCAGCGCGATGCACGTGGTCGTTGTGCAGTCACCGATGGCGGCGATGATGGTCATGGCCCACCGTCGACTCGGGCGGCGGGATCATCGCTCGGCTCCACCAGCACGACGCGGACGTCGTCGGCTGCAGCCACCGTGGCAGCGTCGCCCGCGTCGACCTCGACAGACAGCGATTCGACGCCGAGCGCCGAACCCGTCGCCACGGGCAACCCGACGACGCGAGCGTTGATCGAGGTCGGTCCGGCCTCGCCCGGAATCACCAACACGATCGCCGCCCGTTCGCGCACGCCGATCGGCAGCGTCCCCTCACCGACCTGGACGGCCACGACAGAACTCCCGGCGCTCACGAGGGGCGTCGACTGGAGTGCCTCGGCGGTGACGAGTGAACCCGAGACGAGCCGCACCTTCGCGTAGCTGCCCACCAGCGAGTCGAGTTGGTTGCCCGCGACGAGGTTGACCGTCGAGCCCGCGTCGACGTCGACGGTGCGCAGCATGTCGGGTGTGAGCTGTTCGCCGGCCGGCACGTCGCGCACCACCTGCACGACAGGTTCGGCACTGTCGAGGCTCGAGTAGACATAGATGTTTCCACCGATGGCGATCGCGGCGAGGAGCACACCGAGCGCGATGCGGTTGCGACGCCGCGACGCCGGTTGGAAACCGCGCCCTGCTGCATCAACGGGGGGTGACACTCGGGAGTCGGTCATGGTGCTGCTCCCATCGACGAGAACGCGTGGCCCGCCAGGGCGATCGCCGAGCCCATCACGAGGAATGGTCCGAACGGAATGGTCCGCATGCGACCGACGACGCCGATCGTTGCCGCGAGTCCCGCGGCCAGGGCCAGGCCAGCCACTGCGAGTTTCCAGTCGACCGAACCGACGGCTGCGCCGAGGACAATGGAGGCCTTGACGTCCCCGAATCCCATCGATGCCGGGGAGACGAGGTGCAGGACGAGGATCGGGCCGGCCACGACAGCGGCGCCCAGCAGCATGCCGGACAGGTCGACGAACTGGCCGAACACCCACGCCGCCCAAGTGGTGGCTGCAAGGACCCCGGCGGCGAACGCCACCCACCTGTCGGGGAGCCGACGCTCACGGATGTCGACGATGGCTGCCGGCAACATCGCCGCGACGGCCACTGCCGCCACTCGCTGCGACGCGTCACCGCACGCGAGCAGTACGGCGAAACAGGCCGCGACGACCACCAGCAGTGCGACTGACGCGAACCGCGCACCGAGCTGCCCGCCCCGGATCCGCAACGACCGAGCAATCGCCCGATCGGGAACTCGAACTGAAACCCCCAACCGCTTCCCCCTCTCCCCGCCATGTGGAGCGCATGGGAATTCGGAGAGTAGTGCGTCCCGGAGTGTCGATTTTCCATCGGAGCTCATCGCCACCTCACAGCCACGGAGTGGGCCTCGGCAACCGAGCGACGGAACGTCGACCTTCAGTCGGGAGAGAGTGAGCGCACGGTCCACTCGAGGATCCAGCTGAGGAAGTCGTACAGCTGGTGCTCGGGGGTGTTGCTGTCGTCGGCGGCGTCGGCCGACTCGTCGTCGGTGATGCCGAGCAGCGTGCCCAACACCAGGCGAATCGCATTGGTCGACTGCAGAAAGGCGATCGTCTCACCCTCGGAGAGCAGCTCGGTCCGTTCGGGATCGAGTGTTGCCCGCACCGACTCGATCGCCGAGAGGCGGCTCGTCACCAACTCCTCACGCATGAGGCGTTGGTACTCCGCCTCCTTCTCGTCGTCCTCGGGGTAGGCGACAGGGAAGAGCCGCAGGAGCAACGCGTTGTCCTCGTCGCCGGTCAGCAACGCTTCGAGCTCGCCCATCAGCCGGATGAGCAGCTCGCGTTCGTCGACATCGAGCGTGATTCTCCATCCACCGGCGACCGCCTCGACCGGCGGGACGAACTTACGACGCCGGGCCATCTTGTTCCATCGTGGCCCACAGGCTGTGCTCGTGGAGCCGGAACACGTGCATCTCGGCCTCCTCGCGCCCGCACGTCGCCACGACCGCTCGACCCTTCTCGTGCACGTCGAGCATCAGCTCGGTCGCCTTCTCCTTGGAGTAGCCGAACAGCTTCTGGAACACGTAGGTGACATAGCTCATCAGGTTCACCGGGTCGTTCCACACCAGCACGATCCACGGACGATCGATCATCACGAGGTCGTCGAGGTCGGGATCGATCACCTCCGTGGGCTCCAGCGTCGTCGGCATGCCCCCAGTGTGCCGTCTGCAACCCGAGCGATGAGCGAAGAGCCGGTATCCGGGCCGTTCGCTCATCGCTCGTGGGGAGTGGGGTGGCGGAAGTCTCGGGACCGGCGTTGGCCAGTCGGGAGCCGTCGCTCTACGATGAACCGGTCATGGCCGTCGGCAGTCGCCCCCTCGTCCCGTCCCGGTTGGCGCCGGGCGGTGTCGCCCACGGCAGCCGTCGCACCCCCACCACGGTGATCGGTGCGTATGTTGCATTGACCAAGCCGCGGATCATCGAGCTGCTCCTCATCACCACGGTGCCCACCATGGTGCTCGCCGAGCAGGGCTGGCCGGCGTGGTCACTCGTGGCGGTCACGTTGCTCGGTGGGACCCTCGCAGCCGGGAGCGCCAACGCCATCAACATGTACGTCGACCGCGACATCGATGCGCTCATGGAGCGCACCGCTGGTCGGCCCCTCGTCACCGGGATCATCCCGGCGCGCAACGCGCTCGTGTTCGCCCTCGCACTACAGGTGTTGGCCTTCATCGTGCTCTGGGCCGGCGCCAACCTGCTCTCGGCCGTGCTCGCGTTCAGCGCCGCAGCGTTCTACGTCGGGGTCTACACACTCTGGCTCAAGCGGACGAGCCGACAGAACATCGTGATCGGCGGGGCTGCCGGCGCCGTTCCCGTGTTGGTGGGCTGGGCCGCCGTGCAGGACTCGCTGTCGTGGACGCCGATCGTGCTCTTCGTCGCCATGTTCCTGTGGACCCCTCCGCATTTCTGGGCGCTCGCCGTGAAGTACGCCGACGACTACCGCGCTGCCGACGTTCCGATGCTGCCCTCGGTGGCGCCCATCGGCGGACGTCGTGCGCCAGATGATCTGGTACACGGTGGCACTCGTCATCACCACGCTCGTGCTGATCCCGGTGGCCGACCTCGGCTGGATCTACGGCGTCACCGCAGCGGTGCTCGGCGCCATGTTCATCGGGGGCACCATCCTGTTGCGCCGCAACCCCACGCCCGGGGCCAGTATGCGGTTGTTCGGATTCTCCATCACCTATGTGACTGTGTTGTTCGGCTCGATGATGCTCGACGTGTTCGTCCAGTACGGCTGGTGATCGATCCACGCTCACGCTCTCACACCCTGCGAGGATTTCGGGCGCATGGGTCGGTTGCAAGTAGTCTCGGCCGTCGTGCCGTGCCACGTTTCGAAGTCAGACAAGTGAGTACCCACCCCGTATGACCACCATCGAATCCAGTCCAGAAGTCGTCGCAGCTGTGTCGAACGCGTCTGTCGACGCCGACAGCCCCAGTTGGCTCGATCGGTTCATCGACGTCTTCACGTCCACTGACCACAAGGTCATCGGCCGGCACTACTTCTTCTCCGGGCTCGTCGGGCTCCTGGCGATCGTCGTCGTCAACGTCCTCGTGGCGATCGAACGACTCGACGGCGCCGACACGACCCTCGACGTCGAGATCCTCCCGCAGTTGCTCGATGCGCAGCGCGTCGGCCTGGTGTTCGCCGTACTGCTGCCGCTGGCAATGGCCATGAGCGTTGCCTTCGTTCCCCTGCAGGTGGGCGCTCGTTCGATCGTCTTCCCCCGACTCGCCTTTGCCGGCTTCTGGATGTGGCTCGGTGGCGCGGTCATCACCGTCGTGGCGCTCGTGAACAACGGCGGCACGCTGGGTGGCGACAGCCGAATGGTCGACCTCTTCATCGTGGGGCTCGGTGTCATGGCCATCGGCCTGCTCGCGTCGGCCGGTTCGGTCGTGACGACCATTCTCACCACGCGTGCTCCGGGCATGACCATGCGGCGCATCTCGCCGTCGAGCTGGTCGGCGCTCGTGTTCAACCTCGGCGTCGTCCTCGTCATGCCGGTGCTCGTCGGCACGCTGACCTACCTCTTCATCGACCACCGCAACGCCCGCACCGGCTTCGGTGGCAACGAGGGGATTCTCGACTGGGTCGGCTGGATCTTCACACAGCCGGCGACGTTCCTGTTCGCGATTCCCGCCATCGGGATGCTGGTCGAGATCTTCCCGATCACATTCGGTCGGCGCACGCCGGCACGCGGCATCATGTTCACCGGCCTCGCGCTGATCGGCGTCGCCGCCTTCGGTGCGATCACCCAGCAGAACCTCCAGAACCTGCCGTGGGCCGGCAGCCAGTTGAGTACGAGCGACCTCGACGAGAAGACCCGTGACCTGGTGCCGTACATCATCTTCAACGGTCTTCCGATCGTCGGTGTCCTTCTCGTTCTGCTCGTCGCACTCCAGATCGCCCGTCCGACATCGGGCATGAAGGTCAATGTCACCCCCGCGGTGTTCTTCGGGTTCTTCGCGTTCGGGATGGTCTTCGTCGGCATGCTCGGCAACCTCATCTACGCCATCGATGATGCGGGTGTGCAGGGCACCGTGTTCGAGGAGGCCTCGCTGGTCTACATCGTCTACGGGGCTGCCCTCGGCGCCATGGGGGCGCTGGTGCACTGGGCCCCGAAGCTCTGGGGCAGCGAAGTGTCCGGCAAGGCGGCGATCCCACTCGCGTTCGCCGGCGTCGCCGCAACGATCCTCGCCACCTTCCCGCTGTACATCGCCGGCCTGCTCGATCAGCCGGCCGGAGTGGCCTACGACGACGAGGACCTCCAGATCTGGAACATCCTCAGCCTCGTCGGTCACGGCCTGATGGCGATCACCGCACTGGCGTTCGTCGGATTGATGCTGAGCTCACTGCGGGGACGTCACGACGCCGACGTCGGCGACGACCCGTGGGAGGGCCAGACCATCGAGTGGGCCACCACGTCGCCTGCCCCCCGTGACAACTTCGTCGACGTGCCGATCATCCACTCCGCCGAACCGATGCTCGACCTGCGAGCCGGCACTGCGGCCCCGACCAACGGGAGCGACTCCTGATGTACGCCCTGCCCGCCGTAGCACCACCAGCCCCGCAACGACAGGTTCTCGTCGGCGTGGCACTCGCCGTGATGGCGGCCGTCATGATGACCGGCAGCATGCTCGCCGTGTGGGCGCTGCAGCGTCGAGAAGCCATCGACGTCCAGGGATCGTGGCTGCCCGACAGCGTCACGATTCCCGAAGTTCCCGACCAACGTCATGCTCATGGCCTTCATCGGCATCTGCATCTTCGGCCAGTGGGCGGTGTACAGCGCCAAGCACGACGACCGTGGGCACACGATCCTCGCGCTCGGCTGCACGTTCCTGGTCGCCCTGCTCGTGATCAACGCACAGGCCTTCGTCTACACCCAGATGAACCTCGGCATCGCCGACGGCACCTACGCAGCGATGTTCTACGCGATCACCGGATTCTTCATGCTGCTGATGATCGTCGGGCTGCTGTTCACCACGGTTGCTGCATTCCGGTTCATCGGCGGCCGCACCGCCGACCGGGAACTCCTGACCGCCCACGCCCTGTACTGGTACGCCATGTCGGCGATCTACGCCGGTATCTGGTTCCTCGTCTACGTCACCAAGTGAGCTGCTGAATGTTCACCACCGGATCGAAACTCCTCATCGGCGCCGCCGTTCTCGCCACGCTCTCGGCAATCGCCTACGGCGTCACCCAGGACGGCATCATGGGCACGGTCGGGCTCGCCTCGGCGGCGCTCGCCCTGTCGTTCCTGGCCGGCCTCAACCTGTTCACCCGCGACAACAACTACTGGGCCGACGAGATCGCCTCGATCGAGGATGCGCCGGCCGCGGTTCGCCCTCCGGCCAACAGCGTGTGGCCGTTCGCCTTCGCCTTCGGTGCCGCAGTACTGGCGGTCGGCCTGGTCACCTATCAGGCCGTCTTCGTCATCGGCATCGTGCTGCTGCTCGTCTCCGGGGCCGAATGGACCGCCGAGGCGTGGGCGCAGCGCGCATCGGCCGACGCCGGCCACAATGCCGAGGTACGCGACCGGATCGCCAACCCCCTCGAGTTCCCGCTGGCAGCCGCGATCGGCATCGGCGTGATCGTCTACGCGTTCAGCCGGGTGATGCTCTTCCTGTCGAAGACCAACACGGTGATCGCGTTCGCGGTGCTGGGCTCGATCATCATCGCCCTGGCGTTCTTCTTCGCCTACCGTCCCCGCGTCCCGTCCAAGGCTGCGGCGGTCGTGATCGGCGTCGGCGCGTTGGGTCTGATCGCCGGAGGTGCGGCTGCCGGGCTCAGCGGCGAGCGTGACATCCATCCGCACGAGACCACGTCGGGTCTCAACGAGGAGGGCGCCGACATCTGCACCAGCCCCGAAGAGTTCGAAGCCGACGAGAACGCGTCGCAGTCGGTTGCGGCCACGGCTGCGGTCGCTGCCACGATCACGCTGGGCTCCGACGGAGCATTGACCTACTCGCTCAACGGGCCGAGTGCAACGGGAGCCTCCGGTATCACGCTGCCCGCGGTCGAACCCGAACAACATCGTGTTCCGGAACCAGTCGGGAGAGGCCAGGAGACTGTCGGCCAGCCTCGGAACTGTCGTCGAGGAGGGCACGGACAACGAAGTGCCCCTGCTGATGTGCACCACACTCGTCGACGACGGCGGCGCACAGAACATCACCGTGAACGTGGCGCTCCCGAGCATCACGTCCCCCGACGGGTACTCGTTCTTCGTGCCCGGTGTCGAGTCGGCCCAACTGAAACTGATTGTGCCGTGAGTAACCCCCGATCGAAAAGGCCCGCGTTGGAATCCTCGGCTACCGTCAGCCCAATGAATCGTCGTGTCCGGATCGCCGCTGCGCTCGGCCTCGCTCTGCTCGTCGCAGGATGTGCCGAAGACGCACCGCAGGACATGTGGCAGCCCGCCGGGCCGAATGCCCAGTCGATCTACGACCTGTCGCTGCCGGTGTTCATCATCGCGGGCGTCATCGGCGTGATCGTGATGACGTTCATCGCCATCATCGTCGTGAAGTTCCGCGACCGCGGCCAAGCGCTCCCCGAACAGCTCCACGGCCGGCCGACGCTGGAGATCATCCTCACGATCATCCCTGCTCTCATCCTGATCGGTGTCGCCATCCCCACGGTCGGCACGATCATGGCGCTCAACGACACCTCCGACACCGAGTGCGTCATCAACGTCACGGGCCAGCAGTGGTGGTGGGAGATCGACTACCCCACGCAGGAGGGCTGCGGTGCGGGTATCGACGAACCGATCATCACCTCCGGTCAGATGGTCATCCCGGTCGGCACCCCGGTACTCGTTCGTGGTACGAGCCGCGACGTCATCCACTCGTGGTGGATCCCTCGCCTGAACGGCAAACGCGACATGGTGCCCGGGCGCGTGCACACGAACCGCATCGAGGCCGACGAGCCCGGCATCTACGCCGGCCAGTGCACCGAGTTCTGTGGTCTCTCGCACGCCAACATGCGCATGGAAGTCATCGCGTTGACGCCCGAGGACTTCGAGGCGTGGAAGCTCAACCAGATCAAGCCCTACGAGTCACCCGCTGCCGGCACCCTCGCTGCCGCCGGCGAGCAGACGTTCATCTCCCAATGCGCCCGCTGCCACCAGGTCAACGGTCTGGAGGACGCCGACGGGGCTCCGATCGTCTCACGCCCGGACCTCTCGGTGTACTCGGGTGCGGCTCCCAACCTGACCCACCTGATGACTCGCAACACCTTCGCCGGTGCGGCGTTCAACCTCCTGTCACCGGAGTGCCGTCCCAGGGTCTGGGACGCTCCGTCGGAGACGGTCGGCGAGGAGTATCTCAAGGGTGTGACGCCGGACTGCCTGAACTCGGTGGAACTGCGCGAGTGGTTGCGCAACGCCCCGGCCAAGAAGCCGATGTACACCGACCCCACGAAGCTCGAAGCGACCGATGGGTTGATCCGCGGCATGCCCAACCTCGCCCTGAGTGAAGACCAGATCGACGAACTCGTCGCCTACCTGCTCGAACGCCAGTGATGGGAGCCCGATAAATCATGGCCATCATCGAACGACCCACCGACACCCCGGCGCTGGCCGGCGTCGGCCCGGCAGTCGCCACCCCCTCCAGCTCGTACGGCAACTTCCGCCGCCCCGTGCACACCACTGGGTGGAAGTCGTGGGCCTTCACCGTCGATCACAAGAAGATCGGCATCATGTACGGCGTCGTCGCGATGGTGTTCTTCTTCGTCGGCGGCATCGAAGCGCTGTTGATCCGTGCGCAGCTCGCGCAGCCCAACGGCACGATCCTGTCGGCCGACAAGTACAACCAGATGTTCACGATGCACGCCACCACGATGGTGTTCCTCTTCGTGATGCCGATGGCGGCGGCGTTCGCCAACTACATGATGCCCCTGCAGATCGGGGCCCGTGACGTCGCGTTCCCCCGACTCAACGCGCTGAGCCTGTGGCTGTTCGTCTTCGGCGGCATCTTCATCAACTCGTCGTGGATCCTCGGCGGCGCGGCCGACGGCGGATGGTTCATGTACGCCCCGAACAGCTCCGGTGCCTTCTCGCCCACCAACGGCGTCGACTTCTGGACGCTGGGCCTGTTGATCACCGGCGTCGCCTCCCAGGTCGGTGCCATCAACCTGATCGTCACGGCGCTCAACATGCGAGCGCCCGGCATGACGCTGATGCGGATGCCGATCTTCACGTGGATGGCGCTCGTCGTGCAGTTCCTGTTGCTGTTCTCGATCCCCGTGATCACCGTGGCGCTGTTCCTGTTGATGTTCCAGCGGAACTTCGGCGCCAACTTCTTCTCCGTCGAAGCGGGTGCCGACCCCTTGCTCTGGCAGCACCTGTTCTGGCTCTTCGGCCACCCGGAGGTCTACATCCTCGTCCTGCCCGCGTTCGGCATCATCTCCGAGGTGTTGCCGACGTTCTCCCGCAAGCCGCTGTTCGGTTATCCATTCGTCGTCTTCTCGGGCGCCGCGATCGGCTTCGTCGGCTTCGGCGTGTGGGCCCACCACATGTTCGCCGCCGGCCTGGGGCCGATCTCGGTCGCCGTGTTCTCCGTGGCCACCATGGCGATCGCCGTGCCCACCGGTGTGAAGATCATCAACTGGACGCTCACCATGTGGGGCGGCAAGTTGTGGTTCACGACCGCAATGTTGTTCGCCATCGGCCTCATCGTGCAGTTCACGATCGGTGGGCTCTCGGGCGTCACCCACGCCATTGCACCGTCGGACACGCAGCAGACCGACACCTACTACATCGTGGCGCACTTCCACTACGTGATCTTCGGTGGCGCGGTGCTCGGTCTGTTCGCCGGCATCTACTACTGGTGGCCGAAGGTGTTCGGCAAGATGCTGAGCGAGCGGATCGGCCGCTGGAACTTCTGGCTCATGATCATCGGGATGAACCTCACATTCGGCCCGATGCACATCCTCGGTCTGCAGGGCCAGCCCCGCCGCATGTACATCTGGACCGGCGATCGCGCCGGCGACGGGTTCTTCGACCTCGCGTTCTGGAACCTGGTGTCGTCGATCGGAGCGTTCGTGCTCGGTGTCGGTGCCTTCTTGTTCCTCGTGAACGTCTGGGTCAGCCGCAAGCATCCGCCGGCGCCGGCCGACCCCTGGGACGCCCGCAGCCTCGAGTGGCTCACCACCAGTCCGCCGAAGGAACACAACTTCGACCGGATCCCGACGGTGCACACCCTCGACGAGTTCTTCCACCGCAAGTACGAAGACGTCGGCGAGGGCGATCAGCACGACTACAAGCAGGTGGCCACCGGCGCCGAGGTCATCGAGCTGGAAGCAGAAGTACGCCGACGCCCACATCCACCTGCCGTCACCTTCGTACTGGCCGCTCGTGCTCGCGTTGTCGTTCCCGATCATCGCCTACGGAGTGATCTACAGCACGCTGCTGATCGTCGCCGGGTTCGCCGTCGCTGTTCTCGCCCTGTTCGGTTGGGCGCTCGAGCCCCCGACCGCCGACGACTCCGATTTCGATCCGCCGGCACCCGATGGTGACCAGCCGAGCAAGGAGCTGGCAGTCAGTGTCTGACGCAACGATCATCGAATCGAGCGATGCCGCCGAGATTCCGGTGGGCTTCGACGACGGCCAGGATCACCTCGGCCTGCCCCATCACACCACCACGGGCCTCTCCAACTCGAAGCTCGCCATGTGGCTGTTCCTCGGTTCGGAGTGCCTGCTGTTCGGCGGGCTCATCTCCACCTACATGCTCTACCGCAACCGGCAGTCCGACCAGATCGGCCCCGATCAGCTGTGGGACATCCCGTTCACCTCGGCCACCAGCTTCGTGCTGTTGATGTCGTCGCTCACGATGGTGATGGCGGTGTCGGCGAGCAAGCGCAAGGACGAACCACGTACCAAGATGTGGCTGACCGTCACGGCCCTGCTCGGCGGCCTGTTCCTCGCCGGCCAGGTGTACGAGTTCACCACCTTCTACCGTGAGGGTCTCGGCTACACGACCAGCCTGTTCTCGTCGAGCTTCTACACCCTCACCGGCTTCCACGGCGTCCACGTCGCCGTCGGCATCATCATGCTGCTCTCGCTCGTCGCCATGCTCGCCAAGGGCAAGCTCGTCGGCGAGAACTCCGAGACCGTCGAGATGATCGGCCTGTACTGGCACTTCGTCGACATCGTCTGGATCCTCATCTTCACCCTCGTCTACCTGATCCCCGCCTGACATGAACAGCGACGACACCATGACCGACTCCATCACCGACACCGACGTTGCCGAGCACGTCGACGGCCACGACGCTCACGCGGACGAGCACCGTCACAAGGAGCCGAGCGACCTGCAGTACATCTGGATCGCGATCATCCTCGCGGTGCTGACGGCGCTGGAGATCCTGGCGACCGAGATCGGGCCCGACGGGCCCTGGCTGGTACCCATGCTCATCGTGCTGATGTTCGTCAAGTTCTGGATCGTCGCCAGCTTCTTCATGCATCTGCGATTCGACAGCCGCCTGTTCAGTTTCCTGTTCTACCTCGGGCTCGGATTTGCGGTGGTGCTGTATTCCGCTGTGCTGGCGACGTTCCACTTCTGGACCAGCTGAGCCCGACAGAGCACCCGAGATGCTCGCCCAACTCGCCGCAGCGAACCCCTGGAGGTTCCAGTTCCATCCGGAAGTCTGGGTCCTCGTCGGTTTCCTCACCGGCGCGTACATCTACATGGTCCGCGTGATCGGCCCCAAGGCCGTGCCAGCCGGCCAGCCGGCGGTCTCCCGGTTCAACATCGGCTGCTTCGTCGGTGCGATGGTGATGCTGTGGGTCGCCAGCGACTGGCCCGTCCACGACATCGGCGAGGAGTACCTCTACTCCATGCACATGGCCCAGCACATGATGCTGAGCTACTTCCTACCGCCGCTCGTGTTGATGGCGACTCCGGAATGGTTGCTGCGAGTGCTCGTCGGCAACGGGCGGTTCTACCGGGTCGTGGTGTTCTTCACCCGGCCGGTCGTGGCGGCGGTGCTGTTCAACGCCATCGTGATCATCACGCACATCCCGGGTGTCGTTGCGGCGTCGGTGGCGAGCGGGCCGTTGCACTACTCGCTGCACTTCGCTGTCGTGATCTTCTCGTTGCTGATGTGGATGCCTGTCGTCGGGCCGTTCCCCGAACTCCAGATCTCACCGATCGGCAAGTGCATCTATCTCTTCATCCAGTCACTCGTTCCGACGATCCCGGCCGCGTGGCTGACGTTCGCCGACGGCGCCGTCTACAAGACCTACGACCAGCCCATTCGTGTCTGGGGGCTCTCGGTCGTGTTCGACCAACAACTGGCAGGCGCGATCATGAAGACCGGCGGCGGCATCTTCCTGTGGGCGGTCATCATCTACATCTTCTTCAAGAAGTTCGCTTCGGGCTTCGAGTACGGCAACACCTACCGACGCCCCCGACCGATATCCCCGACGCCGAACTCACGGGTGACTCGGCCGTCGACGAGGAAGCGCCGCTCACCACCGCCGACGTCGAGCGCGAGTTCGCTCAGGCTGCGACCGCGTTCCACCGACTGACGCGCCGGCAACTGGCCCCGGTCCGGTCGGCCCGCGACCGGTAGCCTCGCGTGCGTGATCGATCAGCGGCTGTTGCGCACCGACCTCGACGGCGTGAAGGATGCGCTCGGGCGGCGGGGGAGCAGCGGTGTGCTCGCCGACCTCGAGACGGCGGCGCAGCTCGATGCCCGCCTCATCGACATCGCCGCTCGCCGTGATGCGATCCGTGCCCGGGTCAACACGATCTCCAAGGAGGTCGGCCAGTTGCGCCGTGACGGCAATGTCGCTGCCGCCGAGCAGCTCCAGGCCGAGAGCCGTGAGCTCGGCGACGACGAACGTCTGCTCGCTGCCGAACACGACGGGGTCGCCTCCAGCGCTTCGCGAGTTGTTGCTGGGGATCCCGAATCTTCCGCACCCTGATGCACCCGATGGCGCCGGTGACACCGACAACCCGGTCGTCAAGGGGCCGATCGGTCCGATCGGGACCGTCGCCGAACACCTGCGGACACCTCACTGGGAGACGGCGACCGAACTCGGGGTGCTCGACAACGAACGCGCCGTCAAGATCTCCGGTGCGATGTTCACCATGCAGCGCGGCGCGGGCGCCACGCTGGCGCGGGCGTTGTGCCAGTACGGCCTCGACCTCAACGCCGACGTCCACGAGGAGGTTCGGCCTCCGTCGCTCGTGACGTCGGCGACGCTCACCGCCACGGGTCAACTTCCGAAGTTCGCCGACGATGCCTACGCCATCGAGCGCGACGACCTGTGGTGCATCCCGACCGCCGAAGTGCCGCTCACGTCGATCTATGCCGACGAGACGCTCGACGACACGCAACTGCCGATCCGGATGATGGCGCACAGCGCGTCGTATCGTCGCGAGGCCGGCTCGGCCGGGCGCGACACCCGAGGCATGCTGCGCGCCCATGAGTTCGACAAGGTCGAAATCCTGGCTCTCGCCGCTCCCGAGCACGCACCCGCGTTGCTCGACGACATGGTGGCGCGGGCCGAACGGGCCATCGCCGGCCTGGGCCTCACGTACCGGATCATCGAGATCTGCACCGGCGACATGGGCCAGAGCCACCATCGCAGTTTCGACATCGAGGTGTACGCGCCGGGCGTCGACACCTGGCTGGAGGTGTCGTCGATCAGTTGGTTCAGTGATTACCAGGCACGGCGGGCCAACATCCGGTTCCGCCGTCACGACGCCGACGGCAAGCTCCTCAAGGGCACGGAGTTCGTGCACACGTTGAACGGCTCGGCGCTCGCCGTGCCACGCGTGTGGGCGGCGATCATCGAGACGTATCGCAACCCTGATGGATCGGTCACGGTGCCGGAGGTGCTCCGACCGTACATGCGCGGAATCGAGCGGATCGAACGTGCGGTGCGGCCATGACCGACTGGTCTGCGCCCGATCGTCGCGCCGAACTGTGGGGTCGGCGCAAGCAGTACGAGACGGAGGGGCTCGAGGTCACCGATGTCGACAGTGACCCGGTCGTGCAGTGGAACCGCTGGCACCAGGATGCTCTCGACGGTGGTGTCGCCGAACCGAACGCCATGACGGTGGCCACGGTCGGTGCCGACGGGATCCCTGACGCCCGGATCGTGCTCGTTCGGGAGGCCGATCAACGCGGCCTCGTCTTCTACACCAACTACGCCAGCGCCAAGAGTCGACCAGCTCGACCAGGCGCCTGTGGCGGCTGCGGTGTTCTCCTGGCTCGACCTGCATCGCCAGGTCCGGGTCCGGGCGCTGGTCGAGCGTGTCAGCGACGCTGAGAGCGATGCGTACTTCGCCTCGCGTCCTCGCGGGAGCCAGCTCGGGGCGTGGGCATCACCGCAGAGCGAGGTCATCGATGATCGCTCCGTTCTCGAAGCGCTCGTCATCGGCTACGACGAGGAGTTCGCAGACGGTGACGTCCCCCGCCCGCCGCATTGGGGTGGCTGGCGGCTCGTCGCTGTTCGAGTGGGAGTTCTGGCAGGGCCGCCCCAGTCGCCTCCACGATCGTCTGCGTTACCGACGAAACGACGACGCCGGCCCGTGGCAGATCACCCGCCTCGCCCCCTGATCCCCTCCTCGCGACCCGGTTTGCGTGAGCAAGAACCGCCAGGGTCGACGTTGTCGCTCACACAAATGCGCAATCCGCGATTTGCGTGAGCAAGTACCGCCGGGGTCGACGTTGTCGCTCACACAAACCTGAGGGCAGTGCTGCCGATGGTGGAGTGCGAGCCAATCGGAAAACGGCACCGTTGCCAGGGTTGAACACGTGGGGCGCAGCAGCGAGGCTGTGGCGCATGTGCGCAACGAAGGTGCTGGTTGTCGACGACGAGCCGACGGTGCGCGAGGTCGTGGCGGGCTATCTGCGCCGCGACGGCCACGAGGTGTTCGAGGCCGCCGACGGCACGACCGCCCTGGAGCTCCTCGAAGCCAACCCGCCCGATCTCATCGTGCTCGACATGATGCTCCCCGGGGTGAACGGTCTCGACGTGCTCCGCCGTGTCCGCACCACCAGTGACGTGCCGGTGATCATGCTGACCGCCCGCGCCGAGGAGTCCGATCGCGTTGCGGGGCTCGAGCTCGGCGCCGACGACTATGTCGTCAAGCCCTTCTCGCCGCGCGAACTCGCGGCCCGCGTCAACGGAGTCCTCCGGCGGGCCAACGGTCGCTCGACCGCCGCGCCCGGGCCGCTCGTGTTCGGCGAGCTGATGATCGAGCCACTCAGCCGTCAGGTGACCCTCGACGGCCAGAACGTCGAGATGACCCCGAAGGAGTTCGATGTGCTGGCTTTCCTGGCATCGTCGCCCCGCCAGGTCTTCTCCAGGGCACAACTCCTCGAATCGGTGTGGCAGTCGTCGCCCGAATGGCAGGACCCGGCGACGGTCACGGTGCACGTGCGTCGCATCCGCAACAAGATCGAGGTCGATCCCGAGACCCCTCGTTGGATCAGCACGGTGTGGGGCGTCGGGTATCGATTCGAGCCATGAGCGAAATGATCTCGAAGTCGCCGGTGAACCGTCTCGGCCTGCGGTTCCTCGTGGCGATGCTCGCCGTGCTCGGCGTCGCCATCGTGATGATCGCCATCGCCGCGCAGTCGATGTTCATCAACGACCACGACCTGCGACTCCTGATGTGGGCCCTCGTGCCGGCAGTGCTCGGCGCGGCGATCGTCGCCGTCCTCATGGCTCATCCTGTGGCTCGCGACGCGAACCGGATCTGCGACGCCGCGATGCGCGTCGCCGACGGTGATCTGACCGGCGCGTACCGGGGTCACGCGCAGCGACGAACTGGGCGAGGCGGCGGCGATGTTCGACGTCATGGTGGACCGCCTCGATTCCGTCGAGCGCGAACGGGCCCTCATGCTGTCGTCGATCTCGCACGACCTGCGCACGCCACTCACCGCGCTCCGGGCGTCGGTCGAGGCGATACGCGACGGTGTTGCTGCTGATCCCGACCAGTACCTCTCGGGCATGGAACGCCAGGTGCGTGCCCTGTCGGCATTGGTCGATGACCTCCAACTCCACAGTCGGCTCATCAGTGGAACGATGGAGCTGCGTCGGATGCGACTCGATCTCACCGAACTCGCCGACGAGGCGATGGAGACCGTGCGGCCGATCGCGTCGGCCCGCAACATCGCCCTCCTGCTCGAAGCGACCCAGCGAGTGCTCGTCGACGCCGACGGCTCGCAGCTCGCACGGGTGGTTCGCAACCTGCTGGAGAACGCGATCCGTCATGCCCCCGACGGCTCGGTGGTGCTCGTGCAGATCGATGAGCGCGACGCCTTCGCCACGCTGCGGGTCGTCGATCAGGGCCCCGGCTTCCCGACCGACTTCAAGGACCACGCCTTCGAACCGTTCACTCGGGCCGATCCGGCCCGTGACATCCGCACCGGTACCGCCGGGCTCGGGTTGTCGATCGCCCGAGGCATCGTCACCGCCCACGGCGGCTCGATCGCCGTCGGCGACGGCCCGGGCGGCGTCGTCGAAGTGCTCCTCCCCGTCTGACCGCTCAACCCGAAATTCGGAGTGTTTGCGCTCAGCGCAACCGGGCTCCGAATTCGGGGTTGGGCGGGGTGTCCGGGCCAGGTGGTTGCCGCCTCGACGAGACCGTCGATGAGCGACTCGGTGTGCGGGGTGAGGCCGGGCCCCTCCCAGTCCCACCACAGCGGGCTCGAGCCGCGTACCCGAGGAGGAAGTTCGATCTGCACGCCACCGTCGCGGGAGAGGTTGACCGGGTTGCGATCGTGGAGGCCACGGAGTTGTTCGGGGATCGCATCGATGTCGGTCACGATGTCGTAGGCGGGCAGCGAGCGTCGCAGCGACGCGCCGACATGGTCGGCGAAGATCCGATTCCCACCACCGAGCAGCAACGAGCGAGAACAGGCCGCGACGACCGTATCCGTGCACGGTGACGACGATGTCGACGTGGTCGATGAAGGCGCTGAGTTGCGCCGACTCCTCCGGCCTGACGTGAATGGAGGGGAGATGCTCACGCATCCCGTCGGGTTGGATCACCGCATAGAGCGATGCCGAGGCCCGATCGGCGGCCCGCGTGGCGATCACGTCGGTCATCGCTTCGAGGGCGCCGCCGTGATACGCCATGAAGCCCACGCGTCCCCGAAGCTCGCTGACCTCCTCGACGCCGGGCGATCCGAGGAGGGCGGCAAAGGCGGTCATCGCACCATGATCGCAGCATGTGCGCCGTACAGTGACGTCGATGCTCGTGTGGATGGACCTGGAAATGACCGGACTCGACCACACGGCTGACGTGATCGTCGAGATTGCAACGATCATCACCGACGACGACCTCCAGATCATCGCGGAAGGTCCCGACCTCGTGATCCACCAGCCCGACGACGTGCTGGCGCGTATGGACCCGTTCGTGGTCGACATGCACACCAAGTCCGGCCTGCTCGACCAGATCAAGGCGTCGACCGTCAGCCTGGACGTCGCCGGTGCCGCGACGCTGGAGTTCATCAAGCAGCATGTTCCCGAACCGGCCACCGTGCCGCTGTGCGGCAACTCCATCGGCACCGATCGTCGATTCCTCGCCGCCTACCTGCCCGACATCGAGAACCACCTCCACTACCGCTCGATCGACGTGTCGAGCGTGAAGGAACTCGTGAAGCGGTGGTACCCGGACATCGACGCGAACCGGCCCCGAGGGCAGGGTTCGCATCGGGCACTCGACGACATCCGCGAGTCGATCCGCGAGATGATCTACTACCGCGAGCACGTGTTCGTCGCGGCACCTGTGCCGACGCCCGACTCATCGATTGTCTGATCGGGAGCCGGTAGGTTCCGGAGCATGCGTGCAGTCGTGCTCCGATCCCACGGTGGTCCCGAAGTCCTCACGATCGAGGAGGTCGACGATCCCACGCCAGGTCGTGACGAGATCGTGGTCGACGTCGAACACACTGCGATCAATCGGGCCGACATCCTGCAGCGGATGGGGCTGTATCCCGACCCGCGGCGTACGGCGATCGAGATCCCCGGACTCGAGTACTCCGGTGTGATCAGTGCGCTCGGCGCCGATGTCGTCGGGTGGACGGTCGGTGACCGAGCCATGGGCATCGAGGCGGGAGGCTGCTACGCCGACAAGGTCGTCACCCATGCTCGTCAGGCGCTGCCGGTGCCCGTCCGCTGTCGTGTCGGCCGACGCTGCCGCGATTCCCGAGGTGTTCCTCACCGCGTGGGATGCCCTCGTCGTGCAGGGCGGTCTCACGAGTGGCCGTTGGGCTCTCGTCCACGCCGGAGCGTCGGGGGTCGGCACCGCAGCGATCCAGATCGCCAAGGCGATCGGCGCACGGATTGCCGTGACGTGCTCGGCCGGGCAAGGCCGAGGCTTGCCGTGCTCTCGGCGCTGACGTGGTGCTCGAACGCAGTCCCGCCGATTGGCTGGGCGAGCTGCGTTCGGCGATTCCTGGCGGGGTCGACGTCGTGCTCGACGTGATCGGCGGAGACGAGGCCGATCGCAACCTGCAGGCGGCGCGTATGGATGGCACGATCATCCAGGTGGGGCTGATGGGCGGGGGATCGGCGCCGGTCAACATCGGCCTGATCCTGTCGAAGCGACTCACCTGGATCGGCACCACGCTGAGGGCCCGGCCACTCGAGCGCAAGCTGGCGTTGAGTCAACGCTTCATCGACGAGATGCTCCCGTTGTTCGATGCCGGGAGCCTGAAGCCCGTGATCGATTCTCGTTACCCGTTCGAGCAGATCGCTGACGCGCATCTCCACATGGAAGCGAACGCGAACATCGGCAAGATCGTCATCGACCTCTGAGAGATTCGCGAAACCCCCTTGACCCGACCCCGTTCGGCGTGGTTGTGTGTCAACTCGGGCCCAGCACGTTGTGCCCGTCAACCTGCGAAGCGAAAGGACGAACGATGAGCATGTCACCCACGATTGCACCGTCGGTCGCCTTTGCGCGTCCGCACGTCGGTTCGCTCGGCGCCGCCTCGTGGCCGACGAACGTCGCTCAGGGATGCAACGGATACATGTCCGTGAATCACGGCGACACGACCACCACCGAGTCCAAGCGACTCACCCCCGGCCACCTCATGGGAGCTCTGACGTAAGACCGACGTCAGATCACCTCTCACGAGGCCGCCGGGTTCCGACCCGGCGGCCTTTTGCGTTTTTCGGTCCCAGACCCGCCCATCCCACGAAAGCACTCGACATGACACTCCTCGAAATCAGCACCCCGACCGTCACATCCGCCGGCACATCCGCCGACTTCCACGAACAGGACATCACCATGAACTCCGCAACCATCACCAGCCGCTCGGTGCTCGTCGAGCCCCGAGAACCCGACAGTCCGCGACCGCCCGGCGCGGCGGAGACACGGACACCGGTGGCTCGTTGCGCCGACGGCCACGGCACGATGACGGGGTTGTTCTTCTCCGACAACGTCGTCGACATCGCCAGGGCCAAGGCCATGTGCGCGCTGTGCCCGTTGCAGGCATCCTGCCTCGAGGGAGCACTCGAGCGCCAGGAGCCATGGGGCGTGTGGGGCGGCGAGCTGCTCTCCGGCGGCCGCATCATCGCCAACAAGCGACCGTGTGGCCGCCCGCCCAAGCACCCTCGACCCGCTGTCGTCATCGACGAACTCGGGCCGGTTGCCGTCGCCTGACCCGGCGGTGGCCAGTGATCCCCGTTTGCGTCACGTTTTCGTTGACCCCCCGCATCGAAAGCGTGACGCAAAGGGATGGGAGCAGCGGTGAACGAACACGAAGATCCCGTTGGCCGACCGGGCCTGCAGAAGCGCCCTCGGTAGCCTCGATGGTGTGAAGATCCGTCCGCGACTCCTCGTCGGCTCGCTCGTCGCAGCAGTCGCCGTCGTCGGCGTGTTCGCCTGGACCCAGCGCCCCGACGACAGTTCCGGCGACCTCGATGCGCAGCTCACCGATCCGGGAGCGGTGGTCACCTTCCCGAACGATGGACTCGGCAACGAGGCAGTGGAGGGCACCGCGTTTCCCGATGTGACACTTGCCGATGCCGACGGCAACGACGTCACCACCGCCGATCTGCTCGGCGAGCCGCTGGTCGTCAATCTCTGGTTCTCCACGTGTCCGCCATGTGCCAAGGAACTCCCTGCCTTCGCCGAGGTCGATGCGGAGCGCGACGACGTGCGATTCGTCGGTGTCAACACGATCGACTCGGTCGAGGTGATGGAACGCTTCGCCGGCGAACGCGGTGTGCAGTACGACCTCTTCCGAGACGATTTCGCCGAGCTCGCCGATGGTGTGGGCGCCGTTGCGTTTCCCGTCACGCTGTTCGTGACCTCCGACGGCACGATCGTCGAGCAGTCCGGGGCACTCGACGCCGATGAACTCCGAGCCAAGATCGACCAGTTGATGCTCGAGGAGAGCAAGCTGACATGAGCCTGTCGTTCATCCGCGGCATGGTCGCCGCGGTCAATCCGTGCGGATTCATCCTGCTGCCGACGTATCTCATGTACTTCCTCGGCATGCAAGGGTCGCTCCCCGGCACCCAGCGCGCCACGATGCGCCGGGCGTTGCTCGTCAGCGCCGCTGTGTCGGCCGGCTTCTTGTCGGTGTTCCTCGTTGCCGGTGTGATCTCCTACAACTTCACCAACTGGATCAACGAGAACGCCAAGTACGCGACCGGCGGCATCGGTCTGGCTCTCGTCGTTCTCGGCATTGCGATGCTGTTCGGGTACAAGATCCCCTTCATGACGCCGAACATCAACACCGGAGGTGACACTCCCGAACGCACCATGCGAGCCATGTTCGTGTTCGGAATCGCCTACGCCGTCGCCTCCATCGGTTGCACGATCGGGCTGTTCATCGCCACGGTGTTCAGCACGACGGCGCGTGAGGGCGTGGTGGCCGGCGTCGGCAACGTGCTGGCCTATGGCGCCGGGATGGCCCTGCTCGTCAGCGCCCTCACGATCGCGTTGGCATCGGCCAACACGAGCCTGCTCAAGTTCCTCCGCGGTGGAATGCGCTACGTCGACCGGATCGCCGCGGGCTTCGTCGTCCTGTCGGGTGTGTACCTGCTCTGGTACTTCTACTGGGTCGACATCAAGGAGGAAGGCGATCCGGTCACCGACTGGGCGCTGGAACGCCAGGCTCAGGCCACCACGTTCCTGAACGAGCACTGGCAGATCGTCGGCGTCGTGATGGCGGTCGTCGTCGGCGGTGCCATTGCCTACGTGATGACTCGGCCGGACAGCCGCTCAGCCGCCGAGTTCGTCTGAGTAGAGGTCGAACCCGCTGAGTGCGACGAGGGCCGCGTTGACGATGCTGCCCTTCGAGATTCCGGTGATCTCGTGGAGATCGGCGATGGTCCCCGATTCACCGAAACGATCGACGCCGAGGGCGTACTGCTGCGTGCCGAGCGCAGAACCCAGCCAGGCGAGGCTGTGACTCGCGGCATCGTGCACGCTCACGATGGGCCTCGTGCGTTCGTGCACCGGAACCAGACGATGGAGATGGCTCGGTGAGCTGACCTCACGGGCAGTCGCCGTCGATCGTGTGAAGCCGTTGCGCCAACTGCGGTAGACCCGGTCGGGGCTGGTGAGGTGGATCACGCTCGCCTGTACGCCCTCGTGGTCGAGGTCGGCCGCCGCGGCGATGGCCTCGGGCGCCATCACGCCCGTGGTCACGATCGTCACCGCCGGCCGCCCGTCGTCGGCGCCGTCGACGATCCGATAGCCGCCGAGCAACACATGTTCGTGCAGTCGTTCCTCGCCCAGTGCCGCGAGGACGGATGCGAACGGCGCCTGGTCGATCGGTCGTGTCGACAAGCGGAGATAGGCGCTGGTGCCGCCGGGCCGGGAGAGCTGGTCGAGTGCGTCGCACAGCAGCCAGTCGACCTCGGTGGCATAGGCGGGCTCGGAGTAGGTGACGTTCGGGAGCTCCGCGCCGACCGACGCCGTGATCGTCGACTGATGGGCACCGCCCTCGGGTGCGAGCGTCACACCTGCCGGTGTGCCGGCGACGACGAACTTGGCGTCGTTGTAGACGCCGTAGATGAACGCATCGAGACCACGCAGCACGAACGGGTCGTAGACGGTACCGATCGGGAGGAGGTGCCTGGCCGTGGTGCTCGTGGCTCAGCCCGAGCTGGCCGAGCAGCATGAACAGGTTCATCTCGCTGATGCCGAGTTCGATGTGTTGGCCCGTCGGCCCGGGCGCCCACTGCAGCAGGCGGGCACTGCCACCGTGATCGGCGCGCTCGGCATGGGCGTAGACACCACGCTTGTTGATCCAGCCGCCGAGGTTCGTGGAGATCGAGACGTCGGGCGCCGTGGTGACGATTCGTTCACCGACACCGGCCACGTCGGCGAGGCTCGCCAACACCCGGCCGAAGGCCTCCTGGGTCGACACGGCGCCGTTGGTGACGACCGGGCGGGCCGCTGCCGGGACCGCCAGGATCGGTCGGGGAGCGGGCGGCGTGTTGTTGATGGCGCTGCCGACAGCCAGACACAGTCGACCGGCCGGCGAGTGGGGATCGAAGCGGTCCCACTCGGTGGTCTCGTCGAGGCCGAGCTGAGCTCTGAACGCGTCGAGTTGTTCCGACGCTGAGCAGCGCCGCGTGATTCATCGGGTCGCCGGCCATCGGCAGGCCGTGGCCCTTGATGGTGTACGCGAACACCACCGATGGCTGATCAGTGGCCTCGTCGCACTCGCGGAACGTGTTGATCAGCAGGCCGAGATCGTGCCCACCGAGGTCGGTGACCAACGTCGCCAGCGCATCGTCGTCGTGACCGTCGGCAATGCGCACGACGGCCGCGTCGGCGCCGACGAGGAACTTGCGCCGCAGCTCGGGAGGCGACAGGGCGAACAACTCCTGGTAGGCCTCGTTGCTGAGCGAGTCGATGTGGGCTGCGAGGGCATCTCCACCCGGCTCGGCGAATGCCGCGGTGAGGCGGGCGCCGTACTTGGCCTCGGCGACGTGCCAACCGGCGTCGGCGAAGAATCGCTTCAATCGGATCGCCGCGATGTCGGGAATCACCCGATCGAGGCTCTGGCGGTTCAGGTCGACGACCATGGTGAACGTGCCGAGTTCCTGCGTGGCAGGGTCGGCGATGGCCTCCCACACGTTCCCCTCGTCGAGTTCGGCGTCGCCGACGAGGGCGATGAATCGTGCTGAGGGCTGTGCCCCGAAGTGCGAGTCGGTGTAGCGGCGGGTCAACGCCGAGAACAGCGGGGCGACGGCACCGAGGCCGACCGACCCGGTCGAGAAGTCGGCCACGTCGGGATCCTTCGTTCGCGACGGGTACGCCTGGAGGCCGCCGCGCTGGCGCAAGGTCGTGAGATACGACCGGTCGAGCTCACCGGTGAGGTACTTGATGGCGTGGTACACCGGCGATGCATGGGGCTTCACGGCGACCTTGTCGTCGCCGCCGATGTGTCCGAACCAGAGCGCCGTCATGATCGACGCCATCGATGCACACGACGCCTGGTGTCCGCCGACCTTGATGTCGGTCTCGCCGCGACGATTGGCGTGGTCGATCATCCGCGTGGCGAGCCAGAGGACCCGACGCTCGATGTCGCGCAGTGTGGCGAGATCGACATCCGAGGTGGGCATCACGTGCGTTCCGATCGCCGGTCAGGTGTAGTTGAGGGCTTTCGCGGCGGCTGTCAGTTCGGCGCGGTGGTCGGGATGAGCGATGGCGATCAACGCCTCGGCGCGTTCCTTGATCGATTTGCCGCGCAGTTCGGCGACGCCGTATTCGGTGACGATCTTGTCGATCGTGTTCTTCGGTGTCGTGACCACGTCGCCGGCCGCGAGCTGCGGCACGATCCGCGACGTGCCGTGAGATGTGGTCGAGTGCAGGACCACGAAGCCCTGTCCACCATCGGAGTACATCGCGCCGCGGGCGAAGTCGTTCTGGCCGCCCGACGACGAGTAGTACTGGCCGCCGATGGTTTCGGAGGCGCACTGCCCGATGAAGTCGACCGTCAGCGTCGCGTTGATCGACACGAAGTTGTTCTCGTTGGCGATGATCCGTGGGTCGTTGACGTAGCGCACGGCGTGCAACTCGATGGCGGTGTTCTCGTGGAGGAATTCGTGGAGACGTTCGGTGCCGAGTGCGAACGTGCCGACCGCTTTGGTGCGATTGAGGCGCTTCTTGACCCCGTTGACCACGCCCGATTCGATGAGGTCGACCACGCCGTCCGACACGAGTTCGGTGTGGATGCCGAGATCCTTGTGGTCCGACAGGGATGCCATGATCGCATTCGGGATCGATCCGATGCCGGTCTGGATGGTGGCACCGTTCGGGATGCGCTCGGCGATGAGCGCCGCGATCCGATGGTCGGTGTCGCCGCACGGCGCAGGAGGAACCTCGACGAGCTTGCGGTCGCTGCGGCACCATCCGACGACCTGTGAGACGTGGATCTGGTTGCGACCGAACGTGCGGGGCATGTCGTCGGTGACCTCGAGGAAGATCCGGCCGCGCCCGATGAAGCTCGACGTGTAGTCGGCCGAGACGCCGAGCGAGAAGTAGCCGTGGCGATCCAGCGGTGACGCAGCGGCGATCACGAGCGGGTCGTCGGTGCGCATCCGCATGAGGCCGTACACCTCGGAGAAGTGAGCGGGCACGAGTCCGATGTGGCCGGCGGTGAACTGTGGTCGGGTGATGTGCGACAGGAAGTACGAGATGTGTTTGAGGCGGGTGCCGTACTCGCCACGCAGGTACGGCCGGTCGTGGATGGCATGCATCTGATGCACGCGGACCTCGTCGATCCGTGGGTCGCCGGCGGCGGCTGCCTGCTTCGATCGCGTCGATCACGGCGGTCGGTTCACCGTTCGCGAGGGGAACGATGATCTGGGTTCCCGGCCCGATGTGTTCGAGGACATCTGCGGGCTGATTCGGAGCCGTCGTCGGTGGCGTGAGCATTCCCACACCGTAGAACCCCGAGCGCCTGACTCCGGCCGGTCTCGGCAGGATTCCTCCGAATCTCGTCGATTCGCCCGGGTTGGGTACCTTCGAGACGCCATGACCGCACGACCCACCGATCTCATCGATCCCGCCGACGTCCCGATCCGACCTGCCGCCACCGTGATGCTCGTGCGAGACGCCGCCGACGGTGAGCCGGGGATCGAGGTGTTCATGCTGCGTCGGACCACGAACGCAGCCTTCGGCGCTGGGATGTACGTGTTTCCCGGTGGCCGGGTGGATGGCGTCGACGGTGCCGACGAGATCGCACCGTTCTGCGAAGGCCTCGACGATGCGACGGCATCGGACAAGCTCGGCATCGATCACGGTGGTCTCGCCTACTGGGTGGCAGCGGTCCGCGAGTGTTTCGAGGAGGCAGGCGTGTTGCTCGCCGAACCACGCGGTGGCGGTGCGCTGAGCTTGCGCAACGAGGATCGTCACGAGGTGCACGACAGCTCGCTGTCGCTGGTCGAGCTGTGTCGGCGAGATGATCTCGTCCTCGACTTGTCGACGACGCACTACGTCGATCACTGGATCACCCCGGTTGGCGAGCAACGCCGGTTCGACACCCGGTTCTTCCTGAGCGAGATGCCGAGCGATCAGGAGCCGTTGCACGACGACAAGGAGACCGTCCACAGTCTGTGGGTGCGTCCCGCCGACGCGTTGCGAATGCAGGCCGACGGTGAGTTGACGATGATGCCGCCGACGATGGCCAATCTGCGCTTCCTGATGCCGCATGCCACGGCCGCTGCGGCACTGGCCGCGGGTGCAGCCGTCGAGCGTCCGTCGTGCACGCTGCCCAAGCTCCGTCGTGACGACTCCGGCCGGATCGTCGGCATCGCCATGCCCGGCGACTCCGACTACGACTCGCTCACCTGACGTCGCGATGTGTCAGACCCCAATCGTGTACGTCAGGGGAGCCCGAGTTCGCGGCGCAGGGCGGCGGTGTCGTACGTGATCGGCCCGCCGACCACGCCGTCGCTGTCGAGGTCGAGTTGGCGGCTGCGCTCGTCGTGGCGGTCGAATTCGGACAGTAACCGTTCGAGTTGCTCGCGACGGGTGGGATCGGCCGCCGCCTGACGCGGTGTGAGGCCACCCAGCGCCGGGATGTTGTCGTCGAGCCAATCGGCCTGCGCCTGGCGTGAGATCTCCGTGTTGAGACGGGCCAGCACAGCGGACTCGTCGGCGTCGCCGAGTTCGTCGAGCGCAGCATCGATCGCTTCGCGGTCGAGCATCGAGTCGAGCATTCCCGGCCGATGTACGATCCGCGGTGGCCGGGCAGCGCGCCAGCCCACGCGCACAGCTCCAGCGGGTCGGCCTCGGCGCACAACTCGAGCACTCGCTCCTCGTGGCCCGTGCGCACGGGGAAGACGCCGCCGATGATCTGGTGCGACACGCCGTCGGGCACC
This sequence comes from Ilumatobacteraceae bacterium, assembly GCA_963716235.1. Classification (GTDB taxonomy): domain Bacteria; phylum Actinomycetota; class Acidimicrobiia; order Acidimicrobiales; family Ilumatobacteraceae; genus Sva-07. The sequence goes on along the minus strand of CAVQTE010000010.1, from coordinate 119,694 downwards.
ACCCGTGCGCAGTAGCGCTCTCCGATCTCGCGTCGCGTGACATGGTCCGCTCGCGAACGTCGATGACCTCGGCCGTGGCGAGATCACGCAGTGTCATGCCCACACCGCGATCGACGGACACGACCTCATGCACGCTGCGGTCGACCGTCAACCACGCGGCAGCGAGGAGGCGCTCGTCATCGGGCAGGAGCTCACCACGTTCGCGCAGGAAATGGACGAACAGGCCGCCCTCGTGGAGCGCCGCGTCGAACAGGATCGGGTCGGCGAACGCCCGGGCCATGTTGTTCTGCATCTCGGTCTCGTCGTCGTCCATCACGTCGGATGCGTCGGCGTCGGGGTCCCCGGCCACCCACACGATGGCGAGTTCAGTGATGAGGTGATGCCACTCGATCGCGCTGTGTTCGATCCAGAGTGACGCTTTGCGGCACAGCCATGCGACCCGGTCCGGCAGCGCCGGCCTGTCGGTCACGTCCTGGTGACATTGCTTGAACTTGCGTCCCGACCCACACCAGCACGGATCGTTGCGCCCGATCTTGACGCGGCCACTCGTGGAGTTGAGGAACGGTGCGATCGTGCTCGCCGCCGCGGGGGTTTCCTCGAGCTCGCGCCACCATCGCATCGCACCGCGGGCGTCGCCGCGATCGAAGCAGTACCAGCCCATTCGCTCGACGAGCGTGCCGAGCCCGGGCTGTGCCTCGACGGCGCGAGCCAGGTGCTCGGCTGCGATCAGCGGCTCACCACACCGCTCGTGCAGAACACACGCCAGATACTCCGCGGTTGCGATCTCACGCGATCGACGAGCAACGGCGGTGGACCGATTGACGAGTTCGAACACATGACCCGGTGACTCCACCTTCTCGAGTGCGAACTCGTCCTCCGGCTCGAGGTGGGCCGGGATCAGAACGTCGGCGAGCACGTCGAGCGTCTCGGGTTTCGCGCATTCGGCAAGTGAGGTGCGTACGTCTTCGATCGACGCCTCGGGCTCAGCGAGCACCTCGACAGGCGGCCGAGCACCTCCCGCCACTGCCGCTCGGAAACGAGATCGATCAACATGTAATGACGTCGGCGCAGCAGATCGCGGCGCCACACGGACACGTCGTGGGCGACCATGCTCCCGTTCAGTTCGAGCCCTGCTGCGTCGAACCAGTCCGACAGCGGTGGGAGTGGGGTCGTGAAGAACCTGGGGTGGTGGTGGCACAGCCACACGATGAGGTCTTGGGCGCTGACCGGGAGGCCGTGCTCGTGCTGCTCGTCGTCGTAGGCGGCACGCACAACTGCGGCGAGGTCATCGGTCATCGCCGGCTCGTCAGCGACGACGGTGATCGTGATCGTCGCCTCGACGGGTTCGTCCCCAGTCGGCCGATCGAACGCGGCGTTCACCGCGAGCAGGTCGCCCGGCTGGAACTCCTCCAGCCAGCCGTCCGGCCCGCGCCACGCCAGATGCCCATGCTCGACGGAGAACTGATCGACCTCGGTCCCGTCCGCAAGGCGCACGACGTCGAACCACGCGTATCCGGCCAGGTCGACCGAGACGGTGACAATCTCGAGGGTCGCGTTCGACTTCGTTGAAGCGGTGGGTGAACGTGCGCCCGGCGATCGTGTCGTGGAACACAACGTCGCGTCGTCGGGCAGCCAGTGCAGCGGACCTCCGATGAGGTGGTCGAGGACGCCGTTGACCAGTGGTTCGAGGATGGTCATGCCGGCATCGGAACCGAGTATGTCGATGGTTCGGTCGACGTGACAGGGGTCAGACTCCTGCTGCGACGTCAGGCGTTGGCGTCGAGTTCGGCGAAGGCGGCGTTGACGGTGTCGAACAGGCGGGCCGAGCAGCCGGCCATGTCGATTGCGCCGGGGTCGGCCGGCGGCGCGATGTCGGTCAGGATCCGCTGGGCGATCGCCCGGAACGCGTCGGCCGCTGCTCCGGTGCCGGCGAGTGCGACGGGTTCGCCTGCGTCGCCACCGGCAGCGACGGTTGCCTCCAGCGGCACCTGGCCGAGCAGTGGCGCGTCGATCGTTTCGGCGAGGGCCTGCCCGCCACCCGAGCCGAACAGTGCATACGACTCGCCGTGATCGCACGTGAACGCGCTCATGTTCTCGATGACGCCGACGACCTTCAAGAAACTGCGCTGGGCCATGTCGGCGGCGCGCTGGGCGACCTTCTGCGCGGCCAGCGCCGGTGTGGTGACCACGATCAGGTCGGTGCTCGGCAACATTCGCGCCAAGCCCATCTGCACGTCGCCGGTGCCGGGCGGCATGTCGATGAGCAGGTAGTCGAGCGACCCCACTGCACGTCGCGGAGGAACTGCTCGACGGCCTTCGTGAGCATCAGACCCCGCCACATCAGCGCGGTGTCCTCGTCGACGAGAAAGCCGGTCGAGACGACCTTGAGCAGGCCGTTGCCGACGACGCGTTCGTTGGGGATGATCTTCGGCTTGTCGGACCCGTCGACCTTGGATGCCTCCATCCGATCGGAGATGCCGAGCAGTCGAGGAACCGAGAAGCCCCAGATGTCGGCGTCGAGCACCCCGACGGTGTGACCGGCCGACGCCAGCGCGGCAGCGAGGTTGACGGTGACCGAACTCTTGCCCACGCCACCCTTCCCGCTGGCGATGGCGAGCACCTTGCACGACAACGGCACCTCGGTGTCGGGGGCGTTCTGGCGGGCGTTCCAACGCGCCTTGGTCATCACTTGGCTGCGTTCCTCGGAGTTCATCTCGCCCCACGAGATCTTCACGGCGGAGACTCCGGGGTGCACCGACACCCGGGTCTCGACTTCCTTCTTGATCTCGGCGCGCAGCGGACATCCGCCGATCGTGAGCTTGATGCCGACGGTGACGAGTCCGTCGGGAGCGACGTCGACCGACGGCACCATCCCGAGTGACACGATGTCGGCGCCGAGTTCGGGATCGATGACGGTGCCGAGCACGACCATCACGTCGTCGACCGTCGGTGGTGCAGCGTGTGCTCGAGGGGCTGCTCGAGTCGGGCTGACGGTCATGTGCGGCATTTTACCGGCGAAGTCCGTGTAATCTCCGGATGTGGATCGCGAACGGATCACCGCTGACTCAGCGGCCGTACTGGGGGGAACGCCGCAGCTCGACCTGCTCAAAGCGCTCGGCGACAACACGAGGTATGCGATCTACCTCGAACTCGCCCGCTCGCCGCGACCGCTCGCGACGGCCGACATCTCCGAGTCGCTCGGGCTGCATCCCAACACCGTGCGTCCGCACCTCGAACGTATGCGTGAGGCCGGCCTGCTCGAGGTGGAAGTCGGCGGACGCGGCGACGTCGGCCGCCCGCAGCATCGTTACTCGATCGCGCAGCACGCCCCATCGCTCGGCTTCGAACCACCCACGATGCCCGTGCTGGCCCGGATGGTGCTGGCGATGGCGGCCCGGCTCCAGGCGAGTGCCGACGACGCCGAAGCCGTGGGTCGCGTGGAGGGGGCGACCCGAGCGCAGCCGTATCAGCAGGCACCCTCCACGCTCGAAGCGCTCGTGTCCGATCTCGACCGGCTCGGCTTCGATCCGCTCGTCACCGACAGTCCCGACGATGCCGACGCTGCGGTGATTGCCTTCGCCCACTGTCCGTTCGCCGATCTCGCCGAACAGCATCCCGACCTCGTGTGCGGGCTGCACCGGGGCCTCGTGGCCGGCTTCGTCGCCGAGATGGGCGACGCCGAGGTCAGCGAATTCTGCACGCTCACCAGCCGTACACCGTGTCGGGTCACGGTCGCGTCCCGCTAAATTGAAGCAACTGCCACCAGGAGGTTCCATGATCACGCTCACCGATTCCGCCACCGTCAAGGTCCGCCAGCTGCTCAGCGACGAGGGCGCCGAAGACCTGGCACTGCGCGTCGCGGTTCGTCCCGGCGGCTGCAGCGGCTTCTCCTACGAGATGTTCTTCGATGGCGACATCGCCGCCGACGACACGCAGGTCACCTACGGCGACGACGGATTCGTCAAGGTCGTCGTCGATCCGGCGTCGAAGCAGCTGCTCGAAGGCGCCACGCTCGACTACAAGGACGGCCTCGACCAGTCGGGTTTCGCCATCACCAACCCGAACGCGTCACGCACCTGCGGTTGCGGCCAGAGCTTCTCCTGAACCGAGCGAGCAACGGGGCCTTGCAACAGGGGGGTCAGACCCTTCTGCAAGTGCGGTTCTGCACGGTCAGCTCGGCGGGATGCTGTTGAGCACTTCGAGGAGTTCCTCCTCGTTCCACACCGCGTCGAGGCGCTCGACCACGATGCCAGTCGCGTCGGTGATGAACAACGCCGGCTCGTAGGTGAGTCCCGCAGCGTCGACGGCGGGCGCCGGTGTTGTCGCGGTGTTGTCGGTGTAGACCTCGGCGTGGACGAAGACGTACTGGTCGACGAAGTCCTCGTGGATGTCGATGATCGACTCCAGGGCCGGCGCGCACGAGCCGGTCTGGCAGAACGCCGGCGTGCCGACGAGGTACACGACGCCCTTGCCCGATGCGAGCGCCTCGGTGAGCGTGAGGTCGTGAAACGGGCAGGGCTCCGGCTCGCGAGTACACACCGGGTCGACCCCGCGTGCATCGGCAAGGGTCGGTGTGTCGAACGGCGGTAGTTGCCGGCCGGGGCCCGGCACGGTGACCGTGCCGGGCTCCATCACCTGGAACGCGGCGCCCTGCGACGGGCCGCCGTCGACGACGAGGTAGTAGACCCCGGCCTCGGCGACGTCGGTGCGGAAGTCGTAGTACGGGCCCGGCGACACGTCACGTCGATTCGCCGAGATGCGGTCGCCGAGGGGTTTGCCGTCGATGTCGGTCACCTGTGCCCCCAACGTGGCCGGACCATCCTGGATCAGTGCGCCATTGCTCGATGCGAGGCTGATCGGCAGGCGAAGTGTTCCGGGCTCCTGCACGTTCGACGGGAAGCGCTGCGCGATGGTGTACGTGGCGTCCTCGATCTGATCGGACACGTCCGGTACCTCGGACCCCTGCGCCGACGACGATGCGTCGTCGGATCCGCATGCTGCGAGGACGCCCGTGGCCGCCACGCCGAGGAGGAAACCCCGCCGGGAGAGCCGATCGGTGAGCTGGGGGATGGTGGGTACAGATGTCATGAGGTGGCTCTCGTGTGGGAGGTCGGCGCGCTCGACGATACCGCTGTGGTTCGGCCGGATCACCGCAGCAGGCGAGGGTGCTCGGCGGCTTCGGGCCCCGGGCTAGCGTGACGACATGAGCAAGCCTCTCGGTCCCTACAGCCCGGTCGTTCGCGCCGGCGACTTCGTCATCGTGTCGGGCCAGGGTGGCATGGCCGACGGCAAGGTCGTCGGGGGCGGGGTCAGTGCCGAGACCACCCAGACCATGAAGAACGTGGCCGCGCAGCTCGCAACGGTCGGTGCGTCGCTGAGCGACGTGGTCAAGACCACCTGTTTCCTCACCGACATGGAGAACTTCACCGCGTTCAACGAGGCCTATGCCGCAGCGCTCGGCAACCACCGGCCTGCCCGATCGACGGTGGCGGTCGCCGGTCTCCCGGCGGGTTTCCTCGTCGAGGTCGAGGCCTGGGCGTACGTCCCACAGGGGTGAACTCCGAGGTGGTCGGCCGTTGTTCGTGGGCGCTCGGTGGTGGGTCCAACATCGGTGACGCGTACATCGCGTACCACGACAACGTGTGGGGAGTGCCCGAGCGTGACCCGCTCGTGTTGTTCGAGTTCCTCATCCTGGAAGGCGCCCAGGCAGGTCTGTCGTGGTCGACCATTCTTCGCAAGCTCGACACCTACCGCGCTGCATACCGAGGGTTCGATCCCGAGGTCGTGGCTGCGTTCGGTGAGCACGACGTCGAACGGCTGCTGAACGATGAGGGGATCGTCCGCAACCGGGCGAAGGTCGATGCATCGATCCGCAACGCCAGGGCCTGGCTCGAACTCGATGATCCGGTCTCGTACCTGTGGGGATTCGTCGATGGTGCCGTCATCCAGAACGCCTGGCCGACGATGGATGTCGTCCCGGCCGAGACCGCCCGCTCGCAGGCGATGAGCAAGGACCTCAAGCGACTCGGCTTCGGATTCGTCGGGCCGACGATCTGCTACGCCTTCATGCAGGCCACCGGCATGGTCAACGACCACATCACCTCCTGCTTTCGCCACCACGAATGCCGGGCACTAGCCTGAGGCCATGCCCGGCGCAATCGCCCTCGTCATCGTGCTGCTGCTGTTCCCCGTTCTGGTGATCATGAGCGGCGCCATCGCATCCGCGATCATCGGCGAGGTCGAGTACCGCGATGGTCGCGCCCGCAACGAGGGCAGCGAACTCCTCGATCTCCCCGACTGACTTCTCGATCGGGATCAGACCCGATCGGGATGGACCGCGATCGTGGCCTCGTCCGGCTGGCACACTTGCGCCCATGCACATGCACGACCGCTCGACCGAGGTGCTTGGCGAGGCGATCGTTCGATACGCCGTCGACCGGATGCGAATGGATCCGCCGCCGCTCGATCATTCCATGACGCCCGAGGATCTCCGGATGGCGGCAGGTGTCACCATCACACCGTCTGGTCTCGGTGGACTCGAAGCGCTTCGCGTGTTCGAGGAGGTGCTCGCGCCGGCGTGCATCTCCGTCGACCATCCGCTGTTCCTGTCGTTCGTTCCGAACGCCCCGACCGAGGCCTCGATCCTCTTCGACCTCGTCGTCGGCGCCTCGAACATCTACGCCGGCTCGTGGATGGAGGGCGCCGGAGCGATCTATGCCGAGAACGAGGCGCTGCGGTGGATCGCCGATCTCGCAGGGCTCCCGGCCTCGGCCGGCGGCGTGTTCGTCAGTGGCGGCACCGCTGGGAACCTCGAGCGCGTTGGTTGCAGCACGTTGGCGCTGGCGGCACCGAGCCGGTGGCTCCCACGACCACACCCGTGGTCTGATGGTCGCCTCGGACGGGTGCCCACTCGTCGATCGCGCAGGCTGCACGTGTCATGGACGCGGACGTCGTGCTCGTGCCGGCCGGTGCTCGTGGTGAGATGCGCGGCGAGGCCCTGCGCTCGACGCTCGACTCGCTCGACGACGCAGACCGCGATCGACTGTTCGCCATCGTCGTGACCTCGGGGACCACGAACGTCGGCGTCGTCGACGACCTCGCTGCTGCCGCGGATGCAGCCGAGGAGCTGCAGATCTGGTTGCACGTCGATGGCGCATACGGCGGTGCTGCGCTCGCGGCGCCGAGCGTTCGTCACCGATTCGCCGGCATCGAACGCGCCGACAGCTTCATCGTCGATCCTCACAAGTGGTTGTTCGCCCCGTTCGACTCCTGTGCGCTGATCTATCGGGACCCGAGTGTGGCTCGTGGAGCCCACACGCAGCATGCGGAGTACCTCGACGTGCTCCACGACACGAGCGATGAGCCGTGGAATGCCAGCGACTACGCACACCACCTGTCGCGACGCGCCCGGGGCTTACCACTGTGGTTCAGCCTCGCCACGCACGGCACCGACGCCTACACCGAGGCCGTCGAGATCACGCTGCGGACCGCGGAGGAATCTGCACGCCTGATCGAGCAGTGTCCGGTGACCGAGTTGCTGATGGAGCCCGAGTTGTCGATCGTGGTGTTCCGGCGCATCGGCTGGACTTCCGACGACTACCAGGCATGGAGCGATGCCGAACTCGCTGCAGGTCGGGCATTCGTAGTGCCCACCACCTGGCAGGGTGAGGTCGTTCTTCGCATCTGCATCGTCAATCCCCGGACCACGACCGACGACATCGCATCGATCCTCGCCAGCCTCGGCGAGACTGCGCCATGAACGCATTGTCGAGCATCGCGGATGTCGTCGTCGTCAACGCTCGCTGCGTCGCTACGGTCGATGCCGACCGGCGCGAACTCGACGGCGGGTGGGTGGCCGTCACCGACGGGCTCGTGAGCGGTGTCGGCACGGGTGAACCACCCACGCGCTGCCACGGTGCTCGATGCCACCGACTGTCTCGTCACTCCGGGCCTCGTCAATGCGCACCACCACCTGTATCAGAACCTCACTCGGGCCTTTCCCCCGATGACCGACAAGCCGCTCTTCGGATGGCTGCAGTCGCTGTACCCGCTGTGGAGCACGCTCGACACCGAGGCCGCGTACGTGTCGGCGTGGGTGGGTCTCGCCGAGTTGGCGCTCGCCGGCTGCACCACGTCGTCTGATCATCTCTACCTCCATCCGAAGGGAGCCGGTGACCTGCTCGGCGCCGAGATCGACGCAGCGCGTGACCTCGGCATGCGTTTCCATCCGACCCGTGGATCGATGTCGTTGTCGGTGAAGGATGGCGGGCTGCCGCCCGACAACGTGGTCAGCGACGACGACGAGATCCTCGCGGCATGTGCCGCCGCGGTGGAACGGCACCACGATCGGTCGCACGGCGCAATGACCCGGGTGGCGTTGGCTCCGTGTTCGCCATTCAGCGTGACCGAAGCGTTGATGATCCGGACCGCCGAACTCGCAGAACGGCTCGACGTGCGACTCCACACGCACTTCGCCGAGAATGCCGAGGACGACGAGTTCAGCCTGGCCACGTTCGGATGTCGTCCGATGGAGTACCTCGAACGCACCGGCTGGTGCACCGACCGCACGTGGGTGGCGCACTGTGTGATGCCGAACGATGACGAGATTCGGCGCCTCGGCGCGGCCGGCGTCGGCGCCGCTCACTGCCCGTCGAGCAACATGATCCTGTCGTCGGGGATCGCGCCCGTCGTCGCGTTGCGGACGGCGGGTGTACACGTCGGGTTGGGTGTCGACGGCTCGTCGTCGGCCGATGCGGCATCGCTCTGGCTCGAGGCCCGCCAGGCGATGCTGCTCGCCAAGCTGCGTGACGGGGCCGCCGCCGGCACGGCCCGCATGGCGTTGGAGATGGCGACCATCGGCGGTGCCGGCTGCCTCGGTCGACTCGGCGAGATCGGCACGCTCACGGTTGGCGCGGTGGGCGACATCGCCGTCTGGCCGCTCACCGGACCTTCGTTCGCCGGTGCGCTCGCCGACCCGGTCGAGGCGTGGCTGCGCTGTGGGCCCGTCGCGGCGCGCCATACGGTGGTGCACGGCCGAGCGGTGGTCAGCGACGGCGCGTTGGTCTCGACGCGTGTGCCCGAGATGCTCGCCACCCACCAACGCCTCGCGACGGCGATGCAGCGCGGGTGATCGCATGTCCCGGCGATGCTTCGAGCGTCGACTGAGTGACACCTGACACGGCGACCCTCGGTCGAGGTGACGTCGTGTGTCGCTGTGAACTGACCAGACTGGCGGCGTGAGCAGGGCCTCGATGACCGTGGTGCGCCGTGGCGTGCTGGTATTCAGCGGTGTCGCGCTGCTCGCCGGTTGTGCGCTGCCGATGCCCGGTGCAGATTCGAACACGTCGGGCACCGTCGACCTCGGTGCGGGGCTGGGCGTCGAGGGTGACCCCGGCCAACTCGGTGCCGAGGGTTCCGTGGCGGCGCAGGCAAGCGCCGTCGACTCGGTCGTGATGATCGGAGATTCGATCACGAAGGGTTCGACACCGGCGCTCGAGGAACGCTTCGAGCTGCTGGGCCTCGATTCGAACATCGAGGCCCAGAACGGCAAACGGATGGCCGTGTCGTCGGGCGACAATCCGAGCGGATCGTCGGTGGCCGAGTTCGTCGCCAGCAGCGCTGACGATCATTCGGATGAATTGTGGGTCGTGGCACTCGGCACGAACGACATCGGCCAGTACTCGAGCTCCGACGAGATCGCCGCTGCCGTCAACGAGGTGCTCGATGCAGTGCCCGACGAGTCGGCATTGGTCTGGGTCGACGCGTACTACCGCGATCAGGCCGAACAGCAGGACATCGTCAACATGATCATTCGCGATCGTGTGGCCCGGCGCGGCAACAGCGTGGTGGCGCCGTGGACGGAGTTCGCCACCGGCGACGGCGTGTTGTCGTACGACGGCGTGCACCCGAGCACCGATGGCGCCGAGGTCTTCGCGTTCGTCGTCACCGACACCGTCAGCGCTTTCCTCGGCCGCTGACGTACACGATGTGTCTGGGAGACCTCGTGGACGTCAGCTGTCCCAGCGGGACTGACCGAATCGGTAACCGACCGAGCGCACCGTCTGGATGAGGTTGGCGTACTCCTCGCCGAGCTTGGCTCGCAGGCGGCGGACATGGACGTCGACTGTGCGGGCGCCGCCGTAGTACTCGTAGCCCCAGACACGACTCAGGAGCATCTCGCGGGTGAACACCTTGCCGGGGTTCTGGGCGAGGAACTTGAGGAGTTCGTACTCCATGTAGGTCATGTCGAGCGGGCGGCCCGCGATCGATGCCTGGTACGTCTCGAGGTTGAGCGTGAGTTCGCCGTATTCCACGAGGTCGGCGCGGTGCAGGTCGATGTCGGCGGCGAGCAGGTGGCGCAGGCGCGCTTCGAGTTCGGAGGGATGGAACGGAGCGAGACAGAAGTCATCGAACAGTTCGTCGCGGTGCTCGAGGTCGGAGAGCTGCCCGCCACTCACGAGGAGCATCACCGGGATCGCCCGGTCGCCCTGCTTGCGGATGCTCCGTAGGAATGCCCATCCGCCGTCGGGGTCGGTCGTGATGTCGACGATCGCACCCGCCCATCCGCCCGGCGGCTCGTGGTCGGCGGCGGGCTCGGCCGCCGAGACGGCCTTCCAGGCGTACCCTGCGAGGTCGAGGGTGCGCGCCAGCTCGGGTGATGCCGGGTCGGGAACGACAGCGATCATCGAGTCGCGTGCGGCCATCGAGTCCTCAGAGCTGTCCGAGGTAGCGGTCGCGTTCGAACGGGGTCACCTGGGTCTTGTAGGCGCGCCATTCGCTGCGCTTGTTGCGCAGGAACCACTCGAAGATGTGTTCGCCGAGCGCCTCTTGGACGAGTGACGACTGCTCCATCACCTGGAGGGCGTCGTTGAGCGACTGCGGGAGCTGCTGGATGCCGAGCTTGGTGAGGACGTCGTCGCCGATCTCGAAGAGGTTTGCGTCGGCCTCGTCGGGCAACTCGTAACCCTCGCTCACGCCGCGCATGCCGGCCGCGAGCATCAGGCTGAACGCAAGGTACGGATTGCATGCCGGGTCGGCCGAGCGGTACTCGATTCGGGTGGCGACCGGGTTGCCGCGCTTGGGGATCGGCACACGGATGAGGCCGCTGCGGTTGTTGCGGGCCCAGCTGATGTGCACGGGCGCTTCGAAACCCGGCACGAGTCGCTTGTAGCTGTTGACGGTCTGGTTGGTGACCGCCGTGATCTCGGCAGCGTGATGGAGCATGCCGGCCATGAATGACTTGGCCGTTGCCGACAGGTGGTAGGCGTCGTCGGAGTCGTAGAACGCGTTGTCGTCGCCGCGGAACAACGAGAGGTGGACGTGCATGCCCGAGCCCTGCACGCCTTCGAGGGGCTTGGGCATGAACGTGGCGTGGACGCCGTGATGCGACGCGACCTCGCGTACCGCGAGTCGGAAGGTCATCATGCTGTCGGCCATCGTGAGGGCGTCGGTGTGCCGCAGGTCGATTTCCTGCTGGCCGGGAGCGTCCTCGTGGAAGCTGTACTCGACGGGGATGCCCAGCGCTTCGAGCGTACGGATGGTCTGCTTGCGCAGCTCCCCTGTGACGTCGCTGGTGGTCAGGTCGAAGTAGCCACCCTGATCGATCGGGACGGGAGGCTGGCCGGCGACGAGCGGCTCGAAGTAGAAGAACTCCACGTCGGGGGCCACGTAGAAGGTGAGGCCGGCATCGTGGGCTGCCTTCACGTGGCGGCGCAGCACCTGGCGCGGATCACCCTCGAACGGCGTTCCGTCGAGATTGTGGATGTCGCAGAAGATGCGTGCTTCTGGCACTTTGGGGTCGCCCCACGGCAGCAGTTCGAACGTGTCGGGATCAGGCATCGCCAACACGTCGGCCTCCTGCACGCGCGAGAACCCGTCGATCGATGACCCGTCGAAGGTCATGCCGTCTTCGAGAGCGTTCTCGAGTTCGGCCGGCGAGATCGCCAGACTCTTCAGATTGCCGAGCACATCGGTGAACCACAGCCGAACGAGTCGGACGCCACGTTCCTCCACGCTGCGAAGGACGTAGTCACGCTGTTGGTCCAGCATTTCGGTCATTCCTCAATTCTCTCGTGGATCGGTCAGGAAAGCGACAGGGCGGGAGCCGAGGCCCCCGCCCTGTCCCCTGAGAGGTGGAGTGGTCGGTGTGATGTGTCGTCCGAGCGAGGTGGCTCAGCGGCTCACTTCATGGCGCCGCAGATCGTTTCCACCATCAGGCGGGCGACGATGTACGGGTCGATGTTGGCGTTCGGGCGACGGTCTTCGAGGTAGCCCTTCTTGTCGATGGCCACCTGCCACGGGATGCGGATCGAAGCGCCGCGGTCGGACACGCCGTAGCTGAACTGGTCGTGGCGCTGGGTTTCGTGGGCGCCGGTCAACCGGTCCTCGATGCCCGTGCCGTAGTTGGCGATGTGCAACTCGGCCTTCGTGCCGAGCGCCTTGCAGCCGGCTTCGATGTACTTGTAGCCACCGTCGGCACGCATCTCCTTGGTGGAGAAGTTGGTGTGCGCGCCGGCGCCATTCCAGTCACCCTTGGCCGGTTTGGCGTCGAGCGTTGCGGCGATGCCGTAGTCCTCACCGATCCGGTAGAGCAACCAGCGAGCGACCCACAACTGGTCGGAAACCTCGAGCAGGCCGAGCGGCCCGACCTGGAACTCCCACTGTCCGGGCATGACCTCGGCGTTGATGCCCGAGATCGACAGGCCGGCGGCCAGACAGGCCTCGAGGTGATCCTCCACGAGCGGGCGGCCGTGGATCTCGTCCTCGCCGACGCCGCAGTAGTAACCGCCCTGCGGCTCGGGATAGCCGGCCGGCGGGAAGCCGTACGGACGGCCGTTCTTCATGAGGGTGAACTCCTGCTCGATGCCGAACAGGGGCTCGTGCTTGGCGTACTTCTTGGCCGTCTTGGCGGCGAGGTGGCGGGTGTTGGTCGGATGCGGCTTGCCGTCGACCAGCATCACCTCGCACATGACGAGCACGTCGTCGCCGCCGCGGATCGGGTCCGGGTAGCTGGCGACCGGCTTGAGCACGCAGTCGCTCTTGTCGCCCGTTGCCTGGCTCGTGCTCGACCCGTCGAAGCCCCAGAGGGGTAGTTCGGCGCCGTCGTCGATGATCTTCGTCTTGGAACGAAGCTTCGACGTCGGCATCGTGCCGTCGATCCAGATGTATTCAGCCTTGTAAACCACAGTTGTCCTCAATTCGTCCACATGAGTAGGGGTGCAGGCGATCAACCTACGGTGTCGCCCGATGGCAGGCGGAATCGTCGCAGCGTCTGGTTGCCGAGTCGTTGCCTCATTGTGAACGGCGTGTGAACTGACCCCGGTCGACAGCGGACGTCGGCGACTGCCACACTGGCGCCAAGGGAGAGGGGACGGCATGCACACGACGACATTGGTCGAGGGGCGATGGTTCTGTGAAGGGCCACGCTGGCACGACGGGCGGTTCTGGTTCAGCGACTTCTACGCCCACGAGATCTGCAGTGTCGGACTCGATGGCGATGTACGCACCGAGCTCGCGCTCGACGGCGACGAGCGGCCCTCCGGGCTCGGTTGGCTGCCCGACGGCCGTCTGTTGTTCGTTGCGATGCTCGCGCGCAGGGTGATGCGCCGTGAGCACGACGGCAGTATCGCCGTGCACGCCGACCTGAGCGACGTGGCGACCTTCCACTGCAACGACATGCTCGTGGACTCCGACGGCCGTGCCTACGTCGGCAACTTCGGCTTCGATCTCGACGCGACCATCGCCGCGATCGGTCCTGATGGGCTGTTCACGGCCATCGCCACCGATCGCAGCTCGTACACCGCAGTGCTGGCCAGGATCGATCCGGATGGTTCGGTCAGCGTCGTCGCCGACGACCTGGCGTTCCCGAACGGCGTCGTCACGGTCGACGGCGGCTCGACGCTCGTTGTCGCCCAGACGCTCGGACTCGAACTCACGGCCTTCGACAAGGCGGCCGACGGCTCGCTGTCGAATCGGCGGACGTGGGCACCGCTCGTGGGAAGCGACGGATCGTTCGTCGCCCCGGACGGAACCTGCGCCGACGGCGAGGGTGGTATCTGGGTGGCGAACGCACTTGCGAGCCGAGGTGGTACGCGTGGAGGAGGGCGGCGTCGTCACCGATCGCGTCACGACGTCGCAACTCGCGTTCGCGTGCGCCGTCGGCGGGCCCGATGGTCGACACCTGCTCGTCTGCACGGCCGAGTCGGGCACCGCCGAGACCGCCGCAGCCGCACCCACGGGCCGCCTGGAGATCGTCGAGCTCTGAGCGAATCGCGATTGGGGTCAGACCCAATCGCGATTCAGCGACCGATGACGGTGTAGGTGTCGAGTTCGGGGTCGGCCTCGATCTGGGCGTCGGTGAAGGCGACCTGTCGCCAGAGCTTGTTGCTGAACGCTTCGGTCTGCACGTCGAACAACGGCGACGTCCGGTCGCCGGTCTGGCCGTACACGAGCAGCGCCCAGGCGGCCGGCTCGGCGCCGGTGTAGTCGACCGTCATCACGAAACTGGTTCCGGCGTTGATCTGGTACCCCTCGCCACGCAGCGAGCTCCCCGCGGCCACCGGTTCTCCCCGCTCCGGCGCCGGTTCGCTCGACGTCGATGAATTGGTCCACGTGACCACGTTCGTGACGCCGTCGCGGTCGCCGCCACCGTGGATCGGGATGCGGGTCTCGGAGCGCTCGGTGAACTGCGCTGCACCCAACGTCGTGTCGAGCGCGAAGCCGGCCTCGGTGATCGTCTGCACGGCCCGAGCCATCGCCTGGAGCATCGGTGCCGGGTCGGCGGCGGGAACCGATGGGGTGGTCGTGGGATTCGCCGGGTCGAACGCGTCGTCGAACAGTGGACCCGCCCGTTCGAAATCGGCGGCGTCGAAGCGGCTCATCGTCTCGCGCCAGATCATCGGTCCCGAGCGATCGAGGTCGTAGACGCCATCCCACGCCGCGAGCACACCGCAGGCCGCCGTCAGGTCGACCGTGGTGGCGGGAAGGCTCACCGTGCCATCGGCGGCGAGCAGGTCGGGTAGCTCGACCAGCGGGGACGCCTGGCACGCGGCGACAGCGGACTGTCGCAGGAGCGTGGCGGTGCGTGCCGAGTTGTCGAACGCGGCTGTACGTACTTCCTCGGCGTCGAACAGCCCGTCCGGCCCGGCGAGCACCCGTCGAGTTCGCGTCGCCGAGCACTGCCGCGTTCTGTCGGGTCCGCATCGTCAGGGCCGTGCCCTGCTCGCCGTTCATGATCGAGTACGGCCCGGTCAGTGTGAACTCGGCACTCGGCACCCAGAAGCTGTCGTTGGAGTTGAACACGTAGTCGCTGCGCTCGACCTGCGGCAGTTCGGTGAACGGCACGAGGCCCGGGTCTCGAGCACCGGGTTGGACCTCCCACCGAAAGCGGCTGTCGGATCCGTCGAGGAGAACGAGCACCCTGTTCGTAGGCGATCTGTGTGACGACGTCGCTGAACAGCTTGGCGATGTAGAGCTGTTCGGCCTCGGCGGACAGGTTCGGTGTGGCAGCGGAGTCCGCGTACCAGACGTTGCCCTTCGAATCGGTCGCCACCGTGTTGAACAGCGGAACCCCCTGGTACTGCGCGGTGACGGCGACGAGATCGTCGATGCTCTGGACAGCTGGGCATCCGGGCGTACTGCTCGATGAACTCGTTGTTGTCGATGTTGGCGTCGCGGAAGGTCAAGACGTTGCTGTCGGTCCACCCCACGCCGGGGAAGTCGATGATGGGGCCGTACTCGCTGCGCCACAGCGTTCTCGTCTCGGTGTCGACGGTGCCGTCGGCTCGCAGGATGTCGATCGTGGTCGGCGTCGGCGTCATCGGCACCGGCTCGCCGTCGACGAGGTAGGAGGTCGGTGACGTCGGGTCGAGCGTCAGGTTGTATCCGGTCATCCGCTTGCCGGCCGACACCGTGTGGGTCCAGGCGACACCGTCGGTGAAACCGATGCCGATCCCGGGAAGCCCGAGCAGGTTCGCTCCGTAGATGTCGAACTGGCCGGGCACGGTGAGTTGCACCTCGGCGAAGCGCAGTTCGCCCTCCCACGGGAAATGCGGGTTGGCGAGCAACAGCCCACCCTGTGCACCCTCGACACGGTCGCGTCCGATCGCCCAGCCGTTGCTCCCGAGGCTGCCGGGATCGTTCAGACCGAGACCATCGACCGCCTGCTCGAATCTCGACAGGTCGATCGCGGATGCGGTGGCTCGACGCAGACCCACCGGTTCGTCGACGGGGGGCTGCGCGGATCCGATGTAGTCGACGAGCCTTGCGCTGCTCGCCAGCAGCGCCACGGACCGCGCGTAGGTGTAGACCTCGACCGGCTCCAGTGGCCGTACCCAGTCGGCGCCCGCACACCAGCCGTTGTCGCGTTCGCCGCCGACGTCGGCGAGTTGGTCGTTCCATCCGGCCGTGTACGCCTCGAATTGGGCGACGACCTCGTCGGAGGCGACGTTCTCGAAGTCGGCCGCGGCAATCGTCGCGATGTCGATGGCGCGCCACGCGAAGTCGCTCTCGACGTTCTCGCCCTCGGCGCCCGGGCCGAGCGTCGCAGCGCGCCGGCCCAACACCTTGATCACCTGGTCGCTCAACGTGCAGCCGTGGTCTTCACCGTTGACCCAGCCCTGTCCGTATGCGACGTCGTCGATCGTGGCGCCGGAGATGTGGGGGACACCGTCGGTGGTTCGACGGATCGTCGCTTCGTAACGCGGCGGCACCAGCGTGGTGGTCGTCGTGGTGGTCGTGGTGCTCGTTGTCGTGGTCGTGTTCGGTGACGTCGGCAGTGGGATCGACTCGGCTCCCTCGCCGGGCGAGCACGACGCAGCGAGCACGGCTCCCACGATCGCCACCCACATCCAACGCACGAGGCCATCGTGCCAGATCACGGCCGCTGTGCTGCATCGACGTCGGCAGCGGGGGCGGAGCTAGCCTGCAGCACCGTGACGGTGTTGCGAGTGGCGCTCGCCCAGCTCAACCCGACCGTGGGCGACCTCGACGGGAACCTGGCGAAGTTGATCGATGCCTACGACCGCGCCGAGGCCGCCGGCTGTGACATCGTGGCCTTCCCCGAACTCTCCACCACCGGCTACCCGCCCGAGGACCTCGTCCTCAAGCCGGGCTTCGTCGCCGACAATCTCGCCGTGCTGTCGAAGCTGGCCGCACGCACCGGCCGTTGCGCAGCCGTGGTCGGATTCGTCGATCAGGGTCGTGACCTCTACAACGCCGCGGCGTTGTGCGCGAACGGCGAGATCATCGGCCGCTACCACAAGCGCCTGCTCCCGAACGCGACCGTCTTCGACGAGGCGAGGTACTTCACACCCGGCCACATGTCCGACCCGCTCGAGCTCTACGTGATCGGCGGCGTGAAGGTCGGCATCTCGATCTGCGAGGACATCTGGAGCCCGTTCGGTCCCGTCGCCGAGCAGGCCGCGGCCGGTGCCGAGTTGAGCATCAACATCAACGGCTCGCCCTTCCATGCCGGAAAGTCGGCCGAGCGTGAACGCATGCTGGCCACGCGGGCGTCCGATTCCCACACGGCAATCGTCTACGTCAACCAGGTCGGCGGCCAGGACGAGTTGGTGTTCGACGGGGCGTCTGTCGTGTTCGACCACGAGGGAAATCTGCTCGCCCGGGCACCACAGTTCCACGAGGCGTTGCTGATCGTCGACGTGCCCGTGCCGCCGGTGTATCGCAAACGGCTGCTCGACCCCCGGGGGCGCATCACCGAGTCGCTGCTCCCGACCGTCGAGGTGTCCGACTCGCCGGTTGCACATGCGGGGCCCACCGTCGGCGTCATGGCCGAACTCCTCGATCCCGACCGGGAGCTCTACGACGCGCTCGTGCTCGGGACTCGCGACTACTGCGCCAAGAACGGCTTCGACGACGTGGTCATCGCGCTGTCGGGCGGGATCGATTCGACCATCGTGGCGTGCGTCGCCGTCGATGCGCTGGGCGCCGACCACGTGCACGGGGTCTCGATGCCGTCGCGCTACTCCAGCGACCACTCCAAGAGCGACGCCCAGCTCCTCGCCGACAATCTCGGGATCGACTTCCGGACGATCTCGATCGAGCCGGCGTTCCAGGCGTACCTCGACATGCTGGCGCCGTCGTTCGAGGGCCGCGAGCCGGGCCTGACCTACGAGAACATCCAGAGCCGCTGTCGCGGGTTGCTGTTGATGGCACTGTCCAACGAGTTCGGCTGGATGGCGCTCACCACCGGGAACAAGAGTGAGGTGGCCGTCGGCTACTTCACCATCTACGGCGATTCTGTCGGCGGTTACGGCGTGATCAAGGACGTGCTGAAGACGCGGGTGTACGACCTGTGTCGGTACGTCAACCGCACGGCCGGCCGTGAGATCGTGCCCGAGGCCGTGATCACCAAGCCGCCGTCGGCCGAGCTGCGACCCGACCAGCGCGACGACCAGAGCCTCCCGCCCTACGAGGTGCTCGACCCGATCCTGCGGCTCTACGTGGAGGACGACCGCACCGCTGCGGAGATCATCGAGCTCGGCCACGACGAAGCGATGGTTCGTCGGATCACCCGGCTCGTCGACGTGGCCGAGTACAAGCGACGCCAATCGCCCCCGGGCGTACGGGTCAGCCGCAAGGCCTTCGGCAAGGACCGCCGGTTGCCGATCACCAGCGGGTACCGCGGCTGAGCGGGCGATCGATGTCGCCGGCGCATGCCGAGATCCACCGCACGGTGCGTGATCGTCTCGACCAGAACGACCAGCGCTACACGACCGGCCGACGCGCCGTCGTCGACGCGTTGGCGAGCACCGATGGGCCGGTCACGTTGCCGGAGTTGATCGAGCTGGCCCCGACCCTCGCTCAGAGTTCGGCGTACCGCAACCTGGCGGTGCTCGAAGAGGTCGGCGTGGTGCGCCGCTTGGTCCACAGCTCCGATCACGCCCGGTACGAGCTGGCGGAGCACCTGACCGAGCATCATCATCACCTGATCTGCGAACTGTGCGGGTCGGTTCGTGACGTGACCCTGACGCCGGAACTCGAACGGCGCCTCGACGAGGCGTTCGCCACGGTGTCGAGCGCCGAGGGGTTCACCCCAGCGCACCACACGATCGACCTCTATGGCCGTTGCGCCGACTGCCGCTCCTGAAGCGACTCCGTCGCGTTCGCGGCAGGTTCCGTGACACGGCCGACACGGCGAGGACGACGAAGAACAGCACGACCGAGCACAACGCCATGGTTGCGCTCGTCGCGCTGTCGAAGTGGTAGCTGATCAGGATGCCGACCACGGTCGCGAAGCTCCCGAGCAGGACCGAGACGATCATGATGACGGGAACGCGTCGGGCGATGAGCGTGGCCGCCGCCGGCGGCGCGATCGAGGAACGCGAACACCAACAGGTTGCCGACCGACTCGAACGACGACACGATCGACACCGCGAGCAGCACGAGCAGCGCCCACTGGGCGAATCCCGGGCGCAGGCCGAGCATGCGGGCGAGCGAGGCGTCGAAGGTCATCACCAGGAAGGCTCGGTAGAGCACGACGACGCCGACGAGCGCGATCGAGCGCGGCGATCGCCTGACGGACGAGGTCGCGCATCGTCGACGCCGGTGATCGACCCGAACAGGAACCGGTTGAGGTCGCCGACGTACGACGCCTGCTGTGTCGACATGATCACCACGGCGAGTGCGAGGAATCCGACGAAGAGCACGCCGATCGACGTGTCGTCGGGCAGTGGTGAATGGCGACGGATCACGCTGATGCCGAGCACCATCGCCCCGGCGGCGACGAACGCCCCGATCGAGGTGTTGACACCGATGATGAACGCGACGCGATGCCCGGCAGCACGCCGTGGGCCAGTGCATCGCCGAGGAAGCTCATCCCCCGCAGCACCACCCAGGTGCCCACCAGCGACGTGGTGATGACGGTGAGGATGCCGGCGAGCGAGCGCGTCGCGCATGAACTGGTTGTCGGCGAACGGCGCGATCCACCACCCCCACGGATCGTCAGGAACTCCATCAGGTGTCCATCGGTGTCCGAGCAGGGCGTCCACGATCGTCTGCGCGGTCGTGGTGAGCCAGGTGACGTAGGTGGCGGTGTCGCTGCCGGGCTCACCGAGGGTGTCGGTCTGGAGGGTGACGACCGTCGACGTCACCGACACGATCGGCCAGGGCCTGCGTGTCGGTCGGACGAGTGCTGTGTCTCGGCGAAGATCGCCGGCACGCCGGTCTGTTCGATGACGCCGGCGAGCGCCTCGAGTTCGGCCGGGTTCGTGGCACTCAGCGAACTCGGCGACGGAATGACGCTGCCGAGGATCTCGAAGCCGTACCGGTCGGCGAAGTAGCTCAGTGAGTCGTGGTTGGTGACGAGCAGTCGCTGCTCGACCGGGATCGTGCGACGGCTGCTGCGATGTCGGTGTCGAGCGTGGCGAGTGAGTCGCTGTACGCATCGACACAGGCATCGAGTGCCGTGCGATCGATGCCACTGTTCGCCAGTGCACGGTGATATGCGGAGACACAGGCGTCGAGACGCGGCGCGGGTCGAGTCCCGCTGCGGCGAGCGCGTCGGCGATGGCCGGAAGCGTCGCCGCCGACTCTGGTCGGGTCGAACCAGATGTGCGGGTCGTCGGCCCCGTGCCCGTCATCGCCCGACTCGTCGGTGTGTTCGCCGGCGCCGGCAGGAATCGTGTCGACGGATTCGCCGACACGCACGACGGGCACGCCCTCGGACTCCACGGCGCCGACGATGTCGGCCATCGACTCCTCGAGCCCGAGCCCGTTGGCGACGATGAGGGCAGCGTTGCTCATCGTCTCGCGGTCCCTGAGCGACGGTTCGAAGGAGTGCGGGTCGCCGCCGGCCGGAACGATGGTCTGGACATCGGCGAGCCCGTCGCAGGCCACGTTGCGGACGACGTCGGCCCAGATCGTGGTGGTGGCGACCACGGTCGGCGCCCGCGCTCGATGGACTCGGTGCTCGCGAGGTCGTCGGATCCGCACACGCCGCAGCGACCAGTGCGAGCGCAGCCAGTGAGCGCGCATGGCCCGTGCGTGACGGCATGGCCGCTATGATAGTGAGAACTATTCTCATCTCCAACGCGCTAACGTGGCGACCGTGGACATCCATCGTTGCCGCGACTCGACGACGTCTCGGTCCGCTACGCGGATGTCATTGCGCTCGATCGAACGACCACGTCATTCGAAGCCGGCCGGTCGGTGGCGCTCGTCGGCGCCAACGGCAGCGGAAAGAGCACACTGCTGCTCCTGCTCGCCGGACTCTCGTCACCGACGACGGGAACGGTCGAACGCGCCGAGGGATTGGAAGCGGCGTTCGTCGCACAACAGCACGGCCACCACGACTGGATGCCCGCTGCCGGTCGAGGAGGTGCTCACGGATGGGGTGCTACCGCCGGCGCGGACTGCTCGGTCGGATCACCCGAGGGGATCGTGAGGAGATCCGTCACGTCGCCGAGCGCCTGGAGGTCGTCGACCTCATGGGCCGTTCGTTCGGCGAATTGTCGGGAGGCCAGCGACAACGGGTGCTGGTCGCGCAGGCGCTGATCGGCGCGCCGGGTCTGCTGCTGCTCGACGAACCGATCACCGGCCTCGATCTCCCCAGCCAGGAGACGATCCTGCGGATCATCGACGAGGAGGTCGCACGTGGTGCCGCCGTCGTCTTCTCGACGCACCACCTCGAGGAGGCCAAACGCGCCGACCGGGTGATGCTGCTGGCCGGTTGCGTCATCGCCGATGGGGCGGCACCCGAGGTGCTCCGGCCCGAGTACCTGGCGATGGCCTTCGGTGGTCGTCTGCTCAAGGTCGGCGCGGAGGCGATGCTCGTCGACGACCACGGTCACGGTCACGGCGACGACCACCACCACGACGATGTCGGCCACCGCCATCTGCACGAACCCGAACATGCCGCCGAACACCGGCCGCACACCGCCACGACCGAAACGACCGAACCGTGATCGACTTCGACGAGGAACTTCGCGAGCGGATCAGAACGAACCTGGCGCGTCACGATCGCCGCGAGCTCCCCCTCGGCGGTCGGCGTCATGCTGCGGTGGCAATCCTCCTGGTCGATTCGGTGCTGGGCGCCGACGTCGACGACCCCCACGGGGCATCCCCGGAGGAGATGTCGGTGGTGCCCTCCGACACGTCGGGCCTCGATGGTCGCATGGCCGGCGTAGCGGGCGGCGCTTCGTTCGTGCTGTGCCGTCGCAGCGCCGGCCTCAACCGGCACGCGTCACAGTGGGCACTGCCCGGTGGACGACTCGATCCCGGCGAGGGGCCGATCGAGGCCGCCCTGCGCGAGACCGACGAGGAGGTCGGCGTGCGACTCGACGAGACCTCGGTGCTGGGTCTGCTCGACGACTACGCCACGCGGTCCGGCTACGTGATCACACCGGTGGTGGTGTGGGGCGGGCCATCGATCGAGTTGGTGCCCGATCCGGGCGAAGTTCTCGCGGCATATCGGATCGGCCTGCACGAACTCAGCCGTGACGACTCGCCTCGTTTCGTGACGATTCCCGAGAGTGATCGGCCGGTCGTCCAGGTCCCACTGGGAGGCGACCTGATCCACGCTCCGACTGGAGCACTGCTGGTGCAGTTCCGCTGGGTCGCCCTCGACGGACGGATCAACGAACGAGTCACCGACTTCGAACAACCCGTCTTCGCCTGGGGCTGAATGAGATGCGGGGTCAGACCCCGCTTCTCATTCAGCGGCCGGAATGGCCGAAGCCGCCACCCCGATCGACCCCGTCGAGTGAGTCGACCACCTGCCAGGCCACCGACTCGACGCGCTGCACCACGAGTTGGGCGATCCGATCGCCTCGGTGGACCTCGTAGTCGGTGTCGGGGTCGGTGTTGATCAGGACGACCTTGATCTCGCCGCGATATGCCGCGTCGATCAGGCCAGGACCGTTCACCACGCTGATCCCGTGCTTGACGGCCATGCCGCTGCGGGGGAGGACGAACCCGCCGTGTCCCATCGGGATGGCAATGGCGATGCCGGTCGGCACCAGGGCTCGGCCGCCGCCGGCGACGAGCGTTGCCGACTCACGGGCATACAGGTCGAGGCCGGCGTCGCCCTCGTGGGCGTACTCGGGCAGTGGGAGGTCGTGGTCGAGTTGAACGATCGGTACCGGCAAGCTCACGTCGTGGATCGTAGGCGTCGCGATCGGGCTCCGACCCCACCTGCGATCACACCTCCGAAATGTGCGCTGAAATGTGCACGCAGCGCACGTCTCGGCGCATTTTTCGGGCTTGTCAGGGGGTGAGCTCGATGACGGTCCAGTCGGCGAGCGCAGCGGTGTCGCACTCGGTGGCCGACGACGTGACGAGAATTCGCTCGTCGGCATCGTCGGCTTCGGGGAACTGGTCGATCCCGTCGAACGAGCACGGCCCGAACGCCTCGAACCGCGCGAGCGTGAGTTGGTCCTGCCAGCTGTGGATGAGCGTGGTGCTTCGATCGCGTGCGGTGGCAAGCGCGAACTCGCTGTGGTCGGCGTCGTCGATTCGATCGAGTTCGCGGGGAACGTCGGACGCGACCCGTTCCATCCAGAACGACGAATCGACCACCACGTAGACCTGCTCGGTGTCGCGCGTCAGCGACGTGACCAGCGCGAGGCCGCCGAACATGACGGCGACGACAGCCATCCAGATCGCGAGCGGCTTCATGCGGTCATCGAATCAGCCGCCGGCGTTGAACAGCGCAGCGATCTTGAACTCGACGTCCTCTTCGCTCGCATCGATACTCGCCGCCTCGACCAGCGACGACACCCGTGCGAGCTCCTCCAGGTCAGCCTCGAAGCCCACGGTGTAGATCGGGATCCGGAGCCCCTCGATCACGTCGTCGACGTCCTCGAACTGCAACCCGTCGGTCGTCTCGCCGTCGCTCAAGACCACGAGGATCGGCTTCACGTCCGGGTTCAGGGTCCGCTGCTCATCGAGCATCGCAAGCCCGAGCACGATGCCGTCGTACATCGCCGTGCCACCGCCCGGCGTCAGGTCTTCTCCGATGGCTGCGAACTTCGCCTGCTGATTGAGATCGAACTCGCCGATCTCCAGACGCTTGTAGACGGTGTCGTTGAACTCGACCACACCGACCTGGGTTTCGGGCTTGATGAACTCGCGTGCGGACAGCATGGCGTTCTGCACTGCTTGGATGCGGGTGCCCTCCATCGAGCCGCTCACGTCGATGACGAACACGGTGGCAACGGGTCGACCGCCGTCCTTCTTGTCCTTCCAGATGCTCTGTACCTCGATCAGTGTTGCGCCCGACGGCACCTCGACGTCGGAGGTGTAGGGCGGCGGGTCGAATCCGTACTCGACGGCCAGCTCCTGGAACTCGGGTCGCTCGGAGAACGCCGCGAACAGTTCGAGGGTCTCCGCCTGTGCCGGAGTCAGGTCACCGACGCCGTACAGCGGGTTGTCGTGGGGGGCGCCGAACGGGATGAACTCGAAGCCCGACTGCAACGACTCGGTGTTGGTGTACGTCTGCCACTCCATCACGAAGGTGTCGAGTGTGCCGGTGTCGTTCTCGACGGAGTCGCGCATCTGGAGTGTGGTCAAGGCCACGAAGGGAACCTGGCGCTGGAACTGCTCGAACACGCTGGCCACGTCGGGAGACGTGAGGCGCGCCGAGTCGCCCTCGGCGATCGTGTCGAGCACGGTGAGGAGGAAGTTGAGCCCGGTGCTCGATGCGAACGGGTCGGTGTATCCCATCACGAGGTCGCCGGCGATGACTGCATCGACGAGGTTCGCGGCCGTGAGGTCGCCGTAGGTGGTCCGAAGCTCTTCGGCCGTCTCGTTCTTCATGACGATGCCGGCAACGTTCGGCACCGTCTGCGAGCGGACCTCGGTCATCGATTGGAACTCGCCCGCCATTTCGATCCACAGCAGACTCGACGGCGTGAAGGCGTCGGGGAGATCGTCGCCGCGGGCGATGAACTGGAACCCGGTGCCCGACGCGATGCTGCGCAGGTCGACACCCACCGGCGTACCGTCGGCGAGCGTGATGCCGGCGTCGTTGAACGCCTCGGCGACCTCGGTCATCCAGGCGTCGGTGGTGCCGAGTTCGCCCGACTTCTCCGTCGACGACCACACCTCGACCGCCTCGATCCCCGCCGGTGCCTCGACGCGGATCGGGAACTCGTCGATCGGTGGCAGGGTGTCGGCGAGGTTCGCTCCCGTGGGTGGCGGGATCGATGCGCTCCGAGTCACCGGGTCGTTGATCCACCCGATCTCATTGGCGAGTTCATCGAGCTGCTCGGAGGCTGACGCCTGGTCGAGCGGCTCGCTCGTCTCGTTGACGCCGCATGCCGCGACGACGACGGCCAACGCCGCAGCGGCAACGACGGCGACTCGTGCGCGGCGACGCCGTGGTGTCCCCGTCACTCGCTCTCCTTCGCCGTGATCTCGCCGACGTCGATGGTGTCGCCGCCCTCGTCGATGCGTGTCGTCGCCGTGCGGCCCCGCTCCATGTTCTCGATCGCCGCCTCGCTGTCGGCGGTGAGCTGGTCGAGTTCGAGAATCGTGCTCGCCATGGTCGGCAGAGCCTCGCGGCGATAGCGCGAGATCTCGTCGAGCGCAGTGTCGATGTCTGCGAACGCAGTCCGCAGTGACTCCATGTCGAGCATCGTGCTCGAGGCCTGCTCGTGGATCTGGGTGCCCTGCGTCTTGAGCCGTTCGGCCGTCCCTGCGATCATCGCCGACGTGGTCGTGTTGATCGCCTCGATCTTGTCGAGCACGATCTTCTGGTGCGCCAGCGCGAGCGCCACGGTCACCGCAACCTGCAGGGCGCTGATGGTGACGTCGATCGCCCGATCGACACCGCGGATCAGTTCGCGGTTGTTGCGAATGATGATCTCGATTGCCAGGACACCCTGTTGATTGACCGCGAGTTGCTGCTGGAGATCGAGCGTTCGCTGACGAAGTGAGAACAGAATGTCCTCCTCGACGAATTGGCGGCGCGGGTCGTCGGCGGTGATCTCGGTCGCCAGTTTCTCGACGACGGCGGCATCGAGCGCCCGGGCGAGGGCGATCTGGTCGGTGAGCAGATGGGTGAGTTCGCGCATCTGCTTCTGATCGTCGCCAAGCGTGACGTTGTCACGCTTGAGCTGGTCGCGTCCCTTCTCCAGCGAGTTCACGATGGCATCGATCTGGGTCTGCGAGCTCTCGTAGCGCATGAAGTAGCGCTTGAGCGGTGTGCCGACGCCCGGGATCTTGCCGATCAACCGGGTGAACCACCCGGCATCGGTGTCGAGTCCCGACGGGTCGAGCTTCTCGACCTCGACGCGCAGGTCGGCCAACGACTTGGCGACCTCGCCGCCGTCCTCGGTGCCGTGCGAGATCTCCTTCAGCGGCGCCTGCAGCATCCGGCTGCGCGT
The DNA here is from genome assembly GCA_963716235.1 of Ilumatobacteraceae bacterium. Classification (GTDB taxonomy): domain Bacteria; phylum Actinomycetota; class Acidimicrobiia; order Acidimicrobiales; family Ilumatobacteraceae; genus Sva-07. The sequence continues at coordinate 93,349 of CAVQTE010000010.1, read as the reverse complement.
GGCCGAACGTTGCTGGAGATCGCGTCCCATCGAGTCGACCGCGTCACGAGCGGCTGCCCGTGCGTCCTCGTTCGTGGGGTCGATCGACAGGAGCTCTTCGACCTGGGCGTTGGCCCGGGCGCGCAGTTCGTCGGTCGGGTCGGGTTCGGGGAGGGCGATCTCGGCTCTGGTCTGCTCGACATTCAGGGCGAGGCTCAGCGTCGGGGTCGTAGGTGGGGTGGTCGTCGGAGCAGCTGCTGCGTCGGTCATGGGAGTGGGCCTTTCGGGCAGTCGAGGGATCTGAGGCGGTCGGGGATCATGCGTACTTGGCGGCACGGTCAGCGAGTTCTTCGAGTGCGGCCATTGCGGCCTCGGCGTCCTCGGGCTTCCTGCCCATGGGGACGTCGGCCAGAGCGGTGGTCGTGCGGTCGAGTGCTGTCATCGCCGATTCGTTCTGGGCGAGGAGTTGGGCGATCTTGCGTCGTTGTGTGGACCGCAGCTCCCGCCGACGTTCGAGCGTGGCGCGTTCGCGTTCGGCCGACTCGACGTCGCTGTCGTCGTGGGCCAACTCGGCGAGGCGCCGGTCGATGTAGGTCTCGTCGATCGTGCTGATGCTCTCGGATGCGAGCGCGATCTCCTGGAGATTGTCGAGCGACGACCTGAACACCTGCTGTGACGTGGCGAGGTAGCGGCCATAGGTCAACTCGCCGGCATCGAGGCGCCGCTGGAGCACGGTGATGAGGCTCTGGCGCTTCTGTACGAGCGCATCGAGTTGCTCGGCAGGCTGAGTGTCGGCGAGTGCATCGAGTTCGGCTCGCAGGGCGGCGATGTCGGCCGGGTCGATCTCCTCGACCCGGGGCACCTCGAACTGCAACTTGGAGAGGGTGCCGGTCGCGGACATCGTGAACGGCCACGCAACGACGGCGACGACTGCGAGCCCGACGAGGACCGCAGCCAGGACAGCGGGCGGATCGATGATCTCGAGGACGAGCCAGACGGTCGCGCCGAGCATGACGGCAGCGATCCAGGTGGGCGGATAGCTGATGACGGCTCGCCACCAGCTCTTCATCGCGCCATGCTTCGGTTGGAGATCACCACGACACCGCCACGTTAGCTGCACTGCGTATCGGCGTGACCTCGATCGAGTGGCAGCGTGGAATTCGGTAGGGTCGCGCCACCACTATCAAGGAGGTCCATGATGGGACTGTTCGATTCGGTCAAGGCAAAGCTCGGCGGGAACAAGGAGACGGTGAAGCAGGGCATCGACAAGGCTGCCGATGTCGTCGACGACAAGGCCGGCGCGAGTGCCGACAAGGTGCAGCAGGGCGCCGAGATGGCCAAGGACGCAGTCGACAAGCTTCCCGACGCTTGATTCGGACTCACCCCGCCCTGCTCACCACACGGCGGGGTGCAGTACATCGTCGTAGGATCGCCTCGATGAGCGCACCGACGCACGAGCCGCAGCGCCCACCGTCGGTCGATGCTCTCGCGCGATCGATTGCTCACACTGGATTGCCACATCCGATCCTGGTCGACATCGCCCGTGAGGCGATCGAGGCCGCCGCTCCCGACACGGCGTTGGACCGAGCGCAGGTGTTTCGACGCACCCTGTTGACCCCGGTTGTCAATGCCACGGGTGTGCTGTTGCACACCAATCTCGGCCGAGCACCGATCAGCCACCACCAGGAGGCCGCCGCCATGACCGTCGAGTTCGACCTCGCGTCGGGCACGCGAGGGTCTCGGCAGGCAGCGGTCGGTCAATTGTTCGCCCGGCTCTGCGGGGCTGAAGCGGCGATGGTGGTGAACAACAACGCGGCGGCCGTACTGCTGGTGCTGGCGGCGCTCGGTGCCGGCCGCGACGTTCCGGTCAGCCGCGGTGAGAGCGTCGAGATCGGGGGTTCGTTCCGCGTTCCCGACGTGATGGAACAGTCCGGCGCCCGCCTGGTCGACGTGGGCACCACCAACCGCACCCGCCTCGACGACTACCGACGTGCCATCGACAAGCCCGGCGTCGACGCGGCGATGGTGCTCAAGGTGCATCCGAGCAACTATCGGGTGGAGGGGTTCGTCGAGGAGACCTCGGTGAGAGAACTCGCCACCCTCGGTGTGCCCGTGGTCGCCGACATCGGCAGCGGACTCATCGATGCGAACTGTCCGTGGCTGCCCGGTGCCCCGCCGGCGTGGCTCGCGGGCGAACCGGCCGCGGCCCAGACCATTGCCGATGGAGCAGCGCTCGTCACGTTCAGCGGCGACAAGCTGTTCGGCGGGGCGCAGGCCGGCATCATCGCCGGGCGCGCCGACCTCGTCGAGCAGTGCATGCGTCACCCCCTGGCCCGGGCCCTCCGCCCCGGTGGCTTGGTGCTCGCGTCGCTGCAGGAGACGGCACTCGTCTACCTCGACAAACGGGCAGCGACCGACGTGCCGTTCTGGGCAATGGTGGCCACGCCGGTTGCCGAGCTGCATCGACGTGCCGATGCGATCGTCGACAGCGTGGTCGAGCGCCACCCGACGATCACGGCGATCGCCATGGAGGCGCTCTCGGGAGCGGGTTCCGCGCCCGGCGTCACGATGCCGTCGTACGGCCTCGATCTCGCCGGCGATCATCTGGAGGCCCTCCGGGACAACGAGACCCCGGTGATCGCCCGCTCGCGTGACGCTCGTACGTTGCTCGACCTCCGCTCGGTGGCACCCGATGACGACGTCATCATCATCGACGCCCTGTGCGCCGCTGCGTCGTCGTGACGGTCATCGCCACCGCCGGCCACGTCGACCACGGCAAGTCATCACTGGTTCTCGCGCTGACCGGAACCGACCCCGATCGGTTCGAGGAGGAGAAGCGGCGCGGGCTCACGATCGACCTCGGGTTCGCGCACACGACGCTGCCGTCGGGTGCCGAGCTGAGCTTCGTCGATGTTCCCGGCCACGTGAAGTTCCTCCGCAACATGCTGGCCGGTGTCGGAGGCGTGACCGCCTGCGTGTTCGTCGTGGCCGCCACCGAGGGATGGAAGCCCCAGTCGGAGGAGCATCTGCGGATCCTCGAGCTGCTCGGCATCACGTCCGGCATCGTCGTGCTCACCAAGTCGGATCTCGTCGACGCCGACCTCGCCGAACTCGCCGCGATGGACGTGGCCGATCACGTTGCGGGCACCTTCCTCGCGGACGCCCCCGTGCTCGCCGTGTCGTCGACGACCGGTGCCGGCCTCGACGAGCTCCGCGTGTCGCTCGACGAGCTGATCGCCACGACTCCGGGTGCTGCCGATGCTGCCCGACCGCGCCTCTGGATCGACCGGGTGTTCGCCGCCAAGGGCAGCGGCACGATCGTCACGGGCACGCTCGTGGGCGGTGTCCTCGCTACCGATCAGCAGGTGGCGATCGAACCGGGGTCACGTTCCGCGCGGATTCGCGCGATCCAGACGGCAGGGCGATCTGTCGACTCGATCGGGCCGGGCAATCGGGTCGCCGTGAACCTCGCCGGCGTCGATCACCATGTGCTCGCGCGAGGGCATGCGGTGATCGAACCGGACCGATGGCGGCTCACCGACCGCTTCGATGCGTCGCTGCACGTCCTCGAGTCGCTCGACCACGACGTGTCGCGACGCGGCGCGTTCGTGGCGTACATCGGTGCCGGTGAGCATCCGGTGAAGCTACGGGTGCTCGGCACCGAGACGTTGGCACCCGGGAGCGACGGCGCCGTTCGACTCTTCCTCGACGAGGCGCTCCCGTTGCTCCCCGGCGACCGATTCGTCCTGCGCGAATCGGGGCGTGACGAAACCGTCGGCGGTGGGGAGGTGCTCGACATCGACCCGATCTTGCGGGCGTCGCGCGCGCGGCCCGATCGAACGATCGAGCGGCTCGTGCGTGAGCGCGGTTGGGTGCAGGTCCGCGAGATCGAGCGACTCACCGGTGAGGTCGCCGAACCCGTCGTCGGCGAGTGGCTCACGACGACCGAGTCACTCGACGCGATGCGTACCGAACTCATCGCACGCGTCGTCGATGCCGGCCCGGCAGGGCTCGACATCGCCGGCTTCGACGACCGCGAGCGGGCAGTCCTGGCAACCATCGAGGAGGTCGCCGTCGATGCGACGACGGTGCGGCCGGCCGATGTCGTCGATCCGTTCGCCGACCATCCATACCTGTCCGAGCTGTACGACGGAGGGTTCGCGCCGCCGCAGCCCGACGGCGTCGACAAGGGGGAGTTGCGGGAGCTGGTGCGGCGAGGTCACGTCGTGGTTCGTGACGGCGTGCACTTCCACGAAGCGACGATCATCGCTGCAGCATTGGTTGCCGCCGATCTGCTCGCTGCTGACCCTGACGGATTCACGGTGGCTCAGTTCCGCGACGCCACCGGTGCCAGTCGGAAGTTCGCGCTTCCGCTGGTGACCGAACTCGACTCCCGCGGCGTCACCCGGCGCCGCGACGACCTGCGCATCGCGGGCCCTCGCCTCCCCGCGCTGAGCTGCGGCCCGATCAGGCAGAAGGTTCGGCGTCGGCCGACGTGACTCGACGCGGCGACTCGACCGGAGTCTTGCTGCGCATCTCGCGGTAATCGCGGGCAGCACCTTCGAGTGGCTCGACGTCGAGCGTGACACCGTCGATCGCTGCGACACGGAGCGCCTCGCCTGCTGCGATCGGCGTGGCGCGGTTGGTTCGAGCCCGCCAGCGAGCACCCTCGATCTCGACGGTGCCTTCCGGATCGATGGCGCCGACGGCGGTTCCCTGTTGGCCGATCATCCACTCGCGACCGATGGTCGGCGTGGCGAACCGGGTGCGCACCATCGAGGGCATCCCGACGATGAACGTCAGCGTGATGCCGCCGATCCCCGCGATCAGGGCGAGCCACGATGGCCGCATCGACGACCCGGGAACCGGTTCGAACAGGAACCAGCTTCCGATGATGGTCAATACGATCCCGACCCCGGTCCAGAGTCTCGGGATCCCGACCTGGACGTCGACGGCGAACGCCAGCATGGCGAGCATGATCAGCGCCACCGCCCAGGGTCGGGTGGGTAGGACCGCCAGACCCGTGAATGCGAGCACTGTCGAGATGGCACCGATGCCGCCCGCGAGGCCGACGCCGGCGGTGAAGAACTCGAAGACCAGCAGTGCCAGTCCGGTCAGCAGCAGCAGGTAGGCGACCGGCGGGCTCGCCACGGTGTGGAACAACTGGTCGAGCAGCGTGAGCTTCGAGAAGCGCACCACCGACACCGTGTCGAAGCGGGTCGACCCGTCGTCGAGTACGACCATCTTGGTGGTGACGACTTCGATGCCGTTCTCCTCGTAGCCGTTCATCGCCTGCAGCATGTTGCTGATCGTGGGGATGCCCTCGTCGTCGACGCGTTGCTTGAACACGCCGAGCAATCGTGCGTCCGACAGCCCGATCGAGCCGTTGCGGAGTCGTTCCTCGGCGATGCCGAAGTCGACGCTCGTCCCGTCGGGAAGCCCCGGCGGATCGAGCGGGACACCGATGTAGCCGACCCGGGAGCCCGGGGCCATACCGGTGACGTCGGCAACGGCCAGCAGTTGGGCGGCGGTTCCGTAGAAGCGGGCGCCGCTCGGGCCGACCCAGATGCCGATCGGAATCGGGGCGTTGGCGACGCGAACGAGTAGGTCTTCGACCACGTCGTCGTCGACGACTGTGGCGTCGCTGTTGACCTGCAGGATGAGGGCCTGCGATCCGTCGGCGGTGGCGCGGTCGATCGCGTCGCCGATCGCATCGACGAGGATCGGGTCGAAGAATCCGCTGACCTGCAGGACGTCGACGCGACCGACCGCGTCGGAGTCGGCGCTGGACACCCCCTCGGGCGGGACCGTGTCGTCGCTCTGCGCCTGGACGGACGGGCCGAAGAGAGTGAGCCCGGCCATCAGCGTGAGGGTGCTGATCGCTAGTCTTCGCAAAGGTGCCTCCGGAGAGCGAATATCCGCTGCAATCGTTGACCGCCGCTCGGGTCGTCGTGGTGGCGGGCAAGGGGGGTGTGGGGAAGACCACGGTAACGGCTGTGATCGCCCGTGCCGCATCGAACGCAGGCCTGCGCGTGCTCGTCGTCGAACTCGACGGCAAGCCGACGCTCGCCGAACTGGTGCCCGACCTCGACGTCGTGTCGATCTCGGCACCTGATGCACTCGACGAGTACCTGCGTGACAATGGATTCGCCCGTATCGCCAAACGGTTGAATCGCACCGGGGTGATCGACATGATCGGCACGGCCGCACCAGGCATCGACGACATCGTGGTGCTCGGCAAGATCAAGCAGCTCGAACGATCGGGTGACCACGACCTCATCGTGGTCGACGGCCCGGCGGCGGGCCATGCCGTCACGTTCCTCACCGCTGCCGCCGGCCTGGCTGATTCGGTCAGGTCGGGTCCGGTTCGATCACAGGCCGACGATGTGCTCGAGCTGTTGCACGACCCGCAGCGCTGTCAGGTGGTGCTCGTGACGCTGGCGGAGACCACCCCGGTCAACGAGGTGATCGAGACCGCCTTCGCGCTCGAAGACCAGGTCGGCGTGCAGTTGGGGCCGGTCGTGGTCAACGGCGTCGACGTCGGCGTCGACATCCCCGACGAGGCAGCGGTCGCTGCCTGTGTGGTCGGCTTGGATCCGTCGACTGCCATGGCGCTCACGCGCGGCGGCGGCATTCCGCCGGTCACGTCGATCGATGGAAGCACAGGAAATCGGTCGGCTCACCGAGCAACTGCCACTTGCGCAGGTACTGCTGCCCGCCCAGCTCGTCGCCGGGCTCGCACCGGACGACATCGACGCCCTGGCAGGCGTGCTGGCTCGCGACGGGGACGATCGGTCATGACCATCCGGGCGGCCGACGACCTGATCGACACCTCGTCGGTGATCGTGTGCTGCGGCTCCGGGGGCGTCGGCAAGACGACCACCGCTGCGGTGATCGGCCTCGAAGCGGCCCGCCGGGGCCGTCGGGCGGTGGTCGTCACCATCGATCCCGCCCGTCGGCTCGCCGATGCGCTCGGCCTGGCCGACGGGCTGGCGTCAGAACCACAGCGGATCGATCTGGGCGCGGACGTGGTTGGTGTGGAGTCGGCCGGCGAGCTCTGGGCGATGATGCTCGACACCGCAGCGACGTTCGACGGGATCGTGCGGGCGAACGCCGAGAGCGACGAGCAGATCGAACGGATCCTGACCAACCGGTTCTACCGCAACATCGCCGGCGCCCTCAGTGGCACGCAGGAGTACATGGCCGCCGAGACGTTGCACGCGCTCCACGGTGACGAGCGGTTCGATCTCGTGGTGGTCGACACGCCCCCGAGTCGCAATGCGCTCGACTTCCTCGACGCTCCCGGCGTGTTGTCGCGATTCCTCGACCACCGGCTGTTCAAGTTGCTGATGCTGCCCGCGAGGAGTGGCCTCAAGGTGATCGGCACGGCGACGCAGCCGATCCTGCGGGCGATCGGCAGAGTGGTCGGCTCCGACGTGCTCGCCGACTCGGTGGCGTTCTTCCAGGCGTTCTCCGGCATGGAGACGGGGTTCCGTCAACGTGCCGACGAGGTGATCGCGCTGATCCGGGCGCCCGAGACCTCGTTCGTCGTGGTTGCATCGGCGCGTCACGACACGATCGCCGAGGCCGTGTGGTTCGTCGAGCAACTCGTCGAACAGGGCATCGAGGTCACGTCGGCGATCGTCAATCGGGCCCATCCGGCATTCGGTGAGGGCACCGCCGACGACGCACTGGCCGCGTCGGGGGATGCAGCGCTGGCGGGTGACGCCGACCTCGCTGCGCTCTGGCGCAACGTGGCCGATCTGCGAACGCTGCGCGAACGCGAGCTCGACGTGATCGAACCGCTCGGTGACGTGGCCGGCCACGACCGTGTGGTGGTGCTGCCACTGCTCGACCGCGACGTTCACGATCTCGACGGGCTGCGCACGATCGCCGGGCATCTCTTCGACCATCCGATCGCCGAGCGGTAACGTCTGGGCCGTGCACATCCTGCTTGCCACCGATGCCGACTGGATCGTCGACGAGATCGTTGCCGCGCTCGGCGACGACGACGTCCACTTCACCGTGTGCCGTGAGGGCCGTGCCGTCGCCGGCGAGGTGAAGAAGCAGACCCCCGACCTGGCGATCCTCGATCTGCAGATCGGCTCGATGGGGGGCATGGCCGTGACCATGGCGCTGCGTCTCGACGAGTCGTCCGGGGCTGTCGAACACGTGCGGGTCCTGATGCTGCTCGACCGGGCCGCCGACATCCACCTCGCTCGTCGAAGCGGTGCCGAAGGGTGGCTGATCAAGCCGCTCGACGCGCTCCGCCTGCGCCGCGCGGCCGACGCGCTCGCGGCTGGTGGCCGGTACACCGAAGGGCTTCCGGCCGATGCGGTCGACGTCGAGCCCATGGTCCCGCTGCCGGAATCCGGCGGCGACGACGCCGTCGCAGCGGTCGAGGCATCGACCGAGGAAGAACCTGCGACCGCTGGATAGCATGGCCAGCCGCTACGGGGTGTAGCGCAGCTTGGTTAGCGCGCCACGTTCGGGACGTGGAGGCCGGAGGTTCAAATCCTCTCACCCCGACAGAAAGCCCCCGGTCAGGTCCACCCTGGCCGGGGGCTTTGTCGTGTGGTGAACGTTTGCGAGCGCACGGAGCAACGTTGGTCACACCGGGTCTTTCAGCCCTACGGAGCCGATGAACCTCGGCGCAGTCTCGAAGAGACCGAGACGGTTCGTTCCGTCCCGGTAGGGCCCGGAATGGTCCGGACCCGGAGAGGTGGAGCCATGCGCAAGTCAACTCTGGTCGGAGGTCTCGCCGCGGCGTTGGCCTCCATGGTGCTGGTACTCCCACCGCCGGCGCTCGCAGCGCCGGGCGGCGGTGGCGGCGGCGGTGGTACGGGTGATCTCTATGCTGATCTCTTCGTCGCCTTGCGTGACGTCGATGGCGTTCCGATCCTCAGCGAGACGTTCTGGGAAGTCGGGACCACGACGCCATCTGTGGAGGTGACGTGCGTCCAGCCGATCTCGTACGCACCGGACCCCGACGGGCTCATGCCCATGGTCACGAACTTTGCGGACGGACGAGACGTCTACCTCGTCCCGCTCGTCGGGGAGGGTTCGACATCGGACTCTCCTGTCGAAGCCGACACTGCCTGCGACCCGGACCCGGATTACCTCGACTTCGTGTCCGAGGTCGAGCTCGAGCGGTTGAATCTCGTTCGTACGTCCGATGCGGTGCTCTGGAAGAAGCTCGTCGACGTCGGGACCCGGCTCGCTGGTGCGACCAAGATCACGCTCGACGGTGCAGGACGGATCACGACCTGGACCGGGACTCCCCTGGTCCTATCCACGATCGACGCATCCCCCGACAACGCCGCGATCTACGCTGCGGCAGAAGGGGACATCCCGGCGCCCCCTCCGCCAGCAGACGGCAAGCCCGGAGCGGGGGAACCAGGTGGCCTGATGGACACCGGAACCATTCCTCACTGGACTGCTGGAGCAGTTCCCGATGATCTCCCGAGTATCCATTGGGAACCCGGCACGGATCAATCAGGGCTCCGGTGGATTCGACAACTGGGAGCTGGCCGCTGCCGCCATCGGCACCGCAGCCGGCAAGTCGGTTCCGGTCACGGTCGACACGATCCAGTACTACAACCGCATCGCAGCTCCCGACGGAGGAGTCGACGCCTGGGGCTACGCCCCGGTGCTCGAGTCAGACCGCCAATGGTGAGAAGTTCGTCGACTACAGCGGGCTTCAGCTACACCCGTTCCGAGGTGTTCGAGGGCTGTACTACATGGCTCGACGTGCCGACCCTGACGTGGAAGACCGCCCACATCCTCGACCGCGTCGAGTTCACCGACATCGTCGCCGGAGCACCGGAGTGGCCCGGTGGCCAACATCGCCGGATTCGCCCAGTTGGCCGACGACGTCCGTTCGGTGATCATGCTACCTCCACGAAAACGAGGTCGTGGTCGATCCGGTCACCGGTGAAGGCTTCTTCATCGATCCCGTCTTCACCGAATCGTGCGACTTGCAGATGGCGATGCGCGACCGGCTCAACACTCCGACTGGCGCTGTCGCTCCGACGGTGACGATCACTGCGGCGCCGACCGAGAGCACGACGGCAACCGATGCGACGTTCGCCTTCACGACGACCGACTCCATCAGCGAGTTGTGCGTGCTCGACGCAGGGGCTCTCGAGCGGTGCCTCAGCCCGAAGGCTTACACCGGGTTGGAGCCGGGAGTGCACACCTTCACGGTCATCGCGATGGGTGTGGGAGGCAGCAACTTCGTGTCCGACACGCACACGTGGCGAATCGTTCCGGCCCGGCGAGGATTCGATGATCACCTCGTTCACCCCGGTGCGGTTGGCCGACACCCGGCCTGGTTGGGTTGCTGCTGACGGTCTGTTCGTCGGCACCGGACCGGTGCCGGGTGGACAGTTCGTGCAGGTGTCCGTCGCCAACCGCGGCGGGGTTCCTGCCGATGCGACGGCGGCGGTCCTCAACGTGACGGTGGTGAGCCCGGCCGGCGACGGCTATGCGACGGTGTACCCGTGCGGGACGTTGCCGACAGCGTCGAGTGTGAACTACTCGGCGGGTGAGGACGTCGCCAACGAGGTGATCACGAAGTTGTCGCCGACCGGCACCGTCTGCGTGTTCACCTATTCGACGGCCAACATCATCATCGACGTCGCCGGGTTCGTTCCGGCCCTGTCGGACTACGTGCCGATGAATCCGGTGCGGGTAGCCGACACACGCGCCGGTTGGGTTGCTGGTGACGGTCTGTTCGCCGGTACCGGACCGGTGGCGAGTGGACAGTTCGTCCAGGTTCCCGTCGCGGGTCGTGCCGGGGTTCCTGCTGACGCGAAGGCCGTCGTCGTCAATGTGACGTCGGTGAGCCCCGCAGGTGGCGGGTATCTGACGGTGTTCCCGTGTGGGACGCTTCCGTACACGTCGAGCGTGAACTACTCGGCGGGTGAGGACGTCGCCAACGAGGTGATCGCGAAGTTGTCGCCGACGGGCGCCATCTGCGTGTTCACCTCCGCCACGGCGAACATCATCGTCGATGTCGCCGGGTACGTCCCGGCCGGGTCTGACTATGTCGGCCTCGATCCGGTGCGGTTGGCTGACACCCGCGCCGGCTGGGTTGCTGCTGACGGTCTGTTCGCCGGCACCGGACCGGTGGCGGGTGGACAGTTCGTCCAGGTTCCCGTTGCGGGTCGTGGTGGTGTCCCGGCGGACGCGAGGGCCGTGGTCGCCAATGTCACCATTGCCGATCCGGTGGCCGGCGGGTATGCGACGGTGTTCCCGTGTGGGACGCTGCCGTACACGTCGATCCTGAACTACTCCGCCGGTGAGGCGGTCGCCAACGAGGTGATCGCGAAGTTGTCGCCGACGGGCTCCATCTGCGTGTTCACCTACTCGACGGCCAACATCATCGTCGACGTCGCCGGATACATGTGAGCGTGACCAACGACGTGTTCATCAGCTGGAGCTTCACCTCCAGCCGATGAACCGGTGACGGGAGCGACACCGCAAGGTGTCGCTCTCGTCGTGTCCGACGCGATTCCTCGTTCGGACGTGGGGCGAACGGTTGCGGGCGCACGGAGCAACGTTGGTCACACCGGGTCTTTCAGCACTACGGCGGCGGTGAACCTCGGCGCAGTCTGAAGAGACCGAGACGGTTCGCTCCGTCCCGGTAGGGCCCGGAATGGTCCGGACCGGAGAGGTGGGAGCCATGCGTAAGTCAACTCTGGTCGGAGGCCTCGCCGCGGCGTTGGCCTCGATGGTGCTGGTACTGCCACCACCGACGGACGCAGCAGCGCCCACAGACAACACCGGGTCCATCTACTCCGATCTCGTCGTCGCCCTTCGCGACCTCGACGGCGTACCGATCACCGAGACATACACCTTGCCGGATCTGACGTCGGAGACGTGTGTCCATCCGGTGTCGTATTCGCCCCTGCCGCTCGTGAGACTTCCGAGACCAACCCGGTGGACGGCCGCGAGGTGTGGCCGATCCCGCTCGTTGGTGATGCGCCCGGCGAGTTCGACCTGGCCGTGTACTCGGTCTGCGATCCTCAGCCGGCGTATGCGATGTACGTCAGCGAGGCCGAACTCGAGCGCTTGAACCTGACGCGTAAGCCCGACACGGTCAAGGACCGGAAGCCCGCGGACGTCGAGCGAGCTGTTGACGGCAGACAGGATCACCCTCGACGGTGCCGGCCGGATCACCACCTGGATGGCGATGTCGCCACAAGATCGACGCCTCGCCGGATCAAGCAGCGATCTACCAGTCGCTGATGGACACCGGGTCCATCCCGGGATTCCCGATTTATCCCGGCGATCCTGATGCGAATGCCGCAACTGCTTGGATCCCGCAGGTTGGCATGGGTTTCGACAGGTGGATGTTGGCCGCTGCTGCCATCGGCACCGCAGCGAGCAAGGCCGTGCCGATCACGATCGACACCGTCGAGTACTACAACCGCATTGCGTCGCCAGACGGAGGAGTCGCCGACTGGAACTACGCCCCGGTCCTCCCGACGACGTCGGTGAGCAGTTCGTCGACTACACCGCCTTCAGCTATACCCGGGCCGACGTGTTCAGGGCTGTGCCACCTGGCTCGACGTGCCGAGCTGAAGTGGAAGTCGGCTAAGGTCCTCGACGTCGTCGACTTCATCGACCTCGTCGCCGGAGCCGCGACTGGCCGGTGACCAACGTCGCCGGATTCACCCAGATGGCCGACGACGTCCGGTCGGTGATCAACTACCTGCACCTGAACATCCTGGTTCCCGGCTTCTACCTGGATCCGGTCTTCGTCGACACGTGTGCAGAACAGCAGGCTGCTCTGACCAATCCTGCGGTGATGTGGGGCGGCATCCCGGCCGACCTCATCCAGACCGACACCGTTACCGTCAATGCCTCGGCGTTCATGCCGTGGGCCGGTTTCCCGGTCGCTGAGGCCCAGTTCCGGGTGACGATTGACGCCGCCGACCCCTTCACCGGGATCGACCAGGTCACCGCATCCCGGCCGGCGGACTCCAGTCGTGTTCAACCTGGTTGGTGACGATCTCGTCGGCGTATGGCCCGACCCAGGTTTCGCTCTCGATCGGGGTGACAACCTCTTGACGATCCTCGATCTGACTGTTGCCGGCGGTGCCCCCATCGGCGACTACACGATGACCCTCCAACTCCTCGACGATGCGGGCGATCCCACGGGAGCCGCCGATGTCGAGACGGTCAACGTGCTGCCGGCTCAGCCGACGGTGCTCTGGACGTCGACCGCCGACTACGTGGCCCAGGGCTCGTACTTCCCGATGACGGCACGGGTGTTCAACCCTCCGACGGGAATCGATGTGACCGGAGCGAGTCTCCGCGTCACGATCGTGCCACCGGATCCGACGACCCCGTTCGTGAGCGCCTCTCAGGTTGCTGCCTGGTCGGAGGCCGTGGCGATGCCGTTCAACCTCGAGGGCAGCAACCTGGTCGGGGAATGGTCACTGGATGATCCACTCCTGTCGGGAGATCCGCTCACCGCAGGTGTCGATCAGCTGATCACCTGGTACCTGAACGTCGCTGACGGCGCACCGACGGGTGTCTACGCGATCGGCGTGGAGATCATCAAGGAGACGGTGCACCTCTCGTCCCGTCCACCAGCGATACCGCAAGCGTCATCGTCGCCGCAGCCCCGACACACGGCGGCAGCGGTGGAGGAGGCGGTGGAAGCGATGGAGGAGACGGCGGCGCTGCCCCCTCCTTGCAGATCACTTCCAGCCCCGCCGTGACCACCTCGGCCACCGACGCGACGCTCGTGTTCAGCACCGATGCGACGACGGTCCTGTGTGGGCTCGATGGTGCCGCACCGACGAGCTGCACCAGCCCGGTGACCTACACCGGACTCCCCGTCGGATCGCACACCTTCAGCGTGGTGGCGGTCGACGCCGACGGACAGTATGCGTCGGCGTCGTACGCCTGGACGATCGTTCCGGTCGGCGGCGACTCGATGATCACGTCGTTCACCCCGGTGCGGTTGGCCGACACCCGGCCTGGTTGGGTTGCTGCTGACGGTCTGTTCGTCGGCACCGGACCGGTGCCGGGTGGCCAGTTCGTGCAGGTGTCCGTCGCCAACCGCGGCGGGGTTCCTGCCGATGCGACGGCGGCGGTCCTCAACGTGACGGTGGTGAGCCCTGCCGGCGACGGCTATGCGACGGTGTACCCGTGTGGGACGGTGCCGACAGCGTCGAGTTTGAACTACTCGGCGGGTGAGGACGTCGCCAACGAGGTGATGACGAAGTTGTCGCCGACCGGCACCATCTGCGTGTTCACCTACTCGACGGCCAACATCATCATCGACGTCGCCGGGTTCGTCCCGGCCCCGTCGGACTACGTGCCGATGAATCCGGTGCGGGTAGCCGACACACGCGCCGGTTGGGTTGCTGCTGACGGTCTGTTCGCCGGTACCGGACCGGTGGCGAGTGGACAGTTCGTCCAGGTTCCCGTTGCGGGTCGTGCCGGGGTTCCTGCCGACGCGAAGGCCGTCGTCGTCAATGTGACGTCGGTGAGCCCCGCAGGTGGCGGGTATCTGACGGTGTTCCCGTGTGGGACGCTGCCGTACACGTCGAGTGTGAACTACTCGGCGGGTGAGGACGTCGCCAACGAGGTGATCGCGAAGTTGTCGCCGACGGGCTCCATCTGCGTGTTCACCTCCGCCACGGCGAACATCATCGTCGATGTGGCCGGGTACGTCCCGGCCGGGTCTGACTATGTCGGGCTCGATCCGGTGCGGTTGGCTGACACCCGCGCTGGCTGGGTTGCTGCTGACGGTCTGTTCGCCGGCACCGGACCGGTGGCGGGTGGACAGTTCGTCCAGGTTCCCGTTGCGGGTCGTGGTGGTGTCCCGGCGGACGCGAGGGCCGTGGTCGCCAATGTCACCATTGCCGATCCGGTGGCCGGCGGGTATGCGACGGTGTTCCCGTGTGGGACGCCGCCGTACACGTCGAGCCTGAACTACTCGGCCGGTGAGGCGGTCGCCAACGAGGTGATCGCGAAGTTGTCGCCGACGGGCTCCATCTGCGTGTTCACCTACTCGACGGCCAACATCATCGTCGACGTCGCCGGATACATGTGACCGTGACCAGTCGACGCAACGGTCGGTGGGGATTGACCCACACCGGCCGTTGCGTCGGCTACCAGAGCGGCACCTTCGGGTGTCGCATCCGGCGGTCATCCACTCGGAGACCTCCGGTCGAACGAAGGAGGGTTGTCATGCGTGCATTCGATGTTCGTCTGGTCCGGTTGGCGGTCGCTGCGGGCGCCATCGTCGGATCAGCCCTGGTGAGTTCCGTTGCCGTGGCGGCCGACGAAGCTCCCCCGACGGAGCCGCCACCGACCACTCCCTCTGACGTGGCTTCGGTCGACATCGTCCCCAACAGCGCCGACGTGATCGTCGTCGACCCGCCGCCCGATGCACTGTTCGAGGACATCGCCGTCATCGAGATCGTGGTGCCGGAGCCGGAGGCGATCGAACCCGAGGCGATCGAACCAGGGATCGTCGAGTCGGTGGTCGACAGCGCGGCGTCCGTCGACGAGTCGCCTGTCGCAATGTCGTCGGAAGTCATGAGCTTCGTCGCGATGGAAGCAACGGACCCAGGAGCCGTCGAGCCAGAAGAACCCGGCACGGAACACCAGGGCGGCTCCGGCGGTCAGGGCAATCCTTACCGTATGACCTTCGAAGTGATCTGGTTCGACGCAGGCAACCAGCAGATCACCGCTCTCGATGTCGTGGTCCCGCCCGAGGTGCTCGCACAGTTCGAACTCTCGGCGACCAGCGAGACCGGCAAAGGAAAGGTCACGTCTGCGACGTGCACCTACCCCGACGGCGCCACCGTGCTCCGTTGCGAGTTCCACAATCCCGGCCACGGATCGGGCAGCGACGGCCTCATCATCCCCGCTCGCCCCACGGCGACGTACGCGGTCACCGTGGCATTCCCGGTGGATGGCTGGGCGATCAGCGGCGCCGACGACGTGGATTACTCGGCGCGCGACGTCTGCCCGCGCGGCGGTGATGGCGGTAGCGGCGGCCATGAGTCCGGCGGCGGCCATGAGTCCGGCGCCGGAGAATCGGGTGCCGGAGAATCGGGTGGCCATGAATCCGGCGGCGGAGAATCGGGTGGCCATGAATCCGGCGGCGGAGAATCGGGTGCCGGAGAATCCGGCGGCTCTGAAGACGGCGAGGCCCTCTGCGTGCACACGGTCCTGATGCGCCAGGTTGCCCCTGCCACCCCGCCTCCCCCGGCGCCTGAGCCGCCTGCTGCTTCCCCCGCCCAGGACTCCGGAGTGGTTCCACCGGCCGTGACGTCGCAGGAGGTGACCCCAACGGCCGCAGCGCCAGTCGTCCAATCGGCCGCGGCAGCCCCGAGTTCGCTCCCGGTCACGGGAGGTTCGATCTCGATGATCCTCCTGATCGCCGGCGTGCTGATCACCTTGGGCTCTGCTCTGGCCGGGCTCACCCGGCGCACGTCGTAGCCTTTGTTCGTCCTCAGGAACGTGTCCATCACCTGGAGCTTCACCTCCAGCTGATGAGCCGGTGACGGGAGCGACACCGCGAGGTGTCGCTCCCGTCGCGTCCGGGGTGGTTCCTCGCGGGTTTCTGCTCACGTCGCACACCGGATGTGCCGATGACGCTCTGTCCGCCAGATTCAGGGGGTCCCTTTGGCCACGTTCCAGCCATCATTCGAACATCTCGACGAACTCCTCGACCCGCTCGACGGCGACGCGCTCGAAGTCGCGCGGAACCTCACTCTGCTCGACGACGGATGGACCGTCCTTGCCCACCCTCGATTCGGCCAGGACGTCGCCGATTTCGTGCTCCTCCACGACCTCCATGGCGTCATCGTCGTCGACGTCTGGACCGGCTCCGACACGGTTGTCGGCATCGCTCGACGCCACCGCAACACCATCGTCGACCAGTTCTTCTCGCTTCCCGGCGACGGCCGTGACCCCGGGCCCGCGGTTCGCAGTGCAGTGGTCGTGCCGCATCGTTCGACTGCCGAGGGCTTGAGCATGCTCGCGAGTGCGCTGCCCTCTCCCGGTCCGATCATGACGGTCTGGGGTGTCGACGCCCTGACGACCCACCTGGCCGCCGTGGTGATGGCGCCACCCGGAGCCAGTTTGTCGTCGGAGTCGATTCGCCGACTGCATCACCAACTCGTGCCTCGACGGCGTCTCACACGAGACCGTGACGCCCGGTGCGACTCAGCGCCGAGGCCCGAATGGTGGCCGACAACCCGAACGGATCGAAGATCCGTGGTGTGACCGGCCCGCCGGGGAGCGGCAAGTCGTTTGCGCTCACCGCCCGCGCCGCTCGACTTGCCGCCGAGGGCAAGAACGTGCTCGTGCTGTGCTTCAACCTGACGCTCGCGGATCGGCTGCGCGGCCTGGTCGTCGAGCGATGCGCCGAATACGGCGCCAACCCGGCCAGAGTCACGTGTACGAGCTTCCACACCTTCTGTGCCCGGGTGGTCGATGACGCCGCCGCTGCGGGCGTCGAGGCCGGGCAGGTGACACGCGGGACGTGGCCCGAGAAGATCGTGACGAAGACGCGAGGACGTCCTGACGCACGGCTTCGACCGTCGCTACGATGCCGTGCTCGTCGATGAGGGCCAGGACTTCCGGCTGCAGTGGTGGAATCTGCTGCGTGAGCAGGTGGTCCGACCCGGCGGCGAGATGCTGCTCGTCACCGACCCGACCGTCGATCTGTACGGCAAGTCGAGTTGGGCGACGCCGAGCACGCTGGAGGCCGCAGGATTCACCGAGCCATGGATCGCCATGACCGGCTCGTACCGGATGGCTCCCGACCTCATCGAGTCGACGAATCTCTTCGCCCGCCAGTACGTCTCCGAGGGTGCAACGGTGCCGACGATCCCCGCCGACCAGGCCGACGTCGTGGGCCGAGTGTCCTCCTGCCAGCTCGTCGTGGCGCAATCTCGACCGAGTCGCCGACCTCGGCCCCGCAATCGGACACGAGGTGGTCAGGTTGCTCGGCGAGAACCCGACGCTCACTCCACGCGATGTCGTCTACCTCTGCGAGTACCACCACGACGGCCTCGCCGCCGCGGAGGTGATCGAAGCAGCCGGATATCCGGTGCATCACGTGTACAGCCGAGATCCCGATGAGCGCCAGCGACGCAAGTCGCGGTTCTGGCCCGAGGCCGATGCCGTGAAGGGCTGCACCGTGCACGCCTTCAAGGGCTGGGAGAGCCCGGCCGTGGTGCTCGGCATCGGAATGGAGAAGCGGTCACGTCGCCTCGCGTACGCGGCGATGACCAGGGTCACGGCGACCCGCGGCCTCGACTCGTCGTATCTCGCCGTTCTCAACGCCGATCCTCGGATGATCGAGTTCCGTGAGAGGTTCGAGCACGGTCTGCGCGTCGGCGCCGTTACCTGATCCGCGCGCTCGGCCGCTTCGAACTACCGTCGGCGTCATGGACTTCGCGGAACTGCAGGATGTCATCGAGCGGACCTACGGCGACCGCGACCGCGAACGTGGCGTGTACGCCGCCGTGGCGTGGCTGACCGAGGAGGTCGGCGAACTCGCCCAGGCGGTCCGCAAGGGAACGCACGAACAACGTGTCCACGAGTTCGGAGATGTGGTCGCGTGGGTGGCGACCCTCGCCAATCAGCAGGGTGTCGACTTGAACGACGCGCTCGCCCGATATGCGAACGGCTGCCCCAAGTGCGGCGCGATCCCGTGCAGCTGTTGACTCGGGTGAGCCACTGCGCTCAGAGCAGCAGTTCGGCGATCTGGATGGCGTTGAGCGCGGCGCCCTTGCGGAGATTGTCGTTGCTGACGAACAGCGCGAGACCCCGGCCACCGGGTGCGCCCTCGTCGCGGCGAATGCGTCCGACGTAGGTGGGGTCCTGTCCGGCGGCTTCGAGCGGTGTGGGAATGTCGGACAACTCCACACCCGGCGCCGCGGCGAGCAGCTCGGTTGCGCGTTCGACCGAGATCGGCCGTTCGAACTCGGCGTTGATCGACAGCGAGTGACCCGTGAACACGGGGACCCGGACGCAGGTGCCCGACACGAGCAGGCCGGGAATGTCGAGGATCTTGCGGCTCTCGTTGCGCAGCTTCTGTTCCTCGTCGGTCTCGAACGAACCGTCGTCGACGAGCGAACCGGCGAACGGCAACACGTTGAACGCGATCGGCTTGACGAACTTCTCCGGTGTGGGGAAGTTGACCGCCGCGCCGTCGTGAGTGAGTTCGGCCGCCTGATCGACGACTTGACGAACCTGCTTGTCGAGTTCGTCGACACCGGCGAGGCCGCCACCGGAGACAGCCTGGTACGTGGCCGTGATGATGCGGACCAGGCCGGCTTCGTCGTGGAGGGGCTTGAGCACCGGCATGAAGGCCATCGTGGTGCAGTTCGGATTGGCGATGATCCCCTTGGGTGTGTTGCGGGCCTCCTGACCGTTGACCTCGGCCACGATCAACGGAACGTCGGGATCCATCCGGAACGCGGAGGAGTTGTCGATGACGATCGCTCCGGCGGCGGCGAACTTCGCAGCGTAGGCACGTGACGACGTGGCCCCAGCCGAGAACAGGGCGATGTCGAGCCCGCTCGGATCGGCAGTTTCGGCATCCTCGACGACGATGTCGGTGCCCTTCCAGGCCAGCGTGGTTCCCGCCGATCGGGACGACGCGAAGTACCGCATCTCGGCGACCGGGAAGTTGCGTTCCGCGAGCAGGCGGCGCATGACGCTGCCGACCTGTCCGGTGGCGCCGACCACGCCGATGCGGATTCCGGGGAGTACTGCAGACATGGCCGAAACGATAACGCCCGTGTCGGTGATGCCCGCCGAAGGTTTCGCGGAGCGCGCTGGTCGGTTTCGTGGCCGCTCTGGCACAATCGTCCCATGCGTCGTCGACCCCAGCTCGTGCCCTGGAAGGCCGCGGGCCAGACCAGCGAGCGTCAGGCCAGCGGTGACGACGTGGTTCGCACCACGGGCTGGGTGTTCAACAACGAGACCGGCAGTGAACTCACCCTCGCGCAGTTCGTTGCCACCGGTGACTCCGAGGTGCCGGCCTATCTGACGGTGTTCGGCCTCCGAACGCCCGACGCCGATGGCCGGGTCAACGAGGACAAGACGCTCGTCGAGATCGGTTGTGGCATCGGTCGGATGACGTGTGCGTTCACGCGCGAGTACGGAACTGTCGTGGCATGCGACCTCGACGCCGGCTTCCTCGAGCGGTGCATCGAGACGGTGGGCCAGTTCGGCATGGTCGATCGCCTGCGAACGAGCCATGTCATCGACGGTCACACGGTCGATCTTCCGTCGGACTCGACCGACGTGACGTTCAGCTACATCACGCTGCAGCACTGCGAAGTCGACGACGCCTTGGCGTTGACCTCCGAGGCGGTCCGGATCACGCGGCCGGGCGGACGGGTCGTGCTCAACTATCGGGCTCGTGGGACCCAGGACATCATCCTGATCCCGCTGGGGGCCATGGTGCGCGCCATGTTCCGGATCCCCAAGTTCGGGCCGTGGTTGTCGCAGCGCCGGTGGGCTGCTCGTCTCGGCTGGCAGGCAAATCGTCTGCAGCCCGACGAGCTGATCGGGCCGCTGTCGTCACTGCTCACCGACATCGAGATCTGGCGCAATCCGAAGAGCAAGATCTCCGGCCGTGGCGCCACCGAGCGCGAGTTCGACGGCATCAACCGTCACCACTACTGGTTGATCGCCTCCGTCCGCTGAACATCGCGATCGGGGTCAGACCCCGATCGCGATGATCCGGTCGGCGTGCTGTTGGATGCGGGCTGCCGCACGAGCGACGTCGAGCACATCTTCGCGTTCTGCGAGCAACAGCCGGTGCTGCAACCAAACGGTCGTGGCAGCAGCGTGTCGTGCGTTCGGCAGGTGCAGCGAGGCGTAGTCGGGAGTGGGCGCGCCGGCGCGAAGCCGGGGCCCGAAGTTGCGATCGCGGAACAGTGCCAGGTCGCCGAGCGACGGATACGACACGCCCATCGGGATGCCCTCAGCGGCGAGTGCCCGCTCGAAGCCCGCCAGCGGGAGTCCGGCGAACGCGGCGGGGTCGTAGTGGAAGACGAAGCAGTAGTTGCCCTGCGTGTCCATTCGCGGGTCGCGTCGCGGGGTGTGTAATCCGGGAATCTCGTCGAGCGCGTGGTTCAGGGCGACTGCGTTGTCGTTTCGGATCGCGTTCTGGGCCGGGAACCGCATGAGTTGAGCGCGCAGCACGGCGCCCTGCCACTCGGTCATCCGGAGGTTCGAGCCGTACGTGGCGTGGTGGTAGAACCACTCACCCTTCGTGCGGCCGCAGTCGGCGTACGCCCACGCTCGGTCACGGAGTTCGCCGTCGTTGCAGATCAGGGCGCCGCCTTCGCCGGCGGTCATCAACTTCGATCGCTGCATCGAGAAGCTCCCGAAGTCACCCCACGAGCCCACGCCCCGACCCCGCCAGAACGTTCCGTGGGCGTGGGCACAGTCCTCGATGAGCCGCAGGTCGTGCTCGGTACACAGTGCCACGAGCGCATCGAGGTCGGCGGCGGCGCCGGCGACGTGAACGGCAATGACCGCTCTCGTGCGTGGCGTGATCGCGGCCCGGGCCGCCTCGACGTCGATGCAGAGCGTGTCGGGGTCGACATCCACGAGGATCGGCGTGGCGTTGACCGCCAGGGCGGCGGAGGCCGACGCGACGAAGGTCATGGCGGGCACGATCACCTCATCGCCCTCACCGATGTCGCAGGCAGCGAGGGCGGCTTCGATCGTGTGGGTGCCATTGGTGAACGCCATCCCGAACCGAGCGCCGTGGTACGTGGCGAACTCCTGCGCGAACGTCGCGGCTTCGTTGCCATCGCCCTGCCACCATCCGCCGGCGTCGAGGACACCGAGCAGGCCTTCGCGTTCGTGCTCGTCCCAGACCGGCCACGACGGATAATCGTGCCGGCGCACCGGGGTGCCACCGAGGACGGCCGGCAGGTTCACGATCGTGCTCATGCCGACACGACGCGACGGAGCGCGACCTGTTCGATGCGGTGACGGTGGATCGCCCGGATCTCGATCTGCCAGCCCTCGATCTCGACGGTCTCGCCGATGGTCGGGAACCGGCCGAGTTCGTCGAGTACGAGACCGGAGATGGTCGTGTAGTCGCCCTCGGGAAGCTCGACGTCGAGGTCGACGAGGTCGTGTACCGGGAACGCCCCGGGGATCACGAGCGTGCTGTCGGGTTCGCGGATCACTGTTGCGAGGTCCGGGTCGGTCTCGTCGTAGATCTCCCCGACCAACTCTTCGACCAGGTCTTCGACCGTCACGATGCCGAGGGCCTGGCCGTGTTCACCGATCACCAGCGCCATCTGCGTGCGGTGCGTCTGGAATTCGCGCAGTGCCGTCAGCACACGGGCGGCGTCGGGGAACGCCGCCATCTCGCGCATGGCCGCAGTGACCGGTTCTGCCTCGCGTCCGATGAGGCTTCGAAGCCTCACCATTCCGACGGTGCGATCGAGATTCCGCTTGTCGGCCACGGGCGCACGGGAGTGTCCGGACTCCAGCAGCGCGGCGAGCGCCTCGGCGCATGTCATCTCGGCGTCGATGACCATGACATCGTTGCGCGGCACCATCACCTGGTCGAGTTGGCGTTCGGTGATCTCGAAGGCGCCGTCGATGATCTGGCGCTGCTCGGGCGGGAAACTGTCGTGGATCGCGACCATGTCGCGGAGTTCCTCACCGCTGACCTCCTCGTGCTGCAGGGTCGGGTCGCCGCCGAGCACACGCACCGCGATGTCGGTCGACCGCGACAGCAACCAGACCACCGGCTTCGTGAGCGTCGACAACAGGCTGAGCGGCCGAGCCATGAGGAGCCCCCACTTCTCGGCGTGTTGCATGGCGAGCCGTTTCGGGGCGAGTTCGCCGAACACCAGCGTGAAGTAGGCGAGGATCAACGTGACGATGACGACGGACGTCGGCCCGGCAGCTCCGCCGAGGAAGCTGAGCGGTTCCTCGAGGGGCTCGGCGAGGGAGACGGCAGCGGCAGCGGACGCCAGGAATCCGGCAAGGGTGATCCCGATCTGGATCGTTGCGAGGAACTGATTCGGCTGGCGCGCGAGGCGGGCCAGGACGACTCCCGTCGCCGATCGCTCTTCGAGTCGCTGCAACTGGGCCTCCCGCAGCGACACCAGCGCGAGCTCGGTCCCGGCAAAGGCGGCGTTGATGACGACGAGGATCCCGACAAGCAACAACTGGGGCCACACGTCGGACATCTCGTTCATTCAATCGTCGATCAGCACGCCCGGCCCGTGGCCGACCCGACCGGTCTTTCGGGGTCAGACCCCGAAAGACCGACTACTTGCGTTCGGGGAGCGGGGCGGAATAGTCGACGCCGGAATCGAGACCGAACGCGGTGGGACGCGCGGGCGGCGCGCTCCATGTCGCCGGCGGCGCACACCACCGAGACGCGGATGGTCGAGGTGGAGATCATCTCGATGTTGACGCCTTCGTCGGCGAGCACCCGGAACATCTTCGCGGCGATACCGGGAGACGACTTCATGCCGGCGCCGACGAGCCACACCTTGGCGATGTCGTTGTCGTGCGACACGCCGGTGGCACCGATCTCGGTGGCCACCCGCGAGACGATCTGCTCGGCATCGGCCATGTCTGCCATCGGCATCGTGAAGCTGATGTCGGTCGTGCCCTGGGTCGACGTGTTCTGCACGATCATGTCGACGTTCACGTTGGCTTCGGCGAGCGGTTCGAAGAGCGCCGCCGAGATGCCGGGCCGGTCGGGGACTCCGAACACGGTGACCTTTGCCTCGCTCATGTCGGTGACGACACCGGAGATGATCGGATCTTCCATCGAAGCCTCCTCGTTGGTGACCCACGTGCCGGGTTCCCAGGTGAATGCGGACCGCACGTGGAAGCGGGACGTCGTGATTGCGGGCGAACTCGACCGAGCGAAGTGCGAGCACCTTGGAACCAGCGCCGGCCATCTCGAGCATCTCGTCGAAGTGGACCTTGGCGAGTTTGCGGGCCTGGGCACGATGCGCGGTCGGCAATGAACACACCGGTCACATCGGTGTAGATCTCGCAGGCGTCGGCGTTCATGGCCTGGGCGAGGGCGGACGCTGTCAGGTCGGAGGCACCCGACCCATGGTGGTGATCTCCTTGTCGGTGCTCACTCCCTGGAAACCGGCGATGACGCAGACCTTGCCGCCAGCGATCGCCTCGCGAACACGGTCGCCCCGACCTCGACGATCTTGGCCTTGCGGTGGGAGGTGTCGGTGATGATGCCGACCTGGCTGCCGGTGAAGCTCACAGCGTCGATGCCGCGATCGGCGAGCGCCATGGTCACGAGTGCCGCGGTGACACGCTCGCCCGTGGTGAGCAACATGTCCATCTCGCGGCCGGGCTGCGTCTCGACACCGAGTTGGCGAGGGCGATCAGATTGTCGGTCGCCTTCCCCATGGCCGACACGACGACGATGACGTTGTTGCCGCGCTCGCGTGTGAAAGCGACGTTGTCGGCGACGGCACGATACGGTCGGGTCGGCGACGGATGTGCCGCCGACTTCTGGACGATCAGTGCCACGAGAACCGGAGGCTACAACCCGCTCAGCCGAACCGAGGTGAGGCTCATGTGCGCCTCCGAAGTTCAAGAAATCAACTTGAGGTGGGTCAGGCGCCCCTGATGACCTGTTCGACGACCTCGACGACATCAGGTCGGCGCCCTGGGCGACCGGCTTCGGGGCCGCCCCACCCGGGTGACTGCCCTCGCCCTGATCGCGCATGGCCGCGCGAAGTCCTGACTGTTCTTCCACGCCTGGAAGTGCTCCTGGATGCCCAAACCGTGTACACCAAATACCCGCTCTCGCCTTCGACCGGCCGCAGGAGCTGGAAGTCCTCGAACCCGTCGAACTGCTGACCATCTGCTCGTCTGGCGAAGCGACCTTCGAGCTGCGGGCCATGCCCTCGGGGATCGTGATGGCATTGATCTTGACGACGCTCATGCCCCCAGTATGCCGTGGTCAGACGTCATCTACCAGTCGCGCGGGGATCGACACGCTTCGAAGACATCGATGAATCGGGTGGTGAGCGGGGAAAGTCCGATCGCAGGACGTCCGGGTCGTGGTAGTCGACCACCACCTTGCGATGGCGAGCAGTTCGTGAAGGCGTCGCGTGTCGTGGCGGCGGATGGCGACGTGTCCGCCTCGACGAGCGGGTTCTCGTGGGGTGGTGGTCTCCAACCCGTACTGGTCGCCAGTCCGATGGCGATCCGGTCAAGCGACGGGCCTTGTCCGCAACGGCAACGATGCCCGCCTCGACGGTGAGTGCGATGCCCTCGCGGGCGGCGGTGAGACCGAGGACCGGTCGCATGCCGTCAGCATCCTTCCGATGCCGGCCGAGGATCGAATGGCCGCTCCATCGCGAACTGGTCGGATTGTGCGGACCATCCCAGATCGGTGGACCACCCGCTGCTGGATTCCTTTGCCACGAAGACGAATGCCGGTGCACCCGGGCCACCGTTGAGGAACTTGTAGGTGCATCCCACTGCGAGTTCCACGTTCGCCGCCGGCAGGTCCAGTTCGAGCGCGCCGGCCGCATGGGAGAGATCCCACACCGTGGTGGCGCCGTGGGCAGCCGCTCGTGCTGTTTCGCCCGCCAGATCGGTGACCTCGGCAGTCCGGTAATCGACGAGTGAGCGCACCACGACGTCCACGCCGTCGAGATCGTCGAGGCCGTGGCGGATCTCGCAGTTGCGAAGGCGGGCGACACCCTCGACGGCGTAGCGGTCGGTCGGGAAGTCGGTGTCGTCGATGGCGATGACACGCCGGGTGGCAACGAGGTCGAGTGCGACGTTGATCTGCTGGAAGATCCCGATCGTGGTTGATTCGTGTACGGAGACCTCGCCTGGCCTGCGCCGAGGAGTGGGCGAGTCGTCGCCGACGTTGATTGCCAGTTTCAGCCCGCGTGGTGCCACCAGATGCGATCAGGTCGCCGGCCCACTCGTCGATCACACGGTTGAGTGCTGCGACCGTGCGTTTGGGGTACGTCCGAGCGAGATTTCCGTCAAGGTAGATCAGGTTGGGATCCGGACCCACTGAACTCGGCGCGCCAGTGTTCGAGCGGGTCAGCAGCATCCAGCGCCAGCGCGGCGTCACGTCCGATCATGCCCGCCAACTCTGCCACCAACCCCAACCACGCCCGAATGTGCGCTCGTTCGTGCATGGGCGCACACGACAGCGCATCTTTCGGACTTCGGTGGATCGAGAGGAGGGGAGGAGGTTTAGGAAATGGCGTGGCGGACGAGGCCGTCGTTGGTGAACTCGGCGATCTCGAAGGCCGCTCGCAGGACCGGGTCGAGCCAGGTTGCTCCCCGCTGAACCGGGGGTGGTGGACAGGATCGAAGGGCAGCCCCGACGACGTGGAGCGCATCAGCGTGATCGATGACTCGAGCGTGCGTTGATCGAAGCCAGTGCCGACGCCGCCGGCGAACTGCAGGCCGCTCGGTGTGGGTCGCCCGACGAGCAGTGCGCCAAACGTCGTAGCTCGGTTGCCTGCGCCGGCAGTGAACCCACCGATCGTCAGCTCGACGATGGTGCGGGTCTTGATCTTGCGCCACTCCTTGGATTGGGTGCCTGGTCGATACGTCGAGTCCAGGCGTTTGGCGTCACGTTCGAGACCCTGTGGCGCAGTGGCGGCGACCAGCTCGGCGCCGCCACCCACCCGGTGTGCCGGCACGGTCCAGTTCGGGCCCGGCTTGACGAGCTGTTCGAGCAGCCGTCGACGGGCTTCTAGGGAAGGTCGATCACGTCGGTCGCGTCGATCTGCAGCACGTCGAAGAACTGGAGCACGGCCTGACGCGCCGAGCGGACGCCTGACTGCTGCACCAACTCGACCGCGACGACCGTCGTCGTCGAACACGACCAGCTCAGCGTCGAGGATCGCCGTCGACGTGTTCACCGAGCAGGCGAGATCGCCGAACTCCGGCCACCGCCCGTTGTCGTCGCCGGCCGAATCTGCAATTGCACCGCACCGTCGGCGACATGGACGATCATGCGGTAGCCTCCCACTTGACCTCGACGCCCAGCCGTCGCCCTCGGGGATCGATAAGGGTGACCCCATCGTCGCCTTTATCGGCGCGACCGGGAACCGAAGACCACGACGCCAATGGTGTCAGGCGTCGGCATGCGACTCGACAACACCCCGCCGGCCTCCAGCTCGTCGAGCCGTGCGTTGTCGTAGCCGAGCAGTTCGGACAGCAGCGAGCGGTTGTCCTCGCCGCGGTACTGGGAATCCCCGACACGCCGACGTCGGGTGACCCCTGAATCGCCACGGGGAGTTGGGCACGCGGATCGTCCCTCCGCCCGGTCGTCGACTTCGACCACCGCATTGCGCTCGCGAGCCCACTCCGTGTCGGTCACCTCGCCGGGTGACCACGCGACGACTGCGAGTTGGTGTTTGGAGAATTGTCCTCGAATGCATCGGCGTCGGCATCGTGGCGGCGAGTTGCGGATGATCCCGCGAGCGCATCGAAGTTCCCGAGCCGGCGGGACGTCGACAAAACGCGGATCGTCGGCGAGGTCGGGCGCCCATGGCGGCGATGAAGAAGTTGAACTGCCGCGCTCGGCCGGATGGCCGCTGACCACGAGCGACTCACCGTTGGCGACGGAACACGAGATAGTCACCGGGGCGGAAGCTGCGGATCCACTGCGGATCGTCGTGGCGTCCACAGCGCGTCGTGGAGATGCTCGTTGACGTACAGCATCGTCTCGGCCATCGACACGTCGATCCACTGGCCCTCGCCGGTGTGTCGCGTAGAGCGGGCGAGGATCGGGGAGGCGGTCTCGAGCGACGTGTACAGGTCGGCGTGGCTGTGCGGGTCCTTCGCGACTCGCCACCTCGGGCGTTGCCCTCGAGGCGACGATGCCCGACTCGGCTTCGACGACCGGCGCATACGCCCGCCGCTTCACCCACGGACCGGTCTGGCCGTATCCCGAGATCGACGCGTAGATGAGCCGAGGATTTCTGGCGCGGATCGCGTCGGCGTCGAGGCCGAGCCGGGCCATCACGCCCGGCCGATAGTTCTCGACGAGGACGTCGGCGTGCTCGGCGAGGGCGAGCAGGATCTCGGCGCCTTCGGGTGTCGCCAGGTCGAGGCTCAGGTTGCGCTTGCCGACGTTCTGCTGGACGAAGTAGCTCGACAGCCCATGGCGTCGTGGCGTCGCGAACCGTGGGGTCGCCGGCCGGCGGTTCGATCTTGATCACGTCGGCGCCCATGTCGGCGAGCATTCGCGTGCAGTGCGGGCCCGACAGCACTCGACTCAGGTCGAGCACTCGGACACCTGACAGCGGGCGGGACGTGGAGGGGTCGGCGGATGTCACGACTGCCATCGTGCCCGATCGGCACGCGCCGCACGGTGCCGAGCGAACGTCACATGTCGCCGGGCCGAACGCGACGCTTCGTTGGTCCGATCCGTCCCCTCCCGATTGGACTGGACACACTGACCTGATGCCGACTCCACCTCTCACTCGCAGCGCTCGCCGATCACCTTGCGTTCATCACGGGCGGCGGTTCGGGCATCGGACTTGCCTGCGCGAGGGCTGCTCGCTGACGGAGCAGGCGTCGTCCTCGCAGCGCGTAACGCCGATCGGTTGACGGCAGTGGCGGACGATCTTCGCGTCGAGCACCCCGGCGCCACGGTGGTAACGGTCGCTGCGATGTGACCGACGAGGCGAGTGTCGAGGCAGCGTGCGGGTTGCGCAGCGGCCGGTCCGTTGCGCATCGTGGTGGCGAATGCGGGCACCGGATCGGCCGGCCCGTTCCACTTGACGACGCTCGACGACTGGAACACCGTGCTGCGCACCAACCTCAGGGAGCGTTCCTCACGATGAAGCACTCGGTGCCGCATCTGGTGACCAACGGCGGCGGTTGATCGTCCGCGATGTCGTCGATCGCCGCCGTGGCGACGCATCGCTATATGACGCCGTACAACGTGTCGAAGGCCGGCCTCGAGATGCTCGTTCGCCAAGTCGCCGACGAACTCGGCGGGCTCGGCATCCGCCGAACGTGGTGCGACCGAGCCTCGTACCGACCGACATCTCCGCCGGCCTCACTGGATCCCGGAGATCGTCGACGACTACCTCGAACAGATGCCACTGCACCGGCTGGGGACCACCGATGACATCGCTGCCGTCGTGCGATTCCTGGCCGGCCCCGAGAGTTCGTGGATCACCGGCGAGTGCATCAGCGCCGATGGAGGCCATCACCTCCGGCGCGGCCCGAACATCGACGGCGTGATGCGGATGGTCTTCGGCGATGCCATCGCTCCTCCAGCGCTGGCCGGCTGACCTACTACTATTCACCCATTCTGGATGGCGACGTTCGCCCTCAGCGTGTAGAACACTCCGTGCACACGAATCATATCCACCGCAGAAGCGCAACCGGAAGCGACCAGATGATGAATGACACCACCGTCCACGGCCCGATCGACTTCGTGCTCCTCGAATTCACCGGGGGCCACGATCTCTCGACGACCGCCACGGCGCTGATCGACCTGATCGAGCGGGGGGTTGTCAGCCTCTACGACCTCGTGGCCATCCAGAAGGCCGACGACGGCACGTTCTCGTTGCTCGAACTCGACGGCCTCGGCGACGATATCTTCTTCATCGGCGGAGCACGATCCGGCTTGCTCGGCGATGACGACATGCAGGCGGCTGCCGACACGATGCTCCCGGGCACGACCGGCGTGCTGTTGATGTACGAGAACACGTGGGCGATCCCGTTCGTCGCGGCAGCCCTCGATGCCGGCGGCACGATGATCGCCACCAAGCGAATCGCCGCCGTGGACGTGATGGCGGTTCTCGACGAACTCGAAGCCGACGACTGAAACCTGCTCGACGAGCACGACTGAAAGGGAACAACCATGCCAGGACTCGCCAGAGGAATCGCCCGCACCGCCGTCGTCGCCGGAACCGCCACTGCGGTGTCCGGGCGCGTCGGCGCGTCGCCAAGCGGGGCGCTACACCGAGAAAGATGCCAGCTCGCTGCCGATCGCAACGCCGCCTACCAACGCGACATGGCCGCCCAGCAGCCGCCGCCGCAGTACGCACCGCAACCGCAGTACGCCCAGCCGCCGCAGCAGTACGCACCGCAGCCTGAGCCGCAGTACGCGCCGGCACCGCGCCGGCCCGCCGAGCCAGGACGAGGTCATCAAGCAGCTCACGCAGCTCGGTGAACTCCACGCCAATGGGATCCTGACGGATGACGAGTTCGCCGCCCAGAAGGCCAAGATCCTCGGCACCTGATTCACTCAGAGGTCGACTGCGGCCGCGCACGTTCGACCCGGCACCCTGTGATGGAGGTGATAGTGGTGCGGCGGGCGTCACACCTGAACACGTCGATGTCCCGGTAGTGTCATTCATGCGCTGGTCGAATTCACGGCCGGTGAGCGCACTCGGATAACTCTCTGCTCCGGTCTGCGCTGTGTGAGCAACATAGAGGAGTCCCCCAATGACCATCATCGACGACGCGCCGCGCGTCATGTCCACCGACGCCCCCGCGACGAGACCGTCGCCTTTCGTGACCTCGGTTTGCCCGACTCGATCGTGCACCGCCTCGAGAGCCAGGGCAAACACAACGCCTTTCCCATTCAGGCTGCCGTCATTCCCGACGGCCTCGCCGGACGCGACGTTGCCGGCCCGCGCCCACCGGTTCCGGCAAGACACTCGGCTTCGGCCTGCCCCTCGTCGCCCGCCGGTCGACGCCCGCCCGAAGCGTCCCGTCGCCCTCGTCCTCGCCCCCACCCGTGAACTCGCCGAGCAGATCATGGCCGAGCTCACACCTTCGCGAAGGCTGCGGGCCACGATGCCGTGTCGGTGTACGGCGGTGTCGGCTACGGCGGACAGCGCAAGGCGCTCCACCGTGGTGTCGAACTCCTCGTGGCATGCCCCGGGCGGCTCGAAGATCTGATGCAGATGCGCGCGATCGACCTGCGCGACGTCGCCACGTCGTCATCGACGAAGCCGACCAGATGGCCGACATGGGCTTCCTGCCCGCCGTTCGCCGCATCGTCGAGCAGACCTCGAAGGATCGTCAGGTCCTGCTGTTCTCCGCCACGCTCGACGGCCCTGTCGCCAAGCTCGTTGCCGACTTCCAGCATGATCCGGTCCGTCACGAGGTCGGTCCCGAGGGCCCCGACGTTCACGCCGCGCAGCACCACTTCTGGGTGGTCGATCGTGAGCAACGCGTCAACACCACCGCCGACGTGATCCAGCGTCTCGGCGCCACGATCGTGTTCACCCGCAACGTCACGGCGCCGATCGCCTGCCAAGCAGCTCGCCCGCAGTGGCGTCACTGCCGAGCCGATCCACGGCGGTCGCAGCCAGGGCCAGCGTGACCGTGCGCTCGCCTCGTTCAAGAAGGGTCAGGCTTCGGCGCTGATCGCCACCGACGTCGCCGCCCGCGGCATTCACGTCGACGGCGTCAATGCCGTCGTCCACTACGACCCGCCGGCCGAGGACGCCACCTACCTGCACCGCTCGGGCCGTACGGCGCGGGCTGGCGCCATGGGCACTGTCGTCTCGCTGCTCGACCAGAGCCAGAAGAAGGACGCCTGAAGATCCAGCGCGGCATCGGCATCAACAACGCTCACGTCGGCTCGCGTCAACGACCTCGTGATCCACGCCGCCCCGATCGTCGCCAGCAGGCCCGCACCGAGGCGCTCGACGTCGATCACCGCCAGACCCGACTCCCCCGCGAGCTCAAGCCGACCTGGTGATCAGCCGACTCGTGATCAGCCCCGCTCGACACGTGATCAGGTCGCCTCCGACGCAGGTCGTCCGCAGCCGACCGGCGACGCCGCTGATGCAAAGGGTTCTGTCAAGTTCTTCAACTCGGGACGTGGCTACGGCTTCATCACGCCCGACGACGGCGGCAAGGACCTGTTCGTCCACTTCTCGGCCATCGCTCACGACGGATTCAAGACGCTCGACAACGGGGCGCGGTAGACTTCGCGCACGTGAGGGTCGCAACGGCCAAGAAGCCTTCGACGTCCGCGCCGTTCCCTTCAGCCGACGGGCTCGACTCAACCGACGGGCTCCACCGTCCTCGACTGACCGGGCTCGTTCTCACGGGCGGGCCCGGCAGGCCGAGGTCCGTCCAGTTGGCGCAACGATGCGCTCGACCTCGCCGCCATTGCGATGACCGCGAGGACCGGGGCCACGATCATCATCACCAGGGCGGCACCTCTGCCGTCGCCCGTTGCGAGTACCCGGCCGGCCGATCGGTCCAGCGCGCCGCCCGGTGACATGGCGGGCTCCGCAGCACCGAGATGACGACGCCGGCGACCACCGAGCCGATCGGGTCGAGCGGGCGATCGATGCCACCTCGCAGGGCGAACATGCGCCCGTGCATGGCGGACGGAACTGTTCGTGCATCATCGTGGTCGACGCCGAACTGAGAATTGGCACCCCGGCCAGCGCAACGGCTGCACCGAGTGCGACGACGGTCAGTGACGGGCGCAGCCCACAGCTCGGCACCCGGCCGCCAGCATGAACACGCCGAGCGTGATGGCCGGTATCCGTCGATCGGCGAGTCCCCGCCGACCGATGACGACGCCGGCACCGAACATGGAGATCCGCCGACCGCCAACGGCAGCCCGGCCCATTGCTCGTCGATCGTGGCGACCACCGCGACCAACGCCACGTTGAAGAAGCCCAAGCACAGGTTCACCGTCGCCGTCAGCGCCAGCAGTGCCGCCACGCCCAGGCCCGACCCTCGCATCCAGTCGAACAGCGGCGCCCACCCCCGCGCGACGATGTCGCCGTCGCATCGATCTCCGTCGTCGACACCCGGGTGATGTTCGAGCCGTGATCCGAACGGGTCAGCGCGGTTGCGACCACGGCGACGAGGAACGTGGCCGTGTCCACGATCAGCACCGCCGTGGTCCCCCACCGAGACCAGCATCGTGGCGATCACCGGTGCGACCACGATGCCGCCCGCCGGTCCGATCTGGGAGAATCCGTTGGCCCGGTCGAGCTGGTCGTGGTCGACCAACTCCGGCACCGCGGCCTGGGCGGCCGGCATCTGGATGGCGGTCCCGATGCCGCCGATGACTGCCGCGATCACGAGATGCCACACCTCGAGCATTCCGGCGAGGGCGGACGCGAGTGCGACGACCGTTCCGACGGCAGCGATCGAGTCGCCGGTGATCATCACGGTTCTCCGGTCGACCGGTCGATGCGCCCCACAGTGGGGAGCACCACGAACGGCAGGCCGGCAGCGGCGATCAACAGTCCCACCACAGCGCGTTGCCCGAGTCGAGGAACACGTGGACCG
Organism: Ilumatobacteraceae bacterium; assembly: GCA_963716235.1. GTDB lineage: Bacteria > Actinomycetota > Acidimicrobiia > Acidimicrobiales > Ilumatobacteraceae > Sva-07. The sequence continues at coordinate 60,076 of CAVQTE010000010.1, read as the reverse complement.
CGATGCCGAACCGGCCACGGCGCTGCCGAGCTGCGAGACCGTCTGGGCGGACCAGATTCGCCAGAATCCGGTCCGAGCGGGGGAGGTGAGGGTCGAGTGGTCGTCATGCGTCATATTCAAACAGTTTGAACATGAATGTTCAAGTCATTTGAACATAGACTGTCGAAGTGACCGACGAGCCCGAAGACGTCAATACATGGCTGGATCTCACCGGTGGTGAAGCACTCCCGGACCTCGTCGAGCTCGAGTCGACCGACAAGCTCGAGGAGTTGGTGCACCGCGTGAGGGGACCTTTGCTCCGACGCCTCCGGACTCCGCACAGCGCGGCAAGCTCGCCGCCGAGCTCGACGTCCCCGTCACCCGCCTGTATCACCACCTGAAGGTGCTCGAGTCCGCGGGTCTGATCGAGGTGGTCGCGACCGCGCGTCGGAGCGGCGGTGGAACGCCGGTACCGCGCCGTTGCCCGTGGCTTCCAGGTCGGACCCGACGCCATTCAGGATCCCCGGGACCTCGCTCGTTCGCTCGCCTCCGTGTTGGACTCGACGCGTACCGATCTCGTCGGCGCCGTCGAGACGGGTTCCGGCGACGACGTTGCGATTTGGTCGCTGCGCCTGCGACTCGGACGACAGGACCGTGTCGAACTCGTCGAACGAATGGATGCGTTACTCGCCGAGTTCCGGAATCGCTCGAGGGACGCCACCGACGCGGTGAGTTCGCCGTGTTCGCGATCACCTTTCCGACGGAGGGTGCGTCAGGACCACCCCTGTCGGACCCCCTGGAAAAGTAGGGTCGCTGTGTGCACAACGACCGCGACCTCGTCGAGAAGCGCATCCAGCGTGAGCTGTGGGAGCGGGTCCTCCCGCTCGTCCACGTCGACCGTCGACCACTGACCATCGAAGCCGGTCCGGATCTCGGCCACCTCCAACCGTTCGAGACCGGGTCGTCGTGGGTGCGCCGTGGGCGACGACATGGTTCCGGCTGTCGGGCGAGATCCCGCCCGAGTGGGCCGGTCGTCGCATCGAGGCCGTGATCGACCTGGGGTTCCACCAGCGTGCCGCCGGATTCCAGTGCGAAGGCATGGTCGTCGAGGTCCGAGACGACGGATCGTTCACGCCGCGCCAGGGCATCCACCCGCGCCGCGAACTACACCGTCGACGGCGTCGCCGGGCCTGTCACGCTGCATGTCGAGGCCACGTCGAACCCGATGTTCCCGTCGTACACGCCGTCGCACCTCGGCTCGCTCGACACTGCTGGTGACCGTCTGCTGTACCGCTTCCGGCAGGCCTCGCTCGTGGTCGTCGACCCGCAAGCCGAATCGCTCGCCTACGACATCGAGGTGCTCGACGGTGTGATGCGCACGTTGCATCTCGACGACCCACGCCGAGCCCGCTTCCGACGGATCCTCGCCCAGACGCTCGATCGGATCCCCGACGTCGCCGCCGCCCAGCGGGTGATCACGCCGGCGATGGCCGAGGACTTCGGCGGCGCCATCCGGCACCGCTCGGTTGCCATCGGCCATGCGCACATCGACACCGCCTGGTTGTGGCCCATGCGCGAGACCAAGCGCAAGGTCGCGCGGACGTTCTCGTCGCCGTCGCCCTCATGGATGACTACCCGGACTACATCTTCTGCGCTTCCTCCGCCCAGCACTACACGTGGATCGAGGAGCGTCATCCCGAGCTCTTCGCGAAGATCGCCGAGCGGGTCGAGCGGGGCCAGTGGATCCCGGTCGGCGGGATGTGGGTCGAGGCCGACATGAACCTCCCGTCGGGCGAGAGCCTGGTTCGCCAGATCGTGTTCGGGCAGCGGTACTTCGAAGAGAAGTTCGGGGTTCGCTGCACCGAGGTGTGGATCCCCGACGTGTTCGGCTATCCAGCTGGGCTACCGCAGGTCTTCGCCGCTGGCGGCATGGACCGGTTCGTCACCCAGAAGCTGAGTTGGAACAAGCAGAACAAGTTCCCGCACAGCACGTTCTGGTGGGAGGGCCTCGACGGAACGAAGGTGCTCACCCACTTCCCGCCGGTCGACACGTACAACGCCGAGATCACGCCCGCCGAGTTCGGTTTCTCGGTCACCAATTTCCGCGACCATGCGTGGAGCAAGGACTCGCTGATGCCGTTCGGGCACGGCGACGGCGGTGGTGGCCCGACCGCGAGATGCTGGAGCACGCTCGCAGGCTGGCGCACATCGACGCCCGAGCCACGCTCGAGGTCGGCACCCCGGCTGCGATGTTCGAGCGGATCGAACACGACGTCGAGAGCGGCGCGCCGACGCCGGTCTGGCGCGGTGAGCTGTACTTCGAGACCCATCGAGGCACCCTGACGAGCCAGCTCAAGACGAAACTCGGCAACCGGCGCTGCGAGCGCCTGCTGGTCGAAGCCGAACTCTGGGCGGCCACGCTCGGCCGCCCGGCCGAGGTCGATCATCTGTGGAGGCAGGTCCTCACCCAGCAGTTCCACGACATCCTGCCGGGCTCGTCGATCGCGTGGGCCATCAGGATGCCGAGGCAGTCTTCGCCGAAGTGGAAGCGGACCTGGATGCCCGCATCGCCGATCTGGTCGGCGACATCGGGGTGGGCATCATCGTCGCCAACCCGTCCGACTCCGCCGTCGACGAGGTTGTGGTCGTCGACGGTGTTCTCGAGGGCCAGCAGCTCGCCGATGGCAGGACGGCGGTGCGCCTCGCGGTCCCGGCGCTCGGTGTCGCCCCGTTCGCGGCGCTGCCCGTCGACGACCGAGTTGTGCTGTCCGACTCGTCGATGACCAACCACCACCTCGCCGTGCGTTGGGACCCGTACGGAAACATCACCTCGATCATCGATCTGGCCCACACGCGAGAGATCGTCCCGAGCGGCGAGTTGGCTGCGGTTCTCAGCTGGCTCCCGACCATCCCGTCGAGTACGACGCATGGGACCTCGAATCGTGGACGCGCGCGGTGCTCGGGCGCTGAGCGACCCTGCCGACGTGACGATCCTCGACTCCGGGCCACTCGTCGGTCGCGTGCGGGTCGAGCGTCGCTTCGGACCGTCGTCGTCGATCGTCACCTACGAGTTGCGCGCCGACAGCGCGGAGCTCATCGTCCACGTGGAGCTCGACTGGCACCACGACGAGCATCTGTTGTCGATGGCATTCCCGCTCGATGTCCGCGCCGACGTTGCGATGTGCGACATCCAATTCGGTGTCGTTGCCCGTCCCACCCATCCGTCGAGTCCGTGGGACGCAGCCAAGTTCGAGGTCTGTGCGCACCGTTACGTCGACGTGGCCGAACCCGACTTCGGTGTGGCGATCCTCAACACGGTCGCTACGGACACAGCGTGTTCGACGGCGCCGTCAGGGTGAGCCTCGCGAGGGCCGCGAACTACCCGACCCACACGCCGATCGTGGCCACCACGAGGTGACGCTGGCGATCCGTCCGCACGGTGCCGGCCTGGCCGACGTGCGCGCCGCAGCGGCGCGCCTCAACTCGCCGTTGCGGGTCGTGAACGGCACGGGCGACGCCGTGGCAACCCCGGTCGTCGTGGTGAGTGGCCCCGACGGCGGCGCCGCTCCCGGCGTCGAGGTCGACGCCGTCAAGCTCGCCGACGACGGCACCGGCGATCTGATCGTGCGGCTCCACGAGGCGTGCGGCAATCGCATCCGGATCTCGGTGGCGACACCGCAGCGGATCACCGCAGCCTGGCGGTGCGACCTGTTGGAGGAGCCCGAAACGGCGGAAGAGGTCGGTGACGGGATCGTCGCCATCACGCTGCGTCCGTTCCAGATCGTCACCCTGCGCCTCCGCCGCTCGGCCACCGCCGACGGCCGTTCGCTCACCGGCTGATCGCCCGCCGAACCCGAACCCCAACCCGAACCCCAACCCGAAATTCGGAGCGAATCTTTCGCCGAGCGCAATGCCGGCTCCGAATTTCGGGTTTTCGGGCTGTTTGGGGTGTTTTGGGGGGGGGTGGTAGGTCAGGCGGGGGCGAGGTGGCGCAGTGCGGCCGTCGCGTAGAGCGCGGTGCCGACAGCCATCGCCGATTCGTCGAACATCACGCGATTGGAGTGATTGGGTGCCGCAGTCGCCGGATTGACGCCGTCGGGCGTACCACCGAGGAACATCATCGCGCCGGGCACGTTCTGGAGCACGTAGCTGAAGTCCTCCGCCCCCATCACCGGATGCGGGAGCCGGACGACGCTGTCGGCGCCGGCGACATCGCGTGCCAGATCGAGCGAGAACTCGGCGAACTGGTCGTCGTTGCTGGTCACCGGGTAGCCGTGGACGATCTCGATGTTGCAGTCGCAGCCGTGGGCCGACGCGACACCCTCGGCGACTCGCCGGATGCCGTCGTGGACCTTGGCGCGGGTGCGTTCGCTCGTGGCCCGGATGGTGCCTTCGATCTCCGCGACCTCGGGGATCACGTTGTTGGTCGTGCCGGCGGAGATCCGTCCGACGGTGACGACCGATGGATCGAACACGTCGATCGACCTCGTGATCATCGTCTGGAGGGCCTGGACGATCTCGCACGCAACCGGGATCGGGTCGAGTGCGCGGTGCGGCTCGCTCGCATGTCCGCCGTGGCCCACGACGCGGATCAGCATCGAGTCGGCCGATGCCATCACCGGGCCGCCCCGGCCGCTCACCCAACCGCTCGGCAGCGCCGACGTGATGTGCAACGCAAACGCAGCGTCGACCGGCGACGGCGTGCCATCGGAGAGGGCCGGCACGTCGAGCAGGCCCTCGTCGAGCATGAATCGCGCGCCGTGGTGGCCCTCCTCGCCGGGCTGGAACATGAACAACACGCGTCCGGCGAGGTCGTCGCGTCGGTCGCTGAGGACCCGGGCGGCGCTCGACAACATCGCCGTGTGGGTGTCGTGCCCGCACGCGTGCATGCAACCGTCGACATGCGACACGAAGTCGAGGCCGGTGTCCTCGGGCATCGGCAACGCATCCATGTCGCCGCGCAGCAGGATCGTCGGCCCCGGCTTCGATCCCTCGAGCAGTGCGACGATGCCGCTGGTCGACTCGTGGGTCGTCACCGCCAGCGGCAGCCCCTCGAGCGATTCGAGCACCCGGTCGCGGGTGATCGGGAGTTCGTTGCCGAGCTCTGGCCATTCGTGCAGGGTGCGTCGCAACGCGATGGTGTCTCCGAGCAGATCGCCGGCCTGCGCCCGCACCGATCTGATCATCTCGCTGTCGGGTGCCTCCGTCGGGTCGGTCATCGCCGCATGGTAGGCGTTCCCCACCGGCGGTGTCGGCGCCCACTGGCGCCGTGCCGACGAACCCGTCGTCGGCGACAGGAGGAGTCAACATGATCACGTATGGAGCGAACCCCGAGCAGCTCACGAACCTGGGCACCACGCTGACTCGACAGATCGATGTCATTTCGCAGGTGATGTCGACCGTCGATGGAGCACTGAACGCAACCACGTGGACGGGCCCGGCCCGCGACCGATTCGTGGAGGATTGGAACGGGAACTTCAAGCAGGCGCTCAACAAGCTCAACGACGCGTTCGGCCTGGCCGGACGTGGTGCGTCACCCGGTCGGAGGAGGTGCGCCGCATCTTGGGCGTGGGCGTCTGACGGGCACCGACACCGACGCTCTACGCTTGCCGACGTGGCATACGTCGAATTCACCATCGAGCCCTTCGTCGAGGGCCGACCCGGCCCCCATGTGACGGCGGCCATCGACGCGGCCCGTCGTCACGACGTCGATGTCGAGATCGGCCCGTTCGGATCGTCGTGCACCGTTGCGATCGAGGGCGTCGGTGCACTCGTCGCAGCGGTGTCCGATGCTGCATTCGCAAACGGCGCCACCCATGTCAGCGTCCACGTTTCCCGCGAGACACCGATGGCGCCGCCGGCATTCCCGATCCCGCGGGGAGTCGAGGAGTGAGCGACCAGGCACCGGCCCGGCCCGTGGTGCACCCGCTCATCCGTTCGGTGAAGCCGGTGGTCGACGCCGTCGGGGCGTCGTTCGTGGCGGTCGGCGACATGGAGGCGAGTGACGTGCCGTTGGTCTGGGATGGCCGCACGATCGCCGGGGTGCGCATGCCGCCGTTGCACGGGGCGCTCGATCGGTTGATCGACGCCGTCGAGGCCGAACTCGGCGGGCGTCTGCCGATGCTGTCGCGCGAGGACAAACAGCGCGCCGTTCGGCTGCTCGACGAGCGTGGAGCGTTCATCCTGCGCCGAGCGGTGGAAGACGTCGCCGACGCGATGGGCGTCAGCCGCATCACGGTCTACAACTACCTGAACGCCATTCACCGGTGAGCGGCCCGCCCAGTTCCGGCCGGCGCATCGACGCGTTCGACGTCGTCGTGTTCGATGCCGACGACACGCTGTGGCGGAGCGAGGACTCGTTCGCCCACGCTGAACAGCGCTTCGCGGAACTTGTCGGACCGTACGTGCCGACCGGTGTCGATCTCGACGCAGCACTCCGGGCGACCGAGAAGGCGGACCTGTCGATCTCCGGCTACGGCGTCAAGGCGTTCACGCTGTCGATGGTCCGCTCCGCGGTCGAGGTCACCGAGGGCGCGGTGCCCAGCTCGGTCATCGGTGAACTCGTCGATCTCGGGCGCGCCATGCTCACCGAACCGGTGCATCTCCTGCCCCATGTCCCCGAGGTCCTTGCCGCGGTGTCACCGCACACACGCGTTGCATTGATCACCAAGGGCGATCTCGTCCACCAGACACGCAAGGTCACCACGTCGGGCATCGAACATCACTTCGCCGACATCGAGATCGTGTTGGAGAAGGATCCCGACACCTACCTCAAGATCCTGCGCCGGCTCGACGTGGCGCCGGAGCGGTTCTGCATGGTCGGCAACTCGGTGCGCAGCGACGTGCTCCCCGTGATGGCGATCGGTGGCCACGCCGTACACGTGCCGTACCACATCACCTGGGACCTCGAACGCGTCGACCATCACGACGAGGACGTCACCGAACTCACCTCGATCGCCGACGTTCCGCTCTGGCTCGGGATCACCAGTTTCTGAATGCGACGCGGTGAGGCGGGGGTCTGATCCTGCGTTTCAGGTGGCGGTGCGTCGGTCGGGTGGTCCGGTGTTGTGGATGGTGCCGTCGGGGAGTCGGAGGGTGAGTTCGCGGTCGGGTCCGAGTTCGATGACCCAGCCGTCGTTGTGGATCTTGGCGTGATGTTTGGTGCAGATGGGGATCAGATTGTCGAGATCTGTCGTGCCGCCGTGCGCCACCAGATGACGTGGTGCAGGTGCACGGTCGTAGCCGACGTGCAGCCAGGGATGGCGCGCCACGGTCAGGCCCGCAGAGCGCGCGTTGGCCCGGTTGGCGAGCCTGGTGGTGCGGCCGAGGTTCAACTCGCCTGGCGCGTACAACACGACACCGTTACGCACCACGACCGCTGCAGTCAGCGGTCCCGGCGAGATCGGCGAGCACCCGGGCGGGGATCTCGACGGGGATCGGCCACTCCGCGACCGGGCCGGGCCCATCGGTGGCGGGATCGGCGTCGGCGTCGATGACCACCACGAACTCGGCTCGCCCCGCACGGGCCAACACCCGCGGTGGCCTCGATCAACGCCATCAGGGCGTGACCGGCAAGGAACTTCTGTTTCTCGAACGGATCATCGGGGCAGCCCTCGGGACCGTCTCGGCGAACATCGCCTCGATCGTCGCCCGAAGTTTGGCGGCCAGGCGTACCCCGGTGACCGGATCGAACAGTCCGCGCAGGTTCCACATCCCGTCGGCGTCGACCCATGTCGACACCCGAACATTGCGGCGTTGACGGGCGAGACGATCGATGCCGTCGTCGGCCTGGATATGTTTCGCCTCGATGGCCACCCGACGAGCGAACTGCTCAGGCGTCGACACCGCAGCGACCGCCACCAGTTGGTCGGCGCGGGCCAACAGCTTGTCGTGTTGGGCCGCGGGTAACTGGCCTGCGCGCGGGTGACGACATCGATGTGCGCAGCTGTGGTCGCGCCATCACCCAACGCGCCGGCCAGCTTGGGTGTCGTGGCGAGTGTCCTGGAGCGTTGCGTCGCCTTCACCGCAGCACCCAGTGACGTCTTCGATGCCTTCGCGACACGGGCTTCGACGAAGCCGTCAGCCGACAACTTCGCCACCAACACAGCATGCTGGGCGTCGGCCCACGCCTGCACCTCACGTACCGCCACCAGACCCGACTCGATCAGATCATCGCACGCCGCAGCATCGTCGCGCACCGCAACAATGCGGTGCACACGCTCGGCAACAGCGACAGGATCCATACCCCAACCATAAACAGGGGGTCTCACAGAGTTCGCCGGATCGGATGCACAGCAGACCTACGATGATCCAGTCTCGACGTCAAGGAGGTCCGAGTGGACAGCGACGATCTGGAACGTCTGCTCATCGAGCACACCGACGCATGGAACAGTCATGACCTTGACCGATTGATGAGCTTGTTCGCCGACGATTGTGTGTTCGACGCGTCCGGCGGACCCGAGCATCATGGCCGTCGATTCAGCGGTCGGGCTCAGGTGAGATCGGCGTTCGCTGATGTGTTCGACTCCATGCCGGACGCGAACTGGGGCGGTGCCCGTCACTTCGTGCTGTCCGATGACGTCGGCGTGTCGGAATGGCGACTGACCGGCACGCTGCTCGACGGCAGCCGCATCGATGTCCTCGGCTGTGATTTCCTCACCGTTCGTGACGACAAGATCGTTCGGAAGAACTCCTTCCGAAAGCAACGACCTCCGGTGGCTGACTCGGAACCGTCCCGCTGACGTTGCGCTCGGCCGCTCAGACGAGGGGTGCGAGAAGGTCGTCGAGCGCCACCGCGATGGCCGGGTCGATGTCGCCGGCGTCGGCCCAGACGGCGAGCTCGACCCGCAGGTCTTCGGCTGCCTTGCGCTGTTTGGACGCCACGGCGCTCGATCACCTTGCGCAGGTCCTCGGCGAGCGCTTCGCCTGCCGCACCGACGAGTTCGGGGTCACTCTCCACCTGGGCGAGGAAGACCTCGATGTCGTCCGTCGCCGGGAACCCGGGGATCACTTCGTCGACCGGCGGCGGGTTCGTCGCGGGCGGTTCGGTCACGGTCGGTTCGGTCACGGGCGGTTCGGTCGCGGGCGGATCGGTTGCCGGCGGCGGTGCGTCGGTGGTCGCCGTGGTTGCGATCTCCGCCGGGACGGTGACGACAGCATCGTTCGGCGCTCGGGATCCCCGAGTCGTCTGCACCGAGCGTCGCGGCCGCGATGACTCCCTCCGAGCACGACCAGCAGGACGGCGAACACCACCACCGCTGTCCGACCGGTGTGACGCGTCGGTGGACCGACGTCGACCGGCGCGACCGGGAGCACCTCGGTGGCATCCGAGCCGGCGCTCGCCGGGCTCGTCGCCGAATCCATCAGCTGTGTCGCGTCGAGGGCCGTGGACGATCCGGCGCTCGTCGACGAGGTCGCGTCGAGCAGCGCGAGCAGCTCGGCCGCCGTCGCAGGACGCTCACCCGGCTCGGTCGCGAGCGCAGCGTGATCGCCGCTGCCAGCGCTGGGGGAACGTCGGGGCGCAACGACCGCACGTCGGGCGCTGTTCTCGACAGCCGCTCCAGCGCGGCAGCGGCCGGTGATCAGCCTCGAACGGGAGCCGGCCCGTGAGCATCTCGAACATCACGATGCCCATCGCGTACACGTCGGTGGCGGGTGTGACGGGTGAACCGAGCGCCTGCTCCGGCGCCAGATAGCGGGGCGTGCCGATCACCATGCCGACTGGCTGTGACCGAGGCATCGAGGTCGTCGAACCGCTTGGCGATCCCGAAGTCGGCCAACTTCGTCTCCCCGTCGGCTCCGATCAGGATGTTCGCCGGCTTCACGTCGCGGTGCACGATGCCGGCAGCGTGAGCCGCAGCCAGCGCCGAGAGCACCTGACCGGCCAGACGGACCGTCTCGTCGACCGGGAGTGGACCGGTCCGCGGAGGTACTCGGCCAACGACGGCCCATCGACGAGCTCCATGACGATGAAGAGGTCACCGTCGTCCTCGCCGGCGTCGAACACGGTCACCGCGTGCCGATGGTTGAACCCGGCCGTGGTCTGACCCTCCCGCAGGAACCGTTCACGTCCCACCGGATCGGCCGCGGCGACGATGCGGGCGTCGAGGAGTTTGACCGCCACCCGGCGACCGAGTCGCTCGTCGACAGCGGCGTGCACTCGAGACGTACCGCCGGCGCCGAGTTGGTCACCGAGCACGTATCGCCCGGCCAATCGTCGCGTCATGACCACGACCGTACCCAGCGGCCCCGACTTCGCGTGTCGGGAACCGATTGTCGTCAGAGGCGCAGGAGCTGCACGTGGTCGACGCGGTGGTCGGCGGTCTTGTGCACGACGAGTGACGCACGGTCACGCGTCGGCGCGATGTTCTCGCGCAGGTTCAAGCCGTTGATGTCGCGCCAGATCCGTCGTGCGGTCTCGTCGGCCTCGTCGTCGCTCAACTCGGCGTAGAACCGGAAGAACGAGTTGGGGTCCTGGAACACCGACGCCCGAAGGGCGAGGAACCGGTCGACGTACCACTGCTCGATGTCGGGTTCGTCCGCGTCGATGTAGATCGAGAAGTCGAAGTAGTCGCTCACGAACTCGGGTGCCCCACTGCGGGTCTGCAGCACGTTGAGGCCCTCGATGATGACGATGTCGGGGTTGCGCACCACGACGTGTTCATCGGGCACGATGTCGTACACGACGTGGGAATAGACGGGCGCCTCGACTGCGTCGTCACCGCTCTTGATCCGCCGCAGCACGTCGAGCAGCGCACGGGTGTCGTACGACTCGGGGAACCCCTTGCGGTTCATGATCCCGCGTTCGTCGAGCACCTTGTTGGGGTACAGGAAGCCGTCGGTGGTGATGAGGTCGACCTTGGGATGGTCCGGCCACTGGGCCAACAGCGCCTGCAGGATTCGGGCGAAGGTGCTCTTGCCGACCGCGACGCTGCCGGCGATGCCGATCACGTAGGGAACCTTCGGTGCGATCGTGCCGAGGAACGTCGCCGACACCTTCTGGAGATCCTGGGTGGCGCTGACGTACAGATTCAGCAGCCGGCTCAGCGGGAGGTACACCGTGGTGACCTCGTCCATGTCGATGCGATCGTTGATGCCCCGGAGTCGTTCGAGCTCGGGTTGCTCCAGGGTCAACGGCGTCGCCGCCCGCAGGTGTGACCACGCCGCCCGATCGAACTCGAGGTAGCGACTGGGGGCGGCCGGCTCGGTCACGTCGGCGACTGTAGATCGCACGGCTCTCGGCCGCCCCATGAGTCCGGCCCAATGAGTCCGGCCCGCAGCGTCCGGTGATCGCTGCGAACCGGCCACGTAGTCTGCGGTCGTGACCACCGCCGACGCCAAGCTGCTCGGTTCGTTCTACACGCCCGACGATCTGGTCCGCACCGTCGTCGACGCCGTGATCACACCCGAGTTCGTCGCATCCCGAGCGGGTCGACCGATCTCGGTGCTCGACCCCGCCTGCGGTGACGGACGGTTCCTCGCGGCGGCGGCAGAGCGTGTCCGGTTGCTCGGCGGCGAGGTCGCACTGCACGGCGTCGACATCGACCCGACAGCGGTTGTTGCCGGCGCGAGCGGCTGTTCCGGCGGCCGTGATCGACCTCGACGACGCCCTCGCGCGATCGTGGCCGACAGCCCGATGCGACCTCGTCATCGGCAATCCGCCGTTCCTGTCGCAGCTGGCCGGGGCCACCACGCGTGGTGGTGCGAGCAAGCGGGGTGGCGGGCCCTACGCCGACGTCGCCGTGGAGTTCCTGGCACTCGGCGCCGAGTTGGTCGATCCCGACGGTGGCCGACTCGCGTTCGTCCTGCCCCAATCGCTCCTGGCGTCGCGCGATGCAGCAGCGATCCGCGCCCGCATCGACGAGCGGGCGGCGCTCGTCTGGTCGTGGTGGAGCGCCGATCGGGTCTTCGACGCGCAGGTCCACACCTGTGTGGTGGCCTTCGAGTTCGCACCTCCCGGCGTTGAGCGAGACGGCGTCGAGCGATCAGCGTGGTCGCAGGTGATCACCCGACGCAGCGGTGTCCCCGACCTCCCGACCGACGTTGCCGACGACGGACGGCTCGGCGACCGGGCGCGCCTCAACGCCAACTTCCGCGACGAGTACTACGGGCTGATCCCTGCGGTCGGCGACCACCCTGATGGGCCACCCCTCGTGACGAGTGGGCTGATCGATCCCGGGGTGTCGCGGTGGGGGCGACAGCCGATCACGTTCGCCCGACGACGATGGGAGCGACCGCGGGTCGACGTCGGTCGGCTCGACCCGAAGATGCAGGAGTGGGCCCGCCGGCGCCTCGTGCCCAAGGTGTTGGTGGCCAACCAGACCCAGATCATCGAGGCCGTCTGCGACGCGCGGGGTGAATGGCTGCCCGGAGTGCCCGTGATCGGTGTCTACCCGCGAGGGGCACACTGGGACGACGAGGAACGCGGCTCGCCGGTCGAACTCGCGGCGGCAGCGTGGGAGATCGCGGCGGTGCTCACGTCGGGTTTCGCCTCGGCGTGGCTGTGGCACCGAGGTGCCGGCACCGGGTTGTCCGCCAACACCATTCGGCTGTCGCCCGTCGTGCTCGCCGAGCTCCCGTGGCCGGCCGGAGACCTCGGGCCTGCGGTGAGTGCACTGGAACGTGGCGACCTGCGCCGCTGTGCCGCGGCCGTCGATCGGGCGTACGGGATGGCCGACGGCCCTGGAGGTGACGGGCCGACGCTGTCGGCCTGGTGGGAACCGCTACTGGAGCGGATCGAGGCTCGACGGGCGCCGGTGGACGAACCGTGACATGCCGCCCCAGCCCGGCGATCCGGCGATCACCCACAGCATGGTGAGGCCGACCACCTCGGAGACGTGGATCAACTCGGCCACGGGCGTGCGGGTGCCACCGACGACATCGGCGACGAGGCTGACCAGGGTGGTGGCCACGAGTGCTGCGGTGAACGGCAGCATCCCGAATGCCCGGTGAGGTTTCCAGGCGGCGTAGGCGAACCCGATCGCCAGCGCTGTTCCGAAGGCGCCCAGATGACGGGCATTGTGGGCGTCGGTTCCCGCCATGTTGCCGAACAGCAGGACCGGAACGCTCTGCACGAACATGACCACGCCAACCCACGCGAGAGCCGGTCGGATCCATCCGCCGCGCCCGAGTCGCGCCGGGCGTGCCCGGGCGGTCACCGCAGCGACGAGGTCGGGAACCGGCTCGGCGGGCCGGATTCTGATCTGGCGATCGAGCACCGACGACCGCAGCAGAGAACTGCCGGCACGACGTACACGTGCCGAGGTGCAGTTCGACGACGTCACGGTCATCGGCACTCGCTTCGTCATCGGCAATCGACGAGATCAACTCGCGGCAAGAGTGCAGTCCATGAGGAGTCCAGGTCGTTCCGCGGTCGACCGTCGGTTCCCGCCGAATTTCCCGACTTTGGTCACGGCGGGTTTGACGAGAACTCCGGTGACAATGTGGTCGTGGACCACTTGACCAATCTGCTCGTCGCTGCTCGCGACGGAGATCGGGATGCCCTCGAACGGTTCGTGAGCGAGACGCAGGGCGACGTGTGGCGGCTCTGCCGCTACCTGGGTGACGCGCAGTATGCCGACGACCTGGCGCAGGAGACCTATGAGCGCGCCATCGGTTCGCTGCACCGCTACCGGGCCGAGGGCCCGGCGCGTGGTTGGCTGCTGACGATCGCCGCGACGCACCTGCGTCGACCACACCCGTCGGGCAGCGCGTCGTCGGCGACTCGATGATCGGGTGCAGCGCACCGCGCGGTTCGCTCGAGGCGTTGGACCCCACCGGCAGAGTCGATCTCGACGGCCTGCTCGACGCCCTCGACGACGACCGCCGCAGCGCGTTCGTGCTGACCCAGGTGCTCGGGTTGCACTACGACGAGGCGGCCGAGGTGCTGGAATGTCCCATCGGCACGGTGCGTTCGCGGGTGTCGCGTGCACGGGCCGATCTCGTCGAGATGATGGACGACGGATCGACAGCGAAGGGTGCGGTGGGATGAGATTCATCATCGCTGCGGGGGTCACGCTGATCATGGCGGTCGGCGCCGCGGCGTGTGGCAGCGATGACGGAACCGCCGGCGACTCCGCGGCCACCGACCTCTCACCGGCCGAGCAGAACGGCGAACAGTTGTCACGCAGCATGGGATGTGCGGGCTGTCACGGTCAGAATTTCGAGGGTGGCGCCGGACCCGGGCTGGATCGGGTTGGCCGGCTCGGAGGTCACGCTCGTCGATGGCTCCACGCTCCTCGCCGACGATGCGTATCTGACCGCAGCGATCGCCGATCCCTCCAGAGACCTCGTCGACGGCTACACGTTGAAGATGCCCGCCAACAACCTCAGCGACGCCGAGATCGCCGACATCGTCGCCTACATCAACACCCTGGCCGATGAGTGACCGACGCCGTTCGTCGTTCGCCGCTGTGGCGTTCACGGCCCTCGCGGCGTTGGCGTTGACGGCGTGCGGCAGCGACGCGACATCATCTGACGCGAATCATCGCGGACACGGCGTCGAACACGACGGGGGAGGCACCGTCGGCGAACGGGTTCTCGCCGGCATCGTGCGCGACCCGGCACCGGCCGTCGACGGCACGACGCTTCCCTCGCTCACCAACGAGGGGACCGACGTGGTGTTCCGCGGCCAACCCGGCGGTCTGAAGGCCGTGTACTTCGGCTACACCAACTGTCCTGACGTCTGCCCCACCACGATGTCGGACTGGACCGTCACGTTGCGCCGGCTCCCCGAGGAGATTGCGAACCAGGTCGACACGGTGATGGTCACGGTCGATCCCGAACGCGACAACGATCTGCTCACGGGGTACGTCCAGAGCTTCGTTCCCGATGCCGAGGCAGCAGGAACGCTCGACGCCGATCGACTTGCCGCTGCGGCGGAGCCGTTCGGTGTGAGCTACGACGTCACCACCAACGCCGACGGCGAGGTCGAGGTCGCTCACAGCGGGTTCCTCTACCTCGTCGGCGACGACGGGAAGTTGCTCGTCACCTGGCCGTTCGGCACCTCGTCGGAGGACATGGCCGCTGATGTCGAACAGCTCTTCGAAGCGCAGGCAGCAGCCCGATGAGGGTGACCGTTGCGCTCGTTGCCGCCACGGTGGCCCTCCTCGGCCTGGCCGGCTGCGGAAGCGACACGAGCTCCGACCCCGCCACCGAAGTCGTCGACTCTGTTGACGCAGCGACCTATGAGTACGTCATTCCGCTGGGAGCGGGTGAGGCACTCGACGCGGGCACTCCGCTCGAGATTCTGCCGGGCGAACTCGAGGTGCGGGTGGGCGAGACCATCCGCATCGTCAACAACGACGATCGCGGCCACAGCGTCGGACCGTTCTTCGTCGGCGCCAACGAGACGCTCACGCAGCAGTTCTCGTCGCCGGGGGAGTTCGTGGGCATCTGTACCGTGCACCCGAGCGGTGAATTCGTGCTCGTGGTGAGCGCGTGAGTGCACGTCGCCGGTGTCGGGCGGTCGTCGGCCTCGCAGCCGGGCTCGTCGGTTCGATGATGCTCACGTCACCGGCGTTCGCCGATCCACCGGGGCCGACCGACTATCAGTCGGAGATCGTGTCGGTCCTGCCGCCGACGGCGACGATCGAGACGTCGATCGTTGGCGGTGATTCCTTCTTCGAACTGACTGTCGCGCCCGGTACCGAGGTGTTCGTCGTCGGCTATCAGGGTGAGGACACGCTCTGGTTCCGAACCGACGGCACCGTCTGGGAGAATCAGAACTCACCGAGCACCTACCTCAACGCCGACCGGCTCGGAGGTGGTGGCATCCCCGACACTGCAACGGCCGACGCGGAGCCTGATTGGACACAGGTTGCTGCCGACGGGAACTACTCGTGGCACGACCATCGCGCGCACTGGATGCAGCAAGCGCGTCCGTTCGGGCTGGGGCCGGGTGATCAGATCCTCGAGTCGGTGATCCCGCTGGTCGTCGATGGCGCCGACGTCGAGGTCACCGTGATCAGTACCTGGCAGCCTGCCCCGTCGCCGCTGCCCGCCATCGGCGGATTCGCCGTCGGCCTCGGCCTGGCGGTCGCAGCGTGGTTCCTGCACCGAACGCGTCGGTACGCAGCGGCACTTGCGGTGACGCTGCCGGTCGCGCTGCTCGCGTTGCTCGTCGGTGCGTGGCAGTTCCTGTCGCTGCCTCCCGAGACCGGCCCGAAACTGGTGTGGTGGGTGTTGCCGATGGTGGCAGTGTTGTCCGGCGCGGTCGGGACGCTCGCCGCGAAACGATCGCGGACTTCGTGGCCGATGCGGCGATGTTGCTCGTCGGCGTCGAACTCGCGATCTGGGGGTTCGTCAAGCGCGACGGGCTCAGCGCCGCGATCATCCCGACCGACGCGCCCGCAGCCCTCGATCGGTTCGTCACCGCGATGGCCCTCAGCGCGGCGTGACGTTCGCCGGCCTCGCGCTCTGGTGGCTCCTGCGGCCCGTCAACGATTCCAGGGAGCTGATGGGCTCACCGCTCCCGGCCCACCCGTGAGCACCTCGTACCCGTCGTCGGTGACGAGGATCGTGTGCTCGAACTGCGCCGTGCGCTTGCCGTCGCCGGTCACGGCGGTCCAGTCGTCGTCCCAGACCTTGTAGTTGACCGTTCCCAGCGTGATCATCGGTTCGATCGTGAACGTCATGCCCGGTCGCATGATCGTGGCCGCACGCGAGTCGTAGTAGTGCAGTACCTGGATGTCGGTGTGGAACTGCTCACCGATGCCGTGGCCGACGAACGCCCGAACCACGCCGTATCGGTACTTCTTCGCGTGGTCCTCGATCGCACGGCCGATGTCGCTGAGCGGTCGCCCCGGCCTGACGGCTTCGATGCCGTACCAGGTGCACTCCTCGGTGACCTGCACGAGCTGGCGACTCTCGGGGTCGACGTCGCCGACCAGGAACGTGGCGTTGGTGTCGCCGTGGACCCCACCGATGTAGCCGGTGACATCGATGTTGCAGATGTCGCCATCCTGCAGCACCGTCGTGTCGGGGATGCCGTGACAGATGACCTCGTTGATCGAGGTGCAGCACGCCTTCGGATAACCGTGGTAGTTGATCGTCGAGGGGTACGCGCCCCGCTCGACGAACAGGTCGTGCACGGCGATGTCGATCTCGTCGGTGGTGACCCCGGGAGCGACCATGTCGCCCGCCAGGCGGAGCACCTCGGCGGCGACGATGCCGGCGTGACGCATCCGATCGATGATCTCGGGCGACTTGATCCGTGGCTCGTCCCAATGTTCGACCTCGCCCGTGTCGGCATACGACGGCCGTTCGATGTCGGCGGGTACCTCGCGCATCGGCGACACGACGCCCGGCAGCACGCGACCTTCCGACTTCTTGTGGCAGCGCTTGTACTTGCGCCCGCTCCCACACCAACACGGCTCGTTGGCCTTCGGCATGGTGGAGGGAACGGTCGCCGTCACGGACATCTCGTTCAGGATACGGGGTGCCCCGGCCGGCGACGAGTGGTGCGTACGTTCGTGTGTCCTCCCTCGGGCGCGCCTAGCCTGTCCGACGTGTCCCAGAACGAGGAGCTGGCTCCGAGCGTCACATCGCCGCTGTTGGCCCTCGCGTCGATGGACGTCGACCGTCAACGGATCGAGTCGGCGATGCATGAAGCGGTCGTCACCCCCGACTCGTACCTCAACGAGATCGCGTCGCACCTGATCGTCGCCGGCGGCAAACGATTGCGTCCCGCCCTCGCGGTGGCCGGTGCCCAGGTACTCGGCGACGAGGCCTCGCATGACGTGGTGCGCGGCGGTGTCGCATGCGAACTCGTCCATCTCGGATCGCTCTACCACGATGACGTGATGGACGAGGCCGAGACCCGACGGGGCGTCGAAACGGTCAATGCGAAATGGGGCAACCTGCAAGCGATCCTCGCCGGCGACTTCCTGCTGTCACGTGCATCGGAGATCGCGGCATCGCTCGGCACCGAGGTCGCCGGGCTGCTGGCGCGCACCATCGGCTGGCTCTGTGAGGGCCAGATCGAGGAATTGCGCCACACCTACGACGTCGGTCGCACCGAGGCGAGCTATCTCGCATCGATCCATGGCAAGACGGCGTCGCTGTATGGCACCGCTGCACGGATCGGTGGAATCGCTGCCGGCCACGATCGACCGTTGATCGACGCGCTCACCGAGTACGGCAACAGCTACGGCATGGTGTTCCAGATCGTCGACGACATCTTGGACATCACCGCCACGGACGCGCAGCTCGGCAAGCCGGCTGGGCACGACATCGTGGAAGGCGTCTACACGCTGCCGGTGTTGCGCACCTTGGCGCTCGGGTCGCCCGCATCGGTCGAACTCGCTGACCTGCTCGGCTCGCCGCTCGATGCTGCGGCCCAGGACAAGGCGTTGGCGATCCTGCGCTCGAACGATGGTCTGGCATCGTCGATCGAGACAGCGCAGGACTACGTCGACCGGGCAGTCGCAGCATGCGACGGCTTTGCGGACTCACCCGCGACCGAAGCGCTACGCGCGGCACCTGGAGCCCTGATCGCCTCGGTGTCGGTCGCCGTCTGACGCGATGTAACGATTGGTGTCTGACACCGATCGTTACGGGTCACCAGTTGGGAGCGAACTTCGAGATCGCGTTGGCGATCGCATAGGCGCGTTCGGCTCCACCCGGTCGCTGTTCGCGCAGTTCGTTCGCGGCGATCCGCAGGACTGCGCCCATGGCGCGGTCGCTGTGCAGACCAAGTCGAAGCGCTGGACGCAACACGACGGGACGTCCGAGCAGGCGCGCGCTCAACCGACCGACCTTGTGGAACTGGCCGACGGCGTCGTTGAGGATCGTCGGGTACCGCTGCAGGGTGGTCGAGTTGCCGGTGGTGAGCGCCTCGTCGAGCACTTCGGAGGCCAGGCGACCGCTCATCAGGGCGGCATCGACACCATCGCCGTTGAACGGGTTGGCCACACCTGCGGCATCTCCGGCCACCAGGAACGTCGGCCCCATCTTCGGGCCGACGGACCCGCCGAGCGGGATCCGGAACCTGGTCGGCGCCTTGAGTTTCGCCGACGGGTCGATCTCCCATCGCTCGGCGATGCGATGAGCGAAGGCGTCGAGCAGTTTCAACGCGTTCACTCCCCGCACGTCGCGGTAGGTCGACAGCACGGCCACGCCGACGTTGAGCGTGCCGTCGCCGAGGGGGATCACCCATCCGTATCCGGCGATGGGGTTCCCCGCGGCGTCAGGAAGCCCGAGCGTCGACTCGATCCACGATTCGGAGCTGCGAGCGCTCGCGAAGTAGGTCCGCGTTGCGATGCCGTAGGGCCAGTTGTGCTGCCGGGTGGTGCCGAGCGCGCGTCCGAAGCTGCTGTTGGCGCCGTCGGCCACGACGACGAATCGTGAGCGCACGGAGTCGAGCCGCGGGAGGCGGTCATCGAGTTCGGCGTCGGCGGCGAGTGTGGCGCCGCGCACGAAGCCCCGCTCGACGATGGGTCCGGTGGCCTCGTGGCCCATGACGACGTGCGCTCCGGCTGCACCGGCGTGGCGTCGCAGCTCGGTGTCGAGCACGTCGCGTCGCAGAGCGACGGCGTGGGTGGGCAGGTCGACCTGCTCGGGCCACGGCACCGTGACCTCGCGCCGCCCGTGCACCATGCGCACGCCGTTGAGCCGGTGCCCGTCGAGTCGGAGTGCATCGACGTCGAGCAGTGCCAACTCACCGAGCGCCCGCGGCGTCAGCGCGTCACCGCACGCCTTGTGGCGAGGGACAGGACGCTTCTCGACGACGGTGACGTCGTGGCCCGCTTGGGCCAACCAGTATCCGACCGATGCCCCGGCGGGGCCACCGCCGACGACGAGGACGTCGGTGTTCAGCAGAATCCGCTCAGCCGGCGGGAGAGCCGGCCACGGCCTCGGGCCCGACGGGGATGATCTCGACGTCGCCGATCGGCGCGGCCTCGGGGCTGGTGTAGTCGTACGTGCCGGACTCGACGGCGGCGTAGACCGGGGCGTCGGGGGAACACCATGCCTCGAACTCCGCAGCCCATTCCTGGCTCGTCGGATCGGCTCCACCGAGCGTGTAGCGCTCGTGACAGATCACGCCGATGATCTCGGCTTCGGTCAACTGCGAACCGAACGCCGGCATCACGCCGCGTGCACCGGTGATGTGCGGGCCACCCGGACGATCAGGGTTGCCGTAGATCTCGACACCGGCGGCGTTGAAGCCCTCGGTGCCGTAGTACACGTAGCGGATCTGGTCCTCGATGTGCGGGAAGGTCTGCAGCACCGACTGGCCTTCGAACGGATACCCGACACCGCCGCCACCGGCGGCGCCGTGGCAGCTCGCACAGTTGCTGTAGACCCCGGCGCCGATGGCGAGTGGACCTTCGACGACCTCGGGCGGCGCCGTCACGGCGCGGACGTACATGAACCCCCACACCGGCATCAGACTCAGTGTGGCCATCGCCCAGAACGGGATCTTCTTGCGCTGCTTGGCCGCCTGCACGTACACGGGGTCGGGCACTGCACGCGGGGGAGCTGCCGGCGCAGGTGCCGCGGTGCGTGGTGCCGGGCCGGTGGACGCAGGAGCAGCCGCAGCGGTGGTCGCCGGTGCGGAAGCCTTCGTCGTCGCCGGGGTGCTCGACGGTGCGGCGTCGCCCGTCGCCGCGTCGTCGCCCTGGCCGATCGCGGAGCGTCGCTCGCGCGACCGCTTGAGGAGATGTTCGGGAATCTCGGTCACTGCGTGGATGATAGATGGATCGCGCCCGGATCCGGGAATCAGTCGCGCCGAAAGGGTGATCGCCACGCGGGGAACTAATGCACAACCATGCGAAGTGGTCACACTTGCGTGCCAGACTTCGTATCTCGCACGCCGACGACTACAGTTCGTCGGCAATGCCCACGACAGGAACACATCGCAGATGATCGGAATCGCCGTACTCGAATGGCCCCTGATGAATCAGGCGTTCCTCGTGTCGTTCTTCGCGACCTTGGCCCTGTCGCTTGCGATCATTCCCTACGGCAAACGTCGCTCGGTCGACCGGCCGCTCCTGTGGGGCGAGGCGCTGCTCGCGTCCGTCTACATCTTCGGCGTGCTCTTCCTGGCCTTCGGCGTGGTGCCCCACCAGTTCATCGACCATGCCGACAAGGACCTCGGGTGGTCGCGTGACAAGATCATCTTCGGCCCCGGTGGAATCCTCAAGCCCGAGTCGGCCGGCGGCTGGAACCCCATCACGCTGCAGTACCAGGCCGTGCGTGACATCGGCGTGGTCATCTTGCACCTCATCTTCATCGGCCTGTACATCTACCTCGCCGTCTGGTGGCAGAAGCGCGGCGTGGTCAAGCCGAAGGAACTGCCCACCTCCACCTATGGTCGTCCGCTGGTGAAGAAGGCCTGATCGATGGCACGCACCGACGCCAACCCCCCGATGATGCCGTTCACCGACGCGTACACGTTGGTGGAGGTCGACGCGGAGTACCTGTCGAAGGCCGTCAAGCCGAAGCAGTTCATCCACATCGACCAGACCGAGTGCATCGCGTGCGAAGGGTGCGTCGACATCTGCCCGTGGAAGTGCATCCACATGGTGTCCGTCGATGCCGTGGTCGCGGCCGACGGCACCGAGCAGCCCGGCACCGATCCGTCCGATGCCTTCATGTTCACCATCGACGACGACATCTGCACGCGCTGCGCGCTGTGCGTCGACCGCTGTCCGACAGGCGTCATCATCCTCGGCAAGGCGGGCACCGCCACGGCCGCAGGCAACTCCCACGTCCGCACCAACAACCATGGCTACGGCTATGGCATGAGGCTCTGAGAGAATCACGATCCCAATGGCAAAGATCATCGACGACAAACCACGCCCGACCATCAAGGATCGTGTGAACTCCACGGTCGACGGCGTGCAGGGCAGCCAGGCCTGGAGTTCGATCTTCCGGCCGGGTTCGATCTTCCGCAAGGGCTACACCGACAGCCCTCGCAACCGCAGCTACGTCATCATGAACTCGGTGCTGTACCACCTGCACCCGGTGAAGGTGAAGCGCCACGCCGTCAAGGTCAGCTACACGCTCTGCCTGGGCGGGCTGAGCTTCTTCCTGTTCATCCTGCTCACGGTGACGGGCATCTTCCTGATGTTCTTCTACCGCCCCGAGGCCACTGCGGCCTGGAACGACATCCAGAACCTGCAGACCTCGGTCACGTTCGGACTCCTGGTCAGGAACATGCACCGCTGGGGCGCGCACCTCATGGTGCTGGCCGTGTTCCTCCACATGGCTCGCGTCTTCTACCACGGCGCCTACAAGCCGCCCCGCGAATTCAACTGGGTGATCGGCGTCATCCTGCTGACGCTCACGCTGCTGCTGTCGTTCACCGGCTATCTGTTGCCGTGGGACCAGTTGGCACTGTGGGCCGTCACCGTCGGCACCAACATGATGGGCTACACGCCGGTATTCGGCCAGGAGGTCAGGTTCGTCTTGCTCGGCGGCAAGGAGATCGGCTCCGAGACGCTGTTGCGATGGTACGTCTTGCACGTGTTGTTCCTGCCGTTCGTGATCGTCATCTTCATGGCCATTCACTTCTGGCGAGTCCGCAAGGACGGCGGAATCTCGGGACCGCTGTGATTTCGATCGTTGATGTGATTTCGACTGTTGACTGGAACGTGAGGTGAACGATGACTGAGATCCCAGAGCATCTCCTCAAGCGAGCCGCAGCCGCGCGCGAGAAGTCTGCCGAGGCTGCTCCCGCCGCCGAAGTTGTTGCCGACGCTGCCGCCGCGCCCGCGGAGGCTGCCGCCCCATCTGATTCGCGCATCCCCGACCACCTGTTGCAGCGCAGCAAGGCGGCCAAGGCCGCCAAGGCCGGCGGCGAGACCGAGGCTCCGACCTCGGGCGGCGCCGTCGCCGTTGCCGAGAAGGTCGGCGCTGTCGTTGCCGCCGCACCCGCCGGTGGCGGCGTGCCGGTCGGCGCAGGCCCGGGCGGCCACACCCAGCGCCTCCTGACCGTCGTCAAGTCGGGCTCGATCCAAGACGTCAAGGCGACCCCGGTCGACAAGGTCCACACCTGGCCGCACCTGCTCGCAGCCGAGTTCGTCGCCGCCCTCGCGATGACCCTGTTCGTGTTCGTCTTCTCGGTGTTCGTCCATGCGCCGTTGTTGCAGTTGGCCAACACGAACCTGACACCCAACCCGTCCAAGGCGCCCTGGTACTTCCTCGGCCTCCAGGAACTGCTCACCACGTTCCACCCGATGGTGGCGGGCGTGACGCTCCCCGGTGTCGGCCTCATCGCGCTCGTCCTTGCGCCGTACCTGGACCGTAATCCTTCCAACAAACCCGAGGATCGCAAGTTCATGTACGGCCTGCAAACCGTGCACCTGATGTTCTGGGCGGTCCTCGTGATCATCGGGTCGTTCTTCCGTGGGCCCGGTTTCAACTTCGTCCTGCCCTGGGTCGAAGGTCTGTTCTTCGAATTGTGATTCTGCGAAAGGAGACCCCCCAGTCATGAGTACTGCAGCAGTCATCGCCATCGCCATCGGTGTCGTCGTCGTTCTCGGCGCCATCTCCTTCTTCACCCTCGCGCGTCGCAGCGACATCCGTGGCGCCGGTGCACTGTCCGGTGAGACCGTGCAACGTGACCGTGCGGCTCGCAAGCAGACGGATCCGATCGTCGACGCTCCGACGGCCGCCGAGGTCGAAGCCGCCGGACTCGCCTCGCGCAGCACCGAAGTGGAAGTTCGCCCGCAGGCCGAGATCGTCGAGTGGACACCGCCCGACCCCGAGATGATCGGCGTCACGCGCCGTCAGTTCTTCAACCGGGCCACGGTCTCGCTCATGGGTATCGGTATCGGTGCATTCGCCGCGGCGTCCTTCGTCGCCTTTCTCTGGCCGAGTGGAACCGGTGGCTTCGGTGGTCTCGTGTCGGTGGGCAAGATCGACAACCTGAAGGCCGGCATCAAGCAGGGCAACGGCTTCTTCTACGTCCCCGAGGCGCGGTCGTGGATCACCGAGTATCCGGCCGAGGCGTTGCCACTCGCCGAGACGATCTACCCCGAGTCGGTGCTGGTCGGCATGCGTGCGGGACTCAGCGTCCTCAGCCAGAAGTGCCCACACCTCGGCTGTCGTATTCCCGAGTGCAACACGAGCCAGTGGTTCGAATGCCAGTGTCACGGTTCGCAGTACAACCGCAATGGTGAGAAGAAGGCCGGCCCCGCCCCGCGCGGCATGGATGCCTACCCGGCGACGATCTCGGCATCCGGCGAGGTCTCGATCAACACCGGCCAACTCGTTCCTGGGCCGGCGATCGGCACGAACACGACCGGTCAGGAAGCCGAAGGCCCGCACTGCACCGCCGGCGAGGGGAAGCACTGATGGCACTCGTCGCGCTCACGACCACGACGATCGGCATCATCGGACTCGTCATCATCGTTACGGGCTGGATCGTCTACGGACTGTTCAACGTGGCGGCCGGTCGCAAGGAGGTCGGCTCGGAGATCGAGCTTGCACCCAACCTCAAGCCCTACTACGACGACGAAACCTTGGAAGGTCCGCGACTCGAGCGTGTCCAATTCTGGGGTGTCGTGCTGCTTGCCGTGACGGTGGTGGCCCTGCCGCTCTACTGGGTGTTCGAACCGAGCCGCCAGGCCGGAGCCGAGGAGGGTTGGGACAACCGCTTCGCCAGCTGGGGATCACAGTTGTTCGCGCCGACGGCCGAGGGCGGGTTCAACTGCGCCGGCTGCCACGGCGGCATGCAGGCCGTCGGTGGCGAAGCGCCGTTCACCGTCACCGACCCGGTGACCCAGGAGGTCCAGGCCGTCAACTGGAAGGCACCGGCGCTGAACACGGCGCTGTACCGGTTCGACGAGAGCGAGATTCGGTTCATCCTGGTCTACGGCCGACCCTTCTCGCCGATGTCGCCCTGGGGCCTCGCCGGGGGCGGACCGATGAACAGCCAGCAGATCGACAATTTGATCGCCTACATCAAGAGCATCCAGATCCCTCGTGAGAACTGTGCCGAGGGCGAGGATCCGCTGATCTGTGCCGACGGCAACCTGCCGGCTGCGATGCAGGCCGAGATCCAGACTGCAGCGGAGAAGGCCGTGGCCGACGGCAAGGCCGAGACGGTCGGTGAGGCGCTGTTCAACCTCGATCTCGCCAGCGGCGCCTACAGTTGCGCCCGCTGCCACACGCTCGGTTGGAGCTACGGACAGCCGGGTGTGTCGGGTCAGGGTGCCTTCGGTTGGAACCTCACCGGGGGTTCGGTGAACAACCACTTCGCGTCGCAGTCCGACCTCGTCCAGTTCGTCCAGAACGGCTCGGTGTACGGCAAGCTGTACGGTCGCAATGGGCAAGGGTCCGGACGCATGCCCGGATTCGGAAATCTGCTCACCGACGAGCAGCTCGATTCCATCCTCGAGTACGTACGGAGCTTGTGACACATGTCGTTGTTGGCAATCGGATGGGAGCCTGAGCTTCGCGGCCTGCTCACCGTCATCATCGCCGTCGTCATCCTGGTCGGCAGCATCTACGGCATCATGGCGACCAACCTGGGGTCGCGCTTGGCGTTCCTCGTGACGCTCGCCGGTCTGGCCGGCTGGATGATGCTGATGGGCGCCGTGTGGATGATCTACGGCATCGGCCTGCGTGGACCGGACCCGACCTGGCAACCGGTCGCCGGATCAGCGGTGTTGCAGGATGTCAACGCACTGGGCTCGGCCGGGGTGCTCGATCCGAACGCCGACGTTCCCGACGGCGCGTCGGCGACCGAGTCGGCCGAGATCGTCAGCGCCACCTTCCTCGAGCAGGGCTGGGTGGTGCTCGACAAGGCATCGCCGGCGTTCGGCCAGGCGCAGGCTGCCGCCACCGAGATCCTGATCGAGGAGGAGGCGTTCACCGCCGGACAGTTCGAGATCATCGAGGTCTTCGACACGGGGGGCGAGCGGTACCCGAAGATCAACGACACGCTCGACTTCCTCGCCTTCCGGCACACGCCGCACTACGTGGTTGCCGAGGCGGCGTCGCTCGTGCCGGTGCGCACCGAGCCGGGCCGTGCGCCAGTGCGGCCCGAGATCGACGAGACTCGCGAGCGCGTCGTACGTGTACATGATCCGTGATCTCGGCGCACGCCGTCAGCCACCAGCGGTGCTGATGATCGGTGGTGCTGCGATCTTCTTCGCACTGTGCTATCTGCTGAACCGTCGTGACCGGATCCGCCGCGCCAACCTCGCTCAGCCCCTGCCGGCCGTCAAGGTCGAGGCCGCCGTCGTTGCACCTGAACGCGACAAGGTCGACGTCAGCGTCTGAACATGGCTCAGTACCTCCCGATCGTCGTGTTGTTCATCCTCGCCGTGGTGTTCGGCGTGTTGAGCTTCGCGGCGTCGCGACTGCTGGCGCCCCGTCGGCCGTCGATCGCCAAGGAGGCGCCGTACGAGTGCGGCATCGTGCCGAGTCGTGAGCCGCCCGAGCGGTTCCCGGTGAGCTTCTACATCGTCGCGATGCTGTTCATCATGTTCGACATCGAGATCATCTTCCTCTACCCGTACGCGGTGTCGCATTCGACTCTCGGAACGTACGGATTCTGGGCCGTCCTGGCGTTCTCGGTGGTGTTCTTCGCGACGTTCGTCTACGAGGTCGCTCGCGGTGGTCTCGACTGGGGCCCGCTGCAGCGAGGCAGGCTGGTGTCGATGGACGCGGCGATGGTGTCGCCCGAACGTACGATGGCCACCACGGTCCGACGCGTCGGGACCGAAGGTCGCCTGCCGTCCACGGGCACCGAAGAAGCCGCATAGCGAGACTGCGAAGGAGTCATCAGCATGGGCATCGTCAACGATGTGCGCGACGACGGCCTTGGCGGCCTGTCGCACAACGTCATCACCGGAAAACTCGAAGATCTCGTCAACTGGTCGCGTGCGCGCTCGTCGTGGCCGGCGTCGTTCGGCCTCGCCTGCTGTGCCATCGAGATGATGGCAACCGGCGGCGCCCACTACGACATCTCCCGCTTCGGCATGGAGGTGTTCCGCGCATCTCCTCGCCAGGCCGACATCATGATCGTCGCAGGTCGGGTCAGCCAGAAGATGGCGCCGGTGCTGCGCCAGGTCTACGACCAGATGATGGAGCCCAAGTGGGTCATCTCGATGGGTGTCTGCGCTTCATCGGGCGGCATGTTCAACAACTACGCGATCGTCCAGGGCGTCGACCAGATCGTGCCGGTCGACGTGTATGCGCCGGGATGCCCGCCCACGCCGGAGACCCTGATCCACGCGATCGAGACGCTGCACGGTTTGATCGAGACCAACCAGATCATGAAGCGGCGCGACGAGTCCGGTGCGGGCGCCAACGTCCACGTCGAGTACATCGAACCCACGGGTGTGCCCGTCCTGCTCGGAGCGTCGAAGCCATGAACGGCCAGGATGTGCTCCACGTCGCACGCGATGCATACCTCGACACGGTCAAGCGCCTCGTCGACGACGGCTACACCATGTGCATCGATCTGACCGGCGTCGACTACCTCGAATTGCCCGGGCGGTCGTTGCCCGACGGCATCGTCGCCGAACGGTTCGAGGTCGTGGTCAACCTGCTCGACATGCGTGAGCGTCGGCGCATCCGCCTGCGAGTGCAGGTGCCCGAGGCCGATGCCGTCGTGCCGACACTGTTCGACGTGTACCCGGGCACGGAGGCAATGGAGCGTGAGGTGTTCGACATGTTCGGTGTGGAGTTCACCGACCATCCCGACCTCACCCGGATCCTCATGCCCGAAGACTGGATCGGCCATCCGCTGCGCAAGGACTTCGACGTGGGCCGCATCCCGGTGCAGTTCAAGGAGGCGAACGCATGAGCGAAGCGACCAGCGAAATCGGCGAAGCGACCACCGAAATCGGCGAAGCGACCACCGACTTCTACGAACGCTCGGTCGCCGGCACCGACGAGGGCGAGCAGCAGCTCAAGCCGCGCAGCGAACTCAGCGCCAAGGAACTGTTACGCGAGGTCGGCTCCGTCCTGCGCATGTCCGAGGCCGAGGCGGCGCTGCTTGGGCGACCTCCCCGACGACCCCGACGACGATCAGACGATGATCATCAACATGGGCCCGCAGCACCCGTCGACGCACGGCGTGTTGCGACTCATGCTCGAACTCCAGGGCGAAACAGTGCTGCGCTGCAAGCCGATCATCGGCTATCTGCACACCGGCATGGAGAAGACCGGTGAGCAGCTCACCTACGCGCAGGGCGGCACGAACGTCACGCGGATGGACTACCTGAGCCCCATCGCCAACGAGCTCGTGTTCTCGATGGCGACCGAGAAGTTGCTCGGCATCGATGGTGAGATCCCCGAGCGGGCCGTGTGGATCCGGATGCTGCTCGCCGAGATGAGTCGCATGGCGAGCCACCTGCTGTTCATGGCCACCAACGGCATGGACCTCGGCGCGGTGTCGATGATGATCTACGGCTGGCGTGAACGCGAAGAAGTGTTGCGGTTCTTCCAGGAGGTCACCGGCCTGCGGATGAACCACAACTTCGTCCGCCCCGGGGGCCTCGCCGCCGACCTCCCGGCCGGTTGGCGTGACGGTGTGCTGTCGATCCTCGACATGCTCCCCGATCGTCTCGACGAGTACGACATCTTGATGACCGGCCAGCCCATCTGGCGCGAGCGGCTCCAGGGCGTCGGTGTCATCACCCCGACCGAGGCCATGGCGCTCGGAGCGACCGGGCCGATCCTGCGTTCGACCGGCGTCGAATGGGACCTGCGCCGCGACCAGCCGTACATGCACTACGACGAGATGGACTTCGACGTGATCGTCGGTTCGTACGGTGACGCGTTCGACCGTTTCGCGATCCGCCTGGCCGAGATCCGCGAATCGATGAAGATCGTCCGCCAGATCCTCGACAAGATGCCCGCTGGTGACTATCGCATCCAGGACAAGAAGGTGACACCGCCACCGCGAGCGCGTATCGACGAGTCGATGGAGGCGTTGATCCACCACTTCAAGATCTTCACCGAGGGCTTCAAGGTGCCCGAGGGCGAGGTGTACGTCGGCATCGAGAGCCCACGCGGCGAGATCGGGTGCTACATCGTGAGTGATGGTTCGGCCAACCCGTATCGCATGCACATGCGTGACCCGAGTTTCGTCAACATCCAGTGCCTGCCGCACATGATGCGCGGTGGCCTGGTGGCCGATGCGGTCGCCGTGATCTCCAGCGTCGACCCGGTGCTCGGCGGGGTGGACAGATGAACGGAGTGGATCGATGAGCCGTCTGAGTGACCACAACGTGATCGTGGCGAAGGAGATCATCGCCCGGTACCCCAAGAAGAAGTCGGCGTTGATTCCGCTCGTGCACCTGAGCCAGGAGCAGAACGGCTACGTCACCGAGGACGCGATGCGCCACGTGGCGGAGTTGATCGACGTCACCCCGGCCGAGGTGTACGGCACTGCGTCGTTCTACGAGATGTTCCGGTTCGAGCCGACCGGCAAGTACCTCGTCAACATCTGCGGCACCCTGTCGTGTCAGCTGATGGGCGCCGAATCGCTGATGCACCACGCCGAACACACCCTCGGGATCAAAGCCGGCTCGACGACGTCCGATGGCCTGATCACGCTGCAGCACGCCGAGTGCCAGGCCGCCTGCACCGAAGCGCCGACGCTGCAGGTCAACTATCGGCATCGCTACCGCGTGACGCCCGAGGCGTTCGACGATCTGGTCGCCGACCTGCGTGCGGGTGCACTCGACGCCGAGATTCCGCCGCACGGGACGCTCGGGCGCAACCGCCAGCAGATTCCCGCCGACCGCTGGGTCGGAGCTCCCGACCCCGACGACGTCACGGAAGGACCCGCCTGGATCCAGGTGACTCCCGCATGAGCAACAGCCCCTATCCCTGGGCGCCGGGCTACTACCCGGGTGACCGCCCGCAGATCGTCACCTCGCGTTTCCAGTACGACGACGGCCACACCCTCGAGCGCTACCACGCCACGGGCGGATACGAGGGTTTGCGCGCGGCGCTCGCCACGTCGCCCGCCGCGGTGTCCGACGAGGTCAAGAACTCCACGCTGCTCGGCCGCGGCGGCGCCGGATTTCCCGCCGGCACCAAATGGGGGTTCACCCCGCAGGGCGTGTGGCCGCGCTACCTCGTCGTCAACGGCGACGAGTCCGAGCCCGGCACCTACAAGGACCGTCTCCTCATGGAGTGCGACCCGCACCAGCTCATCGAGGGCTGTCTGATCGCGTGCTACGCGGCCGGGCTGTCGCAGTGCTTCCTCTACATCCGCGGTGAGATGGCGCTCGCCCACGAGCGAGTCGCCACCGCGCTCGACGAGGCCTACGCGGCCGGTTACATCGGCAAGAACATCCTCGGCACCGACTTCGGCGTCGACATCGTGCTGCACACCGGCGCCGGCGCGTACGTCGTCGGCGAGGAGACTGCGCTCATCGAGTCGCTCGAGGGCGAGCGCGGGATGCCGCGGCTCAAGCCGCCCTACTTCCCCGCAGCGGTCGGCCTGTACGGCCAGCCGACGATCGTCAACAACGTCGAGACGCTCGCCAACCTGCCGTTCATCGCCGACGGAGGGCTCGGCGGCCTACACCGCGATCGGTACGGCAACCTCGCCCGGCACGCGCATGATCGCAGTGTCGGGTCATGTGGTCCGCCCGGGCGTGTACGAGATCGTCAACGGTTCGACGACGTTCCGGGACCTGCTCTACGGCGACGAGTTCGCACAGGGAATCCGCGACGGCAACGATCTCAAGGCATTCGTTCCCGGTGGCGGCTCGGCACCGTGGTTCACCGCCGACCAGCTCGACATCCCGT
The DNA here is from genome assembly GCA_963716235.1 of Ilumatobacteraceae bacterium. GTDB lineage: Bacteria > Actinomycetota > Acidimicrobiia > Acidimicrobiales > Ilumatobacteraceae > Sva-07. Next base: position 29,371 of record CAVQTE010000010.1, on the reverse strand, counting down.
TCGAAGGCCCCCAGGCCGGTGCCGCCGGGTCGATGCTCGGCTCGGGCGCCGTCATGGTGATGGACTCCACGACCGACATTCCCGCTGCGGCGCTGTCGCTCGTTCGCTTCTACGCCCACGAGTCGTGTGGCAAGTGTGTCCCGTGTCGCGAGGGTGGAACGTGGTTGTATCGACTCGTGCAACGCATCGTCGACGGCCACGGCACCGACGCCGACCTGCAGACGATCCTCGACGTCGGCCAGTCGATCTGCCCGGGCGACATGCCGCACGCGTCGAGCGAACGGCTCGGCCTCGACGCGGTGCCGTTCCCGTACAAGATGACGACGATCTGCTTCGTCGGTCCGTCGGCGTACGTGCCGATCCATTCGGCGATGACGCTGTTCCCCGAGGACTTCGCGGCGCTGGTGACCAAGCGGACCGAACGTCGCAGCATCCCGGTGATGGCAGGAGTGGGCGAGTGAGCGACGACACCGAGATCATCCCAGAGCCGGAACTTGCGATCGAGCCCGAGCCCGAACTCGTGCCGGAGCCCGATCCCAACGCCGTCACGCTGTCGATCAACGGTCGCGAGGTGGCGGCCCGCAAGGGCGACATGGTCATTGCCGCGGCGCTCGGCGTCGACGAGTACGTGCCGCACTTCTGCTATCACCCGCGCATGTCGCCGGTCGGGATGTGTCGCCAGTGCATGGTCGAAGTCGAGGGCCCGCGTGGCCCGATGATGGTCGTGTCGTGCATGACTCCGGTCGCCGACGGCCAGGTCGTTCGCACCGACACCGATCAGGTCAAGCGCGCCCAGGAGGGCATGCTCGAACTGCTCCTCGCCAACCACCCGCTCGACTGCCCGGTCTGCGACAAGGGCGGCGAGTGCCCGCTCCAGGACCAGGCGTTCAGCCACGGCCCGGGCGAGAGCCGGTACGTCGAGTCCAAGCGTCACTACGAGAAGCCGATCCCGATCTCCGACCTCGTGTACCTCGACCGCGAGCGCTGCATCCTGTGCGACCGCTGCACGCGGTTCGCCGACGAAGTGGCGGGCGACAAGCTCATCCACTTCATCAGCCGTGGCAACGACACCCAGGTGATGACGTTCCCCGACGAGCCGTTCGTGTCGTACTTCTCGGGCAACACCGTGCAGATCTGCCCGGTCGGTGCGCTCACCGCCAGGCCGTACCGGTTCAAGGCCCGACCGTGGGACCTGGCGCAGCAGGAGTCGACCTGCACCACCTGCTCGGTCGGCTGCCGCACCGTCGTGCAATCGAGCCGCGACGAGTTGCTGCGCTACCAGGGCGTCGACTCCGACCCGGTGAACTGGGGCTGGCTCTGCGACCGCGGTCGTTTCAACTTCGAAGCCGTCAACTCCGATCACCGTCTCAGTCGACCGATGGTCAAGCTGGAGACCGGTCTCGTCGAGACGTCGTGGAACACCGCGCTGCGCGCCGCGGCCACGATGATCTCCGACGCGCTCGCCGCCGGCGGACCCGACAGCGTGGCCCTGCTCGGTGGAGCGCGTGGCACCAACGAGGACGCCTACGCGTGGGCGAAGCTCGCCGATGCGATCGGGATCACCCATCGTGATGCCCAGCTCGGCGACGGTCTCCCCTCGGAGATTCTCGGACTCGACCGGGCGACGATCGACGAGGCGGCCAATGCCGGCACGATCGTGCTCCTCGGGCCCGGATCTCAAGGAAGAACTGCCTGTCCTCCATCTGCGCCTGCGCGATGCTGCCGAGAAGCGCCGGAGCCGCATCATCGAGTTCTCGACCTTCGAAACGGGGATGACCCCGTACGCGTGGAAGTCGGTGCGCTACGAACCGGGCACCCAACGCGATGCCGTGGCCAAGGCGCTCGCCGACGCCGACATCTCCGCCCAGATCGCGTCAGGCGATGTCGTCGTGGTCGTCGGCCGTGCGAACCTCGCCGAGTCGGCCGAGCGCAACTGTTGCCGCACTGCAAACGCTTCTCGAGGCCGTGCCGACTGCCAAGGTGCTCCCGGCGCTCCGTCGCGGCAACGTCGTGGGTGCACTGACGCTCGGTCTGACGCCGAGCGACGCCGACCACGATGCCATGGCGACACTCACGGCCGCCGCCGAGGGACGCATCGAGTTGCTCGTGCTGCTCGGTGCCGATCCCCTCAACGACTGCCCCGATGCTGATCTCGCGCGTCGGGCGATCGCCGGTGCCCGCCGGATCGTGTCGATCGACACGTTTGCCTGCGAGTCCACCCAGCATGCCGATGTCGTGCTCGCCGCATCGGCGTACGGCGAGAAGGCCGGTACGACGACGAACCTCGAAGGACGCGTCACCACGCTCGCCCAGCAGGTGACCGCGACCGGCACGAGCCGCCCCGACTGGATGATCGCCGTCGAACTCGGACTGATGATCGGCGACCGATCGTTCGAGGCCGACCACGCGTTGCGTGGTGTGTCCACCGTCGGCGACGTCACCGCGCTCATCGCCGCCGACGTCGCATCGTTCGCCGATGCCACGCCCGAAGCGCTCGCCGAGGCCCCCAACGGGGTCCTGACCGGCCCGATCGACACGGCGCTCGACCCGGTGGTCTTTTCCGCACCCGGTCGGAACAGCTATGACTATCGGTTGGTGGTGAGTCGCAAGTTGTACGACCGGGCAGTTGGAACGCAGATGTCACGGTCGCTCGTGAACCTCGCGCCGGGTTCGGCCGTTCACGTGCACCCGCTCGATCTCGACGCCATCGGGGTCGCCGACGGCAGTGACGTCAAGATCGTCAGCGCCAAGGCCGGCACCGTGATGCCGATCCGCTCCAACGTCCGCGTGCCCCGCGGCGTCGTGTGGTCACCGTTCAATCAGGGCGCGGGCACCATCGAAGACATCGTCGACGGCACCACCGCCACCACCGATGTGAGGATCGAGCGGATCTGATGTTCGCGCTCGACCCGATCGTCGAGGGGCCGCTGCTGTGGACCCCCCTCTTCATCATCCTCGGCAAGGTCGTCTTCATCTTCGTCATCGGCCTCGTGTCGACGATGTTCATGGTCTGGTACGAACGCAAGGTCGTGTCGGGCATGCAGAACCGGATCGGCCCGAACAAGGCGGGTCCGTTCGGCATGCTGCAGACACTCGCCGACGGCATCAAGGCCTTCTTCAAGGAAGACCTCCTACCGAGCCGCGCCGACCGGTTCGTCTTCCGGCTCGCTCCGTTCCTGGCCTTCGTCCCAGCGTTCTTGTTGTGGGCGGTCATTCCATTGGGCGGCGACTTCTCCGACGGTGGTGACGGCACCGTCACGTGGTTCGGCGAGGTCACCCGTGTGCAGTTGGCCGACCCGCCCGTCGGCATCCTGTGGGTGCTCGCCATGTCGTCGATCGGTGTCTACGGCATCATGCTCGCCGGCTGGTCGAGCGGCTCGAAGTACCCGCTGCTCGGTTCGGTGCGAGCCTCGGCGCAGATGATCTCCTACGAGGCGGCGCTCGGGCTCAGCCTCGCTGCCGTCCTGCTCTCGTCGGGCACGCTGTCGACGGCCGGCATCGTCGTCCAGCAGAACAACGTCGTCGACTGGAACGTCATCTCCACCGGGATCGTGCCGTTCGTGATCTTCCTGATCGCAGTGACTGCCGAGCTGAACCGGCCGCCGTTCGACCTCGTCGAGGCCGAGCAGGAACTGGTCGGTGGATTCAACACCGAGTACTCCGGCATCCGGTTCGCCCTGTTCTTCCTGTCGGAGTTCATGAACGTCGTCACGATGTCGGCGATCATGGTCACGTTGTTCCTGGGTGGGCCGCAACCACTGTTCGACATCCCGGTGATCCCCGGTGGCATCGAAGGCACCCTGTGGTTCCTGGTGAAGCTCTTCGCCTTCCTCTACCTGTTCGTGTGGCTGCGCGCCACGCTGCCACGGCTGCGCTACGACCAACTCATGGATCTCGGATGGAAGGTGCTCATCCCGATCGCTCTCGGCTGGTTCCTGCTGCTCGCCGCACTGCGCGAGTTCTCGCCCGACGGTGATGCTGTCGACAGTCTGCGCGTGGTCGTCATCAGTTTCGTCGTGGCACTCGTCGCCACGGGCCTGTTCGCCGCTGCGCTCAAGGTGAGCGCCCGCAATCGAGACGACAGTCCCCGACAGCCACCGACAACACAGGAGCGACCGTCTGATGGGGTATCTCGAGGGTTTCGGAGTGACGATTCGCCAGCACCGCCTGTTCGGCGGCGAGCGCGTCACGACCGAGTACTCCGGTGGTCGTCGCGCCAAGAAGAAGCACGATGACGCCCGCGACGTCGAGCACGACGAGAAGCTGGCGCGTCCCGAGCGTCTTCACGGGCGGCACGTGTTGAACCGGTACGAAGATGGCATGGAGAAGTGCATCGGCTGCGAACTGTGCGCCGGCGTCTGCCCTGCCGACTGCATCTACGTTCGCGGTGCCGACAACGACCCCGAGAACCCGACGTCGCCGGGCGAACGCTTCGGATTCGTGTACGAGATCAATTACCTGCGCTGTATCCACTGCGACATGTGCGTCGAGGCGTGTCCGACCGAGGCGATCACCGAGTCGAAGTTGTTCGAGTTCTCGTTCACGAAGCGCAGCGATGCCATCTACACCAAGGCCGAACTCGTCGTCGACGACGAGGGCATGCCGAAGAAGCTGCCGTGGGAAGACTGGCGCGCCGGCGACGACCTGCTCACGAGCGGCTGGATGCGCGCAACGTCGCCGTCGGGCGACGCGACGTTCGAGGGCGAAGTCGGCTGGAGTGGCGAACTCGGTTACGGCGTACGCGCCCCGAGCCGGCGCAGACCGAGCGTGACAAGACGGTGCGGGTAGTTGGGCGGAGGGTCGAGCGGTGAGTGACGCAACCTTTCTCGAGTACGTGGTGTTCTTCTCTGCCGCCGTCATGATCCTCGGCGGCGCGATCGGCGTCATCACGATGAAGAATCCGGTGCACGCCGCGCTCGGCCTCGTCCTGACGCTGTTCGGTGTCGCCGTCCAGTTCGTGGCCATGGACGCGCAGTTCCTTGCTGCCGTCCAGGTGATCGTGTACTCGGGCGCGATCGTCGTGTTGTTCCTGTTCGTCATCATGTTGCTCGGCGTCGACGAGTCGATGGACCTGTCGATCGAACCGATCCCGATCCAGCGGCCCCTCGCTGCGGTGATGGCCGTCGGCCTCGTCGGCCTGGTCGCCGCCGCAGTGATCCGCGCGCACGATGCGCTGGTCATCAACCCCGGTGACGGCGTCGCAAGTGCCACCGACACCGGCAACAACGACGCCAACATCCAGCAACTCGCCACGAACCTGTACGGCGACCACGTCTTCGCGTTCCAGCTCACGTCGGTGCTGCTGATCGTCGCCGTCGCCGGAACGGTCCTGCTCACGCGCAAGTGGCCGAAGGATGCGCCGGAGTCCGAGAGCAGCGACTCGTGATCGCCGTGATCGAACCGACCTGGTACCTGTTGCTCGCGGCGATGCTCTTCGGCCTCGGCGTGTTCGGGCTGATGGTGCGGCGCAACCCGCTCATCATGTTCATGTGCGTCGAGCTGATGCTCAATGCCGCCAACCTGACGTTCGTGGCGCTGGCCACTCGCTCGGGCGACATCAACGGGCAGACGGCCGTGTTCTTCGTGATGGTCGTCGCGGCCGCCGAAGTCGTGGTCGGCCTCGGCATCATCGTGTCGATCCTGCGCCGCCGTCCGGGTGCAACGGCCGACGATCTCGCGGAACTGAAGGGCTGACGGCGCCATGGCCGAACTCGTCTGGTTGATTCCCGCGTTCCCGCTCGCCGGGTTCCTCACGATCCTGCTCTTCGGTCGCCGACTCGGCGACCCCAAGGCTGGTTACCTCGCTACCGCTGCGGTGTTCGCATCGTTCGTTGTCGCCGCTGGCATCTACTTCGACCTGCTGAGCCGACCGGAGGACGAACGCGAAACCGTCGTCACCCTGTTCTCCTGGGTGCCGGTCGGCACGTTGCAGGTCGACCTCGCATTCCTCGTCGACCCGTTGTCGATCCTGATGTGCCTGTTCGTCACGTTCATCGCCGGCTGGATCCACATGTTCGCCGTCGGGTACATGCACGGCGACGCCAAGTTCTCGAAGTTCTTCCTCTACATGAACCTGTTCGTCTTCTCGATGACGATCCTGGTGCTCGGCGAGAACCTGCTCGTCACGTTCCTCGGCTGGGAGGGCGTCGGTACCTGTTCGTACCTGCTGATCGCCTTCTGGCACACCCGCGAGTCGGCGGCCACGGCCGGCAAGAAGGCGTTCATCACCAACCGGGTCGGCGACTGGGGCGTCATGTTGGCGATGTTCCTCGCCTTCTCCGCCGTCGGGTCGCTGTCGTACACGGTGATCAACGGGAGCGCGGAGACCGGTGAACTCGCCGCGTCGACCGCCTCGGCCATTGCGATCCTGCTGTTGATCGGCGCAGCGGGCAAGAGCGCACAGCTCCCGCTCTATCTCTGGCTCCCCGACGCCATGGAGGGCCCGACGCCGGTGTCCGCGCTCATCCACGCGGCAACGATGGTGACCGGCGGCGTGTTCCTGCTCACGCGCATCAACCCGGTGATCCAGGCCTCGTACGACTGGGTACCGACCACGATCGCGTGGGTCGGTGGTTTGACCGCTCTGTTCGCCGCCACCATCGCGTTGGCGCAGAACGACATCAAGAAGGTGCTCGCCTATTCGACGGTGTCGCAGATCGGCTACATGATGCTTGCCGTCGGCAGCGGTGCGTACGTCGCCGGCATCTTCCACATGGTCACGCATGCCGGATTCAAGGCGCTGCTCTTCCTCGGCGCCGGTTCGGTCATCCACGGCATGCATCACGAGCAGGACATGCGCAAGATGGGCGCGCTGCGCAAGTTCATGCCGATCACCGCCGCGACGTTCATCATCGGCTGGCTGGCGATCGCCGGTGTGCCGCCATTCTCGGGCTTCTGGTCGAAGGACGAGATCCTGCTCTACACGCTCGGCAAGAGCACGCCCCTCTACATCGTCGGGATCGTCACGGCGGTCCTGACCGCGTTCTACATGACGCGTCAGATCATCATGGTGTTCTTCGGCGAAGCCCGCTGGACCAGCCTGGCCAACGCCGACGAGGCACCCGAGGTCGCCGATGGAGAACCACCTGTGGAGACCCACGGCGCGCACGGCGAGTTCAAGCCCCACGAGTCGCCCCCGATCATGTGGATTCCGCTCGTCGTGCTCGCAGGCGTTGCCGCGCTCGGCGGCATCATCAACCTGCCCAAGTTGTTCAGCATCCCGTCCGGCACCGCCACTCGACTCGAGGAGTGGCTGCACCCGGTCGTCGAGTTCGGCGAGGCAGACATCAGCGGAACGTGGGCGTACGACAACAAGTACATCCTCGTCGCCATCGCCGTGGCCTGCGCCCTGGTCGGGATCATGCTGGCCTGGCTCGTCTACGAGCGCAAGCGCATCAAGCCGTGGGAGCCGTCGCTGTTGGCCAACGCCTGGTACTACGACTTCGCGGTCACCTGGTTCATGGGCAACCCCGGTCGTGAGGGCTTCCAGGCGGTCTCCGACTTCGACGCCAAGATCGTCGATGGTGCGGTCACCGGAACCGCGGTGGCGGTCAAGGCAACGGCGACCGGGGCCCGCAAGGGCCAGACCGGCTACGTGCGCCAGTACGCAGCGGTGATTGCCGTCGGTGTCGTGTTGCTCCTCGGCTGGTTCGTGGTGATTCGAGGGATCCTGTGATGTTGGCGGCCGAAACGGGACCCATCGCGTTCCCCATCCTGAGTGCGTTGATCTTCGTGCCGATCATCGGCGCGATCGCCGTGGCGCTCCTGCCGAAGAGCCGTCCGGAGTATCGCGAAGTTGGTCGCCCTCATGGCGTCGGTCGCCACGGCGGCGATGTCGATCTGGCTCATGGCCTCGTTCGAAACGTCCGATGCCGGGTTCCAGTTCGTGTCGAAGCACACCTGGATCGAGGCGTGGGGGATCTCGTGGCACCTCGGTGTCGACGGCATCTCGCTGTTCCTCGTGGTGCTCACCGGCATCTTGTTCCCGCTGGCGATCCTGGCGGTCGACGCCCATCACGACGAGAAGCCGTATCTCGCATGGCTGCTCATGCTGCAGGCCGGTGTCATGGGGAGCTTCCTCAGCCTCGACCTGTTCGTGTTCTTCGTGTTCTTCGAGATCGTGCTCGTGCCGATGTACTTCCTCATCGCCGGCTGGGGGTACGAGAAGCGGGTCTACGCGGCGACGAAGTTCTTCCTGTACACGATGTTCGGGTCGGCGTTCATGCTCGTCGGCCTCATCGCCACGGTCGCCATCGCCAGCCGCGAGATCGGCTACACCACCTTCGATCTGGTGGTCATCGCCGAGCAGGCGAACTTCGCGGCGTCGACCGGGCGTTGGCTGTTCTTCGCGTTCGCGATCGCCTTCGCCGTCAAGGTGCCGATCTTCCCGCTGCACACGTGGTTGCCCGACGCCCACACCCAGGCGCCGACCGCCGGCTCGGTCGTCCTGGCCGGTGTGATGCTGAAACTCGGCACGTACGGGCTGCTGCGGTTCGGCGTGTACCTCTTCCCCGAGGCGTCGTACTGGAGCCGCAACCTGTGGCTCACGCTCGCCGTGATCGGCATCATCTACGGCGCGATTGCCGCGACCATGCAGACCGACCTGAAGCGGCTCGTCGCCTACTCGTCGGTCGCCCACCTCGGCTTCATCGTCCTCGGCATCTTCGCGTTCACCTCGCAGTCGATGGCCGGTTCCACCATCCAGATGGTCAACCACGGTGTGTCGACCGGTGCGCTGTTCCTCTTCGTCGGCTGGATCTACGAACGCCGCAAGACCCGTCAGATCTCCGACCTGAAGGGGCTCCAGAAGGTGGCGCCGATCTTCGCTGCGGCCTTCATGCTGGTGATGCTGTCGTCGGTCGGCGTCCCCGGCCTCAACGGCTTCGTCGGCGAGTTCCTGATCCTCACCGGTTCGTTCCTGACGGCTCGCTGGTGGACGGTCGTCGCCGCACTCGGCGTGATCCTCGCCGCGGTGTACCTCCTGTGGGCCTACCAGCGCGTGTTCCACGGCGAGCCCGACGAGGACAACAAGAAGTTCCCCGAGCTCAAGCTGAAGGAAGGCATGGTCCTGTTGCCGTTCCTCGGCCTCATCGTGTTCATGGGCATCTACCCCAAGCCGGTCCTCGACCGGATCGAGCCGAGCATCGATGCGTTGATCACCCGGGTCGAGGCGTACACCGACTACGAAGAACCCGAGCCGACCATCGAACTACGAGACCGAGAACCTGGCGACGAACAACCTGCTGACGAGGAGGGCGAGGGGTGATGATCGCTCAGCTCGACATCTTCGTCGGACCCGAGATCCAGTGGTTCGCGCTCTCGCCGCTCTTGATCCTGCTGGGCGGCGCGCTCGGCCTGCTCCTGGTGGGTGCACTCACGCCGCCATGGCCGAAGCGGCTCTACGCGATCGTCTCGGCGACCACCGCGGGCGCGGCGGGCGTCATGGCACTGGTCCTGTGGGACGACATCAGCGACGACGGGCCCACGACGCTCGTCGGCGGAGCACTCGCCTTCGACAAGCTGGCGATGTTCATGACCATCACGATCTGCATCGGTGTGCTGCTCGTGACATCCTGAGCGACGACTACCTGCACGACACACCGAACCGTGGGCCGGAGATCTACGCGCTCTACCTGGTGGCCGCGATCGGCGGCATCGTGATGGCGTCGGCGAACGACCTCATCGTGCTGTTCCTCGGCCTCGAGACCCTGTCGCTCGCGCTGTACGTACTGGCGGCGAGCAACCGACGCAGCAGTGAAAGTGCCGAGGCGGGCATCAAGTACTTCGTGCTCGGCGGGTTCGCGTCGGCGTTCTTCCTCTACGGCATCGCACTGGTCTACGGCGGTACGGGCTCGACCAACATCAGCGAGATGGTCGTTGCACTGCAGACCTCGATCGACCCGTTCAGCGACGACACGCTGGTCCTCGCCGGCATTGCGCTGCTGATCGTCGGCCTCGCCTTCAAGGTGGCCGCCGTGCCGTTCCACGTGTGGGCGCCCGACGTCTACCAGGGTGCACCCACGCCGGTCACGTCGTTCATGGCCTCGGTCGGCAAGGCCGCCGCGTTCGCCGCGATGATCCGGGTTCTCGTGGTCGCGCTGCCGTTCTACAAGGACGACTGGCGACCGATCATCTGGGTGCTGGCCCTCGTGACGTTGCTCGGCGGTTCGATCCTCGCAGTCGTGCAGGACAACGTGAAGCGGATGCTGGCCTACTCGTCGATCAGCCACGCCGGCTTCATCCTGGTGGGTGTCGAAGCGGCCGGTCACGGCGCAGGTGAGCCTGTTCCCGGCCCCGGTGTTCCTGCGGTCGTGCTGTACCTGATCCTGTACTCGGTGCTGGTGATCGGCTCGTTCGCCGTCGTCACCATCGTGTCGCGGAGCAATGGCGGCGACACGAGCCTCGACTCGTTCAAGGGTCTCGCCAAGCGGCGCCCGGCGTTGGCGCTCGGGTTCACCGTGCTCCTGCTGGCCCAGGCCGGCGTGCCGCTCACCAGTGGATTCATCGCCAAGTTCGGCGTGATCCAGGCCGCGGTCGATGTCGAGAGTTACGCGATTGCCGTCATCGCCATGGTGTGTGCCGTGATCGCTGCCTTCCTCTATCTGCGCATCATGGTGTCGATGTGGGTCGGCGAGTCGACCGACGAGAGCACGATGAGGATCCCGTTCTCGATGGGTGTCGTGGTGACGTTGACGGTCGTGTTCACGATCGCACTCGGTGTCTTCCCCGGCTGGCTCATCGACGCTGCCGATCAGGTGACGCAGTACGCCCGCTGACCTGGCAGGCTTGAGGCGTCATGAAGTGGCCGACGTGGAGCCAGGCGCTGCTTGCGGCGACGATCTCCGGTCTCGTCGCGTTGGCGTTGCGGAGGTCGCGACCGGCCCGCCTCGGTGACCGCTTCGGACAGGTCGTTGGCCCGGCCGCACTCGAGTTCGCCTTCGTCGCATCGCTGTACGCCATCTGGCGGATGGCCAAGAACCTGCCGCTCACTCAGGCCGAAGGGGCCATCGAGCGGGCCCGCGACATCGTGCGGGTTCAGGAGTTCTTCCACCTGCCGAGCGAACTGACGCTCCAGCGCTTCACGCTCGACCACGAGTGGCTCGCCCAGTTCTCGGCAGCGTTCTACGCCGTTGCGCACGTGCCCGGCATCGTCATCTTCCTCGTGTGGCTCTACGCGCGCCATCGCGACGTGTACCCGCACTGGCGCAACGCGTTGGCGATCGTCACCGCCTTCTGTCTGTTCATCCGCTTCGTCAAGGTGGCGCCGCCGCGGTATCTCCCCGACCTCGGCTACGTCGACGTGTCGGAGATCTACAACATGTCCGTCTACGGCGAGGCCGGCACCGGCGTGTCGTCGCAGTTCGCGGCGATGCCGTCGCTGCACGTCGCCTGGGCGGCGGTCGTGGCGTTCGGTGCGCTTGTCGGCGAGCACCAGCAGATGGCGCTGGATCGGCATGGCGCACCTGGTGATCACGATGCTCGTGGTGTCGGCGACCGGCCACCACTGGTGGCTCGACGGCATCGTCGCGTTGGTGCTGCTGTGGATCGCTCTGCAGCTCGACACGTTCGGGCGCCGTTGGGTGCGCACACTGCGCGGGGAACCGCTCCCGGTGTCGGCCGACATCGCCGTCGTCGAGGCGGCCGAATCGGAGGTCGTGTGACCGCTCACCCGAACGTGATTGCCGACCTCGACCGGCTGGGCCTCACCTACGAGGTGATGGACTGCGATCCCGATCTCGCCGACACCGCCCAGTTCTGCGAGGCATACGGCATTGCGCCCGAGGAATCGGCGAACGCGATCCTCGTCGCGTCGAAGAAGCCGGAGGGTCACCACGCCGTCTGCGTCGTGCTCGCCCACACCCGCCTCGACGTGAACGGCACGGTGCGTCGCAAGCTCGGCGTCCGCAAGCTCAGCTTCGCTCCCGCTGAGCTCACCCGGGAGTTGACCGGCCAGGAGATCGGCGGCGTGACGATCTTCGGGCTTCCCGACGGCGTGCCAGTTTGGCTCGACGCCCGGATTCTCGGATGCGAACGCATCATCGTCGGCGCCGGTTCCCGCTCGGCGAAGATCAGCCTGGACCCGGCGCAACTCGTCGGCGTCGACGGCTACGAGTTCGTGGAGGATCTGGCCGTCGAGGTGCCGGGCGATCCCGCCTGAGTGCTGGCTCGGCGCCGGCGTTTCGGTGCCGTCTTCGCGGAGATCTCGTCGAGGCGTGCCCGGATCAGCTTGCGCACCAACGCTTTCGGCAGCGGCCGGTCGACGGGGAACTGCAAGGTGCCCTGCGATGCGACCGTGCACCAGTCGGGGATTCCGCTGACCTGCGCCACGATGTTGCCGCTGTGCGGGAAGTAGGAGCAGTGGCGCTTGAAGCCGTCGAAGCCGGCGACAGCGGCCCCGTCCACCTTGAAGCACGGCATGTTGTAGCTGATGCACTCTTCTGCGTCGGGCAGCAGATCGCGCAGCGTTGCCCGCAGAGCGATCAGCGTGTCACGTTGGGGCCGAGGAAGGGTTGCCAGGTAGTCACTGATCGGGTCGTCGGGGCCGCTCATGAAGGAGTTCTACCCCGACTCCGGCCGGACCGCGCCCACGGGGCGTGCGTCATCAGGCTGCGTGCCTGACGGTCGGCGCCGTCACGGAGTCGGGTCGACTTCGTTGATGGACGGTGCCGTCTGGGAGTGTCACCGTCAGCTCCCTCGTCGCGGGGTCGAGGTGGAGTTGCCACCCACCTTCGTGGGCGAGGTGGTGGTGGCGGCTGCAGGCGGGGATGAGCCGGTCGAGGTTGGTCTCGCCGTGGTGGGCGTCCCATTCGTCGAGATGGTGGATCTCGCAGCGATCGAACGGCACATCGCAGTCGCCGATTCCGCAGGTGCGATACATGGCGCGCAGGGCCCGGCGTTGGTCGTCGGTGGCGAGTCGTTGGCTGCGGCCGACGTCCAATGGCACTCCGTCGCCGTTGAGGACGACCGGGATGATGTGGGCGTCACAGGCGAGGCGTCGCATGGTGGCCACGGGGACCTCGGTGCCGTCGTGAAGTTCGCACACGGACGCATCTCGGAGGCCGGTGGTGAGGGTGTCGAGGTCGACGAGCGCGAGCAGTTCGACCCGCCCGGGTCGTTTGGACCGGTTGGCGGACGTGGCGAGAGAAACGAGGGCGTGGGCGGCGAGCTGCTGACGGTCCGCGCGGTCGTCGGGTGTCTGTTGTTTGGCGAGGGCGGCCACTTCGGCGTCGATGGCTCGGAACAGCCGGGCACCGGCTTCGGGGTCGAACTCGCCGCGCAGCCAGTACATGCCGGTGTCGTCGTTGATGCCCTTGGACAGTGTCATCGCGGCGCGTTGCCGCACGGCGCGTTCCAGGCCTCGGTCCGCGGCGAGTTGGTCGGCGAGGCGACCCATGAACCGGCGGAACTGCGCCGGTGTGGACGCCGCCGCGGTCCGGGCGAGGTCGTCATCCAACGACAGCAGTGTCGTGCGGTCGGCGTCGTCGAGACGACCGGCGATCGCGGCGACGGCGTCGGCGTGCTCGGCACCGATGCGTCCCTTGCCGAGTTGTGCCGACATCGACGGCAACGAACCCAGCACCTCGGCGCGACGAGAGGTCCGCTGGGCTTCACGTGGCGAACAGTGCCCGGCCCGTTCGATCAGATCCCCGGCGGGTGCCCCCGACCCGGCCGCCGCCAGCACATTCGCCTGGCGCGCCAGGGCATGTTCGGTCTCCGCGACGAACCCCTTCAACCGTTCGAGTTCCCGGAACCCCGCCGCCACCCCACCCGCGTCGAGGCGCGCCGGGTCCAGCTGCTCCAACCGCTCCACGAGTGCCCGCAACGACATACCCGCAACCATAGAGAGGGGGTGTCACAGAGTTCCCCAGGCCAGCTTGTCTTTCGGGGTCGGGTCCGGAAAGACGGGCTCGCGCGGCTGAGTGGATCGGGTTCAGCGGTCCAAGCGCAGCGTCCAGCGTCGTGCGTCGAGCCGTGTCCGAAAGGACCCTCACACCGGGAGGCGGAGGATCATGCGGATCTCGTCGGCGCACGGATCCGACGGGAGCGGTTGGTACTCGCCCGTCTCGCGAAAGCCCATCGACTCGTAGAGGAGTTGCGCGGGAGCGTTCCCCCGGGTGACCCAGAGCCCCACCGAGACCGCTCCCGTGTCGGCCGCCCAGTCGATCACGGCACCGACGAGCAGTCGCCCGACACCGGACCGCCGTACTTCCGGAGCCGTCCACATGGACACCAGCTCGACCTCGGTGGACCCGATCTCCTCCCGGTAGCCGCCGGCGATGCCGATCGTCCGTTCATCCAGCCGGGCCAGCAACGTGATGCGCTCGATGCCCGCAGATGCCCACAGTGCGCGATCGGACCATTCGGCGTCGGATCGCGCCGCCTCCTCGGCGAAGGTCGACCCGAATGCGGATGGCGTATCGGCCAATGCGGCGAGCCGGACGGCCTGGAGGTCGGGCCCGTCGGCAGGGGTGATCCGGCGGATGTCGACTGGCACCGCCGCATTGTCGCCGATCCGCTGGCGGTGACGCCATCGAGTTCAGCCGGTCCTGCGGGGTCGGGTCCGGGAGGACCGGCTCGGTCGCGAGGGTCAGGCGGGGCGGAGCCAGACGACAACGGCGCCGCGGACGCGTTCCTCGAGCGTGTTGCCGTCCAACGACTTCACGACCTTGGGGAAGCGGATGGCGTACGACCGCAGCAGAGGTTCGACGGCGTCCGGGTCGTCGACGCCGCGCAGGGCGTGCGCCGTCATCGGGATCCACGTTCCGGCCCGCAACACCTTGATCTGGCCCATGTCGGTGAAGTTCCTCCACCACGTCTTGGTCTCGGGTTTGCCGGCGAGCACGACGAAGCCGACCGGGGCGTCCGCGTACTGGACCGGCGTGGTGTACTCCGTGCCGGAGCGGCGGCCCTGGTAGCGGATCAGGATCGTCGACCCCGACAGGATCCGATGCGCTGGCGACGTGAGGATTCTCTCGACGACCGAGTTCGAGAACGCCATGGAAGAATGTTATTGCGTCGTGTCGAACGTGGCCCGAAGACGCATCGGGGCGTTCTGACGCACCGTTGGCGGCGGGTACTCTTCGACCATGGCACTGGGGGATGAGAAGTATCTGTTGCTGACCACGTTCAAGCGTGACGGCACGCCGGTGGGGACGCCCGTCTGGGCGGCGCCGCTCGATTCGGGTGAGATCGGATTCTGGACCAGCTCCGGCTCGGGCAAGGTGAAGCGGATCGCCCACACGAGCCGCGTCACCGTCCAGCCGTGTGACGCGCGTGGCAAGTTGAAGCCCGGCTCGGCGGCGGTCGAGGCCACTGCCCGGCTCGTAGAGGGCGACGACATGGCCGAGATCCAACGCAAGATCAACGACAAGTACGGAATGATGACCAAGGTGACCAAGATGCTCGGCACGCTGGGTGGGATCGTCAAGCGCAACCGCATCCCCTACGGCGACCGAGGCGTGATCATCGCCATGGAGGAGTAGCCGATGGCACGCGAGATCCAGATCACGGTCGACGCCGCCGGGCCTCGGGCACTGGCGCAGTTCTGGTGTCAGGTGCTCGGCTACGTCGAACAGCCACCTCCGCCAGGGATTCGACACCTGGGAGGATGCACTGACCGCCTTCGGGATCGACCAGTCCGATCCCGACCGTGCGTTCGCGATCGTCGATCCTGACGGCGTCGGCCCACGGGTCTTCTTCCTCAAGGTCCCCGAGGGCAAGACCGCCAAGAACCGGATGCACCTCGACGTCCACGTCGAGCCGAGCGAACTCCACACCCGCGCCGCCGAACTCGTCAAGCTCGGGGCGACCCAGGTCGCCGAGTTCGACGAGCCCGAAGGTCACTGGATCACGATGCTCGATCCCGAGGGCAACGAGTTCTGCCTCCACTGAATCCGTGATGGCGGACTGAGATGGAAGGGGAGCCCGACACCCGGGCGGAGTGGGAGGCCAACGCGCCGGCGTGGATCGAGATGAGTCGGGCCGGAGCGGATCGGTACCGCGACCTCGTCAACACGCCCGCATTCCTCGAGGCTCTGCCGGACGTGACGGGCCTGCGGTGTCTCGACGTCGGCTGCGGCGAGGGACACAACACTCGCCTCGTGGTCGAGCGAGGTGCGGAGGTGACGGCACTCGACATCTCCGGCGCGTTCCTCCGTGCCGCTCGTGGTGCCGATCCGACGGGCCGCTACATCCACGGCGACGCGACCCGGATGCCGTTCGCCGACGCGACCTTCGACGCGGCGACTGCGTTCATGAGCATCATGGACATGCCGGACCCTGCAGTCGCGATCGGTGAGATCGCCCGTGTCGTTCGTCCCGGCGGTTGGCTGCAGTTCTCGATCACGCATCCGGTCAACACCACACCGATCCGGTCATGGGTCGACGACGAGCGTGGCGCTCGCACGGCACTGGCGATCGCCGACTACTTCGTCGAAGGCCCGATCACGACCTCGTGGACGTTCAAGGTCGCCGCCGAGATCGAGATGGTGCACGAGCCGTTCACCATCACCGCGGCCCGACACACCGTGTCGTCGTGGATGAACCTGGTCGTCGACGCCGGACTCACCATCGAGCGAGTCGTCGAACCGGTCGCATCCGAGCAGATCGCGTCGCTTCACCCGGAGGTGGCCGACACTCGAATCGTCCCGTTCTTCTTGATCATCCGCGCCCGCCGTTGACGGCGTCGTCAGGCGGCTCGGGGGCGCTCACGCCACCTTGTCGAACTCGGCCAGCTGGTCGCCGCCCGGTTCGACGACGTCACCGGTCCTGAGGATCTTCACCAGGGCGATGATGCCGAGGATGATGGTGACGTAGAGGATGGGGCCGCCCACAGCGACGGGCTTGTCCTCGAGGTTCAGTCCGGAGTGGTCCTGGATGAACACCGAGAAATCCCAGATGGCGTGCAACCCCATCGTGACGATGAGGGTGCCGGTGAGGCGGCGGGTGACGTAGTACATCAGCCCGACGGCGAAGGCGAACACCACCTGCTGCAGGGTGCTGCCCACACTCTGTCCGAAGAGTGCATTGGGCACGTGGAGCAGGCCGAAGATGACCCCCGAGAAGACCCACACCCACTTCTCGTGCATCGATCCGCGACCGCCGACGATCGCGAGACCGCGGGTCAGGAGTTCCTCCGAGAAGCCGACGAGGAGTGTGCCGATCGCCAGCCAGAGGGCGTACTCGCCGACGCCGTCGATCTCGCCCCACTTCGTGGTAGCCAGGTTGCCGATCGCACCCAGGAGGAGCAGCACGGGGATGGTCCACATCCACCGGCTCCCCACCCGTCGGGGCTCGCGGATGGCGGGCTTCCACCAGCCGAGCACCGTGGTCACGATGACCAGGTACACCGCGCCCAGGGCAACGGCGAGCACGATGCCCTGGCGGACGTTCTCGACGGTGTCGCCGACCTCGTCGTACTCCATGCCGACCGCGGCCCACACGCTGAAGACGATGACCATGTAGCCGAGGATCGCCACGATGGACGAGAGGGCAGAAGGTTTCACACGCATGCTGGGTCCTCGCAGTTCGATGGGTCGGAATCCCGGGCGAACCTACTGCACCGATCGGTTCGTCGATGCGATCGATGCATGCGATCGGTGCAGAGTCGGGGAGCACTTTCCGTTGCGGGCTATCGTCCGGTTTCCATGACGCCGTCTGCGAGCAAGCCGGATGAATTGACCATCACGGACATGGAGCGCCATCCGCCGGCGATCGATCCGCCGAGGGGCAAGGACTACGAGCGAGAGCTGACGCGACTGCAGATCGAGATGCTGAAGATGCAGCTGTGGGCGAAGGAGACGACGCGCGGGTGCTCGATGATCTTCGAGGGTCGCGACGCCGCCGGCAAGGGCGGTGCGATCCGCCGGTTCACCGAGCACACCAATCCGCGCGGCGCCCGCGTGGTGGCGCTCCCGAAACCGACCGAGGCCGAACTCACCCAGTGGTACTTCCAGCGGTACGTGACACACCTCCCGTCGGGTGGCGAGATCGTGTTCTTCGACCGGTCGTGGTACAACCGTGCCGGTGTCGAAGCCGTGATGGGGTATGCGACGAAGGATCAGCGCGAGCTGTTCTACGCGCAGCTCCCGGCGTTCGAGCAGCACCTGGTCGACTCGGGGATCCACCTGTTCAAGCTGTGGTTCACCGTGTCGAAGCAGGAGCAGAAGCGACGGTTCGACGGCCGGCGTGGCGATCCGCTCAAGCAGTGGAAGCTGAGCCCCAACGACGAACTGGCGGTCAAGAAGTTCGCGCAGTACGGCGCCGCCCGTGACGAGATGCTCCGGCGGACCGACACCGCGCACGCGCCGTGGACCGTGATCAACTCGAACGTGAAGAAGTGGGCGCGGCTGGAGTCGATGCGTCACGTGCTGCACGAGTTGCCCTACAGCCACAAGGACCACGAGGTCGTCCATGCCCCCGAACCCTTCGTCGTGCGGCCGGCCTCGTCGCTGGGTCTTCGTCGTCCTCGGTGATCGACTACTCGGGCGCGTGCGCGAACTCGAGCATCTCGACCAAATCGTCTGCGTGTCCGATGAGGACATCCGCGAATCGTGCGCACGCGTCCCGACCGCGGGGTGTGAGCTGGATCACCACTGCTCGCCGGTCGCCGGGAATTGCCCCGTGACGACGCTCCACGAGACCTGCCGCGTCGAGCTGGTCGACCAGGTACGTGGTCCCACCGCTGGTCAGCCCCAGCACGTCGGAGAGCTGTCCCGGGCGCGCGTCACCCCAGTCGGCCAGTGTGGCAAGGGCAAGGCGCTGGCGCGTCTCGGAAACGCCGATCTCGGAGTCGATGCGTTGGCTCAGCTGCGCCCCGAAACTGACGACCTTCTCGAGCGCTGCCAGTGATGTGGCCGATGAGGTCGCCTGCCGGCTGGACGAGCCGAGCGAGTGCAGCAGGTCCAGCATCTCCTTGACCAGAGGGTTCGGGGAGGAGAAGTAGGCGTGAAGCGCATCGTCCATCGTGCGGACTCGACGTCGTCCCAGGGCGGTGAGCTTGCTGACAGCCGTACGGTGATCCGTGGGACCTGGACGAGTTGTCACGAGCCCAGCCTCGTGGAGCCGGTCGAGCAGCTGGGCGATGCCCGAGCGGCTCAACCCGGTGAGTTCGATGAGCGTCTGGCGATCAGACGGGCCCGCAAGGAAGAGCTGGGTGAGCACGCGGAGTTCGTTGTTGCCGGAGGTTCCGACCCTGCCAACCTGTTCGATGACGCCCGTCAGTTCCATCGAATACCGCATCGCAAGCACGAGCAGGCGTCTCCGCATCTCCTCCCCTCCCGGCGACTCGGATGGGATGTCGTTGGTCACCCCGCCGATTGTAGAGGGTGGGCCCGAGGGGCCTGGCGCTCCTCTCAGCCCGCTGCTGAGCCGGTCCTGCGACGGGAGAGCACGACCGTTGCTGCTCCGAACGCGACGAGGCTGGCGCCGATCAGCCCGGCACTCGCCGCCCTCGACGGACCGGTCGCCGGCAGGGTGTTCGGGCCTACCGTGGTCGTCGGCGCCGCTCCGCCGGATCCAGCGGCCGTGGTGGTGGGCGTAGCGGTGGTCGGATGGCTGCGGCAGCTGAGCGTTCAGTCCACTGCGGGAGCGCCGCTGGAGGTGAGGAACTCGTCGATCGCGGGATCTGGGTAGAGCTCGTTGAGGATGGACCAGAAGATGATCGACACGCTGGCGCACGCATTGCCGGCCATCGCCACCGAAACGCCGGTGTCGGGGTTGTGGAGTTCGATGGCCTGCCAACCGATCGTTTCACCGTCGTGGCCGTACCAGCCGTCGCTGAGCTGGTAGATACCGAGGCCGTAGAGGATCGGCACGCCCGGCTCGATCTCCGACGTGGTCTCCAGGCGGGCCGCTTGGAGGTCCTCGCTCAGCAGCGAGTTGCCGCTCATCGAGTCCGCCCACGCGCCGAGGTCGGCAAGCGTCGAGGTCATGGCACCGCCACCGGCGCCGGATGACACGCTCCAGTCCGTCGGGTCGGTTGACTCGTCGACGCCGGTCGCGCCGTCCTGGGTGAGTTCCTGGACGCACTGGCTGTTGATGTGGCCGTCGGCAAACGGCTCCGGCATCGAGGGATCCTCGATCGGGTACGACGTGCCCGTGAGGCCGAGTGGTCCGGTGAGTCGTGTCTCGAGGATGTCGCCGAGCGGCGCGCCATCGATCGCCTCGGCGATCAACTGCAGGATGATGAAGTTGGTCGTGGAGTACTTCACGCTGCCTTCGGGCAGCAGACCCGGTTCCAGGCCGGCGGCGACGAGTTCCTCGGGCTCCCACACCCGCGAGGGGTCGGCGACGAGGTCCTTCGCCACGCTGTCGGGGACGTTGAAGTAGTCCTCGATCCGGCTGGTCATGTTGAGCAGGGACTCGACCGTGACATCGGTGATCTCCGGATGGTCGGCGGCGAGGTCGGGAAGCAGTTCACCGACGGTGTCGTCGAGCGCGACCGTTCCTTCCTCGATCATCTGCATGATGATCGCGCCGGTGTAGGTCTTGGTGATGCTGCCGATGCGGAAGTGGTCCTCGATCGTGGCCGGCTGTCCATCGGCCGCATCGCCCTGTGCGGTCAGATAGACCCCCTTGGCGGGATCCCAAACACCGACCCACAGACCCGGCGGAGCGATGTCGGGCGCGATGTTCGTGATCCGCTCGATGCCGGTGGCGATGGCGTCATCCACCACCGCCTGATCGTCGCCACTCATCTCGGCGAGGTCATTGCCGGTTGTAGCAGCCGTGGCGTCGGTTGTGGCCGTGGCGTCGGCGGCACTCGTCTCCGAGCCGGTGTCGTCATCGGAGGAGCAGGCCGTCGCGCCGAGGAGTGCGGTCGCAGTCACGCTGATGGCGATGGCGCGGCGGAGGGCGTTGGATCGTGAGGGGTGCATAGCGGTCTCCTTGACGGGGTGAACGGGGGCGTGTCCGAATCAGGCGCGGTGTACTCAGGTGGTGGCTTCGGAGGCAACGACCGCGGTCTCGTGATCGTCGTCCTCGTCGAGGGCGAGGGCATTGAGCATGTCGTTCATGTGGTGGAACAGGATCCGCTTGCCCTCGATCTTGTACTCGTGGCCGTTGGACTCGTCGGTGATGACAGCGGTGCGGACCGTCGCCTTCTGCTTGAGCTCCACGGTCAGATTCGCACGGTCGAGGGTGTCGATCAGCAGGAGGTGCTTGGCGAGGATGATGCCCTTCGCGTTGTTCGACGTCATGAGGTAGAGCTTCGTCGGGGACGCGGCCAGGATGATCACGGGCGGAAGCTCACCCGACGAGGCGATGTACTGTCCGGCGATGGCGCCACCCGCTGCGCCGAGGCCGGCAGCGTCGACCGAGCTCCCCGAGCGCGCTGCCGGCGGCCGCACCGGCGGCGACCTTCCAGGTCATTCCCTTCGGCTGGAAGTCACCGGCAACCGTGATGGCGCTGTCCCCCGTCGCCTCGCGGGCCAGATCGATCAGTTTCTGCTTCAGGTCCATCTCGGTCTCCTCGGGTCGAGCCATCGCCTCGTGCTGATGTGACGTCCCCCAAAGATAACTGGTCGGTGTTCGCTTGGCTACGTCGAGCCGTCGCGAATCACCCCGGCAACCACCCGTAGCGCGAGGACCGCAGCGGCCGTCAGACCGACGTAGCCGAGCAACTCGTTGACGAGGAGGTCGTTGCGCACCACCGGCCCGGTGTCCGCGGCGATCAACACGACCGACCCGATCCCGGCGGCCGACGCGATGACGGCGAGCACCACACGGTCCACCAAGCGTGTCAGCACCCGCTGGTCCCGAGGGTTGGCGAACACCGACAGCTGTGCCGACAATCGACCCGACACGGCCTGCCCGATCAGCTCGTCGACCTGCTCGGGGAGCCGACGAAGCCGGGGGAGCTGCAGCATCGCCTCCTCCTGGACGATGTCGCGGAGGTCGCGGACCGACGGTCGGCCGAGCCCGCGCTGCTCGGCGTGGTGGCGGCCGGCGTCCACGAGCGAGAAGCCCGGTCGGATCGAGGTGAGCGTCCCCTCCAGGGTCACGAGGGTGCGGCTCAGGGTTCCGAACCAGCGCGGCAGACGGATCCCGTGTCGCCCGACGAGGGTTGCCAGGTCCTGGAAGGCCGAACTGCCGATCCCGGCGCCGGCGCGCATGTGCCGGGCGAGCAGCAGCTCGATGTCGGCGTCGAGGACGCGGATGTCCACGTCGCGATCGATGATCACGATCTGGCTCAACGCCTGACGGAGTTGCGATGCGGAGCCCGCTGATGCCGCGGCCATCATCTCCATGACCGCGCTGCGCTGTCCCGGCGCCAGCCGGCCGACCGATCCCAGGTCGATCAGCACGATCCCGCCGTCGGGTTCGACGAGGATGTTGCCCGGGTGCGGATCGGCGTGGTACACGCCGACGTCGAAGATCTGGTGCATGAACGACTCGGCGAGGCGATCGGTCAGTTCGTCGAGATCGAACGCACCGAGGCGTCGACCTGGCCGATGTTCGGCGCCTGCACGAACTCCTCGACGAGGATCCGTTCGCCGGACAGCTCGCCGTACACCGTCGGCAGCCGGAGACCGGCGGTGTGCTCCACGGCCATCGCGAGTTCCTTGGCGTTGTCGCGTTCGATGGTGAAGTCGAGTTCCTCGCGCACGCCGTCGAGGAAGTCGCCGGCGAGATCGACAGGGTGCATCGTGACCCCGAGCGGCGTGCGCCGCTCGATGAGCCGCGCGAGCTGCATCACCGCCTGGCTGTCGCGGGTCATCACCTCGTCGAGATTCGGTCGCTGGACCTTCACGACGACCTCGTCGCCGGTGCGGAGCTGTGCCCGGTACACCTGGGCGATCGAGGCGCTCGCCAAGGGCTCCCAGTCGAACGTCTCGAAGACGTCCTCGGGAGGTTGCCCGAGTTCCTTGGTGATGTGCGGACGCATCGCCGACTCCGGCTGCGGTTCCGCGGCGCTGCGCAGCTTGCTCAGTTCCTCGCACCACGCCGGAGGCAGTACGTCGGGGCGCGTCGAGGCGACCTGGCCGAGCTTGACGAAGATCCCACCGGCCTCCTCGAGCGTGCGGCGAACCCCGACCGGCAGCTCGGGACGAGATGCGGCCCGTGCCGACACCCCGTTGCGTCGGGCGATGGCGATCACCTCCCGGTAGCGACGCAGCGGGTCGACCTTGCTGCGGACGCCGGCCACGGGATTCGTGATGATCACCAACCCGGCCGCTTCACCGGTGGCGAGCGAGCCGACCGGTGCGACGAGATCGATGAGGATCGCCACGCTCATCGTGAACAACGTGCCGAGGACGACGGCGATCGCTGCCATCGCGAACGTGGACCCCTCCCAGTCGGTGACGAGTCCGGCGACGATGACCGCGGCCGTCCAGCCGATGATCCCCGAGACGAGCAGCGCGACCCATCCTCGGCGGGCGCCGAGCAGGCGACCGGCCACGAACATGACGAGCAGACCGACGAGCGTTCCGAGGATCAGCCAGGCGAGGAGGACGAGCATGGTGCTCAGCATGCCCCAACCACCTGGAACGGAGCGATGTTTTGCCTGCGCGATGGGGGCTATCTCACCGATGATCGAGATCGCTACCGGACCAAGGGCGGGGTGGAATCAGTCGTCGTCGGTGTCGACGCTGGACCCGCCGACGTCGTCCCAGGTGGCCTTGGCGCCGCTGTGGCCGATGCGCGCGATCTGCAGCGTCCCGAGCGACACGAGCACCACGGCGACCACACCGACGCCGGTGCGGAGGTACACGAGCTTGCGGTCAGGGCCTCGGGCGGTCTCGCCCGAGGCCGAGTCGGCTGGCTCGGACGTGGCGGACCGTCGCCGCTCGTACAGGCCGAAACCGGTGACCGCAATGGCGCCGAGGAGGACCGCGGCGGCCGATGCCAGCCCTGAATCGCCGAGCTCGGCGTGTTCCTCCACCTGCTCGGTCTCCTTGACCTGCTCCTCGAGGTACTCGCCGCTCTCCGCGGCGAGGTAGGCGAACACGGTTCCGAGGGCGGCGATCACCAGGACGGCGACACCCAGCCGTGCCCGTGCAGCAGGCCAGAACGCGATGACCAGCACGCCGATCGCCGCGAGGGGCACCAGGACGACAGCTGCATGCACCACGAGCGGGTGTGCCGGGAGACCGAAGAGTTCATCCATGACGACGACCGTAGTCCTCACCGAGCGTCCGGGTTCGGGCCGATGCGCTCATCAGGTCGACTGGATGGCATCGAGCACTTCCATGCGGGTGGACCGTTGGGCGGGGATCAACGCGGCGAGGAAGCCGAGCCCGACGCCCAGCACCAGCACGATGGCGAGCAGCCCGAACGGCGGGCTGAACGGAACCGACGCGTCCGCCGGACTGGCTGATCGCTCGGACGAGCGCCCAGCCGGTGAATCCGCCGACGAGCATTCCGGCGATCGTGCCGAGTGACGCGATGATCACCGACTCGATGCGCACCATCCGTCGCACACGTCGGTCGAGCATGCCGACCACGCGGAACAGCCCGAGTTCTCGGCGCCGCTCGAGGATCGACAGCGACATCGTGTTGACGATGCCGATCAGCGCCACGATGACGCTCATCAGCAGCAGGCCGTTGACGGCATTGATGAGGAAGTCGAAGATCCCGCCGATCGCCGCGCCGATCGCGCTCCTTCGGTCAGTGATCGATGTCCGGTCGCAGTGACAGGACCTCGTTGATCTCGTCCTCCACGTCGGACTGCGCGCCCGACGCCACGTCGATGAACGCAGACGACGGCTGCGTGACACCGATGAAGGAGTCGAAGGTCTCCTCGGCGACGAAGTTGCCCGTGAAGGAGACGTCGATGTTGGCGTCGACGATCCCGACCACTTCGAGATCGAGACTGGCTCCGCTGCTGTTGACGATGGTGACGGTCGAACCGAGTGCCGGTCCGTCGTCGGCTGTCGATCCGCCGATTGCGGCGCCGTCGCTGATCACGATGCCGCCAGGGCCGAGATCGTCGAACGATCCCTCGGCGATCTCGACGCCGGTGGACTCGCTGAGCGTCGCGAAGTCCGCCGTGGAGATCGCCGACGGATCACCTTCGAACGTCACCGGCGCCCGCCGGAACGGCACCACCTCGTTCGACGTCGTCGATGGCTTCCAGCTGCGCCACGAGCGCGTCGTCGATCACACCGCCGGTGCTGTCCATGAAGAAGTCGGCACCACTCAGCTTGTCGATCTCCTCGATCGCGAAGTCCTTGATGCTCGTTCCGGCGACTGTCACGAGTGTCACGAGGTAGACGCCGATGAGCAGTGCGTTGGCGGTGGTGGCGGTGCGCTGCGGATTGCGCGCCGTGTTGTCCGAGGCGAGGCGTCCCTCGAGGCCGAACAAGGACGCGATTGGCCGAGACGCCTTGCTGACGAGGATCGCCAGGAGCGGGCCGGCGACGATGACGCCGATGAAGATCGCCAGTGCGCCGAAGCCGAGCGCGGCGGGGCTCCCGTCGAGCAGACCGAGGATGCCGAGGGCGATCAGCACGCCAGCGAAGACGGTGCGTTTGCGCGACACGGTCGAGCGTCTCGACGGCGGCCTGGCGGAGTGCCTCGATCGGTTCGGTCTTCGCTGCCCTCCGGGCCGGGATCATCACCGAGAAGAAGGTGATCAGCGTTCCCGCGAAGAGTCCCTGGGTGACCACCGTCGGCGTCACCCTGATGCCGCTCCCTGGCAACGACACGCCGAGCGCTGCGACGATGGTCACGAGCAGGTACGCGAGGGCGAAGCCCGCCACGACGCCGAGCAGCGACCCGATGATGCCGATCAGCAGACCCTCGAATCGCAGTGATCGTTTGATCTGCTTCGGTGTCGCGCCGATCGCCGCCAGCACGGCCAGCTCGCGGAGACGCTGTGCCACGATCACGCTGAACGTGTTGTAGATGACGAAGGCGCCGACGAACAGCGCGAGCGTGGCAAACGCCTGCAAGCCGATCTTGAGCGCCTTACCGAACCCGCTGGCTTCGGCGCGCTTGTCCTCGAGGAACTGGGCGCCGGTCTGGACCTGGAAACCGTCCGGTGCCAACGGCTCGACCGCTGCGACCAGTTCGGGCTCACTGACGTTGCCACGCAGGTAGAGGTCCTCGTAGGCGACCACACCGGCGTTGAGCCAGTCGAACGCGGCCGCCTCCGGCACCGAAACGGTGCCGTTGCGGTCGATCGCGTCGGTGCTGCCGAAGCTCGTGGTGCCCACGATCGTGGCGTCGAACTGCCCGGCGGAGGTGAGCACGACGACCTGATCACCGACGGCCAGACCCTCGTTCTCGGCGAGGCCGCGGTCGATTGCGATCTCGCCGGCGGCGACCGGCGCCACGCCTTCGTCGATGTCGACGTGGTTGAGCACTTCGTCGTCGACCCAGAGGCGTCCCGTGGCACCCTCGGCGTACGGCTTGCCGTCGTCGCCGAGGAAGGAGACCGGTCCGCTCAGTTCCCCTGCAACGCCCTCGACTTCGGGGAGTGCTGCGATCTCGTCAGCCGTCCCGCCGCTGATGCGCAGGCTGTCGGCGAAGTCGGCTCCTGAGCCCTCGTCGTCGGGGACGACCGCCGCTTCGACCCCGGCGAACTGGCGGTTGACGTCACCTTCGAGGGCATCGATCACGCGATCGGACAGGAAGCCGGCTGCGGTGAAGAACGCCACCCCGGTGATGATGGCGATCAGGGTGGCGATGTAGCGCCCACCGTTGTGGCGCACGCCGCGCAAGGCAAGTTTGAGCACGTCGGATCAGCTTTCGAATTGCTTCATGCGATCGAGCACGCGGTCGGTCGTCGGTGACTGCATCTCGTCGATGATCTGGCCGTCAGCGAGGAACAGGACGCTGTTCGCATACGACGCTGCATGGGGGTCGTGGGTCACCATCACGATGGTCTGGCCGGATTGGTCGACCGCATTGCGCATGAACGCGAGGATCTCCATACCGGTGCGCGAGTCGAGGGCGCCGGTCGGTTCGTCGGCGAACACGATGTCGGGTTTGGGCACCAGGGCCCGCGCCACAGCCACCCGTTGCTGTTGACCACCCGACAGCTGACTCGGCAGGTTGCCCAGCCGGTCGCCGAGGCCGACCGTGCTGACGATCGTGTCGAACCAGGCCTTGTCCTCGTCCTCACCGGCCAGCGTGAGCGGCAGGAGGATGTTCTCCTTCGACGAGAGCGTCGGGATCAGGTTGTACTGCTGGAAGATGAAGCCGAGGCGATCCCGGCGAAGCAGGGTGAGTTCGGTCTTGTTCAACGTCGAGAGTTCGGTGTCGCCGACGAAGACCGCACCGGACGTCAGCCGATCGAGCCCCGCAACACACTGCATGAGCGTGCTCTTGCCCGACCCGGACGGCCCCATGATCGCCGTGAACTGGTGTGCCGGGAAGTCGACGGTCACTCCGGCGAGGGCGTGCACGGCAGTGTCACCGGATCCGTACGTCTTCACGGCATCGACCGCTCGAGCGGCGGGTACCAGCTGGGCCGTGCTCGCGGTGGGGGAACTCAGATCGGTCATCGGGTTTCCATTCCTCGGTCGGGCGTCGTGCTAGAGGCGAAAGTATCTCAGGGAGCGAGCAGAGTACCCCAAGCGAGCGAGAAGCTGGAGGTTCGCCCAGCTGCGTCACCCTGCTGCGATGAGTGCGATCACGGCGACCACCCACAGGGTGATGTTTGTGAAGTCCATGATCGGATCGAGCCGCGCCAGTTTTCGTCCCGTGTCGCCGAGCCGCGCCAGGGCGAGCTGGCGGACGTGATGGGTCCACCGCAGTGCCCGGTAGCCCCGGGCGAGGTTGAGACGATCGAGCACGCGCCCGATGCCACTGCCGACGTTCGTCCTCGGCGACAACCCGACTTCGTAGGCGCTCGCGAGCGGCAGGGCGAGCAGTAAGGCCACGAAGCCCGACACCACCCGCAGCATCAGGCCGATCACGATCGGGGCGAGTGGCGACGACAGCTCGGATCCGAGTTCGGCGCCCGATCTCCAGTTGACGCTCAAGTCGGTCTGCGTGACCGTGCCGGCGATGATCCCGAGCGCCATCAGCCCGTAGACCGACTTGCGGAGATACCAGACGATCAACAGGTTGCGGGCGTCGGCCGTACCCGGCTGCAGCGCGAGCTCGGGTCGGATCCGCGGTGGCTCCGACGCCGACGATTCACCAGTCACGAGACTGTGGGTCGGTCTGCCACCAGACCGGCGAGCCAGAGCCCGGCGAGGCCCGTCAGCACTCCGAAGCTCCATCCTCCGACTACGTCGGCGGCGAGGTGGACGCCGTGCACGATCCGCCCGATCCCGACCAGCAAGGCGACCACCGCTGCCACGGGTCGCCATCGGCGGGGGAGCGCGACCATTGCCATGATCGCCGCGGATGCCGCCACGGCACTGTGACCGGAGATGTACCCGAGACCGGTGCCGTCCCCTTCACGCACCACGATGTCGGGCATGTAGGTCAGCGGTCGACCTCGCTCGACGACCTTCTTGACCCCCTTGGCTGCGAACCAGGTCGCGATGCCAACCACGACAACCGCGGCGCTGAGCACCAGGTCCCTGCGGAACACGGCGATCAGTACGGCCACGACGATCGGCCCGGCGAAGGTGCCCATCTGCATGACCGGGTACAACGCCGACGCGACCCAGCCCGGCGCGTCGTTGATCAGGTCCGTGAGATCGATCTCCGAACTCGGCAGCGGCCGCTGCACGGCGATGGCGTAGGACGACACCAGCGCGACCACGGCAATCCCCGCGATGACGAGCGGGCGCCGGAACTCGGCCAGGTAGCGCCCGGTCACGCAGCGCTACTCGGTCGGCGGGCTTCGAACCTCGAGCGCACGAACCCGGTTGCCCCGACGACGGCGACACCGACGGCGACACCGATCGCTCCGCCGCCGACCACATCGAGTGGGTTGTGGGCTCCGAGGTACACGCGGGCGATGGCGTTGAGCGTCGCCACGACGAAGGGCACCCAGCGCCAGCGTCCGGGCAGTGCCACGAAGAGCACCGTCGCCACGCTCCACGCGATGACCGCATGGCCCGAGACAAAGGAGAGGCCGAACAACGGCACGTCGCGGAAGTTCCCGCATGCTTCGTCGAATGCATCCGGGTACCCGCAGATCGTCGTGCCCGGTCGCTCGCGCTCGACGAGTTGCTTCACCACGACCTTCTCGACGAACAGCTTCAGCGGGACGAGCGCCACGAGCGCGCCGGCCAGCCACCACTTGCGGAACAGCGCCGCGACGACTGCCACGATGAAGGGAACGAACAGGAGCCCGGCCAACTGGAACAACCACATGGGACCTTCCAACCAGTCGGGCAGGTCGTTGACCGTGTGGAAGATCGATTGCTCCCACCCGGGAACCTCACCCCCGGCCGGATCAGGCCGCAGACGATGGCCACAGCGACGGCCAGAGCTCGAACACGATGATCAGCGGTCGGCCGCT
>CAVQTE010000009.1:0-154909 GCA_963716235.1 Ilumatobacteraceae bacterium | reverse complement strand
TCCACCTGACTCGACCGGCCGATTCGGTGAGTTCGGCGGACGATTCGTGCCCGAGACCCTGGTGCCGGCCTGCCAGGAGCTCGAGGTGGCCTTCGACGAGGCGTGGATCGACCCGGAGTTCCGCGCCGAGCTGGCCCGGGTGCACACGCAGTACTCGGGCCGCCCGTCGATCATGACGGAGTGCCACAACCTCGGCGCCCGACTCGGTCTCCGCCTGATCCTCAAACGCGAGGACCTCAACCACACCGGCTCGCACAAGATCAACAACGTCATCGGCCAGGCGCTGCTCGCCAAACGGATGGGCAAGAAGCGCATCGTGGCCGACACCGGCGCCGGCCAGCACGGGGTCGCCAGCGCCACGGCCGCTGCACTCATGGGCCTGGAGTGCAAGGTGTACATGGGGGCGGTCGACGTCGAACGCCAGGAACTCAACGTGTTCCGGATGAAGCTGCTCGGCGCCGAGGTCGAGGCCGTGCACAGTGGGAGTCGCACACTCAAGGACGCCGTCAACGAAGCGATGCGTCACTGGGTGGCCAACGTGTCCGACACCCACTTCTGCCTCGGGTCGGTTGTCGGCCCGCACCCATATCCGTACATGGTGCGCCAGTTCCAGTCGATCATCGGCGATGAGGCCCGGGTCCAGATCGTCGACATGACCGGTGCCATGCCCGACGTCGTGGTCGCCTGCGTCGGAGGCGGTTCGAACGCGATGGGGATCTTCAGTGGGTTCGTCGACGAGGCCGACACGCGACTCGTCGGTGTCGAACCCGCCGGCGGCGCCGCGATCGGCCGCGGTGTGCCCGGGGTGGTGCACGGCATGCGCAGCAACCTCATGCAGGACGAGGTCGGCCAGGTCGAGGAGGCGGTGTCGATCTCGGCCGGGCTCGACTATCCGGGGGTCGGCCCCGAACATTCCTACCTCGCATCGATCGGCCGGGCCGAGTATCCGTCGGTGACCGACGCCGAGGTGATCGATGGCTTCCAGCTGCTGTCGCAGACCGAAGGGATCATCCCGGCGCTGGAATGCGCGCATGCCGTGGCGTGGATCACTCGGGAGGCGCCGAACATGCAGGGTCAGACCGTGCTGATGAATCTGTCGGGGCGCGGTGACAAGGACGTCGCTCAGATGATGGACATCCTGGCGGATCGGCTGTGACGGCGAGGGCCGCCTACGGTCGACTGGAGACCGAGTTCCGCTCGAAGCGTGATGCGGGTCGCAAGTTGCTGGTTCCGTACATCACGGGCGGCTACCCGGGCTGGCAGGCAGCGATCCGGGCGTGTGCGGCCAATGGTGCCGACGCCGTCGAGATCGGGATCCCCTTCTCCGACCCGGTGATGGATGGGCCGGTGATCCAGCAGGCGTCTCAGTTCGCGTTGGAGCTGGGGGTCACGCCGACGTCGATCCTCGACGAGGTGCCGAGTCTCGACGTCGACATCCCGTTGGCCGTCATGACGTACTACAACCTCGTGCACCATCCGGGTCCGACGCGCTTCGCGTCGCAGCTGAAGCGGGCGGGGATCAGCGCGGCAATCCTTCCTGACCTTCCATTGGAGGAGTCCGGGCCATGGTGCGCGGCCGCCGACGCGGAGGGCATCGAAACGATCATGCTCGCTGCGCCGACCGCCCCCGATGAGCGGTTGCCGCGAGTCGCTGCACGTTCGTGTGGTTTCCTCTACTCGGTGGGGCTGCTCGGCGTGACCGGCGAGCGTGACTCGCTGGCCGAGACCGCGACTGCACTCGCTGCGCGGCTCAAGGCGATCACCGACACGCCCGTGCTCGTCGGCGTCGGGGTCTCGAATGCCGAACAGGCGTACCAGGCGACCCGTATCGCCGATGGCGTGATCCAGGGCGCCAGCGTGGTTCGCCGCCTGATGGACGGCGGTCCCGATGCGGTCGGTGACTACGTTGCGGAAGTCCGAGCGGCCATCGACGCTTCCTGATCTCAACCGAACACGGGGCCGTCGAAGCGGTTCGTGGTGGTGAACGACTCGACGGGATTGCGCCTGAGCTTCGTCGGTTGGTGCACCGGGTGGCCGAGGAAGATCGTCGCGACGAGTGCATGGTGCTCGGGGAGGCCGAGTGCCGGCGCCGCGGCCGGCTCGACCCGGCTGAGGAACGTGGTCATGACGCCTCCGAGCCCGTGGGCCCGCGCCGACAGCATCAGGTTCCAGCAGAACGGATAGATCGAGGCACCGCCGGTCACCGGCATGCGATCGAGGCCGCCGTCCATCATCGCGACGTTCGACAAGTCGACCGCAACGGCGAGGACCACCGGGATGGTCTCGATGTTGGTCAACAGCGAGTTGGCCTTGTTCGCGCTGATGTCGGTCGGCTTCACGTAGTCGACGGCGTTGAACGGTGTGCCGCCCGCCATTGCCGTCTCCAGGTACTCGTCCCACACCGGTTGCATGAGGGTCGCCAGTTCGCGTCGCAACACCGGATCGTTCACCACCGCGACGCGCCACGGCTGACGGTTCCCGCCGGAGGGCGCAAACCGTGCGTCGTCGAGAATGCTCGCGATCGTTGTGTCGTCGACCGCCTCGCCGGTGAAGTCCCGAACGGTCCCGTTGGTACGAATCGCCTCGCGTAGCTCCATCAGGCGACCGTAGTCAGCCGGCGGCGGCAACCTTCTGGCGAACGATGTTGAGGGCGGAGCCGGCCTTGAACCACTCGACCTGTTCGGGGCTGAAGGTGTGGACGGCCTCGAAGTCGATGGTGGTGCCGTCGGGCTTCACGATCTGGCACTTCATGTTCTGGCCCGGCACCGGCGGCAGCCCGGTGACGTTGATGCGATCGTCTTCGCCGATGAGGTCGTACGTGTCGGGGTCGGCGAACGTCAGCGGCAGCAGGCCCTGCTTCTTGGCGTTGGTCTCGTGGATGCGGGCGAACGAACGGGCCAGGATCACGAGTCCGCCACGGAACCGTGGCTCCATCGCTGCGTGCTCGCGCGACGACCCTTCGCCGTAGTTGCGGTCGCCGATGGCCACCCAGTTGATGCCGGCCTCGTGGTAGCGCGTCGCGATCTCCGGGTATGTGCGGGACTCACCGTCAGTGATGTCCTTGCCTGTTCCCGCTTCGCCCGTGAAGGCGTTGATCGCTCCGGCGAAGAGGTTGCCCGAGATGTTCTCGAGATGGCCGCGGTACTTCAGCCACGGGCCGGCTGCCGAGATGTGGTCGGTGGTGCACTTGCCCTGCGCCTTCATCAGTACCGGCAGGCCCTGATAGTCGTTGCCGTCCCACGCCAGGAACGGCGCGAGCAGCTGCAGCCGGTCACTGCTGGGCGACACGGCCACCTCGACGCCCGAACCATCGGCCGGAGGGGCGGTGTAGGTGTCGACGCCCGGGTCGTAACCCGCATCGGGGAGCACTTCGCCGACCGGCTCGTCGAGGGTGATCTCGGTTCCATCAGGCGCCGTGATGGTGTCGACCGTGGGGTCGAAGTCGAGACGTCCGGACAGGGCGATCGCGAGCACGGTGTCGGGCGAGGTGACGAAGCTGAGCGTCTTGGCCGAACCGT
The DNA here is from genome assembly GCA_963716235.1 of Ilumatobacteraceae bacterium. Classification (GTDB taxonomy): domain Bacteria; phylum Actinomycetota; class Acidimicrobiia; order Acidimicrobiales; family Ilumatobacteraceae; genus Sva-07. Next base: position 151,391 of record CAVQTE010000009.1, on the reverse strand, counting down.
CGTTGCGCTTCGGGAAATTGCGGTTGAACGAGTTGACGATCGTGTTCGGCTGCCCGGTGATCGACTCGGGCCGAGACCACTGGCCGATGCACGGTCCGCAGGCATTGGCCAGCACTGTGGCGCCGATCGCCTCGAGGTCGGCGAGGAGACCGTCACGCTCGATCGTCGCGCGCACTTGCTCGGAGCCGGGGGTGATCAGGAGTTCACACTTGGCCACGAGACCAGCTGCGGCGGCTTGACGGGCAATGGATGCGACGCGGTGATGTCCTCGTAGGACGAGTTGGTGCACGACCCGATCAGGCACGCCGACGGCTCCAGCGGCCAGTCGTTCTCGCGCGCGGCGGCGCCCACGCCGGCGGCGCCGACCCGGTGGGCACGGTCGGGGGAGTGGGGGCCGTTGATCAACGGCTTGAGTTCGTCGAGGTCGATCTCGATGAGTTGGTCGTACAGCGCACCGGTGTCCGCGCGCAGGTCGTCGGCAACCTTTTCGGCGGCGTCGGCGATGGCCCCGCGGCCGGTGGCCTTCAGGTAGGCGGCCATGTTGGCGTCGTACGGGAAATGAGAGGTGGTGGCGCCGATCTCGGCGCCCATGTTGCAGATGGTGGCCTTGCCGGTTGCCGAGATCGAGTCGGCACCAGGACCGAAGTACTCGACGATGGCTCCGGTGCCGCCCTCGACGGTGAGCACGCGGGCGACTTCGAGGATGACGTCCTTCGGGCTCGACCAGCCGCTGAGCGTGCCGGTCAACTTGACGCCGATGACCTTCGGCCAACGCACGTTGAAGGGGAAACCGGTCATCACGTCGACGGCATCGGCGCCACCGACGCCGATCGCGATCATGCCCAGGCCGCCGGCGTTGGGGGTGTGGCTGTCGGTACCGATCATCATGCCGCCGGGGAAGGCGTAGTTCTCGAGCACGACCTGGTGGATGATGCCGGAGCCAGGGCCCCAGAAGCCGATGCCGTACTTGGCCGACACCGACCGCAGGAAGTCGTAGACCTCCTTGTTGGTGTCGACGGCGACACCGAGGTCGATCGTGGCGCCCAGCTTGGCTTGAATGAGGTGGTCGCAGTGGACCGTCGACGGCACCGCAGCTTCGGAGAGCCCAGCGGTCATGAACTGCAGGAGGGCCATCTGCGCAGTGGCGTCCTGCATGGCGACGCGATCGGGATGGAAGTCGTTGTAGGTGACGCCGCGTTCGATGGCTTCGTTCGGGTCGGCCAGGTGGTTCACGAGGATCTTCTCGGTCAGCGTCAGCGGGCGCCCGAGGCGCTCACGACCGGCGGCGACGCGCCCCGGGAGGCTGGCGTAGACGCTCTCGACGAGTTCGATGGGGGTGGTGGCGCCGTTCTGAGTCATGTAGACAACTATAATACAAGTTGACAACTCCGCAACCAGCCAATGGAAGCAACCACGGAAGCAACCGGGGAGTACACGTGAGGCACATCCGATACCAGGAGATCGCCGACGAGTTGCGAGCACGCGCGCTCGTTGCGCCGGCCGGGTCGGTGTTGCCCTCCGAGGCCGAGATGTCGCAGGAGTTCGGGGCGTCGCGAGTCACGATCCGGCGCGCCTTGGAGGTCTTGCGCGAGGAGGGTCTCGTGGCGGCCCGGCAGGGTTTCGGCTGGTTCGTCGCGACCGAACCGGTCCCCCAGAGCCTGGAATCACTGGCGACGATCGAGTCGCATGTCGAAGGTGTGGGCAAGCTCTCCGAGCGCAAGATCGAAGAGTTCGCGTACGAGTCGTCTCCCGAACGGGTGCGACGGGTCCTCGGTGTCGATCAGGTGTTGCGTGTCAAGCGCGTCAACCTCGCCGACGGTGAGCCGTTCGCCGTGGTCACCGTGTGGTGTCCGGCGGAGATCGGCTCGCACCTGTCGCGCAGAGATGTCGAGCGGCGCCCGTTCTACGAACTGCTCGACGTCGACCTCCGCGGCGCCACGCAGACCATCGCTGCCGATCTCGTCGACGCCGACGATGCTCGACTGCTGGGAGTTCCTGTCGGGTCACCGGTGCTGCGCTGCCGGCGAGTGACGACCGATCGCGCGGGGACACCGGTCCTGATGAGCGAGCACGTCTTTCCGGCACATCGCACCGAGTTCGTCGTCGACCTTCCCCAGGCCGAGCCGTCGATGACGCCCAGCGGCCTGCGCATAGTCGAGTGATGCCGCCCCACGTACGCTGACGCGATGGGAATGATCGAGACCTTCCGATCTGTCGTGAGTTTCAGAAGGCCGACGCTGGATCCGGTGGAGCGTCGCTTGCAGAAATGTGTGTCGGTCGAGGACATGCGACGGATCGCGAAGCGGCGTCTCCCTCGGGGTGTGTTCGACTACATCGACGGTGCCGCGGAGGATGAACGTTCGCTGGCGCGCAATATCGATGCATTCGCGAGGTACCAGTTCGAGCCGCGGGTGTTGCAGGACGTCAGCAATCTCGACACGTCGATCACCATGTTCGGTCGGCCGATGTCCATGCCGCTGATCATTGCGCCGACTGGGTACACCCGCATCGCTGATTCGCAGGGCGAGCTCGCAGTAGCGCGCGCCGCAGAACGTGCCGGGATCCCGTACTCGTTGTCGACGATGGGAACGCGATCGATCGAGGAGGTCGCGTCGGTGTGCGACGGCGACAAGTGGTTCCAGATCTACACGTGGCGCGATCGACCGCTCGTCGAGGAACTCGTGGGTCGTGCGAAGGAGGCTGGGTACACGACTGTGTGGCTCACCGTCGACACAGCCGTGCTCGGACGTCGGGAACGAGATGTCCGGAGAGGGTTCACGTTGCCGCCGAAGATCGGCCCGGGGACCCTGATCGACGGCGCGGTACATCCCGGCTGGACCCTCGACTTCCTCCGCAACGAGCCGATCAAGTTCGCGAATGTGGTCGGACGCCACGAGATGGACGGTTCGACACCAATCTCGTTGGCGGCCAAGGTCGCGAGTCATTTCGATCAGTCGCTGTCGTGGAAGGACATCGAGTGGCTCCGGTCGATCTGGGATGGTCCGATCGTGCTCAAGGGGATTCAGACCGTCGCGGATGCCAAGCAGGCGGTCGCGATGGGGATTCAAGGGATCGGATTGTCGAACCACGGCGGCCGTCAACTCGATGACGCACCGGTACCGCTCGAGTTGGTCGAACCCGTGCGGGACGAGTTGGGTGACGAGATCACCATCATCTGCGACGGGGGTGTGCGACGGGGGAGCGACATCGTCAAGGCGATCGCGCTCGGCGCCGACGCCGTGACGATCGGTCGCCCGTACCTCTACGCGCTCGGCGCAGCAGGCGAGCGAGGCGTCGACCAGCTGCTCGGGTTCATGCGCGAGGGGATGGAGCGGACCATGGCTCTCACCGGTCGGCGCAGCGTCGCGGAGATCGACCGATCTCTGGTGCGGCGTCGAGCGTCGGCGAGCTGCCAGACTCAGAACCATGTCTGACCGCGTACTCATCTCCATCAATGACGGTGTCGCCGACGTCACCTTCAACCGTGCCGACAAGCGCAACGCACTCGACAATGCCATGTTCACGGCGATTGCCGAGGCCGGCGAACAGCTGAAGTCAGAGCCGGGTGTTCGCGCCGTCGTGCTCTCGGGCGACGGCGCGTCATTCTGTGCCGGGCTCGACTTCTCGTCGTTCCAGGCGATGGCCGGTGGCGACGGTGTGACCAACGAAGCAGCGACAACCGAGGGCAGCCCCGGCTCGATGAAGGGTGATCGGATCACCCATCTCGGCCAGCAGGTCTGTTGGGTCTGGCAGGAACTGGAGGTACCGGTGATCGCGGCGGTGCACGGCCATGCCCTCGGCGGCGGACTGCAGATCGCGCTCGGTGCCGACATCCGTGTCGTGCACCCGGACACGAAGATGTCGGTACGTGAGGTCTACTGGGGTCTGGTTCCCGACATGACCGGCACGTTCATCCTGTCGAAGCTCGTCCGCCCCGACATCGCCAAGGAACTCACCTTCACTGCTCGCGTCTTCTCCGGAACCGAGGCCGCCGAGATGGGTCTGGTGACGCGGCTGAGCGACACGCCGAAGGACGATGCACTGGCGCTCGCTCGCGAGATCGCCTCGATGAGCCCTGGCGCTGTGCGCGGTTCGAAGGCCCTGTTCAATCGGATCGTCAACGACGGCGCCGCGGAACAGTTCGCCGCCGAACGCCGCACGATCGGCGCGCAGATCGGCACGCCGAACCAGGTCGAGGCCGTGATGGCCGGCTTCGAGAAGCGCCCGCCGGTCTACGCCGACGTCTGAGCGCGAGCCGTCAGCCAGAAGTCGCGAAGCCGGGCGACGAATCGGTCCGGGTCGACGAGGTGCGGATAGTGACCGAAGTCCGGCCAGTACTCGACGGTGCTGTCCGGGATCCGTTCGGCCAGCCACTCGGCGTACCCGACGCCCGGATCGAGCCCGAACAGCGCAAGGTACGCCACGTCACGGTCGGCGTATCCGGCGAGCGCGGCATCGACCGTGGCGGCGATGGCCTCGACCGGTTGGGTCAGCAGCAACTCCCAGACGCCGAACACGACCTCGTGGTCGGCGTGGCGGAGCCCGTTCACCCGTGTCTGTTCATCGGCTGGCAGCTTGTCGCCCATCATCGTCTCGAACATCGCGTCGACGACGAGTTGATACTGGGCGGGGTCACGCAGCATCGGCTCGGCGGGCATCAACTGGGCCTTGAACGAATCCAGCTGGAGTGATTGATCGACGTCGACGACCGACGCCACGTCGAGCACCGATCCGGCGGCGGTGACCACAGCGCCGCCGAGCGAGTGCCCGACCAGGTGGGGTCGCACGATCTGGGCAGCGTCGAGCACCGCCGCGACGTCGCCGGCCATGGCTCCGAGATCGTAGGACGCAGCGGCGGCCGACTCGCCGTGGCCTCGCAGGTCGAGCGTGATCACCTCGTTGGTCGAGCGGAGTCGATCAACGATCGGAGCGAACGTGGCAGCCGATTCGGTGATGCCGTGCACGAGCACCACGGGGTCACCAGAACCGAGACGACTCCAAGCGATCGCGGTTCCGTCGGCCGAGGTAGTGGTGTGCTGATGACTCATGTCGGAAGTGTCGCGCAGCCATCAGGCTCCGGGTTACGTGCTGCTGAGTTCGAGCCCGGTGAGGCCGCGGATCACGAAGTTCGGGTGGTAGCTCGGTTCGGCCGCCAACTCCAAGTGAGGGAAGCGTCGTACGAGGCCTGCGAGTGACACTTCGATCTCCTGGCGGGCGAGCGGCGCTCCGACACAGAAATGGATGCCGCCACCGAAAGCGATGTGGGCGGGATCGTTCCGACCCACGTCGAAGCGGTCGGGTTCGTCGAAGCGCCGCGGGTCGCGTTCGGCTGAGCCGAAGAGCATGGCGACCTCATGGCCGACCTCGAGTTCCTGTCCGGCGATCACGACACCAGGCTCCAGCACCCACCGCTCGAACAACTGCAGCGGTGCGTCCCAGCGGAGCAATTCCTCGACCGCGGCCTTGGCAGGCACCTCGCCGCGTACGAGGCGCTCCCACTCGCCGAGGTGAAGCATCAGTGCTCGCAGGCCGTTGCCGAGCGTGTTCACGGTCGCTTCGTGACCGGCCTCGAGCAGCACCATGGTCGTCGAGATGATCTCGGCCTCGGTCAGCACGTCTCCCTCGTCTTCGACGCGGACGAGTTCGGAGACCAGGAGTGAGTCGGGCGTGCGCCGCTTCGCGACGATCAGTGCCTTCGTGTACTCGATGTACTCGGCTGCCGCCTGGTTCGCGGCGACCATCGCGTCCTCGCTGGGTGCCAGTTCGTACATCTTCACGATCTTGTGCGACCAGTCGAGCAGTGCCTGGGTGTCCTCGCGGGGACGCCGAGCATCGCGCAGATGACCGCCACCGAGTAGGGCTGCGCATAGTCGGCGAGCAACTCGAACCGTCCCTTCTCGCGGCATGCGTCGAGGAGTTCGTCGGACCACCGTTCGATCTCCGGTCGCATGGCAGTCACCGCACGTGGCGTGAACACCTTCGCCACCAGGCGCCGGATGCGGGTGTGGTCTGGCGGCTCGAGACACAGCAGCGACCACGCCTCGTGCTGGTGGAATGCCGCCCACCTCGTGTCGGGCTCCGGACGGCCGAACTGGGCGTGCGTGTAGCGCGGCGTGTACGACCGGCCGAGCCGCCGGTCGCGCAATGCCTCGTGGACGTCGGAGAACCGGGTGATCGTCCACTGCCCGGTCTGCTCGTTCCAGAATCCGGGTGCTGCCTCCCGAAGGGCATTGAGTGCGGGGTACGGATCGGCGAGGAAGACCGGATCGTCCGGAGTGAACAATTCGCGGGGCTGGAGTTCGAGGGTCAAGCGACGATCATCGCGCGTCCGTGCTGCGCCGCACCGTGCCGGCGCCCGGTGGTGGGACCACCCGGATCACGATCGAACGATCTTTCGGATCTGTTCACGAGTCCCCTATGCTGTGAAACGCCTCGGGCCAGCGTTGTCTCGAGCGAATCCGTGACCCACCATCGCTCATGCGATGCCGAGCCGCCGCAACGTTGCGGTGCGACTCACGATTCGTTCAACTTCGACCCTCTCGTGGATGTGATGATGCAACAGCCCCCTGGCCCCATCGGCCTGTACGACCCTCGGAACGAACACGACTCGTGTGGCGTGTCGTTCGTGGCCAACCTGAACGGCATCCGTTCCAATGAGCTGGTGCTCACAGGCCTCAAGGCCCTGACCAACATGGAGCATCGCGGTGCCACGGGCGCGGAACCCGACACCGGAGATGGCGCAGGCATCCTGATGCAGATCCCCGACCGGTTCCTCCGCGAGGTCGTCGACTTCGACCTGCCCGAGGCAGGTGCGTATGCGGTGGGTGTGGCATTCCTCCCGCCGGACGGCGAGGCGTGCGGAAGGGCGATGGCCGCCATCGAAGCAACCGTTGCCGACGTCGGGCTGTCGACCCTCGGCTGGCGCGATGTTCCGGTCAATCCCGACTGTCTCGGCGCAACGGCGCGCGCGGCCATGCCAACGTTCAAGCAGCTCTTCGTGTGCGACCCGGCCGGCGCCACGGGCATCGAACTCGACCGAATGGCGTTCATTGCCAGGAAGACCTCGCGACGTGCGCTCGACGGGAAGATCGACACCTATTTTTCGTCGTTGTCGTCGCGCACAATCGTCTACAAGGGGATGTTCACGACGCCGCAGCTGAGCGCGTTCTACCCCGACCTGCTCGACCCTCGTGTCGAGTCGGCCCTGCTGATCGTCCACTCGCGGTTCTCGACCAACACGTTCCCGTCGTGGGCGTTGGCCCATCCCTATCGATTTGTCGCCCACAACGGCGAGATCAACACGGTCCAGGGCAACCAGAACTGGATGCGCGCCCGCGAGGCGATGCTGCGCGCCGATCTTCTGCCGGGGATCGAGCGCACCTACCCGATCTGCACCCCGGGCGCCTCCGACACCGCTCGTTTCGACGAAGTGCTCGAAGTGCTGTGCCTCGGTGGCTATCCGATCCACCACGCCATGCTCATGATGATCCCGGAGGCGTGGGAGAACCACGAGACGATGCCGCAGGCCCAGCGGGACTTCTACCGCTTCCACGCGACGATGATGGAACCATGGGACGGCCCGGCGAGCGTGGCGTTCACCGACGGCGAAGTGATCGGGGCGGTACTCGATCGCAACGGCCTGCGTCCGAGTCGCTACTGGGTCACCGACGACGACGTCGTCGTGATGGCCTCGGAGGTTGGTGTGATCGACATCGAACCGTCGCGTGTCGTTGCCAAGGGTCGCCTCCAGCCGGGCAAGATGTTCCTGATCGACACCCGTCAGGGACGCATCGTCGCCGACGACGAGATCAAGTCCGAGCTGGCATCGCTGCATCCCTACGGTGAATGGCTCGAAGCTGGCATGGTCGAACTCGCCGGCCTTCCAGATCGCGAGCACGTCGTGTTCAGCCACGACAGTGTGCTGCGTCGCCAGCAGATGTTCGGCTACACGCACGAGGAACTCAGGATCCTGCTCACTCCGATGGCCGCCACCGGAGGCGAAGCGCTCGGCTCGATGGGCACCGACACCCCGCTCGCCGTCCTGTCCGAGCGGCCCCGCCTGCTGTTCGACTACTTCAAGCAACTGTTCGCGCAGGTCACCAACCCGCCCCTCGATGCCATCCGTGAGGAGGTCGTGACCGCCGTGTCGTCGTCGGTCGGCCCCGAGGCGAACCTCTTGGCGCCCGGTCCGGAGAGTTGCCGTCAGCTGGCGCTCCCGTTCCCGATCATCGACAACGACGAGCTCGCCAAGATCATTCACATCAACGACGAGGGCAGCCACCCCGGCCTGCAGGCCAAGGTGCTCTCGGGTCTGTACCGCGTCGCCGACGGCGGCGACGGCCTGCGCACCGCGCTCGACGCAGTGTGCCGGCAGGCCTCGGAGGCCATCGAGAACGGTGCTCGCATCATCGTGCTGTCGGACCGCAATGCCGACAGCGTCGATGCCCCGATTCCCTCACTCCTGCTCACCGCTGCAGTCCACCACCATCTGGTGCGTACGAAGCAGCGCACGATGGCCGGGCTGATCGTCGAGTCGGGTGACGCCCGCGAAGTGCATCACATGGCGCTGCTCATCGGGTACGGCGCCGGTGCGATCAACCCGTACCTCGCGTTCGAGTCGATCGAGGACCTGATCGCGCACGACATGCACGGTCTCGGGGCGATGGACGCGCACAAGGCGGTCAAGAACTACATCAAAGCCTGCGGCAAGGGCGTGCTCAAGGTGATGTCGAAGATGGGCGTGTCGACCGTCGCGTCGTACACCGGCGCCCAGATCTTCGAGGCGATCGGGTTGGGTCACCCCATCGTCGATGCGTACTTCACCGGCACCATCTCGCAGCTCGGCGGCATCGGCCTCGACGAGATCGCCGCCGAGGTCGGCGCTCGCCACGCGATGGCCAACCCGTCGCGGCCTGAAGAGCGCGCCCACCGGAAGCTCGAACTCGGCGGCGAATACCAATGGCGGCGCGAGGGCGAACTCCACCTCTTCAACCCGGAGACGGTGTTCAAGCTGCAGCATGCCACCCGGGCGAAGCGCTACGACATCTTCAAGGAGTACACCGCCAAGGTCGATGACCAGTCCGAGAAGCTGATGACGCTGCGCGGCCTGTTCGAGTTCGCCGGTGACCGCGAACCGATCCCGATCGACGAGGTCGAACCGATCGGCGAGATCATCAAGCGCTTCTCGACCGGGGCGATGAGCTACGGATCCATCTCGGCCGAGGCCCACGAGACTCTCGCCATCGCCATGAATCGCCTCGGCGCCAAGTCGAACACCGGCGAGGGTGGTGAGGACGTCGACCGCCTGTACGACCCCGAGCGACGGTCCTCGATCAAGCAGGTCGCCTCCGGCCGCTTCGGAGTGACCTCGGAGTACCTGACGAACGCCGACGACATCCAGATCAAGATGGCTCAGGGAGCCAAGCCCGGCGAGGGAGGCCAGCTCCCTGGCCACAAGGTGTATCCGTGGATCGCGTCCACGCGTCACTCGACGCCCGGTGTCGGCCTGATCAGTCCGCCACCGCACCACGACATCTATTCGATCGAGGATCTCAAGCAGCTGATCCACGACTTGAAGAACGCCAACCCCGCGGCCCGCGTTCACGTCAAGCTCGTTGCGGAAACCGGAGTGGGAACCGTCGCCGCCGGGGTGTCGAAGGCAAAGGCGGACGTGGTGCTGATCTCCGGCCATGACGGCGGAACCGGAGCCAGCCCACTGACGTCGCTCAAGCACGCTGGCGGCCCCTGGGAACTCGGCCTTGCCGAGACCCAACAGACGCTGCTCCTCAACGGTCTGCGTGACCGCATCGTCGTGCAGACCGACGGCCAGATGAAGACCGGACGCGACGTCGTGATCGCGGCGTTGCTCGGCGCGGAGGAGTACGGCTTCGCCACGGCGCCGCTCGTCGTGTCGGGCTGCATCATGATGCGGGTCTGCCATCTCGACACCTGCCCGGTCGGGATTGCCACCCAGAACCCCGAGTTGCGGGCGCGGTTCAGCGGTGAGCCCGAGTTCGTCGAGACGTTCTTCGAGTACATCGCCACGGAAGTCCGCGAGCTGATGGCCGAACTGGGCATGCGCACGATGGCCGAGATGATCGGCCACGTCGAACTGCTCGACACGCGTCACGCCGTTTCGCACTGGAAGGCGTCGGGACTCGACATCGGCCCGATTCTTGCGGTCCCCCAGAACCCGTACGGTCAGACGCTGATCCAGAGCGTCGGCCAGGACCACGGTCTCGCCGAAGCGCTCGACCAGCAGTTCATCGCGCTGGCTCAACCGGCCATCAACGATGGCCGCCACGTGTCGATCGATCTTCCGGTACGCAACGTCAACCGCACGGTCGGCACCCTGCTCGGCCACGAGGTGACGAAGAAGTGGCGGGGGGCGGGTCTTGCGGATGGAACGATCGACATCACCCTCACCGGATCGGCCGGCCAGAGCCTCGGTGCGTTCGTTCCGGCGGGAATCCAGATCCGTCTCGTCGGCGATGCCAACGATTACGTGGGCAAGGGATTGTCCGGTGGACGGATCATCGTGCACCCGCACCCATTCTCGCCCTTCGTCGCCGAGGAACAGGTCGTGGCCGGCAACGTGATCGCGTATGGCGCCACCGCCGGCGAGATCTTCCTGCGCGGCAAGGTCGGCGAACGGTTCTGTGTGCGCAACTCGGGCGCCACCGCTGTCAGCGAAGGTGTCGGCGACCACGGCTGCGAGTACATGACCGGAGGCCGCGTCGTGGTACTCGGCCCGACCGGTCGCAACTTCGGCGCCGGCATGTCCGGCGGCATCGCTTACGTCTACGACCCGACCGAGGTGTTCGCCAGCAAGGTGAACTACGACATGGTCGACCTCGATGATCTCGACGGGACCGACCTCGACTTCCTCGTCGAGCTCATCGGTCGACACCGGGACCTCACCGGATCGGCGGTTGCCGACAGCATCCTCCAGTCGTGGGACGTCGCCGCGGGTTCGTTCCGCAAGGTGATGCCGAGGGACTACGAGCGGGTGCTGACCGTGATTGCCGATTCGAGAGCGGCCGGCCTCGACGAAGAACAGACGGTGGACAAGATCATGGAGGCTGCTCGTGGGTGAACCGACCGGGTTCTTGAAGTGGGATCGGGAGACGCCGCAGAGGCGCCCCGTCCCGGTGCGGCTGCGCGACTGGAAGGAGGTGTACGAAGAGTTCGATGCGGATGCCCTGAAGCACCAGGCGGGTCGGTGCATGGACTGCGGGATCCCGTTCTGCAACAACGGCTGTCCTCTCGGCAACCTGATCCCGGACTGGAACGATCTCGTCTACCGCGACCACTGGCACGATGCCATCGAGCGCCTCCACGCCACCAACAACTTCCCCGAGTTCACGGGCCGACTGTGTCCGGCGCCGTGCGAATCGGCGTGTGTGCTCGGCATCAATCAGAACCCTGTCGCCATCAAGCAGGTCGAAGTCGAGATCATCGACCGGGCGTGGGACGAAGGCTGGGTCACGCCGCACACCTCGGCGGTGCGAACAGGCAAGCGCGTCGCCGTGATCGGCTCGGGCCCGGCCGGGCTCGCCGCGGCGCAGCAACTCACGCGCGCCGGCCACGATGTGGTCGTGCTCGAACGCGCCGACAGGATCGGCGGCTTGCTGCGCTATGGCATCCCCGAGTTCAAGATGGAGAAGCGCCACATCGACCGCCGCATCGAGCAGATGGAGGCCGAGGGCACCGAGTTCCGCACCAATGCCGTCGTCGGCGAGAACGTCGACATCGAGGTGTTGCGGGCGTCACACGACGCAGTCGTACTCGCCTGCGGGGCGACCTCGGCGCGTGACCTTGCGGTTCCGGGACGCGAACTCGCCGGTATCCATCAGGCAATGGAGTACCTGCCGTTCGCCAATCGAGTGCAGCTCGGCGACATCGAGCAGTCGCCGATCGACGTCCACGGCAAGCACGTCGTGATCATCGGGGGCGGTGACACCGGAGCCGATTGCCTCGGAACCGCGCACCGCCAGGGGGCCGCATCGGTCACTCAACTGGAGATCCTCCCCAAGCCGCCCGAGCATCGCTCCGGCAACAATCCGTGGCCGCAGTTCGCCATGACCTACAAGGTGACCTCGGCGCACGAGGAGGGCGGCGAGCGTGTGTACAGCGTCAGTACCGATCAGTTCCTCGATGACGGCAGCGGTCGCGTCAGGGCGCTTCGTCTCCACGAAGTCGAACTCATCGATGGCGCATTCGTCGAAGTCGAGGGCACGGGACACGAGATCGCCGCCGACTTCGTGTTCTTGGCGCTCGGGTTCGTGGGGCCCGAGAAGGGATCGTGGCTCGAGTCACTCGATGTCGACTACGACGCACGCGGCAACGTGGCCCGCGATGAGCGGTACATGACGAACCGGCACGGCCTCTTCGTCGCGGGCGACATGGGCCGCGGGCAGAGTCTGATCGTGTGGGCGATCGCGGAGGGCCGCGCTGCTGCCGCGGGTGTCGACGCCTACCTGATGGGCGAGACCAGTCTGCCGGCGCCGATCAAGCCGACCGACCGTCCGCTCGTGTGAGCTGACCACACTCGACCCCGGCACGCGCCTACGATCCTCGTCATGCAGTCGTCACATCCGCGCCGCCTCGGCGCTGTCGTCGTTCCGGTCATCGCCGGAGCGTTCCTGCTCGCCTCGTGTGGCGCAGCGGACAATGCCGCAACACAGTCGACGATCGACCTGAGCGCCGCGTCGACCGCCTTCGTGGTGCGACCGCCGGCCACCACGATCCCGGTCGCCGACACCGTTGCTCCTGCCGCCGGCGACGTCGTCGCCACGGAACAGGAGTACGTGGTCCAGCCCAACGACACACCGATCGGCGTGGCGAAGATGTTCAACGTGCCCGTCGCCGACCTGATCGCCTACAACGAGTGGGGCCCGAACGAGTTCGCCTACCCGGGCGACACCATCAAGATCCCGCCCGGCGGCACGGCGCCCGGAGCAGCGGAGACCGAAGATGCGACCGTGACGTCTGACGCCGGGACGACCGCCCCAGCCGGAACAATCCCCGATGCCGGCGACAACTGCGACCCGGGCGAGTACACCATCGCCGAAGGCGATTTCGAAGGCAAGGTGGCGTCGAACTTCGATGTCACCGTCGAGGCACTGCGAGCGGCCAACGCCAGCACGCCGAACTACTCGTCGTTCTACCCCGGCCTCGTGATCGTGATTCCCGCCAAAGCCGACTGCTGACTCAGCCGACTGCTGACTCACTGGAAGACGAAGTTCGTCTCCTTGACGATGTCCATGGTGGCGCTGCTCGCGATCGAGTAGCGGTGGCCGGGGAACAGGATCGTGCTGTCGGGGACCTCGGCCAGACGTCGAAGACTCTGGGCCATCTTCGTCGGGTCTGATCCCGGCAGGTCGGTTCGCCCGCATCCTTCGAGGAACAGCGTGTCGCCGGCGATCAGGCGGTCGTCGACGAAGAAGCACTGACTCCCCGGCGTGTGTCCCGGTGTGTGGACGAGACTGATCTCGACGTCGCCGACTCTGACGATGTCGCCGGACTCATGGCCGACGAGATGGTCGGCGGTCACCGAGGTGGACTTGGTGATCCACTCGATCTCCTCGCACTGGACGTGAATGGGGCAGTCGATGTGGTCGAGCAGTTCGCAGATGCCCTCGATCGAATGGCCCATCATGGAACCACCGATGTGATCGGGGTGATAATGCGTCGCGAGCGCGCCCGTCACCGTCATGCCGTCGGCGCCGACGAGGTCGACGAGTTCACGCACGGCGTAGGCCGGATCGACCAGCACACACTCGCCGCTGCGCCGGTCACCCACCGCGTAGACGAAGTTCACCATCTGGGACGCGAGCGGATCACCGACCGCGAAGTCGCGGCCGGAGAGGAGCTGACGGAAGTACAGGGGAGACGAGGGAGACGAGGACACGGGCCTACGCTAATTGCGATGACGGCGGGACCAGAGATCGCACCACTGAACCGGCTGTTCGCCGGGCAGGAGATTCCGTTCGGCGGTGATCGTGTGGTGCGTGTCGGTGCCGAGCTGGCCGCACGGTTCGCACCGGGCGACCGGCTCGTCATCGTGCAGGCAACCGGCGCGCTCCTCCACATCCCCGCAGAGATCCACGCGTTGGTCGACGACGCGGTCACGGGCGCGGTGAACGGCTTCGCCGAGCTCGGCGAGTGCAGCGACGAGGCGATCTCGGCCTTCTTCGACCGCTTCGCCACCGCGCTGGCCGACGACGTGGCGTTTGCGCGCATCGCCGCTGCGAACGCGGCCGATGTGGAGCGCGCCGCCAGTGTCGGGCGATCGACGGCCCGGTTGAGGCTGGACGACAAGATGCGCGCGGACATGGTCGCTGGACTGCTCGCCTGGCGCGATTCGCCGAATCGGCGCGAGGCGACGATTCAACGCGTCGAACACGACCAGTGGTCGGTGGAGGCCAATCGCGCTCCGCTCGGTGTCGTCGGGTTCGTCTTCGAGGGCCGGCCCAACGTCTTCGCCGATGCCTGCGGCGTCGTTCGCACCGGCAACGCCGTCGTGTTCCGCATCGGATCCGACGCACTCCGTACTGCGCGGTCGATCGTCGAGCACGCCTTGGAGCCGTCGCTGCGCGCAGCGGGGCTGCCGGTGGGCGTGGTTCGCTTGATCGATTCGCCGACGCACGCGGCTGGACATGCGCTGTTCACGGATGCGCGCCTGGCCCTTGCCGTGGCGAGAGGTTCGGGCCCCGTCGTGGCCGAGCTCGGCGCTGTCGCATCCCAGTCGGGAACACCGGTGAGCCTGCACGGCAGTGGTGGCGCCTGGATGGTGGCGAGCGCGAACGCGAACCCTGAGGTACTGCGGTCGGTGGTGACGACATCGCTCGACCGCAAGGTCTGCAACACCCTCAACGTCTGTGCCATCGTGCGTTCGCGAGCGGCGAGCCTGGTGCCGGCGTTCCTGGCGGGGCTCGATGCGGCTGCCGGCGAGCGAGGCGTGTCGGCACGTCTCCACGTCGTCGCAGGAAGCGGCAGCGTCATCGACGACGGTCGGTTCGACCGGCGCGTCACCATCCAGCGCGCCGACGGTGCTCGCGACGAGTATGCCGCAAGCCTGCTCGACGTCGATGGTCTGGCCGTCGAATGGGAGTGGGAGCAGTCGCCGGAGGTCACGCTCGTGGTCGTCGATTCGATCGAGGAGGCTGCCGAGTTGTGCAACCGGTACAGCCCGCACTTCGTCGCATCACTGATCAGCGATGATCCTGCGGAACACGATCGGTTCTATGCAGCAGTCGACGCACCGTTCGTCGGCAACGGATTCACCCGCTGGGTCGACGGGCAGTACGCACTGAATGCGCCGGAACTCGGACTGTCGAACTGGCAGGCAGGTCGCACGCTGGGCCGCGGTGCGATCCTGTCCGGTGACAGCGTCCACACGGTGCGGTACCGAGCGGTCGTGGGCGATCACTCCGTCCGACGCTGAGTGCTACTTCCAGATGCCGGTGATGTCGATGATCAGGTAGGTCGGCGCGCTGGTCGTGACGCACACCGATCCCTGTCCATCGAGCATGACGGTGGCGCCGTTGGCCACTGCGCCCATCCCGGGGTAGTTCAGGTTCGACACCTCGGAGCCGCCCCCACATGGAACCACCGTGAGGAACCCGGGGGCGGGTCCGCCGGCGGCGACGAGGTTCAACGTTGCCGCCTTGGCATCCGCAGTGATTCCACGGCTGCCGGCGACCTGCACGCTGAAGACCTCGCCGGGCTGGACCATCCTGGGGCCCGATCCGCCGTTGAGAGCCGGGTGCGCCTGTCGAGTGTCGGTCAGTCGGAGCGGGGTCAGCGGGACGAAGTCCAAGCCGCCCTGGGGCCCGAACCAGCCGGTGATGTCGATGATGACATCGGTGGTGATGTCACTCGTCAGGCAGATCGTTCCGTCGGCAGCCGTCGGAACGATCGCCGAGTTCGCCTTGGCGAGACCGACCTGGGGGTTCATCGAGGAGACTTCAGGCTCGGCGACATCACAGGGGAAGGCCCGCACCCAGCCGTTCTGATCAGGTAGGACACCGGTGAGATTGACGGCGACTGCGACGGCAGCGTCGGGAGCCGGGCTCCCGTTGCCCTCGACGTCGACCCGGAGCACCTGGCCCGCCCGCAAGGGCTGACTGAACCGCGTGTCCAGGAGACGCTGTGGGATCACCGGATTGAACCATTGAGTCGCCCCCGGTGAGACGTACCCGTTGATGTCGATGATCACATCGGTCTCGACACTCGCGAACAGGCAGAGCGCACCGCCGTCGAGCGGGATGATCGCCTGGTTCGGGACGCCGGCGAAGGCCTCGAAGTTGAGCGTCGAGAACGAGGGGTTGGCTTCGGCGCAGTTGGAGGCGGTCAGGTACCCGCCGGTCAATGCACCCGCAGCGGTGAAGTTCGCACTGACCGACGTCATGTCTGCGGGGAGCCCGGACTGACCTGCGATGGGCACCCGCACGAGTTGATTCGCCGCGAGCCGATAGATGACCCGTGGGAGCCGGGAGTCGGCAAAGCGGAAGGGTGTGATGGGCTGGAACGGGTGACCCGTGGTGAGTCCGGCAGTGGTCGCGAGTGGGGCCGGTGGGGCGGGTGGCGCCGAGCCGGCGCCGAGCTCTGCGTTCGGATCGACGCTGAACGACCAGGCCGCGTTGCCGCCGTTCGAACCAACGGTCACGCTGTACGCCCCGGCAACGAGGGGGCTCGAGGGAATGACCAGCACCGCGTTGTCACCGTCGAGGATGGCACTGGCGGTTCCGCTGGTGTTTCCCTTGTGGAGCACGCAGGTCGGGATCGGCCCGTTCGGACCGCTGAGCGTGGCGTTCGCGGCGCTGACCGCTGAGGGCATGAGCGCAATGAGCGGCAGCCCGACGGACTGGCCTCCCCAGTTGCAGAACGTTCGCGGGTCGGGCGATTCGGCCACGAAGCGGGTGAGGCTCGTGGTCGAACCGTTGCCGGGGAACACCACTGGTGCCGCCGGCTTCGGCGCGCCCCAGTTGTTCCCGCGGACGACATCGAGCGTGCCCGCGGACTTCCACGGCGTCGCCGTCGGGTTCGGCGGACTCTGACACAGACCGAATCCGGTCTGTGTCAGCGAGGAGCGCAGGATGCCGATGGCGTGAAACGGTCCGGACATCCAGAGATCGATGTGGCTTCGAGCTGACGCGTTCGCATTGCTCGACACGGCAACGTTGCCGCTGTTGCCCGCCTCGTCGCCTGCGGTCGTGTAGCCGGCAGTTCCAGGTGCTTCGTCGTGGGCGATGCCGTTCAGGAGCATCCAGCAGGCGTGGCTCTGGGCGCCTCCGGACCAGGCGGGGTTCTCGGTCACCGGCGACAGGCCCGACTGTGCCCGGTATGCATTGACCACCCCGAGCCAGTCCGAGTTGGAGACTCCGGCGGCTTCGACCGTCGACGACAGTGGGCCGTCGACGGCGACACCGATCGCGGCAACGGCGACGACGGCAACGACGATCCGCAGGAGCGTCGCTCGGGGTGTCGTTGGACGTACTGTGGCAGTCGGCATTGGTGCTTCTCGTCTGGTCGCGCGAATGATGCGTTCAATGCATCGGGCAGCGCCGCTACGTTCTGAAGTACCTGGCGGAGATTTCTTGCAATTGTTGACAGAATCTCGACTCCGCATGGAGCCCGATCTGACCCCCTCTCTCCCGCCCCCGTTGCCCGGCACAGCAGTGCTCCTCACTGCGGACCGCCGTCGACCCCGTGCGGCGCCGACACTGCCCATCGTGGCCGCCGTCGGTGCGGTGCTCGTGCTCACCGCATCGCTCATCGTGTCGAAATACGTCCTCGACGTCGCCATCGACTTCCAGTGGCCGATTGCCGCGTATGTCGCGCTGCTCGCCGTCGTTGGCTATGCCCCATCGGTGTGGTGGTGTCGGTACGCCAGCCGCCGGTGGGGCACCGGGCGGCTCGGACACGACATCGGGCTGCGACCGCAGTGGTCGGATCTCGGTTGGGGCCCGGTGGTCTGGTTGGGGGCGCTCGGTGCGCAAGTGGTCGCGGCGGCGGTCGTCGTCGCGCTGGGCCTACCGATCTCGAACAACACGGAAGCGATCAACGAGGCGTCGATCGATCGAACGTACGTCGTGTCCCTCGTCATCACCGCCGTGATGGCAGCGCCGATCGTGGAGGAGATGGTCTTTCGTGGCGTCGTGCTGCGCGGACTGCGCAGCCGCTTGCCTGCAGTACCTGCGGTCGCCGTCCAGGGGCTGCTGTTCGGGGCTGCCCATGTCGATCCCGTCCGTGGTGCCGGCAACGTCGGCCTCGTCGTGGTGCTGTCGGGCGTGGGGATCGCATTCGGCATCGCGAGCCATCTGCTGCGCCGTCTCGGCCCATCGATCGTGGCGCATGCGCTCTTCAACGCCGCGGTACTCGTGGTCGTGCTGACCGGCGTCGCCGACCGTCTCCAGGACGTGAGCTCAGCGCGCGAAGGGGTCGGCGTTGTCGATCAACCGCACGTCGCCGAAGCGGGCAGCGATGGCGATTCGGTACCGGCCGGAAACGCGATCCGAGTCGATGATGGTCCGGACGACGTCGAGCGTGTCGGCGTCGAAGACGCTCACGTAGTCGAGTGACGCCAGCGGTTCGGCATCGATGACCGATGTCGCGCCGGCGATCATGTCGTCGATCGACGTACCCGGCTGACGCGCCGTTCGCCGTGCCTCCTCGATCGCCCGTGGAATCGCAGTGGCCGCCACGCGCTCTCGCGGGGTGAGCCGCTGATTACGGCTCGAGAGCGCCAGGCCATCCGGTTCGCGAACCGTCGGGCATCCGGCGACGTCGACACCGAAGTCGAGATCGGCGACCATGCGCCGGATGACGGCCAACTGCTGGAAATCCTTCTCACCGAACACCGCGACGTCCGGAGTGACGGCGGCGAGGAGCTTGGTGACCACGGTGGCCACGCCCTCGAAGTGTCCGGGCCGGCTCGAGCCTTCCATCGTGGAGGCGATCCCGCCGGGAAGCACGCGAGTGTCGAATCCCTCGGGGTACATCGCCGCGGCAGTCGGGGCATAGACGGCATCGACGGCTGCGGCGGCGCACGCGGCGAGATCAGCGTCGATCGGACGCGGATAGTCGGCGAAGTCGAGCGACTCGCCGAACTGCAATGGATTGACAAAGATCGATACGACGACGACGTCGGCGAGCGAATGTGCGGCTTCGATGAGCGCCAGGTGTCCGGCGTGGAGCGCACCCATCGTCGGCACGAGCGCGATCCGCCGGTGCGCGTGCGGCGAGCGGCCCGCCCGACGACCACTTCCGCATGTCAGCGGGCGTCTCGATGATGGTCGGGGTCGCCACGTCGGTCACGTTAACGATCGGAGACGAAACGCCGACGGGCAGAGTTCGCTGTACGACGGCATTGTGCCGCGTCGTTCGGCTGCGATGACCGCGTGTACGCAGGCGAGCTCGAACGTGTCGGCGGCCGCGGTCAGCAGTTGGTTGACGGCGCGCTGGCGCGACCCCCCGGCCCACGCTGCCGAGCGCATCGCAGCGGGTTCACTGCCGAGGTCGATGGCGCCGGTCGCGAGGCCGAAGACGGTGTCTCCGTCGAACATCGAGTGCGCCGGCCGGATGGCACGCGCGAGGCCATCGTGGGCGACGTCGGCCATCTTGGAGACCTCCGATTTGGTGAGGGCCGCCGAGGTGGCCACGACGCCGATGGTGGTGTTGAGGCTGAACTCGGCGTGACCAGTGAGGGCTGTCAGCAGCCGAGCTCGATCGACAGCCGACGGCCGGCGCACGTCGAGGCCGGTCACGGGCCGGAGAGGAGTCCAGGGCAGTCCCGATGACGGATCGATGGGGGAGCCGTTGGCATTGACGACGGCAACGGCACCGATGCTGACCTGGGTATCGACACCTGGCGTGCCGATGATGTCGCCGCTGATGGTGACGATGGTGCCTGCGGTGCCGACACCTCCTTGGAGTCCGCCCGCCCTGGCACCTGTTCCGGCCCCGACGGATCCCCACGACCCCTGCGTGTCGCGCGCGCGGGCCACTGAACGCCTGCCGAACTGCGCATCGGGTCGATTCGCGAAGTTGCCGCCGCGCCCGAGATCGAACACCACCGCTGCCGGCACCACCGGCACGACGCCGACCGGGTCGGTGGGTGACCCGATGGGGAATCCGAGCGCCTGTTCCTCGAGCCAGCCGACCACCCCGTCGGCGGCTGCCAGGCCGAAGGCGCTGCCACCGGTGAGACAGACCGCATGAATCAGCTCCACGAGATTCTCCGGCCGAAGGGCATCGGTCTCACGAGTGCCCGGCCCGCCGCCCCGGACGCTGACACCCGGGGTCGCTCCATCGGGGACGAACACCACCGTCGTACCGGTCTGCCAGCCGCGTCCCGTCCGTTGGTGATGGCCGACACGCACGCCGGCAACATCGGTGATCGATCCGAACGGGGCGGTGGACATCGGGCCACTGTAGGGAGCCGGCACCCGCTCGAAGTAGCGTCGCTGCTCGTGCTCGACCGACCGCCGGTGCCCAACCTGTTCGCCCATCGAGCCCGCGTCGGTGTCCGGCGGGCGATGGGGGAGTTGGTGATCCGGGCGTGGGAGGCGGCCATCGAGATGGGAGCGATCGGCCCCGACACACGACGAGGTCATCGATTCGGGGCGTTCGGCCGCAACAGCGTCATCTGCTTTCCGTGGAACACCATCTTCAACGAGCGGTACATCCACATCGGCGAGGGGACGATGATCGGCCCGCAGACCACCCTGTCGGCGGGCATGGTGCCGGGCCAGGACATGGTGTCCGATCCGGTGATCTCGATCGGCGACCGCTGTCTCGTCGGCAAGGGCAGTGGAATCGTCGGTCATCTCGGCATCACCATCGGCAACGACGTGTGGACCGGTCACCACGTCTACATCACCGATCAGAACCACGGCTACGCCGACCTCGACCGCCCGATCTCACAGCAGGTGATGCCGGAGCGGCCGGTGTCGATCGGCGATGGCTCGTGGCTCGGCCACGGCACCGTGGTGCTTCCGGGGGCCACCATCGGTCGCCACGTGGTCATCGGCGCCAACAGCGTGGTCACCGGTCACATCCCGGACAACAGCGTGGCCGCCGGGGTTCCGGCGCGGGTCATCAAGACCATACCGAACCCGCTCAGTTGATCGAACCGCGCGGTGGGCCGCACGTGGGCATGTCGTTGTCGCCGGCGAACGTTTCGATTCGTTCGGTGATCGGCACACCCTCGACGGCTGTTTCGGTGAACGGAACGTTCTGGCCGCTGCGCAGCTCGTCGGCATACCGGTACCTGTCGTCCAGCAACGTGCGGTAATCGGCTTCCCACGCGGGAACGATGGCTCGGCCCTTGTCGTCGGTCGGGGGCACGGCGGTGATCTCGTCGAGCATTGCCGAGAGCAGGTCGGTCGATTGCTCGACGAGGTCGGCGCGAACGGCCAGATCGGTCGACGTCTGCGCCTCCAAGGCTCTGATCCGGACGTCGTAGTCGGCGCAGATCACTTCGGCCCGCTCGGCCCAGGCTCGATCATCGACCCTGTTGACGGCCTCCTTGGACGCGAAGAACAATGCCCACGTCCAGAAGGCGACGAAACCGATGACGCCGACGACGAGCAGTACCTTTCGCGCCTTCGAGCGCCGCCACGGACCATGCGTGTCGTCGACGACGTAGGCAGATGGTGGCGCATCGACACCCGTTGGAGACCGGGTCGAGGAGTCCGCGTTCACAACTGTTGACGATATGGCGGGCACTCGCTGGTAGAAACGTCGCGTGACCGACGGGGCGACCGACCGGGCTCCCGTGCTCGACGAACAGATTGGCGCAGTCGAGCGCGCCCGGCGCAATGGTCGGTTCCTCTGGTCGATGATCACGATGCAGCCCAAGCTGTTCGGCATCGCCGTCGGCGGCGCCGCGGTGTTCGCCGTGCTCACCGTTGCGTCGAGCTTCGCGATCAGCTGGGTGATCGACAACGTCATTCTGCCGCGCTTCGAGGAGGGCGACGTCGCTCTGGCGACCTTCGTCGGCGGCATTGCGATGGTGCTCGGTATCGGGGTGCTGCGCGCGGTGGCCATCGTGATCCGTCGCAGTTATGCCTCGATCACGATGTGGCGCGTCGCCCAGATGTTCACCAACGAGGTGGTCGACCGGTACGTCCACCAGCCGATGAGTTGGCACAACCGCCGACCCGATGGCGACCTCGTCGCTCGTGCCGGTGTCGACGCAGAGTCGACGGTGAGCGTGCTCGCTCCCATCCCGTTCGCGCTGGGAACGGTCGTCATGGTGATCGTCTCGACGATCTGGATGCTGGTCATCGACGTGGCGCTCGGCCTCGTTGCCGTGATCGTCTTCCCGATGCTCGTGGCCACCAACGTGGTGTACGAGCGGCTCGTCTCGGGGCACTTCGCGCGCGCCCAACATCAACTCGGCGAGTTCTCGGCCGGTGTCCACGAGAGCTTCGAGGGTGTGCAGCTCGTGAAGTCGTACGGCGCCGAAGAACGTGAAACCGAGCGGCTGTCCGGCCTCGCCGATCAGGTCCGAGTGTCACGCGTGCACGCCCTGCGCCTGCGGAGCTGGTTCGAAGCCTTCCTCGACGTCATCCCGTCGCTCACGAACATTCTCCTCGTCGTCATCGGGTCGCTTCGCGTGCGTTCAGGTGAACTGTCCATCGGTGAGCTGTCCGGTGTCATCTTCCTCTTCACCCTGCTGATCTTCCCACTTCGCCTGATCGGCTTCGCTCTCTCGGAGCTCCCTCGCTCGATCGCCGCGTGGAACCGGATCCAGACGGTGCTCCGCGAGCCGCTCCACGACGATCCCGTCGACAGGATCACCGAGCCACCCGACGCCATCGGGATCGCCTTCGACAACGTCTCGTTCGCCCATGAGGCGGACGGCCCGCCGACGATCACCGAGGTGACGCTGGCGCTCCCACATGGCAACGTGACCGCGCTCGTCGGACCCACGGGCTCGGGTAAGTCGACGATCGCCCAGCTCGCGATCGGATTGGTCGCTCCGTCGTCAGGTGTCGTCGGCCTCCGAGCCGGCCGGCGTTGCATCGTGTTCCAGGAGGCTTTCCTCATGGGCGGGACGGTGCGCGACAACGTCGAGCTCGGCGATCGGTTCTCCGACGACGAGATCTGGCACGCCCTCGATCTCGCCGCTGCGAAGCAGTTCGTCGAGCGCTTGCCGCAGCGCCTCGACACGGTCGTCGGGGAGCGTGGGGTGAGCTTGAGTGGCGGCCAACGCCAACGACTTGCACTTGCCCGTGCACTCGTCCGCAACCCGTCACTGTTGGTTCTCGACGACACGACCTCGGCGCTCGATCCGGCGACCGAAGCCATCGTGTTGGAGAACCTGCGACGCGAGCTCGCCGACTCGTCGGTGCTCATGGTCGCGTCGCGACCGTCGACGATCGCCCTCGCCGACGACGTCGTGTTCGTTGCCGACGGGCGGGTGGCTGCGCACGGGACGCACGACGAACTGATGGAGTCGACCGCTGCGTACCGTGAGCTCGTCGAAGCGTTCGAGGCCGATCGTGATGCGAGCGACATCGACGTGGGAGTGGCGGGATCATGAGCGTGATCGACCCGACCCTGGCGGCCAAGGCCGGAACCATGACACCGACGAATCAGGACTCGGCGGTCAGAACGATCGGTCGTGGCCTGCGCACCGCACCGATTCTTCGTCAAGGGCTCGGTCTGACCTGGCTGCTCGCTGCGATCGGCGCGGCGGGCCGGGTGGTGGTGCCGTTGTTGATCCAACAAGCCATCGACCGAGGGCTCGCTGAGGGTGGCGTCAACATGGACGTCATCGTCCAGATGGCGATTGCGGCAGCCATCGCCGTCATCGTCTCGGGCGTCGCCTTTCGGTATGCGGCCCTCCGGCTCGGTGTGCGCAGCGAGCGCGCGTTGCACGACCTCAGGGTGCGTCTGATCAGCCACATTCACCAATTGAGCCTGGCTGACCACAACGACGAGCGTCGAGGGGGCCTGGTGGCACGCGTCACCAGCGACATCGAGACGCTGGCGCAGTTCTTCCAGTGGGGAGGTCTTGCCTGGCTCGTCGACGGCACGTTGATGGTGATCGTCGCCGCCGTGATGCTGGCGATCAACTGGCAGCTCGCGCTCGTCGCCTTCGTCGTCTCGTTCCCACTGATCTTCGTGCTCCGCGCGGTGCAGGCGCGCCTGCTGATCGCCTACGACTCGGCTCGTCACGGCAACGGGCAGATGCTCGGCACGGTTGCCGAGGTCGTGTCGGGCGCGCCGACGATCCGCGTGTACGGAGCGGGCCCGAAGATGCAGGACGATGTTGCACGAGCGGTCGAGGTGAAGACCGTCGCTCAGATCCGTGCCGCCCGACTCGGCGCGTTCCTGTTCCCGTCCGGTGAGGTCTTCTCGGCACTCACGGTGAGCGCAGTGGTGGGAGTCGGCGTCTGGCTCGGGCCGGCGAGCGGGCTCACCGCCGGTGCGCTCATCGGGTTCATCTTCCTCACATATCGCTTCCTGGAACCCATTGCCGGGTTCACCGAGGTGATCGACACGACGCAGATGGCCGTCGCCGGTCTGCGCCGGGTGCTGTCGGTGCTCGACATGCCGGTCGGGCCTCCCGAGCCGGACGATCCGATTCCGTTACCTGCAGGTCAGCTGCAGATCGATGTCCGCGACGTCACCTTCGCCTACCGGAGCCGGACCGATCAGTCGTCCGACACCGCCGTGCTCAAGCACCTCGACTTCACGATCCCGGCCGGGCAGCAGGTTGCGCTGGTCGGCTCGACCGGGTCGGGCAAGACGACGCTCGGTCGCCTCATTGCCCGGTTTGCCGACCCGACGATCGGTGAGATCGATCTCGGTGGCGTCCCGCTGCGTCGGGTCAGCCGGGCCGAGCTGCGCAGCCGGCTCGTGGTGGTGTCGCAGGAGCCGTTCCTCTTCGACGACACCGTCGCGGCCAACGTTGCGTTCGCCTGGGAACACGCCAAGGCGCCCGACGTCGAACGCGTCGTGACCGACCTCGGTGTGCAGGACTGGATCGACTCGCTCCCTGACGGGTTGCAGACCCGCGTCGGTGAACGCGGCGACCAGCTGTCGGCGGGCGAGCGGCAGCTCGTGGCGCTGCTTCGCGCCGGTCTGGCCGATCCCGACGTCCTCATTCTCGATGAGGCGACCTCATCGGTCGACGCGCTCACGGAAGTGCGTATCGCGCGAGCGCTCGAGCGGCTCGCAGCGACCCGGACGACGATCGCGATCGCCCACCGGTTGTCGACTGCCGCACGAGCCGACCGGGTGCTGGTGCTCGATCACGGCCGGCTGGTCGAGGACGGCCACCACGACGACCTCATCACAGGTGACGGTACCTACCGTCGGCTGTACGACGCGTGGGTGTCGGCAACGACGGTCTGATGTGACGACGGTTTGATGTGCGGTCGGATCAGTCGACGGCGACGCCGAACGGAAGCGGGCCGTTGACGTCGAGGATCACACAGTCGATCGCCTCGAGATCGACTTGGCTCTGAGCGGTGAACCGTGCGTCGGCGCCCGGCTCGACGTCGTCGATGCTGACGCGTTCCGAACGGTGAGCGTTGTCCGTACCCGGCCGGACGAACCCGATGAGCACCGAGTAGTCGGCCGTGCGGTCACCGGTGTTGGTGAGTACTCCTGCCATGGTCGCACGTGACCCCTGCAGTTCGCATTCGGTCACGGCAATGCTGTTCGGCTGCGGGTTCAGGTAGTCGTCGTACACATCGAGAACCACCATCGTCAGCAGGACGCCCACCGTCGCAGCGACGAGCGCGCTCGCGCCGGTTGCCAGGCCGACCACGGCGAATGAACGACTCCCGGCGGAGTCTCTGGCTCGTCGCAATCCGATCCAACCGAACACGAGGGCGAGGAATGCAGCGAAGACTCCCAGCACCACGACGAATGGCATCCACGCGATCGAGATGGCCACGATGCCGAGCACCATGGCGGCGGTGCCCGCCGCGCTGTTCGGGGGGTTGTTCGGGGCGTTGTTCGCGCCGCCCACATCGGACTGGGCACTCGGGCTGAGGCCCAGTTGGTCGACGAACCGCTGGCCGCCGGACGACACGTCAGCGGTCCAGGTCTGTCCGTTGTAGTAGCGGTGTTCGTAGCGACCGGTCGGATCGGCGTACCAGCCCGCAGCAGCACCGGTCTCGTCAGTCACTGCGCCGCAAGCTATCGACTGCTTCGGCCTCGCGCTCTCCCCGTACAGTCGCAGCCATGGAGATCGTGCTGATCCGACATGGTGAGCCGGAATGGGTGCGCGATGGCCTCACCGTGGTCGATCCTCCGCTCACCGATCTCGGTCGTCGGCAAGCGGAGTTGCTCGCCGGTGCGTTGTGTGACGAGCAGTTCGACGAGATCCTCGTGTCGCCGCTCGTCAGAGCGCGACAGACCGCGCAGCCGCTCTTGGAGGCCCTGGGTCGACACGAGGTCGTCGACCCCTGGCTCGAGGAGATCCGCGATCCTGTCTGGCACGGCACTCCCGCGGAGAAGGCCGCCGAGGCGTACGCCGAACTCAGGGGACGCAAGGCCGAGGACCGCTGGCACGGCCTGAGTGGCGGCGAGTCGATGCGTGATTTCGTCGCACGAATCCGAGCGGGTGTCACGGCGTTCCTTGCCGATCGTGGCGTGGTGCGTTCGGAGACGGAGTTGCCGGTCTGGCAGATTCGCGAGCCTGGTGCTCGGATCGCACTCGTCGCCCATGCCGGTACCAACTCGGTCACGGTCGGGCATCTCCTCGGGCTCGATCCGGTGCCGTGGGAGTGGGACCGATTCGTTCTGGGGCACACGTCGATCAGCCGGCTCGAGGCGATGGAGCTGGACGACGGATTCACATTCTGTCTGTCGAAGCTCAGCGACGTCGAGCACCTGGGCCAGCAACAACGCACCCGCTGACGGGCGACCCGAGCCGACGATCTACCGTCGTGCCATGCCCGAAGCACCCGATCCCGACCTGCTCAAGTACTACTCGTTCTCCGTCTTCACGCAGCTCAGTGGCGCGGTCACTGCCGGCATGATCCACCTCGGCGACCGACTCGGCTTGTATACGGCCCTGGCAGCTGCCGGTGGACCGCTGACGACGACAGAGCTGGCCGACCACACCGGGCTCGACGAACGGTGGGTTCGTGAATGGGCCTACAACCAGGCAGCCGCGAAACTGGTCGCCGTCGATGCAGAGGCCACCCCCGAGCGGTTCTGGCTCACAACGGAGGCCACCGCGGTGCTCGCCACCCCCGACCATCCCGCATTCGGGATGGGGATGTTCCACCGGTTCCCTCAGACGATGGCTGCCCTCGAGGTGATGCCCGAGAGCTTCCGCACGGGGATGGGCCACGACTACGACAGCCATGGTGCCGAGGGAGCCGTCGGGATCGAACGGAGCTTCGAGCCGTGGAATCGTCACCATCTGATCCCGACGGTGCTCCCGGCACTCGACGGCATCGTCGAGCGGTTGCAGGCGGGGATCACCGTCGCCGACATCGGGTGCGGCGCCGGGGGAGCAGTGCTGCTGATGGCCGAAGCGTTCCCGCTGAGCACCTTCGTGGGCTACGACATCTCGCAGCATGCGCTCGAACGAGCAGAACATCGCCGACGTGAGGACAACGCCACGAACGTGCGGTTCGTCGATCCTCGCGTGGAGCCGTTGCCCGACGATCATTCGGTCGACTTCGTGACGACGTTCGACTGCATCCACGACATGACCCACCCGCAGCAGATGATCGACGCCATCGGCGCGGCGTTGGCACCCCAGGGCACGTGGCTGCTCGTTGACATCAAGGGACGTGAGACCTTCGCCGAGAATGTCCAGAAGAATCCGATGGCGCCACTGATGTACGGCATCAGCGTGCTGTCGTGCATGTCGTCGGCGTTGTCGGCCCCTGATGGGGCGGGCCTCGGAACGCTCGGGCTTCCCGAGTCACGAGCGAGGGAGATGGCACTCGCGGCCGGGTTCACCCAGTTCCGCACGCTCGACGTCGACCACTCGGTCAACGCCTTCTACGAAGTCCGGTCCTGATCGATTCGACGATCGACCGTCAGGGCAGCTGTGCGACGGCCTTGATCTCGATACCGCCACGAGGGCGCTGTACCAGCGTGACAGTGACGTGGGCCGGCTCGGCCGTGGTCATGATCTCACCGGCGATCTCGGCGGCCAACGCCTCGGCGAAGACGGCACGATCGCGGAATCCCCACAGGTAGAGCTTGAGGCTCTTGGACTCGACACACCACTCGTTTGGTGCGTACTCGATCGTGACGCTCGACAGGTCGGGCTGTTCGGTCACGGGGCACATCGAGGACAACTCGTCGCTCGTGAATGTGACGCTCGTGACGTGCTCGGGTGCCGGGAACACCTCGACGTGGTCGATCGGCTCGCGCGCCGTGTTGCCCAGGACCGTCAGTGACATCTGCGCGAGGGTACTGTTCGGCCATGAGCGATCAAGTGCAACTCGACGACGTCAAATCCTTCGCCGCGGGTCTCAGCCCGTGGGCCCACCTCGCCTCGGTTGGCGCCGACGGCAAGCCGGATGTGGTACCGGTGCATCCCTGCTGGGAGGGTGACGTCTGCTGGGTGATGATCGGCACGGATTCGGTGAAGGCGCGCAATGTGGCTTCTCACCCGGATGTTGCCATGCACTGGCAGGTCGACGCCGTCGGCGACGGCGTCGAGATCTGGGGCACCGCGGCAGTGTTCACCGATCTCGAAACGAAGCGCCGCTTGTGGACCGGGGTGTTCGACTACGACCTCGGTGCGTTCGCACCCGGCGGGCCCGACGACTCGCCCGGCACCGCATTCCTGGCCATCACGCCCGACCGCGCGCTGATCCTGCACCAGTACGGAATGGGTGGAATGAAGCGGTGGTCGGCGGCGTGAACTCCGGTGGCCCCCGCCTGACGCGTCTGTCGCGTTCGATCGAGGGCAGCGTGGCCATCGTCACCGGCGCGGCCAGCGGCATGGGTCGTGCCACGGCGCAACTCTTCGCCGACGAAGGCGCACGCGTGGTTGTGGCCGACCTTTCTACAGATGCTGTCAGGGCAGTGGTCGACGGCATCCGGGCCGTGCACGGTGACGATGCGGCGCTCGCGGCGACCTGTGACGTCGCCGATCACGCACAGCTCCGGAACCTCGTGGACCAAACCGTTACGTGGGCGGGCCGGATCGACGTCGTAGTGAACAATGCCGGGGTGTCTCTGGTCAACTCGATGTTCCAGGACGAGGCCGAGTTCGAGGACAACTGGGCGCGAACTCTCGACGTCAACCTGACTGCGCATGCTCGCCTCATCCGACTCGCACTGCCGCATCTCATCGAGTCGGGATCGGGCCGCATCGTCAACATCGCATCGACCGAGTCGATCGTCGCCACGGCGGGCCTCGCCGCGTATGCGGCCTCGAAGGCCGGCGTCACCGGCCTGACCCGCGCGCTGGCCGTCGAGCTCGGCCGCCACGGCGTGACCGTCAACTGCATCTGTCCCGGCCCGATCGACACGGCGATGACCGCGGCCATCCCCAGCGAAGCCAAAGACACCTACGCCCGCCGGCGGGTGCCTCTGCGCCGCTACGGCGATCCTGAGGAGGTTGCCCACATGACGCTCAACTTGTGCCTACCGTCGTCGAGTTTCGTCAACGGCGCCACCATTGCGGTCGACGGCGGCATGACGATCCGTCACACCTGATCACCCGGCCCGGTTACCCGGGGAAGCCGTCGAAGATCCCTTCGAGACCGGTCGGCGTGTGGCGTCCGATCGCCAGTTGCTCGAGGATGCCGATTCCCTGGTGCTCGCCGAGCGCCCCGGCAGTGGTCGCTCTGACAATCGACTGGACGTGCACGTGGTGGGGTGCCAAGACGTCGTCAACCGGGAGATTCCAGCGTTCCCCGCCGACTGCC
This sequence comes from Ilumatobacteraceae bacterium, assembly GCA_963716235.1. Taxonomy (GTDB): domain Bacteria; phylum Actinomycetota; class Acidimicrobiia; order Acidimicrobiales; family Ilumatobacteraceae; genus Sva-07. The sequence continues at coordinate 121,512 of CAVQTE010000009.1, read as the reverse complement.
AACTCTCCCTTCCAGACACCGTGCGACCACTCGGGCGACAGATAGCCCAACCCCGACATGTGGAACTCGAACAGCGGTTCCAGGCTGATCGTCGAGGCCTCGCCCTCCCAGGGCGTCATCACCAGTTCGAAGGCCGCAGCAGTGCGAGTGCCCGGTCGCCAGTCGATCGTGTAGTCGACCGAGCGCATCGCTTCGGCACCGGCGTCTGCGCTGGGTGAAGCGTCGTGGCCGGCGACCGGCGCGACGAATCCGCTCTCGTGCCAACGTCGGCCGTCGAAATACTCGTTGACATCGAAGTGGGTCGAGAACGTGTCGAAGTTGATCGGGGCCCACAGCCAGAAGAACTGCGGGTCGGCGACCGGCGCTCCTGTCGAACCGCGCTCTCCGACCGGTCGGATGCCCCACGAGCGATCCCGGCAGCCGAGCGTTTCGCCCGGAGCGAGATCGGTGAGCTCACCGTCGACCTCGATCCAGCCCTCCCAGCCCCCGAACTGGGTGAGGCGGGTGTAGTCGAACACCACGCGGAGACCGATCTGCTGGTGGAAATGGGCCTCCTCGATCGGTGCCGAGCGCCGCACGAACGTGAGATCGGCGCGCAGCCCGTGCTCGGGGGCTTCGACGACGATTCGCAGTGCGTTCAGCGGTTCGAGCACCTCGACGCGGATGGGACCGACCTCGTTCGCGTCGGCACGGTCGGCCGGTGCGCGCCGTGACGCGTGCACACTGATCTGGCGGGCATCGGCCGTGCCGCCGTCGACGACGACGCTGAATGACGCGTCGGCGACATGCCGGTTCGGGTACAGGCCCATCGCCAGCGCAAAGAACAGGCGCGTGTCCTTCGTGTAGCCGTTGAAGAAGTATCGGTCGTAGTGGTTGATGTCGGTCGACCCCGTCTGGGCGATCGGGTGTGACGTCTGATGGATCGGAAAGTCGTCGAACGAGCTCAGCACCCGAGCGACGCTAGTCGTAACCTGTGGCGGGTATGGAGAGTGAAGCCGACGCGTCCGCGTTTCTCGCTGTCGTTGCGACGGTTTCGTCAGATTGCGATCCTCGCGGTCGCGGGTGTGTGTCTGCTCACCGTGGCCGGCGCGATCGTACGGCTCACCGGGAGCGGGCTCGGCTGCGACGACTGGCCGAACTGCAACGACGAACGGTTCATCGACGTGTCGACCGGGCACGCAGCGATCGAGCAGGTGAACCGACTGCTCAGCGGCGTCATCGGGATCCCGACGCTGCTGCTGGCGATCGGTGCGTTCCGGGTGTGGCCGCGTCGAGGGGGCCTCAAGGGTCCGTCGCTGGGTGTTCTGCTGACCATTCTCGGCAACGGGGTGGTCGGAGGCATCGCAGTACGCGGCGACCTGCACCCCTCGCTGGTGCAGTCACATTTCATCCTGGCGATGCTGTCCATCGGCTTCGGTCTCGTCGCCGTGCACCGCTCGGGTCCCGAACCGGTGGGGCGTCGGGAGGACATCGGTGTGACACCGCTCGTCACCAGGTTGTTCGTGGCGCTCACCGTCCTCGTGGCGGCGGCGCTGGTCACCGGCACCGTCGTCACCGGCGCCGGTCCGCACGCCGGCGACGAGACGGCCCGCCGCTACGGATTCGACATCTCCACCGTCGCCGAACTGCACAGCGTCACGGTATGGATCGCCGTCGCGCTCTTCCTGGTGCTCGTCGTCGTCCTGCGACGCACGCCCGATCTGGCGGCGCACGTTCGGCGGGAAGCTCTCGACGTGGATGTTCATCGCGGTGCTCCAGGGCGGTATCGGCTACGTCCAGTACTTCAGCGACGTTCCCGAGGTTCTGGTGGCCGCACACGTCGCGGGAGCGACCGCACTGTGGGTGGCAACGGTCTGGTTGGTCCTTGCCGGGCTCGAACCGGTCGGCGAGACCGAACAGCACCCGCAGGAGTCCGGCGACAGGATTTCCGGTCGCGTCCCCCAATCCTTGTAGGCTCGCACCCCAACATGGGCACAGACGGGCGCCAGGCGCGATCGATGCGGATCTGGCTCGCGGCACTGATCGGTCTGCTGGTCATCGGCGCCACGTCAGGGGCTGCACTTGGCCCAGACCGACGACGATGCCCCGCAGTCGGTGCGAGGCAAGGTTCAGAACCGCTACGAGGAGGACGGCGAGCGGGTGATCGAGCCCGTTCCCGACGTCCGTATCGTGGTCGAGGATGGCGGCACACCGATCGGGGAGGCCGTCACCGACGCCGAGGGCAACTACGTGATCGGCCTCGACCAGCCCGGAACCTTCACGGTACGACTCGACGTCTCGACCCTGCCGGACGGTCTGGCCGTGGCCGAAGGCGAAGACGTGCAGGAACTCGAGGTGGCAGGCGAATCAGAACGTCACCCGGGTGTTCTTCCTCGGCGAGGACACCCGAGACGTCCAGAGCAAGTGGAGCCTGCTGCCGCAGACACTCGCCAACGGGCTGAAGCTGGCGATGATCATCGGAATCACCTCGATCGGGCTGTCGCTCATCTTCGGCACGACCGGCTTGTCGAACTTCTCGCACGGAGAGATGGTCACCTTCGGCGCATTCATGACGTTCATCTTCAACTCCGAATTCGGTTGGCACCTGATCCCCGCTGCCTGTGTCGCGGTGGTGATCTCCGGTTTGTTGGGAGCCGGCTTCGACAAGGGTCTGTGGGCGCCGTTGCGGCGCCGAGGGACCAGTCTGACGTCGATGATGATCGTGTCGATCGGTATCGCACTCTCCTTGCGGTACTTCTTCCTCTACCTCTTCGGTGGCGACCTCAAGGCGTTCCAGCAGTACACGCTGCAGAGCGACCCGGTCTCGATCGGGCCGATCGATCTGCCACCGCGCACGCTCTTCATCATCGGGGCGTCGGCCCTCGTGATCGTGGGTGTCGCCCTCTTCCTGCTCAAGACCCGGTTCGGCAAGGCCATTCGAGCGGTCTCCGACAACCCCGACCTGGCTTCGTCGAGCGGCATCGACACCAACCGGGTGATCCTGCTCGTGTGGATTCTCGGCGGTGCGCTCGCCGGTCTGGGCGGCGTGTTCTACGGGCTCGAGTTCAGCATCAAGTGGGACATGGGCTTCACGCTCCTGCTCCTCATGTTCGCCGCCATCACCCTCGGGGGACTGGGCAACCCGTTCGGCGCGCTGCTCGGCAGCCTCATCATCGGGATCTTCGTCGAACTCTGGACGTGGATCGTGCCCAACGCCAACGACCTCAAGACCGTGGGAGCACTGGCCGTCTTGATCCTGGTGCTCCTCGTCAGACCCCAAGGCCTGCTCGGGAGCAAGGAGAGGATCGGATGAACTGGGACCTGATCTTCTGGAACTCTCTCTACACCGCCATCAGTGCGGCGGCCGCCGGCTACTGCATCATCGCCTCCGGACTCAACGTCCACGTCGGCTACACGGGTCTGCTGAACTTCGGCCAGGCCGGCTTTGCGGCGATCGGGGCCTACGCCTTCTCCATTCCGATCGTCGCGTACGGCTGGCCGTGGTACTGGGCCCTGCCGCTCATGCTCGTGTGCTCGGTGCTGTTGGCGCTCGCACTCGGCCTGCCGACGCTGCGACTTCGCGCCGACTACCTCGCCATCGTGACGATCGCTGTCGCCGAGATCATCCGATTCTTCCTGAACTCGACGCGCTTCACGTGGCTGACGGGAGGCACCGACGGGCGAAACGGATGGACCACGTTCTTCGAAGACCTCAATCCGATCGACAACACCGCCCGCTTCGACATGGGCGCGCAATCGATCGACGGCTACCGGCTGTTCATGATGATCGTCGGGTGGTGCCTGGCGGCACTCATTGCGACATTCATCTGGGCACTGATGCGCAGCCCGTGGGGACGCGTGTTGCGCAGTATCCGAGAAGACGAGGACGCGGCCCGTGCCCTCGGCAAGAACGTCCTCGCCTTCAAGATGCAGAGCCTGATCATCGGCGGCGTCATCGGTTCGATCGGCGGACTGTGGCTCGCCGCCCAGAAGCAATCGGCGCAGACGGGTGAGTTCGCGACGACCCTCACGTTCTTTGCGTTCCTGATCATCGTGCTGGGAGGGCTGGGACGGGTCAAGGGCCCGATCGTCGGAACCGTGATCTTCTTCTTCGTCATCCAGTTCGTCGACAACCTGCTCGATCAGGCCACCCGCAACGGACAACATCCCGGAGTGGCTCGTCGACTCGACGAACTTCGGCATCGTGAAGAACATCGTCGCCGGGCTCGCACTGGCGCTGCTGGTCATCTTCCGCCCGCAGGGAATCTTCGGCGACAAGCGTGAGCAGGCGTTCGATGTCCGTTGACCAGTCCGCGAGCCGATCCCGCGCCGGAGCCCGGTTCGAAGAAGCACGACCCGATCCTGGTCGCCGATGGCATCACGCGTCGCTTCGGCGGCCTCGTCGCCGTGAACGTCGACCACTTCGAGATCGAACGCAACAAGATCACCGCGCTGATCGGCCCCAACGGCGCCGGCAAGACCACCTTCTTCAACCTGCTCACCGGGTTCGACAAGCCCGACGGCGGGTACTCCCGGTTCGACGGCCACGACATGGCCGACTCGTCGGCCCACAAGGTCGCCAAGCTCGGCATGGTTCGCACGTTCCAGTTGACCAAGGCGCTCGCCCGCCTGACGGTGATCGAGAACATGCGACTCGGCGCGGCCGAACCAGCGGGGCGAGCGTCTCTGGGCCGGCCCGTTCAAGTTCCTGTGGAAGCACGAGGAGGCCGAGATCACCGCCGGGCCGATGCCCTGCTCGAACGATTCAAGATGGACCACATGCGTGACGAGTTCGCCGGCAGCCTCTCCGGGGGACAGCGCAAACTGCTCGAGATGGCCCGAGCGCTGATGACCGACCCGACGTTGATCATGCTCGACGAACCGATGGCCGGCGTCAACCCGGCGCTGAAGCAGAGCCTGCTCGGGCACGTGAAGGAACTCAAGGACGAGGGTCGCACGGTGCTGTTCGTCGAGCACGACATGGACATGGTGCACGAGATCAGCGACTGGGTCGTGGTGATGGCCCAGGGTCGAGATCATCGCCGAAGGCACCGCAGCGGACATCTCCGGCAACCAGGAGGTCATCGACGCCTATCTCGGTGCGCACCACGATCTCGATCTCGGTGCCATGAGCGACGAGGCGGCATCGGCGGAGCTGGAGGAATTGGAACGCAGGACGGTGACGGCTCATGACGAACATCATCGAGTGCACCGACCTGGTCGCCGGCTACGTGCCGGGCGTCAACATCCTCAACGGCTGTGACCTCGTGGTTGCCGCCGGAGAGTTCGTCGGCATCATCGGCCCGAACGGTGCCGGGAAGTCGACGCTGATGAAGGCAGTGTTGGGGCTCGTGACCATCCGGTCGGGCTCGGTGAAGCTCGATGGAGCTGACATCACCGGCCAACCGCCGCACAAACTCGTGCAGCGGGGGGTGGGATTCGTGCCGCAGAACAACAACGTGTTCCCATCGCTCACCGTGCGCGAGAACCTCGAGATGGGTTGCTTCGTCAACCCGAAGAGCTTCGCGAGCTCGCTATGAGGTCGTGACGGGCCTGTTCCCCCGCCTCGCTGAGCGCGCCGACCAGAAAGCAGCGTCCCTGTCGGGCGGTGAACGACAGATGGTTGCCATGGGGCGCGCATTGATGCTGGACCCCGTGCTGCTGCTGCTCGACGAGCCATCGGCCGGACTGTCGCCCATGCTGCAGGACGAGGTGTTCCTGCGCTGCAAGCTGATCAACGACGCCGGTGTGGCGATCCTGATGGTCGAACAGAATGCGCGTCGAGCGCTGCAGGTGTGCGATCGGGCCTACGTGCTCGACCAGGGCACCAATGCCTACACCGGCACGGGGCGCGAGTTGCTCGCCGACCCCAAGGTGATCGAGCTGTACCTCGGCACCCTCGCTCGCAACCTGAGCACACCGTCACCGGGACGCGAAAGAGCCCGGGCCTCTCGACCCGGGCTCCCTCAGTTGTTCAGGTGTTCAGTGTTCGGAAACGTCAGTTGCCGGCGTCGAAGTCGACGCCGAGGGCGTTGCCGATGTTGCCGTCGCTGCCGTAGACGGCCTTGTCACGTCGGTCCGATGCCCTTTTCGACCATCGTGCGCAGGATCTTCGACGACTCGTTGAAGCCGATGACCACGATCGCGTCCGGGTCGGCGGCGACGATGGCGTCGACTTCACTGTCGAACGAGGTGGCGGTCGGGTCGTACGACTGCTGGAACACGACTTCGCCGCCCGAGTCGGTGACCGTCGCCGCGACGGTCTCGGCGAGGCCGTTGCCGTATGCGTCGTTCAGGTTGAGGATCGCAACGGTCTGGTTGCCGTCGTTGACGATGAACTGGCCGATGCATGTCACCCTGGTAGAGGTCCGGCGGGGCCGTACGGAAGTACAGACCCTTGTCGGCGTAGGTCGACAGCGCCTCCGAGGTGTTCGCCGGCGAGAACATCGTGACGCCGGCAGCCGTGATCTTGTCGATCACGGACAGCGTGACGCCCGATGAAGCCGCACCGATGATGACGTCGACGTTCTCCGAGAGGAGGCGGTCGGCGGTCTGGTTCGCCTGGTCGGTCGAGGTGTCACCGGAGTCACCCTCGATGCCGACGACGTCGGCGCCGAGGACGCCACCGTTGTCGTTGATCTCCTGGATCGCCAGGTTGAACCCGGCGAACTCGGGCGGGCCGAGGAAGGCCAACGACCCTGTCTGCGGGAGCAGGGTGCCGAACGTCAGCACGCCGTCGCCCTCGCGGCTGCCCTCGACGGGCGTCTGCGGGACGTCGAGTTCGGGCGGGCCTTCGGCCGTGATGTACTCGGTCTGGCTGATGTCGATGCGGTTGTTGTCGCCCATGACCAGCTTGCCGTAGCTCGCCACGATCGGCTCGCCGTTGCCGGCGAACGTCAGCGGGCCGGAGATGCCGTCGTAGTCGATGTCGGTGCCGGCCTCGATGAGCGCGGCACAGTCGGCGAACGTGGTGCACGTCTCGCCGTCGCGGGTGATGCCGTTGATCGGCTTCGGCGTGCGCGATGCCGTCGGTGCCGGCCTGGAGCACGGCGAGTGCCGAGATCATGATGGCGTCGTAGGTCTCCGTGGCGTAGTTGAGATCCTCGAGCTCCGGGATCGACCTCGCACAGGCGCTCGATGAACTCGGGCGTGATCTGGCCGAACGGGGTCGTGGCGGAGAAACCGGCCAGGTCACCGTCGGTGACATCGCTCGGGGCGTTGCCGCACTGGGCTTCCGTCGGCGGGCGCCTCGGTGCCTTCCGTCATCGCTTCGGTCGTTTCGGTCGCCTCGGTGGTCTCCGTCATCGCTTCGGTCGTCTCCGACACTGCTTCGGTGCCGGCCGGTGCGTCAGTGCTGGACGAGGCGTCGTCGTCGCTGCCGCAGGCTGCGGCAACGAGAGTCAGACCGACCAGCAGTGCACCGACGCGCTTCACGCGTGATATCTGCATGTTGTGGGTTCTCCCCCTTGTTGGGGTACGGGCGGGATGCCTGTACTCATAAGGTGCCGACGATTGTACGCATCGTGCGGGGTGAATGGAACGCACTACCGTTTCGGCACTGTGAACGCTGCCAATGTCTCCATCCCGACGTCGAGCCCCTCGGAGGTGCGCTACGGCGTCGCCGACCATGTGGCCACACTCACGCTCGACGCCCCCGAACGGATGAACACGATCTCGGGGGTGATGCTCCAGGAGATCAGTGAACTGCTCCTGCGGGCCGACAACGATCCCGACGTACGCTGCATCGTGCTCACGGGTTCTGGCCGCGCATTCTGTGCCGGGCTCGATCTGCAGGCGCAGATGGCGGGGCCGAAGGGCGGCCTGGGCAATCTGGGCGGCGGCGAGGGCGGTACGGGATTCAGTGGCGAGTTCGACCTGCGTTCGGCTCCGCCGGTGGTACTCCACAACATCGACACGCCGACGATCTGTGCGTTGAACGGTGGCGCCGCAGGGTACGGACTCGACCTCGCGCTCGGCTGCGACATCCGCATCGCCGCCGAGAACGCCAAGCTCAATCCCGGCTTCGCCAAGCGCGGCATCCTTCCCGAGAGTGGTGGCACCTGGTTGCTTCCCCGAATGGTGGGCTACGCCAAGGCTGCGGAGATCGCCTTCACCGGCCGCACGCTCAGCGCCGCCGAGGCGCTGGAGTTGGGCCTGGTCAACCAGGTGGTTGCGGTCGACGAGTTCCACAAGCGCACGGTGGAGATGGCAGCGGACATCGCGGCGAATGCACCGCTGGCGGTGCGGGCGATCAAGCGCATGATGCGAGCCGCGGAGACCGAGACGTTCGAACAGAACGTCCATCACGTGTTCCTCCAACTGCTGCCCCTGCTGCGCACCGACGACTTCACCGAAGGCGTGCGAGCGTTCATGGAGAAGCGCGATCCCGAGTTCCACGGTCGGTGAGCGCCGAGCCTGCCGAGCCGACCGAACTGGTCGGGCCGGTCTCGCTCCTCGACGGGCTGGCGACCACTCGCGCGATCCGCAGGTACACCGACGATCCGATCCCCGACGACGACCTCGCCACGATCCTGTGGCACGCGGGGCGCGCTCCATCGGGGTCGAATCGTCAGCCATTCCGGTTCCTCGTGCTGCGCGACGGTCCACGGGCGATCGCCGCCAAGTCGCTGCTCGGTGAGGCGTTCCGAACGGGTTGGGAGACGAAGCGGGAAGCCGACGGCTACCGCCCCTCGCGGTTCGCCGACTCGATGCAACGGTACGTCGACCGGTTCGAACGGACTCCGGTGGTGGTGCTCGTGTGTCTCGAGCGGTACCGCGCCGCGTCGCCCTACGAAGGGGCGTCGGTGTATCCGGCCTGTCAGAACCTCCTGCTGGCGGCTCGTGCACTGGGGTATGGAGGCGCGCTGACGATGTGGCATCTCGGCGTGGAGGCCGAACTTCGCGACCTCCTCGACGTTCCCGAGCATGTCGCGCTGTCGGCGTGCATCACGCTCGGCGTGCCGGAGGGCCATCACGGGCCGGTGAAACGCAAGCCGGTCGCGGAGATCGTCTACGACGACACCTGGGGGCAGTCCGCGACCTGGATCTAGTGTGACGCCGTGCCCTTCGTTGCCGGTGTCGACTCGTCCACCCAATCGACCAAGGTCGAGATCCGTGATCTGGCCACGGGCGAGATCGTCGCATCGGCGTCGTCACCGCACCCCGCGGTGACGCCACCGTGCAGTGAACAGGACCCGCAGTCGTGGTGGAATGCGTTCGAGATCGCCTGGGCCGCTGCGGGCGCGCAACTCCGGGAGCGGGCGAGGTCCGGCGATGTTGCCGCGATCAGCATCGGCGGCCAGCAGCACGGCATGGTGGCGCTCGACCTGGCCGACCAACCGGTGCACCCGGCCAAGCTGTGGAACGACACCGAGTCGGCCCCCGATGCCGGTTGGCTGCTCGGGCAGTTGGGAGGTCCCGCAGCGTGGGCCGAGGCCGTCGGCAGCGTGCCGGTCGCCGCGTTCACCGTGACCAAGTTGTCGTGGCTCCACCGGACCCATCCTGATGCCTGGGCCGAGATTGAACACGTGCTCCTGCCACACGACTACCTCACCCACCGGCTGACCGGCGCCTACACGACCGATCGCGGCGACGCGTCGGGGACCGGCTACTGGTCGCCGGCGACGGGGGACTACCGGTGGGACCTGCTCGCGATCATCGATGCCGACCGTGACTGGACCCACGTGGTGCCGACCGTGCTGGGTCCACTCGACACAGCGGGGGACTGGAACGGTGTGGCGGTTGCCGTGGGCACGGGCGACAACATGGCCGCCGCGTTGGGTCTGGGTCTCGACCTCGGCGACGCGGTGGTCTCGATCGGAACGTCGGGCACCGCATTCACCGTCGCCGATCGCCCGACCGCCGATCCGTCGGGTGAAGTCGCCGGCTTTGCCGACGCGACCGGTCGGTTCCTCCCGCTCGTGTGCACCTCGAACGCCGCCAAGGTGCTCGACGCCGTCGCTCGACTTCTCGGCGTCGACCACGACGAATTCGACCGGTTGGCGCTCGCAGCGAGTGGCGACCGTCGGCCCGTGTTGCTGCCCTACCTCGACGGGGAACGCACCCCGAACCGTCCGGATGCCACCGGCGTGCTCAGCGGACTGCGCAGCGACGTGAGCCGTGAGGAGTTCGCCCGAGCAGCAGTCGACGGTGTGGCGTGCGGGCTGCTCGACGCGCTCGACTCGCTGCGTACGAACTCCGCCCTCGACGGACGCCTGGTGCTGACAGGGGGCGGTGCACGGTCGCGCGCCCTGCAGACGGTGATCGCCGGCTTGGTCGATTGCCGTGTGGTGGTGGCCGACGTCGACCAGGCCGTGGCGACAGGAGCAGCGGTCCAGGCAGCCGCGGTCGTCCAGGGATGTGACCACCGCACGATTCAGCAGCAGTGGGGCCTCGGCAGCGGGACGACAGTGGACCGTGCAGTCGACTCCGGCAGCGCTGCGCGAGCGCTACGGCGAACTTCGCGACTCGACGGCGTGACCGACCCGTTCGGCGTACTGGGCCTCGGACCGGATGCGACGTCCGCTGACGTGCGCACGGCGCGGCGTGAACTCGCCAAGCGCCATCATCCCGACCGCGGCGGTGACCCGGCGGCGATGCAGGCCGTCAACGACGCCGCCGATGATGCGCTCCGACACATCGACGCCGCCACGACGCACCCGGCCGTGACCCGTCCGCGCCCGGACTCGTCGTCGAGGAACCGGACGAGCGGTCTGAGCCGAGATGTCCCGTCGTTCACGGTGGAGGCACTGCCCGTCGAGACGTTCGAAGGGTTGCTCGTCGTGGCGTCATGGCTCGGCGAGGTCCTCGACGATGACCCGCCGTACCGACTCGACGTGCTCCTGCACGAGCCGGCCGAGTGCTGGTGTCGACTCGATGTCGTCCCCGACGCCGGATCATCGACCGTCAGCCTCACCGTGGCATCGTTCGACGGCTCACCCGTGCCCGACGTCCTGACGGTCCGCGACGTGTGGATCGCCAACCTCAACGCCGTCGACTGGACCTGAGACCGCAGCTCACCGCACAGAACCGAAGGGGGCAGCCCGCACAGTCACACGGTGGATTCAAGCCGAGGTCGGACGGGGTGCGGCGGCCTTTGCCAGGCGGTCGCGAATGGCGTGTCCCAGTCCGATCGGCGGGGGGAGCACCGCGATGACCGTACCGACACCTCGGGCATCGGCGTCGCGCAGCCGGGCGTACAGGTCGTGGGCGTACACGACGAGATCGTCGGTCAGGTCGAGGATCTCGCTGTTGTGCGTGCCGGCGCGGAGTGCGACCGCATCGTCGGCGTGATCGACGAGCCGCACGGCGCAACTCGGCGCATAGTGCGATGCCAGCATGCCGCTCGCCCGGCTGGGGCCGGACGCGTCGGTGACCACACCGCCGAGCAGCCGGCGGATGTCCTCGGTGGGAACGCCTCCGGCGCGCAGGATCTGTGGTGGATCGCTGACGAAGTCGACGATGGTGCTCTCCACACCGATCGGGCAGTCGCCGCCGTCGAGGATCAGGTCGCAGGTGGGATCGAGGAACTCGCCGAGGTCGTGGAGCACATGGTCGGCGGTGGTGGGGCTCACGGCGCCGAAGCGATTGGCCGACGGCGCCGCGAGGCCCACGCCGACCCGTTCGAGCAATGCGGCCGCCACGGGATGTGCCGGCACCCGCACCCCGACCGTGTCGAGCCCGCCCGTCACCTCGTCGAGTACGCCGTCGGCCCGGTGCAGGATCGCCGTCAGTGGCCCCGGCCACGCCACCTCGGTCAGCCGTCGGGCGGAATCCGGCACGGAGGAGGCCCAGGTCGAGAGCTGGTCCGCGTCGGCGAGATGCACGATCAGCGGATGGTCGACGGGCCGACCCTTCACGGTGAAGATCCGCCGTACCGCCTCGGCATTCGTGGCATCGGCCGCCAGTCCGTAGACGGTCTCGGTCGGCATGGCGACCAGGCCACCGGCTCGGATCACCTCGACGGCGCGGTCGATGTCGGCGGAGACGACGACCCGGGGGCTCAGCACAGGGCGTCGAGGAACTCGAGTGCAGCGTCGAAGAACCCGAACGATTCGGTGGTGGCGAAATGGTCGACGCCACGAAGTGTCTGGCACCGACCGTCGGGGAATGCCGCGGCGAGTTCGTCGCCGGGATACACGAAGTCCTTGTCGCCGACGACGACGAGCACCGGACAGGTGACCCTGGCACATTGCTCCGCGGTGATCGGTGACGACGGTGGACGCTTCATGACCGCGGTCAGGGCCTCGATGTCGTTGCCGGGCTGGCTGGCGTACTGGGTGAACAGCCGCACCGTGTTGTCGAGCGACGACGGGTCTCCTCCGGAGGCCACGGTCTCCAGACCCGCGACGATTGCTCGGGTGCCCGAGTCGTCGCGGTCGAAGATGTTCGAGCCGATGCCGGCGAGCACGATGCGATGGAACCGTTCAGGATGGTCGATGGCCAGGCGGAGCAGGGTCATCGCCCCGAGTGAGAAGCCGATGGCGTCGACCGGCTCATCGGGGAGGGCGTCGACGATGCGGGTCGTCAGATCGGCGTACTGGCCGGGATCGTGCGGCTTGGGCGCTGTGCCGTGGCCGAGCAGATCGATGCCGATGACCGGGACATCCGCATCCTGCAGCAGGGCGGTGAATCCGCTGCGCTCCCACGTCGTTGCGAACGACCCGCCCCATCCGTGGATCAGGGCGACCGGTGACGTGGTTCGTGTCATTGACGGGTCAGACTAGGGCCTAGCCTGTGGTCGCTTCCAGAGCGAATGTCGTCGGAGACCCAGTCGATAGATCGTCGGCATCGAAAAGGACAACACCACCCATGCGCATGCTTCACTCCGACCCAGGCTTCGATCTGACCTACAGCGATGTGTTCATGGTTCCGAGCCTGTCCGATGTTCCCTCGCGGATGAGCGTCGACCTGCGGACGCCCGACGGCATCGGCACGACCATCCCGATCGTCGTGTCGAACATGACTGCAGTGGCGGGCAGGCGCATGGCCGAGACGGTTGCCCGACGCGGTGGGATTGCGATCCTTCCCCAGGACATCCCCGTCGACGTCGTGGCCAGGGTGATCGACTACGTGAAGCGGTGCCACACGGTGTTCGAGACGCCGATCACGCTCGCTCCCGACGCAACGATCGCAGACGCGCTCTCGTTGATCCACAAACGGGCCCACGGTGCCGTGGTCGTCGTCGACAACGGCACGCCGGTGGGCGTGTTCACCGAAAGCGACGGCGACGGCTTCGACCGGTTCACGCAGCTCGCCAACGTGATGAGTTCGAGCCTGCACATCCTCAGCCCCGACATCGACCCCGCCGCAGCATTCGACCATCTGGGTCGCAACCGACTCCGAGTTGCTCCGGTCGTGGACGATGACGGTCGGCTGCTCGGTGTGATCACCCGTGAGGGTGCGCTGCGCTCGACGATCTACGACCCGGCCGTCGATGCGCAGGGTCGCCTGATGGTCGGTGCCGCTGTCGGGATCAACGGTGATCCCGCAGCTCGCGCCAAGGAGCTGGTCGGCCACGGCGTCGACGTGCTCGTGATCGACACCGCCCACGGACACCAGACGCGCACGCTTCGTGCGATCGAGTCGGTTCGAGCCGGGCTCCCCGATGCCACGATCGTGGCGGGCAACGTGGTCACGGCAATCGGGACTCGTCAGTTGATCGAGGCCGGCGCCAACGTGGTGAAGGTGGGTGTCGGCCCGGGAGCGATGTGCACGACGCGCATGATGACCGGGGTCGGTCGTCCCCAGTTCTCCGCCGTCGTCGAGTGCGCCGAGGAGGCACAGCGGCTCGAACGTCACATCTGGGCTGATGGCGGTGTCCGGTTCCCACGTGATGTCGCACTGGCGCTCGCCGGTGGGGCCGCCAGCGTGATGTTCGGTTCGTGGCTGGCCGGTACCTACGAATCCGCGGCCGACACGATGCGCGACCCCGAGGGCCGTCTCTACAAGGAGAGCTTCGGAATGGCGTCGAACCGGGCGGTGAAGCACCGCACGCAACTCGACGACGGCTTCGAGCGGGCTCGAAAGGAGCTGTTCGAGGAAGGAATCAGCACGTCGCGGATGTACCTCGACCCGGTGCGCCCGAGTGTCGAGGACATCATCGACCAGATCGTCGCGGGGTTGCGGTCGTCGTGCACGTACGCCGGTGCCGATTCGATCACTGCGTTCCACGAACGAGCCGTGGTCGGCGTGCAGAGCACCGCCGGCTACGACGAGGGCCGTCCGCTGGGGGTGTCGTGGTGAGTGCGCGAGCGAGTGCCCTGGAGGCCCCGATCGTCGTAGCCATCGACGGCCCGGCGGGTGCCGGCAAGAGCACGGTCGGCCGAGCGGTGGCCCGCCGACTCGGACTCGAGTACCTCGACACGGGTGCGATGTATCGGGCCATCACGTTCGCGGCGCTGCGACGGGGGCTCGATCCGGCTGACGAGAACGACATCGCGGAGCTGTCGGAGTCGGTGGTGATGTCACTCGATCCCACACCCGACGGCACCGCAGTGCACGTCGACGGTGTCGATGCCACCATCGAGATCCGCGGTCGTGAGGTCACCTCGGCGGTCAGTGCCGTGGCAGCCAACAGCAGGGTGCGCGCCGAACTCGTGCGCCGGCAACGTCGTTGGGTCGCCGAGCATCACGGGGGTGTCGTCGAAGGCCGCGACATCGGCTCGGTGGTCTTCCCCGACGCGACGTTGAAGCTCTATGTCACCGCGTCGGCGAGGGTGCGTGCCGAGCGTCGTGTCGCCGAGATCGGTGGCGACGTCTCCGACGTCGAGGCGTCGATCATCGAGCGTGACCGCAAGGATTCGACGCGCAGCGACAGTCCGTTGACCGAGGCGGCCGGTTCGGTGGTCGTCGACACCAGTGGACTGTCGATCGAGCAGGTCGTCGACGAGGTCCTGGCCCTTCTCGAACCGTGACTGCCGTGAAACCATGACTGCTCGGCAACCATGACGGTCGAACGACGATCGCTGCCGACTGCCGAGTCGCGAGCCAGCCGGGTCGCGTACGTGGTTTTCCGAAGCCTGGTCTGTTGGTTCACCATGGCGTTCACCCGCATGCACATCGAGGGGCGTGAACATCTGCCCGCAACGGGTGCCTACGTGCTCGCGCCGATCCATCGCAGCTACGTCGACACGCCGATCACCGCATGTGTGTCGACTCGTCGGATTCGCTTCATGGGCAAGCAGGAGATCTGGAAGTACGCGAGCGTTGGTTGGCTCGTGTCTGCGCTCGGTGCGTTTCCGGTCAATCGCGGCCATGCCGACCGCGAAGCGCTCATGAAGTGCATCAGGATCTTGCAGAACGGCGAACCGCTCACGCTGTTTCCCGAGGGAGAACGCAAGGATGGGCCGGTCGTGCATCCGCTGTTCGACGGCGCCGCGTATGTCGCCGCCCGCGTCGGCGTCCCGATCATTCCGATCGGCATCGGCGGCTCGGCACGGGTGATGCCGCGGCACGCCAAGTTCATCCACCCGCACAGGGTGTGCGTGGTGATCGGTGAGCCGATCTGGGTCGACGACCCGACGGATCAGACGATCCGATCGAAGTCCGAGTCACGCCAGGCGGTGCGAGTGGCGACCGAACGGTTGTCGACCGAACTCCAGCGACTGTTCGACGAAGCCCAATCCCGAGTGGGCTGAGGTTCAGTCGGCAGCCGCGCCGAGGAACTCCCTCATCGCCAGCCTGAGATGGCCCGGGTCGTCGGCACCGCACAGCTCGCGCGCCGAGTGCATCGACAGCTGTGGGACGCCGACGTCGACCGTGGCGATGCCGAGCCGGGTCGACGTCACCGGCCCGATGGTCGATCCGCACGGCATGTTGTTGCGAGAGACGAACACCTGCCACGGCACACCGGCGCGCTCGCACGCCCGTTGGAACATTGCGGCCGTCTCGGCCGACGTGGCGTAACGCTGATTGGAGTTGACCTTGATCGCGGGGCCGGCATTCACGATCGGGCGGTGCCCGGGTTCGTGGCGTTCGGGGTAGTTGGGATGCACGGCGTGGGCGTTGTCGGCCGAGATGCACGCCGACGCGGCGAACGACCGGTGGAGATCGTCGTGCGAACCTCCTCGGGCCGACACGAGCCGTGCCAGCACCGTTTGCAGGAACGGCCCGGCGGCGCCGGTGGCGCTCGCAGAGCCCACCTCCTCGTGGTCGTTCAACACGATCACTGCAATGGAGTCGGTCGGATCGCATTCGCCGAGGGCCGTTGCCGCGGCCCAGCACGAGAGCTGATTGTCGAGGCGGCCTGACGCGAGAAGCGACCGATCGGCGCCGAGCACGGTGGCGCCCTGCACGTCGTACAGGCACAGTTCCCACCACGTTGGCGGCGCGTCGAAGCCGGCGGCCTCGCCGATCCATTCGGCGAACTCGCCGGCCGACGCGGTTCCCACACCCCAGACAGGGCTCAGGTGCTGCTGCGGGTCGAGCAGGAGTCCGGTGCCGTTGACCTCGCGATCGAGGTGAACGGCGAGCTGCGGCACGCGGGCGACCGGTTCGGCGACCTTGACCAGCGTCGAGGTGCCGTCGATGCCGACGACGCGCCCCGCCACACCGAGGTCACGGTCGAGCCAGCTGTTGTTCAAGATGCCGCCGTACACCTCGACGGCGAGTTGCTTCCAACCGGAACCGCCGGCATCGGGGTTGGGCTTGACCCGCAGGCACGGCGAGTCGGTGTGGGCCCCGACGATGCGGAACGGGGCATGGGCACCGGGGTCGGAGCTGTCGTGAGGCAGTCGCCAGGCGATGATCGCTCCGCCGCGCACGACGTACCCGGCGGCGGGAACCTCGTTCCAGACAGCAGATTCCTCGAGGCGTTCGAAGCCGATCAGACGGTTGATGGTCGAGGCAACGGCGTGCCACGGTGATGGCGACGCGTCGAGGAACTCGATCAGGTCGTCGATCGGGTCGTCGATCAGGTTGTCGTTGGGAGGCGGATTCATCGCTCAGCCGTTCTGGAAGAGACCCATGGGGAGCCCGGTGCCACGAAGGTGACTGGTCTCGTTGACCGTGACGACCGAGCGCTCGCCGCTCGACGCGGCTGCCACACGGTTGATCGAGGTGTAGTTGGGATAGAAGAAGCCCCGGGCGAAGGTGCCGAGGCCGAGAACGTGCGAGAGGTATCCGTTGATGACACCCCCGTGGCACACGACGGCAACCCGCTGTCCACCATGGTCCCCGATGATGCCTTCGATGGACGAGACGACCCGATAGCGGAAATCCTCCTCCGACTCGTCGACGGACCACTCACCGGCGAGCATCGCATGCCAGCGCGGATCGTTGGCGGCCTTCAACTCCTCGACCGGAACGTACTCGGAGCTGTGTTGATCCCACTCGGCGATTCCGTCCGAGGTGACGATCTCCAGTTCACGGCCGTCCAACAGTGGGAGTGCGGTCTGTTGCGCCCTCGCCAGCGGGCTGGCGTAGATCGCGTCGATCTGCTCCGACGCGAGGTACTGCGCGAGGTGGACAGCCTGTGCCTGGCCGGCCTCGGACAGTTCCGGATCGGCGGCCCCGGTCGTGAGTTCGCGGCGCACCGGCAGGGCATGGCGGATGATCAGAAGTTCCATTGCACGATAGACAAGCAGAAATGACCGGACGAACGAAGATCGTGGCGACCATCGGGCCGGCGAGCGACTCGACCGAGGCGCTCGGCGAGTTGATCGATGCCGGCGTCGACGTCGTCAGGCTCAATCTGAGTCACGGGTCGCTCGACGACCATCTCGCACGACTCGCTCGGGTCCGCGACGTTGCGCAGCAGCGCGGGCGACCGGTTGCCGTGCTGGCCGACCTCCCAGGCCCGAAGATCCGCGCCGGGGCCTTCCCGCCCGGAGGAGTACGGCTCGTCGCCGGCGAGTTCGTCACGCTGCGACCGGGAGCGGGCAGCAGCGACGTCGGCCACATCACCGTGCCGTATCCCACCCTGATCGAGGATCTCGACGTGGGCAGTCGGGTGCAACTCGGCGACGGTGCGATCGCGATGCGGGTCACCGAGATCGGTACCGACTCGGTCGTTGCGCAACTCGAGAACGGCGGAGAGGCCAACGGTCGCCCGGGTGTCCATCTGTCGTCGGAGAGTCTCCGACTGCCGTCGCCGACCGCTCAGGATCTCGTGCTGGCCGAGGCCGTGGCAACGGCCGGGGTCGAGTTCATCGCCGTGTCGTTCGTCCGCGCGGCAGCTGACGTCGATCAGGTTCGACGCGGTGGTCGGTGACCGTGCACAGTTGGTTGCGAAGATCGAGACCACCGCAGCGATCGACCATCTGCACGAGATCATCGCCACGAGCGATGTGGTGATGGTCGCCCGTGGCGATCTCGGCATCGACTGTCCGATCGAGGACGTACCTCACCTGCAGAAGCGGATCGTTCGTCATTGCGTGGAGGCGGGCGTCCCGGTGATCACGGCAACACAGATGTTGGAGTCGATGATCACTGCGCCGTCACCCACACGGGCCGAGGTGAGTGACGTGGCCAATGCGGTGTTCGACGGTACGGACGCGCTCATGCTCTCGGGAGAGACCGCCATCGGACACGATCCGGCGTTGGTGGTGCGAACGATGGCAACCGTGGCCGAGCGGGCCGAATCCGAAGCGTCGTACCGGCAGTGGGCGAACCGTCTGGGACGGATGCAGCAGTCGCCGCACCACGAGAACATGTCGCCGATCGATCCGATCACCGCAGCGTTGACACACGCCGCGTCGCAGGCCGCACACGATGCCGGCGCATCGGCAATCCTGTGCTGCACGCGCAGTGGACGGACAGCTCGGGCGATGGCCCGGTTCCGTCCAGCGGCCCGCATGATCGGACTTTCACCCGATCCTGCTGTCGTGCGCTCCCTCGCGCTCAGCTGGGGTGTCGAACCGCTCGAGGTCGACCTGTACGGCACCACCGACGAGATGGTCTGGTTCGCGGTCGAAACTGCGTTGCGGGCGGGTCGTGTCGCTTCCGGAGACATCGTGCTGGTGCTGGCCGGGGCACCCGACGCCGACCGACCACGACCAGCGGGCGCAGCGACCGATGTGTTGCGGATCGTTCGAGTCGACTGATGCGATGTGACACCGCAGCCGGTGTCTGGTCGGAGTCGGCTGGCGCGCCGGATCTGCCGACGCTGATCGTCGTGCACGGTTCGATGGACCGTTCGGCGGGGCTGCTGCGGCTCAGTCGACGACTCGACACGCAGTTCCACATCGTTCGGTACGACCGCCGTGGATACGGACGATCGCGTTCGGTGGGCCCGCCGTGGACGGTCGCAGCCAACGTCGACGATCTGGACGCTGTTGTCACCGCCACGGCTGCAACCATCAACGCTCCGGTCGCGCTGTTCGGCCACAGCTTCGGCGGCAACGTGGTCCTGGCGTTCGCGGCGAAACGACCCGATGTCGTGTCGTCGGTGACGGTCTACGAGACCCCACTGTCGTGGTTCGACTGGTGGCCGGGCAATTCTGCTGGTGGCGCGGCGATGGCCGTCGACGATCCCGGTGATGCCGCCGAGGCGTTCATGCGGCGATTGGTCGGTGACGCGGTCTGGGATCGGCTCCCCGCGTCGAAACAGGCCGATCGACGCGCCGAGGGTGCGGCGATGGTGTCGGAACTCGCCGATCTCCGCCGGTCACCACCCTGGGAGGCCGACGAGATCACGGTGCCGGTGCTGGCCCTGTGCGGCGAGCACGCCCGGCCGCATCATCGCGATGCGATGGGCCGACTCACCGAGATGCTCGTGGACTGTCGCAGCGAGGTGGTCGGCGGGGCCGGCCATGCCGGCCCGCACACTCATGCCGACGCCGTGGCCGCCGCAGTCGTGAACTTCATCAGCTCGTCGGCGACGGCATCGCTTCAACCGCTGGCCGGAGCCGACGACTGACAACGAGCGACAGCGCGGCGACGACGGCCGACAGCGCCGACAGCGCAGCCGTTCCGGCGATGCCGTGGGTTGCGTAGAGCCAGCCGCTCATGATCGCCCCACCGGCACGGGTGACGGTGGCCACGGCATTGGAGACGGCCAGGGTGGTGCCGCGTGCATCGGGCATCGCCTCGCTCACGAGTGAGAGCGAGGTCACGAAGGCGAATTCGAAGCCGAGGAGGAACAACAGGAGCCCACCGAGTCCGACGGAGAGTCGCTCGTCGGCCAGCATCATCACGCCGAGCCCAGCGAGCAGGAGCACCAGGCCGGCGATCGTGCTGCGGAACTTGCCCACCGTGTCGGCCACGCCGGCACTCGTGAGGCTTGCGACCAGTTCGACCGAGCCGAATGCGACGGCAATCACCCCGATACCGCCCGTCGAAACGCCGAATGCGTCGTCGAGCCAGCTCCCCGAGACGACGAAAACCGACAGGCCGGCCATGGCGGTCGTTGCCGAACCGATCATCACCAGCCACGCCTTGGTCGTGATCGAGGCGCGGTCGGCTCGCGGGAACGTCGTTCGGCTGGGATCCATCGCTCAGTGCTGCTGTGGCAACGAACTCGACGTCGTCGGAACGAGCCACCCAGCGTGGCAGTGCGCCAGCCACGACGAGAGCGGCGATCGTCGCGGCGACGGCCAACGCGACGAAGGGGCCCCGCCAGCCGAAGACGTTGATGAGCAGCGCGACGACGGGGGCGCCGATCAGCAGGGCGATCGCCCACGACGTCTCGAAGAGCCCGAGCGATCTGGCTCGCTGGCGGTAGGGCACACGGTGACTGATCCAGGCCTGACCGGCGACGGTGAAGTTCGCCACGCCGAGTACGAGGACGAAGAACGACACGGCGAAGCTGGCCACGGTGCCGCCGAGCGCGATGACCGAAGATGCGGCGACCAGACCGAGTGACGAGACCATCACCACTCGTTCGCGTCCGCGGTCGAGCCGCGCGCCGGACGCAATCGTCGAGAACCCCGCCAGTTCACCCGCACCGATCACGGTGGTGAGCTGCGTCGTGGACGCACCGAAGGCCCGCTCCAGCGTGGGCAGGAACAGCGGGATCCATCGCAGCGCTGTGTTCGCAACTGTCTTGGCGCCGGTGAGCCGGACGAGGATGTTCACTCCGAACGTGGGTCCGAGATCGTGATCGACACTCCGAAGAAGGAGCACTCGGTGTCTGCCACGACGACCGCGGTTCCCGATCGCATGTAGTTGTCCTGCACCTTGTCGGCGCAGTCCTGGAGCGCGCCGCGCTGGGTCCACACGGCGAACGCGAGGACACCGAGCAGCCCGGCGACGAGGAGTTTCTGGACCAGGCTCTTCATCACCCAGAACGAGGCGATCGCCCCGACCACGAGTGCAGTGGTGGCCACGACGGCGATGGTCTGTGCCTGTTCCAACGTCATGGCGATCACGCCAGCACTGTACGGCGTCGGTACGCTCGCCCGGGTGAGCGACCAGCCGATCAACTTCTCATCGGGACTCCCCACCACGGTCTTGCCGGCGCCTGATCCCGTTGTCGCGGCCCGGCTCGATGCGGCCCTGGCGTTGACCGGTGACGAGCGGCGATCGGCAGTGGCCGACGTCGTGGCATCGGCTCCGCGGTTTCTCGATGCGTGGGCGGCGCTCGGCGATCTCGGTCGCGACACCATCGACCGCTACGCGGCCTATCGCGTGGGCTATCACCGTGGGCTCGACGCGCTGCGCGCCAACGGGTGGCGGGGGAGCGGTTACGTGCGGTGGTCCGAGCCCACCAATCGCGGGTTCCTGCGGTGCATGCGCGGCCTCGCCGAGATGGCCACGGTGATCGGCGAAACCGACGAAGCCGAACGATGCCGGACGTTCCTGTTGCAGCTCGACCCCTCCCATTCAGAACACACGGGGATCGCTGCGGACTGATCCGGTGCTGATCGGTGTCGTACTCACTGGTGGGGCCAGCCGCCGCATGGGGCGCACGAAGGCCCTCATCGAGGTCCGCGGCACACCGATGGCAGCGCGGGTCGCTGACGCTCTGTCGGAGGCTGGGTGCGAGCCGGTCGTGCTGTACGGCGGCGACCCGATCGAACTCGCGACGCTCGATCGACTGGTCCTGCCCGATCGGCATCCGGGCGAGGGGCCGCTCGGCGGTATCCTCGGCGTGCTCGAAGTGTTCGCCGAACCAGCGACCGATCTCCTGATCGTGGCCTGCGATCTCGCGAACCTGTCGTCGACCGATCTCGTTGCCCTGATCGACGCTGCTCGGCTGCGACCTGATGCCGACGTCGTGCGTTGCCAACGGCGGGCGAGTCGAGCCGACATGTGCGCTGTGGCGCAGCACATCGGCCGACCGCGTCCGGGAATCGTTCGATGCGGGCGAACGTGCGGTTCATCGTGTGCTCGGCGATCTCTGCACCGTCGAGGTGTCGTTGCCGCCGGCGTCGCTCCGCAACATCAACACGCCCGGTGACCTCGATCGGTACTCTTGACGCCGTGACAATCTCGGAGATTTCTGTGCACGACCTGGCGGCGATCGGGCCCACCGCTCGGATCATCGACGTTCGTGAACCCCAGGAGTGGGAGAGCGGCCACATCGCCCAGGCCGAGCTCGTGCCGCTCAGTACGGTGCCCGAACGGCTCGGTGCCTTCGATGGTTCGCCGACCTATGTGGTGTGCCGTTCGGGCGCGCGCAGCGCCAACGCCTGCCGGTTCCTCGCGGAGCAGGGCATCGAGGTGGTCAACGTCGCCGGCGGCATGCTGGCCTGGGCCGAGGGGGGTTTCGAAATCGTGTCAGGCGCCGCGTCCGGTGCCGCCGATGACTGACCCGCGGCTCGAGTATCGCTGGATCGATCGACAGGTCGACTTCGACGACGTCGTCTCGATCCTGATCGGCCAATCCCGCTACGCACTCGACACCGAGTTCCACCGCGAGCGGACGTACTACCCCAAGCTCGCTCTGGTGCAGGTGGCATGGCGAACCGCCGACGGCCAGCAGGTGGCGTTGATCGATCCGCTCGCTGTCGATGTTGCGCCGTTCGACAGGCTGTTCGCATCGGAGTCGTTGTGTGTGATCCACGCCGCACAGCAGGATCTCGATGTGCTCACTCATGCCGTCGGGTCGGTGCCGACGCGCATGTTCGACACGCAACTGGCTGCAGGTTTCCTCGGCTACGGCACCCCGTCGCTGGTGTCGCTGCTCCAGGGTGAGATCGGGGTGACACCCGCGAAGGGCGATCGTCTGACCGACTGGCTCCGACGGCCGCTCACCGACAGCCAGTGCCAGTACGCCGCTGTCGATGTCGAGTACCTGCTGGAGGTGCACGAACGGCTCGTGGCGCAACTCGCCGACGTCGATCGCCTCGGCTGGGCCGACGACGCCTGCGAGGAGCTGCGGACGCGCCCGACGAGTGGTTCGGCTCCCGACGACGCGTGGCTGCAGCTGAAGGATGCTCGCTCGTTGCGGCCGAGTGCCCGGGCAGTCGCCCAGAGCGTCGCCGGCTGGCGTGAACGGCGGGCCATGCGCACCGACATCCCGGTACGTCAGGTCCTGCCCGATCTCGCCATCCTCGGCATCGCTCAGCGCGCCCCGAGCACAGCAAAGGAGCTCGCTCAGGCCCGCGGGGTCGACGAGCGTCATTCTCGCGGTGGGCTCGCCGAGGAGATCCTCGAGGCGGTCAAGGCCGCCAAGGGCGTTCCTGCGCCGGCACCACCACCGTCGGCCGACGATCTCGACCGTTCGATGCGCCCCGCCGTGACCCTCGTGTCGGCATGGGTGGCGCAGCTGGCTCGCGACGAACGGCTCGATCCGGCACTGTTCGCCACGCGGTCGGACATCGTGTCGTTCCTGCGTGGCGACGACGACGCCCGGCTCGCAACGGGATGGCGAAATGTGCTGGTCGGCGACGGCATCAGGCGCCTCGTGGCCGGCGAAGCGGGGCTCACGTTCGACGGACAGGGACGTCTGCGTCTGACCACCGTGTCGGATTGATCGACCTCTCGACATTTCGCGATCCAGGGGATTGCTCCGCCTCAGCGCTACCCTGTGCCCGAATGTCAACTTTCTAGTCTGTGGGAGCCCTGTCGTGAAGAAGGGTCGTCATCGCCGTTTCGAAGAGGCGAGAAAACTGAAGCAGTCCGGCCCGGGAGCGTTCGATCTCGGATTCGGCGACCGTTCCGAGCCGTCGTCGTCCAACTCCGGCTCCAACCACGGCAACGGCGACGATGATGAGTACGCCGCACTGGCAGAGAAGTACGGCGTCACCTTCGACGACGACGACGATCTCGACGACTGATCAGGCAGCGCAAGACGATCAGCGGCGTACCGCAGGGTGGGGGAGCGGCACCCAGTTCGGTCGCTGCAGTTGCTGCGCCATCGCGTGGTAGACGTGTTCGCCCACCAGTTCGACGATCTCGTCCTTCGCTGACACGTACAGCGGCTCGGCTCCGACGAATGCGTCGGGTTCTTCGGTACACCACCATCCGAACTCGCTGCCGCCCTCGCCCCAATCGCGTCGTTTCCATTCGCGCAGGCGAGAGGTGACATGACCCGATTCGTCGGTCGAGTGCTCGAGACGCAGCGGCACTTGCCAGCACACCGATGGCTTCCAGTCCATCGGACGCTCACCGGCCTCCAGCGCGGCGATGTGCAGTGCACACCCGACTCCGCCGTCGAATCCGACCCGGTTGAGGAAGATGCACGCAGTGTCGACGACCCGGGTGGTCGTGACGGGTGAGCCGTCGGCCTCGGGTTCGCCGTCGGCGAGGTAGCCCTTCTTGCCGTGCCCTTCTTGGAGTTGCCCTTCTTGGAACGGCCCTTCTTGTGGAATTGCCACTGCTCGGGGGTGAGGCGCTCGGCATGGCGCGAGAGGTTGGCGATGTCGTCGTCGTCGACGAAGTGGGCGCCGTGGCTGCAGCACCCGTGCCGGAGCTCCGGGGCGGGCTCGTCGAGGATCCCCTTGCAGCCGCAGCCGTAGATGCACATGTAGTTCGACCGCAGGTAGCTGGCATCGAACACCCAGGTACGTTGTTCGTCGGGATCTTCGAAACTCACCCACTCGTGGAGATCGTCGGGCGGTGATGGAACGATGGATCGCGGGGTGGCAGTACTCACTCGGCATGCAAGCTAGCGGCGTCGATAGGCTCGTGCGGGATATGACCCCGTCGATGAACGCCGACCAACTTCGCGACTCCTTCCGCGACTTCTTCGCGGCCAGGGACCACACGCGTGTGCCGTCGGCGAGCCTCATCCCGCACGATCCGACGGTGTTGTTCAACGTGGCCGGCATGGTGCCGTTCAAGTCGTATTTCGTCGGCGACGAACAACCGCCGTACCAGCGGGCGGTCAGTTCACAGAAGTGCGCCCGTGCCGGCGGCAAGCACAACGACCTCGACGACGTGGGTCGGACCAAACGCCACCTGGTGTTCTTCGAGATGCTCGGCAACTTCAGCTTCGGCGACTACTTCAAGGAGTCGGCGATCCCGTGGAGTTGGGAACTGGTCACCGGCGATCCTGCGTCGGGAGGCTGGGGATTCGACGGCGACCGACTGTGGATCACGGTCCACGAGTCCGATGACGAGGCCGAGGCGATCTGGCACGAGATCGTCGGCGTGCCGATGGACGCGCATCCAGCGACTCGGCGACAAGGACAACTACTGGCAGATGGGCGACACGGGCCCGTGCGGGCCGTGCAGCGAAATCCACATCGACCGTGGTCCGGCGTTCGGCCCCGGAGGCGGGCCGCTCGGCGACCCGGCCGGCGATCGGTTCATGGAGTTCTGGAACCTCGTGTTCATGCAGTTCGACCAGGACCCCGATGGAACGCGGACGCCGTTGCCGAAGCCGTCGATCGACACCGGTGCCGGCCTCGAACGCATCCTCGCCCTCGTCCAGGGTGTCGATTCGGTGTGGGAGACCGATCTCATGGCGCCCCTGATCGACGAGGCGTGCTCGATCACCGGCAAGTCGTACCGGGTCGGCGACTACGACGACCGCAACAGCTTCGCCATGCGCGTGCTCGCCGAACACGCCCGTTCGGGTGCGATGCTGATCAACGACGGCGTCTTTCCGTCGAACGAGGCCCGTGGGTACGTCCTGCGCCGGATCATCCGGCGCGCCGTGCGGTACGCCTATCTGCTCGGCACCGAATCGCTCGTGATGCCGCGTCTCGCCGAGGTCGCCATCGACGTGATGGGCACGGCGTATCCCGACATCGTCAAGAACCGCGACTTCGTCGTGAATGTCATGACCAAGGAGGAAGAGCGGTTCCGTCAGACACTCAAGCACGGTCTGAGCATCCTCGACGGCGAACTGGAGTCCGACCCGGCCGAGCTGTCCGGGTCGACGGCATTCCTGCTCCACGACACCTACGGGTTCCCGCTCGAGCTGACCCAGGAGATCGCCGGCGAGCGTGACGTCACGGTGGATCTCGACGGATTCAGCGCCGACATGGCAGCTCAACGTGGTCGGGCGAAGGCCGCCCAGAAGGGTGCCGGCGAAGGCGTCGACCTCGACGCGTACCGCGACATCGTCGACCAGTTCGGTGTCACCGAGTTCGTGGGCTACTCGAACGAAGTCACCGAGAGCCGAGTCCTCGCCGTGGTCCCGGTCGAGTCCGGTGCCGGTGCCGATGATGGTGAGAGCGGCGGTGCCGTCGACATCTTCCTCGACCGGACACCGTTCTATGCCGAATCCGGTGGTCAGATCGGCGACACCGGCACCATCACGACCGAAACGGGGTGTGCGACGGTCCTCGACACGACGTTCGCACTGCCCAATCTGCGTCGGCACCGAGCCCGGCTCGAATCGGGAACGATCACGCCGGGCCAGACGGCGACTGCTGAAATCGACGCCGATCGCCGGGCGGCCATCCGCCGTAACCACACGGCGACCCATCTCCTCCACCATGCGTTGCGACACGTGCTCGGTGAGCACGTGAAGCAGGCGGGGTCGATGGTCGGCCCCGACCGTCTCCGTTTCGACTTCAGCCACTACGACGCCGTGACCGACGAACAGATCCTCGAGATCGAGCGCCTGGCGAATGCCGAGACGCTCGCCAATTCGCCGACGAGGAACTTCGAGACGACCAAGGACGAAGCCGAGGCCCTCGGCGCCGTTGCGTTCTTCGGCGACAAGTACGGCGACATCGTCCGCGTGCTCGAAGCGGGCTCGTCGATCGAACTCTGCGGCGGCACGCATGTGCGCGCAACCGGCGACATCGGCACCATCAAGGTCGTCAGCGAGTCGTCGATCGGCTCGAACCTGCGCCGCATCGAAGCGGTCACCGGTCACGCGAGCGTCGCGCTGCTGCAGCGCGACGAGCAGTTGCTCGCGGATGCGGCTCGTCTGGTGGGTGCTCCCACCGACGATCTGCTCGCGGGCGTGCAACGCAAGCTCGACGAGATGAAGACGCTGAACGACGAGATCAAGTCGCTGCGGGGTCAGCTCGCGCTGGGACGAGCGTCCGAGTTGGCCGCAATCGCCCACGACGGCGTGGTGGTCACACAGGTCGACGGCCTTGCGGCGGGTGATCTGCGCGAACTCGCGATCGCCGTGCGCCAACAGCCCGGTGTCCGCTACGTCGTTCTCATCGGCGAGACCACGAGTGGCGGAGTCGGCCTGGTGGCTGCCGTCGAGCCGGGCAGCGTGCGACCGGCGAGCGACTTGATCAAGGAGGCCGCCAGAGCTGTCGGTGGTGGCGGCGGGGGCAAGGGCGACATCGCCACGGCGGGCGGCAAGGACGTCAGCGGGATCCCGGCGGCGCTGGAGCTCGCAGCTCAGGCGATCGCGGTCGCCACCGGAGCGTGAGCACCACCGACGGCCGTGTTCTCGAGGGTCGGGTTCCCGGCGTTCGTGCACTCGGCATCGATCTCGGTTCCAAGCGCATCGGCATTGCGGTGAGCGACTTCTCTGCCACCGTTGCTTCGTCGCTGACCACGGTGCATCGTTCGTCGTCGCGGCGCCACGACCACGCCGCAATCGCCAAACTGGTCCGCGACGAGGAGGCCGAGGTGGTGGTGGTGGGGCTGCCATTGTCGCTCGACGGAACCCGCGGGCCGGCCGCTCGATCTGCCGAGACCGAGGCCCGTCAGCTCGCTAGCGTGGTCGGGGTGCCGGTGGAGATGTACGACGAGCGGTTCACGACGGTGACCGCCGAACGGGGGATGCGCGAGGCCGGCCTCGATGCGCGTCAACGTCGCAAGGTCGTCGACAAGGTGGCTGCCGCAGTCATGTTGCAGGCGTGGCTCGACCACCGCCGCTCCACGTGGGGCTCAGCGTCACACGGCCGGGAACCGCCACGTGAAGCAACTCGACCCGTTGCTGCCCGAGGCGCAAGTCGACCCCGACAGCCGACCGGCGCTCGACTGGTCGATCGATCCCTGGGATGCCACCGATCAGACCGGCTCGGTCGAACGGCTCCGCCAGCAGACACGTCCGCTCAAGTGGGCCGTCTGGCTCTCGATGGTGCTCGTCGTCATGGCGATTCTCGTCGCGGGAGCAGTCGGCTGGTGGTACCTCGGCAAGATCAATCCCGAGGGTGCTCCCGGCGACGTGCAGAGTTTCACGGTCAACGACGATGACGACCTGGCCTCGGTTGCCGAACGATTGGCCGCTGACGGCCTGGTGTCGGACGCCGGCGTGTTCGAGTGGTACGTCGAGCGCGAGGGTGGCATCGAGCTGATCCCCGGGTACTACGAGATCCGGCCGAACGACCACATGGGCAACGTGCTCGGGCGTCTGCGCACCCCGCCGGGGCAGACCTACACGAAGGTCACCTTTCCCGAAGGTTTCACCGTGTCCAAGATGGCCGACCGGCTGCAGACATCGGTCGATCGGCTGAGCGCCGAGGAGTTCCTGGCCGCGGCGAACAGCGGCACGATCCGCTCGTCGTTCCAGCCGCTCGACGTGACGTCGCTCGAAGGGATGCTGTTCCCCGACACCTATCAGGTGTCGAACGCAGAGGGCGAGGGTCAGATCCTCGAGCGGATGATCGCACTCATGGAACGCGTCGGCGATCAGGAAGACATCGTCAATCGCTCCGCGGCACTCGGCATCACGCCGTACCAGGCGCTGATCATCGCTTCGATGATCGAACGCGAGGCCAAGGTGCCCGACGACCGGGCGAAGATCGCGAGGGTCATCTACAACCGGCTCGGGCTGAGCGCGATCGATCCGGAGAACGCAATCCCACTGCAGATCGACGCGACCGTGTTGTACGGACGCGAGCAGGCGGGAATCGATCCTGAGCTGCCGTTCTCCGAACTCCGCCAGATCGACACGCCGTACAACACCTACCTGCGGCCCGGACTTCCACCGACCCCGATCGCCAACCCGGGCCGTGCGTCGATCCAGGCTGCCCTCAACCCGGCGCCGAACCCGCCCGCCGGCGACCCGGTCTGCGCCGAACTCGCTGATCCGACCAAGTGCGCCTACCTGTACTACGTCATCGCCGACGAAGACGGCGGCCACGTCTTCGCATCGGAGCAGTGGCAGCACGACCGCAACGTCGAGTTGGCACGCCAAGCGGGCCTCCTGTGACGATGCGCCGAGTGGCGGCGCTCATCGGGTCGCCGGTCGAACACAGCCTGTCGCCGGTCATTCATCAGGCCGCCTTCGACGCTGCAGGTGTCGACTGGACCTACGTGGCGTTCGAGGTGGCGGCCGGCGGAGGAGTCGGGGCGCTCGATGCGATGCGGGTCCTCGGAATCGCCGGTCTCTCGGTCACGATGCCCCACAAGCGCGAGGTGGCCGACGCCGTCGATCGTCTCGAGCCGGCCGCGCGTGCACTGCAGTCGGTCAACACGGTCAGTTGGGAGGGCGACCAGCTCGTCGGATCGAGCACCGACGGAGCGGGGTTCGTGGCATCGCTCGCCGAGACGGGCATCGACGTTGCCGATGCCCGCGTCGCCGTGATCGGCGCCGGTGGCGCGGCTCGCTCGGTGATCGACGCGCTCGGACGCGCCGGGGCCGGCGACATCACGGTGTTGAATCGCACGCACACCCACGCCGAGTCGGCGGCGACGCTCGCACGGGTCGCCTCGGTCGGCATCGCCGGCGACATCTGTCGTGCCGACATCGTGGTCAACGCAACCAGGGTCGGCATGGGTCGTCGATCCGCTCCATGCCACGTCCCGAGGATCTGCCCTGTGACCCGGCGCTGCTCCGTGCCGACCAGGTGGTCGTCGATCTCGTCTACCACCCGCTGCGCACGGCATGGTTGGCGGCCGCCGACGCGCTCGGTGCCCGCACGGTCGACGGACTCGGCATGTTGATCCATCAGGCCGCACTGCAGCAGGAGCGCTGGATCGGTGTCCGGCCGGACACGAGGGTCATGCGAACCGCCGCCGAGGCGGCACTCGCCGACCGGTAGCCTCGTTCGGATGTTGCGGTATCTCACGGCGGGCGAGTCCCATGGCCAGGCCCTCGTGGTCATCATGGAGGGACTGCCGGCCGGTCTCGAGATCACGGTCGAACAGATCCAGGCCGAGATGGGACGCCGGCGACTCGGCTACGGACGTGGTCCACGACAGCGCTTCGAGGCCGACGAGCTGACCCTCATCGGCGGCGTTCGTCACGGCCGCACCCTCGGGTCGCCGGTTGCGATCGAGATCAAGAACAGCGAGTGGTTCCGCAGCGACAAGTGGCACGAGGAGATGAGTCCGGCACCGGGCGCCACGAAGGATCCGCTCACGCAGGTTCGTCCGGGCCATGCCGACCTGGCCGGCATGCAGAAGTACGGCTTCACCGATGCCCGCGACGTGTTGGAGCGGGCAAGTGCCCGTGAGACTGCTGCTCGCGTGGCTGCCGGCGCGGTGGCCAAGGCCCTGCTGAAGCCGTTGGGTGTCGACATCATCTCCCACGTCATCCAGATGGGTGATGTTCGGGTCCCTCGCGGTGCTGTGCGCCCCACACCCGATCAGCTCGATCGAGTCGACGACAATGAGGTTCGCTGTTTCGATCTCGACGCCGGCGACGCGATGATCGCCGAGATCAAGGCCGCGGCCAAGGACGGCGACTCGCTCGGCGGCGTCGTCGAGGTGCTCGGATTCGGTGTGCCGGTCGGTCTCGGCAGCCACGTCCACTGGGACCGCAAGCTCGATGCGCTCCTCGCCCAGGCGATCATGAGCATCCAGGCAGTCAAGGGCGTCGAGATCGGCGACGGGTTCGAGGTCGCCGGGCGACGGGGGAGTGTCGCACACGACCCGATCTCGTGGGACGCCGACGCCAAGGTCTACCGACGTGGCAGCACGCTCGCCGGCGGCACCGAGGGTGGCATCTCCACCGGTGAGCTGCTCGTGGTGCGCGCCGCGATGAAGCCGCTCGCCACGCTCAACAAGCCGACGCTGCAGACGGTCGACACCGAGACCAAGAAGTCCACCGTGTCGTTCAAGGAGCGAACCGACGTCACCGCGGTCCCGGCCATGGGTGTGGTTGCCGAGACCATGGTGGCGCTCGTGCTCGCGGGTGAGGCGCAGCGCAAGTTCGGTGGCGATTCGGTCGACGAGTTCGTCCGCAACGCCGAGGCGTTCACGGCATCGCTGTCGTGAACACGTCGCGCCATCTCGTGCTCGTCGGCATGATGGGGGTGGGCAAGTCGACCGTGGGGCGAGCAGTCGCCTCCGCACTCGGCCGTCCTCTCCACGACTCCGACGAGATGATCGAGGAGCGCACGGGTCGTACCGTTCGAGAGATCTGGAGTACCGACGGAGAGCCTGCGTTCAGGGCGTTGGAGACCGAGGTGCTCGTCGAGGCGCTCGCGCAGTCGGAGCCCTGTGTCATCGCGGCGGCTGGCGGAGTCGTGCTGAGCGAAGCCAACCGGGACGCACTCAACGGCCCCGAGGCTCACGTCGTGTGGCTGCGCTCCGAGGTCGACGTCCTGCTCGACCGGGTGCGCAGCGGCGGCCACCGACCCCTGCTCGACGACGATCCCGAGGCGACGCTCCGACGGCTCTACGACGAACGGGCGCCGCTCTACCAGGAGGTCGCAGACGCCATCGTCTCGGTCGACAACCGCTCCGTCAACGACGTGACCAAGGCGGTGCTGCGATGCTGCGGGTGACCGTTCCGCTCGCTGAGCGCTCCTACGAGGTGGTCGTCGGCGCCGGTGCGATCACCGAACTCGACGCAGTGCTCCCCGATGACGCCACCCGGGTGGCGATCGTCACTCAGGACGCGGTGCCCCTGACGTGGTCGTCGGCGAGTCGATCGGTGGAGACGTACGTGATCGACTCCGGAGAGTCGGCGAAGTCGCTGGCCACCATCGAAGCGCTCACGCGTGGGTTCGCACGCCAAGGCCTCACGCGTCGCGACGTCGTGATCGGTCTCGGTGGTGGCATGGTCACCGACGTCGCCGGCTTCGCCGCAGCCTCGTGGCACCGTGGTACACCGGTGGTCCACGTTGCCACCACGCTGCTCGGCATGGTCGATGCAGCGATCGGCGGAAAGACCGGCGTGAACCTCCCGGAGGGCAAGAACCTCGTCGGTGCCTTCTGGCAACCGGTGGGGGTCATCTGCGACCTCGATGCACTGACCACGCTGCCCGAACGCGAAATGCGCTGCGGTCTCGGCGAGATGTCGAAGTACCACTTCCTGACGGGCGACGACCTGCTCGCGCTTCCCCTCGACGAACGCATCGCTCGTTGCATCGAGATCAAGGCCGACGCGGTGGCAGCGGACGAGCGCGAAGGCGGCCGACGGGCGCTGCTCAACTACGGCCACACGCTCGCTCACGCGATCGAGATCGCGACCGATCACGAGATCGCTCACGGTGAAGCCGTTGCAATCGGGCTCGTCTTTGCCGCGGAGTTGGCCCTCGAACTCGATCGCGTCGACGAGGCCCGCGTCGACGAGCACCGCCGGATCGTCGCCGGGGAGTACGGCTTGCGCGTCACACCGCCCGAAGGCCTCGACGTCGAGCACCTGCTCACGCTGATGGCGCGTGACAAGAAGGCGCTCGACGGGCTCACCTTCGTTCTCGACGGGCCCGACGGCGTCGAAGTGGTCTCGGGCGTCCCCGAATCGGCTGTTCGGTCGGCACTGACTCGATTCGTGTCCCGAGGTGCTCGTGATTGAGCCGAGCATCCCGATCGATCATGCTCGACGGGTCGCGACGATCCAGCAGCGCCTCCGGGACGAAAACGCCTGCGATGCCCTCCTGTTCACCGACCTGGTGGATGTGCGATGGCTGACCGGCTTCACGGGATCGAATGGTTGGGCCGTCGTGGGAGCGCACGACCTCATCGTCGGCACGGACGGCCGTTACGGCGGGCGCGCACGGGCGGAGACAGCAGCCAGCGGCGCGACGGTCGTCGCCGAGGCGTCACGGGTGAACCTTCACCGGCGGCTGATCGAGTCGCTCGATGCTGCCCGATCCGTCGGCCTCGATCCTGCGTCGATCACCCACGCCGAGTGGAAGCGACTCGCCGACGACCTCGTACTGCAACCGGCCGAGTCGCTGGTGAAGATGCAACGCCAGGTCAAGGACGCGGCCGAGATCGAGCGGATGACCGCCGCGGCGTGCGCGGCTGATTCGGCACTCGCCGAGGTCGAACCCCTCCTGTTCGCCACGCTCGACACACCGATCACCGAAGCCGACATCCGCAACGAACTCGAGTACCGGATGCGCCTGCACGGTGCCGATGACCGCAGCTACGAGACCATCGTCGCGTCCGGGCCCGACCACGCCGCGCGCCCGCATCACGAGGTGGGTCGGCGCACGATCGTGGAGGGCGACACCGTCATCATCGACGTCGGTGCGCTCGTCGACGGCTACCACTCCGACATGACCCGGTCGTACGTGATCGGCGAACCGACCACGCAACAGCGCGAGATCTACGCCCTGGTCGAGGCATCGCACGCCGCGGGAGTTGCAGCGCTGCGCCCGGGAATTTCGGCTCGCCACCTCGACACGGTGTGCCGCGACGTCTTCGAAGGCGCCGGTCACCTCGACTGGTACCTGCACGGCACGGGCCACGGCGTCGGCCTCGAGATCCACGAATCACCGTTCCACTCGCAGGCCTCCGAGGAGGTCATCATCGCCGGCAACGTGGTGACAGTGGAGCCGGGCCTCTATCGTGTCGGCTTCGGTGGATTCCGGATCGAGGATCTCCTCGTCGTCACCGAAACCGGCTCGCAGCCCCTGACACACACCGCGCCGCACCCATTTCCGGGCTGAACACTCGACCGACGCCGAACACTGGAACGACAAAGGACACGACCATGCCGCAGATCTCCGTGAACGACCTGAAGAACGGAATCACCCTCGAACTCGACAACGGACTCTTCCAGGTGATCGAGTTCCAGCACGTCAAGCCCGGCAAGGGCGGAGCGTTCGTCCGCACGAAGATCCGCAACGTGCGCAACGGCGCCGTGATCGACAAGACCTTCAACGCCGGCATCAAGGTCGAACAGGCCATCGTCGACCGACAGGACATGCAGTTCCTGTACAAGGACGGTGGCGACTACGTGTTCATGAACACCTCCACCTACGACCAGATGAACGTGCCCACCGCAGCGCTGGGTGAAGCGGCCGACTATCTCACCGAGCAGATGGTGGCCCAGATCGCTCAGTACCAGGGTGAGATCATCGGCGTCGAGATCGCGGCCTCCGTCGAGCTGCTGATTGCCGAGACCGAGCCCGGTGTGCAGGGTGACCGGGTGTCGGGTGCTCGCAAGCCGGCGACGCTCGAGACCGGCAAGGTCTTGCAGGTTCCGCTGTTCGTCGAGCCGGGCGACAAGGTCAAGGTCGACACTCGCACCGGCGACTACATCACCCGCGTCTGATCCGGATCGATCAACACCTTCCTCATGGCCGCCATGCCGCGTCCCGACGACCGCTCCGACGCGCGTGAACGAGCGCTGTATCTGCTGTACGAGGCGTACTCGAAGGGCATCACGCCGGCCGATGCGCTCGCCGTGCAGGTGCTCGAGCCCGATGCGTTGACCACGCTGCTCGTCGTCGGTGTCGGCGAGCACGTCGAGGAACTCGATGCCGCGATCGCTGCACGAGCCAAGGGCTGGACACTGGTTCGCATGCCCGTGCTCGACCTGAACATCCTGCGCCTCGGCGCCTTCGAGCTGGCTCATCGTCCCGACGTCCCGCTGGCGGTGGCGATCGACGAGGCCGTGGAACTCGCGAAGCGGTTCTCCACCGATGACAGTGGTCGCTTCGTGAACGGGGTGCTCTCCGCGCTGGTCGACGACCTGCGACAGTAGGTCGATGCCCGCACGCCCGTTGTGGCAACGGATACCGCCGCCGAGCGCCCCACAGGTGTTCCTCGCCGGGGCCGTGATCGCATGGGCCTGGTACTTCGCCGTCAGGTCGCTCGACATCCACCACGCGCTCGGCACGTCGAGTTACGACTCGGCGCTCTACGACCAGGGGATGTGGCTGCTCTCGCGTTTCGACGCCCCGTTCGTGACGTTGATGGGCCGCAACCTGTTCGGCGACCACACCTCGTTCATCCTGCTGTTGCTCGTCCCGTTGTACTGGATCGCCCCCGGCGCGTGGATCATGTTCACCGCGCAGTCGGCGGCGATCGCCGCCGGCGCCATCCCGGTGTTCCTCTATGGCCGCAGACGGTTGGGGTCGGAGTGGCTCGCTCTGATCGGCGCCGGCACCTACCTGCTTCACCCCGCGGTGGGTTGGACGAACCTCGAGAACTTCCATCCGGACGCGTTCCTCGGCGTCTTCGTCGGTTTCGCCATCTACGGAGCGCTCGAACGCAGGTGGCGCGTCTATGCGGTCTTCGTGATCCTGTCGCTGCTCGTGAAGGAAGACGTGTCGCTCGTGATCGTGCCGCTCGGCATCTGGGTTGCGCTCCGGCGCGATCGCCGGATCGGGCTCGTGACCGTGTTCGGAAGCGTCGCCTTCATGGCCGTCGCGATGCTGCTCGTGATGCGCAGCCTGATCGGCGTGCCGACACGCAACGGATGGCGTATCCCGTTCGGCGGGCCATGGGGACTCGTCGACACGACGGTGACCGATCCGACAGCGCTCGTACGGCATCTTCGCAGCGATGGCCGGCCGTGGTACCTGGTGCAGATGACAGCCCCGTTCGCGTGGCTGTTCATGCGCTTGCCCGATGTGGCGATGATCAGCGCGGTGGTGCTGTGCACCAACGTCTTGAGCACGTTCTGGTACCAGTATCAGATCGACTACCACTACAGCCTCGTCGCTGTGCCGGCACTGGCGATCGGCACGCTGTACGCGATCGGAGCCATGGGCAGTCACGTCATGTCGGTGCGCGGCCATCGTCTGGCGATACCCACGCGGTCGCTGGCGATGACGGCACTTGCGGTCGCGTCGCTGGTGACGGCGTTGCTGTGGGCGCCGTCACCGCTGGGGCGCACCGACTCGTGGTACGGCCATCGCGACAACATCTACGCCACGTCGGCGCGCGAGTTGCTCGTCGACATCCCGACCGATGCGGTCGTGTCTGCGAACTACCGCCTGACCCCGCAACTGGCGTACCGCGAAGAGATCTACCAGTTCCCGGTTCCGTTCCGGGTCGTGCTGTACGGGCCCGACACGAGCCTCGAAGGATCACGTCTCGACGAACGCGCCGAGCGCGTCGAGTACGTGATGATCCCTGTCGATCAGGACGCCCAGCTCATCGCCGACTGGCTGGCCATCGCCGACGCCTTCGACGAGGTGGCGCGCAACGAGATCTGGGTCCTGTACGAACGCAATCGCGGCGTCGCGCTCCCAAGCTTCAGCGGGGGCCCCGGATGAGGTGGCCTGGAAGTTCGCCGGTGAACTCGTCGTGGTCGACGATCTGCACGCCCGCGACGAACGTGGCGTCGTAGCCCTTGGCCTTCTGCACGAGGCGGCGCGCACCGGCGGGCAGATCGTGGGCCATCCGGGCGGCTCCGAACGTGAGGTGGTCGTAGTCGATGATGTTGAGGTCGGCGCGCAGGCCCGGCACCACGGCGCCGCGATCGGTGAGACCGTAGAGCTCGGCGGTGTCGCGGGTCTGGCGTCGCACGACGTGTTCGAGTGCGAGCTTCGGGCCGCGGGTGCGATCGCGGGTCCAGTGCGTCAGCATGAACGTCGGCGTGCCACCGTCGCAGACGACACCGCAGTGCGCGCCGGCATCGGCCAGCCCCATTCGGGTCCCCGGGTGCTGATGCACCTCGTAGGTGAACGACAGGTCACCGTACGCATAGTTGAAGAAGGGCGTCAGGATGATGCCGTTGCCGTCGTTCGAGATCAACTGATCGATCATCAGCTCGGTGGGCGCCACGCCGGTGCGGGCGGCGACGGCTGCGATCGACTCGTCGGCCGAAGGTTCGTAGTCGATGTCGCCGTCCTCGACTGCCCAGAACTTGTCGAGCCGGTCGAGCACGAGCATCGTGTACAGCTCGCCGCCGTCGGCGGGCACCGTGGCGAACCGTGCACGCAACTCCGGGTCGTCCAGCGCCGCGGCACGCTCGGCGAGTGGGAGATCCGCGATCGGCGCATAGGCCGGATGGAACGCGAGCGGGTTGAAGCTGCCCTCGAGGCACATCAGCAGGCCGACGACCCGACCGGCGACCTGGGCCACGATCGGTAGACCTTCGGCTTCGGCCTCATCGAGCAGCGCGAGCACCTCGCGCCACAGATCGGGCGCGTCGTCGGGCTGATTGAGGTTGACGCTGACGGTGCGACCGGTGCGGCGGGCGAGTTCCTTCATCCAGGGCCACTCGTCGCGCGGGACGAGTGCGTGGTCCGGAGCGAACTGGAACACGCCGTGTCCGGCACGAGCGAGTGCGTCGGCGATGCCGAACAGCTCGTCGCTCGTGGCGTGTGTGCCCGGCACGAGCTCACCCGACTTCGACCTGTGTATCGGGGTGCGGGACGTGGAGAAGCCGAGCGCTCCGGCGCGCAGCCCGCGTTCGACGATCTCGGCCATGGCGGCGATGTCGTCGGCGGTCGCAGCCTCGTTCGCTGCGCCACGGTCGCCCATCACGTAGCCACGCACCGGCCCATGAGCCACCTGCGCGCCGACGTCGATGACGTACTGGCGCGCCTCGAGTGCGTCGAGGTAGTCCTCGAACGACTCCCACTCCCACGAGATGCCCTCGGTCAGCGCTGATCCTGGGATGTCCTCGACGCCCTCCATCAACTCGATGAGCCACTCG
This sequence comes from Ilumatobacteraceae bacterium, assembly GCA_963716235.1. Lineage (GTDB taxonomy): Bacteria > Actinomycetota > Acidimicrobiia > Acidimicrobiales > Ilumatobacteraceae > Sva-07. The sequence continues at coordinate 83,546 of CAVQTE010000009.1, read as the reverse complement.
TGGCGATCGGGCGCAGCGGGGGCGAAGCCGACGCCACAGTTGCCCATCACGACCGTGGTCACCCCGTGCCACGACGACGGCGTGAGGAACGGGTCCCAGGAGGCTTGGCCGTCGTAGTGGGTGTGGATGTCGACCCAGCCCGGCGTCACGAGCCTGCCGGTGGCGTCGACGACACGCGTCGCATCACCGATGTCGTCGCCGGATCCTGCATCGACCCCCGCGTCGACCCCAACATCAACGACGGCAGTGATCACCCCGTCGTCGACTGCGATGTCGGCGAGGCGACCGGGTCGGCCGGTGCCATCGACGAGAAATCCCCCACGGATCACGAGATCATGCATGCGGTCACCGTAGTTGCTGCTACCTTCGAGCTCACCGTGAAGCGAGTCCCGTGAGGCTCGCACGGAGGAGCAACATGACGACCGACAAGCGGGTCCTCGGGCCTGACGACGTACGACGAGCCATCACCAGGATGGCCCACGAGATCATCGAACGCAATCGAGGCGTCGATGGCGTGGTCCTCGTCGGCATCCAGCAGGGCGGTGTGTGGCTCGCCACGGCCCTCGGGGCCGAGATCGCCCGGATCGACCAGCCGGTCCCGGTGGGGTCGCTCGATGCCAGCCTCTACCGCGACGACATCGGCATACGGCCGGTTGCTCCTGGAGCTGTGAGCGACCTGAACTTCGATGTCGACGGTGTCACTGCGGTGCTCGTCGACGACGTGCTGTTCACCGGGCGCACGGTGCGCGCCGCGCTCGATGCACTCGCAGACTACGGCCGACCTCGTGCGGTGCAGCTCGCCGTACTGGTCGATCGCGGCCATCGCGAGCTTCCGATCCGGCCGGACTTCGTGGGCAAGAACTTGCCGACCAGCACGGATGAGGACGTCTCCGCCACGACCGACGGCGTCGTGATCTCATGACACGCGATCTCGACGATGTCCCGCTCGCTGCTGACCATCGACGATCTGGGTGCCGAGGGCATCATCCACCTGCTCGAACTCGCCGACCACATGGCCGAGGTCAACCGCCGCCCGAACCCCAAAGTGCCGGCACTGCGCGGCAAGACCGTCTGCAACGTGTTCTTCGAGGACTCCACGCGTACGCGTCTCAGTTTCGAGACTGCCGCCAAGCGGCTGTCGGCCGACACGATGACGTTCGCTGCATCGCAGTCGAGCATCAACAAGGGTGAGAGCCTGCGCGACACCATCGAGACCATCGCAGCGATGGGCGTCGACGCGTTCGTGGTGCGCCACAAGTCGAGCGGCACAGCGCAGCTCATCGCCGGATGGACGAACGCGAGCGTCATCAACGCCGGTGACGGGTGGCACGCCCACCCGACTCAGGGCCTGCTCGACGTCTTCACGGTGCGCACCGCGCTGGCACGCTCCGGCGGCTTCGACGGGCTGCGCGTCGCCATGGTCGGCGATGTCAAGCACAGCCGGGTGGCTCGCAGCACCGTGTCGGCGTTCCGCCTGCTCGGCGCGCACGTCACCGTCGTGGCGCCCCGCACACTGCTGCCACCCGACACGGGCGAACGGTTCGCCGACGCCGTCACCGACCGCCTCGACGACGTGATCGGCGAGATCGACGTGCTGTACCTGCTGCGGATGCAGCAGGAGCGGATGAACGAGGCACTCGTACCGAACCTTCGCGAGTACACGATGCGCTTCGGGCTGACGCCGGAGCGCGCCCTGAAGCTCGATCCGCAGACGCTGGTGATGCACCCCGGGCCGATGAATCGAGGCGTCGAGATCGCGGTTGATCCTGCCGAACTCCCGGGAGCGGTCATCACCCAACAGGTCACCAACGGCATCGCCGTGCGCATGGCGGTCCTGTTCGACCTGCTCGGCTCGGGCTCGATCAACCCTCCGGAAGGAATCACCGAATGACACTCCTGATCACCGGCGCCCGGATCATCGACGCCACCGGCGACCGAACGGGCGATGTCAGGATCACCGACGGTTCGATCTCCGACGTCGGCGAAGCAATCGCACCAGGTCTCGACGATCAGGTGATCGACGCCGGCGGCCTCGTGGTCAGTCCGGGATTCGTCGACCTGCACGTGCACCTGCGTGAGCCGGGTCGTGAGGAGGCCGAGACCATCGAGACCGGTAGTCGAGCGGCGGCGCTCGGCGGATTCACTGCCATCGTGGCGATGCCCAACACCGATCCGACCCAGGACTGCGTCGAGGTTGTCGACTTCGTTCGCCGTCAGGGCGAACGCGCCGGGTTGTGCGAGGTGTTGCCGTCCGGATCGATCACCGTCGGTCGGGCGGGGGAGACCCTCACCCCGTTCGCCGAGCTCGCCGGGGCCGGCGTGAAGCTGTTCACCGACGACGGCAACGGTGTGCAGGATCCGCTGCTCATGCGTCGCGCTCTCGAGTACGCCGATGGGCTCGACATCACGCTGGCACAGCACTGTGAGGTCGAGCGCCTCACGGCGGGCGCGGTGATGCACGAGGGCGACTGCTGCAGCCGCCTCGGCCTGCCGGGATGGCCGTCGATCGCCGAGGAACTGATGCTGCACCGTGACATCGAACTGGTGCGACTCACCGGTGTGCCGATGCACTTCTTGCACCTGTCGACTGCCAAGAGCGTCGAACTGGTACGCCGGGCCAAGGCCGACGGATTGCCGATCACGGCCGAGGCGACGCCCCACCACTTCAGCCTCACCGACGAACGGCTGGCCTCGTACGACTCGCTCTACAAGGTGAACCCGCCGCTGCGTACGGCCGATGACATCGCGGCCATCCGCGCCGGGCTGGCCGACGGCACGATCGACGCGATCGCCACCGACCATGCGCCGCACGCTCCCGAGACCAAGGAGCAGCCGCTCGACCAGGCGCCGCCCGGGATGCTCGGCCTGGAGACGGCCCTGGGTGTTTCGCTCGCTCACCTCGAGATGCCGCTGGCGGATGTGATTGCCGCACTGTCGTGGAAGCCGGCGGCGATCGCCGGCGTCGACGATCGTCACGGTCGCCCGATCGCCATCGGCGAGCCGGCGAACCTGACGGTGTTCGATCCCGATGTCGAGTGGGAGGTGGTCCCGGCCAGGTTGGCGAGCAAGAGCCGCAACACGCCGTACGTGGGTGTGGCGCTGCGCGGCCGCGTGGTCCACACGATCCTCGCCGGACGAGCGGTCGTCGTCGATGGATCGGCTACCCGATGATGAATGAACATGCATTAGAATGGATGGATATGCGAACGCTTGGAGTATCGACGTGATTCGTGACGGCGCACTGGTGCTCGCCGACGGCAGCATCTTCGAAGGGGAGCTGTTCGGGGCCGAGCGGCCGGTAGCGACGGGCGAAGTCGTGTTCAACACGGTCCTGAGCGGCTACCAGGAGGTCATCACCGATCCGAGTTACGCGGGCCAGATCATCACCTTCACCACTCCGCACATCGGCAACTACGGCACGAACGCCGCCGACTTCGAATCACGCGGCACGTTCTGTCGCGGCATCGTCGTGCGAGCACTCGCACGACGCCACAGCAACCATCGGGCCGAGTCCGGCCTCGACGCCATGCTTCGTCAGCACGGTGTGCCCGGCATCGCCGGGATCGACACACGGCGACTCACCCGGATCCTGCGTGACACCGGCTCGATGCCAGCAGCATTCGGATCGATCCCGCAGGCCGACCTCGCTGCGGCAGCCGCCGCCGAACCGGGAACCGACGGCATCGACCTGGTCAGCGAGGTGACCGTCGATGCGGGATACACCGTCGAAGCGCTCGATCCCGACAACGCCACGCGCATCGTCGCGATCGACTACGGCATGAAGCGCAACATCGCCGTCCATCTGTCGCGTTTCGGCACCGTCGAAGTGGTACCTGCGTCCGCCAGCGCCGCCGACATCCTCGCTCGCCGGCCCAACGGCGTGTTCCTGAGCAACGGACCGGGCGACCCGGCGATGGTGCCGTACGCCGTCGACACCATCGGCGGCCTCATCGGCAACGTCGCGATCTTCGGCATCTGCCTCGGCCACCAACTCCTGGGTCGGGCGATCGGCGCCGGGACCGTGAAGCTCCCGTTCGGGCACCACGGGGGCAACCATCCGGTGAAGAATCTCGCGTCCGGGCGCATCGAGATCACCAGCCAGAACCACAACTTCGCCGTCGACCCGGACTCACTGGCGGGCAAGGCCACCATGACCCACGTCAACCTCAACGATGGTGTCTGCGAGGGACTTCAGGTCGACGGGGAGCTCGCTTTCAGCGTGCAGCACCATCCCGAGGCCAACCCCGGTCCGCACGACTCGCAGTATCTGTTCGACCAGTTCGCCGACATGATGCGAGCCACGACGGGGAGCCGCTGATGCCCAAGCGCACCGACATCCACTCGATCCTGATCATCGGGTCGGGGCCCATCGTCATCGGCCAGGCCTGCGAGTTCGACTACTCGGGCACCCAGGCCTGCCGGGTCCTGCGCGAGGAGGGGTACCGGGTCATCCTCGCCAACTCGAACCCGGCGACGATCATGACCGACCCCGACTTCGCCGACGCGACCTACATCGAGCCGCTCACGTGGGAGGTCGTCGCGGCCATCATCGACCGTGAGAAGCCCGATGCCGTGCTGCCGACCCTCGGCGGCCAGACCGGGCTCAACATCGCGATGGAGCTCTTCGATCGAGGCCTGATCGGCGTGCCTGGCACCCCCGAGATGATCGGCGCCAATGCCGAGGCAATTGCCACCGCCGAGGACCGGGAACTCTTCAAACAGGCAATGGTCGGCATCGGGCTCGACTGCCTGCGCTCCGGCACCGCCCACACGATGGAGGAAGCCCGTGTCGTGGTCGCCGACATCGGTCTTCCGGCCGTCATCCGTCCGGCCTACATCCTCGGAGGGCGTGGAACCGGCATCGCGTCGACGCCAGAGGAGTTCGAACGGATTGCGTCCAACGGTCTCACGGCGAGCCCGATCAGCGAGATCCTCATCGAGGAGTCGGTGTACGGCTGGAAGGAGTTCGAGCTCGAGGTCATGCGTGACCACGCCGACAACTGCGTGATCATCTGCGGCATCGAGAACGTCGACCCGATGGGCGTGCACACGGGCGACTCGATCACGGTCGCTCCCATTCAGACGTTGACCGACGTCGAGTACCAGGAGATGCGCAACTCCGCACTCGCCTGCATCCGGCGTGTCGGCGTCGAGACCGGCGGGTCGAACGTGCAGTTCGCGGTCGAGCCGAGCACCGGTCGCCAGGTGGTCATCGAGATGAACCCGCGCGTGTCGCGGTCGTCCGCTCTCGCATCGAAGGCGACCGGGTTCCCGATCGCCAAGATCGCCGCCCGGCTCGCTGTCGGCTACACGCTCGACGAGATCCCCAACGACATCACCCGGACTGCCGAACGCTCCACACCGGCGAGCTTCGAGCCGGTGATCGACTACGTCGTCACCAAGATCCCGCGCTGGGCGTTCGAGAAGTTGCCGGGTACCACCGGCGTGCTCGGCACCCAGATGCAGTCCGTGGGCGAGGTCATGGCGATCGGTCGAACGTTCCCCGAAAGCCTGCAGAAGGCGCTGCGGTCGTTGGAGCAGGGGCGCCTCGGGCTCGGCTGCGACCCTGCTTCGGGACATCTCGACGAGCTGACCGACGAGGAGCTGCTCGCTCAGGCAGCGATCCCGACCGCCGACCGCATCCAACAGGTCGGCGAGCTGCTGAACCGGAGTGTCCCGATCGACACGGTCAACGCGGCGACGCGTATCGATCCATGGTTCCTCGACCAGATGTCGATGATCGTGGAGGAACGCGCAGAACTGGCAGCAACGGGCTTCGACGCCATGACGACACGGGCATGGCGACGATGCGAAGCGTCTCGGTTTCTCCGATGGCCAGCTCGCCCATCTGTGGGAGCTGACCGAGGACGAGGTCCGCACCGCCCGCGAAGCCGCGGGCGTCCTTCCGACGTACAAGACCGTCGACACCTGCTCGGCCGAGTTCGTCGCCGAGACGCCGTACCACTACTCGACGTACGAGGACGAGAGCGAGGTCCGCTCGTCCACGGGCCGCAAGGTTGTCATCCTCGGATCGGGCCCCAACCGGATCGGCCAGGGCATCGAATTCGACTACTGCTGTGTTCACGCGTCGTTCGCCCTCCGCGCGGCGGGTTTCGAGACGATCATGATCAACTGCAATCCCGAGACCGTGTCGACCGACTACGACACCTCGGATCGCTTGTACTTCGAACCGCTCACGCAGGAGGACGTCCTCAACGTCATCGCCGCCGAACGGCCCGAGGCCGTCATCGTGTCGCTCGGTGGGCAGACGCCGCTGAAGCTGTCCGGGCTGATCCCCGTCGAGTTGGTGGCCGGCACATCGCCCGATTCGATCGATGCAGCGGAAGATCGCGAACGCTGGAACGCGATCTGCGATGAGTTGCGCATCCCGCAGCCTCCAGGCGGCACCGCAGTCGACCTCGAACAGGCCTTGGCCATCACCGACGACATCGGGTTCCCGGTGTTGGTCCGGCCGAGTTACGTGCTCGGTGGACGCGCCATGCAGATCGTGCACGACCGCAACCACCTGGCGCGGGCCATGGACGAGTTGGCCGGATTCGGCAGCTTGGGCAAGGAGGGCGGCCTGTCCGCCGAGCGACCGGTGCTGATCGACCGGTTCCTGGCCGACGCCACCGAGGTCGACGTCGACGCGATCCGCGACCACACCGGCGAGGTGTTGATCGGTGGCGTCATGGAACACGTCGAGGAGGCAGGCGTGCACTCCGGTGACTCGGCGTGTGCCATCCCGCCACCGACATTGCCATCGTGGGTGGTCGAGGTCATCGAGTCGTACACGGCAGTCATCGCCAAGCGACTCGACGTTCGTGGTCTGATCAACGTGCAGTACGCCGTGATCGGCACGACGGTGTACGTGATCGAGGCCAACCCTCGAGCAAGTCGGACGGTGCCGTTCGTCGCCAAGGCGACGGGGGTCCCGCTCGCCAAGATCGCCACACGAGTGATGCTCGGCGCAACACTGGCCGAATTGCGCGCCGAGGGCCTCTTGCAACCTCCGGTCGGTGGTCATGTCGCCGTCAAGGAGGCCGTCCTGCCGTTCAACCGGTTCCCCGAGGTCGATCCGGCACTCGGACCCGAGATGCGCTCGACCGGTGAGGTCATGGGTATTGCCGACACGTTCGGGCGGGCGTTCTACAAGGCCGAAGTCGCTGCGGGGACGTTCCTGCCGACCGAGGGCACGGTCTTCCTGTCGCTCGCCGACCCCGACAAGCCGGCTGGTCTCGTGGTCGCCCAACGGTTCCGGGCGCTCGGTCTCGGCATCGTGGCCACCGAGGGCACTGCTGCCTACCTGGCCGCGTTCGACGCGCCGGTCGATCAGGTGGTCGCGAAAGTGCAGGAGGCCGGATCCGAGGGCGGCGAAGGGGGCAATGATGGAAAGGGTCGGGTCACTGCCGTCGATCTGATCGCCGACGGAAAGATCAGCTTCGTGGTCAACACGCCGCGAGGCCGCCTCGGACGGAGCGACGGCGAAGCGATCCGCAAGGCGGCGAGCCTTCACCGTGTGAGTTGCGTGACCACCGTCGACGCAGCACTCGCGGCGGTGCAGGGCCTCGCCGAGAACGACGGCGATGGCGTGACGGTGAAGACGTTGCAGGAGTACCACGGCCAGCAGCGCGACAGGGTGCCGGACGCGACGTGATCGACACGCGGGCCCGGGTGGGCTCGGTCGAGCTGTCGACGCCGGTGATGACGGCGTCGGGCACCGTCGGCTACGGCACGGAGTTCCGCGAGTACCTCGACTTCGCCGCGCTCGGCGCGGTCGTCACCAAGTCGCTGGCTCCGTATGAATGGGCCGGCAACCCTCCACCACGGCTCCACCCGACGCCTCAGGGCATGATGAACGCCGTCGGCCTCCAGGGCCCCGGAGTGCGGTACTGGCTCGATCACGTCCTCGACGACCTGCTCGCGACGGGGGCAACCGTGGTGGCCAGTATCTGGGGTCGATCGGTCGAGGACTACGCGCAGGCCGCAGAAATGCTCGCCGCCGCACCAGCGGGCGTGGTGGCAGTCGAAGTGAACCTCTCGTGCCCGAACCTGGAAGGGCGCGGTTCGATCTTCGCGCACGACGCCACCCTGTCGGGCGAGGTGATGGCTGCGACCGCGGGATGCGGGCGGCCCCGCTGGGCCAAGCTCAGTGCCAACACCGATCGGATCATCCAGGTCGCCGAATCGGTGGTCGGTGCAGGCGCCGAGGCAGTCACCTGCATCAACACCCTGTTGGGGCTCGCCTACGACCCCGAGACGTTGTCGCCGACGTTGGGTGCCGGCGGCGGTGGGCTTTCGGGGCGCGCCGTCCATCCGGTGGCTGTTCGAGCCGTGCACGACGTGCACCAGGCACTCCCCGATGTTCCGATTGTCGGAGTCGGTGGTGTGGCGTCCGGGTGGGACGCCGTGGAGTTGATGCTGGCCGGCGCCTCGGCCGTGCAGGTCGGCACCGCGTCGTTCGCCGATCCCCGGGCGACCCAGCGGGTGCAGGAAGAGCTGGTCGCATGGGCCGTGAGCAGGGGATTGACCAGCCTTGCCGAGATCACTGCGATAGCTTGACCTTCATGGCAACACCCCCACAGTTGACCCCCGAACAACGAACGGCGGCGCTGGCAAAGGCTGCAGAGGCCCGCACCGCACGCGCCGAGATCAAGGCCCGCCTCAAGATGGGCTCGATGACGCTGGCCGACGCGTTGGCCTCCGACGACGTCAACGTCGGCAAACTCAAGGTCGTCTCCCTGCTCGAGTCGCTGCCCGGCGTCGGCAAGGTCAAGGCCCGCAAGATCATGGAAGACGTCGAGATCGCCGACAATCGACGCGTCCAGGGGCTCGGCACCCAGCAGAGGGCGAAGCTGCTGGAGCTGCTCGCGAGTTGAGCCGGAACAGTTGACCAGCGGGTGATCGTCGTCGTCTCCGGCCCTGGTGGGGTCGGCAAGGGAACCATCGTCGACGCGCTGGTGCGTCGGGACCCTCGGCTGTGGCTGAGTAGGTCGTGGACGACCCGTGAGCGTCGTCCCGCCGAATCCGACGATGCCTATGTGTTCACGGACACGGCGAAGTTCGAGCAGCGCATCGCCGAGGGCGGTTTCCTGGAGTGGACCGAGTTCCTCGGCAACTACTACGGCAGCCCCACACCATCGCCCGACAGCGATCAGGACATCGTGCTGGAAATCGAGGTCGACGGCGCACAACAGGTGAAGCGCCTGTATCCCGACGCGTTGCTGCTGTTCGTCGTCCCGCCGTCGCGAGAAGAGCAGGAGCGCCGTCTGCGAGGGCGTGGTGACCCCGGCGACAAGGTGCTCGCGCGGCTGAAGAAGGCCGAGATCGAAGAGCCGATCGGGCGTGACCTGGCCGACCACATCGTCGTCAACGACGACCTCGATGCGACGATCGCCGAGATGTTGCACATCATCGAGGCCGCACGACGCACCTGACCAGGCGATATGATCGTCGGCCTATGGCGCTCGACCACGACACGATGATCAACCCTCCCATCGAGAGTCTTCTCGGTACGGTCGACTCGAAGTTCACGCTGGTCACGCTGGCAGCGCGCCGGGCGCGCAACATCAACTCGTACTTCAATCAACTCGGCGACGGTCTCGGCCACATGATTCCGCCGCAGGTCTCGTCGGTCGCCCGCAAGCCGTTGTCGATCGCTTTCGAAGAGATCTCCGAACACAAGATCATCTGGACGCCCGCGCCCGAAGAAGTCGTCACCGTCGACGACGAGGTCGACGAAGAGTTCGACGCCGAGGCAGAAGCACAGGCAATCGCCGACGCCGCTGCCGCTGCCGAGTCCACCGACGCCTGACAAACGGCACCCGCACCCGCATCCCGTCGCACCCGCAGTCACTCGCAGTCACTCGAGAGGGGAACCGATGCTCGAAGGCAAGCGGATCGTTCTGGGGGTGACCGGCGGGATCGCCGCGTACAAGGCGATCGAGGTCTGTCGCCGCCTCGTTGATGCAGGGGCCCACGTGGTGCCGATCATGACCGCCGGTGCCGAGCACTTCATCGGGCGGACCACGCTGAGCGCGCTCGCTTCCGAGCCCGTGCAGACCGAGCTGTGGGACAACCCGACCACGCCGATCCCTCACACCCGGATCGGCCAGGGGGCCGACCTGATCCTCGTCGCGCCGGCCACGGCCCGCCTGATCGCCGCCTACCGCATGGGCTTGTCGACCGACCTGCTCACGAACACGCTGATCGCCACCCGGGCGCCCGTCGTCGTGTGCCCGGCGATGCACACCGAGATGTGGGAGCACCCCAGCGTGGTCGAGAACGTGGCCGTCCTGCGAAATCGTGGCGTCCACATCGTCGAGCCCGAGTCGGGTCGGTTGGCCGGCGGCGACATCGGCACCGGCCGTCTCGCTGATGTCGCATCGATCGTGGCCGTCGTCGAGCGTGTCCTGGGACCGCGCGATCTCGAGGGAGTCGCTGTGGTGGTGTCTGCCGGCGGCACCCGTGAACCGATCGATGCCGTCCGGGTGATCGCCAATCGCAGTTCTGGCAAGCAGGGCTACGCCGTCGCTGCCGAAGCTGCGAGTCGGGGCGCACGGGTCACGCTGGTGTCGACGGTGTCGCTCGCCGTACCCGCCGGCGTCGAGGTGGTGGCTGTCGAGACTGCCGACGAGATGGAGCGAGCCATGGTGGCGGCTGCGGCCGATCACGATGTGATCGTGATGAGTGCTGCAGTTGCCGACTTCCGGCCCAAGGCGGCCGCTGACGGCAAGCTCAAGAAGCGCGACGGCACCCCGGAAATCATCCTCGAGCCGACGCCTGACATCCTCGCCGGGCTCGGAGCCGCCAAGCGCACCGGCCAGGTGCTGGTCGGCTTCGCCGCTGAAACCGACGATCTGCTCGCCAATGCCACCGAGAAGCTGCGCTCGAAACATCTGGATCTGATCGTGGCGAACGACGTGAGTGCCCCACTGGTTGGCTTCGCACACGACACAAACGCGGTTACGCTGTTGCGGCCCGACGCGGAGCCTGTCGAGATCGACCTCGCATCGAAGCGAGATGTCGCTCGGGCCGTCATCGACACCATCATCGACATCATCGTCTCCATTCGCTCCACACATCGACAGGACACTGCATGAGCACGTACACGTTCACCTCCGAAAGCGTCACCGAAGGCCACCCCGACAAGATGGCCGACCAGGTCTCCGACTCGATTCTCGATGCGATCCTCGCTGAGGATCCCGACGGTCGTGTCGCCTGCGAGACCCTCCTGACCACCGGCCTGTGCGTCATTGCCGGTGAGATCACCACCTCGGCGTACGTCGACATTCCCAAGATCGCCCGCGAGACCATCAACGGCATCGGCTACGACAACGCCCTCTACGGCTTCGACGGCAACACCTGCGGCGTGATCGTCTCGATCGACGAGCAGAGCCCCGACATCGCCCAGGGTGTCGATGCCAGCGAAGAGGTCCGGTCGGGTCACTCCGGTGAGGACATGCTCAACCTGCAGGGCGCGGGCGACCAGGGCATGATGTTCGGATACGCCTGCAACGAGACCGACGATCTCATGCCACTGCCGATCTGGACGGCGCATCGCCTCGCCGAGCGCCTCGCCGAGGTCCGCAAGTCGGGCCAGGTCCCGTACCTGCGTCCCGACGGCAAGACCCAGGTCACCTACGAGTACCACAACGGGTGGCCCGTCGCACTCAAGGCCGTCCTCATCAGCACGCAGCATCAGGACGGCGTCGACCGCGATTCGGTGATCCGCCCCGATCTCATCGACCAGGTCATCCGCCCGATGATTCCCGAGCACTTCGCAGATGACGACTACGAGATCTACGTGAACCCGACGGGCCAGTTCGTACGCGGCGGCCCCTACGCCGATGCTGGTCTCACCGGTCGCAAGATCATCGTCGACACCTACGGCGGTATGGGCCGTCACGGTGGTGGTGCGTTCTCGGGCAAGGATCCGAGCAAGGTCGACCGGTCGGGTGCGTACGCAGGCCGTTGGGTCGCCAAGCACGTGGTTGCGTCGGGCGCCGCCGACCGTTGTGAAGTGCAGCTCGCGTATGCCATCGGCATGGCGCAGCCGGTGAGCATCCTGGTGGAGACCTTCGGGACATCGCACGTCGATCCGGCCGTGATCGAGCAGGCCGTCCGTGCCACGTTCGACCTGCGCCCAGCGGCGATCGTTCGCGACCTCGACCTCAAGCGCCCGATCTACAAGCGGTCGGCGGCCTACGGTCACTTCGGGCGCACCGGCTTCCCGTGGGAAGAGTTGGACCGTCTCACCGATTTCAAGTCGGCTGTCGGCGCCTGAACGACACCGGTGACGCCAGCGCCGCCGGCACGGTGGCTGCGAGTGTCGCCACGGTCGTGCCCGACGTCACCGGGCTCGACAAGCAGTTCGACTACCTGATCCCGCACGAGCTGTCGCCACACGTCGGCGTCGGCACGCTCGTGCGGGTCGAACTCCACGGCCGTCGGATCGGCGGTTGGGTCGCTGCGATCCACGACACACCGTCCGATGGTCGATCGGTCGACTCGCTGAAACCGATTGTGAAGGTCACGGGCCAGGGACCGGCGCCGGACCTGTTCGACCTGGCGGCGTGGGCATCGGTTCGTTGGGCGGCGCGCCGCATCCGGCCGTTCCTGGTGACGGCGTCGCCCGGTCGTGCCGTCGTGACGCTGCCGCCCGACCGGCGCACGGGCGCATCGCCCGGTCCCGCGTCGCCGGCGACACGCGACCTGCTCGGAGTCGGCGGGGGAGTGCTGCGACTGCCCCCGCGTGCCGACGTGATACCGACGATCCTGGCGGCGGTGGGCTGTGGTCCGACGCTGGTGGTCGTTCCCGAGCACGACACGGTGGTGCTGCTGGCAATCCGACTTCGTCGAGCCGGTCTGTCGGTTGCCGTGGTCCCCGACGACTGGGCAGATGCGGCCGGTGGTGTCGACGTCGTGATCGGGTCCCGGTCGGCTGCCTGGGCGCCGTGTCCGGATCTCGCGGCAGCGGTGGTCATCGACGAGCACGACGAGGCGCTGCAGGAGGAGCGCACACCGACCTGGCACGCGCGTGACGTGGTCGTCGAGCGGTGCCGGCGAGCCGGAGTTCCCTACGTGCTCGTGTCGCCCGCGCCGACGCTCACGGCGGTCGTGGAATACGCCGGTGACCGCGGTGTCGTGCACCCTCCGGCGACCCGCGAGCGCGCCGGATGGCCTCGGATCGTCGTGGTCGACCGCACCGACGAAGATCCGTGGAAGCGTTCGCTCATCACCTCACCTCTCATCGAACGCCTCCGGGAACCCGACCTGACGGTTGTCTGCGTCAGCAACATCACCGGCCGTGCCCGGGTCCTCGCGTGCCGGTCGTGTCGGACGTTGATCCGCTGTGACCAGTGCGATGCCGCGGTCGGCCTCGACGACGATGGCCGCCTGTCGTGTCGACGCTGTCAGGCGGTGCGACCACCGGTGTGTCAGGCATGCGGCGCGAGCAGGTTCGCCAACCTGCGACCCGGCGTGACGCGGCTTCGCGAAGAGCTCGAAGCTGCAGCGGCCCGGCCCGTCGTGTCGGTCACGGGATCCGATGCCGATCCGCCGGCACGAGCCGGCATCTATGTGGGGACCGAAGCGGTGCTCCATCGCGTCAGGTCGGCCGACGTGGTGGCATTCCTCGAGTTCGACTCCGAGATGCTGGCACCCCGATTCCGGGCATCGGAACAAGCCCTGGCCCTGATCGTGCGAGCCGGACGGATCGCACCCGAGGTGCTCGTCCAGACCTTCTCGCCCGACCATGACGTGGTCGTCGCGGCTGCGCACGGTGATCCGGCGCGGATCCTCGATGACGAACGGGCAAAGAGGGAGCTGCTCGGTCTGCCGCCATTCGGCGCACTGGCGGTGGTCTCCGGCGCCGGCGCAGGAGAGGTGGTCGCCCAGCTCCCGCCCGTCGTCCAGGTCGGGGGCGACGGCGCCGATCGCTTCCTCGTGCGGGCGGGCGACTGGGCGACGCTCGGCACGGCCCTCAACGCGGCCGAACGCCCGACCGGCTCACGCGTCCGGGTCGAGGTCGACCCCGCCCGCATCTGAGACGTGACGGAATCAGGCCGGAACGAGGGAGTCGAATCGTTCGTGGTCGATGTTCCCGCCGGAGAGGATGATGCCGACACGGCGGCTCTGGAAGCGAGCAGGATCACCGAGTACCGCGGCGAGGCCGGCGACGCCGCTGGGCTCGAGTCGACGACCGAGCAGGTCACGAGCGACCCGCATCGCATCGATCAGCTGGTCGTCGGTGACCGTGACGATGTCGCTCACGAGGCGGCTGTTGATCGCGAACGTGGCGACGCCCGGCGATGTGACAGCAAGTCCGTCGGCGATCGTCTCAGGCTGATCGATCCGCACCGGGTGGCCCGCAGCGAACGACTGTCGGGTGTCATCCGCTGTCTCCGGTTCGATGCCGATCAGCTCGCATGACGGGTCGAGTTGGTGCATCGCCGATGCGCATCCGGCCATCAGGCCGCCACCGGACATGGGCACGAGGAGCACGTCGAGGTGACCGACCTGATCGTGCAACTCCAGCGCTGCAGTGCCCTGGCCGGCCATGACCGACGGATCTTCGAACGGATGCACGAAGGTGGCACCGGTTTGTTCGACCTGTCGGAGCGCCCTGGCCTCTCGGTCGGGCGTCGCCCGATCGAAGGTGACGATCGATGCACCGAACGACTCGATCAGCGTCCGCTTCGCCGGAGCGACGTCCTCGGGCACGTGAACGTTCGCAGTCATGCCCAGCAGTTGGGCGGCGCACGCAACCGCGGCACCGTGGTTGCCCGACGACACCGCGAGCACACCTCGGGGCCGATCGGCGAGTGGGATCAGCGACAACCGATTGAAGGCGCCACGGAACTTGAACGCACCCGCTCGCTGCTGCGACTCGTCCTTGCAGAACACGATCGCGCCGGTCAGAGCATCGAGTCGGTCGGAGCGCAGCACCGGCGTGATGACGGCCTCGCATGCGATCACGTCGGCGGCAGCGCGAATGTCGGCGATCTCGATCACTCGCGGTCCATCACTCGTGCTGGTCCGCTGCCGGTCGCACGTCGAGGATTCGGAACCCGGCTTTCGATCCGGCCCGCACACAGACGTAGCCGCGTTGGATCAGCCAATGCTGCAACGAGTCGGCTCCGAGGTGCTTCTGGACCACGAGCGCTGCGTGACCTGCCGGTTCGAGTCGGCCGAGCCACGAGAGGAGGAGATCGTGCAGCGCGTCCTTGCCGATGCGGATCGGCGGGTTCGACCAGATCGTGGCGAACCGGACATCTGCGGGGACCTCGTCGGGATGTGCCACCACGATGTTGTCGATTCCGTTGCGCGTCGCATTGCCGATGCAGAGCTCGCGGGCGCGACCGTTGACGTCGACCGCCCACACGGTTGCTTCGGGCGACCGGAGGGCCATCGTCAGCGCGATTGCTCCAGATCCACATCCGAGGTCGAGGAGGTTCCCAGCCGGAGCGAGTTCGAGATCGGCGCGCAGCAGCATCGATGTCGCCGTGTCGAGATGGCCGTGCGAGAACACCCCGCGGTCGGTCTCCATGGTGAACGCGATGTCGGGCAGCGTGACGTCGACGACCGTCGGCGCAGAGACCACGTTCGGATCTTCGTCGAAGTACTGGTCACTCGGCACTTCCCCTAGCCTGACATGGATGTCGTACACCATCCGCACCTACGGCGACCCCGTACTGAAGTCGATGGCATCGCGCGTCGACGACGTCGACGGCAAGATCATCCGGCTCGTTGACGACATGTTCGACACGCTCGTCGATTCGGGCAACGGGATCGCTCTCGCTGCCCCGCAGATCGGCGTGCAGAAGCAGGTCGTCGTGTGGGACATCGACGACAAGCCGCTGGCCATCATCAATCCTGAGGTCGTCGAATCCGATGGCGAGTGGCTGTACGACGAGGGTTGCCTGTCGATCCCTGGTCTGTATGTCGAGATGTTGCGTCCGAAGACCGTCCTGGTGCGCGGGGTCGATCTGAACGGCGAGATCATCGAGATCGAGGCCGATGAACTCGAAGCGCGGATGTTCCAGCACGAGATCGATCACCTCAACGGCGTGTTGATGTTCGACCGCCTCGAGGGCGACCAGCGCAAGGAAGCGATGAGGGAGTACCGACGGATCGAGGAGGAGGCGGCCAAGCAGGGGGCCCGGAGCCCCATCCGCCGCCGCCTCGGTCTGGGATGAAGCTCGTCTACCTCGGCACCCCCGAGATGGCGGTGCCGCCCCTCAGGGCACTCGTCGAAGCCGGCCATGAAATCGTCCTCGTTGTCACGCGGGTCGACAAGCGACGCGGACGGGGGAGCGAGGTGTCGCCCAGCCCGGTGAAGGCTGCGGCGCTCGAGCTCGGGTTGCCGGTGTCGCACTCGGTCGACGACGTGCTCGCAGCGGCGTCGCAGGGGGGTGCCGAACTCGGTGTGGTGGTCGCCTTCGGCCAGATCATCAAGCCGCACGTCCTCGACGTGATTCCGATGGTCAACCTCCACTTCTCCCTCCTGCCGCGTTGGCGTGGTGCTGCGCCGGTCGAGCGGGCGCTCTTGGCCGGCGACGACGTGACCGGCGTGTGCGTGATGGCCGTGGAGGAGGGCCTCGACACCGGCGGCGTGTACACCCGCCGTGAGGTGCCGATCGGCGCCGAGACGACGGCAGCAGAACTCCGAAGGGAGCTCGTCGAGGTCGGCACGACGCTCCTGGTCGACACGTTGGCTCAGCAGCTCGAAGGTTGGATCGATCAGCCGGAGCCGCAGGTCGGCGAGGTCACCCACGCCGCCAAGTTCACGGCGTCCGACTTCGAGATCGATTGGTCGAAGCCGGCCGACGACATCCACCGACTCGTCCGCGTCGGCGGCGCCTGGACCACGTTCCGAGACAAACGCCTCAAGATCGTTGCCGCCCGGCTCGTCGATGGCGTCCTGGTCCCGACGACCGTGCAACCCGAAGGGAAGGCCGCAATGAGCTTCGAATCCTGGCGAATCGGCGCCCGTCCGGCTCCCGACGAACTGTTCGGTTCCCTGTGACCCGCGCTGCCGGCCGACAGCCGACCGCGAACACACTCCACACCGATCGATCAGGTCCCGGTGGCGAACGTACGGCCCGACGCGTCGCCCTCGACGCTCTCCGGCGGATCGAGTCCGATGGGGCCTACGCCAATCTCGTGCTCGGGCCGATGCTCGCCACGTCGGGCCTGACCGAGATGGATCGACGGTTCGTCACGGAACTCGTGTACGGCACCACCAGGATGCGCCGGGCGTGCGACTCGGTGATCGATCGATTCGTCACCTCGCCGCCCGACGAGGCGACCCGGTCGGTGCTGCGCCTCGGTGCGTACCAGCTCGTGTTCGCCGGCGTCCCACCGCATGCCGCGGTCGGCGAGACGGTCGGGCTGGCGCCGAAACGGACTCGAGGGTTCGTCAACGCCGTGCTCCGCAAGGTGTCGCGACTGTCGATTGGCGAGATGTCATGGCCGTCCGACGGGGCGCGCCTCAGCTATCCCGACTGGATGGTCGATCTGTTCCGCACCGAGTTGGGTGCCGACGACGCAACGCTGGCCCTGCAGCGGATGAACGAGCCGCCTCCGGTCACCGCCCGCGACGACGGCTATGTGCAGGACGCGTCGTCGCAGTGGGTTGCAGCTGCGGTCGAGGTGGAGTCCGGCGCACGAGTGCTCGACGTGTGCGCTGCGCCCGGTGGCAAGGCCACGGCGATGGCGACCGCCGGCGCCCGGGTGATTGCGGCCGACCAACGGCTCGGGCGGGCCCGCCTCGTGCAGGAGAACGCGACGAAACTCGACCTCGATCTGCCGGTTGTCGCCGCGGATGGCGTGGCCGCCCCGTTCCGACCGGGTTCGTTCGAGGCGGTACTGCTCGACGCCCCGTGCTCGGGGCTCGGTGCGCTGCGTCGTCGGGCCGACGCCCGCTGGCGGATTCAGCCGAGCGACATCACCGATCTGGCCGGGTTGCAGGCGCAGCTGCTCGCGTCGGCCGCTGAACTCGTCGCGCCGGGCGGTCGGCTCGTCTACAGCGTGTGCACGATCACCGCTGCGGAGTCCGTCGACCATCGCACCCCTGCGGGTTTCGAGGTGGACTCGACGCCGCCGCCGATCGGTGCGTGGCGACCGTTCGAGCAGGGTTGGCGCGTGCTCCCACACGACGCCGACACCGACGCCATGGTGCTGATTCGGTACCGTCGAACCTCGTGACCGCCACGTCTCGCCCCGATGCCCGTCCGCAGGCCAGGACTCCGCAGGCAAAGGTGCTCACCGTCAGCGACGGCGTGGTGCACGGCACGCGTGACGACCTCAGCGGACGAGCGCTGGCGGCCCATCTGAGGGCCAACGGCTTCGAGGTCGTCGATCATCGTGTGACCGCGGACGGCGCCGATCTGGTGGCCGCTGCGCTCACCGAGTTGGCGGACGGATTCGCCGGCGTGATCGTGTCGACGGGTGGCACAGGTTTCGCGCCCCGTGATCAGACCCCAGAGGGGACGAAGGCCGTCATCGAACGGGATGCACCCGGGCTCGCCGAAGCGATGCGACTCTGCAATCCGCTCGGCCGATTGTCGCGTGGCGTCGCAGGTGTACGTGGCAACACCATCATCGTGAACACGCCGGGGAGCACCAAGGGCTGCGTCGAGCAGATCGACGCCGTCATCGACGTGCTCCCGCACGCCCTGCGTCTCCTCCACGACACCGAGACAACCCACTGACCCTGCACCCCAACCCGTTTGCGTGGCACTTCGGTTGGGCCATCCCGACGGAACTGCAACGCAAAGCGGTGGGGTCGGTCGTTAGCCTCGGCGATCATGCTGCGACTCGTCCTTCCGAAAGGCTCGCTGGAGCAGGCGACGCTCGACCTGTTCGAGGCAGCCGACCTGCCGGTGCGACGTTCGTCGACCGTCGACTACCAGGCGACGATCGACGATCCCCGCATCGAGTCGGTCCGCATCCTGCGACCGCAGGAGATCCCGATGTACGTCGCCGAAGGGCTGTTCGACCTCGGCATCACGGGGCGTGACTGGGTCGAGGAGACCGGCAGCGTCGTCGAGACGCTCGGTGAACTGAAGTACTCGAAGGCGACCAGCAACCCGATCAAGTTGGTCGTGGCGGTCGCCGGCGACAACCCGGCCGGTTCGGTCGACGACCTGCCCGACGGCGTACGTGTCCAGTCGGAGTATCCCGAGCTGACGAAGCGGTTCTTCGCCGACCATGGTGTCGACGCCGAAGTGCGGCTGTCGTACGGAGCGACCGAGGCGAAGATCCCCGACATCGCCGACTGCGTCGTCGAGATCACCGAGACGGGCCGTGCGCTGCGCGCAGCCGGCCTCAAGGTGATCGACACGATCCTGCTCAGCTACACCGAGGTGGTCGCCAATCCGGCCGCTGCGAGGGATCCGGCGAAGCGAAAGGCGATGGAGCAGATCATGACCCTGCTCAACGGCGTGCTCGACGCGCGAGGCCGGGTGCTCCTGAAGCTCAATGTGAGCGAGGAACGCAGGGATGCGGTGCTCGCCGTGCTGCCGTCGATGAAGTCGCCCACCATGTCGCCGCTCGCCGGTGGCGGATATGCAGTGGAATCGGTGGTCGAGAAGAAGCTGATCAACCTCATCATCCCAGCGCTGATCGACGCCGGCGCCACCGATCTGGTCGAGATGGCGATCGCCAAGATCGTGCCGTGACGGAACTTGCACGTGGCACCGGCCGCCGAGGTGTGGTCGCTGCGTTCGACGAGCAGTCCGGTCTCGGGGCGATCGATGGCGTCGATGGTGTCAGTTATGCGTTCCACTGCATCGAGATCGCCGACGGGTCCCGATCGATCGTCATCGGCGCCGATGTGAGTTTCGACCTGTTGGCAAAACTCGGTCGATGGGAAGCCGCCAACATCAGGTCGTGAGCAACGACCGGTCCACCGACCGATCCATCGAACGCGAACGTCAGATCGTCGACGTGCTGATGGCGCTCCGAGAGGGTGAGGTGACCACCTACGGCGATGTGGCCGAGGTCGCCGGCCACCCGAAGCAGGCTCGCCTGGTGGGCCGCATTCTCGCGACCACTGATGCAGACGTGCCGTGGTGGCGGGTGGTCAACGCCGCCGGCCGGCTCGTGGCCGGCGATCCGATGCTGCAGTCGCAGCTCCTGCGAGACGAAGACGTCGTGATCGACGACGGACGTGTGACCGAGGCGCCGGTGGGGCGCTTCAGTCGGTTGGCGCCGCGGTCGCGTCGATCTGACCCTTGATCTGGACGAACGCCAAGCGGATGTTGCCCAGCGTGTCCTGCATCGTCGGCGCATCCTCGCCGAGGCGAGCACCGAGACCGTCGACGAGGCACGCAACGGCATCGATCGCGAGCGCCGACTGGCGGAGATCGGGCGGCGTCGCCGACAGATGGATGGCTGCCAACTCGTAGAGCCCCATCACGTGATTGGCGATGACGACCTCCGCTGGAATCTCCGACAATCTGGCACGCGCCTCGTTCATCTCGCGTTGGGCCGCGGCCAGAGCGTCGAGCTGATCGTCGTCGAGCTGTCCGTCGTCGAATTCGGGCTCGTCGTCGATGTCGTCGATGTCGTCGAATTCTGTGTCAGAGGTTTCGTCACTCATGCGCGGTACCCTACCGAGCACAATTGAGGCGAAGTGGGGGCAACCCCCACCTGGCCACGGCTCGTCGACTCTCACGAGGAGGCGGACAGTGCGTCCAGGTCACAAGGCTGAGACCTGTGGGTATGTTCCCGTCTGGTCGCTCCGCGTGCGGTTCGCGTCGAGCGCCAACATTATTCAGACACTGGGGAGGCCCATTGCACAGGAGTGATCAGCCATAGCACCGCGACAGGAACAACGTGGCGACCAGCACCGGATCAACGACCGCATCCGATCCCGTGAAGTCCGACTCATCGGACCGACCGGCGACCAACTCGGAATCAAGGCCGTTCCCGACGTGCTGAGAATGGCCAGAGGTCTCGAACTCGACTTGGTCGAAGTGGCCCCGAACGCCAACCCTCCCGTTTGTCGAATCATGGATTACGGCAAGTTCAAGTACGAAGAGGGCCAGAAGGCCAAGGAAGCCCGAAAGAAGTCCACCAACGTCTCGGTGAAAGAAGTGAAGTACCGGCCGAAGATCGGCAAGGGCGACTTCGACACCAAGACCCGCAACGTGATCCGCTTCATCGAAGAGGGCCACAAGGTCAAGATCACGTTGCAGTTCCGCGGGCGCGAGATGGCTCACCCAGAGCTCGGATCGAAAATTCTCGATGACGTGCTCGAGGCGGTGGGTCCGGCAGCCAAAGTCGATACGCAGGCGCGACTCGAGGGTCGCAGCATGTCGATGACGCTGTCGCCCGACAAGCAGGCCCAAGAGGCGATGAAGAAGGCAGCAATCGAGGCCGAGCGCAAGGCCCAGGCGGAAGCGTCTGAAGCACAGGCGGAAACGCCAGAAGCCGAAGCGGAAACGCCAGAAGTGGACGAAGCGCCCGAAACGATCGTTGCCAGCGAACCAGAAGAAGGAGTACCTGATGCCGAAGATGAAAACGTCGAAGACGGCAGCTAAGCGATTCAAGAAGACCGGCACCGGTCGTCTGCGTCACGAACAGCAGAACAACCAGCACAAGTTCGAGTCGAAGTCGTCCGCACGCAAGCACCGCCTCGATCGCGATGCCGATGTGCACTCGACCGACGAGAAGAAGATCAAGCGCCTCCTCGCCGAGCGCTGAGATCACCGAGACCGAGGAGGAAACAACATGGCACGTGTGAAGCGTGGTGTGGCGTCGAAGAAGCGCCACAAGAAGGTATTGAAGAAGGCCAAGGGCTACTACGGCAACAAGAGCCGTTCGTTCCGGGCCGCCAACGAGCAGGTCATGCGGTCGGGCAACTATGCCTTCCGTGACCGTCGCGCCCGCAAGGGTGAGATGCGTCGTCTGTGGATCCAGCGCATCAACGCCGGAACACGTCAGCACGACATGAGCTACAGCCGGTTCATCGCCGGCCTGAATGCCGCCGGTATCGAGGTCGACCGCAAGATCCTCTCGGATCTCGCCATCACCGATCCCGCCGCGTTCGGCAAGCTCGTCGAAGCAGCCAAGGGCGCGTTCGCCTGACCAGCCAGACTGGTGCACGATGAGTGCGCTGGCGTTCAACAGCAACAAGGTTCAAGAACTGCGGCGCCTCCTGGGGCGCCGCAGTTCGCGTCACGACGAGCGTCGCTTCGTGGTCGAAGGCCCCGTGCTCGTCGCTGAAGCAGTCGCAGCCGGCTGGACCTGCGAGGCGCAGTTCGTCCCCGAGGGCTCCGACAGCGCCATCGACGGCGCCGGGACCGTGTTCGAGCTGGCCGATGGGGTGCTCGAGCGTGTCGCGTCGACCGAGACACCGCAGCCACCCCTGGCGATCGTCGCGATGCCCGAGGACCGTGCGATCGACTCGCTGCTTCGGCGGCGTCGTTCGTCGTCGTCCTCGACCGGGTCAGCGATCCCGGCAACCTCGGCACGATCCTGCGCTCGGCCGAAGCTGCCGGCGCTGATCTCGTCGTGCTCACGCCGGGCAGCGTCGACCCGTTCAATCCGAAAGTGGTCCGATCGTCGGCGGGGCGCTGTTCCACGTTCCCGTCGTGACCGCGACGATCGAGGAGGTTGGCAACAGCGGGTATCGAACTGTTCGGCACGACGAGCCACGGTTTCTCCGGTCGGACCGTGATCCCGTACACCGACGCCGACCTGACGCGGTCGGATCGCCGTCGTCATGGGGAACGAGGCCGCCGGGCCTCCCCGACGAATGGAACGACACGATCGGCCCCGTGAGGTCGTGGATCACGATCCCGCACGGCGGCCGCAGCGAGTCGCTCAACGTGGCGATGGCAACGACGGTGATCGTGTTCGAAGTTGCGCGCCAACGAACGGGTCAGTGATCCGCGAGCGGCGACGCCATCGCCTCGATCAGCCCTCAGCCCGGAGGACCACGAGGAACTGGCCGCCGCCGGATTCGACGTCGGCGCTGACGGCGAGGCCGGGCTCGAGCCGGGAGATGCGATCGACGATCCAGTCGGCAGCGTTCGTGGCGTCATCACGCTCGAGGCAGCGCCCCACGATCTCTCGGCCGCCCTTTCGTCGGAGGCGATCGACGGTCGTGAGAATCACGGCGGGATCGGCGACGAACAGCTCGGCGGGCCACTCGATGACCGGCTTCGTGCTCCCTTTGCCGGTGTTGCACGACCGATGGGCGAGGCGTTCCTGTCCGGTCCCGTGCCCCTTGCCGGCACCCTTGCCCTTCGCCTTGGCCTTGCGTTCCGTCGTGCGACTGTCGATGCTCGGACCTCGCGGGTCGTTCACCGACATGGCGGGATCGACTGGCTCATCACACAGCCAGCACCGCCAGCCGTCTCGTTCGCCGATGTCCTCGAGCCGCATCAGATGATCCCGATGGCGATCATCGTGGCTGTGGCGATGGCGATTCCGACGCGGTACCACCCGAAGACCGACAGTGGCCGCGTGCGCAGGAACGTCACCAACCAGCGCACGGCGATCGCTGCGGTGATGAACGCAACGATGCCGCCGAGCAGCGGCGTACGCCAGCCGTATTCGTCGAGAATCGTCTGGCCGTCCTGGGCGAGGTCGTAGAACGTTGCGGCCGACAGCGTGGCGAGCCCGAGCAGAAAGCTGAACTCGACCGCGGCAGCCATGGTTGCGCCGATTGCTAGCGCCGCCGCGATGGTCACGAGGCTTCGACTCATGCCGGGCCACAGCGCCAGGATCTGTGCGACGCCGATGATGCCTGCATTGCGGGCAGTGAAAGCAGTGAGCTCCGTTTGTCCGGGTCGAGGGTTCCACCAGATGAGGAAGACGCCACCGGCCATCCAAGCCGCCACGACCGGCCAGGGTCCGAACAACTCCGCTTTGATCGTGTCGCCGAGCAGGAGGCCGACCAGGGCGGCGGGAACGAAGGCGGTCACCAGGCGAATCAGGAGGCGCCGACCGTCGACGTCACGGCCCACGACCCCGGCCGCAAGTTGGCCGAGCCGGCGCCAGTAGAGCACCACGACGGCAAGAATTGCGCCGATCTGGATCGCGATCACATAGGTGTCGGCCGCCGCTTTGGCGTCGCCCTCGCCGAGACCGAGGAGCCGCTGCGCGACGAGAAGGTGCCCTGTGGACGACACCGGGAGGTATTCGGTGAAGCCTTCGACGGCACCCAGAATGATCGCCTTGAGTGGTGTCAGTGGGCCTTGCGTGTTGATCGACAACAACACGATCGCCACGACCGCAACGACGGCGCCGGCCACGAGGCCACCGGCCGCGAACCCTCCCGGGCGGTAGCGGGACGGGACTGTCGACGTGGCAGTCGAAGTCGGGTCGTCAGCATTGGCGGACATCGCGGTCGACGGTAGCCGTCGCCGTGGTGCAGGAGACGGCTCCCTGAACTTCAGGTGACCTCGGTGCCGTCGGGGTCGATCAGGCGCCAGGCACCGGCGTCGTCGCGGAATACTTCGAATCCGCGTTCTTTGAGGCGGTTGTGGCCCTGGCAGAGCCCGCCGCCGTTTCTCGGCACGGTGGCACCATGAGCCTTCCACCCGAGGGAGTGATCGGCATCACACCAGGAAATCGGCCGGTCACAGCCGATCCAGACACAGGTGGTCAACAGCAGCATGACGGCGTCGCGTGAAGATCCGCGAAAGAGCCTGCTGCGACGACCGAGGTCGATGACGGTGCCGGAGGCGTCGTAGACGACGCGGCGGATGTGGCCGATCAGGGCGGCGTTCACAGCATCGTCGGGGTGCAGGCGTCGTCCCGTCTGGGTGCGCACGACCACGCTTCGATACGTCGCCGGGTCAGGGGTTCCGCCACGGAGATGGGCTTCGAACGACTCCTGATCGATGAGCAAATTGGTGGTGGGTCGGGGTTGCTGCGATCCGGGTGGGGTGGATGCCGCGGCACGGGCCATGGCCAGGAGTGCGTCGGCTCGGCGTTGCGCTTCGGTGCGTTGCAGGTCGGCAATGGTGGCGGCATCACCGAGGCGGTGTCGGGCCTCGGCCCAGTCCGTTGTCCATTCGGCCTCGACGAAGTGGGAGAAGATCTCCATGAACTCGGTGCCGTCGAGTTCGGGCAAGTTCCCTGTCAACGTCCAGCCGCCGTCGGGTCGGGGTCGCAGCCTGACATCGCGGTTGGCTTTGTGCCGTTCGTTCTTCGCGAGGTCTCCGGCCGTGTCGGCGAGGGCTTCCCACGTTCGGGCCAGTCGCTCGAACTCGTCGTAGGAACAGCTGATGGCGTCGTCGAGCAGGTCTGGTGAGTCGCGCTCCAGCACGGCAGCAGCAACTCGTGGGTTGGCGGCGATACGGGCCATCAACTCGGATTGGGCGACACCGACACGACCGTCGGCTTCAGCGACCGCCCAGTCGGGAAGGGCCTCGTGCAACCGGGCGGTCTGTACACGGCGATGGGCTTCGGGACCCGAGATCCGGCACATGTGCTTGACGACGGTCTTCGCGGAGAAGAATCCCTGACCACGGAACGGGTTGGAGCGATCCACCGCACCAGCCGCCGCAACGGCGGTGGCCTCGATCGATCGACGGAGTTCTTCGACAACCTCCAACCAGGTGCGCAACTCGACCGCATCCAATGCCGAACAGTCGACGTCACCGAGCGCGGCCACTGCCGCTGCTGCCCGGCGCCCGGCCCCGACAGCGAGTTCCCCGACCGGCTCGGTCTCGATCGACTCGACCAACCGCAGTCGGATCGCGTCGAGACGGGCAGCGCCCGTCAGCACCTCGCCCCCGCCCTTGACCTCGCTCACCCCCACGGAACTCATACCCGCAATCATGACGAGGGGGTCTCACACACTTGGAAGAATGCTGTCGTCCGGCCGTTCGATGCCGGTCTGACTCCGGGTCTCACCGACCGATCTTCGTGTCCTTACTCTGATCTGTCGGCCGGTGTCGGACGGTCGGGTACGCACCGGCCGGTCGGGGCGGACCGTGACCTGATAGGAGCGTTGGAACTGCATCCAGTGTGTACTGTCCGCCCGTCCCGACCGGTGGTGCCCCTCACCAAGCCATCAGTCAGGAGCATCACCATCATGACACCGCAACGGGTCATCACCGTTGGCGTGGACACTCATGCCGACACCCACACCGCAACGGTGTGCGACCATCTCGGTCGCATCATCGCCACGGCCACCTTCGACACGACACCGGCCGGTTACCGGCGGTTGTTGTCGTGGGCCAAGCGCCGGGGCCAGATCTCAAGTTTCGGGATCGAAGGCACCGGTTCCTACGGTCTCGGTCTCGCCCGCTTCCTCGCCGCCCAAGACGTCGACGTGCACGAGCTGAACCGCACAAACCGTCAACACCGACGCCGACGCGGCAAGTCCGACCCCGCCGATTCCGAAGCCGCAGCACGCGCCGTGCTTGCCAGCGACACCACCGCAGTTCCGAAGGATCACACAGGAGGCGTCGAAGCGGTCCGGGTGCTCACGATCGCTCGCCGCTCGGCGGTGAAAGCCAAGACCCAGGCCGCGAATCAGGTACGGGATCTGGTGCTGACCGCGCCCGACAACATCCGCACCGAGCTGCGGGATCTGCGAACACCGGCACGCATGAAGCACTGCGCCCGCTGGCGACCCGGTGACCCCTGCGATGCACGTTCGGCCACTCGCGTCGCTATCCGCCGGCTGGCGCAGCGCTGGATGGCACTCGATGCCGAAGCCAAAGAGGCTGAGCAACAGATCCGTGTCCTGCTCGAAGAGTTGGTGCCGTCGCTGCTCGCCGAGATCGGGATCTCGACGATGAACGCCGCCCAACTCGTGATCGCCGCCGGCCAGAACCCTGAACGGCTCCGCAGCGAGGGGTCCTTCGCTGCGCTCTGCGGCACCAGCCCAGTCGATGCGTCATCAGGCAAACACACACGCCACCGGATCAACCGGGGCGGCAACCGCAACGCCAACTCCGCGCTGCACATTGCCGTGTTGATCCGCTCGTCGCGCTGCAAAGAAACACGTGCCTACATCGCCCGACGCACCGAAGAAGGACGATCACAACGCGAGATCTGGCGGTGCCTCAAACGCGCACTCGCCCGCCGCTTCCATCGCCTCCTCGTCCAGGATCTCGCCACCGCCTTGACATAGGAGCATCAGAGTTGGTCGACCTCGACGAGATGCCCCTGGACCTGTCAGAGCACTCGCTCGATGTCAGCGACGGTGCCGTCGATGTCGCCGCGTCGTACCTGGACCCGGTAGGCGTCGGATCGGGTCGCGAGTGGTCGGTTGTAGCGGTCCCACATCTCACCGACGGGGTCATCCAACTTGGAACGATCGACGAGCGCGGCGGTGGTGCGACCGACCGTGCGGCGCGACCCGGCGTTCGGCGAATGCGTCGACGGCATCCTGTCTGTCGACGACCAGCGCGATCTCGACGAACCGTGCCCCGACGCCCGATGCCAGCTGGTCGAGCTGCTCGATGAACTCCGGTCGACCGACGAACTGTGGAATGACGACGTCGTGACCCACCGTGAGATGCGTTCGCGCCATCGCCCCGATCGTAGGCGTGCCGGTGTTGCTCCCCGAGCCGACAGCGCGTGGCACTCGGCCTTCCACCAGGGCACCCCTGGGATTCCCCGGGTGGACTGATCAGCCCGGCTTCGCAACGCCGCCGTAGGGAACCGTCAGGATCTCGAAGAGGTGGTCGTCGGGGCTCGGGAAGTACACCCCGCGACCACCATCGTGGCGGTTGATGGTGCCGACGTCCCGCCGGCCGGGATCGCCCCAGTAGTCGACCCCGCTCGCTCGGATTCGTTCGAGGATGGCATCGAACTCGGCTTCGTCGACCAGGAATGCGTAATGCCCGGTGGTGAAGGCTCCGTCGGCACCGTACGTGTCGAAGTCCAGGTCGACCCCGTTTGCCGTCGTCACCTGCCAGAACACGCTGAAGGGAATCGGCGCAGCGAGCCCGAACAGGTCAGCGAACCATCTGGCGGCCACCTCGCCGTCGCGGGCGGGAATGATCGTGTGATCGAGGCGGATGGCCATCGAACCGTCAGTCGAGCGCGAACGGTGGGTAGCGGTCGGTGATGAGCAGGAACGCATAGGCGTACACACGAACCGCCCAGCGGCCCACGCCCACGACGTAGTCGAACAGGCCCTTCGGATACCTGCCGGTGAACAAGATCGCGAACCAGGCGATGACCACGGCGAAGAACGCGCCGATCCCCAGGAAGAACAAGATGATGAAGTGTGGAATGACGAGGAACCACTTCACGAGCGGGAGCCAGCGGTTGAGGTCACGCTCGACGTTGTCGGGGTAGTCGAACTCGAGGTGGACGGTCTGTTCCTCGACCGTCGACGGGTACTGGTCGGTCAGGAGGGCGAAGTAGGCGCCCACCCGAGCCGAGAACCGGTTGAGTTCCAACGCGAAGTCGAACCACCACTTGGGATATCGCTGGCGGAACAGGATGAGCAGCAGCGTCGTGAAGAACAGTGCGCCGAGAATGCTCGAGCCGGTCGTGGTGACCCATTCCCCATTGTCGTCTTCGAACGTGTTGGTATTGCCGCCGGTCAGGATGCTCAGCACGATCGCGATCGGGATGACCAGAATGATCCGAAACGCCGTGGTCACGCGGTTCAGCTGCTCGGGGTAGTCGATCTGCAATCGCGCCGGATACGGCTGCTGCGCAGGTACGGCGCCCGGCGGTGGGGCAAAGGGCCCCGGTGGCGGTGGCGGTGGTGGGGTCGACGGCGGAACGGTGGACATCTCAGGTACCTCCTCGGGCGTACACGATGTGTCCGACACATCGTGTACGCAGACGAACAGTAACCGGTAGGGGCTGATGGCCCGGGCGGAGTATCCTCCGTGGCTGTGCAGCCGCAGTCGCAGCGATTTTCGTGCCCCGGGTGAACCGGGGGATCGACCACACGACCATCTGCTCCTGTGCCGTCTCCTGAGTTCGTCCGGGGCCATCACCGTCCGACGCCCATGCTCTTGAAAGGTCCACGTGCTCACTGACATCACCGCCGCTCGCGAAGCGGCCCTCGCCGACATCGAAGGCGCCGCCACCCTCGACGACGTCGCCGCGCTCAGCACCCGCCTGCTCGGCAAGAAGGGCAATCTCGCCCAACTCAAGACCCGACTCGGCCAACTCGAATCGATCGACGAGAAGAAGGCCGCCGGCCAGGCGATCAACGACGCCATGGCGATGGTCTCGTCGGCGCTCGACAACCGTCGCGCAGCCCTGTCCGTCGAAGCACTGTCCGCTCGCGTCGAGGCCGAACGGCTCGATCTGACGGAGTACGTCGGCAAACCGACCCGGGGCCACGCACATCTCGTCACCCAGGCGTGGGAACGGCTCGAAGACGTCTTCATCGGGCTCGGCTTCCAGGTCGCCGAAGGGCCAGAGGTCGAGACCGACTGGCACAACTTCGAGGCACTCAACATGGGTGTGGGGCATCCGGCCCGAGGCGAGTTCGACACGCTGTTCGTCGACCACGTGACGCCCGACGGGAAGTCCGGGACCACGCTCCTGCGGACCCACACGTCGCCCGTGCAGATCCGCACGATGCTCGAGTCCGTGCCGCCCATCTACATCGTCGCTCCGGGCCGGGTGTTCCGGCGCGACACCCCCGACGCCACGCACATGCCGGTCTTCCATCAGATCGAAGGCCTGGTGATCGACCGTGACATCACGATGGCCGATCTCGCCGGCACGATCGAGGCATTCACCAAGGCGTTCTTCGGTGCAGACTTCACGTCTCGTCTTCGTCCGAGCTACTTCCCGTTCACCGAGCCATCGGCCGAATTCGACATCCAGCGGCCCGACGGCAGCTGGATCGAGCTCGGAGGCTGCGGGATGGTGCACCCGAACGTCTTGCGTGCCGGCGGACTCGACCCCGAGGAGTGGAGTGGATTCGCATTCGGCTTCGGCATCGACCGCATGGCCAAGGAACGGCATGGCGTCGAAGACATCCGCGACATGTACACCAACGACATCCGATTCATGGAGCAGTTCTCGTGAAGATCCTCCTGTCCTGGCTCAACGACTTCGGCGACTTCGGTGACCCGACCGATCCCGTTGCGGTCCAGCGCGTCGCCGAGGCGCTGACTTCGCTCGGCCTCGAGGTCGACTCGGTCACCACGGTCGGCCAGACCGTGCCCGGCATCGTGACGGCGCGGGTCCTGCGTCTGGTGCAGCACCCCGACGCGGCCAAGGTCCAGCGCGTGTACGTCGACACCGGCGACGGCACCGAGCGCCACGTGTGGTGCGGCGCTTTCAACATGGCCATCGGCGACGTCGTCCCACTCGCCACGCTCGGCACCACCATGCCGAATGGCATGACCATCGAACGGCGCGGAATCCTCGGCATCGACTCCGAGGGCATGTTGTGCTCGGCGAGCGAACTCGGCCTCGGCGACGACCACTCGGGGATCCGAATCCTGCCGTCCGACGTCGCCCTCGGTCGGCCGTACGGCGAGGCGCTCGGGCTCACGCTCGACGTGCTGATCGACGCCGACGTCACGCGCAATCGTCCCGACTGTTGGGGCTACGTGGGCATCGCCCGCGACCTCGCCGCCAAACTCGGTGTCGAGTTCCGTCCGCCCACGCCAGGTCTGACTGTGACGGGCGACGAGCGCGTCGCACCCGTCGAGATCGTCGCCGGTGATCGCTGTGGCCGATTCACGTCGACCGTGATCTCCGGTATCGAGGTGAAGCCGTCAGCCGAGTGGATGGCTCGGCGGCTCACTGCGGCCGGCATGCGACCCATCAGCAACGTGGTCGACGTCAGTAACTACGTGATGCTGGAACTCAACCAACCGAATCACGCGTACGACCTCGACGCGCTCGGCGGGGGCGGCTTCCGCGTTCGCCTGGCTGCCGACGGTGAGCCGCTCACCACGCTCGACGGCGAGGAGCGGACGTTCACGGCCGACGACCTCTTCATCTGTGATGCCAACGACGTCCCGATCGGCCTCGGCGGAATCATGGGTGGCCTCGAGACCGAGATCGACGACTCGACGACGACGGTGGCCCTGGAGATGGCCTGGTTCTCGCCGGTCGGCATCGGCCAGTCCGTTGCCCGCACGAACCTGCGCTCCGAAGCGTCGGCGCGCTTCGAGCGAGGCGTCGACCCCTACGGCATGCCGACAGCGATCGCCCGGTTCGTCGAGTTGCTGTCCGAGACGTGCTCTGCACTGGTCGTGCATGCCGGCGCCGTCGACGCCCGGTCCGAGCACCTCCCCGCCGAGCACCGCAGCGTCGACGTCCGCATCAGTGCCGTGAACCGGATCCTCGGTACCGATCTGTGCGGCCGACGACCTGCCGCCGCTGCTCGATCCCATCGGCTACACCGTGTCGGGCGCCGGTGACACCCGCTCGGTCGTACTCCCCAGCTGGCGGCCCGACTCGACCGAGGAGGTCGACGTCATCGAGGAAGTCGCCCGGCATCACGGCTACGACCGTCTCGGCAAGACCGTGCCCAAGTCGGTCGTCCACGGCGAGCTGAGCGTTCGCCAACACCGGCGTCGCCGCGCCCGCGAGGTGTTGCTCGGACTCGGCATCTCCGAGGCCATGCCCAACCCGTTCCTGGCCCCCGACACTCTGGCGAAGGCCGGCCTGCCGGCGGAGGCGCTGCGAATCACGAACCCGCTGGTCACCGAGGAGAGCGTGTTGCGCACTTCGTTGCGGCCCGGCCTGCTCCGGGCGATCGCCTACAACGAGTCGCATCGCCGTCCCGGCGTGGCGCTGTTCGAGATCGGTCATGTGTACCCGCCCGCCGAGGGAGAACTGCCGGGCGAGTACGAGGCGCTGACCGTGGTACTGGCCGGGGCTGACGCACCAGCGGCCGTCGCGGTGTGGCGCGAACTCGCCGCAGCGCTCGGCACCGGGGCCCGACTCGACCAGTCGAAGGTGCCCGCCGGTCTGCACGCCACACGTTCGGCGACGCTGCAAGCGGGGCGGGATCCGCTCGGCGCCGTCGGTGAGGTGGCGCCCGATGTGCTCGAGGCGTTCGAGGTGACCGAACGGGTGGCGATCCTCGAACTCGACCTCGATCAGATCCTCGATCGCGAACCCAAGCCGACCCAGTGGAAGCCGACCAGCCGGTACCCGTCGAGTGATCTCGACCTGTCGTTCGTCGTGCCTGACGACATCCCCGCGGAACGTGTCGAGAAGGTCGTGCGTCAGGGTGCCGGCAACCTGCTCGTCGACGTCGACCTGTTCGACATCTACCGGGGCGAGCGCGCTGCCGAGGGCACTCGGTCGCTTGCGTATCGCGTCCGTCTGCAGGCGCCGGATCGCAGCCTCACCGATGCCGACATCGCCGACGTCCGACGCGGTGTCGAAGCCGCGGCAACCAAGCTCGGTGCCCAGCTGCGCAGCTGAGACGGCCCCTTCGGCTCAGAGCGAGTCGGCGAACCCCTTGATGTCGCGGATCGTCGCCTCGAACACGTCCGGCATCGCGTCGGCGAACAGGCAGTCACCGGCATGGCACGTGCCGTTCACCGTGCGGCTGACGGCGCTGACACCGGCGTCGAGCAGCTTGCGGAAGTAGACGAGGCCCTCATCGCGCAACGGATCGAGCTGATTCACCGAGATGACGTGCGGCGGTAGACCCTCGAGATCATTCGCGGCGGCGTGCATCGGCCAGGCGAGTGGATTCGTCGCATTGGTGCCGTCGGGGTCGTATGTCTTGGCCATGGCGCCCATGTTCTCGACGTCGAGGAAGTACTTGTCGTTCTCGAAGAGCGAGGTGAGCTCGACAGGCGGATCTCCGTAACCTCCTGAGATGTAGGGGCACTGCGCGTACACCCCGCCGATCCCGCCGATCCAGCCGTCCCGATTCGCCTTGAGCGCGGTAGCGATCGACAGATTCCCACCCCCGGACTCGCCGGAGATGATCACCGTCGACACGCCCAGTGCCTCCCGATTCGCGATCACCCATTGCGCCGCGCTCGCGCAGTCGTTCAGTCCTGCGGGGAACGGGTGCGGGCCGAGGACCCCTGCGGCGTTGCGGAACTCGACGCCCACCACGACGAGCCCGGTCGCCGCGAGCTCATCGCGCCATCTGGCGTAGCCCGGATCGGACGCCTGGAGGATCGCCATGCCACCGCCGTGGGTGTGGAGCACGCAGGGCAGGGGACCGTCGGCGCCGTCGGGGCGATGTATGTACAGGGTGATGTCGTTGCCGTCGACACCGGTGATGGTCTCGATGCTCGACGACACACCCGGTGTTGTCGATGGCTGGTTGATCATGCCGAAGGCCATCTGGAACCCGGCCTCGGCCAGCAGGCAGTTCTCGAGGATCTCGTCGAGGGGACTGTCGGCGGTGACCGGTGAAGGTGGTGGAGTTCCGTCGAGCCCGATCGGCGCCATCGCCGCGAGCATCCGCGGGTCAGCGCGAGGATCGTCGCGGAGTTCGAGGTTCGGGGTGCCCAGTCGGCCGGGCAGCAGCGGTGAGGTCGTCATGCTGGAATCCTCGCGCCATTCGCGCAGGTCGAACGACGCGGCCTTGCATCAGGGGTCAGGCCCCTGTTCGAGCGCGGGGGTGAGGCCACCGGTGCCGACTGCGCACTCCCGGGCGACGAAGTCCCAGAAGGCAGCGGCCCAGGGTCCGGTCGACGGGCCCACGGGTGTTGTCGACGGCTCGTAGAGGCAGCGGATGAACCCGCCACCGGCGGTCACCCTTCCAGCGATCTCGTCGTCGGGTTCCGCCCACGACCACGTGTCGTCCTGGTTCCGGGTGACCGGTCGGCCGATCACCTCCAGGTCGTGGTCGAGGCTCCCCATCCAGGTACCGCCGCCGCGGCGGGCATCGCCGTGAGCGACGACATCGGCCTCGAGTTCGACTGCCGTGCGGCCGATGGCATGGCCCGCGACGATCAGGTCGTTCACGAGCACCATCGGCATCCCTGCACCCCTGGCGATGGTCATGATCCCCGCGCCGAACCGAGGATTCAGCTCGGTGGGCCAGAAGCCATCCGCTGCGACGACGCCGTCGACGGTGAACGTGCCGCGGAAGCCGACCTCGCGGGCCAGCTGGTCACCGGCCAGCCGAGCGATGGACCGCATCTGCTCGCGAACCGACGGCGCGGGGTCCCAGTAGGTCGCACAGCCGGCGTACACGAAGGCGTCATCGCGTCGTAGCGTCACCATCTCGACCGGGCGCAGCACGGCCACCCCATCGGGCAGCACGATGCCGTGGATCGAGCACGGGATGCCCTCGAGGAAGGGCATCACCCTGACCGTGTCGCACATCGCCTGCAGCCTGTCGAGCGTACGATCTCGCGTCCTGTCGTCGGTCACCCGGTAGGTCTGGTGGGCGCCGCCGTGGAATCCGTCGCGGGCGTCCGCCGCCCAGACGGTGCCGGCGCCTCGATCGATCGAGACGGCGGCTTCGGTGGCATCGTTCAGCGCCACGACGACCGAAGGTTGGCGTTCGATGCCCGCTCGGTCCCAGAACGCGTCGATGACCACCTTGTCCTCCAGAGCGACCCACTCCGGTCGCCGATGGGCAACGAAGGGGCGACCCGCCAGCTCGACGGCGGTCGCGAGGAACGTGCCGATCACGATCGCCTCGCGGCGAGGGTCGAACCGGTCGACGGCGTCGATCATGTCCGGTGTCGGGTCGGCAAGTGTTCGGTCGGCGAAGTGGATCCGTTCCATCTCGGACAGGCCGTCGGGTGGCTCGACGACCACGGTCGGGACATCGGGCTGCGGCCCGGCGCCTCGGCCCTCCGTTGCAACCACCAGCAGCTTCGTCACGCCGACCGACCGCAGCAGGTCGATGTGCTCGGTCCACGACGCGCCCATGGCTCCAGCGAGTACGACGGAGCGCCCACCGAAGGCCCGTCGCATCGGCTCGATCCACCAGTCGTCCATCGCCGGACCGTAGCGTGCTCATCGTGATCGAGATCATGACGTTTCGGCTCGCGGCCGGCGTCGACGAGTCGATGTTCCGCGCCGTCGACGAACGGGTCCAGGTCGGGTTCGCATATCACCAGGCGGGGTTGCTTCGTCGAACACTCGGTCGTCACGGCGATCGCTGGCTCGTCCTCCAGGTCTGGGCGAGCGCCGAGGCAGCAGCCGCAGCTCGAGACGGCGCTCGACGTGTCGCCGATCGGCGTCGAGTTCATGGCGTTGCTCGACCGCGACAGCATCGCGATCGAGCGCTTCGAGGGCGTCGACTGACCTACTGCTGGACCAGCACGAGGGCGTTGCCCTCCGGATCCTCGATCGCAGCGATCGTCGGTCCGCCGGGCACGTCGAACGGCTGCGACACGACCGTTCCCCCGAGACTCGGTACACGGTCCAACGACTCGACGAGGTCGCGAACCTGGATGTACAGGGCGAATCCGCCTCGATCGCTCTGACGCATGTGTCCGGCCGGGCCCGGCTCCGGGCCGCCGAGCCCACTCGGGATGTTCATGATCGGACCATCACCGATCGGCCAGTTGAACAACGCGGCGTAGAACGTGCGTTGCACGTCGGGATCACGGGCGAGGATCTCGAAGTGCACGATCGGGCGCACCCAGTCGGACATGTCGGTTCAGTTCGAGCTCAGGTCGTCCGGCGCGTTCGCCAACCAGGCCAGTCGTCCCGGCTGGCGGCGCAGGACCGTCCGCCAGAGTTCATCGGGGTCGCTGGAGAACACGTCACCCGGCTCGGAATCGAGGACCAGCCAGGCGCCCGCTTCGATCTCGCCCTCCAGTTGGCCGGGACCCCAGCCGGCATACCCCCTGAACACCCGCACGCCCTTCACTTCGGCGGCCACCAGGGCCGGATCGGCGGTGAGGTCGGCCGACGCAATCGTGCCGACGATGGGGGAGAGGTACTCGCCGTTGTCGGAGAGCACCGACGTCGTCTCCGCAAGCGCGATCAGTGCGGATTCCTCGACCGGTCCGCCGCTGAACACCGACGACGGTGCGGATTGCAGATCGATCCATCGGTCGAGTGGTTCGTCCAATGCTTCGTAGCTCGGCCGGTTGATGACCACCCCGATCGCTCCGTCGTCGTGGTGTTCCAACATGAAGATGACGGTGCGATCGAAATTTGCGTCCTCCAGCGGCGGCGTTGCCACCAGGAGGCGCCCCTTGGTCGGTGGCCAGCCCGGGATCATCTCCCCAGTCTGCCCGAATGAGACGCCCGAATGAGACGCCCGAACGAGACAAAGGGTAGTCAGACCCCGCGGCCCATTCTTCTCGGGTGATGGTTGCATGATCATGCGATCACGTGTATGTTCATGCAGATGTCGGGAGCCAGCATCGCCGTCGGGATCGTCGGGGCATCGGGGTTCACCGGCGCCGAGTTGTTGCGACTGGCCGCGCAGCATCCCGATTTCGACATCCGGGTGGCGACGGGCGACTCGATGGCCGGGCGCCGCGCGGCCGATCTGTACCCATCGCTCGAAGTTGCCTACCCCGACCTCGTGTTCAGCGAGTTCGACCCCGGTGTCGTGGCTGGGCTCGATCTGGTCTTCCTCGGCCTCCCGCACGGCGCTTCCATGGACCTCGCGCCGTCGCTGGTCGGCCACGTGGGCTGTGTCGTCGATCTCTCGGCGGCGTTCCGGCTGAAGGATCCTGCCGCTTATCCGGCGTTCTACGGGTTCGAACACACGCAACTCGAACTGCTGGCCGAGGCCGTGTTCGGGTTGCCGGAATTGCATCGCAGCGATCTGAAGGGCGCCCGGCTCGTTGCCACACCCGGCTGTCATGTCACTGCCGCCACGCTCGCACTGCGTCCACTTGTCGATGCCGGCCTGATCGAGACAACGGGCGTGGTGGTCAACACACTGACGGGCATCACCGGCGCCGGCCGTGCGCCGACCGACACCAACGTGTTCACCAACATCGACTCCAATGTCGTCCCCTACGGCCTTCTGTCGCACCGACACACGCCCGAGATGGAACAGCAGATCGGTGCCAGGCTGATCTTCACGCCGCATCTCGTCCCCATGAGCCGCGGTCTGCTCGCGACGTGCGCGGCGTCCGGTGCACCGGGCTGCAGCGACGCCGCCGTGACCGACGCGATGCACGCCTTCTATGCCGACGAGCCCTTCGTCGCCGTCCTCGACGCTCCGCCCGCCACCAAGTCGGTGCTCGGCTCGAACGCCGCCCACGTGTCGGCCCGGTGGGACGAGCGGACCAACACGGTGATCGCCATGTGCGCCATCGACAACCTGACCAAGGGCGCTTCCGGTGGCGCCGTGCAGGCGGCCAATGTCGCCCTCGGCATCGACGAGACGGCCGGGCTCTCGACGATCGGACTCGCACCATGACGGGAACACCATGACGATGGGAACAACGTGATCGAAGCCGCCTCGCTCAAGGCATCCGTCCTCGTCGAGGCGCTGCCGTACATCCGCCGGTTCGCCGGCAAGACCGTCGTGGTGAAGTACGGGGGCAACGCGCTCGCCGGGACATCCGACCACGATGCGTTGAGTCTGTTCGCCGAGGACATCGTCCTGATGCGGTTGGTCGGCATGCGTCCGATCGTCGTGCACGGCGGCGGTCCTCAGATCTCGGAGCTGATGGAGCGGCTGGGGAAGAAGCCCGAATTCGTCGACGGCCTCCGCGTGACCGATGCCGAGACGGTCGACATCGCCCGGATGGTCCTCAAGGGCCAGGTGAACCCGCAGCTCGTCGCAGCGATCAACGTCCACGGACGATTCGCCGTGGGTATCAGCGGTGTCGATGCCGGCCTCATCCGGGCGACGGCACGCGACCCCAAGCTCGGCTTCGTCGGCGACGTCACCGCGATCAACCCCGAGGTGATCCACGGCCTCATCGACGACGAGTTCATCCCCGTGATCGCAACCATCGGCAGCGACGAGACCGGCCAGGCCTACAACATCAACGCCGACACGGTCGCCGGCGCGATCGCCGAGGCACTCGGCGCCGAAAAACTGGTGTACCTCACCGACATCGAGGGTCTCCGGAGCGATGTCGCCGACGCCGCCAGCCTGATCCGCCAGGTGACCGCCGACGAACTCGACCAACTCGTCGTCGATGGCGTGATCGCCGGCGGCATGATTCCGAAGGTCGCCAGCTGCACCCACGCGGTGCGCCACGGCGTACACCGAGCCCACATCCTCGACGGCCGAATCGCCCACGTGTTGCTGCTCGAGATCTTCACCGATGCGGGTATCGGCACCATGATCATGAACGAACGGGAGACACCCTGATGAATTCGCACGCTTTCGAACACGCACCGATGGCGAACTGTCCCTTCATGCCGGTGTTCGGCCCGCCGGCGATCATGTTCGAGCGCGGTCGCGGGACCGAGCTGTGGGACTCGGAGGGCAAGCGGTATCTCGATTTCCTCGCCGGGATCGCCGTCGTGTCGCTCGGGCACTCCAACCCCGCCGTTGCGGAGGCCGTCGGCGATCAGCTCGACCGACTCCTGCACGTGTCGAACTTCTTCGCCAATCCGGTCGCCACGGAAGCGGCGGTGAAGATCAACGACCTCCTGCTCGAGGCGACTGGTCACCGGGGCCAGATCTTCTTCACGAACTCCGGCGCCGAGTCGAACGAATGCGCCATCAAGCTGGCCCGCAAGCACGGCGGGCGCGGGCGCCACACCATCGTGAGCGCGCTCGGCAGCTTCCACGGTCGCACGCTCGCGACGCTCGCGGCCACCGGCCAGCCGGCCAAGCACGAGCCGTTTGCGCCGATGCCCGAGGGTTTCCGACATGTCGCTTGGGGCGACCTCGACGCGATGCGTCAAGCGGTCGACGGCTCGGTTGCTGCGGTCCTGATCGAACCGATCCTGGGGGAGGGTGGCGTCCACCCGGCCACGACGGAGTATCTGGAGGGCATTCGGCAGATCTGCGACGAGACCGGCGCGCTGATGATGGTCGACGAGATCCAGACAGGGTTTGCGCGCACCGGCCGGTGGTTCGGCTTCGAGCACGCCGGCGTGAGCCCTGACGTGGTGACGCTCGCGAAGGCGATGGGCAACGGCATGCCCGTTGGTGCCTGCTGGGCCCGGGTCGACGTCGCAGCGGTCTTTCAACCCGGCGACCACGGGAGCACCTACTCGGGTACGGCGATCGCCACGGCTGCTGTCAATGCCGTGATCGACGAGATGCAGCGTATCGATGCGCCCGCCGTCGCTCGCCGTCAGGGCCAACGGATCGTCGATGCATTGCGAGTCGTTCCCGGTGTCGTCGACGTCAGAGGACGCGGCCTGATGCTCGGTGTGGAGTTGGCCGAGGGGATCGACGCCAAAGCCGTGTACAACGACCTGCTCGACCGGGGTCTGATCGTCAACGCGGTCACGGCGACCACGTTGCGACTCGTGCCCCCGATCACCGTCACCGATGCCGAGATCGACGAAGCAGTCGCCCTGATCGCTGCCTCGCTCGCTGCGAACGGAGCGAGTTCGTGACCCGTCATCTTCTCGACGTCACCGACTTCACCCCGCACGAGGTTCGCGAGATTCTCGCCCTTGCACAGCAGCCGGTCTATTCGCTCGACCGGCCACTGGCAGGCCATGGCGCGGCGCTGATCTTCGAGAAGCCGTCGAATCGAACCCGGCACTCGATGGAGATCGCTGTCACGCAGCTCGGCGGGCATCCCGTCTACACCCGCGGGGAGGAGGTTGGCTTCGACACCCGTGAGCCCGTCGAGGACATCGCACGGATCTTGGAGGGTTACCACGCACTCATTGCTGCCCGCGTCTTCGATCATCTGACCGTCACCCGCATGGCTGCGGTCGTCGACGTGCCGGTCGTCAACATGTTGTCCGATCATTCCCACCCACTGCAGGCGTTCGCCGATGCGCTCACGATGCAGCAGTGCCTCGGCGAACTGGCCGGCAAGACCGTTGCCTATGTCGGCGACTTCAACAACGTTGCTCGATCGCTTGCGGAGATCTCGGCACTGCTCGGCATGCACCTGCGCTTCGCGTGTCCGCACGGATTCGACGCACCGCTCGTGGAACTGGAACGGTTCAGTCTGCTCGGGGCTGCGTCGGTCGAGCAGTCGACCCGCCCGGCCGAGGCCGTCGAGGGCGCCCATGCAGTGCATACCGATACGTGGGTGTCGATGGGCCAGGAAGCCGAGAAGCAGGAACGGCTCCAACAGTTCGAGGGCTACATGGTCGACGCCGACATGATGGCCTTGGCCGACGCGCGGGCGGTGTTCATGCACTGCCTGCCGGCTTATCGCGGCGTCGAGGTGGCTGCCGACGTGATCGACGGTCCACGGTCGGTGGTCTTCCAGCAGGGGCACAACCGCCTGCACGCAGCTCGGGGCGCCATGGCGTTCCTCTGCGGTGTGCGAGCCCACCCGACGCCGCAGGATCCACAGAACACATGAGTCGGAGACCCCGATGAGCAAAGTGCAGCGACAGGCAACGATCAGCCGACTGATCGGCGAACACGAGGTCACGAGCCAACCGCAGTTGATCGAGTTGCTGGCCGAGCACGGCATCGACGCAACACAGGCAACGGTGTCTCGCGATCTCGATGACATCGGAGCGATCAAGGTGCGTGTCCCGAGTGGGAACACGGTCTATGCGATCCCCGAGTTCGCGCCCGATCGGCGCGCACCGGTCGACCAGCTGCGCCGGGTGATGGGGGAGTGGGTGGCCGACGTCGCCTGTTCGGGCAACCTCGTGATCCTGCGGACACCTCCTGGCTGCGCTCATGTGGTGGCCTCCGCGCTCGATCGCAGCCGGGTGGACGGCCTGCTCGGGACGGTCGCCGGCGACGACACCTTGATGTGCGTGTCGGCGTCGACTGACGGCGCCACGCTCGCGTCGCATCTCCGCGATCTCGCAGGACTGGATTGACATGACCGAGCAGCCCAACGATGCGCACGACGGTGGCAAGACCCTCTGGCACGGCCGCTTCGCTGGTGGGCCGGCCGAAGCCTTGATGGCGTACACGGTGAGCCTGCCGTTCGATCGCGCGATGTGGCGCGACGACATCGCGGGGTCGGCGGCTCACGTGCGCGGGCTCGAACGTGTCGGTCTCCTCACTGCGGCCGAGCGTGATTCCGTCCTGGGCGCGCTCGATCAGGTCATCCGCGAGATGGAATCGGACACCTTCGTGTACGTGGAGAGCGACGAAGACATCCACACCGCTGTCGAGCGTCGTGTCACCGAAATCGCCGGGCCGGCGGGCGGGAAGCTCCATACCGCCCGCAGCCGCAACGACCAGGTGGCCACCGATCTGCGTCTGTGGTGCAAGCGGGAGCTGCTCGCCGTCGCCCGATCGATCCACGACCTTCAGACCGTGCTGTTGCAGCGCGCCGAGACGGCCGGCCACGTCTACCTTCCGGGCTACACGCACCTCCAGCGGGCGCAACCGGTGCTGCTCGCGCACCATCTGCTCGCTCACGGGTGGGCGTTGGCGCGCGACGTCGATCGCCTGTTGGCCACCCGCGACCGCCTCGACGTGTCGCCGCTCGGGGCCGGCGCGCTGGCCGGTTCGTCCCTGCCGATCGACCCCGTCGGCAACGCCGCCGACCTGGGATTCGCAGGCGTGTTCGACAACAGCCTCGACGCCGTCAGTGATCGCGATTTCGTCGCCGAGGCCGTGTTCGACCTGGCGCTCGTCGGCATCCACCTGTCGCGCATCGGCGAGGAATGGGTGCTGTGGACCTCGGGTGAGTTCGGTTTCGCCAAGCTCGATGACGGGTACGCGACCGGCTCGTCGATGTTGCCGCAGAAGAAGAACCCCGACATCGCCGAACTCGCCCGGGGCAAGAGCGGCCGTCTCATCGGCAACCTGACCGGGCTCCTGGCGACGCTCAAGGGCCTCCCACTGGCATACAACCGCGACCTCCAGGAGGACAAGGAGCCGCTGTTCGACTCGGTCGAGCAGGTGACACTCGCCGTTGCTGCGCTCACTGGCATGATCGCCACTGCGACGTTCGTCCCGGAGCGGATGCAGGCAGCTGCCGACGAGGAGACCACGGCGGCGACCGACCTCGCGGAGTACCTGGTTCGTGCCGGCACACCGTTCCGTGACGCCCACGCCATCGTTGGTGCACATGTGAGAGCGACGCTTGCGGGGGATGGCTCGTTGCGTGAACTGGTCGCCGCCGATCCGTTGCTCGGCCCGGACGCGGCGGCGTTGGTCGGGCCCGGCGTCGGGGTGCGGATGCGTACATCACGAGGTGCTGCCGGCCCGGAGGCGTTGCCGCTGCAGATCGACTCGTACCGGGCGATGATGGCCCGTGACGCGGAGCGACTGGGCCTCTGAGCCTCACGCCGCTGTCCGCGGAGTGGTTCGCCCGCGAGGCCCCTGAGGTCGCTCGCGACCTTCTCGGAAAGCTGCTCGTGGTCGAGCGCCACGGCACGCGTGTCAGCGGTCGGATCGTCGAGACCGAGGCCTACCTGCGCGGCGACGCGGCGAGCCATTCGTTCAACGGTTCGACGGCTCGTAACGCGGTGATGTTCGGCCCGCCGGGCCGCCTGTACGTCTACCTCAGCTACGGCGTGCATGTCTGCGCGAACGTCGTGACCGGAGACGACGGCGACGGGCAAGCCGTGCTGCTGCGCGCGGTGACGCCGGTCTCCGGGCCTCGACGTGATCCGCTCGCGACGATCCGGACGGCGCGATCGTGAACTCGCCAACGGTCCGGGAAAGCTCTGCGAGGCTCTCGGCCTCACCCTCTCCGACAACGGCGCCACCGTCGTCGACGCCTCGTCGCCGATTCGCATCCTCGACGACGGCACGCCGCCGCCACCCGACCCGATCGTCGGCCCCCGCATCGGCATCACCAAGGCCGTCGATACCCCGTGGCGCTTCCGTTCTCCGCTCGGACGTCAGCGCCAGTGAATCCAGAAGCCGTGGGGGTGGCAGGTCGCCAGGTGTTCGACGGTGCGCTGACCGCGACGCCAACGCGCCATCGAGAGCACGGTGCGGTGCGGGTCGGTGGGATCGGGCCCGGTGGGGAGTTCGGGAATCAGTGCCGGCGCTTCGGCGTACACCCACGAGAGATCGCGTTCTGCGCCGATTCGCTCCAGTTCCGCAAGGTAGACGACTCGAGCGTCCGACGTGAGGTAGTTGAGGACCCAGGAATTCGTGACGACAGGATGGGCCGCCGAACCGAGCCGCTCGATCGCTGGTGCCAGCGACGCAGTCGCGTCAGCGGCGAGGATCTCGGGTGGCGATCGTCGGGCGATCTCGATCGCCGCCACCAGTCGATGGAAGCGATCGGGCTGGTCGGGCCACACGCAGGCCTCCAGCCAATGCGCTTCGTCGTCGTCGGTCACGTCGATCGGTCGTTGATCGACGCCGCATCGATCGACGATCACGGGCATGGCGGCGGGCACGGGGAGCGCTCCCGTCGTGGCAGCGTGCAGTACGACCGATGATGGCCCTCCCACCGTGGCGACGACGCCGTCCTGCGACTCGTAGTGGTACTCGTAGTGGTCGGCCAGCAGGTTCAACCCGCCGCTGGCGCCCACGTCGAGGTGACCGAGCGGTCCGACCTCGTCGGCGAGGATGCCGAACGCCGGGAGGAAGATCGCACAGCGTCCGACCTCGTTCGTCTGCGTCGTGCGGGTGGCCAGGAGCTTCCGCAGGCGGTCGGTGTGCGACTGGACGAAGCGCTTGAACGTCGGCATCAGCGACCGGTCGTCAGGTGGCAGTGGCGATGGGGTCAGGTTCGGATACCAGCGTGCGAGCTCCTGATGAGGGTCGTCGAGGAGCAGGTCGTGGACGCAGGCGAACAGCAGGACGGG
Source organism: Ilumatobacteraceae bacterium (assembly GCA_963716235.1). Classification (GTDB taxonomy): domain Bacteria; phylum Actinomycetota; class Acidimicrobiia; order Acidimicrobiales; family Ilumatobacteraceae; genus Sva-07. The sequence continues at coordinate 39,881 of CAVQTE010000009.1, read as the reverse complement.
GAGTCGTTGCGGGGGTGGCGCGTGGAGCAGGAGGCGGTACAGATCAGGGTCGCGTGAGATCCCGGCCGACAACGCGGCGTACAGCGGGGCCCGGGGGAGCGATGTGGTGGCCGAGGCGGCGAAGTGTCGCGCCATTTCGACGTCGAGGTTCGAATCGACAACCGGGTCGGGCACGGCTCGACAGTACCCTTGCGTGCCGTATGGCTGGTACCGACCTCATCGCCGAACTCGAGGCCCGAAACCTCATCCACGACTCGACCGACCGTGACGCACTGCGTGATGCGGTCGCCGGCGGCCCGGTGGCGATCTACTACGGCTGCGACCCCACGGCCGACAGTCTCCATGTCGGCAATCTGATCGGGCTCATCATGCTGCGACGGTTCCAGGACGCCGGGCATCGCCCGATCGCCCTCGCCGGCGGCGCAACGGGGATGGTCGGCGATCCGAGTGGCCGATCCGACGAACGCAATCTGCTCGACGACGACACCTTGAACCACAACGTGGCGGCGATCAAGGAGCAGCTCGGCCGGATCATCGACATCGAGCCCGGGCGCGGCGAACTGGTCGACAATCGTGATTGGACGCAGCCCATCACCATCCTCGAGTTCCTCCGAGACGTCGGCAAACACGTCACCGTCAACCAGATGTTGGCCCGCGAGAGCATCAAGTTGCGCGTCAACTCCGAGCACGGCATCTCGTTCACCGAGTTCAGCTACATGCTGCTGCAGGCCAATGACTACTTGTGGCTCCACGACAACATGGGATGCACGATTCAGATCGGCGGGTCCGATCAGTGGGGCAACATCATCGCCGGGGTCGATCTGATCCGCCGCAAGCGCGCTGCACACGTACATGCGTTCTCGTGGCCCCTGCAACTCGCATCCGACGGATCGAAACTGGGCAAGACCACGGGCGCTCGGGTGTGGCTCGACGCGGCCAAGACCAGCCCCTACCAGTTCCGCCAGCACTGGATCCAGACGCCGGACGACGAGGTGGGGGCACAACTCCTCACGTTCTCGCTGCAGCCGATCGAACAGATCCGGGCGGTCATGGCCGAACACGACGAGGCGCCGCAGCTGCGATTCGCGCAGCGCGCCCTCGCCGACGAGATGACGGCCCTCGTACATGGGGCACCTGGAGCGGTCGCGGCGGCAGAAGCGGCCGATGTGCTCTTCAGTGGTGATCCGAACAGGGCGTCCGAAGCAGCATTCACGACGTTGGCTGCCGAGATCCCGACATCGACGATGTCGGCCGCCGAGCTCGACGATCCGATCGGGGTGTTCGTCAAAGCGCAACTCGCGTCATCGAACGGCGATGCCCGCCGATCGTTGTCGCAGCGCTCGTTCTACGTCAACGGCCGGCAGCTCGACGAAAACCCCCAGCTCAGGGGCCTCGAACTGCTCCACGGGAAGTACCTCCTGCTGCGCAAGGGCAAGAAGTCGCACCACCTGATCGAAATTTCTTCGTGAGCAGGGTTGCATCCGCTACTGGAGCTGCTATCTTTCATATCCGCCTCACGGAGCGGTTCAACCCTCCGGAAAGGCCACTCGGCACCAACGCCGACCGCAGGACACCCGCAAGGATCTCCCGGTCAATGGTGCGTGCCTGAGCTTCGGCTCCTTGAAAACGGAAGAGAAGACAGAACGCCAGTGCGGGCAGTACGCGCCCACCCTCGGGTGGACTCGGAACTGTCTGTCAATTTCGCTGTCGGCTACCCTGCCGGCAGCAACACGGTTATCGGTCGACTCGAGCTTTGTACCTCGGGTCGATCACACAGCAAGGACGCATCGTCCACATGAGTCTTTCCCGACTCGGATGGTGCGCTCGCTGACTATCGTTGCCGGCTCGAAACGCTCACCTCGGTGAGCAGGAGAGTTGGCCACGTTTTTGTTGGAGAGTTTGATCCTGGCTCAGGATGAACGCTGGCGGCGTGCTTAACACATGCAAGTCGAACGAGGTCCATGGAGCTTGCTCCGGAAGACCTAGTGGCGAACGGGTGCGTAACACGTGAGAAACCTGCCCCGATCTCTGGGATAACAGTTGGAAACGACTGCTAATACCGGATGCCGTCACACCGCTTCATGGCGGAGTGCCGAAAGATTTATCGGATTGGGAGGGTCTCGCGGCCTATCAGCTAGTTGGAGAGGTAACGGCTCACCAAGGCATCGACGGGTAGCTGGTCTGAGAGGATGATCAGCCACACTGGGACTGAGACACGGCCCAGACTCCTACGGGAGGCAGCAGTGGGGAATCTTGCACAATGGGCGAAAGCCTGATGCAGCAACGCCGCGTGCGGGATGAAGGCCCTAGGGTTGTAAACCGCTTTCAGTAGGGAAGAAAATGACGGTACCTACAGAAGAAGGTGCGGCCAACTACGTGCCAGCAGCCGCGGTGACACGTAGGCACCAAGCGTTATCCGGATTTATTGGGCGTAAAGAGCTCGTAGGCGGTTCGGTAAGTCGGGTGTAAAAACTCTGGGCTCAACCCAGAGACGCCATCCGATACTGCTGTGACTAGAGTGCGGTAGGGGAGCGGGGAATTCATGGTGTAGCGGTGAAATGCGCAGATATCATGAGGAACACCAGCGGCGAAGGCGCCGCTCTGGGCCGTAACTGACGCTGAGGAGCGAAAGCATGGGTAGCAAACAGGATTAGATACCCTGGTAGTCCATGCCGTAAACGTTGGGCACTAGGTGTGGGTCTCAACCAACGAGATCCGCGCCGTCGCTAACGCATTAAGTGCCCCGCCTGGGGAGTACGGTCGCAAGACTAAAACTCAAAGGAATTGACGGGGGCCCGCACAAGCAGCGGAGCGTGTTGCTTAATTCGATGCAACGCGAAGAACCTTACCTGGGTTTGACATGTACCGAAAAGCTCTAGAGATAGGGTGTCCTTCGGGGCGGTACACAGGTGGTGCATGGCTGTCGTCAGCTCGTGTCGTGAGATGTTGGGTTAAGTCCCGCAACGAGCGCAACCCTTATCCTATGTTGCCAGCACGTAATGGTGGGGACTCGTAGGAGACTGCCGGGGTCAACTCGGAGGAAGGTGGGGATGACGTCAAGTCATCATGCCCCTTATGCCCAGGGCTGCAAACACGCTACAATGGCCGGTACAGAGGGCTGCAATCCCGCGAGGGTGAGCGAATCCCACAAAGCCGGTCTCAGTTCGGATTGGAGTCTGCAACTCGACTCCATGAAGCCGGAGTTGCTAGTAATCCTGGATCAGCACGCCAGGGTGAATACGTTCCCGGGCCTTGTACACACCGCCCGTCACACCACGAAAGTCGGCAACACCCGAAGCCGGTGGCCTAACCCGTAAGGGAAGGAGCCGTCGAAGGTGGGGTCGGTGATTGGGGTGAAGTCGTAACAAGGTAGCCGTACCGGAAGGTGCGGCTGGATCACCTCCTTTCTAAGGAGTGCTTCTCCACTCGATGATCGACATTTCGTTCGATCCGGGTGCGAGACACACCTGTTGGTGCACTGGTGGACTGTCGTCGCAACGATCAATGATCGCAGGGATTCGGTCCCTCTCGTTGACACGTGCTTCGGTCGTCACCGTCTTCTCTTCCGTTTTGAGGGAGTTGTTCCCTCACACCACAGCGTCGAGCTGTGTGCGCCTCTCGAGGTGCGCGCCGCACCGCTGGTCGGTGGCTCCTTGAGAACTGCAGAGCAAGCACGAGCATCTTTTTGAGAGATTTCGATCTCTCATGAACAAGATAACTTGTTCTTTCCAAGCTAATAAGAGCCAACGGTGGATGCCTTGGCGCCAAGAACCGATGAAGGACGTGAGTGACTGCGAAAAGCTGCGGGGAGCCGTCTACTAGGCCTCGATCCGCAGATGTCCGAATGGGGAAACCCAGCACTCGTCATGGAGTGTTACCGCTGCCTGAACACATAGGGCAGTAGGAGGGAACCGGGGGAATTGAAACATCTCAGTACCCCGAGGAAAGGAAAGCAACCGCGACACCCTGAGTAGCGGCGAGCGAAAAGGGTAGAGACCAAACCGTGCCAGTGTCAAGCCTGATGGCGTTGCTGGTGCGGGGTAGTGGGACCAAGAGACACAGCATCAGATGTGTCACGACTTACAAGTGCTGCATAGGAGAATGACTCAGGAAAGGGTCGGCCAGAGTGGGTAACAGCCCCGTATCCGAAATGTACGCACTAGTCGCTTGTCATCCCAAGTAACGCCGGAACCGTGAAAGCCGGCGTGAATCTGTGGGGACCACCCCATAAGTCTAAGTATTCCTTGGCGACCGATAGTGAACCAGTACCGTGAGGGAAAGGTGAAAAGTACCCCGGGAGGGGAGTGAAATAGTACCTGAAACCGTTGGTTTACAAACAGTCAGAGCGTCGTCACACTTCGGTGTGGCCGCGATGGCGTGCCTTTTGAAGAATGAGCCTGCGAGTTATGGTGTGTGGCAAGGTTAACCAGTGATGGGGAGCCGGAGCGAAAGCGAGTCTGAATAGGGCGTAGAGTCGCATGCTGTAGACCCGAAGCCAAGTGATCTATCCATGGCCAGGTTGAAGCGGAGGTAAGACTCCGTGGAGGACCGAACCCACGTCAGTTAAAAATGGCGGGGATGAGCTGTGGATAGGGGTGAAAGGCCAATCAAACTTGGCGATAGCTGGTTCTCCTCGAAATGCATTTAGGTGCAGCGTCGTGTGTTCAGTACCGGAGGTAGAGCACTGAATGGGCTAGGGGACCTACAAGTTTACCGAACCCAATCAAACTCCGAATGCCGGTACTCCAGAGCACGGCAGTGAGACCACGAGGGATGAGCTTCGTTGGTCGAAAGGGAAACAGCCCAGATCATCAGCTAAGGCCCCTAATTCAGGACTAAGTGGAAAACGATGTGGAATTGCACAGACAGCCAGGAGGTTGGCTTAGAAGCAGCCACCCTTTAAAGAGTGCGTAATAGCTCACTGGTCGAGTGATTCTGCGCGGACAATGTAACGGGGCTCAAGTCCTGAGCCGAAGCTATGGGCTTCTACGTAAGTAGGAGCGGTAGAGGAGCGTCGATAGTGCAGCGAAGCGGCGGTGGAAACCAGTCGTGGAGCGCTATCGAGTGAGAATGCAGGCATGAGTAACGAGAGAGGGGTGAGAAACCCCTCCGCCGAAAGCCCAAGGGTTCCTGGGGAAGGCTAATCCCCCCAGGGTGAGTCGGGAGCTAAGGCGAGGCCGAAAGGCGTAGTCGATGCACAACTGGTTGATATTCCAGTACCACCGTGCCCGCGCCAGGTCCAAGAGCCGCAACGTTGGGGCTGTTTCCTTCGGGAAGCGAACCGACCGAGTAGCTGGCGGATAGTTGACGGGGGACGCAGGAGGATAGGTGAACCCGGGCGATGGTAGTCCCGGGGTAAACGTGTAGGTGGGTTCCGATGAGAGTTGGAGCTGTAACACTGAGACGTGATGCCGAGCGATATACCGCGAAGTCACTGATTCCATGCTGCCAAGAAAAGCCCAGCAATGAGTTGGCACGGTGCCCGTACCCCATACCGACACAGGTGGGCGGGTAGAGAATACCAAGGCGAGCGGGAGAACTATGGTTAAGGAACTCGGCAAATTACCTCCGTAACTTCGGAAGAAGGAGGACCCTTTTTGGTGAAAGCCTTTACGGCTCGAGCTGAGGAGGGTGGCACAGACCAGGGGGTAGCGACTGTTTACCAAAAACACAGCAGCGTGCGAAGCCGCAAGGCGCTGTATACGCTGTGACGCCTGCCCAATGCTTGAAGGTCACGGGGAACGGTTAGCTCTTCGGAGCGAAGCTGTGAACCTAAGCCCAAGTGAATGGCGGCCGTAACTATAACGGTCCTAAGGTAGCGAAATTCCTTGTCGGGTAAGTTCCGACCTGCACGAATGGCGTAACGACTTCCCCACTGTCTCAACCATAGACCCGGTGAAATTGAAGTACGAGTAAAGATGCTCGTTAGCTGCGGAAGGACGGAAAGACCCCGTGGACCTTTACTATAACTTGGTGTTGAGTTTTGAATTGCGTTGTGTAGGATAGGTGGGAGACTTGGAAGCATTGGCGCTAGCCAGTGTGGAGTCGTCGTTGAAATACCACCCTGCGTACTTTGGAGCTCTAACCTCGGTCCGTGATCCGGATCAGGGACAGCGCCAGGCGGGTAGTTTGACTGGGGCGGTCGCCTCCTAAAGAGTAACGGAGGCGCCCAAAGGTTCCCTCAGGCTGGTTGGCAATCAGCCGTCGAGTGCAATGACACAAGGGAGCTTGACTGCGAGACCTACAAGTCGAGCAGGTACGAAAGTAGGGCATAGTGACCCGGCCATCACGTGTGGAAGTGTGGTCGCTCAACGGATAAAAGGTACCCCGGGGATAACAGGCTAATCTTCCCCAAGAGTCCATATCGACGGGAAGGTTTGGCACCTCGATGTCGGCTCATCGCATCCTGGGGCTGAAGCAGGTCCCAAGGGTTGGGCTGTTCGCCCATTAAAGCGGTACGCGAGCTGGGTTCAGAACGTCGTGAGACAGTTCGGTCCCTATCCTCCGCAGCCGAAGGAATACTGACAACTGCTGTCCTTAGTACGAGAGGACCGGGACGGACGTAGCTCTGGTGTGTCTGTTGTTTCGCCAGAAGCATCGCAGATTTGCTACCTACGGAAGGGATAACCGCTGAAAGCATCTAAGTGGGAAACCCGGTTGAAGATGAGTATTCCCATGCGGTCAACGCAGTAAGGCCCGTGACGAGACCATCACGTTGATAGGCCGGAAGTGTAAGCGTGGTAACACGTTCAGCTGACCGGTACTAATCGGCCGAGGGCTTGGTTTTGAACAGCTCGTGCTTGCTCTGGAGTCCTTGAGGAGAACCCTCATTGACAACTGATTTCGGTGACCATAGCGACAGGGTCACACCCGTTCCCATCTCGAACACGGAAGTTAAGCCTGTCAGCGCCGATGGTACTTGGGGAGTGATCCCCTGGGAGAGTAGGACGTCGCCGGATTTCGATCGAGGAACGCACCGCCCGGGTTTGCCGGCGGTGCGTTCTTCGCGTTTTCGGCCCATTTCGCTCTCGCTTCGGGATCGGTCCCGTAGCATGGTCAGCCATGTCTTCCGGCTCGTCATCCCGTCCACCGCGCCGAGACGACTCCCGGCGCCCATCGGGCCGGACGAGCGGCCCTGGTCGCTCGTCAGCGAAGCCGTCCGGTTCCGGCTCTCGCAGTGGGAGCGCTCGGAGTGGTGGCGGTCGCAGCGATGGACGCTCGAGCGGCCGACCCGACAGCCGAGCCGGGCGTGGTCGTCCCGACAGTCGGCCCGGCGCACGCCGCGACGGCCGTCCGGCACGCCCTCAGACCGAGGCCGAGCGGCGCTCACTCGAGGTCAAGTCGCGGCGGTTGCCCCGCGAGCCGCGCGATCCTGATCTCGAGCGTCAACGCATCGAGGAGCGCACCACCGAACAGTGGATCGACGAGGGGTCCGTGCGTCGCGTGGCAACCGGTGCCACCCGGCGTGCCGCAATCCCGGCGAACGAGGACGCCCCACCGCGTCGTGCGCCGAAACCGCTGGATCCCGAGGTGTCGGCGGAGCTCGTCGAGGCATTGGGCCAACAACGCGGTGTCCGTCTGTCGGAGCGGCTCGCGCAGGCGTCGGAGGCACTCGATCGCGAGCGATTCCAAGAAGCACGTCGCATCGCCACGGCGATCGCGAAGGAAGCACCCGGGGTGTCTGCGGCACACGAGATCGTCGGGCTGTCGTGCTATCGGCTCGGCATGTACAAGCAGGCAGTCGCTGCGCTGCAGGCGGCGCAGGACCTCCACGACAATCCGGCCCTGTTACCGGTGATCGCCGACTGTCAGCGTGCACAGGGTCGCTGGGCTGCTGTCGACCAGGTCTGGCAGGAGATCAAGGCCGCCTCGCCGAGCCAGGACATCATGGCCGAGGGGCGAATCGTCGCCGCAGGAGCACTTGCCGATCAGGGAGATCTGCGCGGCGCACTCGAACTCATGGAGCCGGCGACCAAGCGACCCAAGGTGGTGCGCGAGTTCCACGTGCGCCAGTGGTACGTGCTCGGCGACCTGTACGACCGCGTGGGCGACCCGATCGCTGCTCGGCGTTGGTTCGGTGCCGTTGCCGACTACGACGACGACTACGCCGACGTGACGTCACGGCTGCGCGGCCTCGGTCGCTGACCCAGGTACCCTCGGCATCGATGGCGAGTTCGAACTTCCGTGCGGGCGTCGTCGCCGTTGTCACGAACTCTCGTGGCCAGCTCCTCGCATTCGAGCGCAGTGACGTACCGGGCGCATGGCAGCTTCCGCAGGGAGGCATCGATGTCGGCGAGACGCCACGCCAATCGGTCTGGCGTGAACTCGAGGAAGAGACGGGGCTCGGCCCCGACCAGGTCGAGCTCGTCGACGAGCACCCCGACTGGGTTGTGTACGAGTTCCCCGAATCGGTCCGCAGCGCCGGCAAACGACTCGGTCAGGCGCAACGCTGGTACCTGTTCCGAGTCCGTTCCGACGACGTGACCCCGACGCCGGACGATGTCGAGTTCGTTGCCTGGAGGTGGGTCGACCCGACGTGGTTGCTCGACCACGTGGTCGAGTTCCGACTCGCGGCCTACCGGTCCGTGATCCCGCGGCTCGTGCCGTGAGCGACGATCTCTTCGCTGTAGCCGCTGAGGAGCAACGCCGAGCCCGCGCTCCGTTGGCCGCGCGGCTGCGGCCTCGCACGATCGACGACGTCGTCGGCCAGGACCATCTCGTCGGGCCGGGTAGGCCGCTGCGCCGTCTCGTCGAGACCGACCGGCTCACGTCCGCGCTGCTGTGGGGGCCGCCGGGCACCGGAAAGACCACGCTCGCGCTCGCCGTTGCGGGAAGTACGGATCGTGCGTTCGAGCAGCTCTCTGCCGTTTCGGCCGGGGTCAAGGACGTTCGAGAGACGATCGAACGGGCTCGCCAGCGACTCGGCGAGCGTGGGCAGGGAACGATCCTGTTCCTCGACGAGATCCATCGATTCTCGAAGTCGCAGCAGGACGCGCTGCTCCCCGCAGTGGAGGACGGCACGCTCACCCTCATCGGAGCAACGACGGAGAACCCGTTCTTCGAGGTGAATGCTCCGCTGCGCAGCCGCTCGACGTTGTTCCGCCTCGAGCCGCTCGACCGTTCGGCGATCGAGACGCTCGTTCGACGCGGGCTCGAGGCCGAGGGCGCCACCGCCGACGACGACGCGCTTGCTCTGCTCGTCGACCGAGCGGGAGGTGACGGGCGCCAAGTGCTCACTGCGCTCGAGGTGTCGTGCGCGCTGTCGGGCTACGGCCACGTCGAACTCGCACACGTGGAGGCGGCTCTCGGAACCACGGCACTTCGGTACGGACGCGATGACCATTACGACGTCGTCAGCGCATTCATCAAGTCCATGCGCGGGTCAGATGCGGACGCGGCTGTCTACTGGCTGGCGAGGATGCTCGAGGCAGGCGAGGACGCCCGCTTCATCGCCCGGCGCATGATGATCTTTGCATCCGAGGATGTCGGCCTCGCCGACGCCAACGCGCTCCAGGTCGCAGTGGCTGCCGCCCACGCGCTCGAACACGTGGGACTCCCCGAGGCGCAGCTGAACCTCGCGGAGGCAGCGATCTACCTCGCCACCGCACCCAAGAGCAATCGGACGGCGCTCGCCATCTGGAACGCACGCCAGGACGTGCGCGACGGTGCCGTCGGTGAGGTCCCGGCGCATCTGCGTGACTCGCACTACCAGGGTGCCGCCACGCTCGGGCACGGAACCGGCTACGAGTATCCTCACGATCATGCCGCCGTCGTCCAGCAGTACCTCCCCGACGAACTGCATGATCGTCGCTGGTACGAACCGTCCGACCACGGTGACGAACGCGAGATCAGCAACCGGGCGACTCGAGGAGGCGGTCTGACGTGAGTGGTGGCGAACTCCTCCTCGTGATCGCCGGAGTCCTGTGTTCGATCGGCTTCGCCGCGCTCGTGGTGGTACTGATGCGTGTTCTCGATGCTCTGCGGGACGTGCGACGCGAACTCGATGATCTCCGGGCCGAGACGACGCCGCTGATCCAGGAGCTGCAGGACACCACCGACGAGGCCCGGGCGACGGTCAACGAGGCGCGTGCCGACCTCGAACGCTTCGATCGTGTTCTGGGCTCAGCGGAGGCCATCGGTGACGCTGTGGGAAGTACCGTCGCTCGCACCTCGTTCTCCGCGCCGATGATCAAGGCCGCCGGGTTCGCCCGTGGCACGTCGCGCACGATCGCCAGATTGCGTGGCGCCCCGCGGACTCCTGCGATCGGGCCGGTTGCGATCGAAGCGATCGAAGCGGGAGACTCGCACCAGACCGACAGACGATGGAGACGACGAGCATGATGAAGCGTGTGACCTGGTTCGCCGGAGGCGTCGTCGCAGGCGTTGCCACAGCGGGCTATGCCAAGAAGAAGGTCAAGGAGACAGCTGCCCAGATCTCCCCGGCGCAGGCGGCCCGTTCAGCGGCCGAGTCGGTACGCGCGAAGTCCCGAGAGGTGGTCGATGCGGTTCGCGAGGGACGACAGGTGATGAGGACCACCGAGGACGAACTGCACGCCCGACGAGAGGGCCGTCTCGTGTCGCTCGACGAGCACGTCGCTCCCGGCGATCAGGTGTATGTCGACGGCGTGCCGGTCGAGAGCGGACGTGTGATCGTCATGCGCGAGCGCCATCCCAAGGAGCGTCGGGCCCGGAAATGAGTGTCGATGCCGTCGCCCGCCATGTCGTGACGGCGCCCCCCGGCACGACGCCATTGGTGGAGCGGCTGCGGTCACGACTGCGGCCCGACCAGGTTCGCGACGGTGCCGCCGAGGTCAACCTGTACCGGCGCGACGCCTCGAACATGACCGGCCACGCAGCAGTGGTGTGCTTCGCCGAATCGACCGACGACGTGCGAGCCATCGTGCAGGTGGCGAACGAGTTCGGGGTCCCGTTCGTAGCTCGCGGGTCAGGCACGGGTCTCGCCGGGGGAGCGGTGCCGATGGGTGGTGCCATCGTCGTGTCGACCTCCAAGATGAATCGGATCCTCTCGGTCGATGCGGTCAACCGTCTGGCATGGGTCGAGCCGGGCGTGTTGAACCTCGATCTGTCGAAGCAGATCGCCCACCTCGGCGTCCATTTCGCCCCGGATCCGAGCAGTCAGCAGACCTGCTCGATCGGCGGCAACGTGGCGAACAACTCGGGTGGGCCACACTGTCTGGCTGACGGTGTCACCAGCGCCCACGTCCACGCCGTCGAAGTGGTGCTTCCCGATGGTTCGGTGACGGTGTTGGGAGGCGAGGAACCCGAGCCGGCCGGCTATGACCTGAGGGGCGTCTTCGTGGGAAGCGAAGGCATGTTCGGTGTGGCCACCAAGGTGTGCGTCAAGCTGATGCAGAACTCACCCGACGTGGCCACCATGCTGCTCGACTTCGCCTCCGTGGCCGATGGTGCGCAGCTCGTGAGCGACATCATCGCCGACGGGATCGTGCCCGCCGCGGTCGAGATGATGGACCAGCTCTGTCTGCAAGCGGTGGAGGAGTTCATCCACGCAGGTCTGCCAGTCGATCAAGCGGCAGCGCTGTTGATCGAGGTCGTCGGCCTGCCCGCCGGCGTGGCTGCACACGTCGCGCGGATCCGCGAGCTGGCCGCATTTCGCAACGTGGGCACCGTACGGGTGGCGGCAGACGATGTCGAACGAGCGCTGCTGTGGAAGGGTCGCAAGTCGGCGTTCGGCGCGATCGCCCGCATCAAGCCGAACTACTACCTGCACGACACCGTGGTGCCGCGTCACAAGCTGCCCGAGGTGCTGGAGCAGGTCTACGAGATCGCCGCCCGTCACGAACTCCTCGTACTGAACGTGTTCCACGCCGGCGACGGCAATCTCCATCCACTCCTCGTCTACGACGCCCGCGAGCCCGGCGTCATCGATCGAGTGCACGCCGCAGGCGACGAGATCGTGCGCGTCTCGGTGGCGGCCGGCGGAGTGCTGAGCGGTGAACACGGCATCGGATTGGAGAAGCGCGATCTGATGCCGCTGATGTTCTCCGAGGTCGATCTGGCTGCGCAGGGCGACCTTCGCCGGGCGTTCGATCCGCGTTGCCTCTCGAACCCCGACAAAGTGCTGCCGAGTCCGGCTGGATGCGGCGACATCCACAGCGTTCCCGAGGGTGCGTGGGTGTGAGCCTCGACGAGGCAGTCGCAGCGTTCGCAACGGAGGTCGGCGCAGCGGACCCCGTCACGATCACGGGTCTCGGAACACGAGGCGGGCCGGTCGCCGGTTGTCGCACGGTGAAGGCGCCCGGAGGAATCGAATGGATCCAGCCGGCGGAGATGACGATCCGGTGTGGGGCGGGCACCTCCGTCGTCGACGTCGACGCTGCGCTCGCCGAGCACGGCCAATGCGTTGCGATCCCCGAGGTCGGAACGATCGGCGGGGCGCTCGCGGTCGGCCACAGTGGTCTGCGCCGCCTCGCCTGGGGGCCGGTGCGCGACACGGTGCTCCAGGTCAGGTACGTCTCGGCGGCCGGCGAGGTGGTGAAGGCCGGCGGGCCGACGGTGAAGAATGTCAGCGGGTTCGATCTGTGTCGGCTCCTGGTCGGCTCCCACGGAACGCTGGGCTTTCTCGCCGACGTGATCCTGCGGACCCGACCACGTTCGGCGTACGAGCAGTGGTTCACGAGCCCACGCGATCCGTGGGAGCTGCTCGGAGCGCTGTATCGGCCGACGTCGGCGCTGTGGAACGGTGCGACGACATGGGTCCTGCTCGAGGGGCACCAGCACGATGTCATGGTTCAGGCATCGGCAGCGGGGCTTGCGGCGGTCGAGGACCCGCCCGAGCTCCCGCCGCATCGCTGGTCGCTCGCGCCATCGGCCCTCACCGAACTGCGCAGCGAGCCGGCCGGTTCGTTCGTCGCCGAGATCGGCGTCGGCGTCGTTCACCGCGACCAGCCGACCCTCACCGAACGCACCGACGCGGCGACCGTCGAACTCCACCGCCGGATCAAGGCCGAGTTCGATCCGGCTGGGCGTCTGAACCCCGGCCTCGACGTCCTCGCACTTGCATGACTGGGCGGACGGCTCGCGCCTATCTCGATCGGCCGGTCACGGACCTCGCGGCAGCGTCGGCTGTCGCTCACCGAGCCGCTGCCCACTGGGGCCTCGACGAACCCGACCTGCTGCGGTGCGGGATGAACGCGATCTTCGTCACCGACCACGAGGTGTTGCGCGTCGGCACACCGAACGCTCCGGCGACGTCGTCACTTGATCTGGCCGAGTTCCTCGCCTCGCTCGGGCTCCGCGTGCCGAGACCGGTTCGCTACGACGTGGTGGACGACGGCGACCTGAGCGTGACGTGCTGGGAGCGTCTCCGACCGATTGATGGCCCGATCGATTGGAGCAGTATCGGGACGATGGTGCGCACGCTGCACGCAATCGAACCAGCGACGCTGCCGGCCGGTGTGCCGGTGCCGACGCCCGACGCGCTGCCGTGGTGGGACTTCGAATCGATGCTCGCACGTGTCGGCGCCGCGCTCGACGGCCCGGCTCGTCACGGTCTCGAAGCGGCCATCGACCGGCACCGGGGCTGGCAAGAACTCGATGTGCGCGTCGTCTGCCATGGCGATGTGCATCCGGGCAACGTGATGATGACGTCGACGGGAGCAGTGCTCATGGACTGGGACCTCCTGTGCTGGGCGCCGCCGGGCTGGGACCATGCGCCGATGCTCACCTGGGCCACTCGCTGGGGCGGTGACGCCGGTGCATACGACGCGTTCGCCGACGGCTACGGCGAGTCGCTCGCGACCGACGTGGCGGCTGTTGCGTTCGCCGAGTTGCGGCTCGTGGCGGCCACACTGCTGCGGCTCGTCACCGCGCTGAGCGACCCGACAGCGATGCCGGAAGCCCAACGTCGGCTCGGCTACTGGCGGGGTGACGCCGACGCCCCGATGTGGACCGCACAGTGACCGAGCGCCGACGCCAGCAGTCTCCGACGCAGTCGTACGACGCATTCATCTCGTACAGCCAACGGACCGATTACGACCTCGCCGTGGCCTTCCAGACCGGGTTGCAGCGGCTGGCGCGCCCGTGGCACCGGCGCGCTGCGCTCGCCGTGTTCCGCGACGAGACGCTGTCGAACTCGCCGAACCTCAAGTCCGAGCTCCTGACAGCGCTGACGAATTCGCGGTTTCTGGTGGTGTTGGCGTCGCCGGCCGCAGCGCAGTCACCGTGGGTGTGCGAGGAGATCGAGTTCTTCCTGAACAAGAAACCCGACCCGCCCGAGGTTCCCCGAGCGCGACCGGATCCTGCTCGCGGTGACCGACGGCACGATTCTGTGGGCCGGCGATCGCCGCTTCACCGACACGAGCACGGCGATTCCGCCACCGTTGCAGGGCGTGTTCGACGAGGTCCCCAAGTACACCGACCTGCGAATGTACCGAGGCCGCACCGACCTGTCGCTCGACCACCCGGACTTCAAGCGTGACGTCGCCGACATGGCTGCACCGATCCACGGCAAGCGTGAGGGCCAGCTCATCCTCGACGCCGATGCGAAACAGTTCCGGATCGCACGCGTGCTGCGGTGGAGCGCGGTGATGGCGCTGGCCGCGCTGACGGTGGCGGCGCTCGGCGCCTCGGCGATCGCCGTATCGAAAGGACGGGAGGCCGTCGAGCAGCGTGACGTCGCCGAGGAACGGCGGACCTTCGCCGAGGGTGAGACGAAACGAGCGGTCGCCGCCGAGGAGGAAGCGCTCGAGGCTGAAGCGGTGGCGGTGGCCGCCGAGGCTGAGGCGGTTGCCAACGCGGCGGAGTCGCGTTCGCGGGAACTGGCAGCGCAGGCACTGAGTCTCAGGTCGACCGACCCCGAACTCGCGGCGCTCGTCGCGGTCGAGTCGCTGTATCCGAACGGTGCGGTCGAGCAGCTGCGATCGCCGTCCGCCGTCAACGCCGTGGGTGTCACCGCCCGTTCGCTGCTCACGCGTTCGCTCGTTCGATCGGGCGGGCTCGTCGACTCGACCCGCCAAGAGGTGATCGCATCGGTGGGCGGGTACGTCGCAACGGTCGGCCCCGACGACGATGGTGCCTGCTGGCCCGAGTTCGAGACAGGCATCGGCGTGCCGACCACGATCCTGTGGTGGGACCGCGCCACCGGCGTACGCCTCGATGCGGCACCGACCGATGTCGAGCTCCCCGCCTTCGTCAACACCGAGTGGGGCGTGCTGCGCATCGACAGCGTCGATCGGGCCACACCGTACGTCGGGCTCGACGGGTGTGACTCGTTGCCCGTGAGCGGTGAGGATGCTCTCAGCTTCAGTTCGAGCCCGACTCTCGACCCGACCGTTGGCGGTGCCGGCGGCAGTGTTCCGCTCACCGGCCCTGCCGAGTACGACCCCGTCACTGGATTGCTGTTCGCGTTCGATCAACCGAACGGCCGGTTCGTGACGATCGACCCGGTGGACGGTGGCGAGGTGGCGCGGTTCGACACGCCGATCGTCGAAACCGGCTGGCGCGACGTTGCGGTGGTCGACGGGATCGGTGACCGCCTGGTCGGCATCACCACGTTCGACGACCGGCTGTTCGTGGTCAACTTGAGCACGGGGGGTCCGCTGGCCGCGGTTGAGGGGTTCACCGGCGGGGAGCTGGCGTCGGTGGGAAACCGGGTGTTCTCCGGAGCGAACGTGGCCGACATCGCGCTCGAAGCGGGGACGGGGCTCACCGAGACGTTCCTCTCCGGGGTCGTCGCCGCAGACGTGTCCGATGCCCAGTTCTCCGACGACGGCCGTTTCCTCGCGCTCAGTGACTCGGTGTGCCAATGTCGGACCACCGTCTGGGACGTCGGAACCCAACAGGCGATCGAGATCGGTTCGATCTCCTCGACTGCGGTCGGGTCGACGCGCTGGACGGGGGAGGAACTCGCGTTGACGACGGCCCGCGGCGTCGAGTTCTATTCGTACCGTCAACCGCCGGCCGTCCGGGGCAGTCTTTCTCCCCTGGTGTCGGACGACGGATCCACCGTCGTCACCACGGTCTACGGATCGACGTACGGCGATCCGAACCAGGTGGTGATTCAGAGGTCGACCGACCTCGGGGCCGACGCCGGCGGGCTCGATCTGTCGGCAGGCTCCTACGCCCAGGCGGTGTCGGCCGACGGAGGTCTCGTGGCGCTCGGCGGACCGATGCGAGTGATCGACACGGTGACCGGCGAGGTCGTGTTCACCGACGACGACCCCGACTCCATCGCGAGGTTCCCGCCGGCAGGCGGTTACATGTCCGTCTTCCGGTCGGAAGGTGCAGCGACATGCTTCCCGAGCTGCGCTTCGTCGAATGACATTGGTGGCGACTTCACGGAGACGTTGCGGATCATCGACACCACCACCTGGGACGAGGTCGCAGTCGCCGAATTCGACGGCGGTCAAGCGTCGTATCCGACCTGGACCTCGGCGGCCGAGTTGAAGCGAACGTTTTTCAGCGGCGGAGTCCAGAGACTTCTGGTGGCCGACGATGTCATCGAGGTGATGGAGGTCGATGCCGAAGCAGCGGCGCTGTGGACATCGCCGGACGGTCGACTCGGGGCCGTCGCCGACTCGACGGGGTTCCTGCGCTTGCGATCGATGACCGGCAGCGACGCCGGGACGACCCTTTCGTCGTTCGATGCCTCGACGGCACAGATCACCGAGGTGGCCTTCAGCCCCGACAACGAGCGGCTCATCACGGCATCGGCGCGCGGGGTCGCCCTCTGGAACGTCTCGGACCCCACCGAACCGCAACTCGTGGAATCACTCGACTCGTTGCCGCTCGTCGCATCGATCCTGGGTCAGTATTCGTCGGTGGCCGGGGTCTGGTACCGCGACGAGGGAGCGGGCATCGTGCTGGTGACCTACAACTCGGCCGTTGACCTCCCGGACTTCGACCCGGCCCGGGTGTGCGCAGAGGCCGGCGACGATGACCTCGATCGGGCGGCAGTATTCCTCGGCGAGCCCTCCGCCTGCCGTCGCATCCCCGAACTCCAGACCTGACGACTCTGCGTGAGCACGAATCGCTGTTTCGAGGGTCGTCACCGACGCTGAAGCTTGGTGCCAGCCGACTCAGAGGAAGCGGCGGATGATGCGCTGCTTCATGCTCGTGTAGGGCGGATACATCAACGCAGGATCAGGGCGGGTGGGCTTGTCGAGCACTGCTTTGTGATGGGTGAACGTGTCGAAGCCCGCCTTGCCGTGATACGCGCCCATGCCGCTCGCACCGACTCCACCGAACGGGAGGTCGGGCACGGCAAGGTGCATCACGGCATGGTTGAGCGTGACCCCTCCGGCGGTCGTGTTCGCCACGACATGGTCGAGCACGTCGTCGCTCTCGCTGAACGCATAGAGCGCCAACGGCTTGTCGCGATCGTTCACGAAGCGAATCGCCTCATCGACATCGCCGATCGTCAGGACGGGCAGGATCGGCCCGAAGATCTCGTCGGCCATGACGGCGGCGTCGGGTTTCACTCCTGCGAGGACCGTCGGCGCGAGGTACCGACTCTCCCGATCTCCGTTCCCGCCGATCACGGTCGTGTCGTACCCGCCGTCCTGGATCAGGCGCCACAGGCGGTCGAAGTGGTGATGGTTGACAATTCGCGCAAAGTCTGCGGACTGGCGGGGATCGGCGCCGTAGAACATGGTGACCGCCTCGGCGAGCGAGGTGACGAACTCGTCTTCGATGCTGTCGTGCACGAGCACGTAGTCGGGCGCAACACAGGTCTGGCCAGCATTGAGGAACTTCGCCCACGCGATCCGCCGGGCAGCAACTGCCACGTTCGCGTCCTCGGCAACGATCGCCGGGCTCTTGCCACCCAGCTCCAGCGTCACGGGTGTCAGGTGTTCGGCGGCCGCGTGCATCACCACGCGCGCAACCTTGCCGTTGCCCGTGTAGAAGATGTGGTCGAACCGCTGCTGGAGCAGCGCTGTGGTCTCCTCGACGGCCCCGGTCACGACGGCGACCACGTGACGGTCGAAGTACAGCGGAACCAGTTCCTCGATCAGCGCTGACACCGTCGGCGTCACCTCTGACGGCTTCAACACTGCCGTGTTGCCGGCCGCTAGTGCGGGGACCAGCGGAGCGAACAGCAGCTGGACCGGGTAGTTCCACGGGGCGATGATGCAGACCGTTCCCAAGGGGTCGGGGTGCAGGCGGGCCTTGCCAGGCTTGAACGTCAGCGGCACCTTGACCTTGGCGGGCGTGGACCACGTGTGCAGGTGCTTGAGGGTGTGGTCGATCTCGTTGACCGTGAAGGCGATCTCGGTCATGTACGCCTCGATGCGCGGCTTGCCGACGTCGGCGACCAGGGCGTCGACGAACCGGTCTTCCTGCTCGATCAGCATCGTGCGGAGTAGTCGAAGTTGTGCCTCGCGCGACTCGATGTCGCGCACCACGCCGGCGCGGAAGCCGTCGCGGAGGTCGGCGACGACGGCGGGGATCTGGTCGAGAGCGGTCATTGTTCCAGGGTACGTCCGGATGGGCGCGGTGCCGTCACCCCGGCTGGTGCGTCGGACAGAAGTAGCAGGTGCGGTTGGCGATCTCGATGCGGGCGATCGCGTCGCCGCAGAGCAGACACCGATCGCGCTTGTACGCGTAGGTCGCCTCCCCGCGACGGATCCGCCGGTTTCGGGGGATCCCCAGATCGCTGCGGCTCACGGTGACGATCCGTCCATCCTTCACCCCTTGACGGAGCATGACCTGGACGGTTGCCCACAGCGCCCGGAGTTCGGTCGGATCGCAGTCGATGCCGAGGCGCAGTGGGTGGATGCCGCAGACGAAGAGCGCTTCGGCTCGATAGACGTTGCCGACGCCACACACCACCGACTGGTCCATCAACAAGTCGCCGATACCACGCTTGCTCCGGGCGATCTTGGCGATCATCCGGTCGGGCCTCGAGCCGCGCCGGATCGGGTCCGGTCCGAGCCGAGCAAGGATCTCGCTGCGCACTGATGGCGGGTCGATCGAGCAGGCCGTCGGCCCGCTGAGATCGATGGTCACGAACTGGGCGCGCTGATCGTCGGGTTCGGTCTGTAGACGCATGCGCACCTCACCGATCGGCTCGGGAGAGCTGTCGGTCTGCTGCACCCGGAACTTGCCGAACAGCCCGAGATGAACATGACCGACCTCTCCAGTCGACCACTCGTAGAAGAGGTGCTTGCCGACGGGCTCGATCCGCTCGAGCACGACGCCGTCGACCCGGTCGGCGTCGGCGAACCGTCCCTGTGGGCTCGACACGCGAATGGTCCGTCCGGCGAGCAGCCCGCCATGATCCCGCGCGATTCGGTGGATGGTGTGGCCTTCGGGCATGCGGCCGAGTATGGCTCAGCTCTGCCCCGTCGCGGCCTGTTCTGTTGCCTTCTCTGCGGATCTGGTTGCGGATGCCGGGACCAGATCCGCAGAGAAACCTGGCGGCTACGGTTGCGCCGATGGATTCACCACCGACGACCACCGGGCTGTCGGTACTCGGTCTCGACTCGGAGTTGCTGTCGACGTGTGTGAGCTGCGGTCTCTGCCTGCCGCACTGCCCGACCTTCCGGGTGACGGGGGAGGAGCGGTACTCGCCGCGGGGACGCATCGATGCCATGCGGGCGGTCGACAACGGAACCTTGGCGATCGACGACGCGTTCGTCGACTTCATGGAGACCTGCGTGCAGTGCCGGGGATGCGAGCCGGCGTGCCCGAGCGGGGTGCATTTCGGCGCATTGATGGAGGAGACCCGAACCGCGCTGGCAACGAGCGGCAGGATCACGCCGTGGTGGCAACGCCTCGGATTCCGCGTCCTGGGTCACCACCGGACGTTGCTCGTCGGGTCGTCGCTGCTCGCCGGTCTCCAGCGTCTGCGAGTCGTACCGCGTCGGTTCGGGCTCCCTGATCTCCCGCTGCGACGCCTGTCGCCTCTCAGGTCGACGGGCACTGACGTCTGGTTGTTCACCGGCTGCGTGATGGACGCATGGCAGCGCGAAACCCACCGCAACTCCGCCGAGCTGATCACGCTGACGGGTGCCACCTTCGCCGTTCCCGCTTCGCGGGGTGCATGTTGCGGCGCCCTGCACGTCCACGCCGGACTCCACGATGACGCTGTCGCACTCGCCGAGCGGGCGATGTCGTCGATGCCTGGAGAGGCTGTGATCCTCGTGAACTCGGCGGGCTGTGGAGCCGCGATGAAGGACTACGGCGAGCTCCTCGGTACCGACGCAGCCAGACGGTTCAGCGCGCGGGTGCGCGACATCAACGAGTGGCTCGCCGAGCGCGTCGACATGCTCCCTGCATCGTCGGGTCGACGCCCGGCAGTGATCGTGCAGGACCCATGTCACCTCCGTCATGTCCAGCGAGCCCATCAACCGGTTCGAGTGCTGCTCGGTCATGTCGCCGACATCGTCGAACTCGACGACGACGGGCTGTGCTGTGGTGCGGGTGGCGCCTACTCTGCGCTGCAACCGGATCTGGCCGGCAAGGTCAGAGACCGCAAAGTCGCATCGATCGGCCGGGCACGGACCGCTTCCGGGGCGACCATCGTCGCGAGCGCCAATCCGGGCTGCTCGATGCATCTCGGCGCGGTGCTCGACTGCGAAGTGCGACACCCTGTCGACATCGTTGCTGAGGCACTGCGGTCGTGACGGGTGAGTTCGACAATCTGATCGAACGGTTGGAATCGGTGGCAGCGGATCTCGACGAACTCGCCTTCGATCGCCTCCGCGAAGCCGTGGCCGACGGCGAGGTCACCCGGCCGCCGGACGACAAGAGACTGATGCAGGCGCGCCGTGCGATCGAGAAGGCCGCTGGCGTGCTTCGTCAGCTCGACGAGACGTAGCCGTTGATCACGCGGATCATGCCGACGAGGTCGCTGTAGCCGCGTTTGGCGAAGACGAGCGAAATCCGGTCGAGGTCGACCCTGTCGTCGTCGCGACGCTCGACTTTGAACGGCTCGGCCCGTTCGATCATGCCCGTCACGAGGAGATGACCGAACCGTTCGTTGAGTTCGGCCAGCTGCTGGTCGTCAGGACCCTGGCGCATCCGCACCACCAGGTGGTCACCGACATACCGCACGGAGTCGTAGTTGGCGTAGAAGTCGTCGATGATGCCGACAGCCTCATTGCAGTCGTTGGTGATGGTGTACAGGTCGACGTCCGTGGCCGAGACGAGCCCGCGGGCGATCAGTTGCTCGCGAACGAACGTGTCGACGCCCTCCCAGAACGGGTCGCCAGGAGCATCGAGGAGCACGATCGGCACCGGGATGCCCTTGCCGGTCTGGGTGAGGGTGAGCAGCTCGAACATCTCGTCGAGCGTGCCGAATCCGCCGGGCAGGCACACGAAGCCCTGGGACTCCTTGATGAGCATCAGCTTGCGGGTGAAGAAGTACTTCATGCTGACGTGTTTGGCATCGCCCGCGATGATCGAGTTGGCGCCCGATTCGAACGGCAGCCGGATCGAGACGCCGATCGAGTTCTCGCGTCCAGCGCCCTCCATGCCGGCCTGCATGATGCCCGGGCCGGCGCCGGTGACGGTCATCCAGCCCCGTTCCGCCAGCTGCCCGGCGAGGCCGCGGGCCAGGTGGTAGAGCGGATCGTCGGCGCTCGTCCGCGCGGAACCGAAGATCGCCACTTTCCGGCGGTCCTCGTACGGGCCGAACATCGCGTAGGCGTCGCGCATCTCGGTGAGCGCAGCAGTGGCGATCTTGAGATCGAGCGTGTCAGGCTGATCGGCAATGAGCCCGAGCGCTTCGGAAACTAGTTCCTCCGCGAGTCGAACATTCTCGGAAACACCGAGTTCAGCGACGATGGAACGCGCACGGGACGACGCGTCGTCGGATACATCTGGGTCCATGAATCAAGGATCGTACGGCCCGAGATGGCAAGGCCCTGTGCTGGGCCTGCTGGCAACGGGTGCCGGACTTGCCGCAGCCGAACTCGTCGTCGGGCTCTTCCAGGGAGCGTCGTCGCCGGTTGTCCCGGTGGGTCAGGTGTTCATCGACCTCGTGCCTCGACCGCTCAAGAACTGGGCGATCGAGACGTTCGGAACCAACGACAAGGCGGTGCTGGTCATCGGCGCACTCATCGTGGTGCTCGGGGTCGGGGTGACGGTCGGCATTCTGGCGATGCGCGGCGCCCGAGCGGCGGCCTACGCGCTGACCGGCGTGATCGGGCTGCTCGGTTCGTTTGCCGTGCTGACCCGACCCGAACCGACACTCGCAAAGCTCCTCCCGACGATCGTCGGCACGAGCGTGTCGATCGCCGTGCTGTGGTACCTCGCTCCCCGGCCGGCTGAGCGCACCACTGGGCCCGAGGCGCCGCCGACCCCGCGAACGATGGGCGTCGACCGTCGGCGGTTCGTCGGAGGGGCGATCGGGATCGGGTCGGCGGCGGTGATCGTCGGAGGTGTCGGACGCATGCTGCAGCAGCGTTTCGACGTGAGCGGTGAGCGTGACTCCATTGCGCTGCCCAGCCCCGAGTCGACGAGCACGCCGTTGCCCTCCGACGCCGACCTGCCCGTCGAAGGTGTCACGCCGTTCGTCACCGCCAATCGTGACTTCTACCGGATCGACACGGCCCTGGTTGTCCCGCAGGTGTCGAAGGACTCGTGGTCACTGAAGATCGGCGGCATGGTCGACGAGCCCCTCGAGATCACGTTCGCCGACCTCCTTGCCCGCCCGCAGGTCGAGCGCTACATCACGTTGTCCTGCGTGTCGAATCCTGTCGGCGGGGACTACATCGGCAACGCCCTGTGGCAGGGAGTACTCCTGAAGGACATCCTCGACGAGGCTGGCGTGCAAGCCGGTGCGACACAGGTCGTGAGCCGATCGATCGACGGTTGGACAGCCGGCACACCGACCGAGGTGATCATGGACGGACGAGACGCGTTGCTGGCCATCGCCATGAACGGCGAGCCACTTCCGGCACGCAATGGGTACCCCGTCCGGATGGTGGTGCCCGGCCTCTACGGCTACGTGTCGGCCACCAAGTGGGTGACCGAGATCGAGCTGACCCGGTGGGAGGATTACGACGCCTACTGGGTGCCTCGGGGATGGTCGAAGGAGGGCCCGATCAAGACCATGGCTCGCATCGACACGCCGCGGCAACGTGACCACGTCGGCGAAGTCGCCGTCGGTGGAGTTGCCTGGGCGATCCATCGTGGAGTGTCGAAGGTGCAGGTGCGCGTCGACGAAGGCGAGTGGTTGGACGCCGAACTCGGTGGCGTGCCGTCGAGGGACACGTGGGTGCAGTGGGTACACCGGATCAGCCCGTCGCCGGGAAAGCACCTGGTCGAAGCCCGGGCCTTCGACGGCGACGGCGTCCCCCAGACCGACGAGTACGCCCCCGTTGCCCCCAACGGTGCGCAGGGCTATCCCCGGCTCACGATCAACGTCACGTCCACCTGACCCCGACCTCACCCGAACCACCACCCGAAATGTGCGTCCAGATGTGCACTCCGTGCACACAGGAGCGCATTTTTCGGAAAGGGGGTCGTGAGGGGGAGGGGTCAGAGGTCGTCGGATTTGGTCTCGAGGGCGGTGATGAGCTCGTCGAACGACTTCTGGAAACTCGAAACGCCTTCGCGTTCGAGCTGCGCCGCCACTTCGTCCATGTCGACACCGACCCGGGGGAGCGCATCCCAGACCGCTCGGGCCTCGTCGACATCGGCATCGATGCGGCGGGCGATCGTGCCGTGGTCGGCAAAAGCCTCCAAGGTGTTGTCCGGCAACGTGTTGACCGTGTGGGGGCCGATCAACTCGTCGACGTAGAGCGTGTCGGGGTATGCCGGGTTCTTGGTCGACGTCGATGCCCACAGGGGGCGCTGTACACGGGCACCGCGTGCTACCAGCGCATCCCACCGTGGCCCGGAGAACGCCTCGACGAAGAGCTGATACGCGAGCTTTGCCTGGGCGACGGCAGCCTTGCCACGCAACGCCAACGCCTCGTCGGAACCGATGGCGTCGAGGCGCCGATCGACCTCGGAGTCGACCCTGCTGATGAAGAAGCTTGCCACGCTCGCGACCTTCGACAGGTCGGCGTCGGGATCGGCAGCGAGCCGTTCCAATCCACCGAGGTACGCCTCCATCACCCTCGAGTAACGATCGAGGCTGAAGATCAAGGTGACGTTGATGGAGTGGCCCTCCGAGATCATCCGCTCGATCGGGGCGAGCCCGTCGGCGGTTCCCGGGATCTTGACCATCAGATTGCGGCGATTGATCTGCGCATGCAGCTCGCGTGCGGCAGCCTCCGTACCGGGCCCGTCGTGGGCAAGACCGGGATCGACCTCGACACTGACGTAGCCATCCACACCGTTCGAGCGGTCGTACACCTTCGAAAAGACGTCGCAGGCACTGTGAATGTCACGGATCACGAGCGACCAGTAGTCGTCGACGATCGGGTTTCCCGCCGCGCGCAGGGCTGTGAACTGTTCGTCGTAGTCGCTCGAGTCCTGGATCGCCTTCTGGAAGATCGACGGGTTCGAGGTCAGCCCCCGCACGCCACCCTCGCGGATGGCGACGAGCTGCCCCGAGGTGATGTAGCCCCGCTTGAGGTTGTCGAGCCAGGCGCTCTGGCCCTGTTCGTCGTAGAGGGCGGCGATCCGGTTGCTGTCGGCCATGTGGAGGCTCTTCCGTTCGTTCGAGGGATGTCAGGAGATGAGGTCGAGTGCGCGCTGCACGACATGTTCGACGTTGATGCCGAGCTTGTCCAGCACGAGCTCGCCCGGCGCACTCGCGCCGAAGCGGTCGATGCCGATGATCGCGTCGGCGTAGCGCTCCCACCCGAAGGTCGTGGCTGCCTCGACCGACACGACGGGCACGCCAGGCGGCAGGATCTCGTCGCGAAACGATCGGCCCTGTTCGGCAAAGCGATCCCAACTCGGCAAGCTCACCGCACGGGCGGCGATGCCACGCTCGTTCAACGCGGCAGCGGCGTCGACGCACACCTCGACTTCACTGCCGGTGCCGACGAGTACCACTCTTGGAGCCTCACCGGAGTCGGTGACGATCCCGGCACCACGCTCCACGGCCGATCCGTCGGTGGTGACCCGGATGTTCTGACGACTCAGCACCAGCACGGACGGTCCGTTGTGCCGGACCACGTCGGCCCAGGCATGAATCGTCTCGTTACCGTCGGCGGGACGGATCACGTGCAGGTTCGGCATTGACCGCAAGGTGGCGAGATGCTCGACGGGCTGGTGGGTCGGGCCATCCTCGCCGACACCGACCGAGTCGTGCGTGAAGACGAAACAGCACTTGGCGTTCGAGAGTGCGGCGAGGCGGATCGACGGGCGCATGTAGTCGGCGAACACGAAGAACGTGCCGCTGATCGGCAGGGTGCCGCCGTGACGAGCCATGCCGACGAGCGCCGCACCCATGGCGTGTTCTCGGATGCCGTAGTGGAGGTAGCGCCCGGCGGGATCGTCGGCGGTGAATGCCGTCGTGCGGGCCAGGCCGGTGCCGGTGCTGCCGGTGAGGTCGGCTGAACCGGAGATCAGACCGGGAAGTTGGTCATACGTGGCGTCGAGCGCCTTCTGGATCGCCTTGCGGGTGGCGACCGACTCGCCGATCTCGTAGGCGGGTAGGCCGGCGTCCCAACCCGACGTACCGGTGCCCGCCCATGCGGCCTGCCACAGCGGGGTCGAGGTGACCGTGGCGCTCGCTGCGATCCATGCGCCTCGCTCTTTCGTGCCGCGACCCGCCACGTGGGTCCGGTAGGCGGCGACGAGGTCATCGGGGGCCCAGAACGACTCGTTGGGGATGCCCATCACGGCCTTGGTGCGTGCCACGTCGTCGGCACTGAAGGGATTGCCGTGGGCGCCGTTGGTGTCGACGTGATCAGGCGAGGGTTCGCCGATGTGCGAACGCAGGATCAACAACGACGGCTTGTCCGTCTGCTTCGCCGTGTTCAGCGCAGCTTCCAGGCCGTCGAGGTCGTCGGCCATTTCGCCGAGTTCGACGACATCCCAGTTGTAGGCCCGGAATCGCGCCGCCACGTTGTCGTTGGTCGACATGCTCGTCGGTCCGTCGATCGTGATCAAGTTGTCGTCGAACACGCAGATCAACCTGCCGAGGCCGAGGTGCCCGGCGAGCGACGCCGCCTCGTGGGAGATGCCCTCCATCAGGCAGCCATCACCTGCGACCACGAAGGTGTAGTGATCTTGGGCCTCGGCACCGAAGCGCGAGCGCAGATTGGCTTCAGCGATCGCCATGCCGACCGCATTGGCGAAGCCCTGCCCGAGCGGCCCGGTGGTGACCTCGATGCCGGCGGTGTGGCCCGCCTCGGGGTGGCCAGGCGTCGCCGAGTCCCACTGGCGGAACTCCTTCAGGTCGTCGAGTTCGAGTCCATATCCGGCAAGGAAGAGCAGCGAGTACTGCAGGATCGAGGCGTGGCCGTTCGAGAGCATGAATCGGTCGCGGTCGGGCCACGTCGGATCGGCCGGATCGTGACGCAGCACCCGGCTGTAGATGACGTGACCGAGCGGCGCCAACGCCATGGCCGTTCCCTGGTGGCCACTGCTGGCTGCGAGCGGGCTGTCCATTGCCATTCCCCGGATGAGCGAGACGGCGAGCTGGTCCTGTTCAGTAGTCAACGACACGGCGGCGACAGTACCCGACGTCATGCGACTCGAACCCAAATCGCATCGCGATTGGGGTCTGACCCCGATCGCGATGTTCAGGCGGGCGGGAGGAGGGTGAACGGGACGAGGTGCCAGGGGCCGTTGTCGATGCGGCAGTGAGCAAACACCTGGCCGTAGTCGTCGAATTCGAGTTCACCGCGGACCAGGCGATACGTGAACTTGCCGGGCTCGACCGTGAACGGGCTCACGTTTCTGGCCACCTGCTCGCTGTCATGCTCGATGCCGCGCCGGAAGACCACCTCGAAGACTCCGCTGCCCGACTCGCCTTCGGGACAGAAGATGAGACCCACGAGGTGCGGCGTGATGGTCAGCGGCGCGGGCTCGGGTGCGGCCATCGAGAACATCACGCCGGTCATGTCGATGCGCGTCGACGGGCCTGGCGCCTGGCGCATCTCGAATTCCTCGACGAACAGTGCGGCGACGATCTGCATGGGGCCTCAGGCTACGGTCGGCCCGCGAAGGTCTGGACATCGAGCAACTGGGGGATTGACCATGGAACTGTCGGGTAGGGGAGCGATCGTCACCGGTGCGGGAACAGGGGTCGGCAGGGCAACCGCACTCGCTCTGGCGGGGGCCGGTTGCTCGGTCGCCGTCAACTACAGCCGTTCCAAAGGTGCTGCCGAAGCGGTGGCTGCCGAAGCGGCGAGCCACGGCGTGAACGCAATCGCCGTGCAGGCAGACGTGGCGAACGACGACGACTGTCGTCGACTCGTTCAGACCGCCGTCGACTCGTTCGGGCGTCTCGACGTGTTGGTCAACAACGCCGGCACCACCAGCTTCATCCCGCACCACGACCTCGAGTCGGTCACGGCCGAGACCTGGCACGACATCATGGGCGTGAATCTGATCGGACCGTTTCAGATGGCTCGGGCCGCGGCGGGTGCCCTCAAGGCGAGCGGCGCCGGCCAGATCGTGAACGTCTCCAGTGTGGCCGGCGTGTACGGCACAGGCAGCTCGATTCCGTACTGCGCCTCCAAGGCGGCACTCAACAACCTCACGGTCACCCTGGCCCGCGTGATGGGGCCGGAGGTCCAGGTCAACACCGTCTGCCCCGGCTTCATCGACGGATCGTGGTTGCAGGAAGGTTTCGGCGACGCCTTCGAGGCCATCAAGCAGTCGGTCGTCGACAAGTCGTTGCTGCGCGCCGTGTGCACCCCCGACGATGTGAAGGATGCCATCTTCGGATTCCTGCTCGGATCGAAGCTGACGACCGGCGAGATCGTCGTCGTCGATGGCGGGGTCGGCCGGAGCGCGTGGTGATGGGCCGCCTCGACGAGATCCTTGCGTCCGGCGTGGCCCGGGGGGCAGCGCCGGGCGTGGTCGGCGTCGTCGTCGATCGCGACGGCGTGCGCTACGAGGGCGCGTTCGGTGAGCGGAGCCTCGGCAGTGGGAATGCGATGACCGTCGACACCGTCGGCGCGATCTTCTCGATGACCAAAGCGGTCACCGCGGCGGCTGCGATGCAGCTCGTCGACCGGGGCCGGCTCTCGCTCGACGCCCCCGCGTCGGATGTGTGTCCGCAGCTCGGTGAGTGCGCGGTCCTGACCGGCTTCGACGAGTCCGGCCGGCCGGAAGTGCGGACTGCGGCATCATCAGCGACACTGCGCCAGTTGCTCACGCACACCTCTGGGTTCGGCTACGACATCTGGAACGCCGATCTCATGCGCTGGCACGAGGTGACCGGCGTCCCGACCATGGGCTCCGATGGTCGGGCGGCGCTCGCTGCGCCGCTCCTGTTCGACCCGGGAACGCGCTGGCAGTACGGCATCGGACTCGACTGGGTCGGCGTGATGATCGAGACCGCGACAGGAACGACATTGGGCGAGTTCGTCGCCGAGAACCTGACCGGCCCGTTGGGCATGGTCGACACGGCGTTCGTCCCCACTGCCTCCATGCTGGAACGACGAAGTGCGATGCACATCCGGCTACCGGACGGTTCGCTCATGCCCCTCGACCTCCCGGTGCCCCAGCATGGCGCCTTCGAGTCGGGTGGTGGCGGTCTCCACGGCACCATGAGTGATTACGGTCGATTCATCCGGATGATGCTGGGTGACGGCGAACTCGACGGTGTGCGCGTGTTGGCCGCAGCCACCGTCGCCGAGATGTCTCGCAACCAGATCGGTGGTCTGCGCGTCGAGCCGTTGGCGTCGAGCCAGCCGGGCATCTCGCTCGACGCCGAGTTCTTCCCCGGTCAACCGAAGTCGTGGGGGCTGAGCTTCCAGATCAACGAGGAACCGGCCTTCACGGGCCGACCGGCCGGGACGCTGATGTGGGCGGGTTTGTCGAACAGCTACTACTGGATCGACCGTGCGTCCGGAATCGGCGGCGCGTACCTCAGCCAGATCCTCCCGTTCGCCGACCCCGGATCGATGGATCTCTTCTTCGAGCTGGAGACCGAGGTGTACGCATCGCGCTGAGGAGTGGCGTGTCACATGAGTCGTCGGGGAACCCGGATCACGACGCGATAGCTGCCCTGCACCGCAACCGGCCCGAACCCTCGAGAGTCGGCCCGGGTGCTCTCCCGGTTGTCGGAGAGCACGGACATCGTGCCGTCGTCGTGGACCACCTCGACACGCTTGACCAGCCAGAATCCCGGTCGGTCGGGGTGTTCGACGCAACGGATCTGGCCGACGCGTGCTCGTGGCCACCGGACCGCGATCAACCCCTGGCCGGCCACCAAGGCGGGCTCCATCGAGCGATCGGCGACGACGAATCGCCGCGGGAACCATCGCCGCCACGGGGCCCGATTCGTCGGAGGCGGCATGGGCGCGTTCACCGACGCGGAGTGTAGGTTTCCGCTTGACGACCTTCGGGGTCGTTCGTACGACCACCCCGCATCAACCACCCTGACCAGAGGAGACACCATGTTCGCCAAGTTGTTCGCATCGGCCACCGTTGCCCACGCCCACTGCGACCTGTACTGCGGGGTGTACGACCCGGCCCAGGCCAAGATCGAGGCGCTCTCGGTCGTCAAGACCGCGAAGAAGTACGCCGAGTCCGACGACGAGGTGTTCCGCGCCCGCTGCATCTCGATCAAGGAGGCCCGTGCAGAGGAGACCAAGCACCACCTGATGGTGCTCTGGGCCGACTTCTTCGCACCGGACCACTTCGCCGCGTTCCCGCAGCTCCACGAGTTGTTCTGGAAGGCGATCCACCAGGCCGGCGAGGCGAAGAAGTCGATGGATCCCGCAGTCGGCGAGCAGCTCGTGGCCTACATCGACGAGATCGCCGAGATCTTCTGGCAGACCGACAAGGCCAAGCAGATGGGCGTCTACCCACCCGCCTGAGGCCACTGTTGACCGGTGGGGGGAGGAGCCTTCCCCCACCGGCACTAGCGTTCGTCGACACCATGTCGGATGTCGACCTCGCTTCCGTGATCGAGTTGCCCGTCGAGGGTCGATCCACGCGTGACCAGATACTCGACGCGGCGCTCGGGTGCTTCGCTCAGAACGGCTACAGCGGTACCTCGTTGAACGACATCGCCGCCGAGGTCGGAATCCGACGTCCCAGCCTGCTCCACCACTTCGGATCGAAGGAAGCGCTCTACGGTGAGGTCTTCGAGCGGTTGCTCTCGGACTGGTTCGCCCGACTCGCCGGGGCCATCGAGTCGACCGCGAGGGGTTGGCCGAAGATCGAACAGGTGCTTCGCGCCGGATTCGGGTACTTCGCCGACAACCCGTCGTATGTGACGCTGATGCGGCGAGAGGCAATCGATGGTGGTTCTCACCTCGGTATCGACCTGTCGGCGGTGCTTCGACCCATGTTCGATCAGGCCGCGGACTATTTCCGGCGCGAGATGGCTGCGGGCACATTTCGTGAGCACAACCCCGAGCAGCTCCTGCTCACCGGCTACGGCGCGCTGTTGAGCTACTTCTCCGATGCGCCGTTCCTCGAGGGCTTGCTCGACGAGGATCCACTCGCGCCTGAAGCGCTCGATCGTCGCAGCGAGCACATCATCGGGTTCTTCCGAGCTGCGCTCATCCCCACCTGATTCCGGCAGGTTTCGCCCTCACTCCTGCGCGAGGTATTCGCTCAACCATGTCTGTTCGTGGTCGAGTGCTCGACGGGTGTCGCCGGCCACGAGGTCGGCGATCTTGCCACCGATGAGCGGCACCTTGCACTCGACGGTCACATCGGTGGTGTTGGTGCACCCCGACGCCTTTCGAGGAGCGAGTTGAAGTGTGCCGTGCAGCCGGACAGGAGTGCCCTTCGCTTCCACGACGAATGTGCCGGAGCGCCGACCCTTGCTGTCGGATGCAGACCACACATCGGTCTGGGTGACGTGCTGCTTGGGTGAGAGCACCTTCTTCGCGAACCCGGGCAGTTCGAGGGGCACGATTCGAGTCGTGACCACGGTGACCGAGCCATCGTCACCGTCGTCACGTCGAACGAGCTGCACGTCGCTCTGGCCGATCGCTTCGTATTTCGACTTCAGCGCTTCGAAATCGGTGAGTGCAGCGAACACCTGGTCGGCTGAATGCTCATAGGTGTGAATCGCGTTGAACTGCATGGGAGCCTCCTCGTGCCTGCCAGTCATCATGTGCCCGGCGACGCCGTGGTGGCAGAGCCGAATGACCTGTCACATGCGCCTCGGGAACAGCTCGTTGATTCCCGTGAGGAGCTTCACGAGGGGGAGCAGATGCGGGCCGATGACCGGTTTGCCAGTGGTGAGGATCGCCACGACGAGTTCACGGTCCCGGTCGGCCCACGTGAACAGATTCGACATGCCGACGTGACCGAACGCGTTCGGTCGGGCCCAGCCATAGGGGCTGATCGATTCGGAGCCGAGCATGAACCCGCTCCCGTAGCGAATCGGTAGTCCGAGCATTCGGTCGATCACGAGCTCGTCGTGCGGGGCCTCGAGCGCGCGTTCGACGGTCGACTCTTCGAAGACTCTGGTGCCCGCGAACGACCCGCCGTCCATGATGCACTGGTAGAAGACGGCGACGTCGCTGGCCCTGGTGATGACATTGGCTGATGGGACGACGGCACTGAGGAACCGGGGGTCGTTCGACATCTGCAGTACTTCGCCCCAGGGCTTGCCGAGCACACGCTTCATGAACAGCGACGTCACGGGCCCGAGTGGCACTCCGGTCTCCACGTTCCACGCCACACGGTCGACCTCCTCCGGTGCAACGCCGTAGTCGAACCTGTCGAGCCCCAGCGGTTCCTTGATGTCGGTCGCAAGTACCTCGCGCAGACTTCGGCCGGTCGCTCGCCGGGTGACGGCCTCCATGATCAGGCCGCCCGTCACCGCGTGATACCCCGGAATGGCTCCCGGAATGGTCGTCGGGCGCAGCCCGCAGACAATCCGCTCGACCTCGTCGGGGTCACTGAGCACGTCGAGATCGAAGTCCTCGGACGGCATCGACGCGATTCCGGCACGATGGGTCAGGACGTGTCGGATCGTGATGCGGTCCTTCCCATGCTGCTCGAAGCCGGGGAGGTGCTCGGCCACCTCGTCGTCGAGTCGAAGGGCACCAACCTCTTCGAGCTTGTGCATCACCATGCCGGTGACCGCCTTGGCGGCCGAGAAGAGATTGACCGGTGTGTCGAGCGTGAGTGGAATTGCGCGGCTGCGATCGAACCGCTGTCCCGGACGGACACCCCGGGCATGGCCGATGGCGCGGTCGAGCACGACGTCTCCGCCGTGGCGGATGCAGATCTGGATTCCCGGATGCATCCCGCTGCGATACACCTCCTGGACGAGCGCCCAGACCGCGTCGGCCTCCTCGCCCGATCCGGTCTCCTCGCCGTAGTGGGTGACAATCTCGAGGTCGGTCGGAGTCGGACAGCGCCGGATCAGGAGCCCGAAGGTCGCGTCGAGCACTGCATTCGCCATCACCGCACCGTACACGTGGTTACGATTGGAGCTGGTGTTGCGGTTCGGCACCCGGGTCCGGGGCCGCGAGCGAATCCGAAGGGGAGGTTGTCATGGCGATGTTCCGCACCGGTCTGCCACAACTCGGTGGGGGTCTGTATCTCACTGACGCCGGGATCGAGACCGATCTGATCTTCAACAAGGGAATCGAGATCCGTGAGTTCGCAACGCACACCCTGCTCGCGGATGAAGTGGGACGCCAGGCCGTCGCCGACTACTTCCGCGGCTTCCTGGGATTGGCCGCCGAGCTCGGTGCCGGCTTCGTGCTCGACAGCCCGACGTGGAAGGCCCACCCTCATTGGGCCGACGCACTGCAAGCGAGCGACGCCGACCTTGCCGCCGCCAACCGTGACGCGATCTCGTTCATCGCCGGGCTCCGATCCGAGTTCAGCGACAATGCCGCGCCGATCGTCCTCAACGGGCTCATCGGCCCTCGCGGTG
This sequence comes from Ilumatobacteraceae bacterium, assembly GCA_963716235.1. Lineage (GTDB taxonomy): Bacteria > Actinomycetota > Acidimicrobiia > Acidimicrobiales > Ilumatobacteraceae > Sva-07. The sequence continues at coordinate 6,961 of CAVQTE010000009.1, read as the reverse complement.
ACGCCTACGCGCCCGATGTTGCCGTCGCCGCTGCCGAAGCCGAGGAGTACCACGCCAACCAGGTCGGATGGCTCGCGGACACCGACGTCGACATGGTGACAGCGTTGACCTTCACACAGTCCGACGAGGCGATCGGCGTGGTCCGAGCAGCGGACGCGGTTGGGTTGCCGATCGTGGTGTCGTTCACCGTCGAGACCGATGGGTCGCTCCCGACGGGCGAGTCGCTTGCGCATGCGATCGAGGCCGTCGATGCGGCGACGAACGGATTGGCCGCGTACTTCATGGTCAACTGTGCTCACCCCGACCATTTTCGCGATGTCCTCGTCGACGCCGAATGGGCTCACCGCATTCGCGGAGTTCGCTGCAACGCCTCGCGCATGAGTCATGCCGAACTGGACGAGGCAGAAGTACTCGACGATGGCGACATCCGCGAACTGGCCGACGGATACCGCGGCCTCGTCGATTCGATGCCGTGGCTCAATGTCTTCGGTGGCTGTTGCGGCTCGGACCTCCGCCACGTCACAGAGATCGCCCGCATGCTCACCACGTGACACGATCCGTACGGTCGGCCCCTCCACGTCGTGGCCGTCGATCGTCATCCGGTGAGCCGCTATCGTGTATCGTCGAACAACGATGAAAGATGCTGACGGCATGGTGAGTGATCCGATGACCGAGAGCCCGTCGCAGGACGCGGTCGTCGCCCGCCTGTCGGTCCTCGACAGGTTCCTGCCGGTGTGGATCGGCTTGGCGATGGTCGTGGGGATCGCGCTGGGCAAGGTCTTCACGGGCCTCGACGACACCTTGGATTCAGTGAAGATCGACACGGTCTCGCTCCCGATCGCGATCGGACTGTTCGCGATGATGTATCCGGTGCTCGCCAAGGTGAGGTACCGCTCGATCGGCACCGTGATCGAGCGCCGGTCGCTGGTGATGTCGCTGGTGCTCAACTGGGTGATCGGGCCGTTGCTGATGTTCGCGCTCGCCTGGCTGCTGCTGCCCGACCTGCCCGAGTACCGCACCGGGCTCATCATCGTGGGACTCGCCCGCTGCATCGCGATGGTGCTCATCTGGAATGACCTCGCGTGCGGCAGCCGTGAGCTGGCGGCGGTGCTCGTGGCAATCAACTCGCTGTTCCAGATCGCCGCCTACGCCCTGCTCGGCTACTTCTACTTGGAGCTGCTGCCCGGCTGGCTGGGACTGGACTCCGACGGCATCGACGTCACCGTGTGGGAGATCACCAAGTCGGTTCTGATCTTCCTCGGCGTCCCCCTGCTTGCCGGGTTCCTCACCCGAACCATCCTCGAACGCCGCAAGGGCACGCGGTGGTACGAAGAAGTGTTCCTACCACGCATCGGACCGATCGCGCTGTACGGGCTGCTGTTCACCATCGTCGTGCTCTTCGCCCTCCAGGGCGACGCCATCACCGACGCTCCGTTCGACGTCGCACGCATCGCCATCCCACTGCTCGTCTACTTCGCAGTGATGTGGACCGGTTCCTTCGCCGCCGGCCTCAAGATGGGCCTGCCGTACGACCGCAACACCTCGATCGCGTTCACCGCGACCGGTAACAACTTCGAGCTTGCGATCGCCGTCGCGATCGGCGTCTTCGGCGTGTCATCGGGCCAGGCCCTTGCCGGCGTCGTGGGGCCCCTGATCGAGGTTCCCGCCCTTGTCGGCCTCGTGTACGTGTCGCTGTGGGCGCGCCGGCGCTTCTACGCGAACGATCCGGCCCCGACGTCCCGAGGAACCCACTCATGACCGCTGCAGCCGTCGACGACGACACACTCGCCGCGATGGCCAAGGCGGTCGCGCACCCGGCCCGGCTGGCGATCCTGCGACTGCTCAGCCATCGAGAAGTCTGCGCAACCGGGGACGTGGTCGCCGAACTCCCACTCGCCCAATCGACGGTGTCCGAACACCTCCGGATCCTGCGCGAAGCCGGGCTGATCCAGGGCGAGATCGAGGGGCCGCGCACCCGCTACTGCGTCAACGCCTCTGGCCTCGCCATCCTCAAAGCCGGCATCCTCGCGCTCTGAACCTGCAGATTCTTGCAGCACCGCGGAACTCCGTCCGCTGCACCGGTCCTTCGTCATTCGGGACGTTCTACCGGTTCCGGCCTTGGTGGGCAGGCGTAGCATCGCGCTTGACAGGACAGGAGAGCGGACGGCGAACGAGCCGCCTCACACCCCGATGACTCGGACTCAACCGGACCACGCAACCGCAGAGCGACACCTCGGGGGCGCGGCGCTTGGCTGCGAGCGGGTGTGCTCGGTGCCAACGACGGCTTGATCTCGACCGCAAGCCTCATGGTGGCTGTTGCTGCCGCGTCGAGTTCGCGCTCCGCGGTACTCGTGGCGGGCATCGCTGGCCTGACCGCTGGTGCCCTGTCGATGGCTGCGGGTGAGTACGTCTCGGTCAGCTCGCAACGCGACACCGAGCGCGCCGATCTGGAGGTCGAGCGTCGTGAACTCGTCGCAACTCCCGAGGCCGAACGAGAGGAACTTGCTCGCATCTATCGGAAGAGAGGGCTGAGCGCCGGGCTCGCCGAACAGGTCGCCGACGAACTCTCCCAGCTCGACCAACTCAGCGTGCATGCACGCGACGAACTCGGCATCGATGTCGACGCACTCGCCAACCCGATTCAGGCCGCGGTGGTGTCGGCATCGAGTTTCGTGATCGGCGCGGTGATTCCCATCCTGGTCGTCTTCATCGCGTCGCCGTCGCTGCGCGTGCCGTTGACCATCGCGGTCACGCTGGTCGGGCTCATCTTGCTCGGTGGCGCGGGCGCACGCCTCGGAGGTGCTCCTCCCATGCGGGCTGCTGTTCGGGTGCTCATCGGAGGCACCTTGGCCCTGCTGATCTCGATGGCGATCGGCAGCCTGACAGGGAGCGCCGTGTGATCGTCGTGCATTCGCGTGCACCCCATGCGAACAGGTCGAAGACGCCGGCCTGCCCGTCTCGGGGGAGGCCGTGACGGTACGGTGGAAGCCGCATGGCGACCCCAGACGTGACCTCACCCGGAACCAGCGCGCACACGACACTGTCGGAGCGTGACTCGAAGACATTGCTGGCCGAATTCGGTCTGCCGATCGCCCCGGAACGACTGGTGGCCGACCCGACAGCTGCCGGCGACGCAGCTGACGAACTCGGCTATCCGGTCGTTGCCAAGTTGAACGGCGACGCCATCGCGCACAAGACCGAGCGCGGACTGGTCAGGCTCCGCCTCGCCGACCGTCGTTCGGTCGAGGCCGCCGCTGCCGACCTGCTGAGCGCTGCCACGCCCGCTGACGGCGATGTGTCCGTCCTCGTTGCTCCCATGATCTCGGGGAACCGCGAACTGATCGCCGGCGTCGTCCGTGATCCGCAGTTCGGGCCCACCGTGATGCTCGGCGTCGGGGGCATCCTCGCCGAGGCGGTCGCCGACGTGGTCTTCCGACCAGCCCCGCTCGATGCGGTCACCGCCGCCGAGATGGTCGACGATCTCTCCACCCAGAAGCTGCTCGGACCATTCCGAGGCGAGGCGGCAGTCGATCGCGGACAACTCGTCGAACTCCTGGTCGGCCTCGGTCGGCTCGGCGACGAACGTTCCGATGTGGCCAGCGTCGACATCAACCCCCTGATCGTCCAGCCCGACGGTCGTCTCGTCGCGGTCGACGGCCTCGTCGAGTTGGGCGCCGATGGCGATGCTCCCCGAGCAGCGAGCCGTCCCCGCCCCACAGCTGCACAGTTCCGTGCGCTCTTCGACCCACGCGGGGTCCTCGTCACCGGCGCATCGACGCACCCCGGAAAGTTCGGATTCGTGTCGCTGCACAATCTCCTCGCTGCCGGGTACTCGGGCGGCGTGTACGGCACCAATCTCAAGGGTGAACAGGTGTTGGGTATCACGACGGTCGCCGACATCGCCGACCTCCCCGACGATGCGATCGATCTCGTCTTCGTCTGCACGCCCGCTGCGGCAAACCCCGACCTGCTGCGCGCCTGCGCCGCGAAGGGAATCACCGCAGCGTTCCTGACATCGGCGGGCTACGGCGAAGCCGGCGACGAGGGACGCACCGCCGAGACGGAGTTGGTTTCACTCGCCGACGAGCTCGGCATCCTGCTCGCCGGTCCCAACGGACAGGGCGTCGTCAGCACACCCGTCAACCTCTGCGCCCAGATCGTGGCGCCCTATCCACCGGCAGGGCGCATCGGCGTCGCCAGCCAGAGCGGGAACTTCGTCTCCAGCTTCATGAATCTCGCCCGGTCGACCGGCGTCGGCATCAGCCGTGCCGTGTCGGCCGGCAACGCCGCAGCGGTCACGGTGGCTGACTACCTCGACTGGTACGCCGACGATGATGCAACGGCAGTGAGCCTGGCCTACGTGGAGGGAATTGTCGACGGTCGCGGCTTGATGGACCGACTCGCCGAAGCCGCCGCCCGCAAGCCGCTCGTCCTCGTCAAGGGCGGCGCCACCGAGGGCGGGGCACAGGCAGCGGCGAGCCACACCGGCGCGCTGGCCGCAAACGACAAGATCTTCGACGGTGAGTGCCGGGCCGCGGGTATCACGCGGGCCGCGACGGTCACCGAGGCGTTCGAGGCAGCGGCCACGTTCGCCACACAGCCGCAGCCGTTGGGGCCGAACACGATCGTGCTCACGACAGCAGGCGGCTGGGGTGTGGTCACCGCCGACGCCATCACCCGCGACGCTGACATCGTGCTCATGGAGCTGCCCGCCGACCTCCGGGCGGCCATCGACGAGAAGCTGCCACCGCGGTGGAGCCGCAACAATCCCGTCGACTGTGCGGGTGGCGAGACGCGCGACACCATTCCGGAGGTGATGGAACTGATCGCCACGCATCCGGATGTCGACGCCATGATCTACCTCGGGCTCGGCATCCAGAGCAACCAGGCGCGGATGATGCGCGATGGTCGGTTCTACCCCGATCATGGCCTCGAACGGATCGTTGCGTATCACGAACGTCAGGACGAACGCTTCGCCGAAGCCGCTCACGAACTGAGCATCAGAACGGGCAAGCCCATCCTGGTCGCCACCGAACTGGCCATCGCCGATCCTGACAATCCGGGCCCGGCCACGGTTCGTCGCCTCGGCCGACTCTGCTACGCGAGCGGCGGTGATGCCGTGACGGCACTCGGTCATCTCGTGCGCCACGCCAAACACCGCAGGGCCCGCGGCGGGTGACAGCACCCCGCGGTCGCCGACGCGGGCCCGGCCCGTGGATCGTCCTGGGTCTCGTCGCGCTCGTGCCGGCATTGGTCCTCCTGACCGTGCACCGATGGTCGTCCGATCAGACGGGGGCCAGCACGGCAGCTCCACCGATCGATCCGACTGCGACAGTTCCCACGCCGACTCCTGCACTCTCGACCAGTGTCATGACGTTCCGTCGAATGCCGACGATCGTCTCGCGTGACGTCAACAGCGCTGCGTTCGAGGCCGAGATCGCTCCCTTTCTCGCCACGCTCAACGACCGATCGTGTTCCGTGATCTCGGTCGACGGTGAGGAGATCGGCGCCCGCAACGCCGACATCGCCGTGATCCCGGCGAGCAATCAGAAACTGCTGGTTGCGGCGGTGGCGTTGGAACGACTCGGACCCGACTTCACCTACACCACCACGGTGGAAGCTGCCGCAGCACCGGTCCAGGGCCTCATCGCCGGCGACCTGTTCCTCGTCGGTGGAGGTGACCCCCTGCTGTCATCGGACTGGTACGTCGACTCGAACCTCGAGCTGTATCCGGTCACGTCACCGACGTCACTGGATTCACTTGCAGACGGTGTCGCGGCAGCGGGTGTCACTCGCGTGGCCGGCGGGGTCGTCGGCGACGGATCCCGGTACGACGACGAGTTCTTCGCTCCGGGCTGGGGCGTCGGCGTCCAAGGTCTGGAGGGTGGCCCCTACGACGCGCTCATGGCAAACGACTCCCGTGTGCTCGGTGAAGATCTCCGCGCCTCCGATCCCAATGCCGCCGCCGCGAGAGAGTTCATCCGTCTGCTCGAGGAGCGAGGCATCGTCGTGGACGGCGAGGCGACGTCGGGTACGTCGCCCATGGGCGCCGTCGAGATCGCGTCGGTCGACTCGGCGCCGCTGTCGTCGGTGGTAGCGGAGATGCTCGGCAACAGCGACAACAACACCGCCGAACTCGTCGTCAAGGAACTCGGCGTCACCGATGCGGGACCGGGCACGCGAGAGGGCGGGCTCGCCGTCATCCGTCAGCAGTTGGTCGACTGGGGCGTCGACGTCGCACCGATCGTCCTCTCCGACGGCTCGGGGCTGAGCCTCGACAATCGCATCACCTGTTCTGCGCTTGCGTCAGTGGTACAGCGGTACGACAGCGATTCGCCGATCGGTCAGGGCCTCCCCGTCGCCGGCCAGACTGGAACGCTGTCCGACGTGTTCGTCGATCACCCCGTCGCCGGTCGGCTGACAGGCAAGACGGGCACACTCAACAACCCACCGTTCAACACGGATCCGCCCGCCGTGAAGGCCTTGTCGGGGTACCTGCCCGTCGAGGGCGGTGGTGAAGTCGAGTACGTGCTCATCCTGAACGGCCCGACGATCAGTGACCAGAGCGAGTATCGGTCGATCTGGAACCAGCTCGCCGACACGCTCGACACCTACCCGGCCGGACCGACTCCCGCCGAACTCGGCCCACGATGAACGACATGCGTGTCGACATCGTGACCGGCCCGGTTCGGTACCGCGTCACCCCGTTCATCGCGCTCGTTGCGATCCTGCTCGTCCCCGTCGCGGCGCTCACCACACTCCTGGTGTGGAGCGACGGCCAGGCCGACGAACACGAGGCTGCCCTGGCAACCACACCCGACGGCGCGGACGAGCCGACACCGCTGCTGGTGAGCGCTGCACCAGAACTCACGACCGAACTGATGAGCTACCGTCGCATGCCCGAGCAGATGGCCACAGCGGGAGACGACGCTCGGCTCTCGGAGGCGATGAGGGAATTGGC
>CAVQTE010000008.1:0-127185 GCA_963716235.1 Ilumatobacteraceae bacterium | reverse complement strand
GTGTTGAAACACGCTGGAAACAAACTTGTCGCATGTTGTCGGCCGCTCCCACACCAACCGAATTGGAGATCGAATGGACAGCGGCAACCTGACTTGGATCCTCGTCTCAGCAGCCATGGTGCTGTTCATGACGCCGGGCCTCGCGTTCTTCTATGGCGGCATGGATCGCACCCGCAACGTGCTCAACATGCTGATGATGAACTTCTACTGCCTGCTGATCGTGCCGATCGTGTGGGTGGCGATCGGCTACTCGCTGGCCCAGACACCGTTCGACAACGACTTCATCGGCGGGTTCGACTCGTTCTTCCTGAAAGACATCACCGTCGCCGGTGACGGGTCCACACTCGCCATCGTCGCGTTCCTCGGCATGTTCGCCGTGATCACACCGGCGCTCATCTCCGGCGCGGTCGCCGACCGGATGAAGTTCGCCGCATGGGCGATCTTCGTGCCGATCTGGGTGCTGCTCGTGTTCGTGCCCGTGTTCAAGTGGGTGTACGGAGGCTGGGCCGGCCAGCGCGGCTCCATCGACTTCGCCGGCGGAACGGCGATCCACGTCAACGCCGGCATCGCCGCGCTCGCCGCAGTGCTGGTTCTCGGCGCTCGGCGCACCGAACCGAGCCCGCCGCACTCGATGCCGCTCGTGATGATCGGCACCGGGATCCTCTGGTTCGGCTGGTTCGGCTTCAATGCCGGGTCGGCCCTGGCCGCCAACGGACAAGCAGCACAGGCGTTCATGAACACCTTCCTCGCGGCCGCCGCAGCCGGACTCGCATGGATCGTGGTGGAGTGGATCCGTGACGGTCACCCGACCAACCTCGGCGCCGCCTCCGGGATCGTCGCCGGACTCGTGGCGATCACCCCCGCGGCCGGGTACGTGTCCGGCCCTGCCCCGATCTTCATCGGGATCGCTGCCGGAGTGATCTGTTGCTACGCCATCCGCCTGAAGAACAAGTTCGGGTACGACGACGCGCTCGACGTCGTCGGCGTCCACTTCGTCGGTGGGCTCGTCGGCTCGCTCCTCATCGGCTTCTTCGCCAACCCGACGTTCTTCGACGGTGCGTTCGACGAGGGCATCTTCTACGGTGGCGATGCCTCGCTCCTGCTGGAACAGGCGTTGGTCAACGGCGTCACGATCGCTTGGTCGTTCCCCATCACCCTGTTGTTGATGCTGGCGCTGAAGAAGACAATCGGTGTACGTGTCTCCATCGAGGAAGAGCAGATCGGCCTCGACCAGGCCCAGCACGCCGAAACCGCCTACCACCCCGGCGTCTGACAAGGAGCCTCCATGAACCTGATCACCGCCATCATCAAGCCGTTCAAGCTCGACGACGTCAAGGAGGCACTCAAGGCCGCCGGCGTTCAAGGAATCACCGTGTCGGAGGTCCGCGGGTTCGGCCGCCAGGGCGGCCACACCGAGACCTACCGCGGATCCGAGTACAAGATCGACTTCGTCCCGAAGGTCAAGCTCGAGATCCTCGCCGAGAGCGACAATGTCGAACGGATCGTCGACTCGATCGCGGCCGCAGCGAACACCGGCAAGATCGGCGATGGCAAGATCTGGGTCACCAGTGTCGAGACGATCGTCCGGATCCGCACCTCCGAGTACGGCGCCGACGCCATCTGAATCGTTGCCGTGGTGTCGGACACCACGGCAACGATCGTTCGGGGGCCGTTAGCCTCGGGGCCACCATGGCGCACGAATTCATCTACCAGGCCTACAAGCTGGCCCGTCACTACCCGCCCGACAAGACGGTGCTGGAGAACATCTCGTTGTCGTTCTACCCGGGCGCCAAGATCGGCGTGTTGGGCAACAACGGCGCCGGCAAGTCGTCGCTGCTCAAGATCATGGCCGGCCTCGACGACGGATACTCCGGCGAGGCCCGCCTCACCGCCGGCTTCACCGTCGGCTACCTCGCCCAGGAGCCACAGCTCGATCCCGCCAAGGACGTCAAGGGCAACGTCATGGACGGCGTGGCCGACGTGCAGGGCATCATCGATCGGTACAACGAAGTCATGGCCATGTGGGCCGACCCCGATGCCGACTACGACAAGATCGGCAAGGAACAGGCCCGCCTCGAAGACAGGATCGCCGCAACTGACGCGTGGAGCCTCGAACGCAACGTCGAGATCGCCATGGACGCCTTGCGATGCCCACCCGACGACGCCGACGTGACCGTGCTGTCCGGTGGCGAGCGTCGCCGTGTCGCACTGTGCCGCCTCCTGCTGTCGCGCCCCGACCTGTTGCTGCTCGACGAGCCGACCAACCACCTCGACGCCGAGTCCGTCGACTGGCTGGAACGTTTCCTCGGCGACTACGCCGGCACGGTGGTGGCGATCACCCACGACCGGTACTTCCTCGACAACGTCGCCCAGTGGATCCTCGAACTCGACCGCGGCAAGGGGTTCCCCTTCGAGGGCAACTACTCCAGCTGGCTGGAACAGAAGCAGGAACGCCTCGAACGCGAAGAGCGCGGCAACGAAGCCCGCAAGCGCAGCCTCGCCCGCGAACTCGAATGGGTCCGGATGGGCCCCAAGGCCCGCCAGGCCAAGGGCAAAGCCCGGTTGGCCGCCTACGAGAAGCTCTACAACGAAACCAAGTCGGCCGAGACCACGGCATCGTCGCTCGAGATCACGATCCCGGCGGGCCGTCGCCTCGGCGACCAGGTGATCGAGGTCGAAGGGCTCAACAAGGGCTTCGGCGACCGCCTGCTCATCGAGAACCTGTCGTTCTCGCTGCCGCCCGCCGGAATCGTCGGCATCATCGGCCCGAACGGCGCCGGTAAGTCGACGTTGTTCAAGATGCTCGCCGGCCGCGAGGAGCCGGACTCCGGGTCGATCAAGATCGGCGACACCGTCGATCTGTCGTACGTCGACCAGGATCGCGACGATCTCGACCCCGACGCCACCGTCTACGACGAGATCACCGGCGGCGCAGAGGTGCTCGAAGTCGGCGGCCGCGAAATCCACGGACGTGCGTACGTGTCGAGCTTCAACTTCAAGGGCACCGATCACGGCAAGCGCGTCGGCGACCTCTCCGGTGGCGAACGCAACCGGGTTCATCTTGCCAAGCTGCTCAAGTCAGGCGGCAACGTGCTGCTGCTCGACGAGCCGACCAACGACCTCGACGTCGACACGCTGCGTGCACTCGAAGCCGGGCTCGAATCGTTCCCCGGTTGCGCCGTGGTGATCTCGCACGACCGCTGGTTCCTCGACCGCGTCGCCACTCACGTGTTGGCGTTCGAGGGAGACAGCCAGGTTCGCTGGTTCGAGGGCAACTTCTCCGAGTACGAGGAGCGTCGCAAGAAGGAACTCGGCGCCGGCGCCGAGCAACCACACCGCCTCAAGTACAAGAAGCTCGCCTGAATCGCGATTGGGGTCAGACCCCAATCGCGCATCAGCTGGCAGACTGGCTCGATGCAGGAGACCGACGGCCAACTCGCCACGCGCCTGGCGACCGAGACGGGCCACCTGCTCCTCGAAGCCCGCGAGAAGCTGTTCGCAGAGGGCGCTTCGACATGGGACGTCAAGGATGCCGGCGACGCCCTCGCGCAGCAGTTCCTCGCGAGAGAGTTCGCCACGCACCGACCCGACGATGCCGTGCTCTCCGAGGAGGGTCGCGAAGACCCTCGACGATTCGGCGCCGACCGCGTGTGGATCGTCGATCCACTCGACGGCACCCGCGAGTACAGCGAACCCGGCCGCATCGACTGGGCGGTTCACATCGCACTCTGGTCGGGCGACCACTTCGGGGCCGCCGCCGTGAGCCTTCCGGTTCTCGACCGGACTTTCACCACCGACGATCCGACCCCGATGCCGCCGTTCACGCGCGACCGACCGCGCCTGGTCACCTCTCGCAGCCGAGCGCCGTACGCCGCCGTGCTCGTTGCCGAAGGCCTCGACTGCGAGGCCGTGCGGCTCGGATCGGCGGGAGCCAAAGCGATGTCGGTCGTCATGGGCGAAACCGACATCTACGTCCACGACGGCGGCATGTACCAGTGGGACTCCGCCGCTCCGGCCGGGGTTGCGCTCGCTTCAGGCTTCCACGTGAGCCGGCTCGACGGCTCGCCCATCGTCTACAACGACCGCGACCCGTGGCTTCCCGACTTCATCGTCTGCCGACCCGAGTTGGCAGAACCAGTGCTCGAGGCGCTGTGGGGCTGAGCGACGATCCAACGATCGCCGCGAGCGGCGAACTCACGGCGATCCGCTGGGAGATCGCGGATCGGGTGGCCACGGTGTGGCTGCACCGCCCGCACCGTCACAACGCGTGGACGGGCACGATGCACATGGAGTTCCGCCAGGTGATGGCCGAACTCGAGCATCGTGACGACGTCCGCGCCGTCGTGGTCACCGGCACTCCCCCGGCGTTCTGTGTCGGAGGCGACTCGCACGCCCTGGCCGACCACGGCGAACGCGGCGGCTACGACAGCGGTCTGCCCGCCGAGCCCGCCCGACCCGGAGGCGGTGACCGCCTCGACGCCGACATGGCGTGGCAGCTCGGCTACCGGCTTCCGATCATCGCCGCTGTCAATGGCGCCTGCGCGGGCGTCGGTCTGTCGCTCGTGCTGTTCTGCGATCTCCGCTTCGTCGCCGCCGACGCCAAGCTCACCACGGCTGCGCCCAAGCTCGGCCTGCCCGCCGAGTACGGAGCGAGCTGGATGCTGCCCCGCCTCGTCGGCATCACCCGGGCGAACGATCTGCTGCTCTCGGGACGTGTGGTCACCGGCGAGGAGACCGCCGACTGGGGCCTCTGGAACGGTGTCGAGCCCGACGGCGCGGCCACCCTCTCCGCCGCACGGCGCTATGGCCGCCTCCTCGCCGACACAGTCGGCCCGAACGCCGTCACCATGACCAAACGCCAGATCGCCGACGATCTCCTGCGCCACGACCCCGCCGCCTCGGTCGCCGACTCGCTGCGCCTCCTCGACGAAGCGATGGGCACCGCCGAGTACCGCGAGGGCGTCAGCGCCCTCATCGAGAAACGCCCCCCAACCTTCTGATGCGATGAGCGAAGGGCCGGTATCAGGTCCGTTCGCTCATCACCAGGGTCGTTCGAGGCGGACGAGGCGGCGTGGGCGTGTCAGCCAAGGTTCCGCAGTTCGTCGAGCACCTCGTCGGTGTGCTCGCCGAGCGTCGGCACGACACCGGGTCGCACGACGTGACCGTTGAAGTCGACCGGCGTTGCCACGGCCCGGAACGGCTCCGCGCCGTCGCGCGGCATCATGTCGACGAAGCCGGACTGCGCCTGCGGGTCGGCGATGACGTCGACGATCGACTGCACCGGCGCCCACCACACGTCGTGCTCGTCGAACCGCTCCGCCCACTCCGAGAGCGGCCGCGTGTCGAAGACCGTGTCGAGCTCAGCGATCAGCTCGGCCGCGTGATGCATCCGTGCCGTCGCATCGACGAATCGCGGATCGTCGGCGAGATCGAGCCGATCGAGCGAGGCGAGCACCTTGGGCCAGTGACGGTCGGCTTCGAGGCAGATCAGCCAGAAGATGCGATCGTCACTCGCCCGGTAGCTGTTGATGAGTGGTGCCCGGCTCTTCGCACGTGATCTCGTCGACTCCCGACGATCGAACCGCAGCTGGATGCCGAAGTCCCACGCGATGGAATACATCCCGGCGCGCAAGAGGCTGGTGCTCACGAGACCACCACGGCCGGTTCGTTCCCGCTCGAGCAGCTTCGCCATCACGCCTGCGACGAGCGTCATTCCCGTCTGATGGTCGCCCATCCCCGAACGCAACCCGGGCGGCATCTCACCCGGCGGGACCATGGTGTGGGCCAGCCCCGACCGCGCCCAGAACGCGCCGATGTCGTACCCGGCACGGTCGCGATCGACACCCTCGAAGCCATAACCGGTGATCGCCCCGTACACGAGGCGAGGGTGGCGTGCACAGATCCGGTCGGGCCCGAGTTCGAGGCGTTCCAGCGCCCCCGGTCGCATGTTGGTCACCAACACGTCGGCCGTCGACAGCAGCCGGTCGAACACGGCGTGGTCGTCGAAGTCTCGAAGGTCGAGCACCACCGATCGTTTGCCGCGGTTGTCGACCTCGAAGGGCGGCACCGGCATCGAACCGTCGAGTCCGACCGAACCGAACACGGCCCGCTGCGGATCACCGCTGGCCGGCTCGACCTTGACGACGTCAGCACCCCAGTCGGCCATGATCCCGCCGGCAGCCGGCCCCGCCACCCACACGCCGAGTTCGACGACCCGGATCCCGGCGAGCGGGCCGGATCCTCCGGGAGCGGCTCCGCATCGATCCATCCCAACGAGAGAGTACCGGGCCGCTCGATCCACACCAGCACCCGGCCGACGAAGTTGATGGCGCACTCGCGCGAACTCGGCGCGCACCTACGGCAAGTCCGATCCGATCGACACGCGCTGTTGCCGCGTGCAGCGCTGGGCGAACCCGGCCAGCGGACCGCGCATCTCGACGAAGAATCCAGAGAGATTCGGCTGTTGGTCGATCACCGAGAAGACCTGGTAGCGGAGCGGACACGTCACATCAACGAGCTGCGTGTCGATCTCGAGGCGCGGACCGAGACCTCAGCTCCGAACCTCCGCGGGATCCACGGCGTCGGCCCGCTCGCCTCAGTGACGTTGATCGGTGAAGTCGCTGGCATCAGTCGGCTCGATCACGGCACGCGTTCGCTCGTCACAACGGCACCACTCCCACACCGGTGTGGTCCGGCAACCGCGACCGACACCAACTCAGCCGCGCCGACAACCGTCAACTCAACGCTGCGATCCACGGGATCGCGCTCACGCAAGCGCGATCACACCCGGATGCAATCGCCTTCCTCCGCCGAAGAACCGAAGCGGGAGCTGCCAGCAAAGAAGCCCTCCGATCACTGAAGCGACGGCTCTCTGACGTCATCTACCGCGCCATGCTCGCCGACGCCGCGCTCGCTCTGCCCCGGCCCAATGAACACGCCGCTTGACATAGGAGAGAGGGGACGCGATCCAGATGCTCGACGAACTCGCGCTGGCAGGCCGTCGAGTCGTCATCTGGGGCACCGGCTCCATGGGAGTGACGTTCTTCAATGTCGCCGACGTGGACCGCACGATCATGACGGCAGTCGACGTCAATCCGCGCAAGTGAGGAATGTACGTGGCGGGCACTGGCCAATCCATCGAGACTCCGGAATCGCTGGTCGCCGAGCCGCCCCGACGTCTTGATCGTGATAAATCGGGACTACTTCGAGGAGATCAGGCAGATACTCAACTCGTTCGGGATCAACGCTGAACTCTTGACCGCCTGATGCCGGGGCACGCCAGCCGTTCGGGCGTGCGGTTATCGGGAGGGGCGTGCTCCGACGAGGAGACAGAGTCTGGAGTGGCGATGAAATGAAGAACCTTCTACGAGATCTCGGTGTAACTGTCCGTCAGGCGTTCGCACCGATACCCGAACTCCTCCAGTTGGTTCCGCACTTCGGCGTACGACTGATCCAACTGCACGTCGTCCGCAGCATCGAGCTCGACGATCAAGCGTGGTCGATGCGCGCGAAGCGTCTCCGACATTCCTCGCAGCACCGCCGGTTCGGCACCTTCGACGTCAATCTTGACCACATTGGGCGGCGGCAGCCGTCCGGACGTAACCAATGTATCGATGGTGACCTGATCGACGAACACGGTTCGTTGGGCATCGACACTCGTCGACGGCTCGATCGTAGATCCGCCCGGATGTCGCGCGACGAGCAGCGCAGCGGTCCCGTCCACGTCGCCGACCGCAACGCTCATGACCATTCCGTCCACACGATTCCTCCGAAGATTCTCCCTTGCCGCACGCGATGCCATCATGGGCCTCAAGAGCGTGGACCAATCCTTCCTTGCCGATTGATCGGGATGCCACCAGGGAGAAGAATCCGACGTTTGCACCGACGTCGAAGAACACGTCACCAGGACAGAGGAGCGACGAGAGGGCGGCCTGCACCGGAACCTCGACGGATCCGGACTGATAGTCACTACTCGCGAATCGCAGCGAGACTCGTCACCCTGCTGCGGGACCGCTCCGCACCATAACGACGCCGAATCTCCGCCGTATCGATTTCAAGCCTCGCCGACCTCGAGCCACTGCAGCTCTCGACCACTTCCGGAAACGATCCACGACGTTACACGCTAGTAGCTCCGCCACGCCGAGCTACCTCAGACGTTGACCCAGAGATGGAGGTCTTTGGAATCGTCGAATCCAATGCTGACGATTTCCAGGTCACCATCGCCGTCGAGGTCCCACCGCGAGCACCGAGATGGCTCTCCTTGCCTTCGTCGACGGGATGCTCGATCCACGCGACGACTCCATCGTCGTCCGCTCCCTCGTTCTCCCAGACGGAGACCCTCCTGCTGCCGCGGTGCTCCCCGGTTGTCAGGTCTGGGTCTCCGTCACCATCGAGGTCTGCCACGTCTAGCCCATTCGTCGTGTACTGCGTGACGATGACCTCTCGGACCCAGTCGTTCGACTTCGGGTCATCTGGTTGGCGGTACCACGCGACCTCTGCATCGGGTGACGAGCCGTCGTCTTCCTCCGTAACGACGACGTCAATGCGATCATCGCCATCGAAATCCGCCAAGTCGAGGCGATCGGGGAACTCACCAGGGAACTCGCCGAGCCGATGTCGCACCCAATCGTCGGATCCATCGCCGGGGTTCTCAAACCACACGATGAACGCCCCGCCGTCGTGCATGTCGCCGGCAGCGACATCGTTCAGACCGTCTCCGTCGATGTCGCCGACGCCGACTTGTTCATCGGTCGCCGTGTCGGTGATGCGGATGGTCGGCCATGACTCTTCGGGGTCTTCGGGAATCTGGACGTACCAGACCTCGGCTTCAGACTCCCCGCCCGACAGGATGATCTCGTCCTTTCCATCACCGGTCAAGTCGCCAAGTCGATAGCCCTGGCCATTAGGCCGCCCTGTCGGGGGCACAGACGCCACGACACGACCATTCCACTCGTCAGGGTCGCTGGTCGCCTCGAGCCACCAGACGTCGGGGAGCGCCGTGGCGATCACGTCCACGTGTCGATCACCGTCCACATCGGTGATCAGCATCGCGTCGACGGATTCGTCGATCGACTCTGCCAGGTCGACGCGGGGCCAGGTTGACGTCAGATCACCACCTGGGTTCGAATAGACGTACTGGCCACTCACAATGTCATCGCGATCGTCTCCGTCGACATCCCCGAAAGCCAGCCCGAAGAACGGCGTCCCATCCAGTTCCCCACGATCATCGTCGACCAGTACATACTTGAACCCGTCGAGCAGCGTCGACGCAGAGCCGTCGACGGTGGGGTCATTAGCAGCCAGCGCGCTCTTGGTTCCACCAGATCTCGACCCGCTTCGGCCCGTCGAAATTCTTGCCGACGATATCGAGCCGGCCGTCCGAATCGAGATCGATCAGGCGAGCATTGTGCGTTCCGGTGTCAGCGATGACGAGTGGTGTCCATGACGCGGCACCGTCGCCTAAGGACGCGAATCTGGTGCGAGCCGTCGAAATGCATGACGCCAGCGAAGATGTCGAGGTTGCCGTCGAGGTCGACATCACCGACTTCCAGACTGTGTGTGAATCCTGCATCGTCGTCGACGACGTGCTCGTCCCACGATGGCCCTCGAAACCAGGAGAGTCGGCCCTCTGATTCGGGCGCCGACATCACCACGTCGAGAACACCATCCTGGTCGATGTCGGCCACCACCGGCCGCGATTCGTCCGGCCAGTCCTGAACGATCTCTTCCCGCCGCCATGTCACGCCGTCACCGTTGACATTGGCGTACAGCGCCGGCCCGGCAACAAGGTCGATGTCACCGTCGCCGTCCACGTCTGCGGCGGCGAGCCCTTCGCCCACGACCTCATCAACGACGTGGTGCGTCCATTCGGCTGTGAGATCCGTGGGCTGCTCGTACCAGTCGATCCGCTGCGCATCCTTGTGAAACGCGGCGACGTCTTCGTCACCATCGCCGTCCACGTCGGCGACGACCAGATCGTGCGCGAAATCAGGGCCGATCTCATGTCGCTTCCACCCATCAGTCTTGGCGGGGTCACCAAGTAGTTCCCACCACTCGATCACATTGCGGTCGATCGAACTCGCCACGATGTCGAGATCCCCATCACCGTCGAGGTCCAGTGCCTCGATGTCGGTGGTGAAGTCGCCGCTTCCGATTGGCCGGCGGACCCATGCCGCCTGATGAGACCCGGCTCGGGGATTCGAATACCAGCTGAGCCAGTCCGCATCCTCAGCGCCGATGATGATGTCGACGGCGCCGTCACCGTCGACATCCCCGGTGGCGATATCGAGGCAGCAACCCGCTCCCGAAGGGGGATCGTCGTCGACGACCTCACGCTCGAATCGGACTTGACTTCGGTGATGTCACTCGGGTCAGCCGACGAGTTCGGCGTCGCAGTGACGGAATGCCCAACATCCACGCGTCACTGGGCTCGCTGCCTAGATCGCTCGGTCCCGAGGCACACGCCGGCACCAGCACGACGTGCGCTCGTTCGCGACGGCGCGACGCAGCTTTGACGGACGTCCGACAGCCAAGCACGACGTCGCCAGACCTAGAGAAGAAATCTCACGAGACTTCTCGCCCCTGATGCCGACGTAGCTCCCTTGGAC
This sequence comes from Ilumatobacteraceae bacterium, assembly GCA_963716235.1. Classification (GTDB taxonomy): domain Bacteria; phylum Actinomycetota; class Acidimicrobiia; order Acidimicrobiales; family Ilumatobacteraceae; genus Sva-07. The sequence continues at coordinate 116,578 of CAVQTE010000008.1, read as the reverse complement.
GCTTCGGGAATCGATAGGGCCGTACAATGTAACCCCGTGCTCAAAGTATCACCCACGCTACCGCGACCAGAAGGTACTTCTTTCGGTCATCGCCGCTCTCAACGTGCTCTCAGCTCGGAAGCAGACGCTTCGCACTGATTTCCATTGCGCCCCTGGTTCAGACTGCGTCCGAGGGAGAGACGCAAGTAAGAAGTGCATTCGGTTCCGATCAACATCGACCTCTCGCTCACCTGAGGTGAGCCCCTCGTAGTGGTCCAGTTGTTGTGCGACTCTGTTGCCCGTTTCCGGGCAGGAAGAATCAGCAACGACATGACATCGAACAAGCGCCGGCGGCACACGCCGGATCAGATCATCCGCAAGCTCGCCGAGGGCAACAAGCTCTCGCGTCGGGCCAAGAACTCGACGAGGTGTGCCGGCATCTCGAGATCGCCGAGTCGACGTGGCATCGCTGGGTCGCCCAGTACGGCGGCATGAAGGCCTCCGACGCGAAGCGGCTCAAGGAACTCGAGGCCGAGAACGCCCGGTTGAAGAAGCTGGTCGCGAACCAGGCCCTCGACATCGACATGCTCAAGGAGATCTCGCCGGGAAATTTCTGACCCCGAACCGCAAGCGCAGCAGCAGTGACGATGCTGCGCGCCCGGTTCGGGGTCTCAGAACGACGGGCCTGCACCGTGGTCGGCATCCACCGCTCCACCCAACGCCTCGCGCCACCGGTGCCGCTCAGGAGGCCGAGCTGCGCGCCTGGCTGCGCGAGTTCTCCACCGACCGGCCCCGCTGGGGGTGGCGGCGTGCCGCGAAGACGGCCCGCCGTGCAGGCCGGAGCGGTGAACGACAAACGGATCCGCCGCCTGTGGCGCGACGAAGGCCTGCGTGTGCCGCAACGGCGCCGCAAGAAGCGCCTCACCGGGATCGGCGTCCCGGTCGGGGCGATGTGCCCGATCCGACCGAACGTGATGTGGGCGATGGATTTCCAGTTCGACACCACCGCCGACGGCCGCACCCTCAAGATGTTGAACGTGATCGACGAGTTCACCCGCGAAGCCCTGGCGATCGAGATCGACCGCTCGCATCGACGCCGACCATGTCGTCGCCGTCCTCGACCGCCTCGTCCTCGAACGTGGCGCGCCGGTGTACGTGCGCTTCGATAATGGTCCCGAGTTCGTCGCCCACGCCATCGCGGACTGGTGCCGCTTCAACCAGCACCGGCTTCGCTGTTCATCGACCCCGGCAGCCCATGGCAGAACGCCTGGATCGAGTCCTTCAACGGCCGACTCCGCGACGAGCTCCTCAACTCCTGGCGCTTCGACTCCCTGCTCGAAGCCCGCGTGATCATCGAAGACTGGCGGCTCGACTACAACACCAACCGACCCCACTCCGCCCACGGCGACCTCACCCCCACCGAGTTCGCCCTACAGCTGGACCACGATCCACCAACCCCAAGCCGCATAGCGACTGGACCACCAAACGGGTCCCCCCTCAAGACACCGAAGCACTTGCTGTGATTGTAGCCCGGCGCACACGAGAGCCTCCAACAGACCCAGGGCGAATCAGTTGCTCGGAACCGACCGTGGGACGAATGATCGTGATGCCAGCAGCGGCGAGTTCAGTTGCGAAGCTGGCGCACCGGTAGCCCTTGTCCCCCTTCAGGATCTGGCCGGGCCGGTGGAGTTCGGGGTTGAGAGCGATCATGTCGAGCGTGGTGTCGCGGTTCGTTGGTCTTCGCGCCAAGCGAGCGTGTACGCGAAGGGAAGTCCGGACGGTTTGATGATCAGGTGGAGGCGCAAGCCCCAGAAGAACCTCGAGTGCGAGGCGCAGTGGCCGTAGGTGGCCCATCCGGCGAGATCGGATCGGTTCACTGTCTCACGTGAGCGGCCGCACTCGACGGGGGTGGAGTCCACGAGCCAGAGGTCGTCGTTCCATGACGGGCAGGCACAGGCGAGCGATGCGATGACGTGTTGGAAGAGTTCGCCTGAGTGGCGGAGTCGTTTGTTGTAGCCGGGACGGTCGGGCAGGTAGGGGAACCAGGGGCGGAGATGGGCGTGGGCGTGTCGGTTGAAGCGTGTTTCGGAAGTGCAGCCGAGCAGTGCGTGCAGCACGGCCAGGGTGAGGAGTTCGGCGTCGGTGAGCTTCGGGGTGATCCCGATCGTTGGCCGTTCCGGCGCCCACTGTGGGTGTTCGATCAAGAGATCATCGATCGTGACGTAGAGTCGGGTCGCGAGGGTGTCCAGGTCAGGGTTCATACCCTGTTCCTCCAGGATCAGGGTTTGTTCAAGCCCCCTGATCATGGACACGCTCGTCACCGAAGTCGTGGACAATCGCGTGGAGCGCGCGAATCCCTTGGAACTACTCGTCTAGCTACGTGCAAGGAGGTGACCGTGGCCGGACACGCCCAGGATGAGCGCCACACCGAGTTGACTGAAGGCGTCGCTGATGGCACCGCTTCTGAGATCTTGCGCAACCTGCTCAAGCGGCCTCCACTCGACGCGAGCAGCCTCATTGAGGTCGGTTGGCCCGCCGAGGTACTCGGCGGCTGCCGCTGAGAACAAATGGAAGGTCTGATTCACGAGGCCCACTGACGGATGATGGGTGCTGAGATGTTGCACCCCTCCCCTCACCGACCAACCGGTCTCCTCTTCGCATTCGCGTCGCGCCGCTTGCTCGGGTGTCTCGCCTTGATCGATTGCCCCACCGGGAATCTCCCAGCCCCACGTGTCAGGCATGAACCGATGGCGCCAGATCATGAGGATGCCACGCCGCTCGTTGCAGACGACCATGCCGGCGGCATCGGGCCCGCGAACGACCTCGTGCTCGGTATGAGTCCCGTCCGGCTTTTCGACGTCATCGATTCGCAGCGTCATCCACCAACTCGAGTACACCTCTCGAAGTGTGGAATGCGTGACCCACTCACCGTCTCGTCGGTCGGTCATCGACGTTGGCCCGTGCCAAGATCGCGATGCCAGTCCATAGCGCGACCATAACGCCGCGACGACCGCTGCACTCCCGTTCGGCGTGCGTCATCATGTCGTCGCGCCGACGCCGTGATCCAAATCACCTCGTCGGCTAAACGACGCCGCTATTCCGGCTCGGAGACGGAAAGAGCAGCCACGACCCGGCCTCCGTCATGGGATCGTCACTGAGTGTGGCGAAAGTCGCATGATCTTGATCTTCCGCCTCTTGCGCCGGACGGCGATGAATGTCACCGTGACGGATGCCCGGCGGGTGGAGTCTCAGGACGCATGGTTCCCTCGCCACCTGTGAGGAGGAAAGGCTACGTGAGCGGGCAGAAGACGAACACTCCCGGAAGACCCAGATTAACGAGAACGAAGGAGGCGAGGGCAGTTGCCAAGACACCATTCACGCACCCCTCAATCGGGACCTTGACCCTCTGCGCGTGTGTGACGGCGAGTTGGCCGCGACCGGTCCATCGGCTACCGATGAGCGGAACACGGAGCAGGAATTCGTGAAGGCAGGAATCCTGGCCAGCGGACTGGGAGGCCAGCTCTCCGAGGAGACAACGATCAAGCCGATGGTCGAGATCCGACACGATCAAGCGCCCGACCCCCGTCTCGGGCCGAGCACGTTTAATGATCTCCCGGGAGACGGTGTTTCGACCGGCGAACTCCATGACCTGCTCGCATTCCGCAAGCGTTATGTGAAGAACTCAATGCTGACCGCCGTCCACCCTCCGCCGCGACACGAACGCACCGAAATCGACGGTCATCAGATCATCGATATGACCGAGAAGCCGCAGGCCGCCAAAGGCGGTTTCAACGGCGCATTCTTCGTGATGGAGGCCGAGATCGTGGATTGCATTGACGACGACGACACGATACGAGACACGATGATGCGGGAATGGCTCTGGGAGACCGGTGGCGCCCGATGGAAGGTGATGTCATGAAGGTTCTCGTCACTGGGCACGACGGATACATCGGTACCGTCCTTGTCCCCATGCTGCAGTCACGCGGCCACGACGTGATCGGCATGGACAGCATGCTGTTCGAGCCGTGTGTGTTCGGCGACCGGCTGTCGCATCCGGACGCTACGTTGCGGATCGACATCCGCGACGCCAGGCCCGAACACTTCGCCGATGTCGATGCCGTCATCCACCTGGCGGGCATGAGCAACGATCCAGCCGGCGATCTCAACCCTGAGGCGACCTATGAGGTCAACCATCGCGCCTCGACAAGACTTGCCGAGCTGGCCAAGACCGCGGGGGTCGAACGGTTCCTGTTCTCGTCGTCGTGCTCAACCTACGGCGCGCACGGCGACGACTTCCTCGACGAGTCTGCGGAGTTCCTCCCGGTCACGCCGTACGGTGAGTCGAAGGTGTTCGTCGAACGTGACCTCCACGAGCTCGCCGATGATCACTTCACCCCCACTTACCTTCGCAATGCCACTGCCTACGGGGTCTCCGAACGCCTGCGCGGCGATCTCGTGGTCAACAACCTCACCGGCTTCGCCGTGACGACGGGGAGCGTCTTCCTCAAGAGTGACGGCTCGTCATGGCGGCCACTGGTCCACATCGAGGACATCTCACGTGCGTTCTGCGTCCTCATGGAAGCAGACGCCGAGCTCGTCCACGATGAGGCCTTCAACGTCGGCGACACCGAGGAGAACTATCGGATCAGTGACGTTGCGGAGATCGTCGGCGAGGTGACGGGCGCCGAGGTCTCGATGTCGGACGAAGCATTCAACGATCTCCGGAACTACCGCGTGAACTGCGACAAGCTTGCCGATCGCTTTCCGGAGGCGAAGCCAAGGTGGAGCGTTCGTGCAGGCGCCAAGTCGCTGATGGACGCAATGATCACCAACGGCCTGACCATCGAGGACCTCGAAGGGCCCCAGTACATGCGTCTGCGCAAGCTCCAAGAGAACATCGACAGCGGGCCCATCTCGAATGATCTTCGCTGGACCGACCCACAGGTTGCCTCGATCGTGACGACCATCTCCGCATGTCGCGGCTGCGGGTCGACCGGGCTCGATCAGTTCCTCGATCTCGGCGAGACCCCGCTCGCCGATGCCATCGTCACGGCCGACGTGGTGGCGAACCCCGACAGCGAGGGTCGGTACCCACTGGCCGTCGCGTTCTGCGGCGTGTGTTCACTCGTTCAGATCACCGAGGACGTCGAACCGGAAATTCTCTTCGTCGACAACTACTTGTATTTCTCGTCGTTCTCCGACCACCTGCTCCGACACAGCCGCGATCACGCCCTCGGTCTCATCGAGTCGCAGGGGCTGGGGCCCGACTCACTGGTCGTCGAGTTGGCCAGCAACGACGGCTACCTCCTGAAGAACTTCGTCGACGAAGGTGTCCCTGTGATAGGGTTCGATCCGGCGCCGGACCAGGCACGCGCGGCGCGCGAACTCGGAGTGCCCACTCGGGAGGAGTTCTTCGGCCTCGAAGCCGCCCAGCGTTTGCGCTCGGAGGCGAAACCGGCAGATGTGATCATCGCCAACAACGTGCTCGCGCACATCCCGGACCCGAACGACTTCGTCGCCGGCATGGCTCATCTACTGGCCTTGGACGGCGTCATCACCGTCGAGAACCCGAGCGTGTGGGATCTGATCGATCGATGCGCGTTTGACACGATCTATCACGAGCACTTCTTCTACCACTCGTGCCTGTCGATCAAGGCACTCGTCGAGCGCCACGGGCTCCACCTCAATCACGTCGAATACTTCCCCGACCTGCACGGTGGGACGAACCGGTGGCACATCGGCCATGCAGACGAACCGAGCCCTCACGTCGTCGAACGCCTGGCAGCCGAACGAGCCGCCGGCCTAGACACCTTCGAATTCTATGCCGACTTCGGCCTGAAGGTCGACGCCCTGCGATCCAATCTCCTCGAGATGTTGCGTGGGCTCCGGTCCGAAGGACAGACCGTCGCGGCATATGGCGCCGCGGCCAAGGGCGCGACGATGCTGAACGCGACCGGAATCACGACTGACCTCGTTTCGTATGTCGTTGATCGCAACGTCCACAAACACGGTCGGTTCATGCCCGGCACCCACCAGCCGATCGTTGGACCCGACATCTTGGTCGACGATCCGCCCGACGTCCTGTTGCTCCTCGCTTGGAACTTCGCAGACGAGATCATGAGGCAACAAGCCGACTACGCTGCTCGAGGCGGCCGATTCATCATCCCCGTACCCACCCCGGAGCTCATCTGATGACCGACCACCCTGGTCTCTTTGCTGCGGGTGGATCGACCGCCGACCGGTCGCTCGAGTCCGACTGTCCGGCGTGCGGAGTTGCCGCCCTCAGCGTCTTCTTCGAGGAAGGCAGCGTGCCGACCAACAGCTGTCTCCTGCTCGATGATCCGAGCGAGTCGAGCAACTTTCCGCGTGGACAACTCAGCATTGCGTTCTGCGACGCATGCGGATTCATCAGCAATACGGCGTTCACGCCGGGGCAGGCTGAGTATTCGCAGCGGTACGAGGAGACCCAGGGATTCTCATCTCGCTTCATGGGCTTCGCTCGCGACCTCGCCGAGCGGTGGGTGAAGGACTACGACCTCGCCGACCGGACCGTGCTCGAGATCGGGTGCGGTAAGGGCGAGTTCCTCGTCGAAATGTCCCGCGCCGGTGCAGGGCACTGCATTGGCATCGATCCGGGTGTGCATCCGGAGCGGCTGGACGATCCCGAAGCCGCCGGCATCGAGTGGATCGCCGACTTCTACGACGAGCGGTACACCCACCTCGAAGCGGACGTGATCATCTGTCGCCACACGCTCGAGCACATCCCGAACGTGGCTGACTTCATGAGCACCATCCGAGCCTCGATCGGCGACCGACCGGACACAGTCGTCCTGTTCGAGTTGCCCGACGTGCAACGCGTGCTCGACGAGGTTGCCTTCTGGGACATGTACTACGAGCACTGCTCGTACTTCAGCCTCGGCTCGCTCGCACGGCTGTTCCGCCGGACCGGGTTCGAGGTACTCGAGCTGTCACACGAGTACGACGACCAGTATCTGCTCATCGCCGCTCGACCCTCGTCGATTCCCGCAGTCGGTCACCCCCTCGTGGAAGAGAACGACCTGGACCGGTTGCGTTCCGGTGTCGACGCCTTCCGCAGCGGGTACGACGAACTCGTCGGCGGATGGCGCGAGCGCATCTCGGCACTCTCTTCGGCCGGCGGCAGGGCCGTCATCTGGGGCTCCGGATCCAAAGGGGTGTCGTTCATCTCGAACCTGGCTCTCGGCGACGAAATCGCCGCCGCGGTCGACATCAATCCGCACAAGTGGGGCAAGTTCATGGTCGGCTCGAGTCACGAGATCATCGCACCCGAAGCGCTGCGAGCACTCGAACCGGATCTCGTCGTGGCAATGAACCCGATCTACATCGACGAGATCGCTACCCAGCTGGTGGAGCTCGGCGTCGACACCGAACTCACGGCACTCTGAAGGAGCACGACGTGGTCGATTCCTGCCCGGTGTGCCACTCCAACGAGAACGACGACGTCTTGTCGCTGTCCGGGCTCCCGGTACTGATCAACGCCCAGGTCCGACCCGAGGACGCGCTGGACGTGCCGCGCGGCGACATGGACCTCGTGGTCTGCACTGTGTGCGGACACATGTTCAATCGTTCCTTCGATGAGCAGCTACTCGACTATGACGCGGCCTACGAGAACACCCTGCACTTCTCCGAGCACTTCCAATCATTCGCTCGTTCCCTCGCAGCCAAACTCGTGTCGAACCACGATCTGCGGGGCGCCTCGGTTTCCGAGCTCGGATCGGGGCCGGGACACTTCCTGTCCATGCTGTGCGACGAAGGCGTCGACCACGCATATGGCTGGGACCCCAGCTACGATCCCGAACGGCTTGGCGCCCCGGAGAACGGATCGGTTTCGATCTCCACCGACCGGTTCCCCGACGACGGCTCGTTCCAGGTCTCACTCGCTCTTTCGCAGCACGTGCTCGAACACCTGGACGATCCTGTCGCCGCACTCCAGGCGCAGCGCCTCGCCGTGACCCGCACGAACGGGGTGGTCTACTGCGAAGTTCCCAATGGGCAGCTGATGATCCAGCACTGTGCACTGTGGGACCTCATCTACGAGCATCTCTCGTACTTCGTGCCTTCCTCCCTCGATCTTGCCTGCCGGCTCGCTGGGCTCGACGTGACAGCGATGGGTGCGGCCTTCGGAGATCAGTTCCTCTGGTGCGAAGCGACGCCCAGCCTCTCAATCGAGCTCAAGTCGCTCCCGGACGTTTTCGCTGTAGAGCGAGCCGTTGCCGACGCCGAGGAGTTCGGTCGTGCGGCTGTTCGTCGAATCGAGGAAGCTCGCAACGATCTGAGCGCGCGATCGGCCGAAGGGCCTGTGGCGCTGTGGGGCGCAGGCTCCAAGGGGATGACCTACCTCAACCTGGTCGCGGACATTCCAGGGGTGTCGGCGGTTGTCGACGTCAACCCGCGCAAGGTGGGCGCCGGTGTACCAGGCACGGCACACGTCATCGGGTCACCGAAGAATCTGATCGACATCGAGCCGACGACGGTGTTGATCGCCAATCCTGTCTACCGCGACGAGATCGCCGCCGAACTCCGAGCACTTGGCGTACACGCGGAGCTGGTTCCGCTGTGGGACTGAAGCGGACGACCGCCAATGCACCCGTTCGAGTAATCGAATCGACGTTCAAGGTCGCGACTTCGAGCTGATCCCCGATGCGAATAGATGTTGGAAGGTCTTCGAAGATCGGAGCGAGCGCCAGGGGCCCTGCGCGACAGCCACCCCATCGCTTCGAAGAACACCAGGTTCTCACGCCCGGTCATCGTGTCGACGACGCTTGAAAACTGGTCAGTAGCGACGCTCGAAAAGTGAACACTCGAAGATTGGAGTGTGATCACTGTGGAGGATTGGGCGTTGATTCGGAGTCTCGCTGCGGAGGGGGTGCCGAAGAAGCAGATCGCTGAGCGGTTGGGGATCTCGCGCACGACGGTGGGCAAGGCGGTGGCGTCGTCGGCGCCACCGAGGTACGAGCGGACACCGGCGGTGACGTCGTTCGCGCCGTTCGAGGCGCGGGTGCGGGCGTTGCTGGAGGAGCATCCGGAGATGCCGGCGACGGTGCTCGCCGAGCGGGTGGGCTGGTCGGGGTCGATCACGTGGTTCCGTGACAATGTGCGCCGCCTGCGTCCGGAGCATCGTCGCCCGGATCCGGCTGATCGGCTGGTGTGGGCGGCGGGTGACGCGGCGCAGTGTGATCTGTGGTTCCCGCCTGAGCGGATCCCGCTCGAGGACGGCACGAAGGGGTTGTTGCCGGTGCTGGTGATCGTGGCCGCACACTCGCGGTTCACGACCGGGCGGATGCTGCCAACGTGTCAGACGCCGGATTTGTTGTTGGGGACGTGGTCGTTGCTGCAGGACCTGGGCAGGGTGCCGCGCCGGTTGATCTGGGACAACGAGTCCGGGATCGGTCGTCGGGGCCGACTCGCAGCAGGCGTCGGCGAGTTCTGTGGGACCTTGGCGACCCGGTTGCATCAACTCAAGCCGCACGATCCTGAATCGAAAGGGATCGTCGAGCGGCGCAACGGGTTCTTCGAGACGTCGTTCATGCCGGGTCGCAGCTTCGACTCGCCGGCGGACTTCAACGCCCAGTTCAACGCGTGGCTCCAAACAGCCAATGGCCGTGAGGTGCGCACGATCAAGGCCCGTCCGATCGATCTGGTTGATGCCGATCGGGCAGCGATGTTGGCGTTGCCGCCGGTCCCGCCGCCGCTCGGCTGGCACAACCAGATCCGACTCGGACGCGACTACTACGTGCGAGTCGACACCAGCGACTACTCCGTTGACCCGAACGCGATCGGCCGCCAGGTCGTTGTCACCGCGGATCTCGAACGTGTTCGTGTCCATCTCGACGGCCGGATCGTGGCCGACCATTCGCGGGTCTGGGCCCGCAAGATGACCGTCACCGATCCCGCTCACGTCGAGGGCGCCCGGCTGCTGCGTGAACTGTTCAACCAACCGCGCGCTGTCGCTGACGGTCACCTCGTTCGTGATCTCGCCGACTACGACCGAGCATTCGGGCTCGACGGGCTGGGAGTCGCGTGATGGGCGCCAAACAGCCACCACCCTCGGATGCCGTCAAGCAGATCCACTTCCTGGCCGCCGCGTTGAAAGCACCACGGATCACCGAAGCCGCTGCCCGGCTCGCCGACCAAGCCCGCGATGCCGGCTGGACGCATGAGGACTACCTCGCCGCCGTGCTCGAACCGAAGTCTCAGCGCGCAACGCGTCGGGCGCCGCCCAGCGGATCCGCTGGGCGGGGTTCCCGGCCCCCAAGACCCTCGACGATTTCGACTGGGACCACCAACCCGCAGTCCGCCAGCAGATCGCCGCGCTCGCCTCCGGCGCGTTCTTGACCGAGGCCCGCAACGTCGTGCTGCTCGGCCCGCCCGGCACCGGCAAAACCCACCTCGCCACCGGCCTCGGCGTGATCGCCGCCCACCACGGCCACCGGGTCCTGTTCGCCACCGCCGTCGACTGGGTCGCCCGACTCACCGAAGCCCACCGCCTCGGACGACTCCCCGCCGAGCTCGCCCGGCTGCGCCGCTACGGGCTCATCATCATCGACGAAGTCAGCTACCTCCCCTTCGAACAAGACGCCGCCAACTTGGTGTTCCAACTGGTGTCATCGCGCTACGAACACGCCTCGCTGATCCTCACCTCGAACCTGCCGTTCTCGGCCTGGGGCGGCGTGTTCGGCGACCAAGCCGTCGCCGCCGCGATGATCGACCGAATCGTCCACCACGCCGACGTCCTCACGTTGAAAGGCGCCAGCTACCGGCTCCGCAACCGCGGCATCGACACCCTGCCCAGCATCCGGACCACCACCAGCGACACCGACAACTAACCTGGCGAACAGAACATCAACTGTTCACTTTTCGACCGGCACAAACGCGCAGATTTCGAGCGTCACCGACACATCGGCGAACGGAGCGCTCGCTCATCGATGAGAAGCCGTCCAAAGGACAACGTCCTGTCTTGCACCTCACGGATCACCGACATCGATGCAGCCAGTTGCGGGCTCAGCCCAGGCTGCGATCACGTCAGGTGGAGCTTGGACGAGTTCGATCAGGACGCCCTCACCACTTCGGGGCGTGGCGTCGTTGCCCTTCGGGTGGATGAAGCACACGTCGTGGCCCGCGGCACCCTTACGAATGCCACCCGGCGTGAACCGCACGCCCTGCTCCGTCAGCCAGTCGACACACGCTGCGAGATCGTCGATCCACACACCGACGTGGTTCAGCGTCGGCACGTGCACCTTGGGTGATCGTTCGGGATCGAGCGGCTGCATCAGGTCGATCTCCACCGTATGGGGACCCTCGCCCAAGCGGAGGATGTCTTCGTCGACGTTCTCCGACTCGCTCACGTAATCACCGACCTTCTCGACACCGAGCAGCCCGGTCCAGAGTCCGGCGAGCGCACCCTTGTCGAGCCCGCCGATGGCGATCTGTTGGAGCCCCAGTACGCGAAATGGTCGTTCGGTCATGACCCGATGTTGCCTCGCGGCGACGAATCTTCGAGAATCCGGCATCATGTCGGGGTGACTTCCGTACCAGCCGAGACCGCCCACCCGCCGGATCTCGCCTGGGGTTCGTTCACCGAGCACGGCCCGTGGGTACTCGACCGTGATCACATCACGTGGTCGGCGCTCCCGCCCACGCTTCGGCGCCAGGCGCAAGCCGAGGTTCCCGAACTCACCGGACCCCGCAGACTGCCACCAGGCCTCCGCGTCATCACCGTCGTCGGGCACCTCGGCACGGCGATCACACCATGGATGATCAAGAAGCGGCGGGGAAAGTTCGCCGACGCCGAGGCCAGCCAGGCGGAGATCTCGCACCGGCTGCGGGTTGCCGCCGAGACGCTCGGACCCACGTACATCAAGCTCGGCCAGATCATCTCTGCCGGCGACGGCCTGTTCCCCGCCCAACTCGTCGCCGAATTCAAGAAGTGCCGCGACCAGGTGAAGCCCGAGTCGTTCGACGTCGTCCGCGTCACTGTCGAGCAGGATCTCGGCGCCCGGCTGGAGGACGTGTTCAGTCACTTCGAGGAGACCCCGCTCGCTGCTGCGTCGATCGCCCAGGTCCACGCAGCCACGCTGCTGACCGGTGAACAAGTGGTGGTGAAGGTCCAACGCACCACCGTTGCGTCGCTCGTGCGCAAGGACCTCAAGGTGATGGCATGGCTTGCACCCCACCTCGTCGGTCGGATCCCGGTCGCGGCGCTGGCAAACCCGCCGACGTTGGTCGAGCTGTTCGGTGAGACCATTGTCGAGGAACTCGACTTCCGGATGGAGGCCGCCAACATGCTCGACATCGCGACCATGCTCCACGACCTCGGCCAGGACCGCTACATCGTCCCGCGGCCGCACCCCTCGCTCGTGACGCGTCGCGTCCTCGTGATGGAGCGCATCTACGGGTTCAACTTCGACGACGTGGTCGGCATGCAGGACGCCGGCATCGACACCGAAGACGTCGTCCGAACCGCGATGATCGCCTTCATGGAGGGCGCCATCGTCGAGGGCATCTTCCACGGCGACCTGCACGGCGGCAACCTGTTCGTGATGGCCGACGGTCGCACTGCCCTGCTCGACCACGGGATCGTCGGTCGCCTCACCGGCGCCCGTCGGAACGCGTTCCTGCGCTTGATGCTCGGCGCCACCACCAACGACACCCGCGGACAGATGGCAGCGCTGCGTGATCTCGGCGCGCTCCCCATGGACACCGACATCGATGCCGTGATCCGCGACCTGCGACTCGACGAGGAGGTCATCGACCCCACCACGCTCACCGGCGAGGAGATGGTCAAAGAGGTCCAGCGGGTCGTCAAGGCCCTGCTCGGCTACGGCGCCAAGCTCCCCAAGGAGCTGATGCTCTACGTGAAGAACATGGTGTTCCTCGACGGTGCGATCGCTCGGCTGGCGCCCGACCTCGACATCCTCGGCGAGGTTGCGAACATCTCGATGCTGTTCGCCCAGAAGCATGGCGAACGCCTCGGGCGTGAACTCGGCGTCGATCCCACCACCGTCGAGTTCGACATGGACGGCGTACGCGCCAGCATGGGCCTCGACGCCAGCGTCAACCGCCTGACGTACCGGGAGCTGCAGCAACGCCGCGAGCTGATCCAGCGGCGCATGCGTGATCACGTCGAAACCGAGCGGCCGCGGCTCGCCAGGTAGCGTCACCCGTCGTGCGTCTCGTCATCGCCCGCTGCTCGGTCGACTACTCGGGTCGCCTCGACGCCCACCTCCCCGAGGCCACCCGCCTCATCATGGTCAAGGCCGACGGGTGTGTGGCCATCCACGCCGACGGCGGCGCCTACAAGCCGCTGAACTGGATGAACGCACCCAACACGCTCGTCGATCACGGCGATCACTGGGTGGTCACGAACCCCAAGCAGGAGACCCTGACCATCACCCTGCACGAGGTGCTGAGCGACGTCGCCGAGGAGCTCGGCGACGATCCCGGCCTGCAGAAGGACGGTGTCGAGGCACACCTTCAGGAACTCCTGGCGGCGAGCCCCCACGCCATCGAAGTCGGGCTGACACTCGTGCGCCGGGAGTATCCGACGGCGATCGGCCCGATCGACCTCGTGTGTCGCGACGAGTCCGACACCGTGGTTGCCGTGGAGGTGAAACGCCGCGGCGAGATCGACGGGGTCGAGCAGCTCACCCGCTACATCGAACGGCTCAAGCTCGACTCGTCGTTGGGTGAGATCCGCGGCGTGTTCGTCGCCCAGGTCGTGAAGCCTCAGGCCAAGGTGCTCGCGGAATCACGCGGCTTCCGCTGGGTCGAAGTCGACTACGACGAACTCCGAGGCATGAAGCCCGACGACCTCCGCCTCTTCTGATGTAACGATTGGTGTCAGACACCAATCGTTACATCAGCAGGTGGAGCCGGGGAGGACGGGGCGAGCGACGACCTGGTAGGTCACGTCGGCGTCGGTGAAGAACGTCAGCTGATTGGCGGCGGCGAGGAGTTCGCCGATCTCAGCCGCCGGCACCGTCACGCAGGCCGACGCGTCGACCAGCCGAACCGACACATCCGCGGGCCACTCCTCGACCGTGGGCTCGATACCATCGGCGCCGTAGGCCGAGAGATCGTCGATGGGCGCCGCCTCGATCGCATACTCGGTCGGCTCGAACAGTGACGTCTCGCCGAGGTTCTCGGCCCCGGCGAGCTTCGACAGCTCGGTGAGTTGGTTGACGAATGCCAGCAAGGCCTGCCGCTCCGGCGTCGGTTCCACGCCGTCGGGCCCGGCGAATCCGAGCGCATACGCCTCGTGCGTCCAGGTGCCGCCGTCGGCGCTGATCGTCACGGTCGCCGTGGACGCGTCGGCGACATTCGAGTCGATCGTGTAGTCGATGTCGGCGAGGAGACCTGCCGCGTCGGCCGCGGCGAGCAGGTTCTGGATGCCGTTCTCGGTGATCGTCTGTACCTGCACGGCGGGGAGCAACGGGCCCGGGTAGATCTCGATCTGTGCGCCCGGACTGAACACGTGCCCATCGCCGGAGACCAGCACGGCCGGCGTCTGCTGGAACGTGAACTCTCGGGTGGTGAAGCCACCCAACTCGGCATATGAGATGACCACCTCGTCGGAACCGGTCGGGTGGGTGTAGCCGCCAGTGGCGGGATCACCGGTGGCGACCGGCGGCAGGGTGGAGTCGGATGCGGGTGACGACTGCGCGCCGTCGCTGCCGCAGGCGGATGCGACGATGGCGAGGCCGACGACGGCGAGGACCATGGGCACGAAGACCATGGGGACGAGACGCTTGCTCATGGTCGTTTGACGTTCCCCACGCCAACACGGTTCCACACAGCGACCGGCGCGCTACGGTCAGCCGAATGAGTCAAGAGGTTCGTGGAATCATCGCCCGAGCGAAGGGCCAACCCGTGTCGATGGAGACGATCGTCATCCCCGATCCCGGGCCAGGTGAGGCCGTCGTCGTCATCCAGGCGTGCGGGGTCTGCCACACCGACCTGCACTATCGCGAGGGCGGGATCAACGACGACTTCCCGTTCCTGCTCGGCCACGAGGCCGCCGGGGTCGTCGAGTCGGTCGGCGACGGCGTCACCGAGGTGGTCCCCGGCGACTACGTGATCCTCAACTGGCGCGCCGTGTGCGGCGACTGTCGGGCGTGCCGCCGGGGCCAGCCGCAGTACTGCTTCAACACGCACAACGCCGCCCAGAAGATGACCTTGGCCGACGGAACCGAACTGTCACCGGCCCTCGGCATCGGTGCGTTCTGCGACAAGACACTCGTCGCCGCCGGACAGTGCACCAAGGTCGACCCGGCCGCCTCCCCGGCTGCCGCGGGCCTGCTCGGCTGCGGCGTGATGGCCGGCCTCGGCGCCGTGCTCAACACCGCCGCCGTCACCCGCGGCCAGTCGGTCGCGGTCTTCGGCTGTGGCGGTGTGGGCGATGCCGCGATCGCCGGTGCCCGGCTGGCCGGCGCGTCGACCATCATCGGCGTCGACATCGACGACCGCAAGCTCGAGTGGGCGAAAGGTTTCGGCGCCACCCACGTCTGCAACTCGAAGCAGAACGATCCGGTGGAGTTCATCCGCTCGGTCACGGGCGGCTTCGGCGCCGACGTGTGCATCGAGGCGATCGGCCACCCCGAGGTCTACAAGCAGGCCTTCGCAGCACGCGATCTGGCCGGCACGGTGGTGCTCGTCGGCGTGCCCAACCCGGAGATGACGCTGGAGCTCCCCTTCATCGAGGTGTTCGGTCGAGGCGGGGCCCTCAAGTCGTCGTGGTACGGCGACTGTCTGCCGTCGCGTGACTTCCCGATGCTGATCGATCTGTATCTCCAGGGGCGCCTCGACCTCGACGGGTTCGTGTCGGAGACGATTGGCCTCGAGGGCGTCGAGGAGGCGTTCCACAAGATGGAACGCGGCGAGGTCCTGCGCAGCGTGGTCGTGTTCTGATGACGGTGCGCTGAAGCGATCATGAGCATCGAGCTGGTCACGACCGACGGGATCTTCGCGCTCGACGGCGGCGAGTGGGAGGTCACCAACAACATCTGGATCGTCGGCGACGATCGCGAGGTCGTGGTGTTCGACGCCGCCCACGACCACGAGGCGATCGTCGCAGCGATCAACGGCCGCCGGGTCGCCGGCATCGTCCTCACCCACGGGCACAACGATCACATCAACGCCGCTGTGCCGTTGCGTGACGCCGTTGACGCACCCATCCTCCTGCACCCCGCCGACCGGATGCTGTGGGACGTGGTCTGGCCCGATGACTCCCCCGATCGTGCGTTGGCGCCCGGCGAGACACTGCTCGCCGGTCGCCACGCTCTCACCGTGCTGCACACGCCTGGCCACTCCCCCGGCTGTTGCAGCTTCCACGACACCGCCTCGGGTGCAGTCTTCAGCGGAGACACGCTGTTCTGCGGCGGTCCGGGCGCCACCGGCCGGAGCTTCAGCGACGAGGCGACGATCCTGCGTTCGATCCGCGACCGACTCCTGACCCTGCCCGACGAGACCATCGTTCACACCGGGCACGGCGACTCCACGACCATCGGCGCCGAGCGGGCCGGTGTGTTGGCGCGCGCCGAAGAACTCGGAGTGTGATGTCCGACGTTCCGATTCCGGTCGAGGGAGTCGTCCAGCACTACGCCTGGGGTGACCTGACCTTCATCCCCGAACTCCTGGGTGTGACTGCCGATGGGCAACCGTGGGCGGAGCTGTGGTTGGGGACGCATCCGAACGGACCCACGAAGACAGCCGCTGGGCAGGCGCTGAGCGAGCTGACGGGTGACCTCCCCTATCTGTTGAAGGTGCTCGCCGCTGCGGAACCACTCTCCCTGCAGGTCCACCCGACGGCATCACAAGCCGTCGACGGGTTTGCACGCGGTGTCTACCCCGACGATCGCGCCAAGCCGGAACTGCTCTGTGCGCTCACCCGATTCGACGCGTTGTGCGGCGTCCGTCCAGTCGGGGCGACGCTCACGCTGCTCGGCTCAATCGGGGCCGACGGACTGGCGAGCATGCTCCGCTCCAACGGCGTGGGCGCCACGATCGAGGCGATCTACCGCGGGCAGTTCGATCCACAACCCACGATCGTGGCGTGCGAACGCAGCGCCCGCGTCGAGGCGCAGCTCGTGACCACCCTGGCCAACCGATACCCGGGCGACGCGAGCGCGATCGTCACCCTGTTGCTCAATCGCGTGACGCTGCAACCGGGTGAGGCGATCCATCTCACCGCCGGCAACCTGCATGCCTACCTCGGCGGCGCGGGCATCGAGCTGATGGGGTCGAGTGACAACGTCGTGCGCGGCGGCCTCACGGTCAAGGAGGTCGACATCGACGAGCTGCTTCACGTCCTCGACCCCACGCCACTCGCACAACCCGTGATGCCCGACGCTTCGAGGACCGGCCGGTACCGCCTGCCGGAGGCCGGCTGCACCCTCGTTCGTATCGAGCCGGGCCGGACGCACACCTCGACCGGCCACGAACTCACTGTCGGCCTCGACGGCCGGACGCTCTATCTCCCGCCCGGAGCGACACTCGGCCCGAGTGCGGTCACCTACGTCGTCACCAGTGTCACGCCTGAGACCTGACCAACCCACCACCTGCTGTGAGCGATAGACGCAGATACTGCGTACATCGCTCACAGCACGATGAGGAGGGGTCAGGAGCGGGTGGTCTTGCGGATCTCGACGATCTTCTCGCTGGCGTGATTGGCGTCGTCGCCCTTGTCGTCGAGGAGTTTGGCGCGGTCCTTCTCGGCTTCGCGTGCGGCCTTGACCAGGTCGACTCGCGCCAGCGCCGCGTCGACACCGTGCTCGTTGATGAACTCAGCCCACTCGACCAGTTGGTCGACCATCTCGTCCTCGGGGACGACAGCGACGTTCTGCCCCTTCACGAAGAGGTGCCCGCGCTTGTTGCCGGCCGCGATACCGAGGTCGGCGTCACGGGCTTCGCCCGGACCGTTCACGACGCAGCCCATCACAGCGATCTGCAGTGGGATCTCGCGGTCGGCGAAGGCCGCCATCGCCCGGTTGGCGACATCGATCACGTCGACCTCGGCGCGACCGCACGATGGGCACGCGATCAGATCGACGTTCTTTCGCTCGCGTAGACCCAGCGCCTCGAGCAGCTGTCGTCCGGCACGAGCCTCCTCCACCGGATCGGCCGTCAGCGAGTAGCGGATCGTGTCGCCGATGCCCTCCATGAGCAACGTCGCGATCCCCGCTGTTGCCTTGATCAACCCGGCCGGCGGCGGGCCGGCCTCGGTGACACCGAGGTGCAGCGGATGGTCGGTCACCTCCGAGAGCTGGCGGTACGCCTCGATCATCAGCGGCACGCTCGACGCCTTGACCGAGATCTTGATCATGTCGAAGCCCACCTCGTCGAAGTAGGCGATCTCCTGCTGGGCCGACTCGACCATCGCCTCGGGCGTGGCACTGCCGTACTTCTCGTAGAGCGCGGGATCGAGCGACCCTGCGTTGACCCCGATGCGGATGGGGATGCCACGGTCACGCGCCTCGGCGGCAACGGTCTTGATGTGTTCGGGCCGGCGGATGTTGCCCGGGTTCAGCCGCAGGCCCTGCACGCCCGCTTCCATCGCGGCCATGGCCATCTTGTACTGATGGTGGATGTCGGCGATGATCGGCACCGGCGAACGCGGCACGATCTGTGCCAGTCCTTCGGCTGCTTCGGTCTCGTTGCAGGTACAGCGCACGATGTCGGCACCGGCAGCAGCCAGCGCGTAGATCTGCTGCAGCGTGCCCTCGACGTCGGCGGTCTTGGTGATCGTCATCGACTGCACCGTGATCGGCGCGTCGCCACCGACCTCGACGTTGCCGACGGAGATCTTCCGAGTGAGCTTGCGGGTGACGAGTGAGCTGGAGACGTCCACGGGACAGGACTATCCGATCGGCTGCGTGATGTCGAGGTACAGCCCGCTGAACATCAGCATCGCCAACACGACGATGACGCCCATCGCGAAGGGCATCAGCCGCTCGACGTCAGCGAAATAGCGCTGCTTGGTGCCGCTGCGCCACTCACGGAACCGCTCGTAGCAGGCGATCGCTGCGTGGCCGCCGTCGAGCGGGAGCAAGGGCATCATGTTGAACACGCCGACGAAGATGTTCAAGACCGCCAGCAGGTAGAGGACGCCGGCGAATCCACCGGAGTCGCCCACATCGTCGGACACCGTGGCCACGCCGTACAGCGTCGTCGGGCGGCTCGACAGGTCGTCGTTCGTGCCGGCGAGGTGGCCGATCATGTTGACCGGGTTGATGACCTTGACGATCCCCTGCATCGATTCCCACGAGACCGGGACGATGTCGGTGACGGCGTTGACGGCCGAGCCGACGATGCCGTGATCCTGATACAGCGGCGGGCTGAAGCTGCGAACGCCGAGCAGTGCCGTACCGAACAGTGGGTCATCGGCGCCCACCGAGGTGTTGGCGCCGAGGCCGACGGGAACGGTCTGTTCGACACCGTCACGGATCACGACGACATCGACGATGTCACCGGGCTCGAAGCTGCGAACCACTTCGCCGAGTTCGATCGAGGTGGCAACGGCGACGCCGCCGATCGACACGATCTCGTCGTCGGCGATGATGCCCGCTTCGGAGGCCGGCAGCCCCGGGCTCACCGCACCCACGACGACAACCGGCTCGTCCTCGGCGGTGATCTCGCCCTGGGTCGAGTAGACGGCGAACAGCAGCACGATGGCGATCATGATGTGCATGATCGAGCCGGCGCTGATCACGAGGAGCCGGCGAGGGAACGTCGCTTGGCGATAAGTGCGTCCCTCGTCGGCGGGATCGACCTCGTCCATCCGGTTCATGCCGATGATGCGCACGAATGCGCCGAGCGGGATCGCTCGAACGCCGTACTCGGTCTCGCCACGCCGGAAGCTCCACAGCCGTGGCCCGAAGAACAAGAAGAACTGCGTGGCCTTCATGCCGGTCCACTTGGCGGTGGAGAAGTGCCCGAGTTCGTGGAGGAAGATCGAGATGACCACACCCACGACGAACACGAAGATCCAGATGTTGACGAACGCCAGCCAGACGAACAGACCCAGGATCGCTGCCATCGCGAGGTATCCGGTCCAGCCATTGGCCAACTCGTCGTCGCTCAGCTCGGTGACCGATCCGCCAGCCATGATCTCGCTCTTGACGCGATCACTGCGGCTCGGCGGGGCGAACGCCGCTGGCTGGTCGCCAGCGGGTCGTTCGGTGGGGGTCAGTTGATCAGTCATCGGGTTGAACCATCACTTCGTCAGGAGTTGACGGGCGATCCGCCGAGCCTGAGCATCGGCCTCGATCACGTCGTCGACGGTGTGGGGAGTTGCACCATCATGCATCGCGAGTACAGCAACACACACGTCAGGGATCTCATTCCATCGCAACGTCCCTGCCAAGAATGCATCAACTGCGATCTCGTTGGCGGCGCTCAACCACGCCGGGGCGGTTCCACCGGCGCGTCCGGCCTGGTAGGCGAGGCCGAGGCACCGGAACGTCGCCCGGTCGGGCGGCTCGAAGTCGAGCCGGGACAGCACCGACCAGTCGATACGGCCGAACGGGCTCCCGATGCGATCGGGATAGCCCAGCGCATAGCCGATCGGCAGGCGCATGTCGGGCAGACTGAGCTGGGCGATCGTCGAGCCGTCGGTGAACTCGACCATCGAGTGGATGATCGACTGAGGATGCACGACCACGTCGATGTCGTCATAGGGGGTGCCGTAGAGCTCGTGGGCCTCGATGACCTCGAGCCCCTTGTTCATGAGCGTGCTCGAATCGACCGTGATCTTCGGACCCATGCTCCAGGTCGGATGCGCCAGTGCCGCCTCGACGGTGACCTCCGCCAACTCCGATGCCGATCGTCCACGAAATGGCCCACCGCTCGCCGTCAGCAGCAGTTTGGCCACCTCGGCCTGGCCGTTGAACGACGACCGCAGACACTGATGCAGCGCGCAGTGCTCGCTGTCGACGGGCACGAGTTCGGCGCCCGGCGTCGCCCGCAGCGGCTGGACCACGGGGCCTGCGGCGATCAGACTCTCCTTGTTCGCGAGTGCGAGCCGCTTACCCGCCCGCAGCGTCTCGATGGTCACATCGAGACCGGCGAAGCCGACCACCCCGTTGACGACCACGTCGGCCGGGTCGACGACGGCGGCCAATCGATCGACGACCTCGACGCCCGGGAGGGCGTCGGCCACCACCCGGCGCGCCACCTCGTCGGCGACTGCGACGACCGACGGCGAGAACTCACGCGCCTGTTCGATCAGCAGATCGGTGGAGCTCCCCACGGCGAGCGCCACCACGTCGTAGGCACCCGGCGTACGACGGTTCTCGACGCGTACGACGTCGAGTGTCTGGGTGCCGATCGAACCGGTCGATCCGGCGATCGCGACCCGAGTCACGATCGTTCGATCGTCAGACCGCAGTCCATGGCTCGATGACGAGCATCAAGTAGTAGACCGCCGGCAACGTGAAGAGGAACCCGTCGAATCGGTCGAGGACACCGCCGTGCCCGCGGATGATCGCTCCGAAGTCCTTCACGTCGAGGTTGCGTTTGAACATCGACTCGGTGAGATCGCCCAGCGGCGCCATGATCGAGATCACGATGCCGAGCATCAGCAGGTGGCTGGTGCTCGACCACGTGTCGCTGAGGTCGCGCATCCCGATGATCAGCATCACCAACAGCGTCAGCGCAGTGCCACCGAGCAGCCCCTCGAGCGACTTGTTCGGGCTGATCCACGGGCGCAGCGGTGTCTTGCCGATGGCCGAACCGAGGAAATAGGCGCCGATGTCGTTGACGACCACGCCCACAGCGACCAACACCAGAGTGTCGGTACCCCACGTCGTGCCAACGCCGAAGTTCGACCAACGAAGGATCAACGCCGCGAACGAACCGAGTACGCCGATCCACACGACGCCGAGCATGGTGATGGCCATGTTCGGCATGGGGCCGGCCTCGATCGAGTCGGCCGCGATGAACCCGATGGCTCCGGCGAAGAACGCGAACGCCACCACGAGCGGCAGGGCGCTGTCACCGACCCAGTAACTGGCCAACGGCGCCGCCACACAGGCCGCGACGCCCACGGCGATCACGGGGCGGTATCCCTTGTCGGCAACTCGCGCGAAGTATTCGACCGCTGCGAGGCCGAGAGCCACGGTCACGAATGCGACGACACCGGCCGGGCGCCACATCGACAGCGCCAGGAACACCGCGGCGAGGACGAGGCCGCTGGCGACCGCGACCGGCAAATTGCGACCGTCGGGTGCCGGCGCGGTGGCTCCTGCGCTCGGCGGTCGTTGGGGGGCGCCGCCGCGGCGTTTGGGGTCGGGGCGGCGCGGCATGCCGGACGGATCGGTACCGATGGTGATGCGGGCGGGCTCCCGACGGGCAGGCTCATCGGGGGTTGCGGCGACCACCGCAGTGCGCCCGGTCGTGCGCGCAGGCGGTACGTCCTCGACCGTCGAATCGTCGTCGTGCCACGACAGTTCGCCCGTCGGATCCTTGGGGGCCTCGGGCGCTCCCGGCGACGCCGGCCCCGAATCGGACGAGAACGACGACCACACGTCGAGATCGTCGGTCGGGCTCTCCGGCTTGTCCGTCACGGGGATCCTCGGAATCTCGCCCGTCGGCGGATCGGTCCAGTGGGGAAGCGAGCCGGAATCATCTGTCCCGAAGCTGATCCGTTCGGCCGCCAACTCGTCGTCGATCGACGTGATCGGCTGTTCGGTGGTGGCACCGAACAGTGGGCCACCGAATTCGTCCGGATCGAACGAATCCATGTCGGACTCGAACGATCCCGGCCGACCGTTCGACCCGTCGTCGGATGTCCTGCGGTCATCGCTCATGTGTGGTCCCTCTCCCCGGCTCCGCAGTTCCTGCGACGCTCATACTTCGAGCAGTTCGTGCTCTTTGCGCCCCACCGCCACGTCGATGTGCTCGACGTGATCGTGGGTCACCTTCTCCAGTTCCTTCTCGGCCCGTTCGAGTTCGTCGGCGGAGATCTCGCCATTCTTTTCGGCCGATTCCATCGCCTTGCGTGCGTCACGACGCAGATTTCGCACGGCGATCCGGCCGTCTTCGGCCATGTGCTTGACCACCTTGACGTACTCGCGGCGGCGTTCTTCGGTGAGCTGCGGGAGCGACAGGCGGATCGCGATGCCGTCGTTGTTCGGCGACACTCCGAGATCGCTGTCGCGGATCGCCTTCTCGATCGCCTCCAGCGAACCACGGTCATGCGGCTTGATCAGAAGTTGGCGCGCCTCGGGCACCGAGATCGACGCGATCTGTTGCAGCGGCACCGGCGTACCGTAGTACTCCACCGTGATGCGCTCGACGAGCGACGGTGTCGCCCGCCCGGTTCTCACCGTGGAGAACTGGTGCTGTGTGTGCTCGACCGCCTTGTCCATCTTCTCCATCGCCTCGAGCAGAGTCTCGTCAATCACGCCCGCCAGCGTACCCAGACTGGCGCCGACGAAGAGACCATGGGCCGTGTGTCCGGCGATCTCAGACCTCGTGGACGAGGGTGCCCTCGCGGCCACCCTGCACGATGCTGCGCAGCGATCCCGGCTTCGACATGTCGAACACCACGATCGGAATCCCGTTGTCACGGCAGAACGCGATCGCCGTGGCGTCCATCACTTTGAGGTTCTTCGTCATCACCTCGAGGTAGCCGACTTCGTCGTACTTGGTTGCCGTGGCATCGAACCGCGGGTCGGCGCTGTACACGCCATCGACGCCAGAGTGGGTGCCCTTGATGACGACGTCGGCCTCGATCTCGGCCGCCCGCAGCGCCGCCGCAGTGTCGGTGGTGAAGAACGGATTACCGGTGCCGGCAGCGAAGATCACGACACGACCCTTCTCCAGGTGCCGAACGGCGCGGCGGCGGATGTACGCCTCGGCAATTCGCGGCATCTCGATGGCGGATTGCACCCGCGTGTCCTGACCGTGGCGTTCGAGCGCGTCTTGCAAGGCGAGCGCGTTCATCACGGTGCCGAGCATGCCGATGTGGTCGGACTGCGTGGCATCCATCCCGCTCAGTGATCCGGTTCGTCCCCGCCAGAAGTTGCCGCCGCCGACGACCACGGCGACATCGACACCGAGGTTCTGTCGGAGATCGACGATGTCGCGCGCCGTTGCGTCGAGCGTGGCGCCATCGAGGCCCTTACCCGATTCGCCGGCGAGGGCTTCACCCGAGGGCTTGAAGACGATGCGTTTCCACGGCGGGCGTGGGCCCCCGCGAGGGTCGGTGGGTTCGTCCATGTCGCCGCCGACGGTACTCCACCTCCGGCCCCGACCGGAAAACTGCCGAAGCGATGAGCGAGTGGCCCGAATACGGGCCGTTCGCTCATCGCCTGGGTGGGGATCAGCCGATTTCGACTTGGGCGAAGCTCACGACGCTGGCCGCGCCGATGAACTGCGTCACCGATTGCTTGTCGTCCTTGGCGTAGGGCTGGTCGAGCAACGCAACATCCTTGAAGAAGCCGTTGATTCGGCCTTCGACGATCTTGGGCAGCGCCGCCTCGGGCTTGCCCTCGTTGCGGCTGATCGCCTCGAGCGTGGCGCGCTCGGCGGCGACGACATCTTCGGGGATGTCGTCACGGCTGAGGTAGGTCGGGCGGGCGAAGGCGATGTGCACGGCCACGTCGTGGGCGAGCTCGGGAGTGCCGTTGGCGATCTCGACGAGCACGCCGTTGACGCCGCGTCCACCCTGGAGGTGCTGATAGCTGCCGATGACGTTGCCGTCGGCAGCCTCGATGCGCTTGACCTCACCCAGGCCGATGTTCTCCTTGAGGGTCACCTTCAACGCTTCGAGTTCGGCGGCACGTTCGCCGACGGCGTCGACACCTTTGGCGACGACGAGTGCCGCCAGTGCGTCGGCCTCGGCCTTGAACTGGTCGGAGCCGGCAACGAAGTCGGTCTCGCTCTTGAGTTCGACAATGGCGCCGACGTTGCCGTCGATGAGCAGGCTCACGACGCCCTGGGAGGCCTCGCGATCCTCGCGCTTGGCGCTGGCGGCCAGGCCCTTCTCACGCAGCCAGATCTTGGCTGCTTCCATGTCGCCGTCGTTCTCCTGCAACGCCTTCTTGCAGTCCATCATCCCGGCGCCGGACGACTCGCGCAGCGCCTTGACGTCTTGTGCGGTGAATGACATGTTCAGCTCTCCGTGGTTGTTTCGGTGGTTGCGTCGGTGGTGTCGGTGACGGCTTCGTCGGCGACCTGCTCGGCCACGTCGGTTGCGGTCTCCTCGGCGGGGGCGTCTGTCTCCTCGACGACCGGAGCTGCAGCCGGTGCTGCTTCCTCCACGACCGGCGCTGCTTCCTCGACGACCGGAGCGGCCTTGGCGGCGGCGAGGCGAACGTCGCGGTCGGCCTGTGCCTGGGCGGCGGCATCGCGAGCGGCAGCTTGGGCAGCGGCGAACTCGGCCTCTTGCTCCGGCGTGCGCTCGGCAACTGGTGCCGGTGCGGGATTGCGCCTGTTGGCGATGAAGCGGCCTTCCTCGACGGCGTCGGCGATGACGCGGGCGAACAGGCTGTTCGAGCGGATCGCGTCGTCGTTGCCCGGAATCGGGTACTGGACGACCTCGGGGTCGACGTTGGTGTCGACGACAGCAACCACGGGGATGCCGAGCTTGTTGGCCTCGGTCACCGCGATGTGCTCCTTCTTCGTGTCGAGCACGAAGATTGCGTCAGGCGCTTTCTTCATGCTGCGAAGGCCACCGAGGTTGCGCTGCAACTTGGTGAGTTCACGATCGAGCAGCAGGGCTTCCTTCTTGATCATGGCGTCGAACTCACCCGAGGCCTGCATGCGCTCGTACTCGAGCATCTTGTTGACGCGCTTGCCCATCGTTTCGAAGTTGGTGAGCATGCCGCCCAGCCAACGCTCGTTGACGTAGGGCATGCCGCACTTGTCGGCGTAGCTCTTGACGGGGTCCTGGGCCTGCTTCTTGGTGCCGACGAACAGGATCGTGCCGCCGCCGGCAACGAGGTCGCGAACGTAGCCGTAAGCGGTTTCCACTCGACCGAGCGTCTGCTCGAGGTCGATGATGTAGATGCCGTTGCGCTCACCGAAGATGAATCGCTTCATCTTCGGGTTCCACCGGCGGGTCTGGTGCCCGAAGTGAGCGCCGGCTTCGATCATTTGACGCATGGTGATGACAGCCATGTTGTTCTCCTTGTGCGGTTGCATCCCGTGGTCGGCGCCACTTTCGTCGGCGACCGCTTGTTGACCAGCGGAACAGTGAGATGTCGCTGCGAACAGCGGACGATCCAGGTGGATCGACTCGCACGATGCTATCGGCCGGCCGGCGCGACCCGACACCTGGCCCGAGCCGACGGCGCGGCCCGGGCGCCGGAGCCATCGACCGGAATCAGGCGGGCCCGACCCACCAGCTCACCGATGTACGGCGCCGGGTCGGCGTACTCGTCGCCGACTCTCAGCCCGAACAGGAATCCCGTCGTCGTACGAGCGATCTCGGCTCCGGCAATCACGACATCGCCGACGACGACCCGCGTGCTCGCGAGCCGACCATAGGTGTGACGCCAGCCGCCGGGCAGCTCGATCACCACGTACCGGGTCTCGGCAACCTCCCCGACGAAGACGACCTTGCCGGATCCGGCCGCGCTCACCCGACTGTTGAGGTCGACGCTGAACTCGATCCCCCGATTACCGGCGCACCACGTGCATGCCGGCGCTCGGAACGGATCCACCACCACGCCGGCGACCGGCGGCCGCCAGCACGGCGCCGCGTCGACGCCTCCGGCCACCATCAATGCGACGATCAGACCCGCTACCCATACCACGTTCGTTGTTCGCAACATCGGCCCTCCACTCCGAACGACCGAACACGGTCGACTTGCGTGCGGGCGCAGTGCGCCGAAGTTGGGCCTGTCAGCCGACGCCGGCGGCTGACAGGCGTGAACGCAGGTGCAGCACCGACTTGGTGTGGATCTGCGAGACCCGGCTCTCGGTGACACCGAGGACCTGGCCGATCTCGGCGAGGGTGAGGCCCTCGTCGTAGTAGAGCGACAACACGAGCTTCTCGCGATCGGGGAGCTTGCGGATCTCGGCGCGCATGATCTCGCCGAGTTCGTGGTCTTCGACCACCGCTGCCGGCGAACCCGAACCCGGCCCGTCGAGCGCCGCCGGCTCGGCGCCAGCGGCGATGGCCCGATCGAGCGGACCCACCGTGGTGCTGGCGATGGCTGCCAGCCATCGGGTCAATTCCTCGCCCGAAATGTCGAGGTGCTTCGCCAACTCCTCGTCGGTCGGGCCACGACCGAGCTTGTGTTCGAGCTCGGAGATCGACTTCTCGACGCTGCGCGCCCTGCTCCGGATCGAACGCGGCACCCAATCGAGCTTGCGCAGGCCGTCGTACACCGCACCTCGGATACGGGGAACCGCGAACGTCTCGAACTTCACGCCCCGCTCGGGATCGAAACGTTCGATCGCGTCGATCAGGCCGAACACGCCCGAACTGACGAGATCGCCCGGATCGACGCTCGACGGCAGGCCCGCGCCGACACGGCCGGCCACGAACTTCACCAACGGCGAATAGTGGACGATCAAGTGATCGCGAGCAGCCATGTTGCGGCGGTTCAACCACCGCGTCCACTGCATCTGGAGGTCAGGGTCGTCAGGAACGATGCTCATGCTCTGGGGTGGGCCTCGCGATAGGCAGCCGACAATCGCTCCCGGCTGACGTGGGTGTAACGCTGGGTGGTTGCCACGTCGGTGTGACCGAGCAGCTCCTGGACGGCACGAAGGTCGGCGCCGCCGTCGAGCAGGTGGGTGGCAAAGGTGTGGCGCAGTGCGTGTGGATGTGTGGGTGTGGGCGAGCGACGATCGATGATCCGCCGAACGTCGCGTGGCGTGAGGGCCCGGCCCCGTTCGTTGCCGAAGAGGATGTCGCCGGCCTCGGGCGGCAACACGTCGCCGCGGATTGCCAGCCAGCTCCGGATGGCCCGAACCGCTGGCTCGCTGACCGGAATGCGACGCTCCTTGGAACCCTTGCCCCAAACGTTTGCCGCACCGCTCGAGAGCGACAGCGACGACACCTGCAAGCCACAGAGTTCGCCGACACGCAGCCCGGAGCCGTACAGCAACTCCAAGACGGCATCGTCGCGGCGTCGGCGCCAGTCGGGTTCGCCGTCGGGCACCGACCCGTCGAGGAGCCCGCTCAGCTCGCGCTGATCGAGCACCCGGGGCAGGCGGCCCTGACCGGCCGGCACCGAGATGCCGCTCGTCGGGTCGACGTCGGCGAATCCCGACGCCACGAGCCAGCGGTAGTAGCGGCGAATGGCTGCTGCCTTGCGGGCAATCGTGCGGCGGGCGAACTGTCGGGTCGTG
The DNA here is from genome assembly GCA_963716235.1 of Ilumatobacteraceae bacterium. Classification (GTDB taxonomy): domain Bacteria; phylum Actinomycetota; class Acidimicrobiia; order Acidimicrobiales; family Ilumatobacteraceae; genus Sva-07. The sequence continues at coordinate 88,258 of CAVQTE010000008.1, read as the reverse complement.
AGATGCGCCAGGTACCGGCGCACCGTGGTCCGCTTGACCTGGGCCGGATCGACGAGATCGCTGCGGGCGCACCACACGGCGAACGAGCGCAGATCGGAGGTGTACGCCGCCACGGTGTTGTCGGACAACGAGGTGAGAGCGTCGGCGAAGTCGTCGATGCGCCACTGGTCCACGGCGGCGATGGTATTGCCCGAGGGCCTGCAAGGTCGTGGATGGGCACGAGGGTGGACGGCTGGTGATCATGCGAGGTCGGCCCAGTCGTCGATCGCCTCGAACCAGCCGCCGGTTTCGCGAAGCCAACCAGCGTGCTCCAACCGGGCAGCTGCCAACGCCACGTCGACGAGCGTCGACGACAGCTGTCCGGCGAGTTCTTCGAGCGAGCACGGTCGCTGACGGCAGGCGTCGATCACCGCGAGATCATCAGCCCGCGGACGCCGGCGGGGGTCGAACCGGGCCCGGCCGGCCCGCCGCTGGTCGAGACCGAGTGCCATGAGCACGTCAGCGACCTCCGTCGCCGGTGCCACGCCGTCGCAGAGCAGACGGTTCGTGCCGATCGACGCCCGGCTCTGCACCGCCCCGGGAACCGCGAACACTTCCACCCCGCGCTCGGCGGCTTCGCGAGCCGTGATCAGGCTGCCGCCGCGTTCGCGGCTCTCCACCACCACCAGCACCTCGACCAGGCCCGCCAGGATCCGGTTGCGGAGTGGGAAGCGAAACGCGTCGGGGTTCGTTCCCGGCGGCCACTCGGAGATCAGTGCCCCGCGCTCGGCCACCGCGTTCCACAGCTCGGTGTGCTGTTTCGGGTACGGCCGGTCGAGCCCGTTGCCGACGATGCCCACCGGCGTGGAACCGTCGACCGCGAGGGCGCCGCGATGAGCCGCACCGTCGATGCCCTTGGCGAGACCGGACACCACGACCACGCCAGCCGCCGACAGCTCGTAGCCGAACTGCGCGGCGGTCTCGCGCCCACGCTGCGTCGCGTTGCGGGTGCCGACGATGCCGACGCGCCGGGCGTCGAGCACGCCGAGGTCGCCGCGAACGAACAACACCGCCGGCCGGCGCGGATCATCGAGCAGCTGCGACGGGTACATCGTGTCGCCGGGCACCACGACCGCGATGCTCTGTGCCACACACGCTTCCCACGCACGCTCGGGCGTCCGACGATCGGCCTCGGCTCGCCACGATGCCGCAAGGGTCGGGTCTCGCCCGAACAGCGACGCGATCGGGTCGGGTGGTCGCTGACGCCCGACGGCAATGGCGTACGCCTCGGCGGGGTCACGCCCGGCGAGGAGCGACGCCAGCCGCCCCGTCGTCATGCGTTCGAACCCGGCGAGTGCGGCGACGTAGCCGGCGGCCGGGATCATGCCGCCCTCCCGACACGAAGGGCAGCAGCGAGGCTCGCCCGGAACCGGAGGGCCAGCGCCACATCGTCCTCGGTGACCTGATCGGACTGGTCGCCCCGGAGGTCGGCAATGGTGCGCGCCACCCGCCTCACGCGGTGATATCCGCGCCCGCTGAGCCGCCCGTGCTCCATCTCGTGACGCAGGTGCACCTGCGCACCCTGATCGAGCCTGGCAACGACGTCGAGCGTCGGCGCCGACAGTGCGCTGTTGAGCACACCTTGCCTGGCCCATGCGAGGTCACGCGCAGCTTCGACTCGCTCGCCGACGACGCTCGACGGCTCACCCGGCTCGTTCGCCAACAGGTCGTCGACGGCCGGGCGATGCACGTTGACGCGCAGGTCGAAACGGTCGAGCAACGGGCCCGACACCCGGCGCGCATAGCGGTGCAGCACCGCATCGCCGCAGACGCAGCTGCCCGGCGGCCCACCACCACATGGGCACGGGTTCATCGCCGCGACGAGCAGGAAGTCGGCCGGGAGGACCGCGTGCAGGTTCGCTCGATCGACCGTGACGATCCGCTGCTCCAGCGGCTGACGCAACCCGTCGAGTACCGAGGGCGAGAACTCCGCGAGTTCGTCGAGAAAGAGCACGCCGCAGTGCGACATGGAGATTTCGCCCGGTCGTAGCGTGTGGGAGCCGCCACCGACGAGGGCGATCGCCGAGGTGGTGTGGTGGGGCGCCCTGAACGGGGGACGCTGGATGAGTCCGCCGGGTGGAAGCACCGCGCCCGCGGCCGAATGCACCATCGTTGCCTCGAGCGCCCGAGTGCGATCGAGACGAGGGAGCAGCCCGGGCAGGCGAGCAGCGAGCATGGTCTTTCCGGATCCGGGTGGGCCGATGAACAGTGTGTGGTGCGCCCCGGCCGCAGCGATCTCGAGCGCGTGGCGAGCGAGCGGCTGGCCGTGCACGTCGGCGAGGTCGGGGTGCACCGCGTCGCAGACCGTGTCGCACCGCGGTTCGGTCGGGTGATCGGGCCACGGTGCCTGGTTGACCAACACGTCGAGCAACTCGGTGAGATTCGAGATCAACCGCACACTCCCCAATGCGGCCACCTGGGCCTCGACGGCGCAGGCAACGGGGACGACGACATCGAGTTCTCCCAGCACACCGACCATCGGCACGATCCCGGCGACGGGTCGCAGCGATCCGTCGAGGCCGAGTTCGGCGACGAACGCGAGGCCGTCGACAGCCTCGCGCGGGATCATCTCGATGGCCACGAGCACCCCGATGGCGAGGGCGAGGTCGAGCCCCGAGCCCGACTTGCGATCGCTCGACGGGGCGAGGTTGACGGTGATGTTCGCTGCGGGCCAATCGATCCCGCTGCTCTGGAGTGCGGCCCGCGCCCGGTCGCGCGCTTCCCGAGTGGTCTCGTCGGGTCGACCGACCATGCGGAACCCGGGCAGACCCTTGCTGACCTGAACTTCGACCTGGATCGGGTACCCCTCGGCCCCGAACACCATCGCTGATGCAATCGATGCGAACATCGTCACCTCCGTGAGTCGCACGGCGAACCGCGCCGGACATCTACAGAGGGACGACAGGGCCCCACGACCTCGGGCGACGCACCTGCGCCGAACCGACGACCCGAACTGTAGCGAGGGGGTGTGACAATCCGGCGGCGATCAACGAGCGACGACGCCGATTCGCGATGCGCCCGTGCGACAATGCCAACCGTGGCCCCCCGACCCCAGCGATCTGCCAGACGGACGCGCCTGGCGGTCGCGCTCGTCGTGGTGGCGGTTGCGGCTGGTTGCGCCGACGATTCGGGCGGCGACGCCGAACGCTTCTGTGGCGAGGTCGCGGCGAACAAGGACGCGCTCACCAACCCGGTGTTGACCTACAGCGACGACATCGAGCCGCTGCTCGATCTCTATCGAGAGATCGGCGACCTCGCCCCGCTCGCCGTCGAGGACGACTGGGACCAGATCGTGGCGGCCTACGAAACGGCCAGCACGGTCGTCCCCGGCGAACCGGCGTCGGAGCAGGAGGCCTTGGCGGCGATCTACTCCTCGGAGGAGTCGGCAGCTGCGGTCGACCAGTGGTTGACGCGCCAACTGCGCCGTCGACATCGGGCCCGTGTTCACGATCGTGCCGCACACCCCGGTGACGGCGCCCCCACCGACAACGCTCGACACCACCATCCCCCCGCCGTGACGCGTCAGGTGATCTCGCCTCGACGGAGGATGACCTTGTCGACCAGGCCGTACACCTGGGCCTCTTCGGCGGTGAACCAGCGGTCACGCTCGGAGTCGGCCTGGATCTGCTCGAGGGTCTGGCCCGAGTGTTCGGAGATCAGCGTGGCCATGCGGAGCTTGGTGTAGCGGAGCTGTTCGGCCTGGATGGCGATGTCGGAGGCCTGGCCGCGCAGGCCGGCGAGTGGCTGGTGCATCATGATGCGAGCGTTGGGCAGCGTGAACCGCTTGCCGTCGGCTCCGGCGGTGAGCAGGAACTGTCCCATCGATGCGGCGAGGCCGAGGCACACGGTGGCGACGTCGCAGCCGACGAACTGCATGGTGTCGTAGATCGCCATGCCGGCGGTGACCGACCCACCGGGGCTGTTGATGTAGAGCCAGATGTCCTGGCCCGGATCTTCACCTTCGAGGTAGAGCAGCTGCGCGCAGATCTGGTTGGCGATCTCGTCGTTGACGTCGGAGCCCAACATGATCACCCGGTTCTTGAGGAGGCGATCGAAGACAGCGGAGCGAGGATCGAAACCACCCTCGAGGGCCTGCGGTGACATGAGATCCGACATGGACGACACGCTACCGCTGGTCTCGCCGGGGCGACTCGGCTCCGGCGCAATCGACCGAGAGCGTCCGGGCAGGTAGCGTTCGCCGACGATGCCAGTGACCGCCAAGTTCATTCCGGAGTCGATCGAACTCGTTCCGGGGGCACCCACCACGTTGACGTTGCGGTTGCACAACAACGAAGAGGCACCACAGGTCGTGCATCTCCAGTCGTCGGGCGACCTGGCCGAATTCGTCGCGCTCGACGTCGATACCGCGGCGATCGACTCGAACCAGATCTTCGACATCCCCGTGAGCATCGAGGTCGGCCGCCATGTCGCCGCCGGCGGGCGCCAACCCGCCGTCGAACTCACCTCCGAGTGCGGCAGCGCCACTGCCACGGTCGCCGCCGAGATCATTGCCCGCAGCGAGCATTCCGTCGAGCTGTCACCGCTGCGGTCGCGGGGATCGTCGTCGGGGCGGCACACGGTCAGGGTCGTCAATTCCGGCAACGTCGACGTCACGGTCGATCTCTCCCCCGACGCGCTCGACGAGGAGATCACGCTCGATGTGGAGCCGACGTTCGTCGTCACTCCCGGCGCCACGGCCCAGGTGGCCTTGCGGGTGACGCCGGCGACGACCTACTGGAACGGCCCGGCGCAGGAGCACCCGTTCGTCGTCGGGTTCACCAGCTCCGACGGATCGACCGGTGAGCTCGCCGGAACGTACGAGCAGCGACCACGAGTCGCCGGCTGGGTCGGACCCGCGGCCGCCGGTGCCGCCGCCGCACTCGTCATCGGCGCACTCGTCTGGTTCACCCTGTTGCGACCGTGGGTCGACGACACGGCGCAGAACGCCGCGGCCGATGCAATCGAGGACGATCGGGCCGCGTTGAACGACCAGATCGCTGAACTCGAGGCAGCCGCCGCCGAGGCCGAGGAACTCCCCCTCGGTGTGCCGTCCGACCTACGGTTGAGCGTGGCTCCGGCCGGCGGCAACTCGGAGACCGATTCGCAGACGATCGGTTCGGGCGAACAGCTCGCCGTCACCGATGTGGTGTTCCAGAATCCGTCCGGCGCCGTCGGCACGGTGTCGCTGCTGCGTGACGGCGAGGTGTTGCTGCAATCAGAGCTCGCCAACTTCCGCGACTACGACCTCCACCTCGTCGCTCCGTACGTGTTCGGCGAGTCGTCGGAGATCTCGCTCGAGGTCGACTGCCGAACACCCGGTCCGGGTGCGACCGACTGCCCGGTCGGTGCAGCGATCCTCGGTTTCGTCGACCAGACCGACTGAATCGACCGGGCCGACGCAGCGTCAGCGTGCGAGCGACGCGCCGATGCCGTCACGGAACACGGCGGTACTCGCAGCCCTACGACTCGACACGAGCAGCTCGCCGGCGACGTCGCCGAACAGGTCGGGTTGCGCCGCGACCGTGAGCGTCATCGGCCCCGAGGGTGTGTTCGGGAGGACGACGAAGACGTGGGCGAAGGTTCCGTCCAGGTCGACGGTCAACTGGTCGACGTCGACAACGCCCGACCGGGAGAACTCCACGAGGGCACCGGCGGGGAACCCGGCTCCGAACACCGTGACGACCTGTCCGGGCGCGGCGACTCCGGGGACGACGTCGAGCGTGGGCTCGGGGGAGCCCTCGCCGACAAGCGCAGCGGACACGGTGGTGCCGTCGGCGAGATCGAAGGTCAGCAAGCCGTTGGCGGCCCCCACGACGAGCGGCGCGAACTGGACCTCGACGGTGCACGTCGCACCGGTCGCGAGTGACTGGCCGGTGCAGTTGTCGGCGAAGAGCGAGAACGCCCCGCTACCGGCTGCGTCGACCCGAGCCCCGACCACGCCGGCGGTGCGAGCTGCCGGATTCGACAGCGACACGGTCGCGGTACGGCGACCGGCAGCGACCACCGTCGGTTCGAAGACCACGGTTCCGGGCTGCACGAGCGGATACACGACGGCACTCGACCGCACGATCGTCGATCCGGAGGATCCGCTCGACTGCTGGGGGTACTGCGTGACCGTCGGATACCGCGGCGGAGGCAACGTGCCCAGCGGCACGGTCGTCGCTGGCGGCGGCGTGACGGCGACCGGCGGGGTGACGACTGCGCCGGCAACGGTGGTGGTCGGCACCGTCGGGGGGTTGCTCGCCACGATCGTGGTGGTCGGCGTCGTCGGCGTCGTCGGCGTGGTGGTGGTCGTGGTCGTGTCGACGATCGAGCCATCGTCGGATGCGCGCAGATCGGCTGCCCACACCATGACCCCGGTCTGGAACTCGACGTCGTCGGTCAGCACGGTTCCCTGGGCGCTGTCGAACACGAGCCAGCGCCCGAAGCGGGAGAGCACCGATCCCGTGACCGGATCGACATCGCCGAGCCCGTCGATCTCCCGATCGGTGGTTGACGTGAACGATGTTCCATCCGTCGACGACAGCATCCGGATGGCACCGGCACGTTCGTAGGCCACATGCCGACCGTCACCCGACACCGCCGGGCGCTTGGCCTCGTCGACCAGTACACGTGTTCCTCGGCCGACGCGATCGACGATGACGACGAACGGCCCGGTGACCGGATCGGTACCGATCGCGGCGAGATCGGTGCTCGTCGAGTCGAAGAGGACGAGCGATCCGTCCGCCGACATGGTCGGCGATCCCGACGAGTCCGCACCCGGTGCTCCCGCCCTTGTTCTCGACAGCAGTTCGATCGTCGGGTCGGCACGGCCGGCGGACTCGCTCCACACGTACACGTTGCCGGGGACGGGCGCGAACGGTGTGGTGCCCGGCCCCGCCACGAAGACGACCGCCGTCCCGTCGTCGGAGATGTCCACGTCGGCACCCGTCATCGCGACAGCGCTGGGCACCAACTCGATGTCGAAGGAGTCGACGAGCAGATGGTCGGCGACCACCCCGCCGGTGATCGAGGTTGGACGCACGTACCGTCGGATCTCCGAGCCGGTCGACCAGACGATCGTCGCCCCGTCGAACGACAGCGCCGGCGCGGCGTACTCGTCGACGTCGTTGGTGGGGTCGCCTGCGGGGTCCGCGATTGGAGCAACGGGCGGCGTGGTCGTGGGGATCATCGGGACGGTGTCGATGACAGTGCCGGCGGGAAGCGGTTGGCCGCTCGACGTGGCGCAGCGATCGACCACCGTGAGCGAGACCGTGGGACCTGTGCCACCGCGACCGGGTACCGAGTAGGCGACGAGGCACCCGTTGCCGCTCATGCCCGGCGCCGCGCTGACGAGTTCGGCGACCGGCGTCGTCGTGCGGGCTGCCCGGTCACGGATCCAGACGCGGGGCGGGCCGGACGAGTCGGTGACGTCGAAAGCCACGACGGCGCCGGTGTCCGACAACGCCGGGCTGGAGTGATCGGTGCCGACAGGCATGGCGGGGACAGCCGCATCGACCGAGACGGGTTCGACGACCACGGGAGCCGTCTGCGCGCCGATCGAGGAGCCGAACACGCCGACGCCGCCGATGGCGGCCACGGCGCAGGCTCCGAGAACTGTCGCCCGACGGCGGCTGGAGATGAACCAGGTTTCCGTACCTACCAGGGTACTCGGGACCCCGTCGCCCGCGCCCGGCGGGTCGCCGACGGCCATTTCGGTCGCCTCAGCGAGCGACACCACTCATGACCACTGCGATGCGTTCCGACGAGGCGATGTCATCTTGAATCGACAACAACCCGGCCAGACCCGCGCTTCCGGTGGGGCTCACGTCGAAGCCCGAGGCCCGGGCCATCGAATGGGCTCGGAGCACATCCGACTCTGCGGCGACCACGGGCCCGCCGCCCGTTGCGGTCATGGCGGTGAACACACCGAGCCAGTCGTAGGTCTCGTCGTCGATGATGCCGTCGGCGATCGAGTACGGATCGTCCCAGACGGTCATCAGATCGCTCCATCGTTGCCCGATCGTGGTGATGTCGTCGTGGTGCCCCTGACCGCTGCGAGCTCGGTCCCACGCCCGGGCGAGCGGCGCGCATCCCTCGGTTTGGACGGCATGGAGCCGGGTGCTCGGCGAGGTGTCCGCGAGCCCGGCGCCGAGACACGCGGCGAACGCTCCCCCACCGACCTGCACCATGACCCGATCGAGCGGCGCAGTGGCCTGTTCGGCGATCTCCCAACCGATGGTTCGACCGCCGTCGAGTGCGAGGGCGTTCTCGGGCCCCTGGACCGTGAAGGGGATCGCGCCGGCGGCAACCGCGTCACGGAAGCGGAACATCGCCGGATCGCCGGGTGGATCGTGCGGACGGCGTTCGCATCGGTGGACCGTGGCACCCAGGCGGCCGAGTTCCGAGCCGAACCCGTCGGTCATCCACGTGGGGACGTACACGTCGATCGGCCAGTCGACGGCGGCGGCGAGCGTCGACGCGGCGAGGGCCGCGTTGCCGCACGAGGCGATTGCGAGCCGGGGTCGTTCGGTGAGGTGCCCGATCCGCTCGGCCGCCAGGAGGTGGAGCAGGATCGTGACGAGATGGCGCGCCTTCTGGCTTCCGGCCACTCCCCCGGTCTCGTCCTTGACCCACACGCCGCCATCGGTGTCGAAGCCCAGCTCGTCCGACAGTTCGTCGCACCGGGTGAACGGGGTCGGGACGAATCCAGTCCCCGCGACCCGCCGGACCGCGGCGTCGGTTTGCTCCACGAGCTGGGTGCGTGCATCACGATCGAGCGCGTTCGCGTCGGCGTACGCCGCCCAGGCCAGGTCGTGGTCGTGGGTGACCAACGACGACCGGCCGAGCGACGAATCCACCGGCGTATCGGTGCGCGGACCGTTCCGCTTTCCGGAACGGTCCGCGCACTGATCGGGTGACGGGGCGGGATCGGTGTTGACGATGGTGAGTACGTGGTGCCGATCGGCCTCGGTCGAGTTGGGGCAGCGCCACGGGAACGGCGTCGCGATCGCGACCGTGGTGTCACAGACGGCGCAGCGCCAGCCCCTCACCCGCATCGCGTCGCTCCACACCGATCACTCACCGATCAACCCGTCACCCGGGCGTTGAAGTCGACGATCATGTCGTCCCACACGTCGACGTAGCGCCGTAGGCCCTTCCAGAAACTCTGGTGGCGGCGGGCCTCGAACAACTCGAACGGTGTGCCCTGCTGCTCGACCCAGGTGTAGTAGCCGAGGTTGAAGATGCGGCGGCGATCGGCCTCGGTGCAGTCGATCATGTTGTCGGTGTCGACCGAACCGAGGTGTTCGCCGAAGACCTCGGCGGCGTCGGTGACCGTGAATTCGTTGCCGTAGCGGGTGGCGAGCAACTTGGCCCGCTCGCTCGGGTAGAGCGCGGCGCCGTCGGTGGCGACCGTGATGACGGCGTCGTCCGGCCCGAGGTCGAGCAGCTTGGCGGTCTTGATCGCGGCGAGCACGTTGCAGATGGCGGAGAAGCCGAAATGCTCGAGTACGGCGACGACGTCGGCGGGCACTCCCTTCGTCTGCACCAGGTACTGGCGGCCGACGTCGGTGTTGAAGAGTGCGTCGAGTTCGTCGGTCGCCTTGTCGGAGATGGCCACGACGACGTCGGTGTTCATCACGTTGTGGATGATCGGGATGTGCTTGTCGCCGATGCCCTGGATGTTGTGCTCGCCGAATCCGTTCTCGAGCATCGTCGGGCATTCGAGTGCCTCGACAGCAACGATCTTCGTGCCGTACTCCTCTTTCAGACGGTCACCGGCGGCAATCGTGCCGGCCGACCCGGTCGCCGAGGTGAACGCGGCGAGGTTGAGGTCGCGGCCCTGCTGCGCGAACTGCTGGCGGACCGTTTCGAAGACGTGCCCGAACGCCCGACCTGTCACCCGGTAGTGCCCGAGGTGGTTGCCGAACTCGGAGAACTGGTTGAGCACGAAGTTGCCGGGGTCGAGGGCGAGCTCGTTGCAGGCGTCGTAGATCTCCTTGACGTTCGACTCGGTGCCGTGGGTGCGGATGACGTCCTCGGCGGGGTTGGCGCACCACTCATCGAGCCAGTCGAAACGTTCCTGGCTCATGCCCTCGGGGAGGATCGCCACGCCCCGGCTGGCCATGATCCGGCTGATGGCGATGCCGCCGCGGGCGTAGTTGCCGGTCGACGGCCAGATCGCGCGGTGGTAGGTCGGGTCGAACTGTCCGGTGACGATCCGTGGCGCCAGGCAGGCGTAGGCAGCGAGCACCTTGTGGGCCGTGATCATCGGGAATCGGTCGCCGAACACGACGATGATCGGGCTCTCGACACCGGTGAGGCTCGACGGGAGCACGATGTGATCGGGCACGTCGACCCGGTTGCCGGCCAGGTCGTTGTACCAGTGGACGCGCCAGAGGTTGCGGGCGTCCGGCCCCTGCGGGTCCGCGTCGCCGACCTTGGCGGCGTGGTCGAAGCTCGACGGGTCTTCCAGCTGGGCGAACGTCGGCAGCGTGATGCCCTGGGCACGGAAGCGCTCGACGCTGTTGTCGTGTGCGGCTTCGTCCACCAACCGGTCGGCGAGCCCGAACTGGTTCTCCAGCGCTTTCGTGGTGGCGTCGACGAGTTCGGCAGGTGCAGTCACCTTGACATTCTGTCAAAGCCCACCGCCAACCGCTCGCTCACCCCCGATCACCCCTCGCCACCCGATCACCCATCGCTGTGAGCGATCCACGCACCAATTGCGCACATCGCTCACAGGCGCTCCCGAGCTGCGACAAGTTGAGGCCAAAGGCCCGGTTCACGGAATCGCCATGGGAATACCGTGAAATACACAACCTCGATCAAGGAGGATGAGATGGGACGCACATTACGAAGTGCCATCGGAATCACTGGGTTGGTTGTCGGCGTCGGACTTTCCTTCGGGGCGATGTCCCGCGCTGCCGATGACCCCCCTCCCGCCCCGTTCGACCAGACCCGCGACCTGATTCCCCCAACGGAACCGGTTGACGTCGATGTCGATACGGCAGGTGCCGAGTTCACCGAACTCGCTGCGCTCGTCGCCACGTCGACCACCGAGTTCGGCGACGGCAGCAAACTCACCGGCCAGTGCGGTGGGCTCGCCTACTCCTACGGTGAGAGCGGAGACCTGATCGACGCCGCCATCGACCTCGGTGACGACAACCCGCCGATCGATCTGCTCGACGGCGGACAGGCCTTCACCTCCGGCAATCCGTTCCAGGTCGACACGAGAGGTGTCGTGGCCTACTACGGGTTCATGCCGCAAGAGGGTGTCGGCCCGCAGAACCACTCGTGGTTCATCGAGACGTCGGGCATCAGCCTCGACAGCGGCGGGAGCGCCAATGTGGATGGCGACAACCGGAATGCCGGAACCGTCGATCTCGGTGACGACCTGCCGGTCAAGTTCACCGCCAACGCCACGATCAACGGCGAATTGACGTCCGACAACCTTGCGCCGTGTGTCGGCGAGGGCAACATCGAGTTCATCGGCAATGGGCTGACCGATCCGGTCGGCATCGCCGCCATGGTGTTGCTCGGTGGCGGACTCGTCGGGCTGTTGTTCAACGCTCGGCCCGCTATGACGTACAGGAGATGAGCGACCATGACTGACGTAGCCACCAACACCGTCGAACAACAACTGGTCAAGAAGACCCACCCGGTACGCGGGATCCTGTGGGGCTTGATGATGGGTGTCGGTCTTTCGATCGTGCTCGTGCTGACCAAGGTCATCCCGCTCGATCCCGTGCCGATGCTGATCGTGCTCGTCCTGGGCACCATCGTCGGCGCCGTCTGGAGCATCTTCGGACCTGCCAAGCACGCGAAGGACATCCCGGCGACGGACACCAAGACCGAGGCGACAACTCCAATCGTCGACGAGGCGCAACCCGTTGACACTACGGATGCGGTGTCACCCGACCAGCCCGCCGCCGACCACGACTGACCCCGCGTCGCATTCAGAAGGGGCGGTCGTCGGGGGGCAGGGTGCTCGGGCCGACGTGGGTGTCGAGCCAGGCGCAGAGGTCGGCGACGCCGATCCACGCGTCGCGCACACGGGTGGCGGCGCCGGCGGTGTGGATCCACTTCGGAGCGCCGAACTCGCGAACCGCGATCAGGCCCTTGCGTCGGAGCAGCTCGATGCGCGGGTGATCCTTCGGGTAGCCGCGCGGCGCGGTCTTGAGTTCGTCGATCGCACCGATCGTGTACTTGCGCTTCTCGGCGTCGGCGACGAGGGCAGCGAGTTCGCTGCCGGTCGCGTCGCCGTCGATCGCTGTACGGAACCGCTCGAGCTGATCCTTGGCCATGGCGTAGTACCCGGCACCGGCCATCAATCCCGCCGCTGAGAACTGGACGTAATGACCCGTGCCGCCTTCCGACTCGCCGTAGGCGCCCTGCTGGGTCTTGTACGGTGGCTTGTTCTTCGAGAAGCGCACGTCGTTGTACGGGCGGAACATGTGGAACGGCCCGAAGTCGGCGAGTGTCTCGGCCAGATCGACCATCGGCTGCTTGACGAACTCGTCGTACCGACCCTTGTTGGCCTGCCAGAAGGTTCGGGAGTTGTCGGCGGCGAGCTGCTCGTAGAACTCGATGCCTTCGACGGGAAATCCGCTGAACGCCATGGGGGCAACGTAGTTGTCCCGGGTCGCGGGATGCGATATCGCATCCCCGTCGAGGGCGGTCAGGTGACTCGGTCGTGGAAGGTGCGGAACAGCTGCTCGACATCCTCCGGCGTGTGCAGCGGCTGAGTGTCCGCACTCCCCATGTCGAACGCGATGTAGTTCAACGATCCTCCGACCGGTTCGTCGACGAAGGCGTAGTCCATCCCTGCCGTGCCGGAGGTGTAGGCGAGGTCGCCGATCCCCTCGATGGTGGTCACGGAGTCGAACATCGCGGGGTCGAAGAACGCCGACGCTTCGATCGGCGAGCCCGAGTAGTACTGCACGAGGAGGGTCTGGGAGGCCAGGTCGTCCAGGTTGTCGGGATCCTCGATCGAATCCCACGTGCACACGAGCTGCCCGATGCGGTCGTCAGTTTCCTCGGTCAGGGTCACGGGCTCGGCGAAGAACTCCTCCATCTCGGCCATCGAGAAGATCGCATCGCAGTTCGGAGTCGCTCCGCTGGTGTCCGGGGATTCGTCCGCTGTATCGCCCGACGAAGAGGCGTCGGTCACATCCACCGCTTCCGTGGACACTCCGCTCTCCGTGGCAGTCTCGGCCGAACCCGGTGCCGCGTCGTTGCCGCCGCTGTCACTGCCGCCGCAAGATGCGACGATCGCAGCAACTGCCAGGGCCGAAACGGCTCCTCGAGCAACGCGACACCGGGTCACAACTGGACGCTACGACCGAGGACATCCCGAGGGCAGGGCCGAAAGTCTCTGCTACTGACGTCCGCACGCTGAGTCTCGGGTCGTCCCGCGCTCGACCGGCCGCACTGCCATCACTACTACTGTCGGTCCATGGCAGACCTGTTCCTCGGCGGCTCGATCGATCCGGCGACCCACGAGCGCACGGCGACCGACGGGTCCGGAAACGTCACCGTGCCGACCGATTCGTTGACCACCCACGGGGTCATCGTCGGCATGACCGGATCGGGCAAGACCGGCCTCGGAGTGGTCCTCGTCGAGGAGGCGTTGCGGGCCGGACTGCCGGTCCTCGCGATCGACCCGAAGGGCGACCTCACCAACCTCTGCCTCACGTTTCCCGCCCTCGCTCCCGCCGACTTCCGGCCGTGGATCGACGAGGCGCAGGCGCGCAACGCCGGCGAGACGCCCGACGAGTTCGCCTCCAGCCAGGCAGCGCTGTGGACCAAAGGACTCGCCGGTTGGGGTCTCGGCGGCACCGACATCGGTGCGCTGCGCGAGCAGGCCGACTTCACGATCTACACGCCCGGCTCGAAGTCGGGCGTGCCGTTGAACATCGTCGGATCGCTGCAGGTACCCGCCGACATGGGCGATGCCGAGGCGGTCGCCGACGAGATCGAGGGCTACGTCACCGGCCTGCTCGGACTGGTCGGCATCGCGGCCGATCCGCTGGCGAGCCGGGAGCACATCTTGCTGTCGAATCTCGTGCAGCATTCGTGGAGTGAGGGGCGGGCGCTCGATTTGATGGCGCTCGTCGGGATGATCCCGTCGCCGCCGATCCGCAAGCTCGGCGTGTTCGACGTCGACCAGTTCTTCGCCCCGGACGACCGCATGGCACTGGCGATGAAGCTCAACGGCCTACTGGCGTCGCCGTCGTTCACGTCGTGGGCGCTCGGTTCGCCGCTCGACATCGAATCGATGCTGCGTCAGCCCGATGGACGCGCCCGCTGTGCGATCGTCACGACGGCACACCTGTCGGACGAGGAGCGCCAGTTCGTCACGTCGCTCGTGCTCGCCAAGCTGGTGACGTGGATGCGCCGCCAGAGCGGCACGACCGATCTGCGGGCGATGCTGTACATGGACGAGGTAGCGGGGTATCTCCCGCCCACCGAGAACCCACCGACGAAGAAGCCGATCATGACGCTGATGAAGCAGGCCCGGGCGTTCGGTGTCGGGGTGGTGCTGTCGACGCAGAACCCGGTCGACCTCGACTACAAGGCGATGTCGAACGCCGGCACGTGGATGATCGGCCGGCTGCAGACCGAGCGTGACAAGGCCCGGCTGCTCGATGGCATGTCGTCGGCGGCGGGCAGCGTCGACGTGTCGGCGGTCGACGCCACGATCTCAGGGCTCGGCAAACGAGAGTTCATGCTGCGCCGTGCCGGCAGGGACCAGCCGGAGATCCTCACCACCCGGTGGGCGATGTCGTACCTGCGTGGTCCGATGACCCGCGACCAGATCGCCACCCTCACGCCTGCCGATGCGGATGCGCCCGCGGCGCCGAACACCGCTGCCCCGGCGACGAGCGGCCTACCGAGTCCCGCTGCGGGCGCGGCGCCTTCCGATTCGACGACTCCGCACGATGCGACGATGGTGATGCCGGAAGTCGCCGACGGTGTGGCGGTGCGATACGTCGACGTGGCCGCGCCCTGGCTCGGCGATGTCGGCGGCGACTCGGTGGACCAGGTGTTGGAGGCGGCGATCGTGGCGCGGGTTGCGATCCGCTACGACGAGACGGCTGCCGATCTCGTCCACGACGAGGAGTACGAGGCGGTCCTCTTCCCGCTCGGCGACCAGGTCGACGTGTCGCAAGTGGTGCAGGTCGACTACGACGACCGCGATCTCCGTGTCGAGGCCCCCGCCGGCGCCACGTACCGGTTGACGGACGCGAAGATCGCCACCAAGACGTTCTTCACCCAGACCGAGGGCGACCTGCGCGATCACCTCACCCGCAGCCTCACCCTGGAGATCCCGGCGAACCCCGACCTGAAGTTGTACGGGCGCCCCGGTGAGTCCGCGGAGGAGTTCGCCGCGCGCTGTGCGACGTTCGCCGACGAACGCGCCGACGACGACATCGCCAAGCTTCGTGACAAGTACGAAGCCAAGGCAACGCGCCTACGTGACCAGATCGACGCCGCCGAAGATCGAGCCGACGTGGCTGAAGAGGAGGCGAACGCCAAGCGCAACTCGGAGCTGTTCTCCACGGCCGGGTCGGTGTTGGGCGGCTTGCTCGGCGGCAGAAAGTCCAAGGGCGGCATGATCGGCGACATCCTCGGCGATGCCGGACAAGCAGCCCGACGCCGCGGGAGCACGAGCGCATCCGACCGACGGGTCGATGCCGCCGAGAACAAAGTTGCCCGCCTCGTCGCCCAACTCGAGGAGTTGGAGGCCGACGTCGCAGCCGACATCACCGAGATCGCCGAGAAGTGGGACGGTCTCGCCGCGAACATCACGCACCTCGAGGTCGGTCTGGAACGCACAGACGTGAAGGTGATCCAGCTCGCACTCGCCTGGATCCCCGTCAGCTGAGCCGACGCGTCACGTCCATCGCATCCCGCACATCCGCTCGTCCGCCGTTCTCGTGAACTCGTGCGCGCCCGACCGCGCGTTGTTCACGCGAACGCAGATCGACGCCGGCCGGTGGGCGAAACCTCGCCGGCTTCAAGCCGAGCTTCGAGCGCACCGATGAGAGATCACATTGCTCGCGCTCGGCTGGATCCCTGTCGCCTGAACCGACAGGGTCATAGGCTCGCGTCGAGCGCCGACGAGAAAGAGAACCCGTGGACCCACTACTACAGAAACTCGACGACCGAACCGCGAAGGTGGTCGTCGTCGGCCAGGGCTACGTCGGCCTGCCCGTCGCGATGCGTGCCTCTCAGGTCGGGTTCACCCACGTGATCGGGTTCGAGGTGTCGCCCGAGCGGGTGAAGGCACTGCAGACCGGCAACAGCTTCGTCGGCGACGTGAGCGACGAGGAACTCGCCGCCGCGATCGAGCGCGGTTACGTCGCCACCGACGATCCCGCCGACCTCGCCGACTTCGACGTCGCCGTGATCAGCGTGCCCACTCCACTGCGTGACGGCATGCCCGATCTGTCGTACATCGAGCAGGCCGGTGCAACCCTCGGCGCTCACTTACGGCCAGGAGCGTGCGTGGTTCTGGAGAGCACCACCTATCCCGGCACGACGACCGAGCTGCTCGGGCCGATCCTCGAGGAGGCGTCGGGCCTCGGCCCCGGCGAGTACCGGCTCGGCTACTCCCCCGAGCGGATCGACCCGGGCAACGTCACGCACACGTTCGTCAACACCCCGAAGGTGACGAGCGGTGTCGACGCGGCGTCGCTCGCCGCGGTCGACGGGTTCTTCGCCGCACTCGTCGACCGGACGGTGCCGGTCGGCTCGCCCGCCGAGGCTGAGCTCGTGAAGCTGCTGGAGAACACGTTCCGTCACGTCAACATCGCGCTCGTCAACGAGTTGGCGATGTTCGCCCGCGAGCTCGGCGTCGACGTGTGGCGCGCCATCGACGCGGCGTCGACGAAGCCGTTCGGCTACATGCGCTTCACACCCGGCCCGGGTGTGGGCGGCCACTGCCTGCCGATCGACCCGAGCTACCTCGCCTGGCGGGTGAAGCAGCACCTCGGCCGCACCTTCCGGTTCGTCGAGTTGGCCAACGACGTCAACGAGCACATGCCCGACTACGTCCACGCCCGGATCACGTCGCTGCTCAACGAGCAGCGCAAGAGCCTCAACGGCTCCAAGGTGCTGCTGCTCGGCCTCGCCTACAAGCGCGGCACGAGCGACTGGCGCGAGAGCCCGAGCGTCGTCGTCGCCGACCGGCTCGCCGCGAGCGGCGCCGACGTCGAGTTCTGCGACCCGCACATCCCCGAGGTCAACGCCCGCAACGCCCGGTTCCCCCTCGTTGACTTCGCTCCCGAAGGGCTCGGCGCTGCCGATGTCGTCGTGGTGCTCGTCGACCATCCGGAGTTCGACCCGTCGATGATCGCCGAACACGCACCGCTGGTGTTCGACGCCAAGAACATCATGCGCGGCACCGGCTTCACCGGCGAGATCCTCTGACACGGGGCCACCGCAAGGGTGGCCGAGAAGATTTCTCGAGAAGATCCTCAAGTCGGCGTGCCGTGGTGACGATACTGCCGGTGTGACGCTCGTCATATGCATTCACGTTCTCCTGGCCTCGCTGGCCGGCTTGCTCCTGTTGGAGCGCTGGCAGGACGACGGCCGGAGTGTTGCCGTTGACGATTCGACCGGTCCGATCGACTTCCGATCCGAACTCATCGTGCGATGGGACGACGAGGCCGACTACGCCCGCCACGCAGCGTGCACGCGCCCCTCGATTGCGCCTCGGCCCGTTCGACGCCGGTCGACGTCGACACCTGTACGCCGCTCGCACACCCGCTGATCAGCCTTCTCCTGGACCATCGCTCCACGATCGTGTCGAATCATCGGCGCGCTCTTCTGAGCCCTGCGCCGGATTCTTCTGGCCCGACTCAAGATCACGGACGCGGCTGCCGACATTGAGGTGATGGCGGCGCTCGATGCCCGCCGAGAGTCGAGACCGCGTGGACGAATGCCCCGCGCAGAAGAGGAACGAATGATCGACGAGCGAGTGATGGGTGGCGACGACACCCCGCGTCTGCGCCGAGCGTGGGCGCAGTTGGCCGGACGCACGGTCCGCATGCGCAGCGATCTCGTGGTGGTCGCGCTCGACATCGCCCTTGCCGTCGCTGCGTTTGCCGCCATGCTCATGTTGCGCTACGACGCGTCGATTCCCGACGACGGCTGGTCGGGTTTCGCCACGTTCATCCCGCTGGCGGCGCTGACGATCGTGGTCAGCAACCTGGCCTGGGGCCTCTACGGCCAGCTGTGGCGTCACGCCAGCCTCTACGAGGCGATGCAGCTGGTGAAGTCGGGGACATCGGTGATGATCGTCCTGCTGATCCTCGAGTGGGGGCCGCGCCATGTGCCGATCTCGGTGGTCGTGACCGGCACGGTGGTGGCGACGTTCCTGATGGGGCTGCTCCGCTTCCAGAGCCGGCTGTTCTCCTACCGGCGCACCGCCGACCAACCCGGCCTCGGCGTGGTCGTGATCGGCGCCGGCGATGCCGGTGCGGCGCTCGTCTCCGACATGCTCCACAGCCCGCGGGCCGGCTTCCGCCCGGTCGCCGTGCTCGACGAAGACCACAATCGGCACGGCCGGTCGTTCATGGGTATCCCGGTGGCGGGGAACATCGCCGACCTTGCCGACGTGGTCCGACACACCGGCGCCAATCTCGCCGTGTTCGCGATGACCAACGCCCCGCAGGAGACCATTCGTCGTGCGGCAGCGGCCGCCGAGGAAGCCGACGTGGCACTGAAGATCGTGCCGGGCATCTCCTCTGCGATGAACGGTGGTATCTCACTGCGCGACATCCGTGACGTGCAGATCGAGGACCTGCTCGGCCGTGAGGAGATCGCCACCGACCTCGATGCCGTCCGGGCGATCCTGACCGGTCGGCGAGTGCTGATCACGGGCGCAGGGGGTTCGATCGGTTCCGAGATCGCCCGTCAGGTCTTCGCGTGCGACCCCGAGCGGCTGATCCTGCTCGATCACGACGAGACGCACCTTCACGATGTGGCCGGCGAACTTCGCGATGACATCGTCGTCCAAGTGCTGGCCGACATCCGCAACCGGCGCCAGATGCACGCCGTCTTCGACGAGCACCGGCCGAATGTGGTGTTCCATGCCGCGGCCCACAAGCATGTGCCCCTCCTCGAGGCACACCCCACCGAGGCCGTGATGACGAACGTGGTCGGCACCTCCAACGTGCTCGATGCCTCGGGCGACGTGGGCGTGGAGCGGTTGGTGGCGATCTCGACGGACAAGGCGGTGTACCCGTCGTCGGTGATGGGTGCGTCGAAGCGGATCGCTGAACAGCTCGTGATCGCCCGAACGCCGCCCGGTGCCGTCTACTGCGCAGTGCGGTTCGGCAACGTGCTCGGCAGCCGCGGCAGCGTGGTACCCACGTTCATGCGCCAGATCGAGGCCGGCGGACCGGTGACGGTCACCGACCCACGTATGACCCGCTACTTCATGTCGATCGAGGAGGCCGTGCAATTGGTGCTCCAGGCGGCGGCACTTGCCGAGCCAGGTTCGGGCGGCGAGGTGTTCATGCTCGACATGGGCGAACCCGTCCTGATCTTCGACCTCGCCGAACGCATGATCCGCCTCTCCGGCCGCCAGCCGGGCACCGACATCAAGATCGAGATCACGGGCGTCAGGCCGGGTGAGAAGCTCGCCGAGGAGCTGATCGCGTTGGAGGAATCCGAGCTACCCACGACCCACAGGTCGATTCGCCGGGTGATACCTCTGGCCATCGACGCGACGACGCTCGAGCACGGCGTGCTGAACCTGGAGCAGCTCGCTCTCTGCCTCGACGTCAACCCGTGCGGGATCGCCCTGCGCACACTGGCTGACGTCGAAGCGACCGCCGACTGCGAGTGACATTTCCTCACCGGGATAGCACAGGCGCCCGGAAGCGCGTTCGACGGGCCATGATCCACACATGCGCGAATCGATCTCGACATTGCGCGACCTGCTGACGAGGTCCGAGTTCCAGATCGGGATCGTGCTGGGTGCGATCGCGCTCGCTCTGCTCGCGATCGGTCCTCGGCGACCACGTTGGGCCCGGCCGTGGGCATTCGTGGCGACTGTCGCCGTCGTCGCTGGTGTGCAGATCGTGGATGGTGACCACCACGGGTTGTTCGTCGGTGTCGGATTCCTGGCCGTAGGCGGCG
Organism: Ilumatobacteraceae bacterium; assembly: GCA_963716235.1. GTDB lineage: Bacteria > Actinomycetota > Acidimicrobiia > Acidimicrobiales > Ilumatobacteraceae > Sva-07. Next base: position 68,086 of record CAVQTE010000008.1, on the reverse strand, counting down.
CGCTCATCGGGTCCGCTCGCTCGACGACCGACGGAAGGATGATCGGCGCCTTCGGATGGGCGATCGCCGCTAGCGGCGCGGCGCTGATCCCATGGAAGGGTCGGGTCGATCCGGATGCCTGGTTCTTCTTCGCGACACCGGCTGTGGCGCTCGGGTTCGGCGCGGCGCTGTCGACGTGGGACCGTACCGCAGCCCGTCGGTGGGTCGGGCCACTGATCGCGATCACGGCATTCGCGATCTGGACGACGGTACCCGACACCGAGCAGGCCCGGCTGCTACTGGGTATCGCTCTCCCGTTGGCGTTCGGCACCCTCCCGACGGTGTCCGCCTCACTTACCACAGCGGGCACCTTTGCGCTCGGTGGCGTGCTGGCCTGGCTGCCAGCGCTCGGTGGAGAGGCAAGGTCGGCCTCGATCGTCGGCGCCTGGGCCAGTTTCGGGGTGATCATCCTGGTGCCGCTCGCGGCGTTGCTATGGCCCATGCGTCGGATCGGCACGACGACGACCTTCGTGCTCCACGCCACGATCACTCTCGTTGCCGCCAGAGTGATCGGACTGTGGACGTGGGCTGTGCCTGCCACCATCGCAGTGGTCAGTCTGTATGCCGTAGGCCTGGCAGTGGTGTATTGGTCGGGAAGCGACGCATCGGTGAATCCTGGTTGTTGAGGATGTGCGCCTGAGACAGCGCAGTTCTGAACAAGCTCCCAGACGGCACTCGAGTCCGAGGTGTCAGAACTCTTCAGTTTTCAGCCAACATCAGCATCGATGATGGCCGACAGCTCGTGGTGGAGACGGCGCCATCAGGAACTCGTCGACAATGAACCTTCGATGACGTGGGAGAAGACAGGAGGCGATCACGTCGGGAGCAAGGCCCAGCCGTCCAAGACGAGGCAGTCTGGAAGCTCGCTCCGGCCAAGGACACCCAGCTGTCGCGTAATCGCCGAGGCGGCCTCCCGACCGCAAAGAGCACTCCAGCTCAGGGCGTACTCGCGGCGCGCCTGGCGCTGATCCTCCCCACGACTCGATGCCGGCAATGGCGCCAGCCAACTCCTCGCTGTCATGAGCGACCTGAACAAGTGGAGATTCGAGATACGGGTAATTGGCTGGACTCCCCTGCGTTCTCAGATCGACGACGGGAAGCCCCAGTCGCAGCGCCTCCAATCCGACGCCGCTCCCGCGTTGAACAAGGGCGGCTGCGCCGTGAGTTCGGAGCTCGTCGAACGTGCTTGCCGCCGTGCTGATCAGCCAAGACCGGGGAAAGTCCTCGTCGTCCCACTTCGTCGCATCGTCTCTGGGATGTGGACAGAAAGTGACGTTTCGAAGGCCTGCCGACCGGATGATCTGCACGTCTTGTCGCACCGTGTCCGGGTCGCTCGCCGCGTAGACGAACTGCCCTGACGAAAGTAGGTCTGCCGGCACACCAGATGCGATCGAGGGATCTCCCCCGACACTCATCGACGCAGCCGCGCCGAGGCCCCGGTACCAGGCCACCTCAGCTTGGCCCCGGAGAATCGCCCAGTGCGTCGGAAGGTCCCCGTACATCGGGTTGTCTGCGACCGGAGCGTGAGGCAAATAGACGGTAGCTCTTCCGGACAGGGTCGTCGCCTGGAGGACTGCACGTTCCGCGCTGTTGTGTTGCGTCCCGACCACGAGCATCCGGAGGTGCGGCCGGACTGTTGCCCAACGGTGGGCACGTCCGAGCAACACCGCACTCTGGATAAGCACATCTTGCACTTGACCCGGGAGGACCACGTTCTGCTTGGACGCCCACTCCTGGAGAACTCGGTGGAGCCGAGCGCCTCGCGACCACGATCGTCGCACTTCAATTGCCGAGAGGCGGGGGAGCCGAAGAGGTCGCGGACTGTTCCCGGTCATCCTGCCGAGTTCCGTCAGTACTGGGTCCAGAACACGGCGATGTTGGATACTCGTGGTCAAGAACGCCACTCCATCGACCTCCGTGATCGACGGGCCGAGACGGGACACGAAGCCGCGGGAGAGGTTCCGCGCGGGCGCCGTGAGTGCCCGTGGTCGCGATGGTTCGGATCCGGCGACAAGCATCGCCAACTGGGGCAGGACCACCCACGTCAGAGAGGGATCGCCGAACCCTGGTGCGCCCGCCTTGAGAAGGTCCGACGCCGCTTGAAGATCGAGTACTGTGCCGCCTCGGGTAGCCGATGAACTCATGTCGTCTCGCGAACGCTGTCGCCGCCGCGAGGATCTCGCAGCGCCCTCTCGTAGACCTCGCAGATCTGATCGGCGATGTGATCAGGAGTCCGGGTCGATGCGATCCGGTGTGCGGTGATCGCACAGCTAGCCCGCTCGGCTGGCTGGGCAGCCGCAGCGCGTAGGGCTCGTACTAGCGCCCCTTGGTTGCGAGGCTCAACAACCCATCCAGTGCGATCCGACTTGATCGCCGGACCGAGAGCGCCCACGTCACTTGCTATGACCGGGCGTCCACTCGCGTACGCGTCCTGAAGCACGCCACTCTGGGCAGGCAGGTCGACATACGGCATCACGACGACGTCCGCAGACCCATACAGCTCCGCACGCCGCCGAGCAGACACGTAGCCGATCTCCGCAGTGATTCGGTGGTCCCGGAGTTGATGCTCCAGCACCATGTTCTCGAGTTCGGCATCGCCGCGCCCGGCGAAGACGAACCGAAGAGACGCGTCATCACTGAGCGCGTCGATCGCATGCAGGTACCTGTCGATTCCCTTGTTCTGGCGAAACGTTCCGAAGAACAAGAACGTCGTGACACTTGGATCCGTTTCGATCTGGTGGCCCTCGACGAAGTCGCGGCTGTTGATCGGCAATGGAACGACATCGACTCGACCCGGATCGACCTCGAATTCGTCGACAAGCCTCGTAGCGAGATGTTCGTGAGCGACAATCAGTCGATCGAATGCCCTGTAACCCCTTCGAAGAAGAAGGGTCTCAATAGGACCGGGGAGCTGTCGGTCATGAGGTCGCACGTTGTGTATGGACTGGATGACAGGCACACCTCGTCGACGCAGCCTATGGGCGTCGTACCAGTCCGTGAACGGGTTGTACGTGTGCAAGTGGATGAGCGAAGGATCCTCTGCTCCGATGAGTCGCCGGCGAAGAACCGTTCGATCATGGGCAACTTGCCACCGACGCCACGTACTACGCCGATCGCCACTTTCGCCCACCGGTGGGGGAAGGTCCCGCACCAAAGAGAACGGTTCGCCATCCGGGACGGCGAGGTCCTCCCCAAACCGGCTGGAGCAGCTCTGGACAACGAGTTTCCCGGACAACTTTGGAGAGATCGCGCTCGCGAGAAGAAGTTCTCCCGCGTTGTCGAACGGCGCGTACCAGTACACCGACTCGCGCAGCATCCCCACGTCCGTCATCGGCCCGCGTAGATCTCGAGGAGCCGACCGGCTACAACAGTGGGTGAGAACTTTTGACCCGCCCTCCGTTGCGCGGACCGGGCGCGTTCGAGAGCCCGCTGGTAGTCCTCGAACGTCTCCTCCAAGGCCGCCACCGCCGATGCTGAATCGGCAACGCAATACCTCAGGATGAACTCTCCGTTGTCGGTGGTCTCGTTCAGACCTGGAATGTCCGGCGCTACGAGCGGAACACCCGACAACATGCATTCCGCAGCCACTCGCGAGAAGCTCTCGCGCCGAGACGTGATGAGCATGACGTCGAGCCCGGGCAAGTGGCTCCGGAGATCATCTACCACGCCACAGAACTCTACGCGATCGATGACGCCACCGGACTCGAGCAGCTGATACTGCTGCTCAACGAACGGATTCGCATGCCTGTCGACCGCACTCCCAAAGACCCGCCACCGCCACCCGAGCGGAGCCGAATCGACGATTGTCTGACACAAGACGTCGAATCCCTTCGTGGGAGTCTGATTCGCGACCGCGCCCACGACCGGCACTGCTGCCGCACCTCTGAACGGGCGTGTACGAGGAACTGATACGGGGTCTTCGATGACCTCCCATGCCACTCTGGGCAAACCGGATACGTCTCCAGCCATCTCCGACACAGCGACGAACGAAGTGCGAACGGGTGCGAGGCGCGCCAGCGCGACGATGATTCGTTCTCCGCGCGAAAGTTCCGAGTTGCGCAGATGTACGACGAGCCGTCGGCGACGGAGTAGTGCTGCTGTAGCGGAAGCGATGATTGCACTGGTTGAGTTCGCGTGGAACACATCCGGCACTGGTCGGATCGACAGCATCGCCCTCGCCATCGCAACCAACGCACCGCTACTGTCCACATAGGGCACGACGACGCGGCCACGCGTACGGACGACGACAGAGTCGGCGCGACGCTGCGGTACGACAAATGTCAGACTGACGCCGAGTTCTTCCAACGGCTCGATCAGCTCCGCATAAGACGCGAGTGGCCCGAATGGACCGTTCAGATCAAGGACGCAGACGTCCATCGTCGCTGATTCGGCGCTCGGAGGGAATCCGCTCACAGCCCTCCCATCCAGTTCGGACGATGCGTTCAACGGGCACGCCGTTGCATCCCAACCAGGACGCTCCCGGACCACGAGAAAAGGGGTGAACGACGACTCGATGTCCGGTTCGGTGACTGCCCTGACGGCACCAACCCGGCCTGCTGCACGATCACCTCCACGAAGCTAGCCGGAGTCAGGCGCCGCAGCGGCCATCGCGACACCACCGAGACTGCGCCCCGACCGCGCCGGAGTATCGGACAGATGCCGCGCTAGACTCCGGCCGTCGGTGTTCGATTCCGCCAACTCGAACTCCTCATGAGATGGGCCACCGGATTTGTGGCGCGAGTGCAGAGTGGATGGGACGGGTCATGATGACGGCGGACGTTGGCGCATGTTGGGGAACCTCCGGGCAAGTTGACCGCTGCGCGGCTCGCGGAGCCACAAATGGTCGACAGGTCGTCCAACGAGAACGGCGGCCCCAGGATGCGATTGACCGATTGGGAGACAGAATCGTGAAGGTTGCGCTGACCGCTTACCGCGGACACGTCGGGAACGTCATGGCTCCGATACTCGTTGCGGCAGGGCACGAAGTCGTCAACTTCGACACCGATCTCCACCGAGGCTCGACCTTCGGCGCTAAGCCCACCGGCATCACCATACGAACCGTTGCCAAGGACATTCGCGACATCGATTCAGGCGACCTCGAGGGATTCGGCGCCCTGAGCCATCCTGTCGGTCTGTCGAACGATCCACTCGGCAACCTGAATCCTGCGTTGACCGATTCCAGGGTGTCGGTTCGATTGACGAAGATCACTCAGTCCGTCGGCATCGAACGTTCCACGGACTTGCGAATGGTCGAACACGAGCGAAAGGGAATGCAGTGAACGACGATCCATCGAACGCCGTACTCATCACGGGAGGCGCCGGCTTCATCGGGTCGCACCTCACGGAGCGGCTCCTCAATCAGGGTCGCCGAGTCATCATTCTCGATGACCTCACCACCGGGTCGCTGGACAATCTCGCCGACGTTGCCGACCATCCCGATCTGCGTGTCGAAGTCGGCTCGGTGTCTGACGAGGCAGCGGTGAGACGGCTCGCCACCAACGCGGCGACAATCGTTCACCTCGCAGCAGCAGTCGGCGTCCAATTGATCCTCGATCAACCCGTCAGAACAATCGAAGTAAACGTTCGAGGCACCGAGAATGTCCTACACGCGGCGCTTGACTCCGGCAGCAGAGTCTTCGTTGCCAGCACCTCGGAGGTCTACGGTAAGGGAGTCCGTTATCCCTTCACAGAAGATGACGACATTGTCCTCGGACCGACGAGCCGGAGTCGGTGGGCGTACGCCGCATCCAAGATGCTCGATGAGTTCTCATGCTTTGCGTTCCACTCCGAACACGATCTCCAGGCGATTCCCTTCCGGCTGTTCAACACGGTGGGAGCTCGGCAGTCGGGGCGCTACGGCATGGTGATTCCTCGACTCGTCGGTCAAGCTTTGCGTGGCGAGCCGCTCACTGTGTACGGCGACGGCAGTCAGCGACGATGCTTTGCTGACGTCCGAGACGTCGTCGACGCGATTGACCTCCTGCTCCAACATCCCGACCCGCCGGTTCAGGTGTACAACGTCGGGAACACGGAAGAAGTCTCCATCGAGGAGCTCGCGACTCGTATTCGAGCGCAGGTCGACAGCAGCTCGCCGATCGCACACATCCCCTTTGAGAAGGCTTATGCCGCAGGGTTCGAAGACATGGACCGCCGCGTTCCCGATACTCGACGACTGCGCGAGCTGACGGGTTGGGCGCCAAAGCGTTCGCTCGACGACATCATCCGGTCGGTGGTCGAGCACGAACGCGGCCGAATCGAGATGGCCGGGGACCACGATCGGTCTGAACCGTGACCAAGGAACTGAACACGAAGGTCGACCATTCGGCCATCCTCGCCGAGGAGCCGAGACGATGAAGGTCGCCATTGTGAATCAACCCTTGGACGGAATCCTGCCGCCGACACAGAACTCGATTGGAATCTGGACATACGAAGTAGCGAGGCGACTCGCCGACCGTGCCGAAGTGACCGTTTACGGCAGGTACTTTCGATTCGTGCAGGACCGCGGTGAGGGACGGATCTTCGAGGACCACGGTGTCTCGTATCGCTACTTCCACGCAGGCCCGAATCGAGTCTGGGCGAAGCTGAGCCAATGGTCGGCGTGGGTCTTGAGCCCGACCAAGCCGCTCTACGCCTCACCGCTCTACTACTTCGAGTACAGCGTTCAAGTGGCCATCGACCTTCGTCGCAGCCAGCCCGACATCATTCACGTCCACAACTTCACCGGTTTCCTGCCGATCATCCGCCTCCTGAACCCACGAGCGACTCTCGTGCTTCACATGAACTGTGAATGGCTCTCCCAACTCGACGCTGGACTCATGAGTCGCCGAATGAAGCAAACCAACGCTGTCTTCGGCAGCAGTGATCACATCACCCATCTCATTCAGCGTCGCTTTCCGTCATTGGCAAGTCGGTGCAACACGGTGTACAACGGTGTTGATGTCGAGGCCTTCGATGGCGCCTCCAATGATGCCGCTCCACAGAACTCCGCTGTCCACCCTTCGATCCTGTTCGTCGGGCGGGTTTCCCCCGAGAAGGGTTTGCACGATCTGATTGACGCCATCGGTTCGGTGCTCGATGAACACCCGACAACTCGCCTCGACATCGTCGGTCCCATCGGAAGTCTTCCGCTGGACTACATCATCGGCGTCAGCGACGACGACCTGGTGAAAGGACTGGATCGGTTCTACGACCGGGATTATTACCAGACGCTTCTGGACAAGATTCCTGCGCAGCACGCGTCGAACATCGTCTTCCACGGTTCCAAGTCTCAGGCCGACGTGATCGAGTACACCCGGTCGGCCACGCTGCTGGTGAACCCTTCGTACAGCGAGTCCTTTGGAATGAGTCTTGTAGAGGCGATGGCGTGCGGGGTGCCGGTCGTAGCGACCCGAGTCGGGGGCATGAAAGAGATCGTTGTCGACGGTAGTACCGGCAGACTCGTCGCGCCAGCAAGCCCCCTCGAGCTCGCAGATGCGATCAACACCATCCTGGACGACGAAGCATTGAGAATTGCCATGGGAACCGCCGGTCGCGCCCGCGTGTTGGACTACTTCTCCTGGGACCGAGTCAGCGAACGGGTGTTCGAGCTTTACACGGACCTCGCTCGACACAGATCCAGCCCAACAGGATCTGCGACCGTCGGAAGTCAATGATACGTCGCCGAGCATGCACGGCCTTGGATCGGAGGCTGTACCGTCGTTCGCGTCCGCTGGACCGCGCTGACGTGGAAAGTGACGCCGTCATTCTCGCGCCACATCCCGACGACGAGACGCTCGGTTGTGGAGGCCTGATCGCACTCAAGCGTGACGCCGGCTCGGAGGTGACCGTCGTCTTTCTCACCGACGGCGCCGGATCACACCCGAACGCCGCCGCGCTCGGCGAGATCCGGCGGCGTGAAGCGCTTTCGGCGACATCCGTCCTCGGTGTCGACGAAAGCCACGTCCGGTTCCTCGACATCGCCGATGGAAAGTTGGAATCAGCCGTCGACGTGGCCGTCGACCTTCTCGAACCGATCCTCCGGGACACAGGAACGAGACAACTCGTCCTTCCGCATCACCTCGAACCGCCATCGGATCACCGGATCGTCTCTCTGATCGCACACGAGGCGACACAACGACTCGGGCGGCCGATCCCGGCACTTCTCTATCCGGTTTGGCTCTGGGATCAGTGGCCGTGGACGAACCCCTTGGCACCACCGCGCGCCCGCAGTTCCCGGCGGAACATGATCTCGATCACCATTCGCGACCGCTTGGGCTACAACCTTACGAATGAACTCACACACCGCGTCGACATCGAATCCGTCCTCAATCGCAAACGGGTTGCGCTAGATGAACATCAGACACAGATGGCCCGAATCGACGACGATCCGGACTGGCTCACCCTCATCGACATCTGCCACGGTGAGTGGCTCGACCGGCTGCTCCAGCCTGTCGAATACTACGCGATGACCCGCTTCGGGGACGCGGGGACGTCTGTCCGATGAGCGGAGCGGACCCGGTCGGCCGAGTCGCCGCAGCCTGAGCGATGCCAAAAGTGGAGAGGACTGGAGCGTGAGCGACAACGTCGAGATTCTTGTGAGCGATCGGTTCACCGACCAGCGTCATGTCGGCCGGGTCGTGGGAACCTCCGCAACCGACGGTGTCCAGCGGCGAGGAGTCGACCGTCACCGATCGCTCGCCGTCGATCATGGAGCGCTTCGGATCACCAGCCTCACTCGGCCAGGCTGGGGAAGCACGGCAATTGCCTACGGGCCGTTCCCCCCCATCGACGGCCTTGCCGTTGGTGCGTTGCTCCTGAACGGACACAACACCTCCCAGGCTGAGCCTCTCGGCGAGTCGTTGCGAGCGAGGTACAAGCGCTGGTTGAAGGGGAACGAAACCGAGCACTGGAGGCGTCATCTCTGGTCGTGGGTTCGCCATGGTCGGCGGCGGTGGACCCTTCGACGCTTCCGCCACTGGACCTGGCTCGCGTGGTCATCAAGACGTGGTTCGCTCGCACCACTCGACGAGAACCTGTCGATCGGGTTTCTCGACGCGACCTCAAGTACCGATCCGTTGCATCGTGGGAATTCGTTCGTGATGCACGCAACCGGCGCGTTCAACGGAGAGCTCTGGGTGTCAGATGTTCGCGGACCCCGCCGGGTTCTCCCAAGCGTGCAGAACATCCCCTTGTACCTCCTCACGATCAGACGAGGCGACTGGGTGATTCACCTTGCCGGTTCGGTCGACTCCGCCTCGGGACTGCCGACCCTTCCGCAGGTTCGTCCTCTGGCGCTTGTACCGGCAGCCAATTTCGACAACACCTACGCCGCCCTGCAGCAGGCTGTGTCCGGACAGATCGGCTTCGCTGTCGACACCCGGGTCTTCGAGATGACGGTCGCGACGACCGACTGGCCGTCACAGGATACGGCCCCCGGCGTCCAGACATCCTTCGAGAAGTCCTCAGAGATGAGCAGAAGCTGGACAGTTCCGGGCGGCGCCGGACTCATCGCGGTTCTCGCCCCTGTCGGAGCCTCGTTCGAACTCGACTGGCGTGCCGACGAACACGGCCGATGGGTCCTCACAGTCTCACCGGAGCTGATCGAGCTGTGTGCCATCGAAGGAGCCAATCGAGACCAGGTCGCCACGTGCGCCGCTCCGCACGGCCGAACACCTCTCGATGTGCAGATCACAGACAACGGTCGACTCATCGGCGTGTACGTGGACTCACAGCTCGTCTTCAAGACCTGGGTGATCGATGACAGAAACGCGCGCGGCGATGGGGTGCACATCAGACTGCGCGGCGGCGGACCGAACACGGTGGCTGTGTACCCACGAACGCTCACGCTCCCTGCGTCGATTCGACCAGAGCCATTGCCGATGACCAAGGCAAGGCCTGGCGACGTCGTGGTCGACGACGCGTTCCTGGGTCCCTCCGGGAACCTACATGGACGACGCGTTCCAGGTTTCGGTGTCGTGTGGGCGCATACTTCGGGGTCGGGTCGAATCGAGATCGGCGAACGCTCCGGCGCTCGAATCGACGCCACCCGAAACCGTCCTCTCGTGGGACGAGTCGCTTACACCGTGCCTCATCCCACCGGCGACCCGGTCGAGATCGAGGTCGACGTGCTCCCTCCCGGTTCGGATCGAAATCAAGGCGAACGGGGTAGGGCAGGCGTCATCTTCTGGGACGACGACGACAATTCACTCGTGGTTGCGACATGGCTTGACGATCACTATCAGGGAGCGTCCATCTCGTCGTTCTTCCGGCTGGGTGGATTCGAGGACCTCTACGACGCGGTGTGGACGAACGTCGGCGACAGGATCGTCTGGGGCACTCCGTACCGTCTGAACGTGGTGTTCGACGGCGACATGTTCACCGCGAGCGTGAACGGAGAACTCGTGCTGTACCGACGTTTGACCGACGTTCATCCCGATCAAGTCCCCTTGCGCATTCACCGGATCGGAATCGTGGGCAACTGGGAGTGGGGCACGGACACGGGCTCGACATTCCGCCGATTCACGGCCACAGCAGCGGAACCGACGCACGCCGCCAGCCACGACACCACCACCACACGGGGTAATTCATGATCGACATCGCCATCCCCACTGTCCGAGCTGCACGGCCGACGCAGTGCTCCCCCTCTGCACCGTGACAGGGATCCCGACGAACAGCGTGCGACGCCTCCACCGCCGACTCCGCCCGTTCGATCCCAAACGGGGACATCCAACTCGGGCTCGGCGAGATCTGTGGCCAGGTCTACAGCACCAGCTTCAACCCAGGTCCAGACGAGACACCCGGACCCTCGACAACCTCGGGATACAAGCCGAGATCCTGCCTGCTTGACCTCCGGCGGCGTCTCCGCCAGGTCTCCGGGCCCAGCGACGCCGACCTATGAGATGGATCGAGATTCGTCGAGGACGGGGCGGGCGACGGCGTGCATCACGTGCCAACCGATGTCGATGTAACTCGCCGCCAGCCGTTCGCAGCGGTAACCAGAATCGGCAAGTTGGTCCCGGATCTCCGCATACTGAGACTCGAGTCGCGCCTCGTCGGCGTCGTCGAGTTCGAACACCAATGTCGGTTGGTGCCACTTCAGGGTGTCGGACATCCCTCGTAGGACGGCACGCTCGGCCCCCTCGACATCAATCTTGACCACGTTGGGGGGAGGGACCAAGCCCGAGCTGAGCAACGAATCGACCGAGACTTGCTCCACCATCAGCGTTCGTACGGTGTCGACGGCCATCGAAGGCTCAATCGTCGACCCACCCGGATGGGCCGCGATGAGCAGCGGTACGGTCCCATCAGAGTCGCCAACCGCCACGCTCAGCACCGTTCCAAGTACACCATTTCGGCGTAGGTTCGTCTCGGCCGCTCGTGCAATGTCCGGGCGGGCCTCGAACGCGTACAACGACCCTCGGGGACCGACCGATCGCGAGGCGAGAAGAGTGAAGAACCCGATGTTCGCACCGACGTCAAAGAAGACGTCCCCTGGGCGCAGCAGCGAGGCCAGCGCGAGCTGCACCGGCAGCTCGACCGTGCCTGACCGGTAGTCATTGCTGGAGTATCTGACGTCCAGACGGAACCCGGATGTGGGTCCGCTCGCAACCGTCACAGTCCTGAAACGATCCACGGACGCACCGAGTCGGCGCTTGCCCTTCGACAACTCTGCCCTCAGCCATCTGGCACGATGGACCACGGCGCCGATACTAATCGCAGACTGTGTGACCGTAGTCAGTCGTTGACCCAGAGGTGCAGGTCTTGCGCATCGTCAAACCCAATACTGACGATTTCCAGGTCACCGTCGCCGTCAAGGTCCCACACTCGAGCGCCGAGATGACTTTCCTTGCCGGCGTCGACGGGGTGTTCGATCCAGATCACATCACCGGCGGCGTCGACGCCGGAGTTCTCCCAGATGGACACCTTCTCGGTCCCTCGGTGCTCCCCCGTGGTGATATCCAGATCACCGTCGCCATCGAGATCATCGACGTCCAACCCGTTCGTCGCGTATTGAGTGGTAATCACGTGGCGTTCTCAGTCGTTCTCGTAAGGATCATCCCCCTGCTCGCACCACATCACTTCGGCATCCGGTGACGATCCATCGTTCTCCTGGGAGACGAGAACATCGAGCCGCCCGTCTCGGTCGAGATCTGCCAGATCCAATCGGTCGGGGAAGACCCCGGGGAACTCGCCCAGCCGATGGCGGATCCAGTCGCCCGACCCGTCGCCGGGATTCTCGAACCACGCCAGAAAGGAACCGTCGTCGTTCATATCGCCGGCCGCCACATCGGCGAATCCATCGCCGTTGACGTCGCCCACCCCCACCTGCTCGTCGGTGGCAGTCTGGGTAATTCGCACACTCGGCCACGGTGCGTGTCCGTCGTCGGGAACTTCCACGTACCAGACTTCCGATTCCGACTCACCGCCGGAGAGGATGATTCCATCTCGTCCATCACCGCTGAGGTCTCCGAGCCGATAACCCTGACCGTTGGGACGCGAGGTTGCCGGCACCGTGGACACGATGCTGCCCACCCACGTTCCGGTTTCATCGAACTCGATCCACCACACGGCTGGGAGTGCCGTTGCGATGACGTCGGCGTACCGGTCGCCATCGACATCGGTAATCAGCATCGCGTCGACAGCAGTCCCGAGCACCTCCTCGAGATCCACTCGCGGCCACGTAGCTGACAGGTCGTCGCCCGGATTCGGATACACGTAGCGACCACTTGCGATGTCATCGCGGCCGTCACCGTTCACGTCTCCGAATGCAAGCCCGAAGAATGCATTCCCGTCGACGAAACGTTCCCGACTGTCGTCAACGAGCACATAGGAGAACCCGTCGAGCGGCGTCTCCGCAGCACCATTCCCGGGCGTGGGGCCAGCCGATGCACCAATCCGGTTCCACCAGATCTCAACCACCTTCGGCCCGTCGAAGTTCTTTCCAACCACGTCGACGCGACCGTCGTTATCGAGGTCGACGAGTCGGGCATTGTGGGTACCCGCATCCGCGATCACGAGCGGACTCCAGGTGGAACCTCCGTCGCCGAACAACACGCGGACCTGGTGCGAGCCGGCGAAATGCATGACCCCAGCGAAGACATCCAGGTTCCCGTCGAGATCGACATCAGCAACTTCGAGGCTGTGAGTGAACCCAGCGTCGGCATCGATGATCGATTCCTCCCACGACGGCCCCCGGAACCACGAGAGCCTACCATCTGCTTCCGGCGAGGAAAGCACGACATCCATGCCGCCATCTTCGTCGATGTCGGCCACCACAGAGCGAGCCTCTTCCGGCCAATCGTCCGCAATCATCTGCCGATCCCAGGTCACTCCGTCGCCATCCACGCTCGAGCACAAGGCCGGACCGGCAACGATCTCGACGTCACCATCTCCGTCGACATCGGCGACGGTCAATCCTTCACCCGGAACGTCATCCACCACGTGTTGGTTCCACCTCCCCGTTGGATCGGCGGGCTGTTCGTACCAGTCGATCCGGTGCGCATCCGTGTGGAACGCAGCGACATCCTGATCGCCCTCACCGTCGACGTCGGCGACGACCAGATCATGTGCGAAGTCGGGCCCGATGTCGTGGCGGCGCCATGCAATCCCACTCACAGATTCGTCGAGCTGTTCCCACCACTCCACGACATTGCGGTCGATCGAACTGGCGACGACATCCAGATCGCCATCGGAGTCAACGTCGACTGCTTCGAGATCGGTCGTGAAGTCGCCTGATCCAATGGCGTACCTCCGCCAGGACGACTCAGACTGACCGTCGGAGGGATTTGCATACCAGAACAGACCGTCAGCGTTTTCCGCGCCGAGGAGCAGATCGACGTCACCGTCCTCGTCGACATCGCCAGTCGCCAAGGAGTCGAGACAACACCCTTCACCCGATGGTGGGGCATCATCGACGATCTCATGTTCGAACCGAATCTCGCGAGGTGCTTTCGTCTCGTGCGCTTCCGACCGAGTCGCTGTTGTCTCCGTGGTAGCCGCCGATGACGAGACACCGGCGTCTGCGACGCTGCTGGAAGGGGCACCCGCTGACGAGCAACCGTACCGAGCGCGATGAGAGCGATGGCCGACAGACGTGGAGCGGTGAGGCACGTTCGCTTCCTGATCCATTCGCCGGTCGCTCCCATTCTGGAACCCTAGCCATCCACCGCTCGTACGCCCCGACGCCACCCCAGCAACGACGACTCTCCGTCCGGATCGCACGAAGGCATCCGGACTCTGCGCGGTCCAACCGTAGGATGACGGTCAGTGATCCGAAGCCTCGCCCACGCGTATCGCAATCAGAAGGTACTCCTTGCGATCATCGCTGCCCTGAACATCCTGTCGGCCGGCACCGAAGCGCTCGCACTAATCTCGATCGCCCCATTGGTAGAAGCCGCATCGGAGGGGAACACGCGGTACCAAGGCGGGTTCGGACCAGTCGACCTCGACGTCTCGCTCACCGAACTCGCTTGGTTCTCTGCGGCGATGCTTATCGCTGCGGTCGTCATCCAAACGATCACCAACTACGTCACATCGAGGCTCACGACCGGATACCGACTTCGCAAACGCCTTGAAGTCGTCTCGGCGTTCCAGGGTGCCGATTGGAGTGTCCAGGCGCAAGAACGCGAGGGGTGGTTGAGGACACTCTCCACGGAAAACGTCGACACTTCCGCCGATGGCCTTCAGAACATAGCAATCTGGCTGAAGGGCGCGATCGGAGCGTTGGTGTTCCTGATCGGAGCGATCGCGCTGAACTTCGTTGCAGTCTTGTTGATCATCATCGTTCTCGGGATCGTCACCCTGGGGCTCATACCATTGAATCGGCACGTCAGGAAGCTCGGTGCCGAGATCGCTGTCCTGAATGTCCAGATCAGCGAGGAACTCGCAACACTGACCATGAACGCCCGTGAGCTAAAAATGTACGGAGTGGTGCCAGCGGCGAGTCAGGACTATCGACGGATCGCTCGAGATCAGCGACTGGCGTACTTGCGCGCGAGCGTGGTCGAAGGGCTCGGCGCGCCCCTCTTCAGGACTGCTGCGGCACTCCTCATCGTGGCAATGATTGCAGTTGCCGCAACTCGAGGGAGCGCCGCAGTGGCAGGTGTCGGGGTCGTCGCGGTCCTCCTCTACCGGAGCTCGAACTACGGCACGGTGCTAGTGGGCGTCCAACAGCGGCTCGCCCGCATCGTACCGATTATCGACCAACTCGAGGTCGGGCTCGCAACACTGTGGAGCCATCAGCTTCCGGTGGGGCGGCTCGAACCGAAGCACTTCAACACAGTCGAGGCCGTGTCTGTCACGTTCCACTACCCCGGACAGGCCACATCAGCTGTTGAAGACGTGTCGATTCGTATCGGCACCGAAGAAATCGTCGGGATCGTCGGGCCATCGGGAGGCGGCAAGTCAACGTTGGCGGAACTCCTCGTCGGACTGAGACGTCCGTCGAGCGGTAAGGTACTCGTCGACGGGTTCGAGCTCGCTGAACTGTCCGAACAGGCTCGGTCGAGATGCGTTTCACTCGTATCGCAGAACGTGCCACTCATACCAGGCACACTGCGAGAGAACGTCCGGTTCTTTCGAGCAGTCGACGACGACGTCATCGAACATGCACTTGACGCCGCAGGTCTCAGGTCGGTGGTGTCCGAGCTGCCCGATGGGTTGGACACGGTGGTGGGTCCTGGTGCACGCTCGCTTTCAGGAGGGCAATCGCAACGTGTCGGGATCGCGTGTGCGCTTGCCGGTCAACCCGCGATGATCGTGCTCGACGAGCCGACGAGCTCACTGGACGCTGTCGCCGAACAGGTCGTAATTGAGACCATCGGAAAACTGCGCGGACAAGTCGGTATCGCGGTGATCGCCCACCGCTTGACCACACTTCGACACTGTGACCGGATCGTAGTCATCGAGCACGGGAGGCTCGCCGACGAAGGCACGATGATCGAACTCCGCGCACGAAATGCTTTTCTCGGGCATGCTTACGCTGCTGGACAGCTCGATTGAGATCACGATGCTGTCGCCGTTGTTCCTCGCGCCCAGCGGGTGGGACATACAGTCTGAGAACGTCCGGTCCGCTCAGTAACGGACACGGCCTGAGTGACCCTTGGACGCATCAGCCGCACACACGACGGCTAGCATTCCCAATCGGAAGGAGTCGACAAGGCGGATGCTCCCTCCCGAACGATCGATGCCGGCGAGCAACGGGAGCTGTCCTGCAGCAATGACAAGTGGCGCACAACTCACGATCGGCCTACCCGTCTACAACGGGGAGCGGTTCTTAGAGGAGACTCTCGAGTCGATTCGTGCCCAGACGTACGCCGACTTCCAAGTTCTGATCTCAGACAACTGTTCGACTGATCGAACGCAAGAGATCTGCTCCGAATTCGCGCAGAGCGATCCGCGCGTCGTCTACGAGCGTCAGAACCGCAATGTCGGAGCTGTAGCGAACTACAACCATGTCGCTCGGTCCGCCGGCACCCGATACTTCAAGTGGGCAGCTGCGGACGATGTGCTCTTGCCGACATTTCTGGACCAGTGCATGTCGGTACTTGAGAACCAACCACAGTTCATATCCTGCTGCTCTAAAGTGACAAGGATCGACGAGAATTCAAGGGTCTTGGGGCCAGAGGTCGACATGGTTCGTCGATCGTCCGCTCGCATAAGCACACGGTTCGGCGATGCGATCACCCGTCAGCACACTTGCTTCTCGATATTCGGCGTGTATCGCACGTCTGTCCTAATGCAGACCGATCTACTCGACGCCCATGTCGGCGCGGATCGGACCCTACTCGCTCAACTTGCGCTGTTCGGGCCTACGTACGAAGTGGACGAACATCTCCTTCTCCGACGCTTCCACCCGGAATCGTTCTCGTCCGGCAAGAAGTTGAGTGTCGAGCAGAAGACCGAGTGGTGGGCGGACGCGGGTACCGGGTCCAGGCGTGGTCGGAATCACACCATGCAGACCCAGATCGAGGCGTACTGCGCTCTGGTGCTTAATGCCCCAATCGATCAGCGTACGAAACGGGCGTGTCTCAGAAAGGTGAACCTCTCGTACCGGGCCTCTGTGATCCGAAGAGCAATCGCACGCCGATCGACATGGCCCATCAAACGGCGCGTCAGGCGCGTTCTTCGTCTTGACATCGAGTTCTGACAACCGGGGACGTTGTCCTTGGCGGGACCGACTTGTTGGTCCGCCGAATTGGGCGAGCCCTCCGAGTAGGCCTGTTTGTCTTCGACAACGGCACGGATGCTCACAAGGTGGGTTTGATGCCCGACGCTAGGACCCAACACCTGAACGAGTCGCTGACACCACGCAGCCAACGCAAGATTGTGCGCCTGGTGATCGATGGCGGCTGGACGATCGAAGCTGCTGCTGTTGTGTTTGGGCGGGGTGAGTCCCATCTCGTGGTGTAGGAGTTCGTTGTCATCACCACGGTGTTGATGGCCATCGTGCGATTCTCGAGGTAGCCACACTTCGAGAGGAACACCGCATGATGACCGTGCATGAGTCTGCCCTGTCCGAGCTGTCTGGTCGATTGATCGGCACCGGATCCAACTTGACCAGCTCGCTGTCGGAGATCTTGGCTGCTGCGTTGCAGGAGCTGATCGAGGTCGAGTTGACCGAGCGATCGGTGCCGCACCTGGTGAGCGAACCGAGGACCGCTTGGCGCAACGCAACGGGCACCGCCCGAAGCTGTTGACGACCCCGGCGGGTGATGTCGACATCGCCATCCCCAAGCTGCGCACCGGCAGCTTCTTCACCGAGCTGTTGGAGCCTCGCCGTCGGATCGATCGGACGTTGTGGGCGATGATCATGACTGCCTACATCACCGGCACCTCGACCCGCAAAGTCGACGAAAGGCACTCGGCTGCGACTCCGGCGTCGGCAAGTCGACGGTGTCGAGGATCTGCAAAGACATCGACGCCGATGTCGCCGTGCTGCGCACTCGAACACTCGGCCATCAACTCTTCGTCTATGTCTGGTTGGTTGCCACCTACGTGCATGTCCGCGAGCACCGCCACGTCGTGTCCAAGGCGGTCGTGATCGCCACTGGGCTGCGCCACGACGGCCGCCGTGTAGTGCTCGGCGTTGATATCGGTGACTCAGACAACGAGACGTTCTGGACCGAGTTCCTCGGCGACCTCAACGCTCATGGTCTCACCGGGGTGAAGCTCGTGATCTCCGACGCCCACGCCAGCCTCGTCAAGTCGATCGGGCGAAGCTTCCAAGGCTCGACATGGCAACGCTGCCGGGTCCACGCCATGCGCAACATGCTGTCGACAGCCCCACACCAGCAACGTCAGCTCATTGCGTCATTGAGCCGCACGATCTTCGTTCAACCCGACCACCACACCGCCGTCGTCCAGCTGCGTGCCGTCGTCGACCAACTCAAGTCGACCGCACCCGGTGTCGCCCAGCGCCTCGCCCGACATGGAAGCCGACCTGCTCGCCTACACCGGGTTCCCTCCGGCGCACTGGTCCAAGATCTGGTCGAACAACCCCATCAAACGCCTGAACCGGGAGCTGAAACGACGCACCGATGTCGTTGGCATCTTCCCCGACACTGCGTCGGTCATTTGCCTCGTCGGCGCCCTGCTCGTAGAAATCAACGACGAAATGATCGCCGTCGACCGCCGCTACATCGCCGCCGAGATCGACGGCATCCAACCCGAACTACCATCCCTGCCAGCCGCACCCAGCGACTAACCAACCAACAGAGAACCGCACGGTCCTCCTACACCACGCCCCGGGACGCAACCGTCACCGGTCAAGACATCTAGTCCGAGCCGGGCCGCGACCTGTCAACGTGCGGTCCCTTCGCAGGCCAACGTCAACTTGGTACCCTACTTCCGTGGAAGCTGCGACGCCGACGGTTTCGGTCTACATCGCCGCCTACCAGGCTGAACGCTGGATCGCCGACGCGATCAGTTCCTGTCTCGACCAGACCTTGGCGCCGATGGAGGTGCTCGTCGTCGACGATGCTTCGACCGATCGGACCTCTGCGCTGGTCAGGGCGATCGACGACCCACGTGTGGTGCTCATCACGCTGACCGAGAACCGCGGTCCTGGCGCTGCTCGAAATGTAGCTCTGGATCGGGCGCAGGGCGAGTGGCTGGCCGTCATGGATGCAGACGATCGAATGTTCAGTCGTCGACTCGAGGCGCTGACACGCGCCGCTGAGAGCGAACCATCGTGTTCGATCGTGATGGATGCGTTGGATCGCCACCCAACCGAGCGTGCGCTGAATGCCCCCTGGTCACGCGATGGGAGCCGTTCCCTTGGCACCCATATCCCCGGCTGATTACCTCAAGTACAACATGGGCGGCAAGCCGATGTATCGACGGTCACTGCTCGACGTGACAGGCGTTCGTTATCGGAGTCACAGAATGGGCGAGGACACGCGATTTCTCATCGAATTGGCGACGCATTCGGGACAGCGGATCTGGCTACTCGACGAGAAGCTCTATCACTATCGACAAGTCGAGGGCTCACTCACCGAACGCAACGAGCGTCGCTTCACCGAGGAACAAACGATGCTGCAAGAAGTGTTGAGCGATCTCAGTTCGGACCCGAGAATGGTTGATGCTGCACTGCACCGGCTCGATGCGGTGTCAGATGATCGACTCATCTACGAGCTGAAGTCGGGCGCCCGCCAGCGCGACCTGATGTCGCTGACGCGCAGTCTCAAGGACCCCAGAAGCCCGCGCTGCGCTCCGACGTCGGGCACGGGTCAAGATTGCCGCGAAGTGGCCGTTACGACCTTCGGGGTGCCGTCGCCAGCACGGACCGACGCGCCCAGACTCATGACCCCTCATCACCCCATACCCGCCAGGGCGGGTTCCCCGATTCCCAGAGCGTGTTCAAGATGTGCTTCTCTCTCAGCGTGTCCATGCACTGCCAGAACGACTCGTGCTTGTACGCCATCAATTCGCCGTCTGCAGCCAGTCGTTCCATCGGCTCGTGTTCGAACTGGGTTGAATCACCGTCGATGTACTCGGCCACCTCCGGCTCCATGACGAAGAACGCTCCATTGATCCAGCCCTCACCAGTCTGCGGCTTCTCACTGAACTCCGTCACCCGATCCCCGTCGAACACCAGGTGTCCGTAGCGTGCCGGGGGTCGCACGGCAGTCATGGTGACCAGCTTTCCGTGAGACCTGTGGAATGCCAGCAACGCATCGAGGTCTACATCGGACACACCATCTCCCCACGTGAGCATGAATGTCTCGTTGCCGAGGTGTGGGATCAAACGCTTGATCCGTCCCCCCGTCATAGTCTCGTCACCGGTCTCGATGAGATCGACTCGCCAATCAGGGGCGCGCCCCCGCTGACCACCACCTCACCGGTTCGCATGTCGACGCTGAGATCGCCGTGGACGGCCGCCGAATCAACGATGTACCGCTTGATGACATCACCCTTGTATCCGAGCGCGATAGCGAAGTGACGATGTCCAAAATGCGCATAGTGCCGCATGATGTGCCAGAGGATCGGTCGGTCACCGATCTCGACCATCGGCTTCGGACGCACCTGCGTCTCCTCCGCCAGCCTGGTCCCTTTCCCGCCTGCAAGTATTCCGACTCTCATCCGCCTGCCTGTCTGTTTCGTCGGGTCGATTCCGAGAGAACCGACGCGAAGTCTACCGTCACCGGATCGACCGATCCAGGTCGGTGCCACACGCGTGGGCCATCGGGTGGAGACGCCTCAACAGCGAGGCAATCGGACCAGAACTGGGATCAGCAGCCGGTGACGTTGATTCGGGAATCGACGGCAGCAGTGAAGCTCAGTTCGTCTGACGTTCGCGGCGTCACGACGATCTGAACCTGACCATCACCGCTCGGATCCGCCCCGAGACCAAGATGGACACTGGCCGGCGCCCCGGCAGCGTAGCCGGTGGTGGTCAGGCCCCAGCCAGTGGCAAGTCTATTGCCGGAGCCGGGCTCGAACACCTCGACGAGAACATCTCCGACGCCACCCGGAAGCCCCGCCAGACCCACCTCGAGCCAGTGCTCCGACGCACTCTCATTCATGAACAACAGCGAAGGCGAAGACGGCTCCCAAGCGACCTGGAAGAGATCCACACGTCCGTCGCGATCGAGATCGGCTTCGATCCCGGTCACGAAGTAATCCCCGTCGCCGGCCCGATCGGTCGCCTCGAACATAGGCACTCCATCCTCGACCCCGAGTCCGCGGAGAATCAGCGGCGCCCCTGACGCTGAGACTGCCGAGGTGACGACGTCTGCAGTCCCATCATTGTCGAGGTCGGCGATCGCGACGTGCGGCGACTTGGTCCGGAGACCTGGTGAGCCAGACTCGGAGGTCACGTCCACGAGTTGGAAACCGTCGACCGCTGGTCGATTCACGAAGATCCGCACCGGCACGACTCGGCCGTCATCGACCGTCGAGTTGAAGTGCTGTCCGATGACGAGGTCAGGGCGACCGTCGAGATCCAGGTCCCCGACGGCGATTCCAGCCGGGTCGTCCTCTGCACCGAACAACTCGAACGCGAGCGCATCCTGCTCGTCCACGGAGAATCCGTCCGGGCCACCCATCAGGACGCGCTCGTCTCCGCTCACGACGATGTCGCTCCAGCCGTCCAGATCGAGGTCGACGGTCGCCAGGGCAAGTCCCGTGATGTCATCCGGAATCCCCCACTGGTCGCCGGCATCGACGAACTCGAGCGACCCCTCATTGTGCAGTAGTCGCGCAGATCCTCCTCCGAAGCGATCGGCGACGACGATCAGGTCGAGTAGACCGTCGCGATCAACATCGATCGCGGCGACCGACCGCCCAGCGACTCCTGGCAGCAACTCCTCGGCGAGGTGCCAGCCCCCTTCGCGCTGCTCGTAGACAACGGTCGGGCGAGCGGCGATCTCGTCCCCGCGGGGATTTCGAACCACGACGAGGTCCAGGTCACCGTCGGCATCGAGATCGGCCATCGTCGCACCACTCGTACGGGCAGGCTCGCCTGGAAAGGAACGGTCGACGGTGAATCCACCCTCGCCACCGAGCATAAGGCTGTCAGGTGACGGTCCGGTCGCGCCACGCACCTGGTACTGCTCGGTCGGGCGGTCCGCGAAACTCCCGACGAAGAGATCGATCCATCCGTCGCCGTTTGCATCTCCGGCCGCGACAGCGTGCCCGTACATCCCTGTCAGGGGCTTCACCAAGCCGTACGAGTCCGTTGCCTCGGTGAATTCGATTCCCTCGCCCTGCTGCGGATCGACCGACCAGCATGTCGCAGCGCCCGGTTCCGAGTCCGATCCAGGAACCCCCAACGACAACGAGGTCGCGACCGGTGACGTCTCGATGCCGGTGTCGACGCCCACAGACCTCGGGGTGCTGCCGTGGGGATCGGCGTCGCCCCCGCCACTGCCCGCATCGCACCCAGCGAGGCCCCCCAGCAAGATCATGACAACCACTGCACCCACGACAGGATGAACTGCGCTCATTCCAGATCGACCGTCACCAACACAACGGATCCGAAGGTCTTCTCGGGCTCTGCGCCGCCGACTTCGCTCGCGTTCAGTCCGATGTAGAGGCGGCCGCCACGGGGGTCCACCGCCAGGTTGTACGTGCCACCGACGCGAACTCCGAGCGCCGGCTCGATGATGGGATTCAATTCGACGACGACCTCATGATCGCCCGTCGCGGCGTCGACCGCAATCAACGGCGTCCCGTTCTTCCAAGCATCGCCGTGAGCATCGGGGACGTAGTACAACGTGTTTCCATCGGCGGACAGCCCCAACGACGTCACGTAGCCTTCGGTCGGTCCCATGTCGATGATCTCGCCATCGACCGTCATCTCGAAGAGACGGTCCGGGTCTCGCGTGACGCCGAAGACGGATCCGTCCGGCGCGATCGAACTCGCAGCCCGAAGCCAGTCGCCGGGAAGCTCACCGGCTGCGATCGTCACCTGGTCAGTAGCGGGATCGTACCGAAACAGGTTGCGTCCACCTGCGGAGTAGTAGGCCACGCCGTCGGCCGAGACCAGAATGCTTCGAAAGCCGACGTGGCGGTCGTCTTGGGATAGAAACACGAGGTCGCCGCTTCTCGCGTTGGCAGCAAAGAACGCCCCTCCGTCGGGATCACTCGCCGGGTCGACTGCCTCTCCGAACACGTAATCGCCATGAGGGGAGATCGCCAACGACGGGATCCCGAATCCAGGGACCGGAACACCGAGCGATTCGATCTGCGAGGTGGCCGCGTCGTATCGCAGCAGATGATCGCCCTGATACGAGCCGCCCAACGAGAGCCCGTTCCGCGAGCCCCAGTACGTAGCGGCGATGACGTCGCTACATCGGCCCAGCGTCATCTGGGCGTGGACCTTGCCGTACCCCCAGTCGCCGGGCTGATGATCGAGAGCGGCAGACATGTCCGCAGTTCTGGTGAGATCACGCGTGTCCGGGTCGTACTCGTAGAACCACGAGTTCCCATCGGCCCCCAGGTGATCGCCGACTGCGGAGACGAACCGCCCATCGGTCAGCACGACTCCCTGGCCCCATTGCGACCATGGATTGCCGCTGTGGTGAGGCAATGGATACAACCCTGCCGCCACCGTCACGCCGTTCTCTGTGGCGACCGTCGTCAGCTTCACTCGTTCACCGTCAGGCGGGGTCCGTGCATGCGGAACCTCGCAATCGACGGGCGCTACAGCGGCCCCCAGGTCGACTTCTTCTGAACTGGATGCGTCTGGCTCGACACTCTCTGAAGTGACTTCTTCGAGGCCGGAGCCGCCAGGACCAGTCGTCGGTGACCGTCGGGCGGTCCCCGAGGCTGCTGTTGAGTGGGGTGCCTCAGGCGTCCGTCCCAATGAGTTCGTACAGCCGACCGACACTATGCCGACGGCCAGAACCCGGAGTGAACGTGCCAACCTCATGCTCGACCCTCACCGTGGGGCTTACCTGCAGCTTCCACATGGGTCACGCTACTCGGCCACATGCACCTCGATGACGGGCAAATCGCTCGCAACTCGTGGACGTGCCGGAAGGATTGTCTTGTCGACCGAAGGTTCCGCACGCTCTCGCGGCCACGAAGATGGTGGCAGTCGTCTGGTGCAGTCGATAGCGTCAGCCGCTGGCCTAATGTGACGGGTCGGTCAAGTACCGTCGAAGCCAAGAAGGCGGACTCAAGATGAGCAGCATGTCACCAGTCGAAGCGATCAGACGCAGATGGTGGATCGTGGTTGGATTCGCCCTGCTTGGCGCTCTCATGGGAGCTCTACCACAGCCCCAGAAGGTGTCGGATCAGGCGACCAGCTTCTCCGCGACGCACACCATGTTGGCCAACGACGGCGGCGATGCAACCATCGTGTCACCGAGCCAGGTCGTGCTCCTCGCGACCACCGGGGAAGTACCGCAACGGGTCGTCGACGCCACCGGATTGGCGGAAACTGCCGCGGAACTCGCGGCCCAAGTCGACGTTTTGTACGACCTCGAGTCAGGCGCGCTCACCTTCACGACGACTCAGGAAACGGCCGAACGTGCCGAGATCATCGCCAACGCCTTTGCCGACGAACTCAACTCGTACCTCGCCGAACGGCAAGAGACCGTGTATCGAGATCGACTCGCGACGTCTCAAGTACGCGTGCAGGATCTCCAAGACCAATTGAGCTCTCTCACCAAAGCACTGGCGACGAACCCTGAGGACCCCCTTCTGCTCGCTGAACTCGACGCCATTTCCCGGCAGTACGGGTTGGCATTCGAGCAGAACGCGCAGCTCGAGGTCGACCCGAGTCAACTCACCTTCACCACCCTTCAGCGGGCTCAAGCCATGCCTGTCGTCGCCCGTGGGCTGAGCGCCCCGGCTTCGCGTTCGACGAGGGCGGTCATGGGGTTCGTCGTAGGCGCCGCCCTCGGCCTGACAATCGCCTTGATACTCGCCCGAGTCGATCGAAGGATTCGCTCTCGGGAACAAGCAGAAGACATCGTTGCCATGCGAGCAAGGGTCGCTATCCCCAAGGTACGCACGACAACGGGCGGCATCATCGTGTCTGCGGGACGGCATGATGCGTTGTCAGACGCGTACCGTACGGTCCGGAATGTCGTGGGGTTCGTCCAGAGTGGGATCGACACTGGAACCCGGGCGTATGTCACGCTCGTCGTGTCGCCAGGCCCCGGGGATGGAAAGACCTCGCTTGCGAGCAACCTGGCAGCCGCCTTCCTCGAGACGGACAACCGTGTGGTCGCCGTAAACACCGACTTCCGTCGACCGCGGCTTCACGAAGCCATCACGGGCACACCGGCACCTGAGCTTCCGTTCGACCTCCATGAACTCGACCAGATTCCCCGACGCGCCATTCCCCTCGACACGGCCGCGGACAACATGAAGATTCTCGACCTGAGCACCGTCCCTGGATCGCCCGGGCAATTGGTCCGAGCGACCGTCCATCAGATCGAGCGGATGTCCGACATTGCCGACCAGATCATCGTCGACACCTCACCCGTCGGGGCAACCGCAGAGGTGCTCGACCTCGTCCCGTTGGCCGATGTCATCGTGCTGGTTGCTCGCATCGGCCATACGTCAATCGACGCGACCGAACGAACGATCTCGATCCTCAGGGACATCGCCGACGCACCCATCGTCTTCGTGGTCGGAGGAATCAAGACCACGCGGAATCCGTACAACGAGTACACCGATCATCGACGAGCGGCGCCACCTCAGCAGGGGGGCCAACTCCCGGATTCCGGTCGACCAGAACCCACGCGGTCGGCAGCTGGGTGAATGCGCGATTTACCTCGTGGGTCGCGGTTTGCGCCGGAATCGCGTATGTGATCGTCCTCTCGTGGGCAATGACGGCGCTCACCTACGACGTCTGGGGTGTTCTCGTCGTTGTTCCCCCGCTCGCGGTGATTGGGGCGTACACCATGAGCCGGGTCTTCTCAGGCGAACTCGCCGACTTACGTGCGATCATGTACGTCGGACTCGCAGTGAAGCTGATCGGTTCGGCGCTCCGGTACTGGGTCGGATTCGATGCCTACCAAGGCGGAATCGACGCGCAGCGTTACCACGACTACGCCGTCCTCGCGGCCTCTGACCTCTGGGCTGGACGCGCCGACTTCTTCTCCCTCCTCCGCGGCGGGACCGGCACACAGTTCACCGAGGGGATCACCGCATTGATCTACGCGGTGACGGGTACCAGCAAGGTGGCGGGGTTCGTGGTCTTCTCGTTCCTGGGTTTCCTAGGAACGGCCTTCTTCGTGAAGGCGGCATGCATCGCTGTTCCCGGACTGGTCAGGCGCCGATACGCCATCCTCTGCGTACTCGCCCCGAGCCTCGTCTACTGGCCGTCCTCCATCGGCAAGGACGCCCTGCTGCTCTTCCTCCTCGGACTCGCGACCTACGGAATCGCCCGGTTGTTGTCTCAGGTCGCGATCCTCGTCCCGTTCCTCACCGCGATGTTCGGCCTCGTTGGTGCCGTCTACATCCGTCCACACATAGCTGGGATTTGGCTAGCGGGCGCCTTTCCGGCACTGCTGGTTGCCCTCGCACGCGGTCGCGATCCATGGCACACACGTACCTCACGACCGCTCGACCGCGTCCGGCTCATCCCAGTCATCGTGATCGCGGCAGTCAGCCTGGCGATGGTCGCGCTCGCAACGGTTCGCTACCTCGACCCGGGTGCAACCGGCGGCGACGGACAGGCCGCAACATCGAGCATCACCTCGATTCTCGACGAAACCAGTCGACGGACCGAACAGGCGGGTTCATCATTCCAGCCGCTCTCGATCTCGAGTCCGACGAATTGGCCCTACGCGTCGATTCGTACCCTCACCCGCCCACTCCCCGTCGAAGCTCGGGGCGCTGCACAACTCTTCACGGCGCTTGAAACCACGATCTTTCTCGGACTGTGCGCGCTGTCCTGGCGACGCTTGGCGAACCTCCCGAAACTGGTGGTCACCTATCCCTATGTGGCGTTTGCAATGACCACGATGTTGCTCGCGGGGCTTGCCTTCACGAGCTTCGCGAATCTCGGGGTTCTCGCTCGACAACGATCGATCGTCGTGCCGTTCATGTTGCTCGTGGTGTGCGTCCCCGCGATTCGCCGACGACCGGAACACGATCCCGACCACATCTCACCGCCCACAGCGCTCCGCGAGGACCTTCAGAACAACTCGATGTCACCCAGGGTCAACGCCCAGTTGGCGAGCGGTGGTGGGCCGAGATCGTTCACCGCTCGCCACGTGAGGACCGGGCCGCCGCCCGGCAGAGGCACGAACGACGACGACATCTGGGGCTGACCGAGCCGGATGGAGTACGACGCACCGGACTCCCGGGCAGCTCGACCGGCGAGTCGATCGGCCGAGCCACGCGGGCCGAACGACGCGACGATGGCGAGTTCGAGCGCCGAGCCCCTCCGCCGTGACCGGCAGATGATCGCGGCGTCGCCGTCGTCCAACACTCGATAGCCCAGCAGCGAGGTGCCGAAGCGCCACGCCACGTACTCGTCGTCAGCGTTCGTCCGGAGTCCACGCACGTCTGTCGGATTCGTCCACCGACCGTCAGGCCCGCGATCGGCGAGCCACGTCGTCGACCGACGTCCCGATCGTCAGTTCCTGCGACCAGCGGTCGGCCGGAACACGTGACCGCAGCGCTGCGACGGCGCCTCCCGGACCCGTGAATCGGACGGCGGCCGGAAGTCGACCCACCTCGCGCCACCCCATCTTGAGGTATCCCGGCCGGCTCTGTGTGTTCGGTGTGTTGAACACGAAGTCGACACCTTCCGCCCGGACGTGTTCCAGACCATGCATCGTGAGTGATCGGAACAGTCCACGCCCCTGATACTCGGGATCGGTCGCCGTGTCGACTGCGCGCACCGCTCTCAGCACCACTCCCCCACGGACAAACTCCCAACGCATCAGCGCCCGAAAGGCCACGATGCGACCTCCGTCCGTGGCAACCCACATCGGTGATGGGCCGAAGCGATTCTCGTCGTGTTTCCACGCGAACAGCTGCGGGTAGCGGGGATCTCCGTCGCTGCCGAGCGACCGCTCGAGCAACTCGATGATTTGCGAGCGATCATCAAGAGTCGCCGGCCGAATATCGAGCGCCGGCTCACGTGGACGATCAGCGCGACGCTGGCAAGGGGCCGGGGACCACCACAGCGCCGCTCGGTCTGGCAACGCGGTCATAGATCGATTCGATCTCAGCCACGGTCCGCTGCACTCCGAAGTCGGGCGCTCGGCGCCGCGACGCATCAGCAAGGTGCGTGCGCAGAGACTGGTCCGTCCCAAGACCTTCCCAAGCCGCCGCGAGCGCGGCAGCATCACGTGGAGGAACCAGTGCTGCATCCACGCCATCGGTGAACTCCTCCGCCATCCCACCAACTGCCGTCGTGACGATCGGCAGTCCGAGGGCCAGCGCCTCCATCACCGCAACCGGCAGACCCTCCCACTGCGATGCCAGCGTGAAGACATCGCAGGCAGCCATCACGCGGACCGCATCGTCGCGAAAGCCGGTCAACAACACACGGTCGCCCAAACCGAGCTGCTCGTGCAACGCCCGCATCTCGGCTTCCTGCGGGCCTTGACCGACAGCGATCACCCGGAACGGCCGCTGGCGTTGCACGAGAATCTCCGCGGCACGCAGCAGGTTCGGGTAGTCCTTCTGGGGTCGGAAGTTGGCGACAGTGCCGATCACGAACTCATCGGCACCGACGCCGAGCTCCTCCCGAACGACGTCTCGATCGCGCAGCGCCACCGCCGTTGCTTCCAGGTCGATCCCGTGCCGGAGGGTGACGGCGCGCCGGCCCGACGCGCCGCGCATCGATGCCCGCACCTCGTCGGTCACCGCGAAGTCCGCGTCGTCCCAGCGCCCGGTGAACCGATTCAGCAGCCGGGTCGGCCAACGGTGGGTCTCCCAGCGGTTGTGCTCGGTGCCGACCAGGCCCGGGCGGGTCGGCCTCCCCATCGACCGGGCGGCGAGGCGCGCCACCGAGCCGGGCAACGGCGAGTGGACGTGCACGACGTCGAATTCACCGCGCCTGACGAGCTGCGCCAGACGGAGCGGCCAGCGCGGGTCACGGCGCCGTGTGCTCAGACAGTGCGTGCGCGCACCCGCGGCCTCCAGCGCGCCGACGAGATGGTCCTTCCACGGCAACACGTACGCGCACTCGATTTCGAACATCGCAGGGTCGTGGGCCGCGGCAGCCGCGACCAGTAGTCGCTCGGCGCCGCCAGGGCCGAGACCCTTCACCACCCACAGGACTCTGACTGCCACGACACGGAACGGTAGTCCGCCTAGCCTGTCACTCCATGCGAGTGGCGGTAACAGGCGGAGCAGGGTTCATCGGATCGAATCTGTGCCGAGCGCTGCTCGCCGACGAACGTATCGACGGCGTCACCGTCATCGACGACCTCTCCAACGGGATCCGATCGAATCTCGACGGTGTCGACGTCGCATTCACCGAGGGCACCATCCTCGACGACGACGCCCTCGACGACGCCTTCGCCGGAACCGACGCCGTCGTTCACCTCGCCGCACTGGGCAGCGTGCCGCGCAGCGTGGCCGACCCGCTCGCCTCGCATCATGCCAACGCCACCGGCACGGTCATGGTGCTCGAAGCGGCCCGACGACACGGCAACCTGCACACCGTCGTCGCCAGCAGTTCCAGCGTTTACGGTGGCAACTCGGTACTCCCCAAACACGAGGATCTCGCCACAAGACCGCTTTCCCCCTACGGAGGCAGCAAACTCGCCACCGAGGCGTACGCCCTCGCATGGGGTGCGTCGTACGGGCTGCCGGTCCTCGCGTTCCGGTTCTTCAACGTCTTCGGCCCCCGCCAACCCGCCGGCCATGTGTACGCCGCGGTGATCCCGGCATTCGTCGACGCGGCATTGCGCGGGGTGCCCGTGACCGTCCACGGCGACGGCACCCAGAGCCGCGACTTCACCTACGTCGACACCGTCACGGCCACCATCGCCGATGCGGTGTGCCGCACCGTGACGAGTTCGGAGCCGGTCAACCTGGCGTTCGGGAGCCGTATCAGCCTGCTCGACACACTGACCGAACTCGAACGCATCGTCCTGCATCCCATCGAACGCGAACACGTCGCCAACCGACCCGGCGACGTCCCCCACAGCCAGGCCGACAGCGGCCGACTGCGCTCGCTGTTCCCCGACATCGAGCCAGTGCCGTTCGCCGATGGTCTCCGTGCAACCACCGAGTGGATGCGATCCCTCGACATGCCCATCGGCTGACGCCGGTGTCTCACCGGGTTGCCGAGATGCCACCAGTCGGCGATACCGGTCGGCGATACTAGAGGCTCCCATGTCGCAGAAGAGGCGGAACACGATCACTCACGACGACGCGATCGCCGTTGCCGTCGTCTCGGTGATCTCGGCGATCATCGCTGCCCTGTCCGACGCCTCCCCCACCGGCACGACCCCCACCGACATTGTCCTGGTCGCCGGGCTCGCCGCATTCGTGACGTGGCTCGGCGCGTCCGCACCCTGGTGGGCCCTCATGGCCGGCGCCGGTATCGCCCTGGTCGGCGCCCTTGCAGGCCCGTTCATCTGGATCATCCTGACTACCATCGCCTTCACCGCCAGCGCATGGATCGGTTGGGACCAGGCCAACAAGCCTGTCGTCCGCTCGATGATCGCCGGGATCGTCGTGCAGGTGTCGCTGCGCCTGGAATGGAACGAGTTCTTCCTCTTCTCGTCGATCATCGGGGCTGCCGCCACGGGACTCATCGGTGTCTCCGGCTATGTTCGGCGTCGCAGGTACGTCCGAAGACGCATCATGTGGAGCGCCGTCGGCATCGGGGTACTCGCCGCGGTTGCCATCGCCGGGCTCGGCGTAGCGGCCGTGCAGGCGCGCACCACCGCCCGCGACGGCTACCTCGGCCTCCTCGACGGGCTCGAGTATCTGCAAGACGGCAAGGTGACCGAGGCGAGTGCAGTCCTCACGCAGGCCTCGGAGGACCTCGCCGACGCCGAAAGCACGCTCGACAGCCCGTTGACGCAGATGGCCCGCTTCGTCCCGGGCGTCGCCCAGAATCGCAATGTCGGTGTCGACGTGTTGGCCGACGCCGCCGCGGCGGCAGCCTCGGCAGCCAACACCCTCCAATTCGTCGACCTCGACCAACTCACCGTGAGCAACGGCGTCATCGACATCGGCGCGCTCGCCGCACTCGAAGAACCCCTTGATGACCTGAAGGCCACGGTCAACGCACTCAGCGACACACTCGAGGACGCCGAGTCGGACTGGCTCGTCGCCCCACTGCAATCACGGCTCGACAAGGGCATCCGCCGCGCCGACCAGGCCGCCCACCAGGCCGAGGCCACCGCGGCCGCTGCACGAATCGGCCCCGAACTCCTCGGCGCCGACGGGCCCCGCACCTACCTCCTTGCGTTCGTCAACAACGCCGAAGCCCGCGGCACCAGCGGACTCATGGGCAGCTGGAGCGAGATCACCGTCGACAGCGGCCGACTCGAAGTCACCAACAGCGGACGAACCGCCGATCTCCAGGTCGAGGAACTCGACACCCTGGATCTCGAGACGACCGACGAGTACATGCGGCGCTACGCGCCCTACGGCGCGCTGTACGGCGACGGTGTCGCCCAGAAGTACTGGAGCAACGTGACCGTCGCCTGCCGACATGCCGAGCGTCGGCAACGCCATGGCCCAGATGTACGAAGCCTCGACCGGACGGGCCGTCGACGGAGTCTTCGTCATCGACCCCGCCGGCATCGCCGGCCTCATGGAGATCACCGGGCCGGTCGAACTGGCGGACATCGGCCAACGCATCGACGCCGGTAACGCCGAACAGTTCCTCACCGTCGACCAGTACGAGTTCGCCGAGAACGAACGTGAGGACCTGCTCAGCGCGGTCACCGACGCCAGCATCGACAACGTGCTGGGTTCCACACTTCCGCCGCCGCAGCAAATGGTGCCGGCACTCGCCCCGGCCGCGCTCAACGGTCACATCACGGGCTGGATGAAGCGACCCGCAGAGCAGGCACTGCTCGAGCTCGTCGGCATGGACGGCTCCCTTCCCGTTGTCGAAGTCGGGGGTGACGACGCGCTGGCCGTCGTCACCGTCAACAGCAGTGGCAACAAGATCGACAGTTTCCTCGAACGAACCATCGACTACCGGCCGGTCGTGAACCAGCAGACGGGCAAAGCCGAAGCGACGCTCACGATCTCCCTGACCAACACTGCGCCGAGCACCGGGTACGACGACTACGTCATCGGCAACCTCGTCGATCAGCCGACCGGGACGAACCGCACGCTACTCGAGGTCTACACGCGGCTCGGCGTCGAGTCGGTTCGCCTCGACGGCGAAGACATCGCGCCGTTCACACTTCCCGAACTCGGCTACTACGTGCATTCGAGCCAGTTCAACATTCCCCCGGGAGAAACCGTGGTCGTGGAGTTCGAACTGGCGGGCGACATCGGCCGGGGCGCCTACCAACTCTTGTACCGGCCGCAGCCGCTTCCCAATCCCGACACGTTGATCGTCGACGCCCGAACCTCCGGCGGCGACCAGATCTTCGAATTCGACGGCACCCTCGAACGTCGCAGCGTCCTGAGCGCCGACGGCGTCAGCGCCTGGCGCTGACCCAGCCTGTAACGCAGTTCACGCTCGTACCGAGGCGATCACGTCGCAGATCCAGGCCACCTCGTCGTTGGAGATCCGCGATCCCGACGGCAGGCTCAGGCTCTGCGCGAACAGACGCTCGGCGACACTGCCACCGACCACCGGGTTCGACGCGAACACCGGTTGGAGGTGCATCGGCTTGAACGAGTATCGCGCCTCGATGCCCGCCGAACGCAGCGCGTCGAGCACGTCACCGGGTGTGGCGCCGAACGACTCGTCGAACACCACCGTCGTCAGCCAGTGGTTCGGCTGGCACCCGTCGGGGATCTGCTGGAATCCGACACCACCGAACTCGCCCAGGTGGCGTTCGTACCCGGCGCGGACCCGCCGGCGGCCGGCGATGCGATCGGTGAGGGTTCGGAGCTGGCCTCTGCCGACCGCAGCATTGAGATTGCCCATCCGATAGTTGAGACCGATGTCTTCGTGCTCATACCACGGCACTGGCTGGCGGGCCTGCGTGCTCAGGTAGCGCGCACGCGACACGATCGAGGGGTCATCGCTCATGATCGCTCCCCCGCCGCCCGTGGTGACCATCTTGTTGCCGTTGAACGACAGCACCGCCACCTGCCCCTGACGGCCCGCGTGCACTCCGTCGCGGTATGCACCAATCGCCTCGGCCGCGTCCTGCACCAGCGGCACACCGTGCGCCGCGCATACCGCAGCGATCCGCTCACCGTCGGCGACCGACCCGTACAGATCGACCGACACCACGGCGGCAGCCTGCTCGCCGGCACGGGCGCGGCGCGCCAGCTCCTCGTCGAGGAGCTCAAGGTCGAGATGCCATGTCTCGGGATCGCAATCGACGAAACACGGCCGGGCACCGAGATACGTCACAGCGAAGGCACTGGCCCCGAACGTGAGGGAATTGACCAACACATCGTCGCCCCGCTCCACGCCCACGGCCATCAGCGCCAGGTGCAATGCTGCGGTCCCGCTCGACAGCGCAGCGACCGCGGACGCACCGGTCAACGCAGCGAGTTCGGCCTCGAATGCGTCGATGTCGGGGCCGGCCGGTGCGACCCAGTTGGAGTCGAATGCCGCCAGCAGCAACTCGCGTTCCTGCGGTCCCACCTCCGGCGGTGACAACAGGATCTTCCAGGACGACGCGGCATTCACCCGACCAGTGTGTCAGCTCGGAAGTTGGGATGGCAGCCAACAGCGACCAGACTCAGGCAGATGCCTCGGAGCCTGCGGATCCTCGCCGTCTGCACGCACAATCGATCGCGCTCAGTGATGATGGGCGGGCTGCTCGCGGAGCACGCACGGAGTGAGGGGCTCAGCGTGGTCGTCCGCTCGGCCGGATTATCGGGAAATGGGGGCGAACCTCCCACGGACACTACGGTGCACCTCCTCGGGGGCCGCTGTATCGACGTCTCAGACTACCGGAGCCACTACCTCAGCGCTCCCGGGGTGGCAGGTGCCGATCTCATCGTGACCGCCGAACACCACCAGGTGTTGGCCATCGCCGGTCGATGGCCAAAGGCGTACGACCACACCTTCACGCTCCCCGAGATAGTCGAGCTGGGCGAATGGGTCGGCAGACGGGGCCAACGCACACCCATCGAGTGGTTCGCGACGCTGCACGCCGAACGGCCCGACCCGCTCGACTACCTCGACACATGGGTCGGCGAGATCCGCGATCCCACCGGGCGCTCGCCCGCCGCATGGTCCGCGTGCTTCGCACAGATCGACGACCTCACAGCTCGATTGATCGCACTGCTCGCGTGACAGCTGACATGATCGATCCCCGATGACGGGAATCGGAGCCAGGTGGACATGCCCGACGTGAAACAGATCGTCAAATGGACGGGGCTGATGTTGGACCGGCTGATTCCGCCACCGGACGGGATCACGATCCTCATCTACCACCGCGTCGGTGGTGGCAGCGACAGCGAGGTCGACCTTGACCCCGCCATGTTCGACCGGCAACTCGGCCACCTCGCCGAGCACCACCGGGTGCTGTCGCTCGACGCCGCCGTGGCCGAACTCACCGCCGGCGCAGCCGAGGGGTGGGCCACCGCGCCGTCAGCGTCGGTGACCGGCCGTGATGAAGCAAGCAGGGACGACCGCCGCGGCGTGGTCATCACCTTCGACGACGGCACCGCCGACTTCACCGACGTGGTCGTCCCCGCGCTCGACCGCCACGGGCTGCCCGGCACGCTGTTCGTCGCCACCCGCTACGTCGACGAGCGGGAGGACTTCCCGTGGGGAGCGCCCCCGACGAGCTGGTCGGCACTGCGTGACTCGCTCACGAGCGGCAACGTCACCATCGGATCTCACACCCACGCCCATTGGTTGCTCGACCGTCTCGACCCCGACGCCATCACCGACGACCTCGACCGATCGATCGAACTGATCGGCGAACACCTCGGTGTCGACGCCCGACATTTCGCCTACCCCAAGGCGCTGCCAGGCTCGCCATCGGCCGAGATCGCCGTCAGGCAGCGGTTCGCCAGTGCGTCGCTCGCCGCGAGCAGGGTCAACCGGCCCGGCCGCACCGATCTTCACCGACTCTGGCGCACCCCGATCCAGCGCAGCGACGGGTTCGAGACATTCACCCTGAAGGCCGACGGCGGACTCCGCCTCGAAGGCGAGTTGCGATCGCTCACCGCCCGCGCCCGCTACCGGGGCTCCGACCGGTGACACGGCGATGATGTTCCGTCGACGCGTCACGCGCCGCGAACTGCGACTGGTGCACGTCACCACCACCGACATGAGCCTTGACTGGCTGCTGGGACCGCAGCTGCAAGCCTTCGCCCGGGCCGGCTACGAGGTGGTCGGCATGTCGGCGGCCGGGCCGCACGTTGCCAACCTCACCGCAATGGGTATCCGGCACATCGACGTGCCCGCTTTCACCCGCTCGAACAATCCGCTCCACGACCTGCGCGCGTTCGGCCAGCTCCTGCGGCTGCTCCGATCGGTGCGCCCCGACATCGTCCACACCCACAACCCCAAGCCGGGCATCCTCGGCCGGATCGCGGCGCGTCTCACCAGGACACCACTGGTCGTCAACACCCAGCACGGCCTGTGGGCGCAGCCGACCGATCGCTGGCAACGCCGGATTCCGGTGTATGCCGCCGAGCGCATCGCCGCCGCGTTCGGCGACGTCGAACT
Source organism: Ilumatobacteraceae bacterium (assembly GCA_963716235.1). Lineage (GTDB taxonomy): Bacteria > Actinomycetota > Acidimicrobiia > Acidimicrobiales > Ilumatobacteraceae > Sva-07. The sequence continues at coordinate 32,358 of CAVQTE010000008.1, read as the reverse complement.
GGTCCAGAACCCCGAAGACGTCGACACCCTCGTCGAGACGCTGCACATTCCCGCCCGCAAGGTTCGCATGCTCGGCAACGGCGTCGACCTCAGCCGCTTCGACCCCGACGCGATCACTGGCGCCGCCCGAACGCAGCTGCGCACGGAGTGGGGCATCGCCGACGACGAGGTCGTCTGCGCCGTGGTCGGCCGCCTGGTTCGCGAGAAGGGCATCGTCGAGCTGCTCGAGGCCGCGCACGGACTGCGCCAACGAGGTGTGCCCGCCCGTTTCGTCGTCGTGGGCCCGACCGATCCCGACAAGAGCGACGCCATCGACCCCGCCGTGTTCGAGAATGCCGCCGACGACGGGGTGGTACTCACGGGCCCCCGCAACGACATGCCCGAGTGCTACGCCGCTGCCGACCTGTTCGTCACCGCGAGCTGGCGCGAGGGTTTCCCGCGCAGCGCCATGGAGGCCGCATCGATGGGCCTGGCGACGGTTGCGACCGACATCCGCGGCAACCGTCAGGTCATCGCCGATGGTGAGACCGGCCTGCTCGTTCCGGTGCGCGATCCGGTGGCGATCGCTGCGGCGATCGAACGGCTTGTCAGCGACGCCGGGCTGCGCTCGACGATGGGGACCGCCGCCCGTGAACGGGCCGCCGCCGAGTTCGACCAACAGCGCATCATCGACCGCACGCTCGACGCCTACCGAGCCCTCACCCGCTGACCACCCCGCAACAGCGTCGTGCAACAAGGGCCCTGCAAAGGGGTCCGACCCCTGATGCAAGGGGAGGTCAGAGGTGTCGGTCGGCTGGGAGTTCGTGCATCGTGACACCCTCGGCCTGATCGACGCCCGAGCGCGAGAGCACAGCAGGGATCGTCGCCAACAGGATCCGGATGTCACCGCGAAGGCTCCTCGTCCTCACGTACTCCACGTCGAGGGCCAAGCGCTCGGGCCAATCGACGGCGTTGCGACCGCTCACCTGGGCGAGCCCGGTGATCCCGGGGCGGACCTCGAATCGCTCGTACTCGTTGCCGACGAAACGATCCCAGTAGTGCACGGGCAGCGGCCGTGGGCCGACGAGGGTGATCTCGCCGCGCAGCAGGTTCCACAACGACGGCAGTTCGTCGAGACTCGTGGCTCGCAGCCACTGCCCCACCCGAGTCAAACGCTCGTCGTCGAACTCCGGCGCCTCACGACCCGGCCTCGGATGTCGCATCGTGCGGAACTTGAGCAGCGCGAACGGCCGACCTGCGAGACCGAGCCGGCGCTGCCGGTAGATCACTCCACGACCCGCCGACGCCCGCGTCGCCGCTGCGGCGGCGAGGAGCACCGGTGAGATGACGACGAGGCCGACCCCGGCGACGACGACGTCGACGAGTCGTCGGATCCGATCGGAGACGCTCGCAGAAATGGTCACGATCGCCGGCCGTCGACATCGAGACGGCGAGCGGGCACACCGACGACGGTCGCACCCGCTGGCACATCGGCGATGACCACGGCGCCGGCGCCGATCATAGCGCCGGCGCCGATCGTCAGCCCGGGCAGCACCCGCGCGCCGATCCCGACGAAGGCGAGGTCGCCGATCCGGACGCCACCCCCGATCGCCGCCCCGGGAGCCACGTGAACGAACTCGCCGACGTGGCAGTCGTGGTCAACCGAGGCGTTCGTGTTGACGATCGTCCCCGCGCCGATCTCGGTGGCGGCGTTCACGACCGACCCCGGCAGGAGTTGTACTCCGTTGCCACACGAGGCGGACGTCGAGACCATGGCGAATCGACTGACGGCGAGCGTGACATCATGACCACTCTCCGTGGCCATTCGACTGATCCTCTGCCGAATGGAGTTGTCACCGATTCCAACACACACAGCGTTTATAGAATAACGTTGAGTGACTTTCTTGAGGTCGGTCTGCGTCCCGAGGACCGGTACGCCAAGTCCGGCGATCCCCGTTCCGTCGGCACTCAGGGCCCCGACGACCTCGGTGTCGCCCATATCGAGCAGTGCCTCCAGACACACACGCGCATGCCCACCAGCGCCGAAGAGCAGAACCCGGCGTTTCGAAGGCGTTCGCACGGGCCAATCGTACTCGCCGGCGCTCCGCGCGCCGGGAGACGCTCAAGACAGCTTCTGGGAATTGTCAAGGATTCGGCAACGTCTTTCCTTCAGCGTGGTTGGGCGGCTAAGTTTGGCGACGTAGGGACCTCACGGAATGTGAGGAGAGCGAGGCGGAAATGAACGACGACGTGGCCAAGGAGGCTCTGGGAGATGCCGTCTTCACGTCCCGCGCCCCGTTCACGACCAAGGACCTGGCTGTTCTTCTGTCAGATCTGCTGATCTGGCCCTTGTCGCTAGCGGTCGCAACTACCTTCTACGATACGCATCCCTTCGAGGCGCCCATGCCGGTCCTGGCCGCGACGGCCGTCGTCGCCCAGCTCGTCATCGGATACGCCACCGGGCTGTACCGAGGTCATTTCAAGCGCTTCAGCTTCGACGAGGCCGGCGCCGTTGCAATCACGGCCGGCTCCGTCGGCGTCTTGCTGATCGCCCTCGAGTTCGTCATCGCGAACAAAGGAAGCGCCGGGCAAGTCCTCGTGATGGCGACATCGCTCGCCGCCTGCTTGATGTTCGGCCATCGCTACCTACGGCGGGTTCGGGCCGAACGCATCGCCACGGCTGCCAACGCCGACAAGATGCCTGTCATCGTGTTCGGTGCCGGCGACGGCGGCTACCGGGCGATCAGCTCCATGCAAGCGGTGCCCTCCAGCCTGTACCGCCCGGTGGCCCTGATCGACGACGATCCGGCGATGCGCCACCGCCGCATCGGCGGACTGAAGGTCGAAGGCACCTCGGCCGATCTCGATCGGCTCGCCCACAAGTACGGCGCCGAGGCGGTCCTGCTGGCCATGCCATCAGCGTCCGGTGAGGAACTCCACCGACTGAACACCATCGTGCACGACGCTGGGCTCGAAACCCTCGTCATGCCGCCAGTGCAACGGCTGGTTGGCGAGGGCAGCCCCCGCGAGTTCACCCGCTACCGCGACGAGGACATCCTCAATCGCCGGATCGTCGACATCGACCCCGCAGATGTGCGTCGCCTCGTCGCTGGGAGTCGCGTCCTCGTCACCGGTGCCGGCGGCTCCATTGGCTCCGAGCTCGTTCGTCAACTCGCTGGATTCGAACCCGCCAGCCTGATCGCGCTCGACCGTGACGACTCACTGCTCCACCACGTCGTCGCTTCACTCGCTGTCGAACAGCGCAGCCTCTGCACCCCGGTGATCGCCGACATTCGCGACGCCGACCGGCTCGACGACATCTGGGCCTACCATCGTCCGCAACTCGTGTTCCACGCTGCAGCCCTCAAGCACGTTCCTGCCTTGGAGGGTGCACCGAGCGAGGGATGGAAGACCAACGTCCTCGGCACCCGCAATGTCCTCGAGGTCTCCGAACGCCATCGGGTCGACCGCGTTGTCAACATCAGCACCGACAAGGCCGCCAACCCCCACAACGTCCTCGGCTACACCAAGCGGATTGCCGAGCGGCTCACGGCGGCCAGCGCCCGACGCACGGGCCGACCGTTCGTCTCGGTGCGTTTCGGCAACGTCATCGGAAGTCGCGGCTCGGCAATCGAGACCTTCGAGATGCAGATCCGAAACGGTGGCCCCGTCACCATCACTCACCCCGACGCCACCCGCTACTTCATGGCGGTGCGCGAGGCGGTCAGGCTCACGATGCAGGCTGCCGCGATCGGACGCCCCGCCGAAGTCCTCGTGCTCGACATGGGCACTCCGGTGAAGGTCGTCGATGTTGCCCGCCAGCTCATCGAGCGCTCAGGAGCGCGTGTGGAGATCACCTACACCGGCCTGCGGCCCGGCGAGAAGATGCACGAGGTGCTCCTCGGGACCGGAGAAGCGGCTTGCCGCCCCCTGCACCCCATGATCAGCCACGTGTCGGTGCCATCACTCGAACTCGTTCAGGGGCTCGATGCCTGTGCGGCAGCAGAACTCTCGCCGTTCACGCTCGATGGCCTCATCACGTTTGCAAATTCCACCCCAAACAATCAAACTGGCACTATGGTCGATTCTGTCCAGGTCGACTTACCTTGAGGAGCACCACATGAAGAAGCTCATTCTCGCACTTGCGACTGTCACGTTCGTCGGCCTCGGCGGGTCAGCCGCATCCGCGGCACTTCCCGACAAACTGCCACGCGGATGCAGCGAGCCGAGCAACGTGCCCACAGACCCCTGCTACGACGCAGAGCTCTATCCAATCGAGATCAAGCCGCCCGCGGGCGGCGAGGCTGAGGTCGCTCCACCGAGCCCGACGACCACTCCTGCTGCTGCGGCTCCTGGCAGCCTGCCCCGGACCGGTTCCGGCGTCTCACCGATCCTCGGCGTCGGCGCATTGCTGCTCGCCGGTGGTGGGATCGTCGTCGTCGCGTCACGCAGGCGTTCGGCCTCCGCTGCCGCAAGCTGACCATCGCCACCCGGTTCTCTCCCCAACAGGCGCTGCGAACGCTGTAGAGCAGTTCGTGCCGACGGAGAGACTCGAACTCTCACTGACGGCGACCTAAACGCCGTGCCTCTGCCAATTGGGCTACGTCGGCCGGTTCCCCGAACAGTAACGTCAACCTCTCCCTCTCCCTCATCCTGTGAGCGATGAACGCACCAGGTGCGCAAATTGCTCACAGCGAATGGGGTCGTAGCCTGCGGCGGTGCGATCACGGGCGTGGATACCAGAGCTGATCGGGTGGGCGACGGTCGCACTCGTCGGCGCCGTCGCGCTGAGCCAGGCCCTCGGGTGGACGGCGACCCGCAACGTCGCGATCGTCCTATCGCTCACCCCGTACCTCGCCCTCGTCCTGGTCCCCCTGGCGCTCATCGCCCTGTGGCAGCGCTGGCTGTTGCTGACCACCGTCTGCAGTGCGATCGGCGTCGGCATCCTCGTCCTCGCCGCACCCGCTGCCTGGCCCAGCGCCCGACCCGACCCGATCGCCGATGCCGCCGGTCTGCGGGTCGCTTCCGTCAATCTGCTCTACAGCAACGACCGCATCGACGACGTGGTGGCGACGCTCCACGATCTCGCCCCCGACGTCATCGTGTTCAACGAGTACACTGCCGAGCACCAGTCGACCTTGCAAGCGTCGACGCTGGCCGACGACTACCCGAACCGCATCGATCGCACCGATCGATACGCGGGTGGAATCGCCCTGTGGAGCCGCGAGCCGGTCGCCATCGGTGAGCACCCCGACACCTACAACCACAGCCTCGATGTCAGCGTCGACGGCCCCGACGGCGACATTCGCGTCGTGGCGATGCACGTGCCGACGCCATTGATCAGCTTCGAGAACTGGCAGCGCGATCTCGCCACCGCAGCTCGGATCGGGAGCGACGCGACCTCCCCGACACTGCTGGTGGGCGACCTCAACGCCTCGTACTGGCACCCCGACTTCCGCGAGCTGCTCGATGCGGGACTCGTCGATGCCCACATCGCACACGGCAAGGGATTCTCGGCGTCATGGCCGACCGACAAATTCGTGCCCGCCTTCGTTCGCCTCGACCATGCTCTCACCACCGAAGGCCTCGTGTCGACGGATCTGGCCGACTTCGAGATCCCCGGCAGTGATCACCGGGGCTTCGTCGTCACCGTTGCGCCAACTCCCTGAGCAACGCTCTGAACGCGCGTCCACGATGGGAGATCTCGTTCTTGGCATCGGTGTCCATCTCGGCGAACGTCGCTCCCCCACCCTCGTCGGGTTGGAACACCGAGTCGTACCCGAAGCCGACCGCGCCGCGCTCCACCGTCGTGATCACCCCCGGGCACACCCCTTCGACGTACAGCTCCGTCGCGTCGGGCCACACCACGATCGCCACGGTCTTGAACGCAGCCCGTCGATCCTCCATGCCATCGAGTTCGGCGAGCAGCTTGTTCCGGTTGTCGGCGTAGCTGCACCCTTCGCCCGCATAGTGAGCGGAATCGACACCGGGCGCTCCTGCGAGCGCGTCGACTTCGAGCCCGGTGTCGTCGGCCACGGCCGGCAGCCCGGTCGCCTCACAGAGTGCGACCGCCTTCAGCCGGGCGTTGCCGACCAACGAGCCGGCATCCTCCACCACGTCGGCGACGTCAGCCGGACGGGGCAACAGGTCGACGACCCCGGCGAGGAGTTGCTGGATCTCGACGACCTTGTCGGGATTCGCCGACGCACATACGAGCTGCATCATCGGGCGGCCTCAGCGAGCCGGTCGCTCGGAGGGCGGCGTGGCAATGGTGGCCGCTTGCAGATCGGCGATCTGCACGAGGCCGCCCTCGGCGAGCGCCACGAGCGCATCGAGTTCGCCACGGGAGAACGCCATCCCCTCGGCAGTGCCCTGCACCTCCACGAAGCGTGCCTCGCCGCCGGCGATCGGGCGGAGCATCACCACGTTCATGTCGACCTCGGCGGTGCTGTCCTCCACGTACGGCAGGTCGAGTACGGGAGTGCCGTCGACGATGCCGACGCTGATCGCCGTGCAGAACGAGTGCAACGGATTCGCCGGCAGATCGCCGCGCTGCACCACCCGCTCGAGCGCGTCGTGCAATGCGATGAAGCCACCACAGATGCTGGCCGTACGCGTGCCACCGTCGGCCTGCAGGGCGTCGCAGTCGACGACGACCTGACGTTCGCCGAGTGCCTTCATGTCGCACGCGGCGCGCAACGACCGGCCGATGAGGCGTTGGATCTCGACGGTCCGTCCGCTCTGCTTGCCGCGCGCGGCCTCACGGTCGATCCGTTCGGGCGACGCACCGGGGAGCATCGAGTACTCGGCGGTCACCCAGCCCTTGCCCGAGTTGCGCATCCACCGCGGCACGTCGTCGTCGATCGAGGCGGTACACAGCACCCGGGTCTTGCCGAACGACACGAGGCACGAGCCATCGGCCATCTCGGTGAAATCTCGTTCGAACGTGATCGGTCGCAGTTCGTCGTTGCTGCGTCCATCGGGGCGGGCCATGGGGTCTCCAGTCAAGGTTGGTGTCCGTTGGTGGGGCGTGGCGATTGCCACGCCTCGGTGTGGTCGAGTTCGGGCCCGAGCAACTGGGCGCCGAGTTCCCTGAAGAGGTCGACGTCGCCGCTCGACACGAACCGGTGGCGCCCGACTCGTTCGCCACTGCGCAGCAGGCCGAACTCGCCGAGACGATGCATCACCTCGAAGGCGGTCTCGTCGGCCGAACTCACGAGCGTGACCGCATGTCCCATGACGTCGCTGATCGTGCGGGCGAGGAACGGATAGTGAGTGCAGCCCAGGAGCAGCGCATCGACATCGGCATCCCGGATCGGGGCGAGGAGGCGTTCGGCGAGCACCATGACCTCGTCGCCGCTGGTCTGGCCGCGCTCGACGAACTCCACGAAACCTGGGCAGGCTGCGCTCGTCAACGACACGGGAGCACCGGTTTCGACGACGGCATGCAGATAGGCGCCCGAGGCCATCGTGCCGACGGTGCCGATCACGCCCACCCGACCGGTGACCGTCGTTTGCACCAGTGCACGGGCACCGGGGGCAATGACATCGATGACCGGCACGGGCAGCTCGGCGCGAAGATCGTCGAGGCCAGCCGCGGTTGCGGTGTTGCAGGCCACGACGACGGCTTTCGCGTCGTACTCGTCGACGAGGCTCCACGCGAGTTCGTGCGCGTACTGCCGCACGTGGTCGAGGGGTTTCGACCCGTATGGATACCGGCCCGTGTCGCCGATGTAGACGAGATCCTCGGCCGGGAGCAGGTCGATCGTCGCGCGGGCCACGGTCAATCCGCCGAACCCGGAGTCGAACATCCCGATCGGCCGATCCACGGTCGGCAAGCCTACGACGGCCGTCAGGGTTGCGGGGTCAGCACCTTGTCGATCATGTACAGCACGCCGTTGCTGGCCGGATCGGCTTGGAACACGATCTTGGCGTCACCGATCAGTCCGAGCGCAGGCCGAGGCGCGGTCGCGATCGGTTGAGGTCCTCCGAAGAGGACGTCGATCGAGGTCAACTTCAGAAGATCAGCGAGCACCGGGGCCGGAACGATGTCGCTGGCGTGAGCGAGCAGCAGGTCGTTGAGGTCACCGGGGTCGGTCGGCAGGGAGTCGGCCGGGACCTGGCTCGCCGCGTCGATCGCGTCGTTCGTCGGGGCGAAGATCGTGAAGACCCTCGTCGGGTCGTCGAGCTCGTCCTGGAAGCCGGCATCGATGACGAACTGCTCGAACTCGCTCAGCTCCTGCTCGCGTTCGATGATGTCCCACAGCGAGTCCGTCGTCGCCACCGGGATCTCGATCGTTGTCGTCGTGGTCGACGGCGCCACCGTGGTGGGTGCCGCCGTGGTGGGCGGCACCGTCGTCGCGGGCACCGTCGTCGCCGGGAGGGTCGTCGTCGCCTCGGTCGTCTCCACCACCGTGGTCTCCACGACCGTGGTGTCGACCACGGTGGTGGGCACGGGCGCACCCGCCACGAGCTTGCAGGTCACCGAGTCACCGGCAGCGAATGTGTGGTTCGGGAAGGTCACCGTGGCGACCCGATCGATGGCGTCGTCGCTCGAATCGAGTTCGATGTTCATCGAGACCGAGGTCACCGGGCCGTCGAACGGCCGAAGGACGCACTCCACGTTCGGGCCGGGCGGCGTCCAGCCAGGTGGAACCTGAGCGAGGGCAGTCACGGTCGACCGCCAAGCCGCGGGGTCGGCCACGGTGTCGTCGGCCTCCCATTCGAATGCGACACGACCGTCGGATCCGGTCGTCTCCCCTGCAACCTCGCCGGGCGGGACGCCATCGGGACGTAGCCAGACGAACGACGTCGGTGCGTCGGCTGGACCAGCGACGGTGACGAGGAATCCGACATCGATGTTCGCGCCGGCTTCGTCGGTGGTCTCGAAGACCAGGAAGGTCGACGTCGCGGACGCCTCGTCGGAGTCGTCGTCACCACCGAGAACGAGCCACGCGACCAGACCACCGATCGCCAGGAGTGCGACGATCAACGCGGCGATCGGACCGGGCTTCTTGTACCACGGGACCGGTTCGTCGGGAACCTCGTCGGGATCGACCGGCGCATCCGGTGGATCGGTCGGCGGCATGCCGTCATCGGCGAACGCCTCGGTCACTGGCATCAGCGTCGTCGGCTCCCCCATGCCGGCTTCGACCGGATCGATCAGCAGTGGCGGTTCGCCGGAAAGCGTCGGATCCATGCCGGTATCGACCGGCTCGATCAGCTGGGTCGGATCCATGCTGGCACCCACCGGATCGACCAGCTGTGTCGGATCGCCGGGAGGGGTCGAATCCCCCGTCAGTGTGGGGTCGACGGGAGATGGAGGTGGTGGTGGAGGAGGTGGTGGCGGCGGCGGGGGAGGCGGCGGGACACTGCCTCCGGGCGCGTCGGGCAGGGTCGGATCCGAGTCGCTCATCGCGGCATTGTGACAGGCCGACTGCGCTGAGTGGCGGATTTCTCCACATCTTGTGCGGAGCTTGCCGAGCAGCCGCCGGGTGCGCCCGACACCCGGGCTTCCTGCAAGTATCGGCCCGTGCCCACCATTGCCGTCAACGACATCGAGATCTGCTACGAGAGCTTCGGCCCCGACGATGCGCCGCCCGCCCTGCTCGTCATGGGTCTCGGCGCCCAGATGACGCTGTGGTCCCCCGGCTTCATCAGCGAACTCCTCGACCGAGGGTTTCGAGTCATCCGATTCGACAACCGCGATGTCGGCCTGTCGACGAAGTCGGCCGGTGACCCGCCGGATGTGATGGCGCACTACGCCCAGTTCCTCGCGGGTGAGCCGATCGAGGCGCCGTACACGCTGTCGACGATGGCAGCCGACGCCGTCGGGTTGCTCGATGCACTCGAGATCCCGGCAGCGCACATCGTGGGCGCGTCGATGGGCGGGATGATCGTCCAGACGATTGCCATCGAACATCCCGACCGGGTCCTGTCGCTGACGTCGATCATGTCAACCACCGGCCATACCGAGGTCGGCCAACCCGATCCGGAGTCGATGCTGGCCCTGCTCACACCGGCACCGACCGATCGCGACGGCGCGATCCGCCAGAACGTCGAGACGGCCCGGGTGATCGCCGGCGACCTGTTCGACGAAGGAGTGTCGCGGTCGATCGCCGCCGAGTCGTACGACCGCTGTTTCAATCCGGCCGGAGCCGCATTCCATCTCGTGGCGATCGCTGCGTCGGGCGACCGTACCGAGGCGCTCAACAGCCTCGACGTGCCGACCCTGGTGATCCACGGCCGCCAGGACTCGCTCGTCACCCTGTCGGGCGGCGAGGCCACTGCGGCGGCGATTCCCGGTGCCGAACTGCTCGTGTTCGGCCGAATGGGCCACGACATGCCCTCGATCTACTGGCCGCAGATGGCCGACGCGATCTTCAACATCGCCGTGCGTGGAGAGGATCGCTGAGATGCCCGATCTCGAGAACGATCCACGGCTCGACCCACGAGTGAAGTGGGCGCTGCGCAACGTCCCGGTCACCAATCTGAGCGACGTGGACAGCCGCGAAACCCTGCTCGAGATCAACAACCACCCGAAGGCGGTGGCCATGCGCGAGAAGGGCGCCGCCCTGTACGACGCGCTCGACACCGAGGAAGTCGCATCGTCGGCCGGCCTGTCGATCACGGTCCACGAGTTCACGTCGGCTCCCGACGCCAACACGGTCAAGATCCGCTACGTCCGACCCGAGGGCGACGACGTCGTTCCGTGCGTGTACTACATCCACGGCGGCGGGATGCAGAACGGCAGCGCCTTCGATGCGCTCTACCGGATCTGGGCCAGGGTGCTCGCCGCCGAAGGTCTCGCGGTCGCCATGGTCGACTTCCGCAATGCGGTCACGGCCTCATCGGCACCCGAGGTCGAGCCGTTCCCCGCCGGATTGCACGACTGCGTGTCGGGCCTGCGATGGGTCGTGGACAATGCCGAGGAACTGCACATCGACTCGGCACAGCTGATCGTCGCCGGCGAGAGTGGCGGCGGCAACCTGACGCTCGCCACCGGAATGATGCTGTTCCGCGACGGTGACATCGGATTGATCAAGGGTCTGTATGCGCTCTGTCCGTACATCGCCGGGCAGTGGCCGCAAGATCGGTTCCCCTCGTCGATCGAGAACGAGGGCTACCTGCTGAACCTGCACCACAACCGGGGTGCGATGGCGTACGGCATCGAACACTTCGAGGACGGCAATCCGCTCGCCTGGCCGTCGCACGCGACCGAGGCCGACGTCAGCGGGCTGCCGCCGACGTTCATCAGCGTCAACGAGGCCGACCCGCTCCACGACGAGGGCGTCGACTTCTACCGACTGCTGCTGCGAGCCGGCGTCGCCGCCCAGTGCCGCATCGTGATGGGCACCTCGCACGGCATGGACGTCTTCACCCCGGTCCTGCCCGACGTCAGCCGCCAGACCGCCGCCAGCATCGCCCACTTCGCCCGAACCTGAAACGCTGGGCTACAACGTGGCGATGACCGACGAGCTGCCCGCAACCCCGGCCGAGTTGACGCCCGTGATGCTGAACGAGCTGCTAGCTGCAGCGCTCGACGGCGGCACGATCGTCTCGGTCGAGGCACACGACATCGGCGAGGGCACCGGCATCTTCGGCCAGATCGCCCGACTCGATCTCAGCGTCGAGGGTGATGCAGGCAATGCACCCACATCAGTCGTCGCGAAGATGGCGTGCACCGAGCCGGCCAATCTCGAGATCGCCCTGATGCTCGGGCTGTACGACCGCGAGATCAAGATGTTCGAACACGTGCTCGACGAGACCCCGATCACGACGCCGGTGTGTCATGGCGCCGTTGAACAGGACGATGGGCAGTTCCTCCTCCTCCTGGAGAACATGTCGCTCGCCTACGACGTCGGTGACCAGATCGTCGGCGCAACCCTGTCGCAGGCAGAGGCCGCCATCGACGCGCTCGCGGCGATGCACGCGTACTGGTGGGAACGCCGCGAACTCGACGCGATGGATTGGCTGCCGGTTCCCAATGCTCCGCAGTACGTCGCTGCCGTCCCGAACATCTACCGGGCCGGCCTCCCGGTCCTCGAAACGGAATGGGCCGACCGCGTCCCTCCACGCGCGATCGACGTGGCCCGATCCGTCGACCCGCAATTCGAGGAACTGCTTCACCGAACCGCTGGCGGGCCGACCACCTTGATCCACGGCGACACGCGATTGGACAACATCTTCTTCTCGACGACCGACGACAGCGTCGCGTTCATCGACTTTCAACTCGCCCTCCGCGGACGAGCGGTCGCGGACATCGCGTACCTCATCGGCACGAGTGTCCCCCACGAGCTCGGACGCGAGCACTGGGAACAACTCCTTCGCCGCTGGCACGGGGCGGTCGCCGATCTGGGCGTGAGTGGATACGCCCTCGACGACGCGCTCACGCACTATCGCGAGGCGGCGTTGTACTACCTGTCCGGCGCGATGTCGCTCATCGGGACGTTCGACGCCGGGAACGATCGAGGGGCAGCGATGGCCGAGGCCTATTCGACCCGCATCCTCAACCACGTGGTCGACATCGACGCGGCCGCCGTGCTGTGACGCATCGGGAGCGTCAGAAGTAGATGATCTCTTCGGCGCTGGCTTCGGCAACATCGAGATCGTCGGTGTAGGCGCCGGTGGAGAGGTACTTCCAGCCGCCGTCGCACACGATGAACACGATCGTGCCCTCGTCGATCTGACTGGCGACCTTGGCAGCGCCCGCGAGCGCCGCGCCGGCGGAGATACCCGCGAACACACCGCACTCCTTGACGAGGCGGCGGGTCCACTCGATCGATTCGCGAGGACGCACCACGCGCTTGCGGTCGAGGATGTCGAAGCCGTTCCAGTTCTCGAACACCGGCGGGATGTACCCCTCGCCGATGTTGCGCAGGCCCTCGACGCGCTCACCGAGTGGCGGCTCGACAGCGACGATCTGGATGTCGGGGTTCTGTTCCTTGAAATACCGGCCGCAGCCCATCAATGTGCCACTCGTGCCGAGCCCGGCGACGAAGTGCGTCATCTCGGGGACGTCACGCAGGATCTCGGGGCCGGTGCCCTCGTAGTGTGCGCGTGGGTTGGCGTCGTTGGCGTACTGATAGGGGAAGTACCACTCGGGATGCTGCGCAGCCAGCTTGAGTGCACGGGCAACAGCTCCGTTCGATCCCTCTTCGCCCGGAGTCAGGATGACCTCGGCGCCGAACACCTCGAGCATCTGGCGGCGCTCGATCGACACACTTGTCGGCATCAGGATCTTGATCGGGTAGCCCTTGATCCCGGCGATGGCCGCGAGGGCGATGCCCGTGTTGCCGGAGGACGGCTCGAGGATGGTCTGGCCGGGCAGGAGCCGACCTTCCTTCTCCGCGGTTTCGATCATCGATTTGGCGATGCGATCCTTGACCGACCCGAACGGGTTCTGCATCTCCATCTTGCCGACGATCCGAACGTTCGGATTGGGCGAGAGAACAGAGACGTCGACCATCGGGGTGTTGCCGATCATGTCGAGCACGCTGTCGTTGACGAGGCCCGGCATCGTGAAACTCGGGTTCAAGGTGTTCGTCACGCTTCTCCCAACACCGAGGTCACCGGAGACATTCCGACTAATCCGATGTGACTAGTCAACAATCGTACCAACCACTGCGATTTCGGTCCACCCCGACCCACAGGGTCAGACGATGGCGATGGGTTCGTCGGTGATCTCGCCGTCGATGATTCGGTAGCTGCGAGCTTCGGGCGCTTCGCGTTTGAGGCTGATGATCACGTAGTGCCACGACGGGTCGGGCGCTGCCGACACGTCGGTCGGGCTGGGGTACGGCTCGGAATGGGTGTGGCTGTGGACCACACCGTTGATCTCCCAGTCATGGTCGTCGGCGTCCAGCTCGGCACGGAGATGATCCTTCGGGTCGATCGTGTACACCCGAGCCGACTCGGCGATATTGGTGCACGGGTAGTAGGTCGACGCCTTGTCGCCCGCTCCTCCACCCGCTGCGGGCGGACCGGCGATCAGCCCGCACGCTTCGTACGGGTACGCATCGAGAGCAGCGCCGACCATCAGCGCGTATGCCGCTTCGGAGATCTCGATCACGTCGAGACTCGGTCGAGAAACTCCATCACGGTCGCACGGAACTTCGGGCGCGAGGCGATCTCGTCGTGGATCAGGTGGCCCGCACCTTCGATCGTGACGACCTCGGTGGCCGGCGAGATCTCAGCAAAGTGCCGGGCGATCGCAGGGTCGGCCACAGCGTCGGGCTTCGCCGGATCGGCGGTGACGATCAGGGTCGGAACGTCGAACGCTCGCTGCGCGTCGAGCAACAGATCGATCGTCCCGGTCAACACCGGGTCGAGGACGGCGGCGTCGACCGTCAGCAGCGACCCCGCCATCGACAGCAGGCCGTCGGCCTCGATCGACTCGGCCATCGGCGCACCGCTTGCAGTGGGCACCGAGCCGAGGAACGCCGCGACAGCCTCGACCGACATGCCGGCTGCTTGAACGCCAGGGATCGATTGACGCATGAGACGGAACATCTCGAACAGAGCGTGCCCCTCGCCGACATTGCCGACGACCCCCTCGGGGATGCCGAGCGGCGGGTCCTCGAGAATCGCCGCCCGAATCAGGTCGGGGCGCTCCTGCATGACGATCGCCGCTGTCACGCCACCGAGCGAATGCCCCATCACAATGCACGGTTGGCCGATCGCCTGTTCACAGGCGGCGATCGCATCGCTCACGTAGCCGGGCGAGCCGTATGCATCGGGCGCACGGTCGGATGCACCGTGACCGCGAAAGTCGAGTCGCAGCACGCGGAATCGTTCGGCGAGCTCGGGCACGATCCACTCCCAAGTACCGCCGAACGACGTGATCCCGTGGAGCAAGAGGAGTGGCGGGGCGGCCGGATCGCCGTCTTCGGCGAGGTTCAGGGTGATGTCGTCGTTGCGGATCTGCACGAACGCGACCGTATCCCCGGCTGGCCTTGCCGGACCACGTCGGTAGGGTCAGATCCTCAGCGAATCGATGCCCGAACAGATGGGCAGCACGAAGGACGTCATGGCGAAAGGCAAGAAGACAAAGAAGGCCAAGGGCGCCGGCGCCGACGGCACCCAACTGATTGCCTCGTACAAGCGCGCCTACCGCGACTACGACATCCTCGACACCTACGAGGCCGGCATGGTCCTGACCGGCAGCGAAGTCAAGAGCCTGCGTGAGGGCAACGCCCAGATCGCCGAGGGTTATGCCCGCGTCCAGCGTGGCGAGGTCTGGCTCGACGGCATCCACATCCCGCCGTACACGAACGCCATCGGCTTCGGCGCCCACGATCCCGACCGAGCCCGCAAGCTGCTCATGAACCGCGCCGAGATCGACAAACTCGATCAGCGTGTCGCCCAGGGCGGCCTCACGATCGTGCCGTTGCGCCTCTACTGGAAGGGTGGCCGAGCGAAGATCGAACTCGGCCTCGCCAAGGGCCGCACGAAGGGCGACAAGCGCCAGCACATGGCCGAACGCGATGCCAATCGCGAAATCCAGACCGAGTTCAACCGGGCCAACAAATACGGCCACGACCGGTAGCGACCGCGTCGAAGCTGTCCCGGTGAGAGCGCTCGACGATGGCGCATCGCAAGACGCATCGACCGGAGTACCCTGACGGGGCTGGCGTCGGACCTCGGTTCGGTACCGGCAACTACATATCGAACATGGGGCTGACTGGTTTCGACGTCAGTAACGCTGTTCGAGTTTGCGACCCGAGTTGCTCAGACTCGCTAAACGGGGCAACCAAAAGAATTGCCGATGAGCAGTTCGCTCTCGCCGCCTGATTCACATCAAGTGAGCGAAGAGTCATCGTGAGCAGAAATGTCGCACGGGGCCAATCCATCACAGCCCGGCAACAGAAGTGAGGGATGACGGCAGGAAAGACTGCTGACGGCGAGAAAGACCGCTGACTTGTCGGAAAGACGGCGCGTGGTCCGCCTCGAGCGGACAGCCGACCCGTCGGTGACACAGCGTCAGTGTCAACACCGGGAATGGTCGTAGCAAGTTCGTTCACCGGCTGATGGACGGGGGTTCGATTCCCCCCAGCTCCACGAAAAGTGCCACCTACCAGGGGAAATGCAGGGGTAGACGGGATGATCGTTCCCCCGTCCAATACGCTGGCTGAGCAGGGCAAACGCGGGCGAATCGTGGCACTGACCAGGCGATGAGCGACTTCGAGCCGAGGAGTGCGGCGGCGGTTCGGGCGCCGTAGGACGGAATTCGGACGGATGACGTCGAGCGACTCACACCGACTGCGCTCAGCAGCCCCTCGACCACACCGATTCAAGTACCCGCCCGGCCCGGGACCACCGTTTCGGACTCGACGACATCTCCGTCTCGAGTTGGGCGGATTCTGATCCGAGGGGTACTACGGGTCCGACTCTGCGGTGGAACTTCGAGATCATCGGCGAGGCATGCGGGAGAGCGGCGGCCATCCCGGAGCGGACAAGAGTGTCCACCAACGGCACTTCGGGGCGATGCCCCGGGGGTTGGCTCAGGTCCACGACTCCCACGCGCCTGCAATCGATTTACACGCCGTTCTCGCTGCTCTCGACGTCGAGCTCGCAATAGCGGCCGGAGAATGGATCGATTGAGCTTCGCCTAGTCCGCCGCGCCAGTGGGGCGGTGGTGGGAGTGGTACAGCCCGGTGCTCCACGCATCGAACACTCACACCTCGTAAGTTCTCCGAGCGTGGTGCTCGAGTCGGACAATGAGGCAAACCGTGCCGCGGAAAACGATAGGACCGCATATGCATGCACGTCAGCGAGCTCGATGAGCATTGAAGTGCGCACTGCGACCGACCGTGGAAGCAGAGACCGCTCACAGGCGGGGCCGCCTTTGACAGGTCGCGTCAACAAGCCGTCTGCGGCACGAGTACGTGCGCTCTGCTCGAAGGTGGGGGAAGTGGTCCAGGTGACTGACTGGTTGGCCATTGCTGACTCTTCAGACACGCTCGGGCTCGACTGGGTGATTGACTTTGGGAATTCCGACATGGCGAACGAGTTCCACGCCTTCTCGGATGCGGAGACCGCTTGCAATATCTGTCGCGACAGTGGTGATGAGCCTCGTGGAAAGCACGGGTATCCGGAAGTCAGGATCGCCAATCGGATCGAGGAATGGCTTGATCGCCACGATCTCGAGTTTGTATTCCAGGTGTTCAGATCGGATCTGGCACTCGTCGGGCTTCGATCGCGCGATCGGGCACGTCGAGAAGGCCAAGCGCGTCGAAACTCGTTCTTGTGGAACAACGAGATCCTTCGCGAGGACGCGGGAGTGTTGTACTCCGAAATCGAGGCTGCAGTTAAGTCGCCAACCTTTATGTCCGAGTCCATGGATTGGCGGGCGTTCGAGGTGATGGTCCGTTCGGTGTTCCGCAATCAAGGGTTCGACACGTTCCTCGGTCGTGGCTCCAACGACGGCGGAATCGACCTAATTCTGACGGAGCATTCTCTACTCGGGCCCATCAAGCTTGCGGTTCAGATGAAGCGGTACTCCAGACGCAATGTGGTGGATCTACAGTCGGTGCAAGCGATCTACGGTGCGGCATCGGACGAGTTCGACGGTGCCGTTCACGTGACGTCGTCGAGGTATCTCCCTAGCGTCCGTGGCTGGGCCGAAACACGCCGCAACACCATGCGGCTCATCGACGGCGATGAGTTACGGGTACTCCTGGACGCCGAGGTCTCTCCGATCGTGCGACATGCGACATCTCCAACATCGTCTCCCACGCACGTCGAGCAGGATCACTACCGTAAGGATGGCCCTCTGGCGAAGTTCTGGGCGAGTCAAGCCGTAGGGAGGTTCTTGGGCGGCATGTTGGCGTGGGATGACGACGTACGGCAGGAATGCTTAATCGAGGTGGAGCACGGTCTCTGGAAAGGTCCTAATGGACTGCTCTTCGAGGCAGTCCAATCAGCGACGGCACCGGTATCGGTCACCGCTGACAAGCGTGCGCGCACTCGGTTTCCGGCGTAGTCGTGCGTCCGGCCGGCGACCTGAGCGGCCCAGACCGTGCGGCGCAGAACGACCGACGAACCAACCGGCCACGCGCACAGTTGCGCATCTGCACTGCCCCAGAACGCCGGCTCGAGGGTATGCGTTATCCCAGTCCTGCGGACTCGCGACCGGACGTTGAAAGGCCGTCGTCAAGCCTGTGGCGCAGGTTCGATGCCGTCCAGCCATTGATCTGCAGCCTTGCGGCTCGTCAGTCGCACGAAGTCGAGATGAGCGAGTTCGGGCGCTTCCATCGCCGAGCCGTAGCGCTCCCGGTACTTTGCATGCTGCGTCCATGACCATCGGATGATCGACTTGTTCGGGTCCCACGACCACAGACTTCGCCACGATTCCCGATTTCCGTTCCACAGCTGCTTGCGCCCGACGATTCGTGTCAGTGTTCGGCGGACGACCTGGAACATGACGGTGCGACGCGGAAGGTCCAACCACACGACGGTGTCGGCTCGCTTCCACACCGGTCCGTCCACCACCACCGCACGGTAGTTCCCGTCGATGACCCACGAATCCGTCGATGAACTCTCCTCGATCCGGGCCACGAACGCGTCCCGGATCGATTGGTGTCCAGTTCGCCAGATGGTGGATGGCGTCGACCGACATACGGGGCGTCGAGAACCAGCGCCGCGTGTTCGGCAAGGTGGGACTTGCCCGAGCCCAGAATTTCCCACCACCGACACCCGATTCACGGATCCATTGTTGCCGACGATCGAGTGTCCCAGAACGCCGGGTCGAGGCTGCGACTCGCTGCGAAACGCCCCATTATTGAGAATCAGTCCGTACCAGCTATCGGAGATGGATGAGCTCAGGACCCATCGCCACGCCATGCCATCGAGACCGTCCGCTCAGCCTCCGAATACTGAGACTCCCTGGCAGCACTGCACACCGACCCGACTCCGATCCCCTCCGGGTGATTACGTCCGAGCTAGATACCAGTCGCAGCCGCCGTTCTCGAACGTCGACCGACAGCACTCAACGGCAACTTCCCGTCAGAGTGGCGCGCCGACGAAGCGTCAGCGCAGCGCGGCTCTATTCGTCGGCTGCTCTTGGTCCCTGTCTCATCGCTCGACAGAGGAGGTAGGACCGGCCGTGACTTCGTGTGGAGAAACATCGTGGCGAGGTCAACCACGACCCGCTTCCGAACGGCTCTGGCTCGGTCATCTGGCATCTCACGGTTATCCCTGATCCAGGACTCGATTCCGGCGTTCGGGAGCTTGAATCCGCTTTCTTCCTGCGACATGAGCAAGGACACGTAGCACCCGTAGTCCAGAACGTACGCGTAGTCATGGTGCCTGGCTCGTCAGGCCAAGTGACGCCGCGCACAAGACGTGGAGCAGTCGTGCATCAAAGAGGTCCTGTACCACTGGGTGATGAGAGTCCGCGGAACCAGTCGAAAAGCCCGTGATCGATTCTTGCCACCACCTCATCGATGAGATCGCGCAGCAATGTCTCAGCCGTCCGGTTGCCTGTCAGCGCCGATCGCTTGTCTCGCAGGTACCAGTCCTTCGCCGCTGTCCGAACATGTTCAATGCTTATGCGACCATTGTTTGCGAACTGGGCGGAGGACGAAGCGATATTGATTGCATCACGTGGGACACCCTGAGCGGCCCCACAAACTCGGGGTACGCGTTCGACTTGAACGCTCGTTGCGTAAATGATGTCGCTGACGCCGCGAGCTTCGGCGTGTCAAGGGCCGCGTCCGTGTATGCAGCGGCATGACGCCAAAGAAGTTCGCCGAAGAACTTCGTCGCCCGGTCGTCAGCGTGATCGAACGCTAGGTAGTCATCGAGATTGACTCCCGCGGCAGCGTCAGCACCCACTTCGAGTCCGATGTAACCGCCGTCAGGTCGTGGATAGCTGAACTGTGATCGTCTCTCGATAGCTGCGATCTTGACGGAGACACCACGAACTGGGAAGAGACTTCTAGTCAGTAACTCAGCCAGAAGCGGCTGCAACTCCATCGGGACGCTGCTCCACTCGTCAAGAAAGACCCAGAGGTTCTTTCCGTCCAACGCGTCCGTGAACCGCTGCATTGCGCGGCCAAGCGGTCCGAAGAGGACTTGGTGGCGCTCCACACCGCTGCGACGTAGCCGCATACTCGTCGAACGAACCTTGTTTCGTTGATAGCCGAGACTCACGCTCGCGTCCATCGGACCGATGCCCAGCGACGCAGAGTCCTCCGAGCTATCGGAATCGGAATAGGACGCTTCCTGCTCGACCTCGCCGACTACCTCGACTGTCGTCATCGCCTCGGCGAGGCTGTCGAGACTTCGCAGTAGAGCTTCAGAGTTTGGGTGTTCCCACTCGAATACCCAGTTGACCAGAGCTTCATGAATCAACTCCAGCGTGTCGACCAGTAGCGAAGTCCCGCGAGCGGCAAGTGAGGTGCGCGTATCGCCGTAGAACCCGAGCGTCTCCGGGTGGTACGCAAGTCCACATAAGCCGGCACATCGCCGACAGCCGCGACCCGATCGGCCAAGTACAGCAAGGCGTGGGTCTTGCCCGTTCCTCGTCGCCCGAAAATGATTTGGTGGTCGACAGATGCGAGAAGAGACGACAGCGGCCCTACGTCCACGAACGTTCGTGCGAGCACTTCGCGGCCGCCCGCTCCGCTCGACGAGGAATCTTGAGAAGCGCCGTGTTGATCGCGTTTGGCACTGTCACCCGGACGATGTTACGGGTTAGGCAGTTGCGCTGATAGGGGTCAGTGCATCCGGTCAAGAACCCGAGGCGGATCCGCCATGGCCGCGACGAAAGGTCGTCACGGCCACCCGAACCCTCTCGCCCCTCTTCGAGATGGCTACTTGTCGCAGTCCCGACCGCGGGACTTGTGAACGATGCGCCGGGCGGCACCATCTGATGTCAAGTACGTGGTAGTCAAGGCGAGGCTCGTCCAAGGCCGGCTATTAGGCCGGTGGTCGACCGTGCCGTACATGAAGGAAGTTCTCCTTGTGGTGTGGGGTCGTCCTCGGCGTGGCAGCCGAGGAGGGACTGGGGGCTTACAGGCGGTGGCGCAGGGACCGCTTCACCAGGCGCGCCCTAAAGGAGTAAAAGCGACTGGTCGACGAGCGGTTCAGCTACCTCATCGGGCGGAGTACGTGCACACGGCTGATGACGGGGCCAACACCCGGTGGCGGGTCACCGAGCCCATCGCCTACAGCTACGGCTTGGGCGTACGTCTCCAGGCGGTCGACGATGCCACGCAGGAGCAGTCGCCGTACATCTGGCCGATCGACCCAGTGGAGGCAGAGGCCACGCAGAAGGACTGGCCGATGGGTGGCGTCCGGCAAGATCCGGATCCACACTGGCGCCGAGCCGACCATACCGATAGCGAAGCCGCTGAGGACTCTCCCTAAAGGGGGCGGGCAGCAGATCGACCTCCTACGGTGGCTCTCCGGTCGGCCAGCCGTCCGCTCAGGGACCGGAATCCGAGACGCCTTCCTCCACTGCCACCTATCACCGGCTGCGAGGCGATCGCGTCGTGTCCCGGACCGCCTAGTCTGGCGACCAGGTCCAGACATGTGCAGTCATGGCTGGGAGCGTCCCGTTCGCCCGTCTGAGGCTTACTCGTGTTGGACGCGGTTACTTGGAGACGAGCCAACTGAGGTCGGCTGCGCGCCCCGAATACGGTTGGTGATTGAATCGCTGCGTGCCACACGACTCCGCTCGAATGCCGCACGAATTCGGCACCGCCCTTTCGACTGCCCTCGGCTTCTGGGGGAAGTGGGCAGATCAGCCTCAGAACGTCCGTCGCCTCGATGAGCTAATTGACCAGATGATCCCTAGCTGTGGGCCGATTGACAACATCTACGTCGTACCCAGCATGAAGGATGTGATCATCCGCTTCGCATGCCTACCGATGAACACTGGTTTAGCCGTCAACGCCGGGTACATCGACATTGGGTCCACGATCGGGGGCACCTGACGGACGTGCGACATGCGCATCCCGAGCTAGAGAGTCTGCTCGCTCTGCCGCAACGCCGAGGTGGGTACCGACGCCTGGTTCTCTCCAACTTCCAGGTGCGCCCGGGCGGCGCAGCGCAGCCCCTTGCTCCATCGCGCCATTGCACGTGCTCACCTTCCATCGGCCTGGCACAGACCGGCGAGCGGTACTGTATTGCGATGAGCCACTGGCGTGAAGAGGACTGACCGATTACGCGAGATCCGTGCCAAACCGGGCCTATCGGAATGAGAGTTAATGAGATCTGCGCTCGATGCCGGTGGTCTCCTCGCCCGCGTTGATCTGACAGGTGATGATGGCGGTCTTTCGGGCCCCGGTGGATCCCTTCCTGGCATCGTGTGGACAATCCCGACAGCGTGAGATGTCGGAACTCTGCGACCAATCGCCGGATCGTCGACTGGCCGAGTCCGAAGAGGGCGCCGCGCTCTTGACGGCTGCGCGCGACCTATCCGGTCGCCGCGACTGCCCGAAGGGCGACGGTGACTGCTGCAGTCGGGGGCACAGCGCAACTTGCCGGCAATCCATCGACCCCGCCCGTCGGCGATCGGCTTCTCGCAGAGCGAACACGGCGTGGAAGTGGGCGCAGGATCGTCGGTGTCGACGTTTCGCTCGTGTCCGGTTGCGGCTCGGCGCCGTTGGGTGCCTTCTTCGATTGCGTCGGCCCAGGAGCACTCGACGCTGACTCTGCCTTCTTCTTCTTGCGAGGCACGGACGGGAGTTGCTCCTTGGCAGCGTGAATCGTCGCGCTGTCCACGGCATCGGCAGCCTTCGTCGGTGGAGCCTTGCGACCCGTCAGCGGGCACGTGACGACAGCAACGCTCGCAAGTCGGCCAGCCTCGTCGCGAGGAATCACGTCTCGGAGGTCGTCTTCCGCCCACCAGCGGATCGCGTCGAGGTGCACCGGCGGCAGCGTGCCGTGGAGCAGCACCGCCTGGCCGGGGTACATCTGCCTGATCGAGTGGACCGGAGCGAACTCCTCGCGCTGCGTGGACTGGCTGACGCTTCGCCTGCCGTGGCGTCGAACTGCTCCACATCGAGGGGACGTCGTGGCTCTTGCTGAATCGAGCGACCTGCTCGTGACCGAGAAGCCCGGTGAGGTAGCGAGTCGTCGCTGGGTCGTCGACGCCGGCGAAGAAGCACTTGGTGCGATGACCCGACAGCACGGCGTCGGCGAGCGTGCCGTAGCGGTGGTGGATCTGGGCGAGGTTCTGCCAGCACGTCACGAAGAACGCACCGAGCGCAGCGATCGTCGACACTTCCGTCGGCAACCACCCGAGCTGCAGTTGGGCCGCCTCGTCGATCACGATCAGCAACGGCTTCTCCAGCGGCTTGCCGGCGATGTCCCAGGCGTGGATCGTGTCCTTCAGATCGGCGAGCAGACCACCGAGCACCGGCGACAGCCGTTCGAACTCCGCCGATGGTGCGGCGAGATACAGGGTGTTGGCTCGCCCGTCAGGGCCTGCCATCAACCACTCGAGATCGACGAAGCGCGGGACGTGGGCGTAGGCGTCCTTGCTCGCGTAGCTGTGTCGAGCGTTCGCCGAGGCCGAATGCGCGACGGATGGTTCCAGCCATGGCTTCAACGCGAGCACCGCCGTCGAGTACACCGACGATCGGATCTTGTGATCCTCCTTGGCGATCCCGACGAACGTGACCGCCGCGTGCCGAGCGAGAAGCCGCACCTCGATGGGCTTGCGTGTCGTCGAGCCCGCGCCGCAGCAGGTCGTTGATCGTCGGCTCGGACGCACCGGCGATTGTTCGCACCCATGCAGCAAGCTGTTCCATGCCGACGTGGTGAACGGGTCGCCCGTTGGGAACTTGAGCAGTCGCGACAGTCCGGCGATGCACATGAATGCGCCGAGCAACCCCTCGCCGTGTTCGGCCCAGTAGTCGGCGTTCGTGACGCCGCCCTTCGGGATGGCCTGCGCGAGCGCCCGTCCCGTCCGCAGCGCACCCGACGATGTCGTCGTCGCTTCGAGCGGCGACCACCGAGCAGTTGGCAGACCGGTCGCGCCGCCTGGATCGAACACGGCGATGTTGCCCTTCTTGGCCCGAGCGGCGACCGTCGTGTCGTAGAGATCGCGCTTCACGGACACGGCGACGACCGGTCCGTCCCACGTGGCGATCGCCGATGTCGCGAGTGCGGTCTTGCCCGACCCGGTCGGTCCGACCAGCGCGACCGATCCGCGGTCGCCCTGTCGGCGAGCGTCTCGTCCGACGAGCGGGTGCCGCTGGCGGTCTTCCGTTGCCAGGAGCGTGTCCGCGACCGGCCATACGACCGAGCAGCATCCGGCCCGTCGGCGGCACGACCGAGGTCACGACGAGTGGTGCAACATCTCGTGGCCGCGCCTCGCGGGCGTCGGTCTCTTGTCCGAACCGCATGCGAGTCGTTCGGCCGCGGCATGGCTCGACGCCACGCAAGGACACCGCCGGCAACAGCACCTGCGACAAGCACGAGGACGATCAGCGTGCAGAGCCAGTAGACGACCGCACCCGGAAGCCCGGCTGGCGTTGTCGCCCCACGAGGCAGCGGGCGACCGTCCGCGGGCCAATCGCGACGCTGCGACGAGCCACTCCCCCAGCCCTCCGCCGACGGTGCCGCCGGAGAACAGGGCGGCCAACTTCGCGCCGAGCCACGTCACCACACCAACGCCGACGATGGCCCCGCCGACAGCGAGCAACGCGTACTCGCCACCGAACGTCGGCTCCACCCGGTCGTTGGCGGCCATCACGCGTCAGGTCAGAACTCGAGTGAACCGACAGGTGACGAGCCGGTCACCCCACACGGCGGCGCGAGTTGCATCAGGCGAAGCTCATCGACCGTCGGGCGGGCGGACTCGACGGCGCGCATCGGATGGTCGAATGGTCCGACCACGACGAGCCCATGTGGCGTGATCCGTTGGACCCATCCCCACCATCGAGACATGGTGACGACCTCGCCTCGGTGATCGAGCGCGCATGCGCCGAACTCGACGACGTCGCCGCGCATCACGGCGTGCGGTACCCACCAGCCCCGATCGGCCTGGTCCCAGACGAGTGCTTTCCATCCATCGGCCTCGTCCGGATCGCGCCACAGCGTTGCCACCCATCGCCAGACGCTCTGCGATCGGCGATCGGGTTGCGCCATCGGTGGCGTCTCGATCAGACATCCGCCCGCATGCAGGAGCACGAACTCGGTTGCGTCCATCACCCAACCGCCTGACTGTCGTCGGCGGCTTCGTCGTCGTCGATCGGCTTGTCGAGGAAGGTGACCTGCGTTGCCTTGCAGTACCACCGCTCGGCGCGCTCGCCGGCTCTGGTCAAGTACTGGTCGTGCTGCAAGCTGCCGGTGACAGCAACGCTGCGACCGGCGGCGAGATGCTGGGCACACACGCCAGCGAGATGGCCCCAGGCGACGACGGTGATCCACAGTCGTGGCCGACCGTGAACGGCGAGCCGGAACTCGCAGACGACCCCTTTGGTGGTGTCACGCCGGACTGGCTCGTCGCCGATGCGACCCGTGAGTGTGAGAACGTTCATGCTTCCTCCTCGAACGAACAGCAGTTGTCGTGAGGAGGTCGCTTGCGGTGCAGCCCCGAACCGTTGGGAACGATTGTACCGAGGGGGTGTGTCATCGTGTCTCCTTCACATCTCGATGTCGGCGCCGCGGTCGGCGCTGCGGGTGCTGGTGACCGGTTCCGCGAGTTGGCCGCTGAGGTTCTGTGCCCAGTCCGGGTCGCTGAGCGCCCAGGCGTTGAGGTCCATTCCGTCGGGCAACTCGACGGCGGTCGGCGTGATGTCGTGCTCGGCCAGCAACGGACCGAGCGTCTCGGCGACCCGTCGACCCGCTGGGTCGGGGTCGCACACGAGCGCAATGCCGACGCCCAGGTTGGCCGCGTAGTTGGCGAGTCGTGCGGCCACTGCGTCGTCGGGCGTGTGCGCGCCCAACAGCCCGACCGCTTGGAAGCCGGCCTGCGCGGCGATGAGGGCGTCGGGCATCCCCTCGCAGACGAGGAGCGGTGCCTGTCGAGGTTGAACCGGCGACACGGCGTACCCCAGACGGGGGTGCGGAGCGAGTGCCGCCGACGGGTTGTCGTACTTGCGGCCCGCTGCGTCGGGTTCGAGGTACCGGGCCTGCACGTAGGTGAGATTGCCGGCGGGATCGAACACCGGGAACGTGGCAGCGACGGCGATTCCGTAGGGCAGGCCTCGACCGCGTCGCATCGTCGAGCGCCCCGGGTCGGCGCCGATCAGATTGGCACGAATCGTGTCGTCGTGGATCCCGCGGTCGTGGAGCCAGTTCCTCACCTCGCGACCGCCGGTCTTGTCGATGATCCGAGCGCAGGCGTGGACGTAGCGTTCGACCAGCGGATCCATCACGAGCGCTGCTTCGGGTTGAGCCGGCGCGAGCTTCGGCTTGATCGGCGGCATCGGTCGGTCCGGGACCATGCCGGCCTTCTGGGCGAGCCAGTCGACGGCGTCAGACCGGTCACGGTTCGTGACCGCCATCACGAGATCCACCGCATCTCCCCGGTGATCGCCGGACCAGCACCGCCATCGTTCGTGTCCGCGTCGCGTCTCGGTGCATCGTGACCGATGCTCGGTGGTCGTCGTGGTCGGGCATCGGGCAGTGCCACCGGCGACCAGGCCCGACGCGAGTCGACGGTGTTCCGAGTTCGTCGAGCAGCATCGACAGGTCGGTCCGATCGAGCACGTCGGCGATGTTCCATCGGGCGCGGACCTCATGCGGCGCTGCCATGCCCTGCCGCCGTGTCGCCGCGGGACTGCATTCCCTGGTCGGTGTCGTACAAGCGTCGTTCGTTGGCGGTGAGGATCGTCTGGACGACGGCCGAACGAGCGCCGACTCGCCAGATCGCCCGGCCCGGCACGAGCTGTCCGAGCCACACCCGTTCGCGTTCGGTCAGATCGAACAGCGCCGTCGCGTCGGCGATCTGTTCGGGTGGTTGCCGCAGCAGCACTCGGGTCTGGATGTCCGAGAGCAGTCCGGCAGCGATCTTCGAAGCAGCAGTTCCGTCATCCGACTGGGCGGTGAGATCCGACGGACGGTGACACACCAGCACCGTCGCGACGCCGTGCGCCCGCGACAGCTTGAGCGACGACTGGAAGTAGCCCGCTCCGTGACGAACCGCGGTCCACGCCTCGTCGATCACCTGCACCGAACGCCGATCCGGCCGACCTCGCAGCGCTCCGGTCAGCCAGTGCGTTGCGGCGGCGATCACCAAAGGGAGCGCCTCGGTGTTGCCGTACACGGCCGACAGGTCCAGCACCACACCTGGGCCCCGCTCCCAGTCGATGTCGACTGTCGTCTCGCCATCGAACATCCCCCGCAACGTGCGGGAGCACAACTTGTCGAGCGCGAAAGCCACCGGAGCCGTTGCACGGGCCAGCTCGAGCGGCGAGTGACGCGACATCCTGACGAGCTCATCCGGAGGATCGCTCACCTCGCTGCACAGATCCCGCAACGTGAAGCTCAGCGTCTCCCGGCAGCGCCGTTCGATCGCCCAGCCGAGCACGGCGTCCTCGATCGGGCTCAGCTCACGTCCAAGCACGCCGCCCACCAGTTGCCCGGCGAGGTTCTGACGCGCCACCACGCTCCCGTCGAGGTCCCCTGCGCCGGGCTCCATCGGATTGATCCGGTCGCGTCCGCCCGGGTACGGCTTGATCACCGTCAGACCGAGATCGTCGGCGACGGGGCCGTACTCCCCTTTGGGGTCGACGATCGCGAGGTACCGGTCTGGCCCGTACACCGCCTTGAGGCGCCGGACCAAGGCCTTGACCGTTGCGGACTTCCCGAACCCGACCGAGCCCATCACGATCATGTTCGGATTCGTCAGGTGGCCCTGCGTGTAGAACTCGAACGGGTCGAAGAAGAAGCCCGACATGCCACCGGTGACGTTCGCTCCGATGAACACGCCGCGGTCTCCGAAGCCGGTATCGGCATGGAACGGGTACACCGACGACAGGTGCGCCATCGTCGAGCGCTGCCACTCCAGCGGCACACCCGGAGGCAGCCACGACGACGATCCCGGGCGTCGACCGGTGCAAGGGGCTGAACGCAATGACTGCCGGGACGCGTGGGACGTCGCGTCGGTGGCGACGGCGGAAGGACGAGTTGGATCGGCCATGTCCCTCAACGGGTCCGATCCGGTGGATCCCTGGAAATCTGTTTACTCGTCGGCACCCAGAACGGACGACAGCTGGACGATTAGTCCGTCGGTCGGCCCCATGGGGGCGCTATGCGAGCCGCCTCAGATGCGGGTTGCGTCTCCGGCGACGGGGGTGGGTGAGGCAAAGATGGAGCCGTGGCTCCGCCTCGTCGCAGCAATGCCATCCTCGATGACCCCGACGTGCTCAAGGACGGGTACTGGTCGGCGTCGTTGGCCGAGATCGCCGACCGGATCGGTGTCTCAACCGCAACAGTTCGGCGAGCACTCATTCGTCACGGAATCGACCGGCTCCCACGCAATCGAAATCGGCGGCCGCCGAGCGCCCGGGTGCTCGACGATCCGGCGTGGCTTCGTGAGCGCTACCGAACTCAGACCGCCGTACAGATCGCCACGGAGCTGGGAGTCGCGTCACGCACGGTCTATGCGGCGATGGACCGCCACGGCATCGAGCGCCGAACCGAGCCCGGAGCCCTAAAGCTTCGTCGCCCCCAGCTCGCTGACACCGGCTGGCTCGGAAGCGCTGTCGATCGGGGTTCGAGCCGCGCTGTTGCGGCCGAGTTGGAGGTCAGTGCCGGCACTGTCACGACTGCGTATGAGCGAGCCGGGATCGACCCGGCGAGCTCGACTCGCTTCTACGAGCGAGGTCACAAGAAAGAGCGGCCCACGGCAGACGAGCTGCGGGCCGCCTGGGACGCCGAGGGGACGTTACGAGGTGTCGGCCAACGGTTTGGTATCGCCTCCACGACTGCTGCCGTGTGGCTCGCCGAAGTCGACGTCTTCATCGACACGACGCCGGCACTGCCGCACTCGTACCTGGTCTCGGCGATCCGCAATCGGTGGCCGATCACTCGGATCGCTGCGGAGCATGCGGTGAGCGTCGTCACGGTGAAGGTCGAGTTACATCGCCACGGCCTCTTCGTCTCGCACCGCCACCGCCACCGGTCAGTCGACGGCGCCTGATCAACCAGACCAGCTCGCCCGGGCGTGGCTATCTGACACTCCCGCGCACGGTTCGAGGCCGGAAGACGTCGTCCGGCGTCACCACTTGCCCTGGCGGACAGACCTGCCGAGCGGCAGTGACGCCACCCAGCCTTCCGACTGGCGGGCAGCCAGCGGACGCAGGTCGAGCATCGACTGTGCCGCTGCCTGTTCGACGGTGGCGGCCGCTCATCGAGGAGGTCGAGGTTCGGGGCCGTGACCGTCACCAGTCCGACGTGTCGAAACAGCGGGTGGCCTTCGGCGAGTTCGTGCTCGCGGGCCTCGACGTCGTCGTGACGGCGGCGCTCTCTCGCGGTGAGGCGAAAGCCGTGACGTTCCTTCTGCTGCTGGTCGGCCTCGATCGACGTCAGCTGACGGTTCGCGTCCTGTGCCGCTGCGGTCAACGCAACCGGCTCCATCACGATCGTGACGGTCCGGGTAGCACCATCAACGGTGAGGAGCGGACCCATCCAGTCAGCCCGCACCGGCAGCATCGGCCACGAGGCGACGAAGTAGGAGCGGTGGGTGCACCCGTCAACTCGAACGTGGAGCCAGTCCTGGCTCGACGGCCATCGGTCCCCACTGGTGGGCGTGGCGGCGT
Source organism: Ilumatobacteraceae bacterium (assembly GCA_963716235.1). Lineage (GTDB taxonomy): Bacteria > Actinomycetota > Acidimicrobiia > Acidimicrobiales > Ilumatobacteraceae > Sva-07. Next base: position 2,656 of record CAVQTE010000008.1, on the reverse strand, counting down.
GTGGCAACTGCCAGTGACGACTCTGCCGGGAGCGACGCCAACGCCCTCGCGGGATCCGAGCGGCACCGGATGGCCTGCGCTATCTCCACGGGCGACAACGGTCCCGGCACCGAGATCCCGGCGGTCTCGAGGCGAGCGGTCAGTTGGCGCACCTCATCGATAAGTCCGTCGACGGCCACCTGCTCGACGCCGACACCTCTTCGGGATCGAACTCGGCGAAGGTCGGCGGTGATCGTCAGCAGCACCTCGTGCGCAATCGTGAAGGGCGACTGCTCGACCAGCAGTTGTTCGTAGTCGCAGCCAGCAGTCGTCTCGAGCGCGATCGGCGCGCACGACTGGAGGAACTGGCGATGCCCGTCCATGCCGACCGGATGCGTCCATTCCTGCCAGGTCACACGTGAGACCAGACATCGGGCACGTGCCAGAGGCGCGAGCGCGTTTCCCCAAACGCCAACGAGGGCGTCCTGTTCGGCGAGCGAGGCCACGGGGAACCCACTGCCTCGGACGGCGAGGACGACCGAGAGACTGCCGGCTCGGCGATCGGCGACCACCCCGATCGATCGCTGTTGCGCGAGGAAGGTGTCGGCCACATCGAGGAGTTCGAGTCCCGACAGCGCAGCGGGGAGGTCATCGATCGATTCGTTGTTCGAGCCGGTGAGGGAACTCCTCGTCCATGTCGAACGCTTGCGCCAGCGCGCCCACGCCATGGCGACGCCCGGCACCGCGGCCTCGAACAGCGGCGCACGATGCCAGCGACCGAACGACACGATGCAGCCCGCAAGTGGGCCGAGCAGACCGATGAGCGGGAGCTGCACCATGAGCATCACGGTCAGGAACAACACGCCGATCACGATCGGAAGCGCCTGACGAAGCGACATCCCGAGGAGCACACCGGCTCGGCCGCCCGTACTGAACCGGTACAGGCGGGACGGACTCTGATTCACGGCTGTTCCTCCAGCTCTCGTTCATCCGAACGCGATGGAGACACCGGCGGCGTGGGCGCTGGTCGAGGCGGAGTTGTATCGGGCGGAATCGGCGGCCGCCGCAACGCGCTACTCGCAGGGCCGTTGCCCGCGTCCATCGCTCCCGCGCCACCGGACGCCATCGATGTGGCGCCGCCACCCACCGCTCCCCCGCCGACGGCTCCCCCGGCCGAGCGACCCCCTTGGGAAACCGCTCGTGTGGCGGCTGAGCCAGCCGCGCTGGCGCCGAGGGACTTCGCCATCAGCCCGGCCTGAACGGCCGTCATCCCGGTGCGGCCCCAACCGCTCACGATGCCCGACGACACCGCAGCCTGCTCGACCGATGGCAGCAGTCGATAGACGACCCACGGCGAGAGCCCACCGATCGCGAAGCAAGCGAAGCCGGTCACGAGCGTGCCAAGTGCGGCTGCGCCATCGACAGCTGCTCCGTCGAGCCCTGGCGTTCCGGCGCTGGACATCAGCTTCGTGCCGACCACGAGACTGATCGTGATCGCCGGCTTGGCGAGGACGAGCGCCACGGTGACGTGGACCAAGCGGCGACCGGAACCGCGCATCACCGGCGACACCGCCGACGCCCACACGATCGGAGCGAACGCTGCGACGAGGTAGAGCAGCGCCGATCGCATGAACAAGCACGACCGAGATGACCAGCAGACCGATCATCCCGAACAACATCGCCAGCGGCCCGAGGAAGGTGCCGGCAAGCCCGCCGGCGGACCCGATCGTCAGCGCCAACGGTGTCCATAACCCGCTGGGTGTCGTCTCGTCCCGCCTGCCATGCAACGTCAGAGATCACATCAGCACCACGGATCAGGATGTCCATCGACGAAGACAGTCACGACGGTGGCGACGATTGCCTTGGGACCCTCCTTCAATGCGTCGATGATCAGTTCGGGTCTGCCACCGAACCCCGCTTGGATTGCGGTGGCGAGCATCATGGCCACCACGATCGCCAGGGAGATTCCGGCCAGCGGCGCAACGAGGCCGTCCTGGAACCAGTTCGCAGTGAGGTTCGGAGTGGTGGCAGAGTCGAGCACTCCCCACACCCACTCCATCAACATCAGCAGACCGCACGGCGAACCACGTATACACGCCTTGAATCACCTTGTCCCACGCCCATCCAGCGACATCTCCGACGACATCCCCGAACAAGTCGAGCGGGTTCGGGAACGGCCACATCAGCCCCGACCGCCCCGAGCGGCGTCCCATGCGAGAACGTCTGCGACATCACCTGCGGGCGAGACCGGCGCCTCCGGCGCGAGAGCCGGAGTCGGACCGAGGGTTGAGTGCCAGCCGTCGACCAGCCACTCCCCCTCGACGAGGTCGAGATCGACGCCCACCGTCCGCCACACCTCACGTGCTCCGCCAGAACGTTCGACAGAGACCGCCATCACCGACCACACCTCAACCCGGGCTCGATGGTCAACTCGTTCGACCAGTCGAGCCGTCACGGGCACCTCGATAGCCCGGAGATCTGCTGGGCTGAGACCGGCGACGCCGAACTCGAGCTGCAGGTCGGACAACTGCGCCGCCGTCGTGTCGGCGAGAATCGGCCCGAAGTCGGCGGTGGTGAACGACTCGATCAGCTCACGTCGACTGATGGGACCCGCATCGACAACCTCACCCGTGAGGGCCACCACGTCTGCGGCAACGGCGACTGGATCGTCAACGAG
>CAVQTE010000007.1:0-13946 GCA_963716235.1 Ilumatobacteraceae bacterium | reverse complement strand
GTCATCGCCCAGCTGCGATCCGACCGTCGCCCCGTCCCCGGGTTCGGCCACAAGGTCTATCGGGGCATCGATCCGAGGTTCCCTCCATTGCTCGACTGTGTGCGTCGGCTCGACCCCGACGCAGTGGGGGTTGTCGACGCCGTCGTCACAGAGGCCGGACGGGTGATGTCGCACCAACCCAACGTGGATCTCGCGCTCGGGGCCCTCACGAGGGTGGCCGGACTCGAGCCGAACACGCCGATCTTCGCCATTGCGCGGATCGCCGGCTGGGGCGCCCACTACGCCGAGGAGATCGGCGAGCCGCCAGTTCGTTTCCGCGGTGTGGCGACGCCGGCGCGGTGACGCCAGGCTGTGCGGTGATGATCTCGATGGAGGCGCTTCGGCGCGACCTCGACGCGGTCGCCGATCCGACGGCGGCACCTCCGATGGCCGCCTACATGAAGCATCAATTCGAGTTCATGGGGATCAAAACCGTGCCGCCCCGGCTGGCGACGAAGCCGACGATGGCTCGAGCTCGTCGAGCGACCGGCGACGAACTCATGGCGTTCGCCCACAACTGTTGGAACGAGCCCGAGCGCGAGTTCCAGTACGTCGGCGCCGACGCGTTCGACGCCAACGTGGCCGAGACTCTCTTTAGTCGCATCACCTCGACGACCTCGAGGCTTTGATCACCGCTCGTTCGTGGTGGGACACCGTCGATGGCCTCGCCGTGTGGTGCATCGGCGGACTCGTGAGAGCCGACCGCACATTGGCCACGGCGACGGACCGTTGGATCGAGGGGGACGACATCTGGCTCGCGCGTTCGGCGATCCTCCACCAGCTCCGCTGGGGCGCCGACACCGACACCAACCGGTTGTTCGAGTACGGCTCCGGCGTGCCCGCGACACCGAGTTCTTCATCCGCAAGGCGATCGGTTGGGCGCTTCGTCAGTACGCCCGTACCGATCCCGACGCCGTCCGAGCGTTCGTCGAGAGCCACGAGTTCTCCGGCCTGACCCGCCGGGAAGCCCTCAAACACCTCTGACGGCGGTCCGCCCGTTGGGGGGTCACACGGCTCGGAGGTGGAACAGCACGGCCGACTCGGGGTGCAGCACCGGCGGCCGCAGTCCATGAACGGCCAGTTGGCGGCCCGTCAGTTCCACGCCGTTCGCGGGCCACGCCGGTTGACCGGCGGCGAGACCCCACCGTTCACGTGGCAGCGCGACATGCTCAGCCCGGTACGTGCGATCCGGATCGAGCCCCGGCAGTCGGAGCGCCGGTGGCGTGAGGCTCGGCGCCGTGGTCAGCTGAGCGAACGAAACGAGGCCTTCTGAGCGGTCCGGCGTGTAGACACCGTGAGCGCAATACGACACCTCGGTATCGAAGCGCACCGTGTCGCCGCTGTGCAGGAGCGATCGGAACTGCTTGTGCAGAGCAATCGCCGCTGCGAGCGCGTCGCGATCGGGCCCGTCGATCTTCGTGACATCCCACTCCACCCCGAGGTGCCCGAACAACGCCGTCGCCGCCCGGAACGCGAGCGTGTGCACCCGTCCGGTCGTGTGGGCACGGGTCGGGCCGACGTGCGCACCCATCACCTCGGGCGGGATCAGCATCGAGGCACCACGTTGGATCGTCTGACGTTCGAGCGCATCGTTGCAGTCGCTCGTCCACACCCGCTCGGTTCGTCGCAGGATCTCGAGGTCGACCCGACCGCCACCGCTCGCACACGACTCGAACTCGACCCTCGGATGCCGTACCCGCAACTCGTCGAGCAGTGCATAGAGCGCCACGGTCTGGCGATGCGTTCCCGCGGCGCCGTCGGCTCCCGACCCCTGCACGTGGTCGCGGTTCATGTCCCACTTCACGGAGGAGATGTCGTGATCGCGAAGCAGCGCATCGAGCAACCCGAGGACGTGCGCGAACGCCTCGGGACGAGCGAGGTCGAGCACCAGCTGGTTGCGGCCGAGCACCGGTTCGTACCCGTCGGTCACCAGGGCCCACTCGGGATGCGCCCGCAGCAGCTCGCTGTCGGGGTTCACCATCTCGGGCTCGACCCAGATCCCGAACTCCATCCCGAGTCCGGTGACGTGGTCGATGAGCGGCGCCAAACCGTTGGGGTACACATCGGGCGACACCCACCAGTCGCCGAGCCCCGACGTGTCGTCGCGGCGCGACCCGAACCATCCGTCGTCGAGTACGAACCGCTCGACACCGACGGACGCGGCCACGTCGGCGAGCGCACACAACCGTTCGGTGTCGTGGTTGAAGTAGACGGCCTCCCAGGTGTTCAGCAGGACCGGTCGTGGAGTGGTCGGATGTGCCGGGCTCGACCGCGTCGATGGAATCCCCAGGTGGCCGGAGTGAGGCCTCCGTCGGAGTACACCGCCACGACCACTGGCGTGGAGTACGACTCGCCGGGTTCGAGAACGATCTCGCCGGGGTGCAGCAGCTCGCCGCCTTGCACGTATCGGCGGCCGTCGGCGAGTCGCTCGACGAGCATGGTGTGGTTCGCGCTCCATGCCACATGGACTCCCCACACCTCGCCGCTCCATTCGCCGAAGCCGTGGGTGCCGGCGAACAGCAACGGCACACGTTCGTGCGACGTGCGCCCTCGCTGGTTCTCCGACAGCATCGATCCGTCGGCCCACGGCAACCGGACCGGCTGGACTCGCGTGCCCAACGACCATCGAATCGGAGGAGTTCGTCGGCGTGAGGCGGCAGTGGAAGCGTGATCGTCAGGGCGTCGAGGGAGTACCGGCGCGCCGCGGTGTTGGTCAGCGTTGCCGTCACCGTCAGCGCGTCGCCGACTTCGATCGTGGTCAGCAGCCCGAGTTGGGCTCGCTCGTCGATCGACTCGACGATCAACACCTGACCCTCCCGGCGATGCGAGACCGTGACGAAGTGAGGCGACCACGAGCGACCACCCGCTCGCCGCCCCATCAGCCCCGGCCGGCCAGGGAAGCCGTCGGCGTGCTGTGGCACCACGCTGACCGGGGCCACCTGAGCCACCGCACCCGCCACTTCCGGGCGGTCGAGCGCCCCGGCCATTGCCGCGAGATCGACGTCGGCCCCCAGTGATGCACCCCAGTGGACGACCGTCGGAACACCACCGGCCACATCGACCACCACATCGAACGATCGGCCGGCCAGTGCTACGAGTTCGGACACCGACACAGTTGAGCATGTGTGGCAATGCCTCCCACCAACGGCCAAGATGAGGACGTAGCAGAGGTTGCGACGCACACGCACCCAGATCGCAGGAGGACTCATTGGCCACCGTCACGTTTCAAGGAGCGAGCCGGATGTACCCGGGATCCGAGGCGCCCGCGGTCGATCACCTCGACCTCGAGATCGGCGACGGCGAATTCCTCGTCCTCGTCGGCCCCTCGGGTTGTGGCAAGTCGACGACGCTACGGATGCTCGCCGGCCTGGAGCCGATCGACGAGGGATACGTGTTCATCGGCGACCGCGACGTCACGTTCGTGGCGCCGAAGGATCGCGACATTGCCATGGTCTTCCAGTCGTACGCGCTGTACCCGCACATGACCGTGGCCGAGAACATCGGCTTCCACCTGAAGGTCAAGAAGATGGGCAAGAAGCAACGTGCGGCCCGGGTCGCCGAAGCTGCCCGCATCCTCGATCTCGAGGAACTCCTCGATCGCAAGCCGGCGAATCTCTCGGGCGGCCAGCGCCAGCGAGTGGCGATGGGGCGAGCGATCGTTCGCGAACCGCAGGTGTTCCTCATGGACGAACCGCTCTCGAACCTCGACGCGAAGCTCCGCGTGCAGACACGCACCCAGATCGCAGCGTTGCAGCGCCAGCTCGGCGTGACAACCGTCTACGTCACCCACGACCAGATCGAGGCGATGACGATGGGCGATCGTGTGGCGGTCATGCTCGATGGCGTGCTCCAGCAGTGCGCAACGCCGAGGGACCTGTTCACCGACCCGGTCAATTCGTTCGTTGCCGGCTTCATCGGATCGCCGGCGATGAATCTCCTGGTGGCGACCACCACGGAGGGGGGAGCCACCTACGGATCGCTCACCGTGCCGCTGTCGCCCTCGCAACGCAGCGCGCTCACGTCGCCAGCCGTCACGATCGGCGTCCGCCCGAACGACCTCGACATCGGAACCACCGGCGGCCTCGATGCCACGGTCGAGTTCGTCGAGGAACTGGGGTCCGAGGCGTTCCTGTACTGCGTCACGCTCAACAGCGGCCACGAGGTCGTCGCGCGGACCGACGGGCTCAGCAGCCTGCGCGCCGGCGATCAGGTGAGCCTGGTGCCCAAGCCGACCGGCGTCCACCTGTTCGACGCCGAAACCGGGCGCGACTCGTCGCCTGAGCGTCAGCGACGTCAGGGCTCGTCGTCGGGGTCGGACGGCGCGATCTCGTCATCGCCCGAGTGTGCCGCCTCGACATCGGGCACCTTCGAGAGATCATCGAGATCATCGTCGGCCTGTGGCTGGTCGATCACCGGTTCGGGGATCGGATGCCGACGCATCCACGCCAGCACGATGCCACCGATGATCACCGCAGCGAGGGCGACCCACTGGTTGACTCGAAGGCCCGCGATCGTGTCGGCGTGGTCGATGCGGATGCTCTCGACCCAGAACCGGCCGATGCCGTAGCCCATGACGTACATGACGAACAGTTGGCCGGGTGCGGGCCGCCAGCGCTTGTCGATCCAGAGCAGCACGAAGCACAGCCCGAGGCTCCACAACGATTCGTACAGGAACGTCGGATGGAAGGTCGTGCCGATCACGTACACGTCCGTATCGAAGTGTTGCGGATCGATGCGGAGTGCCCAGGGCAGACCTGTCGGGCGGCCGTACAACTCCTGGTTGAAATAGTTGCCCCATCGACCGATCGCCTGGGCGAGCGCAATGGCCGGCGCAGCGCACGTTGCCGCCACCGCGATGGGGATCGCCCGATGCTTGGCGACGTACATGCCCACGAGGGTGCCGAACAGCAGCCCGCCGGGAATGCCGAGGCCACCGTTCCAGATCGCTGGGATCTCACCCCAGTTGTTGCGGAACCGGTCGTAGTCGGTGACGACGTGATAGAGCCGCGCGCCGATGACTCCGGCCAGCACGGCCCAGATGGCGATGGCGCTCGCATCGTCCTTCGTGCCGACCTCACGTTCCTCGAGGCGCCTGCCGAACAACCAGACCGCCGCGATCACGCCGAGCGCGATCATCAGCCCGTACAGGTTGAGGCTGAGTGGACCGATGTCGATCGAGTTGAACGATGGGCTCGGGATACTGGCGAGCATGATCAGCCCGCCGTGACGCGAGCGACGAACTCGCCCGCGAGCCGGTTGATGTCGTCGGCGTCGTAGTCCTGCGTCGCCACGTGATAGCTGCGCTCGAGCCACACGTGCTCGACGTCGCCGCCGAACGTCGCGGCAAGGTGTTCGCTGTTGGCCGGCTCGACCACATGGTCCTGGCGCGACGTGATCAGCAACAGCGGCATCGTGAGTTCGCCGAAGCGGTCCGCCATGGGGATCAGTCCGTCGTTCATCAGCGACAGCATCGCCCGCAGGGGAACCCCGTCGTAGGCGATCTCGACAGCGTCGGGATCCGCAATGTCGCCGCCGATTGCGGGTGCGATCTCGGTCCCATCGGCGACCATCTCACCGATCATCTCGATCACCTCGGTGGGCTGCGCCATCGTGGCCGGATTCACGCACACGAGTCCGGCGACGCCGGGGAGCGTCAGCCCGGACCACAGCGTCAGGCTGCCGCCCATGCTCAACCCCATCACGACAACGGTCTCGACGCGACCGGTGAGTCGTGCATGTGCCGCGGCGACCTCGGCGGTCCAGTCGGCCCACCCGGTGTCGAGCATGTCGTCGATCGTCGTTCCGTGTCCGGGGAGCCTCGGCATCTCGACGTGATGTCCGAGGGTGGCCATCGCCTCGGCGAGCGTCCGCATCGATGATGGGTTCCCCGTGAATCCGTGCAGCACGAGCACGCCGACATCGGTCGTCCCCTCGTGCGACATGGGCTCGGCTCCGGGCAGGACTGCTGGCGTCGTCATTGCCCACGTTCTACCCGGTCGGGGGCCGTCCGGGACCCTCACCCGCCCAATGTTCGAATTCGTACACGATGTGTCCGACACATCGTGTACGTCAGCGGTAGGGGTCGTTGGGGCCGAGGGGTTCGTCCCACCAGTCGGCGGGGATGGTGGTGGCCTGCCAGTCGGGATCCGGGTAGATGCAGTCGACCGGGCACACGGGCAGGCACTTGTCGCAGCCGCTGCACAGCTCGGGGATGATGATCACGTCGGCGCCGTGGTTGAAGATCGCACCGAAGTGCGGTGGGCAGTGCCGCAGGCAGGCATCGCAGTTGATGCACTCGGACATCTCGATGCGCAGCGGGATGTTCTGCCACTTGTCGTTGCGGGCCCGCAGCGAGATGCGCTCGTCACGGGTGCCGGCCATCGCGGCCGATCGTACCCCGCACCGCCGCACCGTCTTGACCCGCGGGTCAAGATCGGTTGGACTGTCGGCGTGACGAACTCCGGCGCCCTCGAACACGCAGCGCCGAACGACGACCGCCAACACACCGAACACGGTCTCGAACGCAAGCAGCAGCTGCTCGATGCCGCCGCCGAACTCTTCGCCGACCGGGGCTACGCGGCGACGCGCATCGTCGACATCTGCGCGGCAGCCGGCGTCGCCAAGGGGCTCTTCTACTGGTACTTCCCGACCAAGGGAGCGCTGTTCGCGGAGCTCGTTCGAACGATGCGACTCCGCTTGCGACGCGCGCAGGGCGCCGCGCTCGACCCAGCAGCCGACGCGGTCACGCGGATCGCCGACGGAGCCGAAGCGAGTGTGCGATTCATGGCCGCCCATGCTGCGTACTTCGCGTTGCTCGACGTGGAGCGCACCGATCCTGATGTCGCCGACGTGCTCGACGAAGGTGCCGGCGTGTACCTCGACGACGTGCGACGCCTCGTGGAGGAGGGTCAACGGGCGGGCCACATCGCGGATGCACCGTCGAGCCTCGTCGCCGTCGGCGTGCTCGGCGCGGTGTCGTCGTTCTCCAACTCCTACCGCAACGGACGCCTCGGCGACGACGTCACCGTCGACGATCTCGCAGCGTTCGTCCGACGTTGGGTTGCGAGCGCCCTCACATGAGACGCGGGGTCTGGGTCGGTTCAAGGGGTGACGGCTGCAGTTGAGTCGTGGGTTCCACCGGTCAGGTAGCGATACGGGCAAGGATGCCCGCTGTCTCACACAAACCCGACCGGTGGAGGTTCCAGCATGCCAGCACGACCATTGACGTTGCGTGATCGTGTAGAGATTCGTGTTGGCATCGAGCGAGGTGATTCCGATCATGTGATTGGCGAGGCGTTGGGTCGGCATCGCTGCACGGTCAATGCCGAGATCTGCCGCAATGGTGGCCGCAGCGTCTATTGCGCCACCGATGCGCAGCGTCGGGCCGATCAGCAACGGTCACGTCCCAAGCTCCCCAAGCTTTCGGCGATCGAGAGTTGCTGCTCATGTCACCAAACGCTTGAAGGCGAAGGACTCCCCGATGACGATCTCGATCGAGCTTGCTCGAGGCGTGTACGACCGGGTCGTGTCGATCAGTCATGAATGCATCTACCAGGCTGTCTACTCGACGGGTAGCGGTCTTGTCGCCGGCTGCACGTGGGGTTGCATCTCAAGCGTCGTCGCCGCAAACACCGAGGTCGAAGCCCAGTGGTGGCAACACATTCGCTGGGATCGTTCAACCTGATCGGGCTGCGCCCCGAGATCGCTGCGCAACGTATCGAGGTCGGCCATCTCGAAGGCGACCTGATCGTGGCGCCTACAACCGGTCCGCGATCGCCACACTGTTCGACCGAGCGTCGCGTGACGCGCGCTCACCTAGTTGCCGCACGCCAAGAACGCCGATGGTGTCCTCGATGCGCCGATCACAACGCTGCGACGGATCCCATCCCATCTGCGTTTGACACTACGTGGGACCAGGGCTCAGAGATGGCCCGCCACCTGGAGCTCCCGCAGCGAGGCGGGATCGACATCTACTTCGCGGAACCCAAAGCACCCTGCAACGGCCCACCAACGAAAACGGCAACGCACTCGTGCGCCGCTACGTCGGCAAAAGCACTGACCTGTCCGTCTACACCACCCGAGACCTGCGAACCATCGAACGACGGATCAACACCATCCCACGCCGATCACTCAACTGGGCCACCGCCAACAACATCTACACTCCCTTTCATACCTTGAACCGACCCTGACCCCTCGTCTCAACCGCCGGGTCTCAACTCGCGTATCTCAGCGGAGTTCGTCGACCAGCTCTGGGTGGCGGGCGATCATCACCTTGACGAACGCGTCGACGAGGTCGGGTTGGAACTGCGAGCCCGACCCCGACATCACGAAGCGCACCGACTCAGCGAGATTCCATTCCCGCTTGTAGACCCGGCGCGTCGCAAGTGAGTCGAAGACGTCGGCAATCGCGACGATGCGACCCGCCAGCGGAATCGCCAACCCGTTGAGACCGTTCGGATAGCCCGAGCCGTCCCACCACTCGTGGTGTGACCACGCTGCCTCGGCGGCCAGCGAGAAGAGTTCGGTGGACACCCCGGCGAGCAGCCGCCGGCCGAGCACCGTGTGCTGCTTGACCTCGTGGTACTCCTCGACCGTGAGCGGGCCCGGCTTGAGCAGCACCGTGTCGGACACCGCAACCTTGCCGATGTCGTGCAGGCGCGCCGCGAGCCGTAGCCGCTCACACCATTCGGGTTGCTGGCCGATCGCATGGCCGATCTCGGCTGCGAGGTCACCAACGGCGCTCGTGTGTTTGGTGGTGTTGCCACCACGGAACTCGGCCAGCGCAGCGACCCGCTCGAACGCCTCGAGGTGGTAGGCGTCGACGTCGGCGTGGGTCGCTGCATAGTCGGCCACCAGCCCGGCGGTCTTGAGACGTGTGATCTCCGCAAGTTGGCGAGCGGTCTCGTTGTCGTGAGCGACCTGGACGGTGCGAAGCCGCAGATCCGTCTCGTCGTTGAAGACCTCACGATGCAGGGCGAAATGCCGCTCACGGTGCTCGAGTGCCTCGGCGTGGCGACCGGCCTGCTTGTAGGCGATGGCCAGGAGATCGTGCACTTCGAGTTCGAGTTCGCGATCGTCGGTGCGGTCGGCGAGATCGAGTGCGGCGAGCAGCGTGGCGATTGCTGTGTCGACCTGACCGCTTCGCAGCGCGACGCGCCCCTCCGACACCATGACACCGAGCTGCTCGGTGGGGCTGAGGGGGGTGCCGTCGATCGATCGTGTGTCCCAATCCCGGCGAGCCTCGGCGAAGCAGGCAGCTGCGGCGTCGTGATCGGCGAGACCGACGTGCGCTTCGGCGAGGTCGGCGAGGAGGCTCCCGACGAGCTGGGGGGCGTGGACCCGCGCCAACTCGACCGCGCGGCGCCCGAGGTTGACCGCCTCGACATGTTGGCCGCGACGTCCACGAATGCGGGCGAGGTTGCCGAGGACCATGGCGTCGACGTCAGGTCGGTTCAACGGTTCGTTGACCGCCAGGGCGTTCTCGTAGGTGCTGATCGCTCGGCTGTAGTCGGCCATCGACTGGTAGATCGCAGCGATCGAGTGGAGGATTCGGCCCTCGTCGATGGCGTGATCGGTTGCCCGATAGATCTGCAAGGCCTGGAGGCAGTGATCCAGCGCGCCGGGATAGTTGCTCGCCTGGTAGTAGACGACGCCGATCAGATGGAGCGACCATGCGAGCGTGAGGCTGATCTCATTGGGTTCCGACAACTCGACCGCTTCGGAGGCAAGAGCAAACGTGTACTCGGTGCGCCCTCGCTGATGGGCGATGGCTGCCAGCTGGTAGAGCGCTTCGGCTTCCGTCTCACGGAGGTGGTGGGCACGAGACAGAACGCGTGCGTCGAGCGCGAGTTGTCGAGCCCGGTCGGCGTCGTCCGCCCGACACGATGCCGACTCGTCCAACAGCAAACGGACCTGCTGCTGTGCGATCGTCGATTCCGTCGTCGTGGTCTTCTGCACCGGTTGTCCTCGCTCACGTTCTCTGTGGCCCATGCTCATGGCCGAACAACCGACAGTAACTCGCAGCGAAACCGGCAGGCGAGGGAACGCGCCGATCTTGAACAACACCAGACCGCGAGTGAGCGCCGACCACGTTGCGTATTCTGGCCACCGCTATGCGAGCACACCGAGGCGCCCGACGCGTCGACCGTGGCGCGATCTGGGCGTTCACGCCCGTCGTTGCAATCGTCCCCTTCAGCCTGCTCGCGCTGTTCGTGATCTGGCTGCCGATCGGCTGGGCGACCACGCTGTCCTACTCGTGGTTCGTGCTGGCCTTCCTGGTGGCCGGACTCGGGCTGTTCGTGCGACCGATCCAGGTACTGGTGCTCACTCCCCTGCTCGGCGCCCGTCGGCCGACGGCCGACGAAGCTGCCGTCATCGAACCGCTGTGGGCACGGATCGCGCAGGCCAACGACCTTCCCCCCAGCCGGTTTGTCGTGCGCGTCCTCCCGTCGGACGAACTGAACGTGTTCGCCTGCGGGGGACATCTCGTCGTCGTGACGACCTACGCCGTCGACGAACTGTCACAGGGGCAGTTGCGTGGCGTGCTCGCCCACGAGTTGAGCCACCACCTCGGGTTGCACACCGTGGCGATCACCATCGGGCACTGGCTGTCGGCGCCAGTCGTGCTCCTGGCACGCATCGGGTTCTACCTGGAGAACGTCGCCCACGCTGCGGCCGGGAGTTTCGGACGCGAATCGCCGCTGATCTCGGCGGTCGGCAACGTCATCGCGGTCGTCATCAACGGTGTCTCGTGGATCTTCACGGCCGCATTGCGCGGGAGCGACGCCCTCGCCAACCTGGTCGGGCACTCGTCGGAGTACGAGGCAGATCGACGTGCCGTTCGCATGGGGTTCGGGCGCGAGCTCGCAAGTGCCCTGCGCCAACTACTCGCTGGAGGGTCCGGCGGCCGGCCGATCGGCTGGCGGGCCAGGCTCGGCGCATCACATCCTCCGGCGCGAACCCGCGTGGCTCGCATCGAAGCATTGATGCGACACCCTGCGCGTCGACTCAGCCAGTGATCGGGGCAACGACGGCATCGAGCACGTTCACCATGTCGCTCGGAGCCAGGCCGATGTCCATCCCGCGTCTGCCGCCGCTCACATAGACCACGTCGAACAGCTCGGCCGACTCGTCGACCACGGTGCGCAACCTTCTGCGCTGGCCGATCGGGCTGATCCCACCGATGATGTAGCCCGACGAGCGTTCGGCACGTGCCGGCTCGCACATCACCGCCTTCTTCGCCCCGACGGCAGCCGCCACACGCTTCATCGAGAGCTGGCAACTCACGGGCACGACCGCCACGACCAGCTCGTCGTCGGCGACGACCACGAGGGTCTTGAACACCTGGTCGTGGTCGAGGCCGAGCGCAACAGCGGCCTCTCGTCCGAACTCGCGCAGATCCTCGCCGTGTTCGTACTCGTGGATGGTGTAGGCGATCCCGGCCGATTCGAGAGCCACGACTGCAGGCGTCACGGCCACGACTGTAGAACTCCTCGGCGCTTGTAAGGTCGGCGCGTGCGTCTCTCCGCCGATCCGTCGAGGTCACCCGATGACTACGAGTATCGCCACCAGATCCGTGTCCGTTTCGTCGAGACCGACGATGGGCATCGTGCACCACAGCAACTACCTGCACTACTTCGAAGAAACCGCGTCGAGTACCTCCGCCACGTTGGTCACCCGTTCACCGAGTGGCGCGAGGCCGGATTGGAGTCGCCGGTTCTGGAATCGTTCGTGCAGTACCGCCGGCCGCTCGAGTTCGACGAGTTGACACGGTGCACCTGTCGCTCGCCGAGGTGACGAGGGCGACGTTCCAGATGGCCTACCTCGTCACCGTCGACGACGCCTATGGCGTGCCGGGCGTTCGGGCGACCGGCGTGACCGTGCATGGGTGCGTCACCACGGCCGGTCGCCCGATGTGCCGGCCGGCGTGGCTCACCGGCGTCGCGCTGACGAATCGTCGTGTCTGAGCCGGCACCGTGTGACGGTTCGGGTCGTTGCACGGAGACGACGATCGGTACGTCTCCGGGCATGGCTGACACTGCTGTTCCGACCCGCGTCCCTTGGTCGACTACCTCGTACTCGACGACGGCGATCCCCACCTGGTGGCCCACGAGTGCACGAACTGTGGGGCCCGTTTCTCCGACCGTCGCAATGCCTGCGCCTGGTGCCTTCCAGACCGAGTTCCGCATCGTCGACATCGCAACCGAGGGCGAACTGTGCACGATTCACGATCGTGGCGTTCGCCGCGCCCGGCGTCGAGGTGCCGTTCGTCTCCGGCGTGATCGACTGTATGGCACGAGCGTGCGTGGCAACCTGCTAGCTCGATGCCGATCACGTCCGCACCGGGATGAGCGTCCGCCTAGTCACGTACTTGCTTGGCACCGATGACCACGGCACGCAAGCCATCGGCTTCGCCTTGAACCGACCTGAACGGCAAACAACCCCCGACCGCCGCCTGGGAAGCGCGAGGTGAATTTGAGGCGGATCCCCCCCCCCCCCCCCCCCCCCCCTTCTCTGGCCGTGAGGCGAGACATCTTGACCAAGTTCGGCAAGCACACCGATCGCGACGTTGTTCTTGCATCGGAAGCCGTGATGGCCGCGCTCGCCGATGGCGGGTTTCTTTGGCCGACATGGGCGTTGTGGCATCGGCGGGGGGGGAGAAACAAGTGGCTAGAACAACGTGTCGAAATTGCGCGGTACGGCGCTGCGCACGGTGATCATGTCGATCAAGGCCGGCGAGTCCGACATGGGGCTCGCGGTCGGTGTCGATAGTGGGGTTTTCGGCGGCGGTGGCTGAGTGAATGGCTGCTTCGGTGCTTTCGGGCCCACCAACTCGGCGAATGGGCACTGACAAAATGCTGGTGTGTTCGCCCAGGCTGGAGTATGGCATTTTTTCGAGAAGAACCACGCCTGTACTCCTGATGCTCAACCCGCTGGCGGCGTACGACCCTTGAAGCGAGGACGATGGGCGACATGATTCGAACACCTGCCAGTGGTTGTCGTGAGCGGCGAGAAGACTTTGGGTGTAACAGCAGTGATGTGCGGCATCGGTGCTCATGTCGTACCCTGCCAGGTTAACACCCTGACCCGCAACGTGGGCCAAGGCGGCCTATGAGCAGGCCGGTATCGGGCCAGAGGATCCCCCCGTCGAACTCCACGACTGCTTCGCCACCGCCGAGTTGGTGCACTACGACAACCTCGGTCTCTGCGAGGAGGGCGGCGCCGTCGACTTCTTCAACTCCGGGGCACCGTGGCGCGACGGTTCACTGCCGGTCAACGTGTCGGGCGGTCTCCAGTCGAAAGGCCACCCGATCTCGGCGACCGGCATCGCCAACATCTGGGAGGTCTGCCATCACCTGCGCGACGAGGCCGGCGACCGTCAGATCGAAGGCGCCAAGGTGGGCCTCGCCCACGTGATCGGCCTCGGCTCGGCCTGCGGCATCCACATCCTCGAGAAGTCCGCCACCTGAACGCTGGGGTCCGACCCCAGCGTTTCAGGTCAGCGGTCGGCGGGAGGAACCACGACGACGGGGCGGTCGCAGTGGTGCACGACGTGATGGCTCGTGCTGCCGAGCGCCTGTTCGTCGCCCACGCCGCGAGAGCCGACGACGACAAACGATGCGTCGAGATCACGGCCGAGGTTCAACAGCACGTCGGCTGGGCTCCCGTACACGATCTCGGCACGCCAGCGCAGCGACGGATCACCCTGCAGTGCATGGCACCACTCGGTGCGCAACAGCCGCTCGATGTCGTCGCGATGCCCCTCGGACGGCACGTGCCGTCCTTCGATCACCGTCATCAGCCCGAGCGCATGGAACACCGCGAGATCGACGTCGAATGAACGAGCCAGGTCGGCGGCGACGGCGAGCGCCCGCTGTGCGTTCCACGAGCCGTCGAGGCCGACGACG
>CAVQTE010000006.1:0-19676 GCA_963716235.1 Ilumatobacteraceae bacterium | reverse complement strand
GCGCCTGGATCGAGATGCGCCGCGGCGCCGGCGCATCAGCACTGCGCTCCTACCTGTTCGGACGCGAGACACCACTCGAACAGGGCCAGATGGATGCCCTCGATCTGCTGTCGCGCCGCAATGACCGGCCGATGAAAGAGCTCGCCGCCCGGCTGCGCGTCGATCCCTCGACCGCCACCCGGGCAGTGCAACGACTCGAAGCCGACGGCCTCGTCGAGCGGTATTCCTCCGCCGAGGACGGCCGGGTCGTGCTCGTACGGATCACCGCCGAGGGCGCCCGGCGACACGATGACGTTGCCGCTCGACGGTCGACGGCGATGATGCACATCCTGAGCGAGTTCGAACCCGGCGAGCGTGCCGAGCTCGCCGACCTGCTCGACCGGTTCATCGAGTCGGTCGACACCGTCATGACACGCATGATCGAACCGAACAATCAGGAAACCCCCTGACCCCGAGGGGTCGGCCCGGTACAGTCCCGCCCATGGCCGACCAGGCAACGTTCGCCGCCGAGGCGATGCAGTACGCACCACAGCTCTACTCCGGTGCGCTGCGCATGACCCGCAACCGCTCCGACGCCGAAGACCTCGTGCAGGAGACCTACCTCAAGGCGTACCGGAGCTACCACTCGTTCACCGAGGGCACGAACCTTCGTGCCTGGTTGTTCCGGATCATGACGAACACCTTCATCAACTCCTACCGAGCGAAGCAGCGGCGGCCGGACGAGACCGAACTGGGTGACTTCGAAGACCTCTACCTCTACAAGAACATCGGCGCGCTGCAGAACGCAGCGGTCAGTCGGTCGGCCGAGGAATCACTGATGGCGCTGCTTCCCGACGACGAGGTGAAGCAGGCGCTCGAAGACCTCCCCGACAACTTCCGGCTGCCCGTGATACTCGCCGACGTCGAAGGCTTCTCGTACAAGGAGATCGCCGAGATGCTCGACATCCCGATCGGAACCGTGATGTCACGGTTGCATCGGGGAAGAAAAGCGATGCAGAGGGCGTTGCACGATTTCGCCCTCGCTCGGGGGCTCGTGGCCGCAGAGGAGCAGGTTTGATGGACGACGAGGTGAACAGCGAAGCAACCGGTCAGCCGACTGCGACCCGCGACTGCAACCAGACGCTGCGAGAACTCGACGTGTTCCTCGACGGCGAACTGTCCGACGAACAGCAGGGCGCAATCCGGCACCATCTCAACGGGTGCATGGACTGCCTGGGTGCCTTCGACTTCCACGCCGAGCTGAAGGCGGTCGTGGCGGTGAAATGCCGCAACGACGAGATGCCACCCGACCTGCTCGCCAAGATCGAGCTGTGTTTCGGCACCGACTTCGACGGCGACGGCCAGATCGGCTGATCGGTCGCCGACGCGTCGAGAACTGTGTGCAGGTCCGACCCGGGGGTTAGCCTCTCCGATCATGCTCGTCGCAAACGTGTGGCACTGGTGGATCGGCATTGCGCTCGTTCTCGTCTCGGTGATCTTCCTGATCGTGTTGGTGGTCGGCTACATGAAGTTCGTGTCATCGCAGAAGTACCCGTCGGCCAAGCAGCAGCGCGCCCGGCACACCGACCTGTAGCCACGAAAAGCATGCTGAGACCCGGCATGCGCGACGTGCCCACCCTCCTGTCTCGCTGCACCTTCCCGCCCGCCGGCACCGCCGTCGTGTGCGGACTCTCCGGTGGCGCCGACTCCACGGCGCTCGTTGCCCTCGCGATCGAAGCGGGCTGTGCAGTCACCGCCGTCCACGTCGACCACGGCCTGCGCCACAGCGCTCACCACGATGCCGACATCGCCGCGACCACCGCCGCCCGCCTCGGCGCGGCATTCCGCGTGGAACATGTCGAACTGGCCGACGGACCCAACCTCGAAGCGCGGGCCCGCGCAGTGCGTCGCGGCGCACTCGGCCCCGATGCGCTCACCGGGCACACCGCCGACGACCAGGCCGAAACCGTCCTGCTCGCGCTGCTGCGGGGCTCGGGCGCCACCGGCCTCGGCGCCATCGAACCCGGACCGCAGCATCCCATTCTCGGCCTCCGCCGTTCGGAGACCGAAGCGCTGTGTCGACTCCTCGATCTCGATGTCGCCGACGACCCGACGAACACCGACCCGCGCTTTCGACGCAATCGCATCCGCCACGAAGTCATCCCTCTGCTCGACGACATCGCCGAACGTGACGTGACGGTGCTGCTGAACCGCACCGCATCGCTGTTGCGCGACGACGATCAGTTGCTCGACGACCTCGCCGCGAGCGTCGACCCCACCGACATCGACGCTCTGATCGACGCTCCCATTCCATTGGCAGTGCGAGCCGTGCGCCGATGGCTCGCACACGACGGCTACCCACCCGACGCGGCCGGCGTGGCTCGCGTGTTGGCTGTGGCGCACGGCGATTCGACCGCGTGCGAGCTCGCAGGCGGTCTGCGAATCGAGCG
Source organism: Ilumatobacteraceae bacterium (assembly GCA_963716235.1). Taxonomy (GTDB): domain Bacteria; phylum Actinomycetota; class Acidimicrobiia; order Acidimicrobiales; family Ilumatobacteraceae; genus Sva-07. Next base: position 17,247 of record CAVQTE010000006.1, on the reverse strand, counting down.
GCGCCGCAACCGGCTGGTTCTTTTCCCGACCGGGTCCGCCACCCGGTAGCCTGGACACCCGTTATGACGTCCTGCGCCTGCCCGGAACCCGCCCGCTGATGCCCCCTCGGTTGCGTGGCAAGTGGGCGCTCGGGATCACCCCGCGGAACTTCACCTGGATCCTCAAGGACAAGCTCGCGATCTGTGAGCGGCCCGGTGGGGTCGGCGACAGCCATCGTCGGGTGCGACGCCAGGAGGAGATCATCTGGCTACGTGAGAACGGCTTCGGCTGCGTCCTGTCGATCATCGCTGCACCCCACAATCTGCACAACTACGACGAGCTGCAGTTGCCCTACCGACACCGGCCCTTCAACAGCGAGCACACCGATCAGTACCTCAAGGCGCTGTACACCGAAATCCGAGACCTGCTGCGCCACGGCACCAAGGTGCTCGTACACGGCGACGAGGTCGGCGACCGCATCCTCGGCATCATGGGCGGATACATCCGCTGGGCGGGCCTCATCGAGGAGCCGACGCAAGCCATCCAGGTGACCGAGCGACTTGCGGGACGACCACTCGATCCGTTCGCTCGCGAGATCATCCTGCGCTGCGCACGACTTGCGCTGAAGTTCCGTCGTCAACGAATCGGGGGCGACACGCGACACGCCTTGGTGTCGATGAACAGCAGCGGCAACGGATCGACTGCCACGTCGCCCGGCCTCACCTCGAAATGCAGGTGGAAGTTCGTGTCGCTCGACGTACCGCTGCTGCCGACGAAGCCGATGATGTCGCCGGCCTTCACGGTGGCACCTTCGACGAGGCCGTGAGGGTCCTCGGCGAGGTGGTAGTACTTGTAGGTCGTCTTCGTCGCCGAGTCGTAGAGGGTCCAACCCCACCCCGCCGTCCCCGTGTTCGTGTAACGCTTGGTCAGGGTGCCGCCGGCTACGGCATACACCTCACGGCCGGCACTTCCGAGGATGTCGATCCCTTCATGGAGACGGGTCTCGACGTCGCGTCCATCACCGAAGTTGTCCAGGATGTAGCAGTCCGTGCCCGGGTCGACCGGAAACAGCAACTTTCCATCCGGTACCGGGGGTTTACGGAACATCAACCGTTCCGCCGGCGCGAGGGCCTCTCCCGGTTCGTTCAGGGCAACCGGCACGTCGACCCCTTGCGCCTGCGTGAACGACCCCGCACCGGCAACTGCGAGGGCCACAATCGTTGCAACGAGCAGCGAACGCCCGCGGTTTCGCATCGACATGGCCATGACGGAGATATCGGCACCCCCGGCCACCGACTTGACACCCAGGTACGAGTAGCGTTGTTGTCATGACCGGGCGTCGGGTGTTCGTCAGTGGTGTCGGGGGCGAACTCGGCACCTTGGTGGCGAGTCTCCTCGAAGCCGAAGACTGGGTCGGCGCACTGTCAGGCATCGATACCGATCCGCCCCGTCGGCGACTCAACCGTACGGTGTTCCACCGTCTTCACCCCGACGAGCACGATCGAATCGTCGAGACCGTCGTCGACTTCAATCCCCACGTCCTCGTCCACATCGGCGTCTGGGAGCCCGACGCCCGCGCCGCACCAAGCGATGCGGCGACGCTCACCGACCAGGCAGCAACGTCGATCATCGGCGCGGCCGCAGAATGCCCTGCGCTCGAACACGTCGTCGTGCGCAGCGGGATCGAGATCTACGGCCGAGCACGAGGTGCGCTCACCCGCCCCTGCGAGTCCGCTCCGATCCAACCGACCAGCGACTGGGGCCGGACGGTGGCCGCAATCGAGCGCACCGCCGCCCAGGTCGGCGAACGTGTGGGGGTGACCATCGGCGCCCTCCGATTGGCCCCCGTTCTCGGGCCCCACGTGCCGTCACCGCTCGGACGTCTCTTGCGGATGCCGGCCGTTCCGTTCAGTGTCCTCGCCGACCCACCGTTTGCCGTCATCGAAGACCGCGATGCCGCCCGGGCGTTCGTCGCGGCGGCACGGATCGGACTCTCGGAGCCGGTGAACGTCGTCGCGCCTGGCGCGATCACCGCCCTCCAAGCTGCGCGCCGAGGCCGACGGATCCCGGTTCCGTTGATCGGGCCCGACTGGCGGATCGCTCGCACGTTGAGCCACTTGGCCGGTGCGCCGATCCCCGACCACGTATCCGAGGCGCTCCATCGCGGGCGGCTCGCCGACAACACACGTATGCGAACATTGCTCGGCTTCGAGGCCGAGACCTCCACGACCGAAGTCATCGATCGGCTGTATCACTGGCCGAGCATCATTCGTCAACCCGCACGAGTCCAGGTGGCCTGATGGTACGAGCACCCGTGATCAGCCTGAGAGTCGGCGACGTCCCCGCCGGCATGGTCGACGACTGGGGCCGTGACCCCGGCCTCGTCGCCACCGTGACGCGACTGGCCAACGTGCGATGGGACGTGTCGGTCGGCGGCAGTCAGTATCTCCCCCGACGCAAGGGCGCCCTCATCGTGGTGAACGCGTGCCGGTTCGCGTTGTCGCCGATCTACGCCGCGCTTGCACTCGGCGAGACGCTCCATCGACCAGTCCGTTTCGTCGGACGTCCCGACACCGCGCCGGTTGGCGCGTTCAGCCGACGCATCGGTGGCCTGCTCGACCACCCCGAGGAAGTCGCATGTGCCCTGGCGGGGGACCAGCTCGTTGTCATGGGGGCCGAGCACGGGGCGGTCGGTCGCGTCGATCACACCCTGGTCGGGGCGGCATTGTCGGTCGGTGTGTCGGTGTACCCCGCCGCCACGTCGAGCAGCCCGCTCCGGCGTGGGGCCAGGCTCGAGATCGGGCCCGCATCGAAATCGTCACGAAAACGGCGTGGACCGTTGTCAGAGCTCGAACTTGCCGATCAGGTGCGCGTCGACATCGCCATGCTGCTCGACGAATTGGGCGAGCTGCACACCGGCACGCCCCTCGACTGGCTCCCACTGTCGGGGCTCGGAGGCGCCTGATGTCATACATTCGCAGCTCGGACGGCACGCGCATCCACTATCAGGTCACCGGTCGTCCGGGATCGCCGCCGATCCTGTTCATCCAGGGGCTCGGCGCCGACAAGAACGGTTGGAATCTGCAACGGCTCGCCACGGCACCGTGGTACCGGGCAGTTGCGTTGGACAACCGGGGGGCCGGTCGCAGCGACAAGCCCCACGGCACCTACGACCTCGAGCAGATGGCCGACGATGCCATCGCCGTGCTCGACCACGCGGGAGTCGAGACCGCCCATGTGGTCGGTGCATCGATGGGTGGGGCGATCAGCCAGATCGTCGCCGTGAAGTACCCCGAACGAACTCGATCACTGACGCTGGCATGTACGGCCGGCCGGAATCATCCGTGGCGAGAGGAACTTCTCACGAGCTGGCGCGACGCAGCATTGGAACGCGGCATCGGTTCGATGGGCCACGAGGCGGCTCGCTGGGTGATCGGCCCCCGTTCGTTCCGCCGACTCCTGCCCGCCATCGGTTGGCTCGGGCCACTCGCTCCCGTGCGCCCGGCCCATTCGTTCGCCGCTCAGTGCAACGCCATCCTCGCCGCCGGCGAACTGCATCAGGACCTGATCGACCGACTGCCCGACATCGCTGTGCCGACACTCGTCATGGTCGGCAACCAGGACATCCTCACACCACGAGGCGACAGCGAGGACCTGGCCGCCACGATCCCCACCGCCGAGCTGGTCGTCATCAGCGGCGCCGCTCACGGGTTCATGGTCGAGCATGCGTCCACGTTCAACCGAGTGTTGCTGGAATTCCTCGCCCGGGCCGAGCGTGCCCACCAGGTCGCCGTCACCGAGCGGGCGCGGCTCGACGACGCACTTGCCGCCGGCTGATGCGGGTGGTGATCGTCGGGGCCGGCATCAGCGGCCTCGTCGCGGCCAATGAACTCCAGGCCGCCGGTGCCGACGTCGCCGTCGTCGACAAGGGCCGCTCGCCCGGCGGTCGCCTCGCCACCCGGCGCATCGGTACGGCAACGCTCGACCACGGAGCCCAGTTCTTCACGGTGCGAACGCCGGCCTTCCAGCGTCGTGTCGATGCCTGGATCGAGCGGGGCCTGGTCACGGTGTGGTCGCACGGGTTCGGCTCCTCCGACATGCACCCGCGGTACGTTGCACCAGCCGGCATGAATTCACTCGCGAAGGACCTCGCTGTCGGCCTCGACGTGTCGTGTTCGACGATGGCTTTCGCCGTCCGGCCGACAGGCTCGCAGTGGCAGGTCGTCATCGACGACGGGTCGGTTCGCGTCGCCGACCGGGTCGTGGTGACCACACCGCTCCCGCAGGCGTTCGCGCTGCTCGCCGACGCAGCAATCGAACTCGACGATCGATTGATGCGCACCGACTACGACCGCACGATCGCCCTCTTGGCAACACTCGACCGACCGCCGTTGATCGAGGCGCCCGGAGGTGTCCAGGGGCCGAACGATCACGTCGGCTTCGTCGCCGACAATGTCGCCAAGGGCGTCAGCGCCACCCCCGCGATCACGCTGCATGCCTCCGCTGCGTGGAGCGAGACGCACTGGGAGCGCGACACCGCCGAGGTGGTGGCCTCGCTGGTCGACCTCGCCGGTCCGTGGCTCGGAGGCGCAGCCATCGTCGAGGCGCACGTGAAGAAGTGGCGCTTCGCCACGCCGCGAACCCCGTGGCCCGACCCGTGCTGGGTGTCGGCCGACGGCGGCATCGTCCTCGCCGGTGACGCCTTCGACGGACCGCGCGTCGAAGCTGCTCACAATTCAGGGCTCGCCGCAGCGCACACGCTGCTGCGGTAGCCCGAGTCAATCGCGGTCAGCGAGCAACAGCCTCGCCACAGCGCACCGCCACGACCTGTCGAGTTTCGAGGTCGACGATCGTCACGCTGTCGGGACCGAATCGCCGCAGGAAGTCGGAGAACGTGGGGATGTCCTCACCCTCGCAGTCACGTTCGATCACCGGCGCGTACGGAATCCTCCACCCGTTCTCGAACACCGCCTCGCCCTCGTCCAGGTCGATGATGGGCGGGAGCTCGACGGTGCCGCGCGACGCTGCGGGCAGTATCGAGAACCACACCACCGCGTCGCCGAGCGTGTCGGCCAACAACACGCACTGGTTGTCCTCGGCGAGTTCGTCACAGACGATCTCGCCGAGCGTGCCGGGAGCAATCCGTACGACCCGTTCGCCGGTGAGGCTCAGGTCGATGTACCCGGTGGTCACGCCGGTGGAATCGATCAGGAACTCGGTCGACTGTTCGACCGACACGATCGGTTGGAACACGTCGATGCGTCGTTCGATGGGCTCCGGATCGATCACGGATTCGATCGAGTCGTCGTTCACCAACAGCGCTCGGGCCAGCAACGCCAACGCCCCCAGCGCGGCGATCGCCGCAACGAAGCGCCAACTGAACAACTGCCTCACGGCGCCGATGCCACCAGGCCCGACTCCGGTGCAGCGGCCACGACCGCTGACGCAGCACGGTATCCCGCAGCCGCAATTGCCGCGAGTACCTCGTCGGTGTGCCCGAGACCGACGAAGATCGCTTCGTATGCCCCGGGCGCCATGGCAACTCCCTCGGCGAGCATCGCCTGGAAGAACGCTGCATAGGCGCGCTCGTCGGTTCGCTTCGCGTCGTCGAAGTTCTGCACCGTACCGGCGTCGTTGCCGCACACGATCCCGACAAGCGTCCCGACGACGGGGAACGACGCCACGAATCCAGCGGCCGAACATGCGTCGCGCAACGTTGCCGACAGGTGCCGAGCCCGCGCCATCAGCTCGATGTACACCTCGGGTGTGAGCTGGTCGAGCGCAGCCAGACCGGCGGCCGTCGCAATCGGATTGCCCGCCAGGGTCCCCGCGTGGAACACCGGCCCGAGTGGCGACAGGTGTTCCATCACGTCGGACCGACCGCCGACGGCGCCGATCGGCAGTCCGCCGCCGATGACCTTGCCGAAACACGTCAGGTCGGGTCGGACGTCGTACTTGGCCTGAGCGCCACCGACATCGACACGGAATCCGGTGATCACCTCGTCGAAGATGAGCAGCGCGCCGACACGATCACACTCGGCTCGCAGACCGGCAAGGAATCCAGAAACGGGCGCGACAACTCCCATGTTCGCCGCAATCGGCTCGACGATCACCGCAGCGACGCGGTCGTCGAGTTCGGGGACGACGTTGTACGGGGCGACGATCGTGGACGCCACCGCACCCGCTGGAACCCCCGCAGTGCCGGGCAGACCGAGCGTGGCGACACCGCTGCCTCCGGCCACCAGGAGCGCGTCGGTTGCTCCGTGGAAGTTCCCGGCGAAGGTCACGATCAGATCGCGCCCTGTCACCCCACGCGCCAGACGAATCGCGGTGCTCGTGGCCTCGGTGCCCGAGTTCATCAACCGCACACGCTCGCAACTCGTCACTCGCGCACCGATGGCCTCGGCGAGCTTCATCTCACGTGGCGTCGGAGCGCCGTACGACGTTCCGTCGCCGACTGCGGCGCGAACAGCCCGGGTGATCGCCGGATGGGCGTGGCCGAGGATGACCGCGCCGTAGCTCTGGACGAGGTCGAAGTACGTCGTGCCCTCGACGTCGGTGATCGTTGCGCCCTCGGCACGGGCGACGACGTAGGGCTCGCCACCGACAGCCTTGAACGCGCGGATGGAGGAGTTCACCCCACCGGGGATCGCCCGCCGGGATCGCTCGAACAAGACGTGGTTCGACGGCACACCAGCGCCGGTGCAGACGGTGGGTGTGCAACCTGCAGCGACACAGGCGACCGGATCGCAGTAGGTGATTGCGGAGTCGGTCATGGAACGAGTTCTCCTGATGCCACCGCTTCGGCGAACCAGCGGGTGAAGTAGGTGAGCACGATGTCGGCGCCGGCGCGCTTGATTGCACTGAGATGCTCCAGCGCGACGGCATCACGATCGATCCAACCGCGATCGGCAGCGGCGTGGATCATCGCGTACTCGCCACTCACGTGATACGCCGCGATCGGAACGTCGACACGGCTCGCAGCCGCCGCAATGACGTCGAGGTACGCCAGCGCCGGCTTCACCATCACGATGTCGGCCCCCTCGGCGAGATCGAGGTCGATCTCGCGCTGCGCCTCTCGCGCATTGCGCCAGTCCTGCTGGTAGCCCTTGCGGTCGCCACCACCGACGATCGACACACCGACAGCATCACGGAACGGGCCGTAGAGGGCGCTCGCATATTTCGCCGAATACGCCATGATCGCGACATCGACGAAACCCGCTCCGTCGAGCGCTGCTCGGATCGCTGCCACCTGGCCGTCCATCATGCCACTCGGCGCCACGACCTGTGCACCGGCGGTCGCCTGCGCCACAGCAGCGCGGGCGTAGATCTCGAGCGTCGCGTCATTGTCGACGACACCGCGATCGTCGAGCACACCGCAATGCCCGTGGTCGGTGTACTCGTCGACACACAGGTCGGCCATCACGACAACGTCGTCGCCGAGGTCGCCGCGAAGGTCGTCCAGTGCGAGCTGCACGATGCCGTTCGGGTCGAATGCCCCGCTGCCGATGGCGTCCTTGTGCGCCGGCACGCCGAAGACGATGACGCTGCGCACACCGAGGCCCGCGAGTGTCGCGACCTCCCGGCGAAGCGAGTCGCGAGTGTGTTGCACCACACCTGGAAGTGACTCGATCGGCTGTGGTTCGTCGATGCCTTCACGGACGAACAACGGCGCCACGAGGTCGTCGACGCGGAGGTGATGCCTGGCGACCAGGTCGCGCATCGCCGCCGACCGACGGAGGCGACGTGGTCGGGACGACGGGGTCGGCAGCAGCTCGGACGGCACGCCCCGAGCCTAACGGTGGGGTCGGTACCGCATGCTGGCGGGCTGGGTGGCGGGCCTGGTCGTCGACCGTGGCGGGCTTGGTCGTCGACCAGCCGGTAGCGTGCTCGGCGTGTCCGTCCAGGCCTGGTTCTCCCACGACGAGATCTCGGCGGTCCCGGGATCGATGCTGACCCTGCCGCTCACGATCCACAACCTCGGCGAGGCAACCGAGTCGTACACGATCGTCCCGGCGGGCCTCGCAGCGAGCTGGACCAACGTGTCACGCGGCAACCTCACGCTGTTCGGTGGCTCCCAGGAAGTCATCGACATCGAGGTGAGCCCACCCGAGCTGGCGACCACGACGGCAGGGCCGACGGCGATCGCCATCCGGATCATCCCGCTCGGCGACGCCGACGATGCGATGGTGGCCGAGACGACGATCATCGTCGAGCCGTTCGACGACTGCCGAATCGTCGCCCTCCAGCCGATCCAGCGGGCCCGCCGCCGTGCCACCTACGAGTTCATGGTCGAGAACCACGGCAACACCGTGGCGAGTTGCCGACTCCATCTGATCGACTCGAGCGATCGGGTCGACGGCGACTTCGATCCACCCGCCGTGGGGGTCGCCCCCGGAGCAGCCAGCCTCGTTCGACTCAAGGCCCGAGCTCAGCGTGGTGGATTTCGACACCACTCGCGAACGCTCGACTTCGACATCGAGGCCGGCCGCCAGGGATTCGCGCCGGTCACCTCATCTCTCGCGCTGGTCCAATCACCGACCATCCCCACCGACGCGATCACCAAGGCATTGGCAGTAATCGCCCTGCTGGCCGGCCTGGCGCTGGCCTGGTTCGGTCTCGTGAAGCCGACCATCGAAGATGCCGTCGCATCCGAGGTGTCGACGCAGACCGTCGCTCCAGCCGAGTCGACGCCGCAGGGGGGCGTCACCACGACACTCCCCGGCGAACCCGCTGAGCCGGGCGACACGGCGGTCGTCGGTGAGCCGAGCTTCTTCCGTCTGTCCGTCGCCCCTGCACTCACTGCGGTCGCCGACACGTCCCAGACGATGGCCGACGGCCAGACGTTCGACATGACCGACGTACGCATCGAGAACCCCTTCAACGACAAGGGCGTCGCGACACTGCTCGTCAACGGTGAGCAGGTCTTCGTCTGGTCGTTGGAGAACGTTCGCGGATCGGTCTTCGAACCGAGGATCACCCCGATCCGTCTCCAGCCCGGCGACATCGTGGCCTTCTCGGTGAAATGCGACGAGATCGGCGATGCGACACGAGCGTCATGCACGACGGCCGTCAACGTCGGCGGCGAGACAATGACCGTCGACGCGAACTGACCGACCGCCTGACGTCGACTCAGAACCCCAGACCGAAACCGGGGACACCAGGGCTCGAATGCTGCTGCTCGATGACCTCGACGGTCGCTGACGCGGCCGAACCGTCGGCTGCCTGGGCAACCACGAGCCGCTGTCCACCGCGCTCGGTCGGATCGACCGGCATCCAGAGCAGGAAGCCTCCGTCGGCGTTCGTCGTCACGGCCAGTGCATTCGCCGAGTCGTCGCCGAACAGAATCGACACGGGCGTATTCGGCGGGAACCCCTTCCCACCGACGCCAAGGTCGTTCCCGGCCTCCACTTCACCGGCGGCGACTTCGAAGACCGGGTCGTAGCGGCCGACGCCACCGGCGAGCATGGTCGTGTACTGCCCGAGCGGTGTGACGACCTTGACGAGGGCGGTGCGATGTCCTGGCCCCGTCGGGCTGAAGGTCACGCCGACGCTGCACGTGGCACGCGGGTTGAGCACCTTGCCGTCGCAGCTGTTGCTGACAATCGCGAAGTCGTCGGGGTTGGCTCCGCTGACCTCGATCGATGACACCGATGTCGGCGCCAACGAGATGTTCTCGACGTCGAACAGGATCTCCGGGCTCGCTTGCCCGATGACGACGGCGCCGAGGTCCTTGCCACCAGGATTCGCGCGCAATGTCGGGTCGCCACCGGTGCCCCGAACCGTGGAACTGACACTGACCGCACCGAAGCCGGTCTCCGCAACGGTGAGAGTGGCCGATACCGGCCCCGGCGCGTCGGGTGTGAAGGTCAGGCGCACCGTGCAGTCGGCGCCAGGAGGCACTGGAGCTCCGAGCACACACGTGCCCTCGTTCCGGTTGATCGCGAAGCGGCCGTTGGAGACCGTGACCGTCGACGGCGTGAACGTGGTCGGGCCGTTGTTGATGACCGCCACGAAGTACTCGTCGCTGGTGAAGCCGACCAGGGTGGACCCGACGTCGGCTTCGGCGATCGACAGCGTCGGCGGGGTCGAGATGGCCACCACTTGTCGTCCCGGCACCCCGCCGGCAACGAGTTGCGGCCCGGCGAGCGTGTCGAACGCGACAGTGCGACCCGTGTCGCTGAGCTGCGGACGCGAGTGAGCAGCGACCGCCGGGCGGACACCGTCGGCGGCGACCGCGATCCGGCGCAGCGCGCCGCGGGCAGCATCGGCCACCAGCAGGTCGCCGTCGTCGGTCTCGCCACCGCCCGATGCCTCGACGAGCTGGAGGTTGGACGCCTTGGTGATGAAAGCGACGAGTTGCCCCTCGGCACTGAGCGCCGGCTGTGATGACGACGCCGTCCCGGCCACGACCGGGTCCGAACCCTCGACGCTGCTGACCATCGTCATCGCGGTACGGCTGACTTCGTCGTAGATCCCGTTCGCGTCGATGTCACGGTCGAGGCGGAACACCTGCGTGGGGCATCCGCCACCGCACGCCGGCAACACCGCCGGCACCAGGCCGACATCTGCACTCGCGAACGCGACGACTCGCCCATCACGTGACAGCACGGGGTCGGAGGCACCGACCACGGTGGGTTCGCCATCCACGCGGACCGACACGAGTCGAACGGCAAGGAACGGGTCGGCTTCGTTGCGGTCCCAGACATAGATCTGGCGTGTCGCAGGGCCACCCGGTGTCACGCCGGTTCCCCAGCCTGGAACTGCGTCGTTCGATGCGGCGTCGGAGCGGTAGGCGACGAATCGCCCGTCACCGGAGATCGCCGGTTGATCGAGCCCGACATGGACGAACTGGGTGTCGGGCGTGGAGATCGGCGTGCCGGCGACGAGCGCCGAACGGGCCGGATCGGTGACGGGCACCTCGAGATTCACCAAGCTGACGGAGGTGACCTCGCCCGCCTCGATCGACTGCGTCGCCGGATGGGTGTACGCGATGAGTGTCCCGGACCGTGACACCGCCGGCGTGTCGACTGTGCTCACGTCGTCGCGTGCGAGCCCCGAACCGTCGGGTCGTGTCGACACGAGTTCCCACGCCCCCAGCGTTCCGCCGCAGTGAGGCAGTTGGAGTCGATACACGTCCCACCGGTCGCCGGTGTCGTCGTCTCGGAACACGTCGAGCGACATCTCGGTGACGACCACGATGCTGCACCCGTCACCCGACAGCACCGGGTGCACCGAGTTGCCCGAGCGTTGCCCCTCCGGCACCGTGGTGACCTCGGCGGTGACACCGGCGTCACGATCGGTGAGGTAGATCGTGTTGGCGCGCGAGTCGACCGGAGTCGACGGGTCGTCGCTGGCCGTCGGGAGCGCCTGGTAGGCAACGTATCGACCGTCGCCCGAGAGCGAGGCGTTCGAGCCATTGCCGGAGCCGATCGAGTCGCCGACCGTCGGCGCCTCGAGCGGTGTTGCCTGCTCGATGACCACACTCACCCGTGCGGAGACCCCGTCGGTGCTCGTGGTCAGGAGGAGACCGGCACACAACAGCGCGGACGCGCCAACGAGGCGACGCCGCCCGTTGCGTTCGACCACGTTGCTCCTCATTTCGCTGGGTGGATCCGGGGTGTTGATTGTGCCATGTCGGTGGACCCGTCGGCACGCGCATCTGCCGCAAGAATTCGTACGAGCTCGGTCACGAGTCCATCAAGAGAATGATCGGCAGCGGTACCCGTCACCTTGAGACCCAATCGTTGCGCCACGGCAGTCGTCGTCGGACCGATCGAGACCACGACCGGGGGCACCACGGTACCGAGTGCGTCGAACCAAGCCGCTGCGGCCGAGCCGCTGGCGAACAGCACGGCGTCGGCGCCGTCGATCGCGTCTCGATCGGGTACTCGCGCCACGGTGCGGTAAGCCACCACCGAGGTCACCTGGTGGCCGGCCCGGCGCAGCCCTGCAACCAGGGTGTCGTCAGCCCGATCGCCCTGAGCGACAAGAAATCGCTGCCCACGTTCCGCCACCGCACACAGTTCGTCCAGCAGGGTCTGCGAGCGCTGCGTCGCCGGCACGACGTCGACCGCTCGGCCTGCAGCGTGGGCGAGCACTCGGGCGGTTGCGGTGCCCACCACGGCGAGTCGAACCAACGGCGCGTCGGCGGCCGCGTCTGCAACTCGCTCGGCCCCCGCCGGCGACGTCACGACGAGCCAGTCGAACTCCGTGAGTCGCTCGAGTTCCCGCGCGGCGCCGTCATCGGCCGGATCGAGGATCCGTATCAGCGGAACGTGAACGACGATGGCACCACGCGCCTCCAGCAGTGCGGCCAGCTCGCCCGGACGCTCCCGAGTGACGAGCACGCGGCGGCCGGCGAGCAGCCCCGTCACCCCGTCACCCAAGGGCCGCCTGCGCTCCGAGGGCCGCACGACGAGCGATTCCGAGGTCGTCCGAGGTCCCCGTGATCGCGACCTCCGCCACGATCGACTGTCCGGTGGCAAAGTCGGCGAGGAACACCGTGAGACGGCCATCGTGGACGTGTCCACCCACCGGCAGCGAACAGCCCGAACCGAGCTCGGCCAGGAACGCTCGCTCGGTCTCGACGGCATGACGCGTGTCAGGGTGGTCGACGCCGGCCAGCGCAGCGATCGTGTCCGCATCGTCGATCCGACACTCGACGGCCACGCATCCCTGGCCGACGGCCGGCACAAACGTCGCAACGTCGAGGCGCTCAGCGATGCGATCGGTCAGCTGCAGGATCTCGAGTGCTGCAACCGCCATCACGATGGCGCCGTCGTCGGGCACTTTCGACAAGCGCGTGTCGATGTTGCCGCGCAGCTCGACGAACTGCAGGTCTGGGCGCACCCATGACAGTTGGGCTCGCCGCCGGACCGAGCCGGTGGCCACGGTGGCGCCATGAGCCAGATCGTCGAGACGCCGACCCACGAGCGCATCGGCGGGGTCGCGTCGCTCGCAGAACGCTCCGATCACCAGACCGTCTGCGAGTGCCGATGGCAGATCCTTCGCCGAGTGCACAGCAAGGTCGGCGCGTCCATCGAGCACCGCGAGCTGCACCTCCTTCACGAAGACGCCCTGTCCACCGATCACGTGCAGCGGAACGTCGAGCCGGGCGTCGCCGGTGGTCTCGATCATCACCAGCTCGACCGCTCGGCCCGTCGCCGCCGTGATCCGATCAGCGACGGCAGTGGCCTGCGCAACCGCCTGGCGCGAACCACGAGTGGCCAGCCTGAGCGCTGCGGCATCACGCGGTGGTCCGCCGGTCACGGCAGATTCATCCGAGGTCGAACAGGTCGCGGACGGCCGCGGCGTTGCGTTCGCCCTGCGGAGTACCCGCCTGCGACTTGAGACGCACCGACGGCTCGTGCAGCAACTTGGCGACGATTGCCCGAGTCAGTGCCTCGACCGACTCGCGTTGACGGTCGTCGAGTTCACCGAGACGTGATGCGAACCGGTCGAGTTCGCGGGACCGGACACGGTCGGCCGCTTCGTGCATCGATGCGACGAGCGGGGCCGCTTGGCGCGCAGTCGAATCGACGAGGTAGTTCTCGACTTCTTCGCCGACGATCGAGCGGACACGTTCGGCCTCGCCGGCTCGATGCGACAGCCCCCGGTCGGCCCAGTCACGAAGATCGTCGAGGTTCGACAGGGCCACGCCGGCAAGTTCGGCGACCGCGGGATCGACGTTGCGGGGAACTCCGATGTCGACGATGTGGAGCGGGCGCGTCGTGGAGCGCCGAGCGTCGTCGACGAGCGACCGCGTGAGGAACGCTTGATCAGCGCCCGTACCAGCCACGATGACATCGGATGCGGCGATGGCCTCGCCGAGACGGTCGAAGCCGACGGACACGCCGTTGACCCGTTCGGCGAGCGACGCTCCGCGGTCGTCGGAGCGATTGGCAACGAGAATGTCGGCGCCGCCGGCGCGGTGGAGTGCGATGGCAACACCCTCACCCATCGACCCGGCGCCGATGACGAGGACCCGCTTGCCGGTCAGTTCGCCGGTCACGTCGGTGATCATCTCGACAGCGGCATGGCTGATCGATGCCGTACCGCGGGCGATGCCAGTTTCGCTGCGGGCACGTTTTCCCGTGGAGAGTGCCGAGCGGAAGAGCTGATTCAGTGTCGACCGGGCCGCACCCTCACGCTGCGCCGTTTCCCACGCCGTTCGGACCTGGCCGAGGATCTCACTCTCGCCGAGCACGGCAGAGTCGAGACCCGCAGCAACCTCGAACAGATGGGTGACTGCAGCAGTGTCGTGCTGGCTGTAGAGATGGGGCGTGAGTTCGTCGACCGTCAGATCGCCGAGCTCGCACAGCAGGTCGCGTACATCGCCGTAGGCACCGTGGAAGAGTTCGGCCACGACGTAGACCTCGGTGCGGTTGCACGTCGACAGCACCACGGCCTCACGCACGTTGTCACGCTGAGCGAGACCCGCCACCGCTTTGCCCAGGTGCTCAGGCGCGATCGTGACGCGTTCGAGCAGCGGCAGCGGACCGCTGCGATGGTTGACTCCGACGACCAGAATCGACATGCGGATCCAAGCCTAGGCGGTCGCACCGCGTCGTGGCTCGCCGGGCACGGCGCGCAGTCCGGCGGCCAGCGTGGCAGATGCCCGCCGCTGTTCGTAGTAGCTCAGGATCTGCAGCTCGACGGCGAGGTCGACCTTGCGCACACTGATGCCGGGCGGCACGTTGATGAGCGTCGGCGCGAAGTTCAGCAGGCTCGTGATGCCGGCGGCGACAAGCGCTTCTGCAGCCTCCTGTGCTGCCGGTCCCGGCGTGGCAATGACACCGATCGAGATTCCGCGCGACTGCACGACCTGAGCGAGTTCGTCGACATGGCGGACGCGAACGCCACCCACCACCGAGCCGACCTTGGCATCGTCGACGTCGACGATGCCGCCGACAGGGAAGCCCCGGTCGCCGAATCCGTTGTAGCCGGCGAGCGCCTGGCCGAGGTTGCCCGCACCGACGATGACCACGGGCCAGTCATGCGTGAGGCCGAGTTCCCGGCGGATCTGGTAGACGAGGAATTCGACGTCGTAGCCGACTCCGCGAGTTCCGTAACTACCGAGATAGCTGAGATCCTTGCGGACCTTGGCGGCATTCAGGCCGGCGAACTCGGCGAGCTCATCCGACGAGATGCTCGTCACGCCGGCATCGAAACGCTCCGACAGGATCCGCAGGTACACAGGCAGACGCGCGACGGTCGCTTCGGGAATGCGTCGTCGCGCGGGCTGGCCAGGCATGGACTGCTCACGTTAGGGCGCTCGTGCACCATTTCACAAAGCTGGCTACAACACGGTCGAAGAGTGCAGGCTGGCAAGTCGTGGGTCACGCCGCCAGGCGCAATCTCAGATCAGTGAGGCGCCGACGCGCAGCGCGTCGTCGAGGCTGCGACGAACCAATTTGCCAGTGGCATTGCGGGGCAGTGCATCGACGAAGATGATCTTGGTGGGGCACTTGTAGCGTGCCAGATGGTCGAGTGAGTGTTCGATGAGCGCTTCCTCGTCGACGTCGGCACCAGGCCGCAGCACAACGTAGGCCTTCACCGCTTCGCCGGTGTGTGGATGGGCAACGCCCACCACGGCCGCTTCAGCGACATCGGGATGCGTCACGAGCATCTCCTCCACCTCGGCGGGGTACACATTGAAGCCCGACACGATGATGAGATCCTTCGATCGATCGACCAGGTACAGGTAGCCGTCGTCGTCGGTGGTGGCCATGTCACCGGTGTGCAGCCATCCGTCGGTCAGTACTGCGGCCGTCGCCTCCGGGTCGTTGTAGTAGCCACCGAAGATGTTGTCACCCTTGACCCAGACCTCACCGACGTCGCCCACGAGCGCGTCGCCGTCGACGTTGACGAGTCGGATCTCGACACCCTGCAGGGCACGGCCGACCGAACCGAACCGAACCGGTGAACCCGTGGAGGTGGTGACGATCGGTGACGCCTCGGTGAGCCCGTAGCCCTCGCGGATCTCGAGGCCGAAACGATCACGCATCGCCTCCGCGACGGTGACCGAGAGCCGTGACGCTCCCGACAGCGCAAGGCGAACCGTGGCGAAGGTGTCGGGGGCGAGATCGTCGAAGTGGGCGAAGGCCGTCCACAACGCCGGGGCTCCGGGGATGACGGTGACCTTGCGATCCTGAATCGACTGCACGGCAGTCGACGGGTCGAAGCGCTGCACGAGCAGGAGCGTGGCGCCGACGCGCAGGCCGAGACCGACGACAACGTTGAGACCGAAGATGTGGAACAGCGGCAGGACGCCGAAGATCACGTCGTCGCGGTCGATGTGCCCCTCGGCCGACAGGCTCTGGTCGAGGTTGGCCATGAGGTTGCCGTGGGTGAGCATCGCTGCGCGTGGTGCTCCGGCTGTGCCGCTGGTGAACATCAGCGCGGCGAGGTGCGAGGTGTCGACCTCGACCGGGGCGAGCGGCTCGGACGACGTGACGAGATCGTCGAATTCGACGACGCCCTCGCCCGCCGTTTCCGTGTGGATCACGGTCTCGATGGTCGGCAGTAGCGACGGGTCGACGTGCGACCAGTTGACGGAGCTGACCTTGTCGACGATGACCGCCTTCGCTTCGACCACCGACAGCTCCGATTCGAGTTCCGGCGCGGGGCTGGTGGGGTTGAGCGGGACGACCACAGCGCCGAGGCCGATGATGGCCAGGTACCCGATCACGAAGTGCGGCGAATTCCCGAGCAGCAACGCCACCCGGTCGCCCGACGCGATGCCGAGAGATGCGAGACCACCACGGAAACGCTCGACCTGGTCTCGGAGTTCGCCATAGGTCGTGGTACGCCCATGCCAGATCAACGCGGTGGAGTCGCCGGCGTGGTCATCGATGATGTGAGCGAGATTCACGTATCCCCCTGCGGTTGCGGGCGTTGCATCACGCCCGAGAACAGCGTACTCGCCGACGGCGCAGCGTGGGTAGTGCTGGACGTGCCCCGTCGGGAGTCAGGACCGGCGGTCGCTGGCAGCCTGACTCCGCTTGTTCGACGCCTTGGTCGAGGCCCGCCGCTTCTCACTCGCAGGTGTTCTCGGCGCTCGCTTCGACGACGTGCCCGTCGCCGCGATCCGGCGGACCGTCGACGGATCTGCAGTTGTCCCGCATGGGCACGCTTTCTCGAGCGGTCGGCGCTCACCTGAGCGCTCGCTCGGCGACGGTACAGCTTGCTGTACTTGTTGCGTGCCCGACGGACCCGGTCGTGCAGCGCAGAGAGTTCGTCCTCGTCGAGACGTTTCAGCTCGC
>CAVQTE010000005.1:0-18845 GCA_963716235.1 Ilumatobacteraceae bacterium | reverse complement strand
GAGCGCAGACCGCCGCTGATGCTGCAGCACTGGTGTCGCTCGACGGTGGCCGTACCAGCGCGGAGGAGCTGGCTGCACGCCACGGTGCCGAGCTGGTGTCGTGGGTGCGTGGGCCTGCGGACGGCGAGGTGACGGTGGTGGTGCGCCTCGGCGGTGCTCGTGCGACGGCTCGTGCGACGAACGCGCCGTGACACCTTGACAGGACCTTGATCGGCCCCGTGCGTACACTTGCCGCGATGAGCAAGACCGAGCGCGCCCTCGACGAGGCGCTCGACGATGGCTACGACGAGCCATTCGATGTCGATGACGACGAGCTCGACGACGTGCCGTTCGAGCTGCCTGAGATCGTCATGGCGACCGAGGATGACGATGAAGATGTCGACGATGTCGAGTCGGGCGGTGATCCCCTGCTCGCGCGGCACGGCGACGCGGTTGTGGACGACCAACCGACTGCGCTCGATCCGGGCCTCGAACCAGATGTGTCCGACGACGTGCTCGATGAGCTGCGCCGGGCCGACATCGATGGTCCGACCGTTGCGCTCGCGCCGCAGGACGACACGTCGTCGGGAGTTCGTCGCCCCCGCCGAGCACCTGACTACGACCCGGCACCGTTCCCGATTCCGGTCAACGTTCCGCGCATGCTCGGTCGCAAGCCACGGGTGCGTCGCGTCACTCGCGTGGTTCGTCACGTCGATCCATGGAGCGTGTTCAAGATCGCACTCGTCGCCAATCTCGTGTTGTATCTCATCGTGCTGACGGCCGGGGTGCTGCTGTGGAACGTGGCGTACGCGACTGGCACGGTGGACAACGTCGAGCGCTTCTTCGAGTCGTTCGGCTGGTCGTCGTTCGACTTCAACGGCGGCGAGATCTATCACAGCGCATGGATCGGCGGACTGTTCCTCGTGGTCGGGTTCACCGGTCTGGCTGTCCTTCTCGCCACGCTGTTCAACCTGATCACCGATCTCGTCGGCGGCATGCGCTTCACCGTGCTGGAGGAGGAAGTCGTCGAGGCGCGCACGTCGCCCATGCGGCGTTTCGTGGTGCGTCGAGCCGAGCCCGAGGTGCCCGCGCTGATGTATGACGAGTCGGGTCCGATCACCCGCGACGCGATGATCGACGACAGCGGAAGTCTGCCGCGTTGATGCGGCATCGCGAACTCATGGCTGCGCGTGGCGTGAAGCCCCCGAGCGACCGATAGCCTCTCCGACTTGCCGGGGCTATAGCTCAGTCGGTTAGAGCGCTGCCCTGATAAGGCAGAGGTCACAAGTTCGATTCTTGTTAGCCCCACCAACCCGGTTCGACCCCAGGACGCAGGAACAGGGGGCGTCCGGACGAGTAGCCTGCGCGTTCTGATGAAGTTCCTCCGACGTGCATTCTCCGCCATTTTCATGATGGGTCTGGCGGCTGCCGTGCTGCGCGTCAAGGGAACCGGCGGGACGCCGCCGCAGCATGGTGGCTGGCGTCCGCTGGAACTCCCGGAGCGTTGATGACCCGCATCGGTGTCGTCGGTCGAGGCGTCGTCGGTGACCGGATCGCGCGTCGCCTTCCAACGGTGGTGCGCGACGTCGAGGTGGTCGACCTCGATCTCCGG
This sequence comes from Ilumatobacteraceae bacterium, assembly GCA_963716235.1. Lineage (GTDB taxonomy): Bacteria > Actinomycetota > Acidimicrobiia > Acidimicrobiales > Ilumatobacteraceae > Sva-07. The sequence continues at coordinate 17,254 of CAVQTE010000005.1, read as the reverse complement.
ACGCAGCGTCGTCCCCGCGACGACCTCGACGTCGTCGTGCTCGCACACAGCGGATCGCACGCTCCGTCCGCGTCGGTCTTCCTCGAGGCCGGTGTCGCCGTCGTCTCCGTGAGCGACGACCTCGAAGATGTGCGTGCCCTGGCCGATCTCGACCTCCTGGCGCTCGGCAGCGGTGTGCCGTTGGTCGTCGGGGCCGGGATGTCACCCGGTCTCACGGGACTGCTCGCTCGTTTGCTGGTGTCCGAGTTGGCGAGCTGCGACGAGATCCACATCGCCTTCCACGGAACGGCTGGGCCGTCGTGCGCTCGCCAGCAGCACCGAGCACTGCGCGGCCTCGCGGTCGGGTTTCGGGACGGCACCTGGATCCAGCGGCCCGCGGGTTCTGGGCGTGAACTCTGCTACTTCCCTGAGCCGGTCGGCCCCTACGACTGCTACCGCGCCGAACTCCCGTCGCCGGTGCTGTTGCACGAGGCATTCCCGGAGGCCGGTCGAGTGAGCGCGCGGGTGTCGGCCAACCGTCGTGACCGGTTCACGGCCTGGCTGCCGATGCTGAGCCCACCTCACCGTGAGGGCGGCATTGGAGCAGTTCGGGTGGAGGTTCGCGGCAGCGACGAGTCTGGCGGCCGTCGCACCCTGATCGCAGGTGCCGCAGAGTTGGTCGGTACGGCCGCCGCGGCCACGGCCATTGCGTTTGCGTCGGCAGCCGTCGATGGTCGTTTGGAGCCCGGTGTCGTTCGAGCGGGTGATCCGTTGCTCGACACGGTGGCACTCCTGCGCAGCATCAGTGCGGTGGGCGTCCGACTCCAGGAGTTCACCGGCGTGCCCTCCGAGCGCAGGATCAGGGCGAACCCGTGAGGCCCTGATCGCCGGGCTCGGATCCTGCGGTCGCCGCACCGACGTTCGTCAACTGCGCAACTTGATCGGCCAGCCGTTCCACGACGTTGCTCAGCTGTTCGAGCTTGTCGTCCAGCGCCTCGCCCGTGACCATGTCGGACAACGCGAGTCGGACGCCGGCGATCTCACGGGCGAGGAATTCGGTGTCGGCCTGGGTGCGTTCGGCGACATCGCGGTCGTTCTCGCCGGTGATCCGATCGCGTTGTTCCTGCCGATTCTGAGCGAGCAGGATGAGCGGCGCCGCGTAGGAGGCCTGGAGCGACAACACGAGGGTCAGCAGCACGAGGCCGCGGCTCCACGGGTCGAACTGGAGGCTCTCGCTGGCGACGGTGTTGAGCAGGAGCCAGGCAATGACGACCACCGTCTGCCACACGAGGTATCGGGCGGTGCCGAGGTATCGGGCGATCGACTCGCTGAATGCGCCGAATGCATCGGAGTCGTAGGAGACCCCGACGCGACCTGTCGCGCGTGGGGTGGTCAGGTCGCTCCGACGCTTCACAACTCCACCACCGCAGCGCTGTGATCCGCTTTGCCGCTTGAACCGAGGGCGGCCCCATGGCGCCGACGCTGCGTGGTGCGCCAGCCATCGCCGAGCATGCGATCGATGACGTCGTCGACGGTGACGGCTCCGAGGAGGCGCCCGGCCTCGTCGGTCACCGCAACGGCGAGCAGGTCGTAGCTGGCGAGCATCTCGGCGACCTCGCGGTCGGTGCTGTCCGGCGCGACAGTGGGGTCGTCGGCGACGAGGCGACCGAGACTCATCGGTGGCGGTTCGCGAAGGAGTCGCTGGACGTGCACGACACCGATGAGTTTGCCGGTCGGTGCTTTGAACGGGGCCTGGGTGACGAACACCTGGGCGGCGATACTGACGACCCAGTCGGGGTCGCGGATCTGGGCGAGGGCTTCGGCGACCGTGGCGTCGGGGCCGAGAATGATCACCTCGGGGGTCATCAGTCCGCCGGCGGTGCCCTCCTCGTAGGCGAGCAGTCGTCGCACGACGTCGGCGTCGTCGATGTCCATGACACCGAGCATGCGCTCCTGGTCGGCCGGCGCCATCTCGCCGAGCAGGTCGGCGAGGTCGTCGTACTCCATCTCGTCGAACACGCCGACGAGGCGATCACGGTCGAGTTGTTCGACGATGCGGACCTGCTCCTCCTCGGGGAGTTCCTCGAGCACGTCGGCGAGTCGCTCGTCGTCCATGGCTTCGGCGAGTTGGCGGCGCTGGTCGATCGGGAGCGCTCGAACGACGGCGGCCACTTCGGCAGGGTGGAAGTCGCGAAGTCGAGCGGCTTCGGCCTGCATCTCGGTCGGGGTGTCGAACAGTGCCGGCACCTCGTCGAAGTCGACGAGCCGATAGCTGGGGCGTCGGCGGAGCGAACTCTTGCGTGCCAGGCGGATCTTGTCGATCACCCAGTAGGGCAGACGGGCATCGTCGTGGATGCGAAGTGCGATGTCGCTGACGGTCTCGTCGCCGACGCGCCGGTCGATCAGTTGGGCGCCGATGAGGACTTCGCCGACGCGAGGCTTGAAGGGGTTGAGGTCGACGTCCCAGCTGCGCAGACGGGCGCCGTCGCTGTTGAGCTCGGCGACACGGTTCGCGTTCACGAAGATCCGCCGTCGCTGACTGCTGGCGACGAATCCGACGATGCGCGGCGGGATTGCCGGTTCGCGGCCCTTGCCGGCGCGGCCGGGAATGGCCACGATGTCTTCGATGCGCCCGATGGGCGCCCCACCCGCGTCGAGCAACGGTAGCCGCATGACCCTGAATGCGTAGATCAGGTCACCGGGCATGCCCGCAGGTTACCGACTGCCCTCGCGCCCAACGTGCGCACGTACACGATGTGTCAGACACATCGTGTACGTCAGGCGGGGAGTGCTTCGATCTGGACGAGTGTGTCGCTGTAGGCGACACCGCCGCCCCACTCGGTGAGCGTGTCATTGGTGAGGCTGTTGGCGACCTTGCCATCGGGGTGGTGACGGCTCCACCAGCCGAACGGGATGGCCACGACACCGGGGCGCAGCCGTCCGGTGATCTTGACGGGGACGGCCACCGATGCCCTGTCGTTCCAGACACGTGCCAGCTCGCCGTCGACGAGGCCACGAGCGGCGGCGTCGACGGCGTCGAGCTCGACGAACGGACCACCTTCGGCGGGGCCGTGTCCGGGGAGTTGCGAGTAGCCGGAGTTGAGGAACCGTGTGTGGTGCTTCGGGGTGAGCAACTGCAGCGGGTAGCGCTCGAACAGTCCACCGCCGGGGCCCTCGCGCGGAGCAACGAAGGTCGGTACCCGCGGTTGGCCCATCCGTTCGAGTTGATCGGAGGCCAACTCGATGCGTCCGGACGCGGTCTCGAACTCACCGTCGCCGAACGGGCGACCATCGTCGGGATACGGAACACGAACCCATCCGACACGGCGCAATTCGTCGAGGTCGACGGTTGGCAGCGCGTCACGCAACAGTGTGTCGTCGTCGTCGAACAGGCTCGGTTCGGTGTACTCCATGGCGGCGGCCAGACGGCGGAAGAACTCGGTGTTCGAGCACGACTCACCGAGCGGCTCGATGGCCGCCCCGTTCCAGCCGGCCCACAGATGGCCCCACGGCAGCACCACGTCGTCGCTCTCGATCTGTGTGGTGGCGGGCAGCACGATGTCGGCGTAGCGGGCGGTGTCGGTGAGGAACTGTTCGTGCACGACGGTGAAGAGGTCATCACGCCGCATCCCCGCTCGGATGAGCTCGGCTCGTGGCACCGTGGCGAGCGGATTGCAGTTCCACACGATCAGCGCGTGCACGCCCGGCCCCAATGCTTCACCAGCGTGAGGGGTGGTGAGGATCTCGCCGAGGCGACTCATGTTCAGCTCGCGGGTGCGGTGCGCCCGTCGACGCGTTCGAGGTCGGGCCGGAACAGGGCGCGAACGTCGATGAGCGCGTCTGCGTAGGAGCCGACACTCTTGGCGATGCCGCCACCACGCTCGGCCCAGGCTCCGGTGAGCGCCGGAAGACAGCCGAGCGTGCGGAAGAACATTGCACCGTTCTCGTGGTGCTCGGCACCGATCAACGTTCGGATGGCCGCTGGGCGAACAGTCGCGTAGTCGATGGCAAGTTGTTCGATGATGTCGGCGTCGACGCCGGTGACGTCCGCCGCACGGTCGGGAGTCCAATCGGCGACGCCCTCGCGCAGTTCGTCGTAGCCCGTGGTGTGTTCGGCGATCCACGTGTCGTTCGCGAGCCCGTCACGGATGATCACGTGCATCATCGCCAACATCATGGCGATGTCGGTGCCGGGGAGCGGCTGGACGAATCTGTCACCGCGGGTCTCGTCGATGGCTTCGGCCGTCATGGTGCGGATCGGATCGATCACGACGAGGCGAGCGCCCCGCTCGCGAGCCAGTTCGATGGTCGGCCAGAGGTGGCGGTTCGTCAGCCGGGTGTTGGTGCCCCACAGCAGGATCAGCTTCGAGTGTTCGAGTTCGAGCGCATCCATGCCGCGGCCGGTGCCGTTCGTCATCCGCAGGCCCGCCCCGACAGTGGGTCCACAGATGGCCCGAAGGAGCTTCGAGGCCCCCATGTACGCGAAGAACCGGGCGTTGATCCCCATCATCGCGAGGAGGCCCTGGTTGCCGGCGTCGGAGAATGGGAGCACTGCCTCGGCGCCGTGTTCGGCGATCGTTGCGTGCAACCGTTCGGCGATCTCGGCGAGCGCTTCGGCCCACGTGATCTGTTCGAACTCCCCCGATCCCTTGGGGCCGACTCGGCGGAGCGGGTGCAGTATGCGGTCGGTGTCGTACACGCGGTCGATGAACCGGTTGACCTTCGGGCACAGCTCACCGGCGGAGTACGGATGGTCGGGGTTGCCGCGTAGCTTCACTGCAACCGGAGCAGCGCCCGCCTTGTCGTCGACTGTGACCGTCCAACCACACGTGTCAGGACAGTCGTGGTGGCACGTGCCGTTGACGGTCTGCGTTGTCATCTCTCGATGCTACGAGAATGAGACGCAGGGTCAGACCCCCAGCTCGGGGCGGCGGGTCATTCGATGATGGCGCGGAGGTGGGGCCAGGCGGCGGCGAAGCCGAAGTGCAATGGGAGGAGCTCCACCTGGTCGGGTGGGAACCAGCCGACCTCGTCGGTCTCGAAGTTGAGCGACGATCCGAACAGCGCGTCGACCTCGACCACGATCGTCGTGTACTTCCAGTCGGTTGCCGGTTCGAACACGTACTGCCCGAGCAGTCGGGGAACACTTGGCGGAGGCCCGACTTCTTCACTGGCTTCGCGGAGCGCCCCCTCGAATGCGGTCTCGCCGAGGTCGAGCGCGCCGCCGGCACACGACCAGTTGCCACCTTCGTGGGCCATCGCCGATCGCTTCTGCAGCATCACCAACGGCGACCCATGAGTGTCGTGCACCACGAACACCACGCCGGCGGCGCCGTAGACGCCCCAGCGGACGTGTCCGTCGCTGCACCGCATGAACCCGTCACCTGTCCGTCGTTCCACCACGTCCCAACCCTGCCCGATCGGCGACCCCTTTGCCAACGGGAAGGAATCGCGTGATCGAACGGTTGGATGGTCTTCGTGAGCATCGACCAGACCACCGAAGCGTTCGATCTGATCATCGTGGGGAGTGGTTCGGGGAACTCGATCCCGTCGTACCTCGACGACTGGAGGATCGCCATCGTCGAGCGCGACGTGTTCGGTGGCACCTGCCTCAATCGGGGATGCATCCCGTCGAAGATGTTCGTCTATCCCGCCGATGTGGCCGTTGCATCGGCAACGTCGGCGAAACTCGGCATCGACACGCAGTTCAACGGCGCGGACTGGTCGGCCATCCGAGACCGCGTTTTCGGACGTATCGACCCGATCGCGCACAGCGGTCGCGAGTACCGGGCGAACGGCACGCCGAACGTGACGCTCATCGAAGGGACCGCCGACTTCGTCGATGCGTGCACCCTCGACGTGGAGGGCCGCCGCATCACGGCGCCGAACATCCTGCTCGCTGCCGGTGCGCGCCCGGTCGTCCCGCCGATCCCGGGGTTGATGGAAACGGGATTCCACACCTCCGACTCGATCATGCGACTGACCGAATTCCCGAAGCGACTCGGCATCATCGGTGGTGGGTTCATCGCAGTGGAGATGGGCCATGTGTTCTCGGGGCTCGGCTCGCATGTGACGATGTTCAACCGGTCGAACATCCTGCTGCGTGAGTTCGACCGTGAGGTCTCGGCGCAGTTCACCGAGGTCTTCGGACAACGAGTCGAGCTCATGCTCGGACACGTGCCGACCAGGGTCGAGCGCGTTGCCGAGGGCATCAAGATCACGTGTGCGGTCGGCGAATCGGTGGTCGACGAATTGCTGGTGGCCACCGGCCGCGAGCCGAACAGCGACCTGCTCAACGTCGATGCCGCGGGCATCGAGTGCCACCACCATGGCACCGTTGCGGTCGACGACACGATGGCCACGAATGTGCCCGGCATCTGGGCGATCGGCGATCTCGCCAACAACTACCAGCTCAAGCATCTCGCGAACGCCGAGGCGGCCGTGGCGTTCTGGAACATTGCGCACCCCGACGACATCCGCCATCAGAGCTACAAGGCGGTTCCGAGTGCGGTCTTCTCCAACCCGCAGGTGGCCACGGTCGGCCTCACCGAACAAGAGGCCGAGCGTCAGGGGCGTTCGTTCCGGGTGGGACGGCGCGACTATTCGGGTACGGCGTACGGCTGGGCGATGGGCGATGACAGCGGGTTCGCCAAGGTGCTCGTCGACGACGAGACCGGATTGATCATCGGTGCACACGTGATCGGGCCGCAGGCGTCGTCGATCATCCAGCCCTTGATCCAGGCCATGCAGTTCGACCAGCGAGCCGACGACGTGGCGCGAGAGGTGTTCTACATCCACCCGGCGCTGACCGAGGTGATCGAGAACGCGCTCCTCGACGCGCTCGGTTGATCGCACGAAGTCGGTGACGACTTCGTCCGGGATCACGCTTACAGTTCACGCATGGGAGTTGCGACGAAGAACTGGGCCGGCAATCAGCGATGCATCCCGGCGCACGTGCACGAACCTCGATTCGCCGACGAGGTGGCCACGATTGTGCGGACGGCAGCTGCCGCCGGCGAGCGCGTCAAGGTCATCGGCGGCGGCCACTCGTTCACCGATGTCGCCATGACCGATGGCCACCTCCTGTCGCTCGACGCCATGAACCAGATCCTCGCCGTGCACGGCCACGACGTGACGGTGCAGGCCGGCATCAGGCTCCGCGATCTCAACGACCAGCTGTACGAGCGCGGTCTAGCCCTTCCGAACCTCGGCGACATCAACGTGCAGTCGATCGCCGGCGCCACCTCGACGGCCACGCACGGCACCGGAGCAGGGTTCGGCAATCTGGCGACCACGATCGTCGGGCTCGAGATCGTCACGGGTGACGGGACGATCCTGCGCGCCGACGAGGAGCATGAACCCGAGCTGCTACGTGTTGCCCGAGTGGGTCTCGGTGCGCTCGGCATCCTCACCGAGGTGACGCTGCGGTGCGTCCCCGCATTCAACCTGCGGGCGGTCGAGACCATCGAGCCGCTCACCGACGTGCTGGCGGACTTCGGCAGCGTGATGCGTTCGACTGACCACGTGGAGTTCTACATGATGCCGGGCGCGCGCCGTTGCCAGGTCAAGCGCAACACCCGAACCACCGAGCCCGCGCAGCCCCAGTCGACGGTCGGCTATGTGCGTGACAAGTGGATCGGTGAGAACCTCGCGTTCGGTACCGTATGCCGGGTGGGCCGCCGCTTTCCGGCGATGGCTCCCAAGGTGGCCAAGCTGATCATGTCGGCGGCGTCGGAACGCGACATCGTCGACCGCAGCGACCGGGTGTTCTGCAGTCCGCGCCACGTCCACTTCGTCGAGATGGAGTACGGCATCCCGTTCGACGCGGTGCCCGACGCGCTCGGCCGGATCGTCGAGCTCACGTCCCGCCTGCCGTTCCCGCCGATGTTCCCGATCGAGGTGCGAGCGTCGCAGGCCGACGACATCCCATTGTCGACCGCCAACGGTCGTGAGTCGGGGTGGATCGCCGTGCACCAGTACATCGGTGCCCCGTACGAGGCCTACTTCCAAGGGGTCGAGCAGATCATGAACGACTACGCCGGTCGCCCGCACTGGGGCAAGATGCATTTCCAGAGCCGTCACACGCTGGCCCATCGCTACCCCGAGTGGGACACGTTCATCTCGTGGCGCAACAAGCTCGACCCCGCCGGTACCTTCCGCAACGCCTACCTCGATCGGGTCCTCGGCGAACCCTGACGTGTCGAATCGTCGCGGTCAGCGATCGTGACTCACGAGAGATCGGTGAACTCCCGGCTCATCCAGATCGAGTCGTCCACGACGAATCCGTGGTGCTCGTAGAACCGTCGTGCTCGTTCGTTGTGCGACTCGGTCTCGAGGAAGATTCGAGCGAGACCGCGCTGCTCGGCGTCGGCGACGAGGTGGTCGATGAGTACAGAGCCGTGCCCTTCGCCGCGCTCACTCACGAAGATCTCATCGAGAACGGCCTCGAGTCCGCCTGCTTCGATCGACCAGCCCCACGTGAGCACGGCATACGACTCGGGCCGGTCGGTCACCCAGACGACGCCGTGCGTGTCATCGGCGAGCAGCGGGGAGAACGCCGTTCGCACTCGATGTTCGTCGAAGGGGTGATGGTCGAGTTCGCAGAACGTCCGGTTCATCGCAACGACCCGGTCGAGGTCGGCAGGGCCCGCTCGTCGGACGAGGACGCTCGTCATGCTCGGTCGGCGGTGCGGTCGGAGATCTGGCGGGCGATCACTCCGTAGCGGTCGAAATGCTCGGGTGTGTCGAATGCCGGGTTGTAGAACACGAGTCGGTCGATCGTGTCCGCGTACTTCGCGATCAATGCGTCGGCGAGGTGGTCCCAAGTTGCTTCGGTGCAGAACACGGCGAGGTGGTCGTCGGTGATCTCGGCGGCCATTCCCGCCACATCGCCGGCCTTCTGTTTCGAGCGGATCCGCTCGGTGGTGCCCTCGAAGCCGGCCTCGTCCCAGATGAACGCATAGTTCGGCGTCGACCCATAGAACGACAGCGTGAAACGAGCCGCGTCTCGACTCGCGGCGATCGCGGCGTCGCTGTCGCCGACGATCGTCGTGACCGGCACGATGATGCTGACATCGTCTGGAGCGCGACCCGCACTTGCTGCGCCGGCGGCCACGCTGGGTACGACGTGTCGGGCGAGGTAGCCGGGCTCGCCGATCGGGTGGACGTGCACGCCGTCGGCGACCTCTCCGGCCATGTGCAGCATCCACGGATTCACGGCGGCGATGTCGACGGGCGGATCGACGACGTCGATCGGGCCGGGGCTCCACTGACGGTTGAGGAAGTCGAGATCGTAGAACTCGCCGTGGTGATCGAGCGGTTCGCCGCGGAAGCCGGCGAAACACGCCTTGACAGCGCGGACGTAGTCACGCAGACGGGGGCCTGGGTGGTCGAACTCGACCCCGTAGCGACGCACCACATGGGTGCGTACCTGTGTGCCGAGGCCGAGCCGGAAGCCCCCGCCCGTCAGTTCCTGGAGTTCCCAGGCGACCTGCGCAGTGATCATCGGGCTGCGCGGGAACGCCACCGCAACACCAGTCGACATCTCGAGGCCCGGGGCGGCCAACGCCGCTGCGGTGACTGCCGGGTAGGCAGTGCGGCCACCCTCGGTGAAGAGCATGCCGTCGAAGCCGGCCCGCTGGGTTCGCTCGGCGATCGGGCCCATCTCGCGCAGTGATCGCGGCAGGGTCATCACGTCGACGCGCACACTTCGACCGTAGCGCTGGCCACGAAGTGACACCGTGACTGCTTTCTCGTGACACACAATTGGAACACGACTGATGAACCCTTTGTCATCTCGTCGCGCTAGACCTTGACGGTCATCGCACCCCGGGCAGTTGGGCCGGGGGTACGCGAACTCGTTCGAGGCGGCATGAAGCACGACATCATCATTCGTAACGGCACCGTCATCGACGGCACGGGCGCTCCGGCGACTCGTGCGGACGTCGGCATCAAGGCTGACCGGATCGCCGAGATCGTCGGATTGGACGATGGCGGGATCGACGGCACCGGCGCCCGTGAAATCGATGCCGAGGGTCGGCTCGTCACGCCGGGCTTCGTCGACATCCACACGCACCTCGATGCGCAACTCGCCTGGGATCCGATCGGCACCTCGAGCTGTTGGCACGGGGTGACGAGCGTCGTCATGGGCAACTGCGGCGTCACTTTCGCGCCGTGTCGCCCCGAGGACCGCTCGACGCTCGCCGAGATGATGGAGAGCGTCGAGGACATTCCCCGCGATGCGATTCTCGACGGGTTGGCATGGGACTGGGAGACTTACGGGGAGTATTACGACTCGATCGATCGGCTGCCGAAGGGTCCGAACACGGGAGGACTCGTCGGACACAGCGCGTTGCGCACCTACGTGATGGGTGAACGTGGGCTCGACGAGGCGCCGGCAACTGGCGACGACATCGCCGCGATGGTCCGTTTGGTCGATGATGCGATGAGCGCCGGGGCACTCGGCGTGTCGACGAGCCGGACCCTCATGCACAAGGTTCCCGATGGTCGCCCGATCCCGGGCACCTTCGCTGCCGCCGACGAACTGCTCGCGTTCGCCGAAGTGCTCCACGAGCACGGTGCCGGCGTGTTCGAGGGAGCGATGCGCCTCGGCGAACGCGACAACGACGACCTCGACAACACCCGCGCCGAAGTGGCGCTGATGGGCGAGATCAGTCGACGGAGCGGCCGACCGGTCAGCTTCGGACTCACACAGAGCAACCGTCGACCCGACCTGTACGAGCGCGTCATCGACTTCGTGAAGTCCGAGAACGCCGCAGGTGCCAACGTCCGGCCGCAGACGACGGCACGAGGCGTCGGCGTCCTGTTCGGTCTCGAGACCAGGACACCGTTCGACCGGGCGCCGTCGTGGAAGGAACTCCGCAGCGCCGTCAACGGCCGCAAGCTGCAGATGGTCCGCGACGCCACGTTCCGACAGACGCTCATCACCGAAGCCGACGTCCACGGCACACCGGTCGACCTCGAGGGGCTGTTCGTCCTGCCGGAGGGTGAAGCTCGCTACGACTGCGATCCTGCGAACTCGTTGGCGGCGATCGCCGTAGCACGAGGCGTCAGCCCGGCGGCGGCATTCATCGAGTTGATCCTCGAGACCGACGGCGCGCTCGTGGCGAACATGCCGTTTCTCAATCAGGATCTCTCGGCGGTCGAGTCGATGCTGGACGATCCGTTGGTCACGCTCGGTCTGGCCGACGCCGGTGCCCATGTCGGCCAGATCATGGATGCGAGCCAACCCACGTTCTTCCTCACGTATTGGATTCGTGAGCGCGAACGCTGGAGCGTCGAGGAAGCCGTCCGCCGACTCACCACCGACACCGCCGATCTGTTCGGCATCCGCAACCGTGGCCGACTCGCGGTCGGGGCCTTTGCCGACGTCAACGTCATCGACTTCGACAACCTGTATCTGCCGCACCCCGAGTACGTCACCGACTTCCCCAATGGAGCCGGTCGATACGTGCAGGGCTCGACCGGGTACGACTTCACCCTCGTGAACGGCTACGTGTTCATGGAGCACGGCGAGCACACCGGCGCCCTTGCGGGTCGGATGCTCCGGTCGAACTGACGGATGGCTACCGTCGTGCGATCGGCGTGGTGATCGTCACCTGTCGAGCACCCAGTCGAGTTCGATGAGGAGATCCCGATGACCGCTGCTGCCATCCACGCCCTGGAACAAGAGGTCCGGTTCGCCAAGGAGCTGTTCGCCACCCTGACTCCGGCGGAGTGGGAGATGGCGTCGGCGTGCGAGGGCTGGCGTGTGCAGGACGTCGCCCAGCACATGGCGTCGGTGTTCCAACAGATCGCTGATCCGACCTCGATCGACATGGGTGATTCGGGCAAGGCGGAGTCGTCGGCCGAGGTTCCCGTTCAGGCGCGCCGCGATTGGACGATCAACCAGGTGGTCAGCGCGTACGACGAATGGTCTCCGAAGGGAGTCGAGGCGCTCGCCGCACTGCAGGAGCCCCCGATGGCCGATGCGCAGGTACCACTCTCCGACCTCGGCACGCACCCGCTGAACCTGCTCGGCAACGCCATCGTGTTCGACCACTACTGCCATCTGCGCTACGACATCGGCGCGGTGAACGACCGAGCCGCTGCGCTGCCCCGCGACGAGGGCGCCCTGGTGGCAACTCGAGAGTGGATGTTGGCGGGCTTGCCGCAGATGTGCGCCGCGGCGTTGGCCGACGCTTCTCAGCAACCCGTCAACCTGGTGTTCGACGGTCCCGGAGGCGGGAGCTTCGTTCTGGCGCCGGGCGCCGACGGATGGACCGTCGAGGAGGGTTTCGATACCGACGCGCCGGCCGTCCACACGACGGTCCACGACTTCGTTGCGTGGGGGACGAAGCGTTCCGACTGGCGTGACGTGGTCACCGGTGACACCGACAACGCCGACCTCGCCTCCGTCCTCGACGCCATCAACATCATCTGACAACCCCGGCCCTCCTGACCGACCACTTCGAAAAATGCGGGGATCTGCCCGCTCAGTGCACAAATCGGCGCACATTTCGGAGGGGGCGGGTCAGAGGCGGCGGCGGAGTTCGACGTAGACCTCGTCGCCGGCGAGTGCGGTCAGTGAGTCGGCCAGCGAGTCGATGACGCGCTCGTTGCCGCTGTAGGCCTCCCCGCCGTCGTCGCGCTCGGTGCAGCACCACGCCATCGTGCGGCCGTGGTCGCCCCAGTCAGCCCGGCTCCAGCGACGGACCGTCGCTGACTCGGTGCGGTTGTCGATCTCCTGCCAGTCGACGCGCAACGGCAACTGCCAGCACACCGATGGCTTCCACTCCGTCGGCGACTCGCCGGCCTCGAGTGCGCCGAGATGCAGTGCACAGCCCTCGCCGCCGGCAAATCCGGGCCGGTTGAGGAAGATGCAGGCGCCGTCGACGACGCGTGTGTGGGTCCGTTCGGCGTCACCGAAGATGCCGTTGGCGCCGGAGTCGGGGTCAGGGTCGCCGTGGGCGACGTGGTGGTACTGGAACTGTTCCGGGGCGAGCATCGACGCGTACGCATCGACGTTCATTGCCTCCGCTTCGCCCGCGGGGCCGTCGCCGAAGTGAGCGCCGAGTGAGCAACACCCCTGGTTCAGCTCCTCGGCCGCTCGGTCGAGGATGCCCTTGCAGCCTCGACCGAACAGGCAGGTCCAGTTCGATTCGAGGAACGCGCGCTCGAAGCGCCAGACCGTGTCGTCGCGCACGATCTCGATGAAACCGGGGTCGGATGTGGGCGTCGGTTCGTTCATTGTCGGGTGAACTCCACGGTGCGGTCCGCCGGGCCCAGGTCGATCGTGTCGGACCCTGTCGCAACGTCTGCGAGTGCGAGCCGACCCTCGGTTCGGAGCGCGACCTTCGCGCCGTCGGGGGAGAGGCCGACGATGGCACTGACTCCTTCGACATTCACCGTGGCGACGGACTCGGGTGCGGTGATCTGGAATCCGGTTGCGACCAGCGATGCGACCGTGCAGCCGTCGGCGGTGGAGAACAGTGGAGCCGTCATCGCGGCTTCTGTCAGTATCGAACCATCCTCGAACGCAACGAGCGCCACCTGCGCGGACGTGTCGTCGGTCAATGCCACGCACGTCGATCCTCGCGCAGCCCACTTCTCCGGAACCAGCTGCGTGCCCGGGTAGTTGCCGATCTCCACACCGGTGTCGTCGACGATTGCCGACCCATCGGCGCCGACGATCACGAGGCGGTCCCCGCTCGTGGTGACGACACCGAATTCGACCGGCCCGAGTGCGAGCCGGCCCGCTGACTCAGTGTCACCGGAGGAGGTCGACATCGTCACGATGTCGCCGTCGACCGTGATCAGCTGGATGGATTCGCCACCGATGATTGCCGCTCGCACCGACGTGGTGGCGCCCGATGAGATTGCCCGTCCGTCGTGGTCGAAGACGTTGACGGTGGCCTCGGTGCCGACGTTCTGGGCGGTCACCACCACGTCGTCGTCGATGGCAAGTGCCAGCCCTGGGAAATACGAGGGCTCATCGCGATCGAACGAGAACAACACACTCTGGAAATTGCCCGAGTCGGTGACCAGGATGTCGCGGCCCGACGGGCCACTGCGGGCGCCACTCCATTCGTACCGGGTGCCCGCGATCGGATCGAACGCATCGGTGTCGATCACATCGCCACTCGGCCCGTGGACGATCAGTCCTCGAGCGGCACCGGTATCGGCAGCGATCATCGTGAGGCCGCTGCCCGTTGGCCGTGTGACGGTGTCGGCGCCGATCGAGTGTTCCGTCGACGTCTCATCGGCAAGGTCGACGATGCTCGTTGCGGTGGCCGACACCATGACCGCGGTGGAGTCGATGACCGCACTGTCGAGGACGGATCGGATGCCGGTGTCGATGCGAGCGAGCTCCTCACCTTGGTCGTCGTCGACGATCACACGGCCCGTTCGCTCGTCGACCAGCACGATTCGATTCCACTCTGCGCTCACCGTCCCCGACGGAGCGGCACCGTTGGAGTTGTCGGTCAGATTGGTGATCACCATCGCAGCGGTGGCGAAGACTGCCACGACTCCGCCGACGACGATGGTACGCCGGATCCAGAAGTGGGGCCGTGACCGAGTGTCGGCGGGTTGATCGTTGCCGACGTCGTCCACGGGTGCGTCACCCTCGTCGTCGAACGGTGGCGTTGGCGACGGCATCGCTGTGGATCGTAGGCGCACTAGCGTCGACCGACATGGAGTTCTCCTGCCCTCGCTGTCATGGAGACGTCGTCGACGACTTCTACGGTCCGTGTGACTCGTGCCGCGCGCAGCTTCGTGACGAATTCCGGTCGGAAGGAAGGGCGGTCGAGGTGGCCGAATACGAGCCGAAGATGAACGTCACCCCGAACGCTGTCGCCCTCAAGGACGACTGACGCCCACTTCGACGTTTGCGTAACGGTTCTGTTTGCCCGTCCCAACTGAAAAGTGACGCAAACGGCAATGGTGAAGGTCAGGCGGTGGAGGTGGGGAGGCCGCCGCCCGGACGGAACTCGGACTGCTTGACCTCTTGTGCAGCAGCGGCTTGGGAGGCCTGCTCCATGGTGATCTGCATCGCTGCAGCTGCGCCCTCGTGCGCGAGGATCTTGCTGACGACCGCCGCCGACGCTCCCGCCATCAGTTCGGTCTGGTGGCGGTTGAGGTACTCCTGCGATTCGCGCAGGCCGGCGGTGTAGCCGTTCAACTCGGGGACCACGTATCGAGCCAACAGTTCCCACGACCGCAGGGTGGCCTCACGGTTGGCCCAGTCGTGAGCGAACCCGAGTACCACGCCGAAGCCACCCGTGATGTCCTGCAGGTGGCGGATGGCCGCAACGAGATCGTCAGGCGTGCCGATGACACCGGCAGCTGCCGCGCCACCGGTGGTCTGCTCCAGCAGTTCCCACTTGTCGTCGACATGGGTGGCGTTCGGGCGCCCGAGCGTCCAGACGTTGTACTCGTTGTGCCAGCGGTGCAGGCCGTCGACGGCTTCGTTGCGGGCCTGCTCGCGGCTCTCGGCGAGGTGGAACGCCATCAGGACCCGCCAGTTCTTGCGGTCGACGCTCTGGCCGTGCTCGGCGGCGGCCTCCTCTGCGAATCCCCATTGAGTCGGCAGAGCTTGGATGCCGGCAGTCGAATTCGAGGCAATCGAGAGCACCCCCATCCCGTACTTGCCCGCCAGCGTCATCCCCGACGGCGAGATCGACGACGCCGTCACCATCGGGATGTCTTCCTGCAGGGGAAGGAGTTGAAGTCGGGCGTCGTTGAGGGTGAACCATTCGCTCTCGTGGCTGAAGCGCTCCTCTCCACGCAACAGTCGCGTGATCACACCGAGTGCTTCATCCTGACGATCGCGCTGGACCATCGGATCGATGCCGAGCGTTCGCGCGTCCGAGGCCAAGGCACCGGGGCCGGAACCGAACATTGCCCGCCCACGACTCATATGGTCCAGTTGCACGATTCGCTGGGCGACGTTGAACGGGTGGTGGTACGGCAGGCTGGTGACACCGGTGCCCAGCATGATGTTGTGGGTGCGCTGGGCGGCGCCGGCGAGGAACATCTCGGGTGAGGCGATCATCTCCCAGCCCGACGAGTGGTGCTCCCCACACCAGAACTCGTCGAAGCCGAGCCGGTCGAGGTGTTCGGCGAAGTCGATGTCGCGCTGGAACTGGAGTGTCGGGTGCTCGCCGGTGGGGTGATGGGGCGCGAGGAACGTGCCGAAACGAAGTCGTGACATCCGGTCGATGGTAGGGACTGTCCAAATCCCGACTGCCACCGGAGGGCCGATGCGCGATGCTGCCGCCGTGGAGTCGAACCGTGATGTCAAGGTCGTCTTGCGCCCTGCCACCGAAGCTGACGTCGACGTGCTCTTCGCCGTGCAGGCTGCGCACGACACTGCATGGTGGGGAACACCCGATGGTGACGTCGACGACACCCACGCCGAACTCGACCGCGTGCGGCTCGCCGTCGGATCCCTGGATCGGGGAGCGCGGGTGGCAGTGGTGCCGGGTGCCGAGCCGTTGGTCGTCGGCTTCGCCCTGCTCACCGGACATGGGCACACCCACCTGGCGATCGATCCGTCCGCGCCCGAGGCGGTGACCGCTCGGCGACTCCTCATCGACTGGCTGACCGAGGCGGGTGGGACCCAGATCGATGCACCGATTCAGGACCGGGCGCTGCTTCACGTGCTGGATGAGTTCGGGTACCGACCGACGCGGTCGAGCTTCGAGCTCGAGCGTCGCGCCGACATCGCCGATCTCGGGTCGACCGTCTGGCCGGACGGCGTTCGGCCGGCTCCGTTTCGTCCGGGCGTCGATGACGAGGAGGTCCACGCGCTGATCTACCCGATGTGGACCGACGTCGTGGGCCACACCGATCGGCCCCTCGACGAGTGGCGGGCACTCCTTCTCCACGACGCGTCGTTCGTCCCGGAACTCGCCGTGCTGGCTCGACGCAACGAGGGGTCGGGCCCAGTCGCTGGTGTGGCGATGTGTCGGACATTCACCGGAGGCATCGGCTGGGTCAACCAACTCGCGGTGGGGTACCCCGATCGTGGGGTGGGGCTCGGTCGAGCGCTCCTCGTCGAGAGCTTCCACCGACTCTCGGCCACCGGTGTGGAGATCCTCGGCCTCGGCGTCGAGGCCGACAACGTGAACGCCCTCGGTCTCTATCGCAGCGTCGGCCTCGAAGTCGCCCGCGAGTGGGTGCACTGCTCGCCGACCTGAGAGGTATCGTGTTCGGGTTCCGTTCGCGGAATCCCCAATCGGGGGACGTAGCTCAGTTGGCTAGAGCACCTGCT
>CAVQTE010000004.1:0-36068 GCA_963716235.1 Ilumatobacteraceae bacterium | reverse complement strand
AGTACCAACTGGAGTTCAGCACGGTCACACGCGCCTCGGAGCTGATCGCAGGCTCCGCGTTGGCGACCTCCTCTCCACACCCGGACGGATCTCCTGGTCATGTAGTCGCTGCTGCGACCAGGTCGGGATCGGGGCGATGAGCCTCGTCGTCCTCCTCACGGCCACGACCGACTACAACCCACCATGATTACTGCATGGCAGATCTCGAACGATGCCGCTCGTGAACGCCGCGCTCATGATGTCCCAGTGTCGCTCCAGGACCAGCTCGCCAGTGTGCTCACGTCGGGCGCCTGCTGCCGCCATCGGCAGCTTCAGCTCTACGTTGTTCCTTTTTCACCTCGCCGATCATCCTGATCCTGACCCCGGACCGCACAGGCCTGGATTCATGGGCATCGCTCGCCCTCAAGGTCGCCGCGTCCGCTGGCAGTCGCATGATCCTGCACCGGGCCGTCGAGCAGCCGTTACGACGTCTGGAGGATGCCGCGGCGAAGCATCGTCGCCACGTCGGCCGCGTCGTCCCTCATGGTCGTCATCGCCGCCATCACCCTCCTTCTGACCTGAGGAGCGATGAAGCGATAAAACCGAGCATGCCGATTCAGCTTGGCCGCCGCGCTGGGTGGGATCGGCGGCTCCAAGCTGCTCCGTCGGCCTCGAACGGCGAGCGCGGACGGCGCCCCGTCGGCCAGAGCCGCAGGCTGTCTCGCCGACGGCTCGACGGAGGACACCATGGCATCGCCGACACAGGCTCAGTTCCCTCACCACAACGCATTCTGTACAAAGAACAACCTCGTAGGTCACCCCAGCAGTGGCCTCGACCGGTAACTCGAACATCGTCCGACCACCCGATCGACCACCCTGAGCACCGCACAGTCACCTGACAGCACCAGCTCGAGTGTCCAGCCCGAACCTGCGCCAGAACGACATCGTCGCCGAGCGCTTCGATCACTCAGCTCGCTCGGCGGAAACCGCCACGGTCGATCGCCAACCAGTCGCCCTGTTCGGCCGATGTAGATGCCCTGGCATCGAGGTCCAGTGGACCATCCCATCACGGGGAACATCGACACCGGCCACGAGCGCGATGAGAGAGGGGCCGGAGCGCCGAACAGGGCATCGTCGATGCCATAGCGCAGCTCGTGAATCCCAAGGTCTTGTACTCGTTGGTCCACGTCGCCAGCGACGCATCACCCAGAGGCCCACGCGACGAGCACCACGCCGACGGTCTTCACCACCCGTTGTCGCGGCAGGGCCAGCACCACCCAGATTCCGATCGCACCCGCCACGATCAGCGGCGGCTGCATGTCGATCAGATAACGGTTGGCGATGAACCCGATCATGAACGTCGGCACCGCACCTGCCACCGGCGCGCCGACGAGCAGCAGCCATGTCCGATTCCGATGCCGGATCATCAAGACGACACCAACGACCGCCAGGACGAGCAGCAGGGTGGCACTGGTGGGCAGCGATGACGCCGGGTTGATCGACTCGGCCTGAGTAGCTCCCCCGATCGACCGCCAGGGCCCGAGCCGGACGCCGGGGACCAACCGTTCGAAACCGATGCCATCGGGGCGCAGGTACTGCACCAACGTCGTGGGCAGGTCGAGGCGAGAAGAAGCTCCCGTTGTTGCCTGCGAACCAGGCCGCGCGAAACCGGTCGGTCAACGAGAGCAACTGGCTATCCCCGGGCACCGAGGTCAACGTGCCGGACCGCGTAGTCGACGACCACATGGGCGACGATCGGGAGCACCCCGCCGAGCAGCGCCGAGCGACCGCGATCGAAGCCGGTCGTCCGACTGCGCCACAACAGCACGCCACCGCAGGCGATGAGCGCGACCGAGACACCGAGCCCGATCGGAGCGCGAGTCAACGTGGCAGCCAGCGCTGCGGCCGAAGCACCCACCAGCAGTCAGCCTCGGCGAACCCGGATGCAGCCACTCGGCAATCAGGGCAAAGCCGATCACTGCGAGGGTCAGCGCCCACAAAGAGTCTGGTTGTAGACCGAGATCTCGTCGGCGGCGAACAGTGCCGGGGAAACCGACTCCGCGGGAAGACCCCCAGCGCCCACGATCGTCGACTTGATCCGTGGCCGACGTCGACCTGATCACTGCACGGCCCGCAGCGCCAGTCGCGCCGACCACCGGCAGAGCACCGCCACGGCGATCAGCATCGACAGCGCACCAGCCGGCCGACGAACAGATCTCCGAAGAGCATCAATGGCATCCGCACCAGCGAGAGAAAGGGCCCGTAGTACAGGTAGGTCTTGCCGTTCACCACGAAGCCTTCTGGGCCCGGGATCGCCGGATCCACCGCCAGTCGGCCATGCCAGAACGCCCGTGCCTGCTGGTCGTAGAAGTCGGCACTGAACCCAGCGCGATCGAACAGCTGCCACGGGCGCCACGATGTGGCCACCAGCCAGAAGACGACGACGGCCAGCATCGTGATGATCCACACCACGGCGTTTGGCGACAACCCCCGGTGACCAGAGCCCCGACCGTCGCCGCCGGCAGTGGAGGCGGTGCGCGTCTCGGAAGCGTGCTCGATGTTCCCGGTCGACGTCACGTCACGTCACGTCACGGGCGGGTCGAGCAGGTGCGGCGCAGTCTCGAGTCGAACCACGAACTGGTACGCGAACAGTGTGGGCCAGACTGGCGCGCCAGACCGTCACCGGCGGCGACGACGCTCCCGAGCGCGCCCCGGACGCCGAGCACGTCGAGCGGCAGCCCGGCGTAGGACTCGGCGGTGGTGACGAGCCCGGTGTTCGCCAGTGCGCGCCGGAAACTCCGCCGGGTGAAGAAGCGAACATGGGTGCGGTCGAGAATGCCGCGCTGGTCGTAGTCGAAGAGCCCGGCGACCGTGCGCAGACGCGGATACCAGTGGCCGAAGTTCGGCACGCTGGCGAGGATCGTGCCCGCCGGATCCATCCGGCCCGCGAGATCGGCCAGCAGCTCGTCGGGGTTGCGAACATGTTCGATGACGTCGGCAGCGATGACGACGTCGTAGCCGTCGCCCACCTCCTCGGGAAGCCCACCCTCCACATCGGCAACGAAGAACCGGTCGGTTCGCTCCGCGATCGCCTCGTCGGCCACGACATCGACACCGGTCACATGATGGCCTCGTCGACGGAGCTCTGCGGCCACCCAGCCCGGCCCGCATCCGACGTCGAGAATCCGCAACGGCTTTCCGACAGGGACGAGTTCGAGAACGATCGTGTGGGAACTGTTCGGTGACGGCTTGTACTTGTACGGCTCGTGCTTTCGCCCGAGGTCGCCGCGTCCGAATCCGTACTCGCCGAGGCGGTGCCGAACGGTGTCGATCATGATGTCGCGGGCATAGGCGATGCCGTTGACCCGCGAGATCTCGTCGCCGTAGTAGGTCGGGATCGGCACTTCGACGATGCGCTTGTCGGCACCGAGCAGCTGCAGGATGATCTCGGTGTCGAAATCGAAATCGTCACTGTTGCCGACGAACGGGAGCTCGGCGAGCGCAGCCACCCGGTACGCGCGATATCCCGAATGCCACTCGCTCAAGCGTGCGCCGGTGATCGCGTTCTGCGCAGTCGTGAGGATCCGGTTGCCCACGTACTTGTAGCGCGGCATTCCCCCGCGGAGTGCGCCACCGGGATCGAGCATCCGCGAGCCGAACACCGCGTCGGCGTCGCCGTCGACGATCGGCGCCAACAGGTCGGCCATCTTCTCCGGGGCGTACTGGCCATCGCCGTGCAGGAGCACGACGACATCCCACCCGTGATCGATGGCGTAGCGGTAGCCGGCCTTCTGGTTGCCGCCGTAGCCGAGATTGTGATCGTGGCGGATGATCGTGAGCGGAATGTCCGTACCCGAGGCCACGTACCCGTGAGCGACATCGAAGGTCGAGTCCGACGAGTGATCGTCCATGACGAGCACCTCGGCAAGTCCGACCCGCAGATCGGGCGGAATCCGGTCGAGAACCCACCGCAACGTCGATTCAGCGTTGTAGGCGACGACGAGCACCCCGATCTTCACGTCACTCCCCCGGGCTGCACACGCATCCGGGTAACACTACAAAGCCGACGCCACCTCGGGCGTCCCCTCTACAGTGATCGACCGGTGAGCAGCGACACACCCTCGAATGGGACCCCCACTCTGCTGGAACGTCAGCAGCTCAACATCCAGGACCCGTCGGCGCACACGTTCTGGCACTGGGTGCGATTCGGCCTGGTCGCCGAGACCGCGAACGCACAGCATGCCGTCCAGGTGCTCGACATCGGTGCCGGATCGGGCATGCTCGGTGACTGGATGGCCACGAATGCGCCGGGCGTGCGGTACCGATTCGAGGAACTGTCGCCGGTCCTCGACGCTGCGCTGGCGACCCATTTCGGTTCAGAGGCACGCCACGACCCCGCTGAGACGATCAGCACCGACACCCTGGTGACGATGCTCGACGTCGTCGAACACATCGACGACGATCTCGGCGCGCTCACCGAGCTCGCCACCCGTCTGGATCCGGGCACGACACTCGTGCTCACGGTTCCGGCGCTTCAATGGGCGTTCTCCTCGTGGGATGTCGAACTCGGGCACTACCGCCGCTATTCGCGGCGCCAGGTCCGCACCCTGCTCGAACGTGCCGGGTTCGAGGTCCGCAGCACGGCGTACCTGTTCCCGGAGATGCTGGTGATGCTGCCCGTGCGCAAGCTGCGCCCCGGGAAGCGTTCCGACGTCGACTTTCCCCGATTGAGCGACCGGATGAATCGGCTCGGCTACGCGGTGAGCCACCTCACGGCCCGGTGGCGGCGGCTGTGGCCTGCGGGCACATCGGTGGTCGCCATTGCGTCGAAGCCGACGACACAGCCGACAACACAGCCGACGACACAGCCATGAGCGAGTCATGAGACAGCCGTTCGAGACCACTCGCTGCTGGGTCGTGAGCCCGATGCTCAACGACACCGAGTCGTTCGTGCGGCTGCGCACCGAGACAACCGACGCTTGCACGGCCGACGGCCTCGACCTCGATCTCCGTTACGTCGTGATCGACGACTCTGCCGGCGCCGACCCCGACATCCACGCTCTCGACGACTTCGACGACGTCGAGGTGTTGCGACCTCCGTTCAATCTCGGGCACCAACGGGCAATCGTGTACGGACTGCGCCACATCGTCGCCGAACTCGAAGACGGAGATGTCGTGGTCACGATGGACTCCGATGGCGAAGACCAGCCGTGCGACGTCCCGCGGCTGCTGCGGGCACTCGACGCCGACACGGTCGCTCTGGCCCTCGCACAGCGGACCAAGCGTTCCGAGCCCCTGCGATTCCGGGTGATGTACGTCGTGTTCCGGATCATGTTCCGCGTGCTGACGGGCACCACGATCCGGTCGGGCAACTTCGCCGCGCAGCGCGGTGACTCACTCGCTGTCACCATTCAGCATCCGAGCTTCGACCTCTGCTACTCCTCGACGTTGCTGGCGCTGCGGCGACCCACCGCCACCGTGCCCTGCGCCAGAGGTCATCGCTTCGCCGGCAGTTCGCGCATGAACACCTATGCCCTGATGGCCCACGGGGTCCGAATGCTCCTGCCGTTCTCCGAACGGATCGCCGTGCGCATGATGTTCGTCGCGGCCACGAGTGCACTGACGCTCATGGTGTTCCTGATCGTGATGGCGACGGGTCTGCTCGGCGACCCTCCCGGCACGGTCGCCTGGAGTGCGCTCGTCGCCGTGTTCACCGTGTTCGCCGCAAGCTTCGCAGCATTCGTGGTGCTGTTCTCCGGATTCGCCCAGTCGTCTGCCATCGCCATGAAGGGCATCGGCACGGGTCTGGCTCCATCGCCCGAATCATGAGCTCCACCGACGTCGAACAGGAACCCGAGGTCGACGCCGTCGTCATCGATGCCGACGGCCCCCGCCGGTGGGTTCGTGCTCTCGTCGTCGGTGTCGCCGTCGTACCGATCGTGGCAGCGGTCGTACGTTCGCTGCGCCGAGAGTGGTTCCCGATCGGTGACAACGCACTGCTCTATCTCCGTGCCGTCGACGTCTTCACCGAACACCACCCACTGCTCGGTTCGTGGACCTCCGCGTCGCTGTCGGTGGGTGAGAACATGAACAACCCGGGGGCGCTGTACGACCTGCTGATGGCGCCGTTCGCCCTGACGCTCGCCCCGGGGCCCGGTGCGGCGATCGGCGTCGGGGCACTCAACATTGCGTCGATCATCGGGATCTCGATCGCCAGCCGCCACATCGGCGGCTGGAGCATGCAACGCTGGATGCTGCTCGCCGCAGCGGCGCTCTCCTGGTCGATGGGCAGCGAGATGCTCATCGACATCTGGCAGGCGCACGCCTTGCTGCTGCCGTTCCTGCTGCTGCTCGTCCTGATGGTGGGATGCACCGCTGGGAGGCGCGCCTGCGTTCCCTGGGCTGTCTTCGTCGGCAGTGTGCTGATCCAGACCCACATCAGCTACGCGTACGTACTGGGCGCCCTCGTCGTCGCTTCTCTGGGAGTCTCCTGGTGGCTTCATCGGCCCGTCGAACGTTCCACCGTCGCCCGCGCGCTGACCTCACGCACGGCCGCCATCACCGCCGTGGTGTTCGTGATGTGTTGGATCCAGCCGTTGTACGAGCAGTTCTTCGGCGAGGGTCGGGGTAATCTGACGCGGCTGGCCTCCAACTCCGGTGGTGGCGACGTCACCCTCGGGCTCACCGATGCCACGAAGATCACCAGTGCGATCATTGCGTTGCCGCCTTGGTGGATGCGGTCGGGATACTCCACCACGATGCCCAGCACGCAGGTCACGCCAACGGCCGACGGCTACCGCCTCGACTTGACGGATCTGCCCGGCATGGCGATCTCTGTGGTCGCACTCGTCGGCGTCGTGTTGCTGCTCGGGGCGTTGGCCGTCGCCGCCCACCGGCGTGGCCTCCTGGCAGCGACGTGCGCCGGCGCCATCGCAGCGGTCTCCGTTCCGATCACCGTGGTGGCACTGAGCAAGCTCACGATCGGCACCGTGGGGTTCTCGTCGCACCATGTCCGCTGGGTCTGGCCGTTGTCGGTGTTCATCACCTTCTCGATCGTCTGGATGGCGACGGAGATCTGGACGGCCAGGCGGACGGAGCAGGACAGCGGGGCTCACCCCGACCGCTCGACAGCCTGGCTCGATCGAATCTCGATCGGTCTGATCGTGGTGCTGTCGATCGCCAATCTCGCGTACCTCGAACGCCCTGACGGTCCGGTGGCCGCCTATTCGACCATGCCCGCGATGCGACGCGTGTTGCCACAGCTCGGCGTGCTCGCCGACCACGATCCCGTGGTGTACGACGTGTCGAACCTTCGTGTCTTCGAGCCGTACAGCTCGACGATGATGATGCGCATGCAGGAACTCGGAATCGAGTTCCGCGTGACCGACGAGGGCCTCGTCCGCCAACTCGGCCCCTCGAGGCGCGCCGACGGCACCGAGACCACGCGGGTGTTCCAACTCGAGGGAGTCGAGGCCCTCGACTACGGCGGGCCGGCGTGCACCATCGCGCTGGCCAGTGCGTTGACTGCCGACGACGAGGCCGCCACGCGCGACCTCGCGGACCGCCTCGCCCGCGACCTGGTCGATGGCACGATCGTGGTCGACGACGACCTGCTCACCGAGATGGATCCCATCGATCAGCTCGCCGCGGCCCGCTCCGGCGATCTCGATGCGTCGTGGCTCCTGGTGATCGACGGTTCACTTGCGAGGTGGGTGGCCGAGGGGACGGCGACGACCACTCACGACACCGACCTCGAGGCCGACTCGCAGCAGGTCATGCGGTGGGTGTCGACCACCTACGGCCTGTTTGCCGAAGGCCCCTGGGCCTGCCCGAGCTGAGAGCGGCGACATCGGCCGCCCCGGTCAACCGGCGTCATCGTAGACGTCGGGCGGCACGAGGAACACGGCTGTTTCCTGGCCGAGCTTCAACATCCGATCGACCGTGCGCTGCAACTCGATCGGTACCGCCGGGTCGGTCTGCACGCTGAAGAGGTTGAAGTCGACCGCCGTCACCAGCGCGTCGTACCGGTCGGCGTCGATCGGTAACTCGGCGAGGCCATCGAGCAACTCGGTCCGGAGCTGCTCGAACTCCGCCAGCTGTGCGGTCGACCGCGGTTCGTACGTGGCAACCTCGATCGCACGCGGCTCGCTGCGCCACTCGTCGAGATAGGCACCGGTGGCGAACTGCACGACCACGTCGGCATCCTCGATGTCGACGACGCGCTGCGGCGTGATCGGGACCCGCCACAGCGTCGGTGCACCGGCGTCGAAACCACGTCGTTCGAGTTCGCTCACCAGGCCGAAGCCCTGAGAACCGAACGATGCGGCGTCGTTCCACACCACTGCGTACGTGCCATCTCGTCCGGGCGCCCGTTGTTCCAGCGCGTCGACCATCGGGCCGACAACGGCTCCCAGCGGACGTGACAGGTGCGCTTCCGGAACGACGACCGTCGCCGCCTGCACCACGAGTGTCGACCACATGACGGCGCCGATCACGACGAGCAGGCCCGACACGGCCCGGTCGAGGAGGTGGCGCCGATCGCCCAGCCGGCGAGCGATCGCGGCGACAGCGGTCCAGATCACGGCAGCGACGACGAGGGCGGTGATCGACCACGCCCACAGTGTGAGGTAGTACCAGACCTTGCCGAAGATGCGAACCATCGAGAACGCACCGAGCGCCACACACACGGCGAGCAGACCGTGCAGCGCCACCAGCCGGCGGTCGCGTACCACCAGCACGGCAACGGCAGCGGCAACTGCCCACGCGATCAGCAAGAGGGCGCCAGGAATCAGCGACCGCTCGGCCTGGGTCGCCGCCACTTCGAAGATGTCGACGCCAGACGCGGAGAGGTCGGTGAATCGCGTGAGGTCGAGATGTCGCAGGAGCAACTCGAGCCCGGCACGTCTGCCGATCGCCGCCTCGGGAGGATCGCGGAAGTAGTCGATGATCATCGACACGTTCTGCGATCCGAACAGCTGGTCGAGTGCCACGGGGATCCAACACACGACGCCGACACCGATGCCGACGGCCAGGCTCCGGCCGGTACGTGTCCGAACCTCGCTGCCCCGTTCGCAGTGCCACCAGCGCCACGCGACCACGAGCGTGGCACCGACCACGATCGATCCCGCCAGGCCGACGTACGGGAGGTGGGTCTGCGCGCACAGCGTTCCCGCCAACGTGGCCACCCAGAGGACACCGTTGTCGCCGACCAGCACCGCCCACACAGCGATCAGCGTCGTCAACCAGGGCAGGAGCGGGAGGTACGGATTCCACGGCTGACCCACGAGATCGAAGCCATAGGTCTGGACCACCACCAGCAGCACGACGACGACGGCCCACTGCAGGCGCAAGCCACCCATGCGGCGGATCACGAGCACACAGGCCACCGCCGACACCGCTGCGATCACCAATGCCGCCACGAGGAGGCCGATCGCCGACGAGCCGAGCAGGCGGTACACGGGTGCGAGGAGGTAGTAACCGAGCGGGCCGGGGTGGCTGCCCTGGTCGGGAAACGTACCGATCCGCCCGGGAAGCCCGATCAGCGGTGTGTCGACTCCGCCGACGTCGCGGACACGGAACTCGGTCATCGCCATGTCGAGGACCGGGTACCAGGTTCGCGTGGCCACGCGAACCGCTGCCACGACGAAGGGCACGAGCACCACCAGGATCGGCGACCACACCGACCGGACAACACGAGCAACGGTGTCGTTCACCGATGGCCCCGGACGCGTCTGATCCGGTCCGCAACCCCCCAGCGCGTCACCAACAACATCGACTCCACGATGATCCGACCCGACATCTTCGACTTGCCACGCAACCGGTCGCGGAACACGATGGGCTGCTCGACCACGACGGCTCCCGACGTCGTGAGGCGTCGGACCAACTCGGTCAGGAATGCGTATCCCTCCGCCGACGTGGACGTGGGATCGATCGCCGCCAGCGCCGTTGCCCGATAGGCCCGGTAGCCGCTCGTGCAGTCGCGGGCGCTCACACCGAGAATGGTCCTGGTATAGGCATTGCCCCACTTCGACAGGAGCTGGCGCCGCACGGGCCAGTCCGTGGTGCCGCCCCCGCGTACATAGCGCGACCCGATGACGAGATCGGCGCCGTTCTCGATCGCCGCGATGAACTCGGGGATCTGCGCCGGGTCGTGCGAGAAGTCGGCATCCATCGACACCACGACGTCGTAACGACCGTCGAGCACCTGTGCGAATCCCTCGCGATATGCGCTCCCGAGGCCGGCCTTGCCGGGGCGGTGAAGCACCGTCACGCCGCTGATCTCCGCGGCGACCGATTCCGCGATCGCGCCGGTCCCGTCGGGGCTGTTGTCGTCGACCACGAGCACCTCGGTCGTCGGCGCAGCGTCACGAACCGCTCGGAGGAACAGGGCGATGTTCTCGGCTTCGTTGTAGGTCGGGAGCACCACCACGCTGCGCATGTCGGTCGGCAGGCTACTTCCCACGGCAGACGACCCCGTGGAGCACCCGGATGACGCCCAGCGCACTCTGATCCCAGGTCATCGTCTCCGTTCGCGCGCGGGCGGCGAGCGCCAGTCGATTCCGGAGACCGTCGTCCGTCAGGACCCGTACGATCGCCGATCCCAGCTCCGAGGGCGGAGCCAGGATGCCGGTGACCCCGTCGACCACGCTGCTGCGATGGCCCCTGATGTCCGTGGCGACCGCCGGGGTTCCGCACCCGGCCGCTTCGGTCAGGCTGAGTCCCCAACCCTCCGCCAGCGAGGCGCTCGCGACGATCCACGCCTGCTGATACAGCGCCACGAGGTCATCGGGCGCGACGTGGCCGGCGAACGTGATCCAGCCGGATGCCTTCGCGTCGGCCACCTGCTGGACGAGTTGTTCACGTTCGGGCCCGGTGCCCACGATCGTCAGCGTCAGTCCCGGCACCTCGCGGCGTGCGGCAACGGCCGACTCGATGAGCAACGAGAGCCGCTTCACGGGCGCCAACCGGGCGACGGCGATGATCGACGGCTGCACGGACTTCTCACCGCCGGGGTGGAAC
The DNA here is from genome assembly GCA_963716235.1 of Ilumatobacteraceae bacterium. GTDB lineage: Bacteria > Actinomycetota > Acidimicrobiia > Acidimicrobiales > Ilumatobacteraceae > Sva-07. The sequence goes on along the minus strand of CAVQTE010000004.1, from coordinate 25,070 downwards.
CGGGGGTCGGTGCCGTTGGGGACCGCCGTCACGAGTTCGGGTCGGAATCCCAACTCGATCAGTTCGTCCCGGGTGGCATCGGACGGGGTGACCGTCGGCGTGCGCCGGTAGAAGGGCGGTGCCAGTCGACTCTCGAGGCCCCGGCCGAGTGCTGCCAGCGGCCCGGGAAGGATCTGGCCCCACATCGGGCCGTGCACATGGTGCAGGAACGTGATGTGCGGCCGCCGACACCAGACCGGCGAGAACCACGGCACGCCGTTCCAGATCTCGACCAGTGCGTCGTAGGGCCCCATCCGGTGGGTCACTTCGGCGGCGATGGTTCTCGGGAAGACCGAGTACCGGCTGCCACGCCGAACGACCTCGTAGCCGTTGCGGTGGGCCGTTGCTGGCAACCCACTCGCGGACGACGTCCGGTGCAGCACCTCCAGCCCGGCCGCGGCCCAGCGCCGCATGAACTCGTCGGCGTGCACCTCTGAACCTCCGGCGTCAGGATCGTCGAGATCACGCCATGCGAGCGTGTGCACCCTGCGGACACCGTGGGCGATCAACTCGTCGACATACCGCTGAAGGTCATGGTGCGCAAGGTCGCGACCAGCCGACAACGGCACGTCTGGAGACATCCGCACGACGATAGACCTCCACCTCCGCATTGCACTGGCTACCATCTCGACGCTTGACCGATCTCGCCACTCCCCCCGTCGAGGAATCCTCGACGCCGACGGAGCGGGCCGTGTCGATCCCGTTCGTCAGCGGGGGTCGTCTGCGCTGGTCGCTGCGAGGCCTGGTCGCCGTGTCGGCGCTGCTGGCCTTCTGCCTCCTGCCGGTTCGTGGGCTGTACCGGGCGACGGGATCGTCGATGGAAGAGGGCTTCATGCTCGTCTTCCCGAAGCTCGTCCAGCAGGGCAGGATCCCCAACGTCGACTTCCTGCACCTCTACGGGCCGGGCTCACTCGACGTGCTCGCGCTCTGGTACTGGGTGTTGGGGTACACGCTGGAGGCACAGCGCACGTTCGGGCTGCTGCAGAACCTCGGCATCGTCTTCGCGATCTACGCGCTGACCCGCACCTGGGGTCGGGTGACCGCAGTCGGGTGCCGGCGTCATCGCTGCGCTCCTGATCATGACCCCGATCGGGCTGTCTGCGCTGGCGTGGCACGGGGCCGTCGCCATGGCGATGTGGGCACTCGTCTTCGCCTTGCGGGCGCGCAACACCGAACGGACATTCGACTGGGCAGTCGCCGGTCTGCTCGCCGGCCTGGCGCTCACGTTCCGGCCCGACATCATCCTGGCACTGAGCGCAGCGTTGCTGTGCGCGGTGTGGATGCACCGACGCACCGGCCTGCGCCCGCTGATCATCGCGGCGATCGTCGGTCTGATCCCGATGTGGATCCATCTCGTGATCGCCGGGCCGTGGAACGTGTTCAACGGGATCGTGCTCGACCCGGTGATCCGTCTTCGTCCCGGACGCGAGCTCCCGGTGCCACCCTCGTGGGGAAAGGTCGACGGAGCGCTCCAGGCGATCGCCGAAGGCGACGCGCCGTGGTGGCGCCTCCCCGCCCCTGCGGCCAGCCAGCAGCTCTTCCTCTGGTTCTTCGCCGTGGTCCTGATCGCCGTCACGGTGCCCGCATGGGCGTGGTGGCGTCGCCGTCACGGTGCCCGCGACGAGCACAACATGGTGCTGGTGGTTGCAGGGATCTTCGGCCTCGGCATCCTGCCCCAGGCCATGCAGCGACCGGATTCGACCCACCTGGCCTGGGTGGCGATCGGTTCCTGGCCGCTGCTCGCTGCCTCGATCGCCGACGCCCGCAGCCGCCGCAACCCCGCTCGAACGTGGACTCCCGGTGTCATCGGCACCGGAATCGTGCTGGCCCTGATGCTCGTGATCGCCCCCTTCTACACGTATCGCTCCTACCTCCTGCAGACCCGGGTGTCGGTGGGCAACCTTCCATTGCCCTTCCTGGTCGAACGCGACGGTCGCAAGTTCTGGTTCTCCGACCCGAATGTGGCAACGGCGTTCAACGACATGATCGTCGAACTCGATGCGCTGACGGACCCCGGCGATCGCATCATCGTCGGCACTGCCGACCTCAGCCGGACGGTGTACAACGACGTCTCGGTGTACTACCTGTTCCCCGAGCTGACCCCTGGCACCTATTTCGTCGAGATGGATCCGGGCATCGCCGACACCGCTGGTTCGGGGCTCGCCGAGGACATCGAGGCTGCCGACTATCTCGTGCTCACCAACATCTGGGGCGGTTGGGTCGAGCCGAACGCCACGATGCGACGAGGATCACAGGAGGCGAATCAGGCTGTCGCCGACAACTTCTGCCTGATCCGAACATTCGAGGAGAACCTCGTGATGATCTTCGAACGCTGCGAAGGGGGCGGCGGGATCAGCCCGGCCGACGTGCCCGGCCGCTTCCCGGAGATTCCGAAACTGACCCGGCACTTCACCCGATGCGATGAGCGAGCAGCCGCCATCGGTCCCTTGCTCATCGCTCGGTGGTGGCCGTTCAGCGGTCGAGGCGGCGCCAGATCGGTCCGGGGACGAAGCGCAGGATCCCGAACACGAGCCGCAGGATGCCAGGCACCCACACGACGTCGGCGCCGCGCCGGAGACCCTTCACGGTCGCCTCGGCAACATCGGCGGGATCCACTGCGAATGGTGCCTCCGTGAGGCCGGCGCTCATCGACGAACGAACGAAGCCGGGCCGCACGGTGAGCACGTGTGCACCCGAACCGTGGAGCCAATGGCCGAGCCCGGTGGCGAACGCATCCTGTGCCGCCTTGGTCGATCCGTACACGAAGTTCGACGGCCGCGTCCGCACACCGGCCACGCTCGACAACACCACGAGCGTGCCGTGGCCCTGTGTCTTGAGCTGTCGGGCCACTGCGAGGCCCGAACTCACTGCACCGACATAGTTGACCTCGGCGAGACGAGCCGCTGCCTCGGGGTCATGGCCGTCGTCGGCACCGAGCTGTCCGAACGCCTGCACGACGATGTCGAGATCGCCGTACGTCGTCGCCAGCGACTCGATGAATCCTTCGTGGGCGGCGTGATCGGTGGCATCGAATTCCACGGCCACCACCTCGCGCATGGTCGCTGAGCCCCGAGGTGTCGACCTCGGCCGGGTTGCGGCACGCGAGGATCACCCGTCGAAGCGCAGGCGAGTCGAGTGCCTGCACGATGGCGCGACCGATGTCGCTTGCTCCGCCCAGGACGACGATCGATTGGGGTTGGTGGATTGCGTTCTGCACAGAGGCCTCTCGGGTGGATGTCAGATGAGTTCGAGTCGCCGGGCCTGATCGCTCACCCAGAGGCCGTCCGGGTCGACTCGATGCCGGATTGCCTTCCACTCGTCGAGTCGTGGGTATCCGGCCCGAATCACCTCGGGTGGACAGAATGCGTCCTTGGCCAGGTAGTGGCGGCCACCGGCCGCGATGACCAGTTCGTCGAGTTCACGCAGCAATCGCCCGAGTCCATCGACCCCGGCCGGAAGATCGAGCGTGAGTGTCCAACCGGCCTTGGGGAAGCTGAGCAGGCCGCCGCTCTCGGCGCCGAGGCGCTTGAGGACGGCCAGGAAGCTCGCATGACCCTCGGCGGAGATCTTGCCGACGATCGCGCGCAGGGTGTCGACGGCCTCGAACGGCACGACGAACTGGTACTGGAGGAAACCGCCCCGGCCGTACAGCCGGTTCCACTGTCCGACCATGTCGAGCGGATGGAAGAACGCCGTGATGCTCTCGATGCCGTGATGCTCACGTGGTGTCTTTCGGTACCAGAACTCGTTGAACGCACGAACGGCGGCTCGGTTCAACACGTTCGGCATGCCGACGGGTACGTCGGGCAGCACCGGCGGGTCGAACGCGAGCGGATCGAGTGCCGCCTTGGGCTCGTACGAACGGAGTTCACGCAGCGTGGCGTGATTGCCCAACGAGAGCACCGACCGGCCCAACGACGATCCGGTGGCCACGAGGTCGATCCATGCGACCGAGTAGCGATACTGGTGGTCACTGTCCTCCATGCGTTCGAGGAGGGTGTCGAGGTTCGGCACGCGCTCGGTGTCGACGAGGAAGTGACCGGTTTCGATCGGGATGAGCCGGAATGTGGCATCGATGATGATGCCGGTGAGCCCCATGCCACCGATGGTGGCCCACCACAGGTCGGCGTGTGTCTCGGGCGTGATGCGCTCGATCGTGCCGTCGGCGAGCAGCATGGTCATGGCCACCACATGGGATCCGAACGATCGATCGGCGTGGTGTCCCTTGCCGTGGACGTCGCTGGCGATGCATCCGCCGACGGTGACGAACCGCGTGCCCGGCGTGACCGGTACGAACCAGCCGCGGGGGACGATGTCGCGCAGGATCGTGTCGAGGCTGATGCCGGCGCCCGCTGTCAGCGTCCCGGCCTCGGCGTCGAGCACGAGTGACGAGTCGCCGGTCAGGCGCAGCACCGTGCCACCGCCGTTCTGGGCGGGGTCGCCGTACGACCGGCCGAGACCTCGCACGATGACACCGCGAGGCAGCGCACCGAGTTCGGCCAACGACCCGGGCCGGCTCAGGTCGGAACCACTGACGTCGACGATCGAGGCCACGCTCGGCGAGGTGTTGCCCCACCCGGAGAGTTCTCGTTGCTCGGATTTCACGGGAGTGCCGAGGATAGTGCTGGATCGATGCTCAGTAGGGCCACTCCGGCGCAGGGCGATCGAATCTCGTCATCAGTCGGCCGTACCCCAGCGACAGCATCACCTTGAGTGTCACGTTCTTCACGAACCACGGCAGCTGGGCGATCTGTCGCGCGGCGTTGGCGAGCCGTGCGCCCGGCCCCGCAGCCAGGTCGGCCCGGTAGATCGTCATCGAGCGCGATCGTCCGACGTAGCGGAACCGCGACCCGGGCACGAGCGAGCGAACGATCGCCGCCGTCACACCGATCGACGAGAACGAGTCGTGGATCAGCATCGTGCCGCCATCGGCGACACGATCCCCCCACGATCGGATGTCGGCCAGCGCCGGCGCATAGCGATGCGCTCCATCGATGTACAGCACATCGACGTGGCCATCGACATGGCCGAGGGCCTCGTCGGAGAACATTCGCAGATGACTGACCCGATCGGCGACACCCGCCCGCTCCAGATTCGCAACGAAGACCTCATGGTCGTCGCTGGCCTCATCCTGATATCCGTCGATCTCCTGCGGGCCGCGATCGTTGCCGGCATGCGGATCGATGGCGATGATGCGCGCCTCGGACGGGGCGGCGCTGGCCAGGACGATCGTCGATCGACCTCGGAAGCTGCCGATCTCGACGATCGACCCGGTCGGCGGGCAGCGTCGTGCCGCATCGAAGAGGGTCGCAGCCTGACCCGGTGTCATCCAGCCGTCGACGTCGGCGACCAGCTCCATGACCGCAGGGAGATCATTCGCGCCGGTGGCGCCCTCAGGACACATAGACGGCGAGACCATAGACGACGAGCCAGCAGAATCCGAGGAACAGCAACAGTCGATCACTCGTGAAGACCTCTTCGGGCGCTGAACCCCCACCTTCTTCGAGTACGAGCAGGTAGCGCATCAGCGCCATCAGCATCGGCACGATCGACAACTCGTAGAGCGGCCAACTACTCGTCGACACGGCGCTGGTCTCGAAGGCCCACACGCAGTAGCTGATCAGCACGCCCGCAAGGCTGACGGCGAGGATCATCCGGAGATAGTTGATCGAGTAGACGTCGAGGGTCGCTCGGGTACCGGCGGCATCGCCCACCTCGTTCAGTTCGGCGTAGCGCTTGCCGACGACGATGAACAACGACCCGAACATGATGCACAGCACGAACCAGCGCGACATGGGGACGTCGACGGCGACGGCACCCGCCGCGGCTCGCAGGACGAATCCCGCAGCCACGGTCACGACATCGACGACGGGGACCTGCTTGAGCCGCAACGTGTAGGCGAGGGTGATCACGACGTAGGTGGCCACGACGGCAACGGTCTGCCAGCGTCCGGTGAGCGCTGCGGCGCCGAGCGCGATGAGCGGGAATGCCACCCCGGCGACCCGTGCGGTGCCGACCCCCAGCTGCCCCGACGCGATCGGTCGGTTGCACTTGGTGGGATGGCGGCGATCGGCCTCGACGTCGAGGAGGTCGTTCCAGATGTAGATGCCGCTGGCCGCGAAACAGAACGAGACGAACGCAAGCAGGGTCAGCGCCAGGTTGTTGCCCTCGTCGAGAACTCCTGCCGCCCCGGGGGCGGCAAAGACCAGGATGTTCTTGAGCCACTGCTTCGGACGGGACTCTCGCAACAGTCCACTCAGCACGAGTCGACCCTCGGGAATCCGTGCTCGTTCATTGCGTCGATTGCGTCCATGTGCGTCGGCGACCGTAGTGGCCGGCGCACACTCATCGGGGCATCTTCCCGCGACCCACCCACTGTGCCGCCTCCGCGTCGGCGAGGAGTTCCCGGTCGCCCTTCGAGTCTCCATATGCCGTGACGTGCACGGCCGAGCGCCCGCCCGAACGCTCGTCGAGCCATTCGTGCAACCGCCGGACCTTCTCGGGCCCCCGACAGTTCGCTCCGATCAGCCGCCCCGTGAGGAGGCCGTCCGGGTCGACCTCGAGGCGTGCGGCCAACACGTCATCGACACCGAGCAACGTGGCGAGCGGGCGGAGGTAGACCTCGAACGAAGCGGAGACGAGTACCACGGTGTCACCGTTGGCCTGGTGGAGCCGCAACTCCTCGACCACTTCCGTGCGCAGCCCGGTGTCGAACACCGATCGGGCGAAATCGTGTGCTTCGGCCTCGACGTGGTGGATCGGCACACCTCGGAAGGCGGCCATCGCGCTCGTGGCCTTCAACGCGTCTCGATCACGGCGAGCGGCCGCTCTGGTGACGGCGCCGCTCTGGCGGAGCATGCCCTGGGTGAACACCCGCGTGCCGGCGACACGACGGAGGAACGGCACCACGCAGTCGCGGCGGGTGAGTGTGCCGTCGACGTCGAACGCGGCGACGCGCACGATCGCCGAGGTCGCCTGCGGATCGGCGTCAGTCACAGGAGTCGCGCCGGGATCGCGCCGAGCGCATCCCAATAGCTCGGCCAACTCTTCGACACCACCGCCGGGTCGACGATCTCGATGCCGTCGACGACGAGGCCCAACAGACCGAACGCCATGGCGAGGCGATGGTCGTGGTGGGTGCGGAGTCGGGCGCCGTGCAGGAGGTCGGTCGGCTCGATCAGCAGGCCGTCGCGCTCGACGGTGATGAGCGCCCCGGTTGTTCGGAGTTCGCCTGCGAGGTCGCCGAGGCGATCGCTCTCCTTGGCGCGGATGAAGCCGACTCCAGTGATCCGAGTGGGCGTCACGGCCTGGGTCGCCACCACGGCCAGCGTGGGAACGAGGTCGGAGATGTCGGCCATGTCGACGTCCACGCCCCGCAACGGTGTGTCACGGCGTCGCATGACGACGGTGTCGTGGGCGCTCATCGTCACGAGACAACCCATCGATTCGAGAATCTCGACGAAGCGGACGTCACCCTGCACCGACTCGCTCCCGAGCCCGCGCACGCTGACCGCACCGCCGACCATCGCGGCTGCGGCCAACGGGTAGCTCGCCGAGCTGGCATCGGGTTCGACACGGAACTCGGTGGCGAGGTACTCCCCCGGCCCGACGATCACGTGGCGGTCACGGAGCTCGACGTCGGGGTGACCGAACGCCGCCATCACCGATCGGGTCATCTCGAGATAGGGACGCGACACGAGACCGGACGACAACCACAGCTTGAGACCACCTGGCACGTACGGAGCGATCAGCATCATCGCCGTGATGTACTGACTCGAGACGTCGCCCGGCATCACCACGGCATCAGCTCGACGCAGCGGGCCGGCGACGGTGACGGGCAGGTGCCCTGCGGTCTCGCCGGGCACGACGCTCGCACCGAGCGCGGCGAGCGAGTCGTGGAGCGGACCCATCGGGCGTCGACGAAGTGGCGGGGCGCCGTCGATCGTGTACTCGCCCGTACCGAGCGCCGCCAGCGCCGTGACGAAACGCGAGGTGGTGCCGGCGAGGCCGGCGTCGAGCGTCATCGGGCCGGGGGCCAGGTCGCCGCCTGTGCCGATGACGTCGGCCGTGCGTTCGTCGTCGTCCACACGAATGCCCACGCCACAGCCGAGTTGCTGGAGGCAGGTGATCATCGCCGCGGTGTCGTCGCCCGGGGCCACACCGATGATCTCGCTCGTGCCCTCGGCCAGTGCGGCACAGATCAGTGCCCGGTTGGCGATGCTCTTCGACGGCGGCACTCGGACCTCGGCGATCACCGGCCCGTCCGCGCGTCGCACCCGGTGGGTGCCACCACCCGCTGTCACGACGTTCCCATCATGACAGCGGCTGAATGGCCGGCCGGAAGCCGCGTGCGAGCAGGCCGCCGCGGAACAACTCGACGAGTGTCCGATCGACCAGCACCACAGCGACGCCGCGGGTGCTCTCGGCGACGTGGACGACTTCGAAGCTGGCGATGTTGACGCTGAGTTCTGCTGCCAGCGTGAACACCTCGGCTGCAGCGCCCGCCCGGTCGGGAATCGGGATGCGCACCTCGGCGAGTTCATCGGGATGCACGACTCGGGCCGGAAGGTTCACCCTGGCCTGCCGCGCGGCGGTCAGACGGGCATAGAGCTGTTCACGGTCGTCGGCGTCGATGATGTCGCGCATCTCCGTGAGGCCGGAGATCAACTGATTCAGCACATCGACGATCGCCGGGCGATTCTCCGCACAGATGTCGAGCCAGATGCCGGGGCGCCCACTCGCCACCCTGGTCATGTCGCGGAATCCGCCGGCGGCGAGCCGCAGCAGTGCAGCGTGTTCCTCGGCGCGTTCGCTGGCCAACCCCATCAGGGTGGCAGCGGTGAGATGCGGGACGTGGCTGACCACGGCCACGAGCTGATCGTGACGCTCCGGCGCCAGCGCAACGACTTCGGCGCCGAGCGAGCCGGTGATCGACGCAACCTTCGCGAACACGGTGTCGTCGCTGTCGGTGCCGGGGGTGAGCACCCAGACAGCACCTTCGAACAGGTCGGCCTGGGCACCGTCGAGGCCATCGAGCTCGGAGCCTGCCATCGGGTGCCCGCCGACGAACCGCGGGTCGTCGCAGGCCGAACAGATCGCTGCTTTGACACTGCCGACATCGGTGACCGCACCGGTCGTCTCGGCGAGTGCGCGTTTGACCTGATCAGCCGCGGCCAGCACCGGAACGGCGACAAACGTGATCTCGGCATTCGGATCCATGCCGAGTTCGTCGACGACCCCACGTCCGATCGCTGCCTCCGCCGTGTTCCGGTCGACATCATCGCCGATCACGTGCCAGCCCAGATTGCGAAGCCCGAGCGCGACCGACCCGCCGATCAGCCCGAGGCCGATGACGTTGGCTCGACGCACGTCACTCACGGGGTTCGAGCGTACTGGCGGACGCATCGGCGACAGCCTCTGTCAGCGCCCGCCATTCGTCGGTGGTGAGATCTCGCCATTGGCCCGGCCGCAACGATCGATCGACGAGCGGGCCGATACGGGTGCGCACGAGACGATGGACCGGGTAGCCCACGGCTTCGCACATTCGGCGAACCTGTCGGTTGCGGCCCTCGTGAATGACCAGTCGCAAGACGCCGGGATCCGGCTGCGACACCCTGGCCGGCGCCGTCATCCCGTCGTCGAGTTCGACGCCCTCGCGCAGCGACCGCAACGCTCCGGCCGAGGCCGGTCCGCCACGCACCTCCACGAGGTATTCCTTCTCGATGCCGTGCGACGGATGGGCGATCCGATTTGCCAACTGGCCGTCATTGGTCAGCAGCAACAGCCCCTCGGTGTCGACGTCGAGCCGACCCACCGAGAAGACGCGTGGGTCGCTCGGTACGAGATCGAGCACGGTCGGTCGCCCGTGCGTATCGCGGGCCGTGGTGATCACGCCGACGGGTTTGTTGAGGAGGTAGTAGACGAGGCCCGGGCGCACGCCGATCGGCGCACCGTCGACTTCGACCCGATCGACGTCGGGATCCACGCGACGACCGAGAACCGCGACGGTGCCATTGACCGTCACCCGGCCCGCAGCGATCAGGTCTTCGCACACTCGGCGACTGCCGTACCCGGTGGCTGCCAGCACCTTCTGCAGGCGTTCACCCTGCGGCAGTGCAGCGCTGGCTGCAGCCATCTGCTCCCACAGTGGTGGCTCGGGCGTGCGGTCGGTCACAGCTCGGTGGTCTGATCGTGCGGTGTCGCCTGGTTCGTCGACACCTCGATGATCGGTGTGATCCGCAGCCCGGTTTCGAGCGCCTCGATCACCTCGGCACTCGGGATGAACTCGGCGATCGGCGGCAGGTCGTCGAGTGAGGCGAGGCCGAGCTTCTCGAGGAACGTGCCGGTGGTGCCGAACAGGATTGCCTGGCCGGGCCCGGCGTCACGACCGATCTCGTCGATGTAGCCACGGGCCTGCAACGTGCGGATGACGCCATCAGGATCGACACCGCGAATCGAGGCGATCTGGCCCCGCGAGATCGGCTGCTTGTAGGCGATGATGGCCAGCGTCTCCAGCGCGGCGCCCGAGAGCCGGGCGCGCTGGTCGTGCAGCAGGAAACGTTCGACGTACGGCGTCAGGTCGGTCGCCGTCTGATAGCGCCATCCCCCGGCGATGTGGATCAGTTCGAACCCGTGACCGGATGCGACGTACGACTCGGCGAGTTCCTCGCACCACTGTTCGACCATCACGGTCGGCTCTTCGAGCAGTTGAGCGAGGAGCTCGGCGGGAACGGGGTCGTGGGCGACCAGCACGATCGACTCGATCGCACGTTTGGACTCCGCGACCCGATGGTCGGCAGGTTCGCCGGTGACGTCATCGTCGAGTTCGTCGCTGTCGCTGAATTCGTCGGACACGGTGCTCAGCCCTCGTATGCGTCGATGAGGATCGAGCCCGTGTCGAACTCGGCATCCGCGGTCCAGACGACCTCGATGTCGCCGAAGCGTTCAGGCTGGTCGAGTTCGACCGCACCCTGCTTGTACAGCTCGAGGACGGCGAGGAACCGGATGATGACCTCGATGCGATCAGCAAAGTCGGCGGTGAGACGGCGAAACGTGATCCGACCGACGCGAGGCAACTCGTCGATGAGTTCCGCCACGGCATCGGCCACCGTCGTGGTGATCGGATTGACGTGGTACAGGTCGACGACGGGCACAGGCTTGGGCGTGAGCGCACGAATGGCGGCGTTGCGAAGGCTGGCGACACTGGTGCCCTCGAGCATGTCGGGCACGACGTCCGCGAAGCGTTCGTCGGGGCCGACCACACGCGGGAACGACAGATCGGCATCGTCGGCGAGGCGCGAGAAGACCTGCGCGACGTCCTTGAAGGTCTTGGCCTCGAGCAGGCGGGCGAGCAGCATGTCACGCTCCTCCCACAGCGCGAGTTCGTCGTCGAGGTCGATGTCGGCCGGGTTCGGCAGGAGTCGGCGAGCCTTGAGTTCGACGAGCGTCGCCGCGATGAGCAGGAAACCCGTGGCCACGTCGAGGTCGAGGAACTGCATCTTCTCGATCTCGACGAGATAGGCGTCGACGATGTTCGACAGGTTCACTTCGTAGATGTCGACCTGTTCGCGCAAGATCAGCTGCAAGAGCATGTCGAAGGGCCCCTCGTAGACGGGGGTGGAGACGACGTGGGGTGAAGCGTCGAGGGCCATCGCCGCACAACCTACCGGAGCGCCGGGGGCCAGACGGGGTATCGTCGTCGCCCGTGACCGACCCCGCCAGCAACTCGACGACACGTGTGCTGTCGTGCATGCAGCCGACCGGCGACGTGCATCTCGGCAACTACCTCGGGGCGCTGCGGAACTGGGTCGCCGGACAGCACTCCTGCGACGCGTTCCACGGCATCGTCGACCTGCATGCGCTCACCGTCACCGAGGAGCCCGACGTGCTCGGCCGTCAGACGATGTCGCTGGCCGCGATGTTCTTCGCCATCGGGATCGATCCCGACGTCGCCACGGTGTTCGTGCAGAGCCACGTCCCCGAGCACAATCAGTTGGGCTGGATCATGGAGTGCACCGTCAGCTTCGGTGAGCTGTCGCGGATGACCCAGTTCAAGGACAAGAGCGCGAAGCGCGAGCACGAGTTCGTGTCCGCCGGACTGTTCACCTATCCGGCGCTGCAGGCCGCTGACATCGTGCTGTACGACGCCAACGAGGTGCCGATCGGCGACGACCAGCGCCAGCACGTCGAGATCACGCGTGACATCGCGATCCGGTTCAACCATCGCTTCGGTGAGACCTTCGTCATCCCCGAGGCGGTCACGCCGGCAGCCGGCGCAAGGGTCATGAGCTTGCAGGATCCGATGTCGAAGATGTCGAAATCCGACGACTCCGAGGCCGGGTGCGTCTATCTCGTCGACGACCCGAAGGTCGTCATGAAGAAGTTCAAACGCGTGGTGACCGACTCCGACACCGGCCCTGATGCCGTGCGCTACGACCGTGCCGAGAAGCCCGGTGTCACCAACCTGTTGGAGATCAATGCCGCCGTCACCGGTCGCACGCCCCAGGCCGTGGCCGAGCAGTACGAACAGTACGGGGCCCTCAAAGTCGACACCGGCGAAGCCGTGCTGGCCGTGCTCGACCCGATCCGGGCCCGCTACCACGAGCTGATGGACGATCCGGGCGAACTCGCTCGCCTCCTGCGCGTCGGCGCCGACAAGGCCCGCGAGGTCGCGTCCGCCACGCTCGCTCGTGCCCACGCCAACATCGGCCTCCTCCCCGCCACTCCCCCCGCCTGATCCTCGCCCACCGTTCTCGTGAACTCGTTGTGCAATTATTGCGCAACGAGTTCACGAGAACATCTGCTCGGGGTGCAGGTCCGTCAGCGTGCGGGCATGCCGCCATGCACCGAACGACAGGGGCTGTTCCCACACGGGGCGGGCCGACGCTCGCGTCGAAGGAAACCAGGCGAGTTCGTGTCCGAACCCGGATGCCGAACGACACCACACCCCGCGTAGGTGTGCGTCGTGCACCTCTACTCCAATGGCCCGCGTCACCTCGTGCGGAACCGGCTCGCCGCGGACATCGACCGGATACGACTCAGGGAGACCCACCGACTCGACACCGGCAGCGCTGATCACATCGGCGACTCCCTGGCGACCCGGCAGCGTCGTAGCCGCGAGGCGGATCGGCGCGTCGTCGTCGAGGTCGTCGGGCTCGATGCCCCGACCGGCGAACAGATGCCTCACCTGCGCGTGCACCGTTGCGAGGTCTTCGTTCAGGTACAGCGTCGGCCACGACTCCGGCGGGTTCCAGCGTCCACCGCGACGTTGAGCAAACCTCGGGTCGAAGGGGTCGGTGTAGTCCGGGCGGGTGATGCGCAACCAGACGTGACGGTCGGGCAGCTGCGTGACGATCACGGTGCGATGCGGGTGAGGTCGAACGTGTCGTACAGCTCGTCACGCAGCACCTCGAACTCCCCCGCAAGCGCGACTTCGAGGCGCGTGCGGCCACCGAGTGCTTCAACCCGCCGACGTACAACCGCCGGAATCCGCTCCCGCTTGACCCACTGGTCGAGGAGATCCGTGGCCTGGCCGAGCAATGCGACCTGATCGCGCCGACCCGCCGGTGCGCCTTGCGCGAGCCACTTCGATGCTGCCTGCCTGCTGATGCCGAACATCTCGGCGAGTTGTGTCGCCGAGATGTCCCACAACCGCACCGTGCGCTGCAACGAGCTGGCGTTCAACTGATGATCGAGGCGATCGACGATTCGCCTGAGCATGTCGGCATCGCCACCGGTTCTCAGCACCACTTCCTTCGTCATGGCGTCGACGATCGACATGGCCCCACCGTATCGCAACCACATGTCAACCGCAACCATTTGTCAACCCAGCGTGTGGGACAGCAAGCTTCAGGCGTGATCCGATGCCTCGAGGGCGTCGAAGGCCGGCCCGCGTTGCGCGATCAGCTCCACGGTGGCCGGATCGGAGCCGACTCGTCGCGCCATCGCCGCACCGAGGTCCTCGTGGTCGTGATACGCGCGGAACGACCGGGTCCGCGGTCCGACAACTGTTGCGATGACGCGTCCGAACGTCCCCAGCCCGCATTCGATCTTGCCGACATCGTGCAGGATCGCGCCGGCGATCTCGGCCCGCGTCGCATCGGGTCGGCACTCCACGAACCGGCGAGCCACCGCGGCGCTGTGTCGTCGATCCTGATTCGACAGCTGTACCCACAGCCGGCGTTCGCCGGCCAGCAGGTGCTCGTCGACCCACACCTCGTTGTCGACAGAGGGTGGAGTGGGACGCAACGACGTGACGAATCTGGCGACGAGATGCCACACCTTCGTGACCGGACTGGCGCTGCTCATCGAACCAGTGTGGCCCGGGGATGCGCCGAGCGGTAGACGTCCCACAGGCGCTCCTGGCTGACCTTGGTGTAGATCTGTGTCGTCGAGATCGACGCATGGCCGAGCATCTCCTGGACCACACGTAGGTCGGCGCCGTGATCGAGGAGGTGGGTGGCGCACGAGTGGCGCAGTACGTGCGGCGACAACTCCTCGCCGATTCCTGCGCGAACTCCGTACCGCTTGATCACTGCCCAGGCGGCCTGTCGGCTCAGTCGAGCACCGCGCGTGTTGAGGAACACCGCCTCGGCGTCGCCGCGCGACCGCCACTGATCGGGCACCATCGCTGCGCGCCCGCTCGGCGAGAACCAGTCGTCGAGTGCCGATGCCGCGGTCGACCCGAAGGGCACGATCCGCTCCTTGGATCCCTTGCCGTACAGCCGCACGAGTCGCGCACCGAGATCGATCTCCCCGATCGACAGGCCAACTGCTTCGGAGATGCGAGCTCCGGTGGCGTAGAGCAGTTCGATCAGCGCGAGGTCACGCCGGTGGATCGGCTCGGTGACCACGACCGCGTCGATGAGGCTGATGACCTGGGCCTCGGTGAGCGGTTTGGGTATGCCGGCGGGCACCCGAACGCCTTCGAGATCGGCAGCGGGATCGTCGCGCCGCTCCCCCTCGATCGACAAGTAGCGGTGCAGCATCCTGATCGCTGCGAGCTGACGGGCGATCGACGACGTCGCCGCACCAGTCGAGCGTCGCTCCCCCACGAACGCAACCAGCTGCTGGTGATCGACGTCGAGCGGCGTCGATCCGTGCGCGGCGAGCCATTCGCAATACGCCGTGAGATCACGACGGTAGGCCGCCAGGGTGTTCGGCGCTCGCCCCTTCTCGGCGACCATCCACGACAGGAACTCCTCGACCTCGAGTGGCAGCATCGGGCGGTCGTCGCCCCCGGCTCAGCTCGCGCCAGACGGGTGGTCCGAGGCGCGGAGACGGCGTTCGGTCAAGAGCAACGCCACCACCGACTTGGCGTCGGCGATCTCACCACGCTCGACCATCGCAACGGCCTCGTCGAGTGGCACGTGGATCACCTCCATGTGCTCCTCCTCCGGGCCATGGCGATCATGCGGTACCGGTGTGCAACCGGTTGCGAGATACAGCGTCGTCACCGAATCGGTCATCCCAGGCGACGGCAGGATCTCGGTCAGCAGGTCGAGATGCTCCGCATCGAGACCCGCCTCCTCGATCAGTTCGCGACGTGCGACCTCGGCGGTGTCCTCACCCTCGATGTCACGCATGCCGGCTGGAATCTCGATCACGCTGCGCTCGTACGGAGGCCGATACTGCGAGACCAGCACGACCGACGGGTTCCCCTCGGCGTCGAAGACGAGCGGCACCACACCGACGGCGCCGGGCGATCGGACGATGTCGCGACGGAACGTCGTCCCGTCGGGCGCCTCGAACTCGGCGACCGCCAGATTCCAGACGTGTCCCTCGTGGATGACCGACTCCGACACCCGTCGGAAGACAACGTCATCGTTCACGACGACAACGACGGCTCCACCGGCGCAACCGTCCCGGCAACGGCAGAGTCCACAGCCGGCGCCGGATCGGTGGCGGCGCGCCGGGCCAGCGCTGCAGCGATCAGTTCGCGGAACAACGGATGCGGTCGGTCGGGGCGACTCTTGAACTCCGGGTGCGCCTGCGTCCCCACCCAGAACGGGTGGCCGGGCAGCTCGATGAACTCCACGAGACGGTTGTCGGGCGATGTGCCCGAACACCAGAGTCCAGCCTCTTCGAGTTGACCGCGGTAGCGCTCGTTGAATTCGTAACGGTGACGGTGACGTTCGCTCACGACGGGCTCACCGTACGCGGCCGCAACCTGTGATCCCGATGCGAGCACGGCGTAGTACGCGCCGAGGCGCATCGTGCCACCCTTGTCCTCGATGCCCCGCTGTTCCAACATCAAGTCGATGACCGGATGGTGCGTCGTGGGGTCGAACTCGGTGGAATTGGCGTCGACCAGCCCGACCACGTCGCGGGCGAACTCGATGGTCATGGCCTGCAGCCCGAGGCACAGCCCGAGGCAGGGCACACCCTCCTCACGCGAGTACCGGGCGGCGGCGATCTTGCCCTCGACACCCCGGTAGCCGAAGCCTCCCGGAATGACGATGCCGTCGAGGTGATCGAGCTGGCCGGCCGCGAGCAGACCCTCGACGGTCTCGGACTGGACCCAGACGATCTCGACGTTCGCACCATGGTGGAATCCGGCATGCTTGAGGCTCTCGACCACCGAGAGGTACGCGTCGGGGAGCTCGATGTACTTGCCGATGAGACCGATCCGCACGGGGGTCGTGGCCGCCTCGACCTTGGCGACGAACTGTTCCCAGTACGTCAGGTCCGGCCGGCCGTCGAGACGCAGCAGTTCGCAGACGAAGTCGTCGAGGCCCTCGTCGTGCAGGATCAACGGCAGCTCGTAGATGTTCTTGGCGTCGGCGGCGTTGACGACCGCACGTTCTTCGACGTCGCAGAGGCTGGAGATCTTGCGCTTCAGATCGTCGGACAACGGCTCCTCGCTGCGGCACACGATCACGTCGGGCTGGATACCGCGGCTGCGCAGCTCCGTGACCGAGTGCTGCGTGGGCTTGGTCTTCTGCTCACCCGACGGGCCGATGAACGGCACGAGGGTGACATGGATGTAGCAGACGTTGTCGCGCCCGACCATGTTGCGGAACTGACGAATCGCTTCGAGGAACGGCAGGATCTCGATGTCGCCGACGGTGCCACCCACCTCGGTGATCACCACGTCGACGTCGTCGTGGGCCACCCGCTGGACGCGGCGCTTGATCTCGTCGGTGATGTGCGGGATCACCTGAACGGTCTTGCCGAGATAGTCGCCACGACGTTCGGCCGCGAGCACCGCCTGGTAGATCGAGCCGGTCGTGGCGTTGGAGTTCCGCGACAGGTTCTCGTCGATGAATCGCTCGTAGTGGCCGAGGTCGAGATCGGTCTCACCGCCGTCGTCGGTCACGAACACCTCGCCGTGTTCGAACGGATTCATCGTGCCCGGATCGATGTTGATGTACGGATCGAGCTTCTGGAGCGTGACCCGGAGGCCCCGCAGCTTGAGCAGTCGACCGAGCGACGAGGCAGTGAGGCCCTTGCCGAGCGAGCTGGCAACGCCTCCCGTCACGAAAATGTGCTTCGGCATCTGCCAATCCTCCGTCTCGATTCCCGATGTCCGCACGACACCATGACGGGAAATCACCATACCCCGCCGCGCGCCTGCCTCGTGGAATCCCGCGGATCAATCCCGGATCGAACGTTCCCGCCGCGCAGCGTCGGAACACGACGATCAGCGGTCGAGGAGCTCCCGCGCGTGATCGAGGGCCGAATCGGTCGTCGAACCCGACAGCATCCGCGCCACCTCGGCGACACGATTCTCGCCCTCGATGGGCGCCGCGTGGGCGAAGGTCTCACCCTCGCGCACCGACTTGGCGACCGCGACCTGCACATCGGCGGCGGCCGCCACCTGGGCGAGGTGCGTCACCACGAGCACCTGATGCGACCGGCCCAGCTGCGCGAGCGCGTCGCCGATCGCCTGGGCGGCCGCGCCACCGACTCCGGCATCTACCTCGTCGAACACCAGCGTGCGACCGTCCTCGGACCGGCCCGCGGCAGACGACAGTACGAGTCGCAATGCCAGCATCGCTCTGGCGAGTTCGCCACCTGAGGCCACCCGTGTGAGCGGTAGGAGGGGCGACCCCGGGTTCGCCGCCAGCAGGAACTGGACCCGATCGCCAGGGTGATCGTCGGGATGATCACCGATCTCGACGCCGACCGACGCGTGTGGCATCGCCAACCGGCGCAGTTCGGTCTCGACAGCCGACGCGAGCAGCGGCCCGACCTCGCGACGGCGCCGTCCCACGACCTCGGCGGCAACCAATTCGGCCGCCAGTGCGTCCCGGCGAGCGCGGTCGAGTTCGCCGGCGCGCTCGTCGAACTGTTCGAGTTCGGCGAGCCGGCCGGCGGATTCTGCATGGAATGCCATCACTGCCGCCAGGTCGTCGCCGTACTTGCGCCGCAGATTCTTGAGCACCTGGCGGCGCTCGCGGATCTCGGCCAACCGCTCGGGCGACTCGTCGATCCGCTCCCCCGCCGCGCGGATCTCACCGACCACGTCGTCGAGTTCGGCCAGTACGTCTCGAAGCCGTGTCGCCTGTTCCGTGAACGGTGAGCGTCCGTCGAGCGCTCCGAGCGCCGCCGCAATCGCATCGTGCGCTCCACCGTCGTCGGACATCGATGCCACGGCTGCGGCCGCAGCGTCGCGGTGAGCTGTCGCATCGGCCAGCACCGATTCCTCGGCATCGAGACGCGCATCCTCTCCGGCATCGACGACGTCGGCTGCATCGAGTTCGTCGACCTGGAATCGCAGCAGATCGATCTCTCTCGCTCGCGCCCGATCGTCGCCCCCGAGGGCAGCCAATTCTGCGTCGATCTCGGTCAGTCGCGCCCGTGCCGCACGCAGCGGTCCGAGATCGATCGCTCCGTATTCGTCGAGCGCCGCGCGCTGGGTCGCCGTCGACAGCAGCGATTGGTGGGCGTGTTGGCCGTGCAGGTCGACACCATCGGCGGCTGCCTCGGCGAGCGAGGCAACGGTGGCCAGCCGACCGTTGATGTACGCCCGTGACCGACCCGACGTCGGAATCACCCTCGTCAGCACCGTTTCGGCGCCGTCAGGTGTGACGAGGCGTCCATCGAGACGTGCCTCGTCGGCGCCGTGGCGAACCATCGACGCGTCGACTCGTCCCCCCACGAGCAGTTCGATCGCCTCGACCAGCATCGTCTTGCCCGCCCCGGTCTCGCCGGTGACCGCCGTCAGACCCGGGCCCAGCATGATCTCGATGCGCTCGATGACGCCGAGATTCTCGATGTGCAGTTCGGTCAGCATCAGCGATCGGCCAAGCCGAACTTGGCCTTCAGGATCTGGTGGTACCGCTCACCGCCGAAGCGCACGAAATTGGCCGTGGCGTCGGATGGTGAGCACCGCACGACGTCGCCGTCATCGAGGGATCCGGCCGCGTGCCCGTCGAGTGTGAGCGCGGCGAGCCGATGACCCGACACCTCGATCTCGATCACCTCGGAGGGATCGAGCACGAGCGTGCGATCGAACAGCATGTGTGGCGACACCGGCGTGAGGAGCATGGCCCGGTGGCGCGGCGAAACGATCGGGCCGCGTGCAGAGAGCGAGTATGCGGTCGACCCCGTCGGCGTCGCAACGATGAGCCCGTCGGCGGCGTAGTACGTGAAGGGCTCGCCGTCGATGCGCGCCAGCAGACGAACGGTGTGTCCGGACTCGGCCTTCTCGACGACTGCCTCGTTGAGGGCTCGCCCGACGCGGATCCCGTTGACCGCCACGTCGAGCATCATCCGTTCGTCGAGGTGCCAACTGCCGGCCGCAGCGCCGGCCACGATCTTCGTCAGGGCCTCGTCGAGGCGATCCGGTTCGACCTCGGTGAGATAGCCGAGCGACCCCAGGTTCAAACCCAGGAGGGGCACGGCTGCTCCTTCGAGCAGCCGGACCGAGCGGAGCATGGTGCCGTCGCCACCGAGGCTCAAGACCAGGTCGGCCTCGCCAACGGGCCTGTCGCTCGCGGCGTCGGCGAGATCCAGTGCGGCAGCATCCTCACCCGGCATCCAGAACTCGATGCCATGGTCACGACACCACAGCTGCGCCTCGAGCGCATACCGGCGTGCGGTGGAACGTTCGTGATGGGCGA
Source organism: Ilumatobacteraceae bacterium (assembly GCA_963716235.1). GTDB lineage: Bacteria > Actinomycetota > Acidimicrobiia > Acidimicrobiales > Ilumatobacteraceae > Sva-07. The sequence continues at coordinate 4,965 of CAVQTE010000004.1, read as the reverse complement.
CGAGGGCGATGGCCTTCATGCGGCTGCTGTCCGTGCGTGGACGAGGAACTCGACGTTGCCATCAGCACCCGTGAGGGGCGAAGTCGTCCAGCCGACGATGTCGCAGCCGGCCGCATGCAACGCCTCGGTGACCTCGCTGCGCACCCGTTCGTGGACGACCGGATCGGTGATCACGCCGCGTCCCTTGTCGACTTCCTGACGACCAGCTTCGAATTGCGGCTTGACGAGCAGGACCATCGGTGACCCAGGTTGGCACAGACGCGTGAGGATTGGGATCACGAGCCGCAGCGAGATGAACGACAGATCGCCGACCACGACATCGACGGGTCCGCCGATGGTGTCGAGATCGGCGTGACGCACGTTGCACCGTTCGAGATTGGTGACCCGGTCGTCGGCGCGGAGACGCTCGTGCAACTGACCGTGCCCGACGTCGAGCGCGATCACATGGGCTGCACCTCGTTGGAGCAGGCAGTCGGTGAACCCGCCCGTGGAGGCGCCGACGTCGAGAGCCAGCCGGCCCGTCACGTCGACGTCGAAGATGGCAAGGGCATGATCGAGTTTTCCGGCGCCCCGCCCGACGAATCGGGCGGGAGGGCCTTCGATCACCACGGCGTCGGCGACTGCGACCTGGCGAGATGCCTTGTCGGCGACTGCGCCGTTCACCCGGACACGATGGGCTGCGATGAGGTGTTGCGCTTCGGTGCGGCTCGCCGCCAGCTCGCGCCGAACGAGTTCGGCGTCGAGTCGTCGACGAGCCGCCACAGAATGATCAGCCCGCGGGTGTGCTCGGGGCGGCGGCCTTCTTGGCCGGAGCCTTCTTCGCCGGAGCCTTCTTCGCCGGAGCCTTCTTCGCCGGAGCCTTCTTCGCCGGAGCCTTCTTCGCCGGAGCCTTCTTGGCCGGAGCCTTCTTCGCCGGAGCCTTCTTCGCAGCCGTCTTCCTGGCCGGCGCCTTCTTGGCCGGCGTCGCGTTGCTCACCTCAGCCTTGACGCGCTCGGCGATCCTGTCGGCGAGCTCCTCGAAGCGGTCCTCGAGTTCGTCGAAGCGCTCCGAGAGCCAGGTCATCTGCTTGGAGAACTCGCGCTGCATGTTCTCGGACGTCTCACGACCACGATCGAGGAGTGTCTGCACCGCCTTCTCGGCGTCGTCGCGCCTGACCTCGCCGGCCTTCACCATCGACTGAACGATGGACTCGGCCTGCTTGCGAGAGATGTCACTGAATTCGACGCCTGCGTCGACCAGTCGTTGCAATGTGCTTTTTTTTGCCATGCGGTCAGGCTACTGCCCCTGCTCAGGGGTCGAAACGAGACGCGCCGCGACCGAGGCGAGATCGGCCTGGTCGAGGTCCACCACGATGTCGTCGTCGATGTGCGCGTCGGGCTGCGACACCCCTGAACGAACGAGCGCGAAGCGGCAGCCGAGACGCTGCGCGAACAGCCCATCGGTCTCCGCACGGTCGCCGACCATCAGGGTGCAGGACGGATCGAACGTCGTCTCGGGCGTCGACACCAGCCGGGCGATCAGGTCGGCCATGGGCCCATGGGGCTTGCCACCGATGACGGGCTCGACACCGGCAGCGGTGGCGATCGCGGCGAGAATCGAGCCGCCGCCCGGCGCCAGGCCGGTCGGCGTCGGATAGGTGGCGTCGGTGTTGGTACCGATCAGTCGGGCACCGGCGCGCACTGCTGCCGACGCCACCGCCAAACGGTCGAAGTCGAAATCACGGTGCAACCCGACGACCACTGCGTCGAAGCCGACGGGGCTCCCCTGCCCGTCGTTGAGGACCACGTCGGCCCCTCGCTCCTCGAGCGCCTCGACGACGCCGGGGCCACCCGCGACGAGCACCCGATCACCCGGCTGCACCAGCAACGCCGCTGCCATCGCAGAACTCACCACGTCACCCACCGCCGGAATCCCGATCGCTGCGAGTGCGGCTTCATGTTGTGCGCGCATCGCCGCGGAGTTGTTGGTGACGAACATCACCCGCCGGCCAGATGCACGTAGCTGGGCGATTGCCTCGACCGATCCGACGATCGGCTCATGGGCGAGCCACACGACACCGTCGAGGTCGCAGAGCACCGTGTCGACGTGGTCCCATCTCTCGGCACGACTGTTCACACGGGCGATCGTTGCAGCACGGGGGGTCAACGATGGCATCCTGTCGTCGTGCCGCGATTCACTCCATTCCCCGCCCTGCGCTACAGCAACCGCACGCTCGACGATCTCATCGCCCCGCCGTACGACGTGCTGTCAGCGACCGACCTCGAAGCCCTGCGAGCGCGCAGTCGATACAACATCACCCACGTCGACGTGCCGCAGGAGTCTCAGGGCCCCGACCGCTATCTCGACGCTGCGACCACACTCGACGAGTGGATCGACTCCGGCGTGATGGAGTACGACGACGTCCCGACGTTCACCATCTACCGCATGCGCTTCACCGACTCGACGGGCGCCGCGCGCGACATCGCCGGCGTGTTGGGCGGCATCGAAGTCGTCGACGAGGGTGCCGGTGGGGTGCTCCCCCACGAGCGGGTGACTCCCAAGGCGTCGACCGACCGGCTCGATCTCACGCGGGCCACGCAGGCCAACTTGTCGCCCGTGTGGGGACTCTCGCTCGCGACGGGCTTGACCGACCTGCTCGCCGAGCCGGGTGAGCCGCTGGGTTCGGTGACCGTCGACGGCGTCGAGCACGTGATCGAGCGGGTGTCGGATCCGGCGCGAGTCGAGGCCATTGCCGCGCTGATCGCCACCGACGACGTCCTCATTGCCGACGGCCACCATCGCTACGGCATCAGTCGCACGTACCGCGACGAGGTTCGCGCCGGCAACGGCAACCAACCGTCGCCCGCCGACGAGACACTGGCGTTCGTCAACGAACTCGTGGCCGATCAGCTGTCGGTCGAGGCGATCCACCGGCTCTATCACGATGTGACACTCGAGGATCTGACCGCTGCGCTCGACGCCGTGTTCGAACGCTCCGACGCCGGCGTCGTCGGCGTCGACACCCTTGCAACGATGGATTCCCAGGGGGTGCTCTGCCTCGTCGCTCCAGATGGCTCCGCACAGTGGCTGTCACCCCGACCCGGGGCCTTCGACTCGGTGCGGGCACTCGACGGCGCCTGGCTGGAGCATGCACTGGCCGACCTCGACCATCGCGTCGCATATCAACACGGTGTCGACCACGTCGTCGAGGCAGTCACGTCGAATACCGCCGTTGCTGCGGTGCTGATCCGACCGGTGAGCGTCGCCGAGATCGAGCGAACCGCCCGCGAAGGCGCGCTGATGCCACCCAAGTCGACGTTCTTCACGCCGAAGCTGCGAACGGGCCTCGTCATCCGCAGTCTCGTGTGAAACGGCGGCACCTCACGAAGGGCACAGTCGATCGAGCACCGCGTCGAGCACGGCGTCGACCTGCTTGCGCCGTCGTGCCGGGATGACCGACTCGGCCACCACCTCGGTACGGCTCTGAGTAGCCCCGCCGACCCGGAAGAAGCGTCGCTGCACCGTGCCGACCACGACCAGTTCGTTGCCGTCGACCAGGCACGCCGTCGACGCACTCGACGGATCAGTCCACGCGACCGGAACGGACGTGTTCGAGACCGTGCCCCGAGACCTCACGGTCGTGGACACGTCGAACTGCACGACGACGCCGCCCGATGGCAGCACTCGGGTCACCGGTTCCCCACGGACCGCACCGCGCAACACGGCGATGTTCGCCGGCGCGTCAGCTGCATCTGATTCAGTCATGTCTCTGCTCCTTCTCGTTGCTTCCAGCGGGAGGAGTCGGTCACCACGCACCATACGTGGGGGATGTGACAGCGTTACCGGGGCGCTCGGTGATACCGCCACGATCCGGGCTACGGTCCGGCCATGACCGAACACGAACCCCTTCGTTGGGGCATCGCCGCCACTGGCGGCATCGCTGCCAGTATGTGCGACGCCCTCGCGACGCTTCCCGATGCCCGAATCACCGCCGTGGGATCACGCACCCAGGAAGCCGCCGACAGCTTCGCGGCACGATTCGAGATCCCGAACGCGCATGGTTCCTACGAGGCCCTCTTCGCCGATCCCGACGTCGACATCGTCTACATCGCCTCGCCCCACAGCCATCACCATGCCATGACGATTGCCGCACTCGACGCCGGCAAACACGTACTGTGCGAGAAGGCGTTCGCTCTCAACGCCGGCCAGGCGCGTGAGATGGTCGACGCCGCGCGCCGCAACGACCGCTTCCTGATGGAGGCGATGTGGACCTGGTTCATCCCGGCCGTGGTCGAGGTCCGCCAACGGGTGCTCGACGGCGAGATCGGCGAATTGAAGGTCGTGGAGGCCAACTTCGGCATCTCGGTCTTCGATCCCGACGGACGCCACCGTCGCGCCGACCTCGCCGGGGGCGCGATGCTCGACGTCGGCATCTATCCGGTCACATTCGCCCGTTTTCTCGCCGGCGACCCCGTCGAGGCGAAGGTGATCGGCACGCTCGGCGAGACCGGCGTCGATGCCACCGTCGGTGGTGTGGTGTCGTACTCCAGCGGAGCGATCGGTGTGTTCCACACCTCACTCGACATGGCGACGAGCCTGCGCGCCTCGGTCTACGGCACCTTGGGCCGCATCGACGTCGACGCACCGTTCTGGTTCCCCTCGGGCTTCACCGTCCGCATCGCCGGCGAGGAACCGGTGCATGTCGACCTCCCCAACCACGGCCTCGCCCACGAGGCACAGCACGCAATGGAGCGCATCCGCGACGGCCACCGTGAGAGCGATGTGATCTCGCTCGCCACGACCGTGTCGACGATGGAACTCCTCGACGACATCCGCGCCCAACTCGGCGTCGTGTACCCCGAGGAACGCTGACGCGACGACCCGTCAGCTGTTGGCCGGATAGTCGGCGTACGACGCCTTGAACACACCCTGGTGGAGTACGACCGTGGCAGCATGGATCCCGGTCTCGGCGTCGGTGAGGGTCG
>CAVQTE010000003.1:0-115709 GCA_963716235.1 Ilumatobacteraceae bacterium | reverse complement strand
CGGTTGAGGACCCTCATATGGACATCTCCGAGATGGCCGAACGTGGAAGGGTTTGCCATGCTGCCGTCGGCACGAGCTCGGATGTGGGCCGCAATCGCCGGATCCTTCTCCCGTCTCCAGTGCAAGGGCTGCCCCGGTCTCCTCGGAATGACCATTCGGCCGTCCGGTCAGCTGCGCAGGTCGGCCACCACCCGCGCCAGCGTGTCGGTGACCACCCTCGGCAGCAACGGGTTGGCAACAGCGATGCCCAACGCGTCGGCGCCGACGAGGTAGCGATTCAACGGCCGGCGTGACTCGACCGCCGACACGATGGTTCGGGCCACCACACCCGGGGGCGGAGCCATCGCCGAGATCAAGTCGACGGTGGCTTGCACGCGGCCGTACGCCTTGCGGTACGGCGATTCCGTGACTGCCTCGCGCTCGGCCGCCTGCGCCTTGGCCCGCTGCTCGATCTCGGTCTTGAAGAACCCGGGTTCGATAATCGCGACCTTGACCCCGAATGATGCAACCTCGACTCGCAGCACATCGGACAGCGCCTCGAGACCGTACTTCGACGTGTGATACCACGCGTTGAGTGGCAGGATCGCGGCCCGGCCGGCGATCGACGAGACCATCACGATGCGCCCGGAACCACGCTCTCGCATGGCCGGCAACGCACACGACGACACCACAGCGGGGGCGATCAGGTTGACGTCGAGTTGGCGTCTGGCCTCTTCTGCCGAGACCTCTTCGACCGCGCCCAGCTCGCTGTATCCGGCGTTGTTCACCACCGCGTAGAACGGCGGGAGCGTCGGCCATCGGGCCACCACTGCGTCATGATCGCTCACGTCGAGCACCAGTGGGTGCACCCGATCCCACACTCCAGCCGCACGCGCCGCGTCGGTGAGCGCCTCGGCCTTCGCCTTCGAACGCACCGTGCCCCACGTGTCCCACCCTCGCTCCGCGAACCGCAGCGTGGATGCGAGTCCAAAACCAGAGTTGGCCCCTGTGACGAGCACCGGACCGGGTCGATCCACCATCGCGCACCTCCGTGTCGCCGATCACCGTATGTCGACCGGTCAACCGCGCCAAGGGCCGAAAGGCTCGCGTCGTGGGTGACGCACTTCAGCATCCCTCATGTGCGGGTCGGGGGCACGCACAGAACCGCAGCGTCGGCCAGTTGGGACCGATCAGCGTTGCACCGATGGTCGCCGGTTGACTGCGTCGGTCGCCGTCTCAGATGGGGACCGGCATCTGAGACCGGTTCACCAAGCGCCATTCGTGGCATCCACTGCCGCGTGAACGGTTGCTACGTCGTTCGATGCCCCGTGGTGTCCGTTCGAAGTGACGGACGGCGCTCGTCCGTTCATCATCGACGGGGTTCGAGCAGTTCGGCCCTACCCGAGCGGGGCGTGGTCGACGGACACTGAGGGCAGAAATGGAGGTGTGTCGTGAAGCGCCCTCTGGGAGCACTCTTGGCGGCCGTGGCACTCGTCGCTTGTTCGAGCGGCGATGCCGCAACGAGATCGCCTGCCGTCGACTCCTCCCCCGCCGGGGAGGTGGTGACGTCTGCTGCGACAGCCGAGCCGGAGCCCATCGAGGCAACCGTCCCCGGCGAAGCGTCGGCGGACACGCGTAGCATCACCGTGGGCGGCATGGGCAGCGAGTATGGCGCGCCCACCAGCGCGGTCGTCGACATCGGGGTGAGCGCCCGGCGACCCAGCGTGGTCGAGGCGAGCGAAGCGGTGTCCGCAGCCGGCGCCGCCCTGGTTGCCGCGCTCCAGGACGCCGGGGTGCCGGCGAGCGGAATCCAGACGTCGAATTTCTCGATATCCCCGTACTTCGACCCCATGACGCAGTTTCAATCCGTCGTGGGCTATGAGGTCAGCATCGGGTACAACGTGGTCGTCCCCGACGTCGACAGTGTCGGCACCGTCCTCGGTGAGGCGATCCAGGCCGGTGGTGACAGTGTGCGCGTGTCCGGCGTGCGCTTCGAGACCGAGACCGCAGGACTGATGGAGGTGGCGCGGCAGGAGGCATGGACGGACGTGAAGGCTCGGGCCGAGGCCACGGCTGACCTGGCTGGCGAACCGCTCGGCGTCGTGCTCGACGTGCACGAGAAGGTGCTCGTCACCTCACCCCAAGGCATGATGCAGGGCGGCGAGGGCGACACCGCGTCGTTCGACGTGCCGGTCGCTCCGGGTGTTGCGGGTGTGATCGTGCTGCTAACGGTGACCTACGCGATCGGTGACTGACTACCGGTGGTGCGATCGGTGTCAGATCAGACCGGCCCCAACCGAACCAACCGCCGCCCTGCCCGACCCACGTAAGCCACCGCCTCGACCGAGAGTGCCTGGCACTCACAGCTCGCTACCCACGAGCAGCCACACGACTCCATTCGAAGTCGGCTGCCCTTTCGTGGCGACGGGGCACTGCATGATCACCGTCGACCGGAACCGTCCGGTTGAGGACCGTCAGTTGAGACGGTTTGGCAGAACTCGATCACCGACGTTCGAAGTCGTGTGAACCGTCCGTTCGAGATCCCAGCATCGGACGCCGGGCGTGTTGCGATTATGGGGTGCTCGGTGATGGCCGGTATGTGGCGCGGTTCACGCCGACGTACTCGTCGTGGTTGAACCGATCGAAGCCCAGTTCGGGGCGTTGCGCTATTTCACCCTTGACGGCATCGATCGCGTCTCCCATCGTGAACAGGCATCGATGATTCGTGGCTACGTCATCTGGCGCACCCGCAACGCGCGCGAGCGAGGACTCCGCGAACTCGTCAAACGCGCAAGCGTTGCCTGGCGCGGTACTAGTTTCCCGAGATGAGGGAATTGCAGCCTGAGCGACTGCTGTCGCCATCGGACCCGTCGACGCCGGCGGTGATCGCCGAGGAGCGTGTGCTGTCTTGGGACGACGTCGAGCGCCGGTCTCGTTGTCTTGCTCGGGCTCTGGACGGGTCGGGCCTCGGCGAGGGGGACGTGTGGGGAGTGTTGGCGCGGAATCGAGTCGAGTGGGCGGAGTTCGGGCTCGGCAATACTCGTGCGGGCACTCGCCTGGTGCCGCTGAACTGGCACCTGACCGCCACCGAGATCGCCGCGCTCCTCGACGACAGCGGTTGCCAACTCGTCGTCGTCGAACCCGAGCTGCGCGGTCTGGTCGCGGCGTATGAGGGCGTCGAGATTGTCGAGCTGGGCGAGCAGTACGAGGCCTGGCTCGACTCGGCCGGTGACGCGCTGCTCGAACAGCGTCCCTCGGGTTCGCCGATGTGGTTCACCGGCGGCACGACGGGTAAGTCGAAGGGTGTGAACCGGGCCGAGCACGCAGGGCCAGTTGGCAGCTCGGTCAACGTGATGGGTGGCTGGGGATCGCTCGTGCGAATGCCGGATGCCGGCACCACCCTGATCACCACGCCCCTGTACCACGCGTTCGGCAACGCGGTGCTGAGCGCGTCACTGGCCAGGGGGCTCTCTGTGGTCATGGCGGGGCGGTTCGATCCATTGGGCACGTTGGAGGCAATCGAGCGGCATCGGATCACCGCGGCGCCGATGGTTCCGACGCAGTTCCTGCGGCTTCTGAAGCTCGACGATTCCGACCGGACTCGCTTTGACCTGTCGTCGCTGGAGTGGGTCCTGCACACGGCGGCACCCTGCCCTGCGTGGGCCAAGGTGGCGATGATCGAGTGGCTCGGGCCAGTGATCTACGAGATGTACGGGTCGTCGGAGGGCACCGGCCCGGCGATCTGTGACAGCCACGAATGGCTTGCGCACCCCGGCACGGTCGGCAAGGCGTCGGCGCGGATCGAGTACTCGATCGTCGACGACGACGGCAACGATCTCCCTCCTGGCGAGGTCGGCACCATCTACTGCCGGAGATCCGACGGCGCGCCGGAGTACCACGGCGATCCCGACAAGACAGCGTCGATCCGGCTCCCCGATGGACGGTTCACGGTCGGAGATCTGGGTTGGTTGGACGACGACGGCTACCTCTACCTCGCTGACCGGCGCGTCGACCTGATTCTCGTCGCGGGATCGAACGTCTATCCGGCGGAGATCGAGGCCGTGCTCAGCGAGCATCCATCGGTGGCCGATGTGGCGGTGTTCGGGATCCCCGACCCCGAATGGGGCGAGCAGGTCAAGGCGGTGATCGAGCCGGCCGGCGAGGTGGACCTCGACGACGTTCGGAGGTTCGCGGCCGACCGCCTCGCGTCCTACAAGCTGCCGAAGTCGTACGACGTCGTCGATCGGCTGCCGAGGGAGGCGCACGGCAAGCTCAAGAAGCGGCTGCTGCGCGACCCGTACTGGGCCGGCGAGCGCTGACCGTCTCCGACGTCACGGCGTCTGCGGGCGTGCCGGTCAAATCGCCAGAGCTGCCCGGCGCGCTTCGTGGACGGTGCGCGGTGCCACGGCGTCGCCGATCTGCACCGCGGCACCGATCGGGTCGGTCGGGACTCGGAGTCCGCAATCCACGAGAACTGCGCACCGGATCGTGCGTCGCTGGCCCGATCGGACCACTCCATAACAATGGTCGACCGGATCCGTCCGGTTGGGGACCGTCAGATGAGACGTTCCCGCCAACGTCGATCAGCGCCACTTGGCGTCTGTTGAACCGTCTGCACGAGATCCACGCCGTATCGGACGCGGGGCGAGTTTTCGTGCGGACCCCTTGGTTCTCGCCGTTGCCGTCACTGGTCATCACGACCGCCGAGACGACCTCCACGCGATCACCGGCGACACGGGTGGGACGACCAGGCAGAGGTGACCGATGAAACTGACCCGTCGAGGCGGAAGAAGCCGCAGTGACCGCCGTTGAGGTCAAGCGAACCGCGCAGCGATCCCGCCGTTCTCCGCCGCAGCGATGAGCCGTGCGTGATCGGCCACGGTCTGGTCGGCATAGCCGACTGCGAACTCGCCGAGGGCGTCGCCGAATCTGGCGCCCTTGCCGATGTAGGCGTCGATCGACATGGCATCACCGGTTCGAGCGTGTGCTCGGGCGAGGACAGCGCCGCACGCCTCGCCGAACTCCGCTAATCGTGGCGTGATCAGCGCACCGTCGGGGATCACCTTCATGTCGCGGAACTGGCGCACGTAGTACGCGGTTCCGTCGGCAGCCGTCGTCCATCCGACGAAGATGTCGGTGGCGCTCTGGGTGAGCCGCTTGCCCATGGCGACCCGCTCGCCGGAAGTCTCGAAACCGCTCGGACCCAGATGCTCCTCATAGACGGACGGTCCGGCCTGTTTGATCTGCAGGAACAGAGGATCTGCACCATCGCTACCCTCCAGCAGGACCAGGAACACCCGCATGCCGACGCTTCCGACGCCGACAACCTGCCTGACCGCATCGCAGAACCTGAACCGGTCGAGGAGGTGCCGTCGGTACTGCGGCAGCGTTTCGCGGTAGCGGGCGAGGATCTCGACCACGTTCGCCAGTTCGTCCGGTGCGAGATGGACACGACGCGGTGGATCCTCGGTGATCCGCAGGTGACCATCCGATCTCGTGGTGAGTTTCCCGACGGCTCCCCGGCTCGTGCGGCGTGCGGCCTGTCGAGCGATGTACTTCGACGCGAGTTCGCGGTCTGCCCGGGAGAACAGCGATATGAGTCGGGTGACGTCGATCAGGTCGTACCAGATGTCGAGTTGTCTGGCCGTGGCGTACGTCGCCATGTGCGTGCGATACGACCGCAGGCACCGCGCGACCGCTACCTCCGCTCGGGCGGCGTCGACCCCGTTGTCACGAGCAAGCACCACCAGGCTCGTCGCCAGGCGAGCGACGTCCCACTCGAAGGGACCTGGCAGTGTCTCATCGAAGTCGCGCAGATCGAACGACAGGTTCCGCTCCGGCGTCGCCCACAGACCGAAGTTGAGGACATGCGCGTCCCCGCACATCTGCACCCTGAGTCCGGTGTGAGGTCTCGCAGCGAGGTCTGCTGCCATCACCGCCGCGGCTCCACGATAGAAGGTCCACGGCGATGCCATCATGCGACCGAACCGAATCGGCACCAGGTCGGCGAGCCGGGTGCCGTTTTGGGCGTCGAGTGTTTCCACCGCGTCGTGCGGACGGAGCGAAGGATCGACGACTCGCAGATCTCGCCGCGGCGCTCGCCTTCGCGCCTCACGACCGGCGGTTCGTCGACTTTCGGGTGAACGGGCGGCGGAACTCGCAGGGGAATCGAGGTCCTGGGGCTCCGACCCTCCCGCCGCATACACGATGCTCACGGGACCCGACAGTACAAGACCGCCATCGCCAAAGGTGGGTGTGGATGCCAGCCGATCAGGCGCGAACCTCGCAGGGGGCCATACACGTCGACGACGATGCCGGTGTGGAAGTGAGCCGGGTCCGTGTCATCCAGCGCCGCATACCTGGGGGTGCGACCCCGCGACGGCACGAGGCCGAGCAGCACCGGCGATTTCCGGCCGCTGAGATCGATCCCGACGGCGACCTCGACACGCTCCCCGAACGTCCGGTTGAGGACCGGCATCTGCGCCGGATTACCGAGCGGCATTCGAGACAGCGCGACCACGAAGTCGTTCGCCTGCCGTCCCCCTAACGGACGCGTGGCGAGACCGGGTCTGCGCCTTGTGGTCGCTTCGCACCCCGGAAGGTGGGATTCGCCCTCGGTCCCACCCCACTTTTCGCGCCGATCGCGATGCCAGAGACGGCGAACATCACGAGAAGGATGATTGCCTGCGTCTCGGTCATCAACTGCTCGTCGGCTGGAGTGTCAGCCACCATCATGAGGAGGAGCACGTCCATCACAACCAGCGAGGCCCCGAGGCCCAACACACCAAAGATGACCACGTTGATCATTGGCTCGACTCCACGAGCACGCTCCACGCTCTGAGTCGCGAGCATTGGTTGTGCTTCATCCGAGTCAGGCAGAGCTACATGCTGACGAGGACCTTTGGCCGTTCCGCCGCGCCATGTGAGGAGCGATAGTTGAGTCAGACGACCCGTGGAGGTGTGCGATGCATCGGTCATGGTTGATGTTCGGCGCGGTGGTTCTGGCGCTGACGGCGTTGGCGTGCGGTGACGACGACGAGGTAGTGGACAGCGTGGACTCGTCGGTGAGCGAGCCAACAGCGACCAGCACTGTGCAGTCATCTGAGGATGCCGAGGCCTGGGATCTGCTCTACATCAGTGACTCCTCCGGTTGGAAGGTCGGCGAGGCATACGCACGGCTCGCCGAAGAGGAGTTGGGTGTTCCGGTCCGCCTCGTGCCCTGGAGGGTTCCGAGTATGCCCCTTGTCCAGGCCAAGCAGATGATTGCGGACAATCCCGAGACGGTGGCCGAGGCTGAGATCGTGGTGCTGCAGGGCAACCCACTCGACTCGGGCGTACGAGAGGACGGCGTCTTCGCGTGCTGGCCTGCGGACCCGGTTCAGGAGTTCGCGGCGTACACGCCGGAGGATTGGGTTCCGTACACCAACCTGCTTCAGAGCGTGTTCGACGACATCCGCACTGCCCGCCAGGGTCAGCCGACCGTGTTGCGAGCCGTGGACATTTACGTCCCGGTTGTGGCCAAGTGGCAGGAGTTGGGTATCACCGACGAGTGCACGGCCTTCCAGGAGTCGTTCACGGAGGCGGTCCGTGCGGCCGCTGAGGCGGCTGGGGTGACGATGGTGTCGATGTACGACGCGTTCAACGGGCCCGATCACGACCAGGACCCGGTTGCTGCGGGCTACATCGTCGCGGACGGACTTCATCTGAGTGACAAGGGCGGCGAGGTCGGGGGCGCTGCGCTCGCTGCGGCCGGCTTCGCGCCGAACGATGCTCCCTGAACGTCCCGATGTGATGCCAGTCAGCCTGCGCATATCAGGCTTGGTCTGGGACCGGGGTTGAGTCGAGCAATTGTCAGTTGCGATCGGTGAAGTGTCTGACTTCGGAGTTCGATCGGCCCACCGCATAGTCACCTTCGCTCGGAAGCGTCCGATTGAGGACCGGCAGATGAGACGGGATCACCGAGCGGCATTCGAGTCAGCAACGACCGCGACTTCGTTCGTGCGCGGGTTCGAATTGGCCGTGTTCAGCTTGTCTGTTGTAACCGGTACTCGCGCACGACCTTCGGCTGAATGGCCGACGCTGACGCATCGTCGCCATGCAGGACGTCGGGGTCCAGGTCAATGCCATTCGGCCAGGAGATCGTGCCTGCAACTGCATCAACCGTGACTCCAGCGAAGACCTCATCATCGTCGATTGTTGCGAGCACGCCAGGCAGAGCGTCGGCGAAGTCGAGCTCCCGCACGAGGCCATCGGAGAAAGTGACACGCAAGAGACGCGCTCCGAGAAGCTCGACGGCTGTGACGCGGGCGAGAGCGGTCATGAGCACACGCTACTGGAGCGGCTCGATCCCCGACAGGGCTGCTGGCTCTTGGGCCAACTGCCAGTTCGCCAGGAGTTCGTCGTGGTGAAGTGTTCGCCACTGCTCGACCAGGCGCGCTGCGGTCCTGGGGAGGTCACCTCTGATCGTGACGCCATCGTCGATACGGATCAGTGCTTCGTGCTCGGCGTAGATCGCATGGAAGTGAGGCGGGTTGTGATCCGCGAAGTACATGTAGATCGCGATCCCATAGAACTCACTCAGCCGAGGCACCTGGACAACCTACGACGCCCCAAGGTTCTCCTCTCACCTCCATCCGATCAGGCAGCGCGAAGGCCGCGCGGCGATCACAGATCGCCATTCCCGAGGGCCAGCTCGGGATCCCGGAGAAGAGTTTGAGGTCAGGACGACCCTGACCCGCCCATGATCACCTTCCGAACGCCTGCGGTGGGCGACCATTTCTGAGAAGCCACTCTGTCCGGCGGAGGCTGTCTATGGGTTTGTTCGGCTGATGGTGCGGTACACCGTCGGTCGCGACACGGAGAACAGCTCGCCGAGATCGGCGATCGTGTACTCACCGGTTTGATGCATCCTCTTGAGCTCGCGCTGCTGCATCGGAGACAGCTTCGGCTGACGGCCCTTCAGTTTGCCTTGGGCCCTCGCGACGGCCATCCCTTCACGGGTACGCATCCGGATCAGGTCCACCTCGAACTCGGCGAACGTGGCGAGGATGTTGAAGAACAACTTCCCCATCGGGTCATCGGGGTCGTGGATCTGACCGCCCAGCGACAACGACACACCACGCCTGGCGAGGGTGTCACCGATGTCTCGAGCATCAGGAACGGATCGAGCGAGTCGGTCGAGCTTCGGCACGACGAGCGTGTCACCGGTGCGTACCGCGGCCAGTGCTTGATCGAGGCCCGGACGCTCGCGTTTGGTGCCGCTGATGCCGTGGTCGATGTAGACGCGATCAGGCGGCACGCCGAGCGCGTGCAGCGCTTGGCGCTGGGCAGTGAGGTCTTGCTCGTCAGTCGAGCATCGGGCGTATCCAATCAATGTTTCATCCATCCAGGAACCGTGCCGCACCCGGTCGTACCGGTCCATCGGCGAGCGTCCGAATGGGTGCGTCTATCGAGACAACCGACGAACAGCTCCGACCGGTGTCGAACGCGAGGAGTCACGTCCGGATGGCGTCCGCCATCTGAGACCGCTGGCGCCGACGTCGATCAGCGGCACTTGGCGTCGACTGAACCGTCCGCACAAGATTCCCCTATCGGACGCGAGTCCGCCTGCGATTATGGGGTGCTCAGTAAGGGCTTCAGAGTGTGCCGGCGGTTCGACGATGGAAGCGGGATTATCGATCGGCGATACCGAGTGCCTTCGGCCTGATATGGACGGGTTCACGGGACTTGCGTTGAGCGCACATCCAGGCAATGGGCGCTACTCGGCGTGTCTCATCTCCGCGGCCGGGAGTGGCCCGAGTCGGGCGGGTCTCGCTCGGTCCTTGCTAGCCAAGTAGGACAAGGTCACGCGAGGACGGTCGGGTCGAGGACCACGATCTCGTTCTCGGCTCGGTGCAGGATCACGAGTTGACCGAACGCGACGGTGAAGTCCGTCGCCGCGGGGTCTTCCCAGACCACCTCGGGTGGTTCACCAGTCGGGCGGATCACGCGACCGTCCGCGTCGAGAGCGAACAACCCGTCGCCTGGGGTCAGGTGGATCACCCGCACAGGCGTCTCCCAGAGTGTGGTGCTCCGCAGCTTCGGTTCCGCGAGGTCGACGTAGTGCAGCCCATTGGCATCGCCGATCCACATTCCGTCACCGGACACCTCGATCGCGGTTGGGTCCCGGAACCTCAGTTCGGTGGGTCCGGACCCGCCGTGGTCGGCGTCCTGGACGACCCACAGTCGTGATGAGCCGTCGGTCTCGGGCAACAAGGCGAACACTCGGGCCGTGCCACTTGCCGGGGCCATGTTCGCGTCGTCGACGCCGACGAGTACCGGCCCTGTGGCGCCGGCCGAACCCGTGACGACCACTGCCGAAGACGGCACGCCGCTGATGTCGCCGTCGAGAACGTCGAGCCCGGTCGTCTGCCAGACCGCCGGGACCTCCTGGCCGCCCATCTGGTCGTAGCCGGCGGCCCACAGCCCCAGCACGAGTCGTTGCCCGGCATAAGATCTCGAACCTGACCATGGCCCAAGCCGCATCGCCACATCGGTGACGCGACCCGGATGCGGAATCGAGGTGAGGGTCGGCCCGTACGGGGCGATCGCCGCCAACTGGCCTTCCGTCGTGACAGCGACGGTGGCCATAAAACCGGAATGCAACGACTCGACCACCAACGGGGTTCCGGCGAGCTCCACCCTCTTCAGGAGACGTCACTGTGGCTTCCCACGCGAAGCCCGTAGCGAGGTCCGCAGGGATCCCGGCCAAGCGGGTCTCAACATAGCGTCCGTCATCGGACCCGGCGTCGACCAGCGATAGATGATCGGCGGCGCGAGGGTCGTGGTCGGCGCGGTTGCGGTGGTCGTGACCGGCGCGTCGGTGGTCGTGACTCCGGATGTCGCCGGAACCGTCGAGTTTGACGGAACCGTTTCTGGCGTCGCCACGGCACTCGTCGCGGAGGAGGAACTCTCGCTGTCGCTGCACGCCGCGACGACCGACGTCAGCGCGAACAAGCACGCCGTGAGTGGCACCCCACGATGAATCATCGGACGACCTCCCCTGACAGCGTCGGCGCTAGCCGACACCCATAGAAGCATTGTCCGCCGGTCGAATAGCTGTTCCCAGAGCCGAAGGTCCACACCGACAGCCAGAGCCCGGTGGCTCCGAGCCAGGCCGGCTCCTGGGGTTTTCCGCCGCCCGAAATCCTGGCACTGCCCGAGGTCATGGGTGAGTCGGCGCACACCGCAGCGCACCCGTCGACCAGATATGCGTCCGGCTGAGGACCGACAAGTGAGACCGGATCACCATGGGCGTTGGCCATGACTTCCCCTGTCTGGTGCTGAAGCGCGGTGCTCGAGTCAAGCAGACGGCGACTATGCCGGGGGACTGCCGGAGTCGGGTATGCCCAGAATTGCCTCCTCGGTCACCGCCCCTCACCCCGAGCTGGCTTGCGTCCGGTCAGGCGTTGCCGGAGACGTCGACGAGCAGCTTGCCTCGATGGCCGCCGGTCAGGAGCAGGTCGAGTGCGTGCGGGAACTTTTCGATACCACGTTCGACGTGGTTGTGCTCCACAAGCGACCCATCGGCGAGCCAGACGCCGATGTCGGCGCGCGCCTCCGCGAATCGATTGGCGAAGTGCAGCACGGTGAATCCCTCCATGCTGGCGTGGCGTTCGGCGAGCTTGAGGTAGTTCCGCGGTCCCGTGACGTTGTGCATGTCACCGTACTGCGAGATGGCCCCGCAGATCACGATGCGCGATCCCTCGTGGATCTGCAGCAATACCGAGTCGAGGATGTCTCCGCCGACGTTGTCGAAGAAGACGTCGATGCCGTCGGGGGCGAGTTCTTTGAGTCGGGCATCGACGTTGTCGGCGCGGTAGTCGACCGACGCGTCGTAGCCGAGTTCGTCGACGAGGTAGTGGCCTTTCTCGGGGCCTCCGGCGATTCCGATCACGCGCTTGGCGCCGAGCAGCCTCGCGATCTGGCCGGCGAACGTGCCGACGGCGCCGGCGGCACCGGATACGACGACGGTGTCCGATTCCGTGACTCGGCCGACGAACTTCATGCCGACGTACGCAGTGAGCCCGGTCGTGAGCCCCATCGCCCCGAGCTGCGTGGCCGGGCCGAAGCGAGAGGTGTCGACCTTCTCGAGGAACGCCGTTGAGACCGTTGCGTGCGTCTGCGCGCCGAGGCCTCCTGCGACGGCGTCGCCGGGCTGGAAGCGGTCGTCGCCGCTCTCGATGACGGTGCCGACGCCGAGCGCTCCGATCGTCGAGCCGATCGGTGTCGAGCCGTGAAGGCTGTCGTCGCGGTCGTCGAGCGTCGTGCGAATGAACGCGTCGATCGACAGCATGTCCACGGCGACCAGGACCTGGCCTGGCTCCGGGGAAACGACAGGAACCGACTCGAGTCCGAAGTTGTCGGGAGTCGGATCCCGATCGGGCCGCGACACCAGAACGACCCGGGTATTGGCGGCCTGATCGCTCACCGGCGACCGCCGTACCGGACGGGCAAAGTAACTGCGGCTCCGTGGCCCCTGGAAACGGTTCTGTATGCGATCATCGCCAGAAGTTACCGGGAGTAGATTCCTCGTGCGAGTCGAGCGCGCAGGTCGTGCTCGCGTTGGCGAACTGCGTTGGATGGTGGATGCCCGGCTCCCGTCCTCGAAGCGCACGACGAGAGCATTTTCGCCTAGACCGTTCGGGCCCGGAGTCGGTCGTCAGGCGGGGAGGACCGAGTCGTCGACCCAGCTGCCGTGGAAACCGAAGGGAACACGTTGTGGGAGATGGATCCGAGCGACCGGATCGCTGCCGGGCGCCGATGCATCGAGAATGACGAGGTCGGAGGAGTCCTCGGACGCGTTGTACACGAAACCGATCGCCCAGCCTTCGTCTTCGCCAGCTGCATCATCGTCTTGCACGAAGACGAACTCACTCGGGAATGCGTCAGGCCCGAGGTCGTAGGTGGCTTGCGTGCCGGTGACGACATCCCACTTCACGACGACTCCGGGTTCACGAAGGGTGGTCTCGCTGCCGTCGCGGTGGCTCACACCCCAGCCGTACCGGTGCGGAAGGCCGACGACCCGGTCATCGACGCGCGAGAAGGCGTGTGTCCTCTCGTCGATCTGCTCTTCTTTGACGGCACCCGATGCCAAGTCGAACGTCCACCGGTGCAGGAATGCCGGTGGGGTATAGACCTCCGGTTCCATCGACATCGTCGCGTGACGACCGACATCGCAGACCACCACGCTGCCGTCGACGTATGCGTTCAGGGGGTGGAACACGTAGCACGGGTCGATCTCGAACCAGCGGATGTCCGCGTTCGTTCCCATGCGAGGCATGATGCCGATGCGGGCGCCGTAGGTGTCGTCCCACCCGATCGGCGACTCCAGGTTCGACAGATCGAACACGATCGGGAGGTCCATGAAGATGGCGTGGTCGCGGGTGATCATGAAGTCGTGCATCATCGTGCCCTTCGGCACGGCGATCTCGGCGGAATGGACGAGCGCTCCGCCGGCATCGAGCACGTGGTAGGTCAGGAAGGGCGGCAACGGGGAGTAGCCGAAGAAGTGCAGCTCTCCGGTTTCGGGGCACAGCTTCGGGTGTGCAGTGAACGCCGTCGTCAGCTTGCCGCCGAAGTCGTCACAGCCGATCGTGTCGAGTTCGGGGCTCAGCTCGTACGGAAGGTGGAGCTCCTCCAGCGCCCAGATCCGTCCGGCATGGGCCAGCACACTCGTGTTCCCCGAGCCGGCCGTCGGGTCGGCGAACACGTCCGGGTCGGTTGCATCCAATCCCCTCACGAGCTTGGTGGTCTGTACGTACCGGTTGCGATACCAGACCGCGTTGCCGGCGTCGAGGCGGACGCCGTGCACCATCCCGTCACCGGCGAACCAGTGGCTCGACACCCCCGAGGGCGGATTGGATCCCGTGCGCAGGTAGCGGCCCGACAGCGACGGCGGGATGGAACCCGTGACTCGCAGGTTGACGTCCGTGACCTCGTCGAAAACGGGCGCGAAGTTCCCTTCGAGGTACCACGGAGTATGACCTGGGTCCGTACGGGGGTCGATGTCGAGATCTGTCATACCACCATCCTGACAGAAGACATCCGGAGCGAGCTTCCCGGAACGTTCGGGCCGGTCAGACGGGTGGGACGTCCGGAAGCGTCCGGTTGAGGACCGTCAAATGAACAGCCACGGAGGGTCATGACCACCGGTCCGGTCGAGTGTGAATATCGGCTACCTCGCCGAGTGCTCGACCCGATCGACTTCGCCGAAAGCGTGCCGCAATCGTGAGTGTCCTGGTTCGCGAATCTGCCCTGCGTGCCATAGTGACGGGATGATCGAATTGGTGTTGACCATCATCGGACGCGACCGGGCAGGTGTTGTTGCGTCACTGGCCGACGTGGTTCGCTTTCACGAGGGCAACTGGAAGCGCAGCGAGTTGGCAGAGATCGCTGGTACGTTCGCTGGCGTCGTGGTGGTGGAGGTCGGCGACGACCGGGTCGACGAACTGCTCACCAACCTGTTGGTTCTGCGTGACCAGGGTCTGCACGTTACGGCTCAGCAGGTCGAGGAACCCGTCGTTGCGCCCGATGCCGATGAAGTGCGCCTGCGACTCACCGGCGATGACCGACCGGGCATTGTCCATGAGATCTCCACAGCGATCAGCGAAGCCGGAATCAGCATCTCGCGTCTGGGCACGGTCACCGACTTGCCAGGCAAGGATGGTGGCAGAGGGTTTGAGATCACCGCTCAGTTGACCGTGCCGGTCGAGGTCGACCTCGACGCTGTGCTCGATTCGATCGGGGAGGTCGCCGTCCGCTTGGGTATTGCCTTGAACGTGGAAGACCTGACGGGCGACGACGCGGGCAACTAGCTAGCACCGGCGACACGCCGGAGCGCTGCCAGGAGATCTCCTCGATCTTCCGCTGACCAAGCTCCCAAATGAAGCCCGGTGTCCGGTCAACGAACCTCTACAGAGACGACTCTCGCTCCGCTGCACCGAGCCCCCCGAGCGGTCGAGACCGTCCGTAGAACAACCGGCATCTGAGACAGGATCACCGAGCGCCATTCGAGGCAGCAACGAACGCGAAGTCGTTCGCTGTGGCTTCCCTTCATCGGAGGCGTCGCAGACCGTGATTGTCCGGTGCCCGAGGCCGGGCGGCATGCGACTGTGCTTTGTTCTGTGCAGTCAGTGCCGGTCGAATGCGAACAGCGACCAGGGTTCGGGGACCCCTTTCAGGATGTGTTCGCCGCGATCGATGAAGTGAAGATCGGAGCCGAGGAGCAAGTCGACGATCGTTCGGGACACCAGGACCTCGCCGGATGCTGCGGCTCCGGCGACTCGTGCCGCGATGTGGACGCTCATGCCTGCGATGTCTTCTCCGCGGAGTTCGCACTCGCCGGCGTGCACCCCGGCTCGCACGTCGATCTGCATCTCTGCAAGAGCGTCCACGATCGCGCGTGTGCACCGGAGAGCAGCGCTGGGCGTGTCGAAGACTGCGACGAAGCCGTCGCCGGTGGTGTTCACCTCGCGCCCAGCGAAGTGCTCGAGGTGGCGTCGCACCGTGCGATCGTGGGCATCCAGGATCGCACTCCACTTCCGGTTTCCCAAGGCGCTGAGCTGTTCTGTCGAGGACGCGATGTCGGTGAAGACAACGGTGAGGAGCTGCCGTCGCGACACAAGCGAGGCAGCTTTCCCTGTCAGGAATGATGCGACCTCGGAGAGGATCTCATCGTTGTCGTCGCCGAACAGCAGATTGCTCGTGCTGTGGGTCTCGAGGAGCTGCGCTCCGGGAATCGCCGACGCGAGGTAAGACGCAAACGGCTGATGGGCCGGGGTCGACACGACGAGCGTCGGCACAGACACCCTTCCGAGGAGGTCACGGACGTCGAGTTCACGCCACACGCGACGGTAATGCTCCGCTGCCATACCGGGCGTCGCTGCTGCCCGAGTGAGGCGCGCCAGCGCATCCAGTTGAATCGGATCCCCGGCGACTGACGGCCATTCGGCACCGACCGCGTTCGTCCCCCACACCGATCGGTAGAGCTCGACCAACTCGTTGATCAACTCCTCACTCCAGCCATCGGGGTAGTCCTCCGCCCAGGCGTACCTGGCGGCCGTATTGGCCAGCACGAGGGCCCGCACCCGGCGAGACACCGAGAAGCAGATCAGAGCTCAGACCAGTGTTGGCGAAGTCGGTCAACCTTTCGACTCGACGGGGCACCGCATGGTCACCGCCGACCGGGAACGTCCAGTCGAGGACCGGCATCTGAGACGAAGACATGGAACGCCACCCCGGCGTGCTGAGCTGCCGGAATCGTTCGTGTGATGCTGCGCAGATGCTTTGGGCGCGGGCTGCGCGTCGGGCCGTTCGGCTCTGGCTGAGCCAGTGCGCTCGTCTTTACTCTGATCTCAGGTCAGTGTTGGCCGGTGTCGCTCCGAGGCCTGTCGACCCCGCCCAGAGGAGGTGCGTCATGCGTCTGTTCCGAGCTGTGGCGGGATGCGGTGTGCTGCTGCTGGGCTCCTGCGGGGGTGGCGATGCGACAACGAGTTCGTCCATGTCCGACGCGATGGCCGTGGCGGGCGCTGAGGTGACGTTGGAGAAGTGTCCCGGCACGGTCCCCGGGCTGTTTGCGGTTGAACCGTCCGGAGCGTTGCGGTGGTCGCGCTGCGACCAAAGCGGTAGCTACCAGCTCATTACGGTCGCCATTGCCGATGGTCTGGCCTACATCGTTGAACAGTCGGGCGAAGCGCCGACGCTGCTCGCGCTCGATGTCGATGACGGCACCGAGGTGTGGCGGTACACGTTCTCCTCACTCAACGATGGGTTCGGGTACGACGCTCTGTACGCGTCCGACAGAGCGTCCTTCGCCGCCGGTGGGGTGATCGTGCTCGACGTGTTGGGCGACAACGGGTCGGACCATGTCGGGCTCGATGCGCAAAGCGGTGAGGAACGGTGGCGTGTCGCCGATGAGGGCGGCAGAGTGGTGACGTTGAACACCGACGACCTTGTCGTGGCCAGCGTCGCGTTCGGTGGCGAACTCGCCGGTGACGGACCCACCGGTTCTGTCGTTGCGTACGACCGGCGGAGCGGTGAGCAGCGATGGTTGGCAGAGGACGTCCCCTACTTCGGCGGCGGTGGCGGTGCCCGCGTCGCCGGCGACACGATGGTGCTCCAGCTGTGGGCCGACGCGGCGCCGGCCGGGGTGATGGGCATCGATCTCGAGACCGGAAAGGAACGGTGGCGCCACGATGACCGATTCTGGTTGCAGTCAGCCGGCGACGACGCAGTGCTGGGCGTGGCCGGCGACGCGCCGATGAGCGGTGAGCTGCTGGCCCTGGCCCCCGACGACGGCACCGAGCTCTGGCAGGCGAGTGCCTCTTCGTTCACCGCCGCGGCGAGCGCCCAACAGACCACCGCGACGAACGTCGGAGAGCAGGCGGCGATGCCGCCGTGGATGAACACCTTGACGGTCGACACAACCGTGGTCGCTCAGGTCGAGCAGGTCCTCGTCGGATTCGAGGCCCGCTCGGGAGACGAGCGGTGGCGCCGCGAGACCCCGCTCCGCAACTTGTCAGGAGGCGCCGGGAACGCGCTGCTCTACGAGATGCAGTCCGGTCTGGAACTCGTCCGGGTCGACGACGGAGCCACCGTGTGGAGCGCATCGTTCTCCACCGACACGGTCGCCCAGGTGGCGATAGCAGGCGATCTGGTGGTGCTCTCCCTCGCCCACGTCGACATGGAGGGACCGGTCGATGCCGGGTCAGGCCAGGCGTACGTGGATCCGGCGACGCTGTCGGTCGGCTGCACCGGAGGAACTGTGCTGACTGGCGCGTGGATCCCGCCGATCGGTCCTGGCCCACCGGTCGACGATCTCACCGTGCTGGTCTCGGCCGACGAGTCGAACTTCTGCGTCATCAACAGCTCCGGGGTCGAGGACGTGGTGCCGTTCGAGCCGGGCCGGGTCGTGAGCGAACCCGAAGCGACGGTCGTCCAGGGCACGCTCACCGATTATCTCGTCGTCGCCGTTCCCGCGAAATGGGGACAGAACCCGCAGGTGAGTGTGGCTGGCGGCCAGCCGCTGTCCTCAGCGGTGACACGCGACGGCACGGTGATGCTCGTCGTCGACTACGCACCGCTGGGCTCGACGCCCGACCAGTACGTCGACCGCACGTTCATCTTCACCGACTTTGAGGGCCAGATCCTCGAGGAAGTGACCGTGTCGGCGCCGCCGACTGGATCGATGGAGGACGTGGTTGCGTGCCTGGCGCAACACGGAGCAAACGTCGCTCCGCAAGGGATGCCAAACACCGCCCCGCCCGACGAACAGCCGCTTGACCCGGCGGTGGCCAGTGCTGCCTGGACGGCGTGTAGGCCGAACGTCTTGCTCTTCTTCGAGTTGTCCGGACAGAACCTGCCCGAGGGGGCTCTCGAAACCCTGGACTGCATGGCGAGCAAGGGCTTCTTCCAGCTGTTCGGTGGCGGGGAGGTCGACGCGGCAGCCAAGGAACAGGCGTTGTCCGAGTGCGAGGCCTCGTTGCCGCTCGGCCCGGGAGGTCTGCGTTGCGACGTCTACACGATCGGCACCGATGGAGCGCTGAGCAACGAGCCCGTCCGCCGCAATGTCCTCGGGTTCGGCATGGGCGCCAAGGCGACGGCAACAGCGACGGCCACGGTCGGCCAGCACGTCACCGTGACGATCCCAGCGCAGGAGACCGAACTCATCGACTCTGCGGCCGGGTTCGAGATCCTCGAACACCGCGACATCATCCGCACCTTCACGGTCACGGGCGCCACGATCGTCCCCGGTTCGCTCGTCCAGGACCCACCAACGGATGCCACGGCCGAGACCACGACGACTGCGACCGACTCGACAGTCTCGCTCGGCTGGATGACCCCGATCGCCGGCGACGGCGACGTGACGTTCCCGGCAGCCCAGTTCGACATCGTCGCGAGCTCACCGGGGACGGCCAACATCGTCTTCACGAGCTACAACAGCACGATGCAGTTGCAGAGCCCCGACGGTGTCGAGACTCCGGTGCGCGTCCTGTGCACCACCGACGACCGAATCGTCACGGCCATCACAGTCTCGTGACCGCCTTCTGCCCCAACCAGTGAAGGAGAAGCGATCCGTGCCCGGATGAACACGATCGCGCTCCTCAGCCTTGTGCAATCAGGCCCTTACCAAGCGCCCCATGAACCCGGGCCACGGTGGCCCCACGAGTGCCCCAACTCGCCGGGTCAAGGACGCCCGCACGGAGGCTGAGCCGACCGAGCTCCTGCAACCGGTGGGATCAGGTGGGCATCCCCCATCGTGACACTCCCGCGGACCGTGGGCCGGGAGTTCGAGAGCGTTCAGGACGAGAGCAGCTCGGCTTGGATCGGAGCGGGGAACCGCATCGTGAAGCGAGTGTCGCCCAACTCGTGCTCCAGCACGCCGCGGTCGCCTCGACCTGAGCACGGCAGGCCGGGGGCACGTCGGTGAGCCACCCGAGCGCGATGGTGCCGTCCTTGCGTTGGACCCAACTGCCCACGACGCGTCCGTCGACCCAGATCGTGGGTCCGGCGTTGCCGTTGCGGTCGACGACGTGCGACGCGACCCCGGCGTCGAGGTACCAGCTCCGGTCCTTCCATCCCATCGTCGTCGGATCGAGGCCAGGTAGGAGCGCGACCCACTTCGACGATCCACGCACCGCGTCGAGGTCGTCGGGTGCGAGCCATGCGTCGATGTCACCGTCGGCAGTCTCCATTGCGACCACGACTGCGCCCGCGTCGTCCAGGGCGCGCCGGGTGTCGCTCAATGTCCAGCCGGTCCACCACTGCACGTCAGCGGTCGTTCCGGGGCCGAACGTGTGCAGCCAACGTCGGACCAGCTCGGCGGAGGCCTCACGTGGATCCATGCCGACAATGCCCCCGGGCACCCAGTCGTCCATGGCGGCCCAGCGGTACTGGCTGTTGACCCAGGAGCCCATCGGGCGGCTCCGCACCACGACACCCTCGAAGCCGAGGTGCAACATGATGCGCACGTGTGCGTGTTGGGTCGCGGCGTACGGCTTGCCCGGCGACAGCTCGATCGGTTGCCGCAAGGCGGGCACAGCCTCGCCGAGCTGACGCGTCGACGCCTCACCAGTGCGGTGTAGCGCAGCCAGAACCTGCTCCTTCGCCGACGCGATCCAGTCGTCTCCGTGGTCGGAAATGCCGTTGTCGGCGAGCAGCTTCACGAACCTGCGGTGCTCAGGCCCCAAGAGCTTCGTCGTCGATGATGCGTGGGCCATCCGCGCCACCGATGGCGTCGCGACCCACAGGGTGCGCCGCATCGCATGGAACCGGATCACGCTACGGGCCTCGTAGAGCGCGGCCTCCACCGCCGCGATCGACGGGTGGCGCATCCGGGCCAGCGCCGAGAGGAACACCGACACCGGATCCGAGGAATGCAGCGCCACGACCGAATCCGCAATCGCCGCGACGTCATCGGTTCGTGTCGAGGGGACCAGACGATGGCGGCGCGCCAGCCGAGCGCGTCGTTCGCCGACCGTGATGCGTCGCGTTCCCACGGGTCCATGATGACCGAACGGGACGAGGACACCGATAGCCAGCGGCTCCGCAAGTCTGGAACATCAAAGGGCCGGTTTCCCCGGGGCGGTTCGCCGCCAGATCACACCGAATACAGCGGACGCACCGCGTCGCAGACAATCTCAGTCCGCTGCGTGTCACCTATCGCGGCTCAGGGAGTTGGCTTGTCTGTCACATCCGTCGCGGGGTCGATGTCGTCGACGGATCCGGTGTGAAATCGCTGTGCGAGCTCACTACTGATCTTGAGGTGTCGAAGGAGAAAGGAGCGCTCGTCGAGCCGCTTGCGGCGAAGCCAACCGGTGACTTCGTCGTTGCACTTGCTCGAGTTGCACGACCCGCATGCGGGCACGACGTTGGCAAGCGTGTATCGACCGCCGCGCGACAGCGCCAGCACGCAGTCGCGCTGCATCGGCGACGTCGACTCGCCGCAGTAGGCGCAGCCGCCCCACGCCGTCTTCAAGGCTGTCCACTGATCGGCGGAGAGATCGTTCTCGACGCGTTCCATTCGCCGCTTGCGCCTCTTCGCGGCTCTCGCCCGGCGCGTTCGGTTGGCGGCCATGGCCCCACGGTAAGTGCTCACGACGTCGAGCACGGGACAGCCGCCAAGAACCCATCATCCGCCGCGCTGCCGGGCCGCAAACGCCGGCCACGGGGCGCTCTGGCGGACCACCGATCCTCGAGGAGGAACTCTTGTAGGAACCTAGGCCGGTGGATCCTGTCGTCACGTTCCACGCCATGGGCGGGACGAGCTGTCAAGCGTCGCCGAGATCGACCCTCACGGGCGCATCGAGGTGCTGTACGAACAGCAGGGCACTCAGCTCGTCGAACGGCACGGCCACTGGGACTCAGCGGGCTGGGACCCCGGTGGCACCGGCGAACACTCCGTCGCGGCCAAGGTGTACGAAATGGCGGCCGCCGTGGTCACGCCGTGGTCACAAACGCGACAGCACAAGACCGAATTCGGCAGCATGACCAGCCGCCCGGATTGCCGAAAGCGGTCATCTAGCTGGACTGCAGCAGCGTCGGCGACACTGGGCGGTACACGCTCCATGGGGTTTCGATTCTCCCAGATGCACCGCGAGCATCGCTGGGTACCGCTCTCGTCTGGGAGTTGTGGCCACGAGAATCCGCTGCACCGCCGGCAGCATTCAGCGATACATCAGTCGCCAAGATCGACAAGCCCGCTACGGCGGTCGTAAGCAGTCATCAAGGCAGTCAAACGCGAACCAGGGGCTCCTCGTCTCCGAGAAACCCCTGGTAGATCCGTCGGGCTGGGGAGATTCGAACTCCCGACCTCTTGTCCCCCAGACAAGCGCGCTAACCAAGCTGCGCCACAGCCCGTATGCGTGTGGAGCGGAAACTCTACCGAGACCGAGAGCTGACCCCACGCCGGCGCGCATGAGGTTTCGCTCGAGCTCGCCGCTGTCGGTCCCCTAGGCCGACGGCGTCAGGTCACCATCTGGACGAAGCGCCAGCCGAGATACACGACGAGCACGGCCACCATGAGCTTGAAGTGCCAGGGCGCCTTCTCCTCGTCGGCAGCCTCTGACGTCGGCTCCTCCACGACACGTCCGCACGTGGGGCACGTGCCGTCTTCGTTCATCGAGTTGGGCGTCCAGTACTTGGCGCACTCTTCACACCAGGGCATCGGCTTCTCCGTCCACGTTCACCGAGCCGACGTCACTGCCGCTTGCGCACGCGCAGCTTGAGCGCCGTCGAACCGAGCCCGAACTCCTCACGGATGGTGCGTTCGATGTAGCGGAGGTAGTGCTGTGGGATCTCGCGGTTGACGAACAGCGTGAACGTCGGTGGATCGATCGCTCCCTGTACTGCATACAGGATCTTGGCGCCACCACCGGCCGGTTGCCGTTGCTGCGCTGCGGCGATGATCTTGTTGACGTCCTTGGTCGGCACACGCGTGTGGTACTGCGCGATCGCCTCGTGCAGGCGGGGATGCAGCTTGTCGACGTTCTTGCCGCTGAGCGCCGAGATCTTGAGCACCGAACTGTCGGCGACGAATGCCAGCATCCGGGCAACCTGCGCCTGCACCTCCAGGCGTTCCTCAGTTCCGACGAGATCCCACTTGTTGAGGATCAGCACGATCGGGCAGCCAGCCGAATCGACGCGCTCGGCGAGGCGCTGATCCTGGGCGGTCACGCCGACGGTCGCATCGATCACCAGCAGCGCCACGTCCGCGTTGTCGATCGAACGCAGCGCGCGGACGAACGAGTAGTACTCGGCCGCGTCGTCGATCTTGCCCTTGCGGCGCATGCCGGCAGTGTCGATGAACACGATCGGGCCGCCGTCGGTCTCCACGAGCGTGTCGATCGAGTCACGGGTCGTGCCGGCGAGGTCATGGACCACCGATCGGTCCTCGCCCACCAGCCGGTTGAACAGTGTGCTCTTGCCGACATTGGGTCGCCCGACGATGGCCACTCGCGGCACAGCGGGCTGGTCGTCGTTGTCGACGGGGGCCTCAGTGGCCCACGGGTCGTGCTTGGAGAAGGTGGGTTGACGGAGGTGATCCGGAAACAGCTCGATGACGCGATCGAGCAGGTCACCGGCGCGCCGGCCGTGCAGCGCACTCACGGGCACGGGCTCACCGATCCCCAGGCTCATGAACTCCCACATCTCGGCCTCGCGCCGCTCGTTGTCGGACTTGTTCGCGACCACGATCACATGGGTGCCCGACCGTCGGATCCAGTTGGCGATGTTCGAATCGTCGTCCGTCAACCCCACCGACGCGTCGACGACGAACAGCACGACGTCGGCACCCTTGACGGCAGCCTCCACCTGGCGGCTCACCTTGGCGTCGAGCTCGTCGCCTCCAGGCATCCACCCACCGGTGTCGACCACGCGGAAGGGAATGTCGAGCCATTCGGCCTCGAGCTCCTTGCGGTCGCGCGTGATACCGGGGCGGTCTTCCACGATTGCCTGCTGGCTCCCCACGATGCGGTTGAACAGGGTGCTCTTGCCCACATTCGGTCGCCCGATGATGACCACCGTGGCCAGCTCGTTCGTAGTGTCGCCGCCGCTCGTCTCGTCGGTGTTCGTGTCGGCGGTGCTGGAGTCGGAGTTCGGGTTGTCGGTGTTCGTGCCGTCGGTCGGCTCGTTGGGCGTCATGGTTGTTCCGTTCCGGCGTGAGCCGATGCTGGTTCGAGGGCACTGCGCAGTGCGATGCCGTCGGTTTCGATGATCTCGACGACGCGGGGAAGGTCGTCGATCGTGGTGCCGTCGAGAAAACGTCCCTCGTCGGACAGGCAGACGTCGGGCAGCAGATAGCGATGGCCCTGCGGCTCGGCGGCGAGCGTGCGGGCGACGTCCTCACCGGTCATGAGGCCGGTGACGCCCGTGTTACCACCGAAGAAGTCGTTGCGCACCGTGATCACCCGCACGTCGTCGCGCCCGAGCGACTCGATGAGTGGGGTGATGACAAGTGCGCCGAGTTCGCCGGTGAGCACGCCGATCGGAGCTGAACGACGGGGCCGCAACGAGATCGTCGCGGCGCCGGAACCGCCAGGCGCGCACGCCGACGCGCTCCGTAATCCGGTGTAAGCCGCCGGGTTGGGCGGGGCATCGACCGCCGCGAAGAAGCCGCGACGTACGCCGGTCGCCTCCCCCGCGCGTCCATGGAACTCGGCTTCGAACGTACGGGCCATCCCGATGCCGTCCTCGTGCATCGGGAACCCGTCGTAGCGCTCGGCGGCGGGGAACGGCCGCTGCGCCATCAGGTAGTACTCGTCGGCGGCGTAGACCATCCGCTTGCCGAGGGTTGCCCGGAACACGTCCTGCCAGTCGTCGACGATGTCGACGACTGCCCGTGCTTCCTCGAGCGTGTGGAAGCGCATGGCCGCCTCGCCGTTGAACTTCGAGATCCCGAGCGGCACCACGGCCACCGAGTCGAGTTCCGGGTACTGATCGAGGATGCCGGCCATCGTGTCGGCCAGCACCGCACCGTCGTTGACGCCGGGACACACGACGATCTGGCCGCGCACGGTGATGTCGTGGTCGAGCAGGGCTCGCAGCCATCGCAGGCTCATTGCGCCGCGCGGATTCTTGAGCATCTGGCTGCGGATGTCCGGGTCCGTTGCGTGGATGCTGACGTGCAGCGGTGACAGCCGCTCGGTCACCACCCGTTCGAGGTCGGCCTCGGTGAACCGGGTCAACGTCGTGAAGTTCCCGTACAGGAACGACAGCCGATAGTCGTCATCCTTCAGATACAGGCTGCGGCGCATGCCCTTGGGCAGTTGATAGATGAAGCAGAACTCACAGTGGTTGTCGCACGTGCGAACCCGGTCGAACACCGCGCTCGACACGTCGACGCCGAGCGGTGCTCCTTCACGCTTCTCGATCGAGAACGCCAGGTCGAGCCCGCCGCGCAACACGTCGAGTTCCACCTCGGCCTCATCGGTGGCCATCTGCCACTCGATGATGTCGCGCGGCACGTCACCGTTGACCCGCACGATCTCGTCACCGGCGCGAACGCCGGCCAGATCTGCCGGGGAGCCGGCAGCGACGGCCACGACCATGGGCGCGAGCGATCTCGTCGGTGCCGCGCGCTCGATCTCGCGCTCGATGTCAGACACGACAGACATGGGCTCGTCAGGCTACCGGTCACGAGTCGCGGGTAGATTTGCGCCGGATGTCTCCCGACCGGACCGATGCTCGCGTCGACGTGGTGTTGCTCGCCCAACCCCGCGGATTCTGTGCCGGCGTCGAGATGGCGATCAAGGCGCTCGCGTGGATGGTTCGCAGCTTCCCCGCCCCCGTCTACTGCTACCACGAGATCGTGCACAACAAGCTCGTCGTCGATCGCTTCAAGGCGCAGGGTGTCGTGTTCGTCGACGACATCGCCGATGTCCCGGTCGGGAGCCCGATCATGCTGTCGGCGCACGGCTCCGCTCCCGAGGTGCTCGACGCCGCTCGTCGCCGCGGCTCCTACGTCGTCGACTCGGTGTGCCCGCTCGTCACCAAGGTCCATCACGAGGTGAAGGTTCGCGCCGGCAAGGGGTACCGCATCGTCTACGTCGGTCATGCCGGCCACGAGGAGGCGGTCGGCACGATGGCCGTGGCACCGGACTCGATCGATCGAGTCGAGTCCGTGGCCGAAGTCGACGAACTCGAGATGTCGGACCAGCCCGTGGCGCTCCTCGCACAGACCACCCTGTCCCATCGGGATTGGGAAGGCGTGGCAGTGCGCGTCAAGGAGCGCTTCCCCGAGGTGTGGACGCCCGGGCGCAGCGACCTCTGCTTCGCGACCACCAACCGGCAGGCCGCACTCATGGAGTTGGCCCACCGGTGCGATGTCGTCATCGTGATCGGCTCGGCCAATTCCTCCAACACCAAGGCGCTCGAACAACTCGCCAGGCAGGAGGGGTGCGAGCGGGTCTACCGGATCAACGACGTCGCCGAACTGCCCGGCGACCTCTCCGGCATCGTCGGCGTCACCGCAGGGGCATCAGCTCCGGAGGAACTGGTCGACGCCGTGTTGGAGTTCCTCTCCCCGCGCCGCGGCGTCGAGCTCGTCGACGTCACCGACGAAGACGAGTACTTCCCCCCACCACGCAACATCCGTGAACTGCAGAACTCGATCGAATCTGCAGCCACGATGCTCCTGGGCGGGAGCATGCTCGACCGACCCGTGATGGACGACCGCAGCCTCGGTGCGAGCGACGTGCTGTCCAATCTTGCCGGCACCTGAACGCGTCGGCCGACCCGCATTCGGATCAACCGGTCGGCGTCAGCTACGCGGTACCTCGGACCACGGAACGTCACGGTCGACGCGCACATCGCCGGGAAGGCCGAGCACGCGTTCGCCGAGGATGTTCTTCATGACCTCGGTCGTGCCGCCCTCGATCGAGTTGGCACGACTGCGCAGGAACGCCTTCTGGAGCGTGTCCGACCCCATGGCGGTCTCCGGCCGGATCATCTCGTAGCTGCCGTAGAGCATCCCGTCGGCGCCCAGGAGGTTCACGACTTCGTCGTAGATGTCCTTGTTGAGGTCGGCCGACGCCATCTTGCCGATGGAGCCCTCGGGCCCGGGATCGCCCATCTTGCGGTTCTGGTTCGCTCGGATGTTGGTGAGGCGCAGCACCTCGGCGCGCGCCCAGAGCTTCATGACTTCGTCGAGCGCTACGGAGTCCTTCGCAGATGCCGGCAGCTTCTGCCACGTCTGCACGAGCGCCGAGATGGTGCCCGAGCCCCGCGCCGGAATCGTTCCACCGATCGACACGCGTTCGTTCATCAGGGTCGTGAGCGAGACACGCCAGCCGTCGCCGGGGCCACCGAGCATCTCGGCGTCGGCGATGCGGGTGTCGGAGAAGAACACCTCGTTGAACTCCGCCTCGCCGGTCATCTGGCGCAACGGGCGAATCTCGACCGTGGGGTCCTGCATGTCGACGACGAACGCGGTGAGCCCGGCGTGCTTGACGGCGTTGGGGTCGGTCCGCACGACGAGCAGACCCCACTTCGACAGGTGGGCGAGCGTGGTCCACACCTTCTGACCGTTGACGATCCATTCCTCGCCGTCCTGCACGCCAGTGGACGACAGGCCGGCGAAGTCGGAGCCGGAGCCCGGCTCCGAGAACAGCTGGCACCAGATCTCCTCACCGGTGAAGAGCGGACGCAGGTACCGCTGCTTCTGCTCGTCGCTCCCCCACGCAACCACCGTGGGACCGCACATGCCGTGGCCGATCGGGTTGCGGTACATCGGGTTGGGCGCGCCCGCGGCGTACACCTGCTCGTTGACCAGCTTCTGCAGCTTCGGGTTGAGGCCGAGGCCACCGAAACTCTCGGGGAAATGGACCCAGGCGAGACCCCGGTCGTACTGCTCACCGAGAAACACCTTCGGATCGGTCGAGGCCGGCGGGAACGACGCGAGGAGGTCATCGACGAGCTCGCTGACACGCTGCTCGTCGGCCGTCAGATCGGTACGGGGGTCGGTCATCGTCATGGCCTGCAAACGTACTGCGACGACAGCGCCGAATCAGCAGCGTGGTCCGTGTGGATCCTGATGGCCTCGCGTGGTACCGCTGGTTCTAGATTGTCGGCGCCATGAGAGAGACCCACCGTCTCGAGTATCAGCCTGCGCTCGACGGTGTGCGGGCGCTGGCGGTGCTCGCTGTCGTGCTGTTCCACGCCGGGACGCCCGGCTTCGGTGGCGGTTATCTCGGTGTCTCGCTCTTCTTCACGCTGTCCGGCTATCTGATCACGAGCCTGCTCCTGCAAGAACACGATGCGTCCGGGACGGTCGACTTCCGGGCGTTCTACGGCCGTCGCATGCGACGTCTCCTACCGGCGAGTGTTGCAACGGTGGCCGCGGTCGTGGTGATCGCTGCTGCCTCGGATGTCTTCGACGGGGTGGTCGGCTTGCGCACCCAGGTCGTCGGTGCGTTGCTCCAGGTGTCCAACTGGGTGCTGCTCGCGGGCGACACGTCGTACCAGGATCTGCTCGCACAGGGCAGCGGCGCGGTTTCCCCGTTGGAGCACTTCTGGTCGCTGGCGATCGAGGAGCAGTTCTATTGGCTGTGGCCGCCCCTGGTGGCGCTGCTGTTGACGCGCGTGCACGCCCGCAGAACACGGGTCGTCGGTGCCGTGACCCTCGCAGCGATGGCCGCCGCCCCCGTGATCGCGCACGTCTGGGGACCCGATGCCGCGTACTGGGCGACCCCTGCGCGCCTCGGAGAGATCCTCGTCGGAGCATTCCTCGCATTCGTGCTCACCGGCGCATCGCTCCCGAAGCACGTCTCGTTGCTCGCGCCTGTCTGCCTGGGCGCCCTCGCGGCCGCCGTCGTGCTGTTTCCTGCGTCGAGCGGACCCGCATACGAAGGATTCCTCCCGCTCGTCGCCGTGGTGTCCGGGGGGCTGATCGTGGGGCTGCAGGCAGACAGTCGGCTCCGACGCGCTCTCTCGCTTCGGCCGTTCGTTGCGGTGGGCATGGTCTCCTACGGCGTCTATCTCGTCCACTGGCCGGTCTTCGTGATCGTCGATGCCGACCGCACCGGGCTCGACGGACCGATGTTGACCGTCGTTCGGCTCCTGATCACCGCCGTGATCTCGATCGCCAGCTACTTCCTGCTCGAACGCCCCATCAGGTTGCAGCGTCGAGTGTCGTTTCGTGTCACGGCGGGCGCGGCTGCGGCGACGTCCCTCGCAGTAATCGCCGTCGCCGTCGCCATCGTCCCTACGGGACCCACCAACTACTGGCAGGTCGAGACCGGGGCGCTGGAGGCAGCATCCATCGACGCCGACGCTCGTCCCGGCGCTCTCACGGTCACTCCCAACGGCTCGACGACGACCACTCCGACGACAGGGACGACGACCGGTCTCGGGGCTGCGACCACCCTGCCGTCCGAGCCCACCGTCACGACTCCGGAGCCCACGGCAACGACCACGCCGCTGCCCGAGCTTGCGCGTCCGGTACGGATCGTCGTCACCGGCGACTCCACGGGCGATGCGCTCGGCACCGGTGTCGTGCTCTGGGCTGCGTCGAATCCGCAGCTCGCCCAGGCCGAGGTGCACGCCGCGCTGGGCTGCGGGTTCGTCATGGGCGGCGAACGTCGCTGGGGCGACGAGATCGTGTCGACCGCGAGTTGCGACGGCTGGCCCCAGACCCAGCTGTACCCGGAGGTGGAACGGACGCAGCCCGATGTGGTCACCGTGATGACGTCGACGTGGGACATCATCGACCAGCGTTGGGACGGCGGCGAGCTGCTCACACCGAGCGATCCGGAGTACCGCGCTCGGCTGGTCACCGCCTACACACAGCTCGTCGACGATCTGGTCGCCGCCGGCGCGGCGCGCGTGGCGTTCGTCCGCGAACCGGTCCCCAACGTGTGGTGGAACAACTCGAGCGAAGGCGAGAGCGACCCACTCCGCCACCAGGTTCTCGCCGAGGTGTACCAGGAGATTGCCGCCGCTCACCCAGCCACGGTGCGCGTCATCGACCTCGCATCGTGGTACTCCGGCAACGAGCTCGACGCCGACCGCGACGCCAGACCCGACGGGGTCCACCTGGCGCCGGACGTCGCGACGTCGATCGCGGATCGATTCCTCGGTCAGCAACTGATCGCCGCCGCCCTCCGCTGACACCTCGACGCAGAACCCCGAAAGCCCCGAAGAACCCCGAAGAACCCCGAAATGTGCGCTGATTCGTGCATCCAGCGCACGAATCAGCGCACGTTTCGGGCTTGGGTTGACGGTCAGTTGAAGATGGCGGAGGCGGTTGCGATCTCGGCGTCCTCGGCGTCGGCGAGTTCGGGGATCGTCGCCCGCAGCCGCATGATCATCCCGAGGCGGACCGCGTCGGAACGGCCGGCGAAGACGGCCTTGAGGTTGTTGAGCATCCTGATCACGATGTCACGGTTCGAGGTGGGGTCGAGGTAGGCCTCTTCCCATGGAACCTGTCTGCGTGTCAGATCTTCGAACAGGGCTCGCGCCTGGGCGCGATCGAGGGTGCGCCCACCGGTGAACGGGTCGAAGAAGACCTCTGGGTCACCGGCAACGCCAACCAGGAAGTGGGTCGGCATACCGACACCGACGAGCTTCACACCGACTCGCTTGGCCACCTCGATCATCAACACCGACAGGCTGATGGGGATGCCGGTCCGCGTGGCGATGACCCGATCGAGGCACGAGTTGCGCCAGTCGTAGTAGGCCGTCCGGTTCCCCACGAAATGCTCGTCGTCGAACAGGTGGCGGGCCACGCCGGCGGCCGTCGGCGTCGGACACTCCCCGGCCAGCATGTCGAGGGCCGCCAACCACTCGATCAGGTCGAGCCCGGGCTGCAACTCGGTCGAGATCAGCAGCGCCGCCTCATCGAGCGGCACGGCGCCGGCATCGACGGCCATCAACTCGGCGAAGCGATCTCGACCCATGAGCGCAACGTATCTGTCGACTACGTTGCCCGGGCATGTTCCCCGGCACACATCTCGAACAGCACGGCGACAAACTCGCCATCATCATGGCCGGGTCCGGCTTCACCCAGACCTTTGCCGAACTCGATGCTGCGGCCAACCGGCTCAGCCGGCTCCTGCGCGCAGCCGGCCTCCAGCCCGGCGACCACGTCGCGATGTGCATGGAGAACCACGACCGGTATCTCGAGATCGTGTGGGGATGCCACTACGCCGGCCTCGTCTACACCTGCACGTCGTCGCGGCTCACGAGCCCCGAACTCGAGTACATCGTCAACGATTGCGGCGCCCGGGCGTACATCACCTCGAAGTACAAGGCCGATCAGGCTGCGGAGATCGTTCCGACGACGCCGAATGTCGAGCTGCGCCTGATGCTCGACGGGACGATCGACGGCTACGAGAGCTACGAGAAGGCAGTCGCCGC
The DNA here is from genome assembly GCA_963716235.1 of Ilumatobacteraceae bacterium. GTDB lineage: Bacteria > Actinomycetota > Acidimicrobiia > Acidimicrobiales > Ilumatobacteraceae > Sva-07. Next base: position 84,839 of record CAVQTE010000003.1, on the reverse strand, counting down.
GCAGTCGCCCGACCCCCTCGACGAAGTACGCGTCGCCGGGCTCGACATGCTCTACTCATCGGGCACGACAGGCATGCCGAAGGGCATCACTCGACCGTTTCCGAACACCCCGCTCGAGGGGACGCCCGGCGGCGTGATGCCACTGCTGCAGCTGCTTTTCGGCATGGACGACACCAAGATCTATCTCTCGCCGGCGCCGTTCTACCATGCCGCTCCGCTGCGATTCTGCCTGGCCACGCATGCCCTCGGCGCCACGATCGTCGCGATGGAACACTTCGATCCCGAGGAGTACCTCCGCCTCGTCGAGCAGCACCACGTCACCCACAGCCAGGTGGTGCCCACGATGTTCATCCGCATGCTCAAGTTGCCCGAAGCGACCCGCCTCGCCTACGACGTCTCATCACTCGAGTGTGTGATCCATGCCGCGGCTCCGTGTCCCGTGCCGGTGAAACAGCAGATGATCGAGTGGTTCGGCCCCGTCATCCGCGAGTACTACGCGGGCAGCGAGGGCAATGGCTTCGTGTACTGCGACAGCCAGAGTTGGCTCGCGCACCCCGGAACGGTCGGGTCGGCGATCGGCTGTACCGTGCACATCTGCGACGAGGAGGGCGACGACGTGGCGACCGGCCAGTCGGGCACCGTCTACTTCGAGGGCGGCGCCGAATTCGAGTACCACAACGACCCGGAGAAGACGAAGAGTTCACGCCACCCGAAGGGTTGGAGCACGCTCGGCGACGTCGGCTACCTCGACGACGACGGGTTCTTGTACCTCACCGATCGCAAGGCCTACATGATCATCTCCGGCGGGGTGAACATCTATCCGCAAGAGGCCGAGAACGTCCTCGTCACACACCCCAAAGTCGTCGACGTCGCCGTGTTCGGCGTTCCGAACGAGGACTTCGGCGAGGAAGTGAAGGCCGTCGTGCAGCCGGTCGAGATGCCGGCCGACGATGCTGCGGCTGCGGCGTTGGCATCCGAGCTGATCCAGTTCTGCCGAACACAGTTGGCCGACGTGAAATGCCCACGGTCCGTCGACTTCCGGATCGAACTCCCCCGCCACCCGACCGGCAAGCTCTACAAGCGGCTCCTCAAGGACGAATACTGGGAAGCGGCCGGCCGCAGCATCTGACTCCTGGGCGGCGCGCTCTCAGCCCGGCGGCGCGAAGAACTCGAGTGGCAGGTTGTGGGATCCCGGAACGAGATGGTTTTCGAGGGTGTGGCACCGCGCACTAGCTTGCTTCGGCGTCATCTCAGCGGTTGAGATGACGTTGGGAGTTGGAGCATCGTGACCAGAACCACAGGGGATGGACGAGGCACGATCCAACTGGTCCGCGTTCGCAAGACATTCGGCGAGGTCGTCGCCGTCGACGACCTCGATCTCACGATCGGCGACGGTGAGTTCTTCTCGCTCCTGGGACCGTCAGGATCGGGCAAGACCACCGTCCTGCGGATGATCGCCGGATTCGAGAAGCCGACTGCCGGCGCGATCCTGCTCGGCGGCCAGGAGGTGACATCGCTGGCACCGTACGACCGCGACGTCAACACGGTCTTCCAGGACTATGCGTTGTTCCCGCACATGACGGTGCAGCAGAACGTCGAGTACGGACTCAAGGTCAAAGGCGTCGATCGATCGAGCCGTCGCGGTCGGGCCGGAGCGATGCTGGAAATCATGCGACTGTCCGGATACGGCTCGCGGCGACCCAACCAGCTGTCCGGCGGGCAGCGCCAGCGGGTGGCGCTCGCCCGAGCGCTCGTCAACGAGCCGCGGGTCCTGTTGCTCGACGAGCCACTGGGTGCCCTCGACCTCAAGCTGCGCGAGGAGATGCAGGTCGAGTTGCGCACGATCCAACGCGAGGTGGGCATCACCTTCGTCTTCGTCACGCACGACCAGGGCGAGGCGTTGTCGATGAGTTCGCGAGTCGCCGTCTTCAGCCATGGCCAGCTGGAACAGGTCGGCACACCACGCGAGATCTACGAGCACCCGGCGACATCGTTCGTGGCGAGTTTCGTCGGCTCCTCCAACCTGCTCGACGACGAGTCGTCCCAGCGCCTGCTCGGTGTCGGAGGCGCACACACCGTGCGGCCGGAACGGATCAGCGTGCTGAGCAGCGCCCAGGGTGCGGCCGCCGGAGATGTGGTTGCGTCGGGCACCATCGCCGACGTGCAGTACCTCGGCGCCGATTCCCGGGTCCACGTCGAGCTCGAGCGCGGGGTACGACTGGCGGTCACCGTTGCGAGCGCCACATGGAGCGACGACGACGTCGGCACGGCGGTCGACGTCGCATGGCCGCGCGCCGCCGCCTTCGCCGTCATCGACGACGACCCGGCCGAGCCGGCGAGCGACACCTCAGTTCTTCCAACCAGCACATCGACCAACACATTCGTCAACAATGAAGGGGAGCACAGCAATGAGAACCAGTAGGAGAATCGGAGCGATCGGACTGTCACTCGTGATCGTCCTGGCCGCGTGCGGCAGCGATGACTCGTCGGACTCGACGGCCGACACCACGGCCACGAGCGACGCAGCGTCATCCACCGAAGCAGCATCGGCAACAGCTGCACCGGGTGATGGCGGCGACGTCGGCGCAGCGGCGACCGAGCTCGGCGAAGGGGAAGGCGAGGTGAACATCATCGCCTGGGCCGGTTACGTCGAGGACGGCTCGACCGATCCTGCGGTCGACTGGGTCACTCCCTTCGAGGAGGCCACCGGTTGCCAGGTGAACGTCAAGACGGGCAACAGCTCCGACGAGATGGTGCAGCTCATGCAGACCGGCGAGTACGACGGCGTCTCGGCCTCGGGCGACGCGACCACCCGTCTGATCGCCGGCGGCGAGGTCGCCCCGGTCAACACCGATCTCATCCCCAACTACGCGGATGTCTTCGACGACCTCAAGCTCAAGCCCTGGAACAGCGTCGACGGTGTCGCCTACGGCGTTCCCCACGGCCGCGGCGCGAACCTGCTCACCTACAACACCGAGCTGTACACGACAGCGCCCGATTCGTGGGCCGAGATGTTCGAGGCATCGTCGGCCGCCGCCGGGTCGGTGTCGGTCTACGACTCGCCGATCTACATCGCCGACGCCGCGCTGTACCTCATGGCGACGCAGCCTGACCTCGGCATCACCAACCCGTACGCGCTCGACCAGACCCAGTTCGACGCCGCAATCGAGTTGCTCACGCAGCAGCAGGATCTCGTCGGCCAGTACTGGGCGTTGTACACCGATCAGCAAGCAGCGCTCGAAGACGGCAGCGTGCTCGCCGGCACGACCTGGCAGGTCATCGTGAACCTCGCGACGGCCAATGGCGCCAAGATCGATGCGGTGAAGCCGGTCGAGGGGGCAACGGGTTGGTCCGACACGTGGATGATCTCGTCGAAGGCCAAGAACCCGAACTGCATGTACATGTGGATGGATCACATCATCTCGCCGGATGCGAACGCACAGGTCGCGGAGTGGTTCGGTGAGGCGCCGAGCAACGCGCTCAGTTGCGACCTGACCGCCGACCCGGATCACTGCACGACGTTCCACGCGGCAGACACCGAGTACTGGACCGACGTGTGGTACTGGGAGACCGCCACCGAGGAGTGCCTCGACGGCCGCACCGACGTCGCCTGTGTGCCCTACACCGAATGGGTCAATGCGTGGAGCAAACTGCGCAGCTGATCCCTGTCGATCAGATCGACGATGCCCCGGCCACCGGTCCTCCACCAGGAGGACCGGTGCGCCGGCTGGCGCGCGTCTTCACGCATCATCCCCGCCTCAGCCTGACCGCCACACTCGGTGCTCCGGTGGTGTGGCTGCTGGTGGTGTACGTCGGGTCACTCCTCCTGCTCGTGGTCACCGCGTTCTTCAAGCTCGACACGACCACCCAGAAGCCGACGAGTGAACTGACCCTCGACAACATCAACGTCGCGTTCACCACATCGGAGTTCATCTGGACGGTGATCCGAAGCGTCGGCGTCGCGCTCACCGTGACACTGCTCTGCCTGACCATCGCGCTGCCGATGGCGTTCTACATCGCCAAGGTGGCGAAGCCATGGGCACGACGTGGGCTCGTCGTGGCTGTGCTGCTCCCGCTGTGGGGCGGATACCTGGTCAAGGGCTACGCCTGGCGGGCCATGTTCAGCCCGGGAAGCGAGTTCTCCGCATCCGGTGGCGGAGGCGTGCTCGATTCGACGATCGGGTGGACCCCGGGATTCGGTCAGACGGCGCTCGTCATCACGCTGGCCTACCAATGGTTGCCCTACATGGTGCTGCCGATCTATGCGGGGCTCGATCGGCTCCCTGCGTCGTTGCTCGACGCGTCGGCCGATCTCGGCGGACGGCCGCTGCGCACGTTCCGTTCGATCATCGGCCCGATGATCATCCCGTCCATCGCAGCGGGTTCGATCTTCACTTTCTCGCTGTCGCTCGGCGACTACATCATGCCCAACATCGTCGGTGGCACGACGCAGATCATCGGCAACCTGATCGCCCGCACGCTGCTCGCCCCGAACCAGCCGCTCGCTGCAGCCTTCACGCTGTGGCCGATCATCATCATCGTCGTGTACCTGGCGACGATGTCGCGCCTGAAAGCCTTCGACAACCTGTGAAGTCCGCAGCCGTCACCACGACTGTTGTCCGCTCCGAGAGGCGCCGGTGAACCTCGAGCGCGTTCACCCGTTGGTCGCTGCGGATCTGGACCTGGCTCGCTCTCGCGTTCCTCTACGTGCCGCTGGCGGTCGTGGCGATCCTGTCGTTCAACACCTCCACGTCTCTGTCGTGGCCCCCACGCGGCTTCACCACCGACTGGTGGTCGAAAGCATGGGAGGCCGAGGGGCCACGCGAGGCATTCGTGACCTCGGTCAAGGTCGCCCTTGCGGCCACCGCGGTGGCCCTGGTTCTCGGCACGCTGGCAGCGTTCGCGTTGCAGCGCTACAAGTTCTTCGGGCGGTACTCCATCTCGTTCCTGCTCATCTTGCCCATTGCCCTGCCCGGAATCGTGACGGCGGTGGCGTTGCAGAACACGTTCAGCCGCCGCATCGACGTCGGTCTGTTCGACTTCCAGGTCGGGTTCGGTTTCCACTCACTGGTGATCGCCCACGCGACCTTCTGTGTGGTCCTCGCGTACAACAACGTCGTGGCCCGACTCCGTCGGATGTCACCAAATCTTCTCGAGGCCTCGGCCGACCTCGGTGCGCACGGCATCCAGACGTTCCGTCACGTGACCTTTCCACTCGTACGATCGGCGCTCCTCGCCGGTGGAATCCTTGCCTTTGCGCTGAGCTTCGACGAGATCGTCGTCACCACCTTCACTGCGGGGCCGGGCATCGAAACGCTGCCCCAGTGGATCCTCAACAACCTCACCCGTCCCAACAACGTGCCACTGGTGAACGTCGTGGCCACCGTGACCATGCTGCTGTCGATACCGCTCGCCTGGCTCGCCCAACGGCTCTCCGACGGTGCGACCGCCGCGATGTGACCAGCGGATTCTGGCGACGTTCACCGAGAATTCACCTCCTGAACACCCGGACGCCACCAGAATGCACCTACGCGATCACACGGCGCGGTCATCGTAGGGATGTGCAGGTTTCCGACGTCATCGTGTCGATGGACTACTGCCTCACCGATGTGTGGGCGGTGTTACCCGAACGCATCGTCGAACGCGCCACGATCGTCGTCGAGAACGGCCACATCGTCAGCGTGGTCGAAAACGGCGCGGCGACCGAACGCGCGATGTCCGGACGAGGATCGATCTGCATTCCCGGGATGGTCGATGTCCACAACGTCGGGTGGATCGACGATTCCACGAGCCCGACCGGTGTCACCACACAGTTCCATGCCCTGTCAGTCGCGTCGCATCCCGACTCCGAAGAGCATCGGGCCCTCGAACGGCTGCTGTGCACGGGCCCCACTCCTGACAACCTGTCGGCCGGCGTCGATCACCGGCCGATCGTGTGCGTCGGGCCCGCGGACGCATCCGCGCTCGCGGACGGCGAGCGCTGCGCTCGCCTCTGCACCTCCGAACGCGGGAACCTGATCGTCTCCGTCGTGGGCACCGGACTCGCCGACGACGCAGAGGCGGGGCTCGCATGGTTCACGATTCAAGCCAGGGCGAGACGGGTCCGACTGCTCGCGCTGGCGCCCGCGACCGCCGACGACGTCGACCGCGCCGTCGACTGGGGCGCGACAGCCATCGAGTTCCCCATCACGATCGAAGCGGCGCGCCGTGCACACGCGCGGCATGTCGGTGGTCGCCTCCGCAGCCGACATCGCGGCGACACCGACGAACCCGACAGCGATCAGCCCCCTCGCGTTGATCGAACTCGGACTGTGCGACGCACTGGCGTCGGTCGACGACGCCTCGTCACTCGTCGACGCTGTCTCACTGCTCGTCCTTCGTGGAATCTGCGACCTCCGCGGGGCGGTCCGGCTGGTGACATCCGGGCCCGCCGAACTCGTCGGACTCACCGATCGAGGACGTCTTGCGGCCGGATTGCGAGGAGATCTCGTACTTCTCCACCCCGATCGCGAACATTTCCGGATTCGTCGGATCCTGCGCGCCGGCAATCCGACCGCCGCGACCCGCAGTCACCTCGCGAGCTCAACGACCGCGAGCTGAACGACCGCCAGCTGTCCCCCCGCGTACAGTCGGCGCCGTGGCTCCCCTTCATCCGTATCTCGACTGGCCCGGGCCGATTCCGTTCGCCCATCGAGGCGGCACGAGCAGCGCACCCGAGAACACGATGCCGGCGTTCGAGCATGCGGTCTCGCTCGGCTATCGCTACCTCGAGACCGACGTGCACCTCACCGCCGACGGGGAGCTCGTCGCTTTTCACGACACCGATCTCCAACGAACGTGCGGCATCGACGTCACGATCGCCGCCAGCACGTGGAGCGAACTCAGCGAGCTGCGCGTTGATGGACGTGAACCGATTCCGCTGATGACCGACCTGCTCGACCGGTTCCCCGATGCTCGTTTCAACATCGACTGCAAGTCCGATGCTGCCGCGCCGGCCCTCGTGCAACTCGTACGCGAACGCGACCTGCTGGCCCGAATCTGCATCGGCTCGTTCAGCCATGCGCGGCTCACCAAGCTTCGCTCGTTGCTCGGACCCGACCTGCTCACGTGCACGAGCCCTCAGGAGACCGCCCGGCTCCGTCTCACCGGGCGAATCACCGGCGCAGCGCAGCGCACCGCCCAGGTCCCGGTCCTCGCCGGACACTCAGCCCTCGGTCGACGGATCACAGTGGTCAGCCAGCGTTTCGTCCGTGCCGCCCATGGCCGGGGAATCGCAGTTCACGTGTGGACCATCGACGACCCGGCGGAGATGCACCGCCTGCTCGACCTCGGCGTCGACGGCATCATGACCGATCGCCCCGAGGTGCTGCGCGACGTACTGGCCGAACGCAACGAGTGGTACGAGTGATGGTCGAATAGGGTCCTCGTGATGCCCGTGTCGATCGCGCCGACCAGCACCATTCGAGCACCGCGCCACATGGTGGCGAGCGCTGACCAGCTCGCCACCTCGGCGGGCATGGAGATGTGGGCACTCGGCGGCAATGCCGTCGACGCCGCCATTGCCTGCAATGCGGCCATCGCCGTGACCGGGCCGCACATGTGCGGAATCGGCGGCGACCTGTTCGCGCTGGTCCACATCGACAGCACCGATGGGCACAGCGAGACGTTCGCCTTGAACGCCTCGGGACGCGCCGGCTCGGGCGCCGATCCCGACGCACTCCGGGCCGAGGGTCGCACGGACATGCCGTTCAAGCTCGACGTACGTAGCGTCACCGTGCCGGGATGCGTCGACGGGTGGATCGCGCTGCACGAACGATTCGGTTCACTCCCACTCGACGTGGTGCTCGCACCCGCGCGTCGGCTCGCGGCCGACGGATTCCCGGCGAGCCCCTTGCTCGTCGGATCGCTGCGCCGCCTCGACGCCGAGAGCCGTTCGAACCTTGCCGAACTCGCCACTCAAGCCACGACCACGGGCGCGGTCGTGCGCCGTCCCGGTGCAGCGCTGGTACTCGCCGGGCTCTCCGTCTCCGGGCGTGACGGTTTCTACGGAGGCGCCTTCGGTGACGGACTCCTCGAACTCGGTGGAGGCCTGTTCGTCGAGTCCGACCTCGCCGCGAACCAGGCCGACTGGGTGGCACCGCTCACAGGCTCGGCATTCGGTGTCGACCTGCACACCATCGGCCCGAACTCCCAGGGTTATCTCACCCTGGCGGCCGCCGCGTTGGCCGACCGACTCGATCTCCCCGATGATCCCGACGACGAGCGGTGGGCCCATCTCCTCGTCGAAGCAGCCACGGCAGCCGGCTTCGACCGCCCCGAGCAACTCCACGAAGGTGCAGATGGCCCGGCGTTGCTGGCATCCGTTTCCGATCGGGTCGCCATGGTCGGGCTCGAGCGATCCAGTGGCCGGACCGCCCCCGCCTCCAACGGCGACACCACCTACCTGTGCACCGCTGGCATCGGGCCGGACGGAACCCGGATGGGCGTCTCACTGATCCAGTCGAACGCATCGGGATTCGGCTCCCACCTCGTCGAGCCGAACACGGGGATCAACCTCCACAACCGGGGGCTCGGTTTCAACCTGATCCCCGGCCACCCCGCCGAGTTCGGCCCCAATCGCCGACCACCGCACACCCTCTCTCCTGCTCTCGCCACCCGGGCCGGTCGTCTGGTCGCTGTCTTCGGCACGATGGGCGGCGATGCCCAGCCGCAGATCCTCCTGCAGATCCTGACCCGATTGTTCCATCACGGGCAGTCACCAGCGGTCGCCATCAACGCCGGGCGCTGGGCCCTCGACGGCCCGCTGACCGGGTTCGACACGTGGACGGGCGCCGGCGGCCCATCGATCGGCGTCGAGGGCCACGCTCCTGATGGGTGGGTCGAGGGACTCTCCGCACGCGGCCACCGGGCCACATCGCAACCCGCCTGGGATTCCGCATTCGGTCACGCCCACGCCATCGTCGTCGAGCCCACCGGCATGTTCGCCGGCGCCGACGACCCTCGTGCCGTCGTCGGGTCCGCGGCCGGCGCCTGACTGATGGCCGCTCCGGAAGGTGGCTATGGTTCGCGGGTGACGTCGAGGCATAGTGTGCTGGGTATCTGAAACCTTGGCGGGACGTCAGGACGATCCGTGAGCACAGCCGAGAGCCGCCACAACGAGGCACGAGATGCATTCACGTTGTTCGCGGCGCCCGCGCTCGCACTGCTGCTCGCTCTCGTCGTGGCCATCGGCGGATGGCGGGGTTCGGACTGGCCGGCGCATCTCTTCAGGGTCGAACTGTTCCGCGAAGTCGGCATGACGCTGTGGAACGGCCAGTGGTACGGGGGCCACTACACGTTGGGGTACAGCGTGGTGTTCCCGCCACTCGCGGCGTGGTTCGGGCCGGTGCTCGTCGGCATCGTGAGCAGCGTGGTGGCGACGATGTGCTTCATGCTGCTGCTTCGAGAACGCTACGGAGCGATCAGTGCGTACGCCGCCTGTTGGTTCGCGATCGGTACGGCCGTGAATCTCGCGGTCGGACGACTCCCCTTCGCGCTCGGCCTTGCCTTCGGCCTCCTCGCCCTGCTCGCCTACCAGCGGGGTCACGGTCTGCTGGCCGTCGTCGCAGCGCTGCTCGCACCCCTCGCCAGTCCCGTTGCGGGTGTCTTCCTGGGAGTCGGCGTCGGCGGCCTGGTCGTCGACCTGTGGTTGCGTCGACGCCAGGGTGACCACGTGGCACTCGGAGCCGCCGTAGGTATGGGTGTGGCCAGCGTCGCGCCGGTCGCGATCACATCGGTCCTGTTCCCCGATCCTGGTGTGTTTCCATTCCGGGGTGCAGCCTTCGTCGGTGTGCTGGTCTGTTGCGTCGGCGTCGCGGTCGTGCTTCCGGCGAGCGAGCGAGTGCTGCGGCTCTCAGCCGCCCTCGCCGCCGCCGTGACGTTGCCGCTGTTCGTGATGGCGAACCCACTCGGCGGCAACATGACGCGACTCGTGGTGTTGTTCGTCGTACCGGTGATGATGTGTGCTCTCTGGCGACGACGGCCCCGGCTGGTCCTGGTGGCAGCCATCCCCCTGAGCTTCTGGCTCGTGCTGCCCGGCGTTGCCAGCGCGGGCCACAACAGTGATCCGGCCGGCAGGCCCGAGTACCACCAACCGCTCGTCGACTTCGTCAACCGCGCTGACGGGCCGATCGGCCGGGTCGAGATCCCGTTCACCGACGGGCACTGGGAGGTCGCGTACGTCGCCCCGTACGTGCCCATCGCCCGGGGCTGGGAGCGGCAGGTCGACATGGATCGCAACCTCATCCTCTACGACCCCTCGATGACCGCCGAGCAGTATCGCCAGTGGCTCGACGACAACGCGGTGCGCTGGGTCGCACTGCCCGACGTCGCGCTCGACGAGGGCGGAACAGCCGAGGCGGCGCTCATCGAGCGCGGGGTACCAGGACTCGAGTTGGTGCACACAACCGAGCACTGGCGCATCTGGGAGGTCACCGACGCCGAACCAATCGTCGAAGATCCCGGTGTGCTCGTGCGCGAGTCGCCCGACCAGATCGTCATCTCCGTCGACCGGCCCGGCGTTGTCCTCGTTCGAGCGTGGTACATGCCCTACTGGTCGGCGAACGGTGCCGACGCATGCGTCAAGGCATCTCGCGACGGCCTGCTCGAGGTCGTGGCGAGCGAACCCGGGCTCATCCACCTCGAACCGCAGTTCTCACTCGAGCCCGCACTCACGTCGCGGTCGTCCGACGCCTGCGTGGACTCATGACCAGAAATGTGCTTGCCCCCTCTACAGCAGCGGGAGCACCTCTTCGGCGAAACGGGCCATCTGCTCGTCGGCTTTCTTGTACGGATCGCCGATCAGGTGCGGGAACAGCGTGAGGTATTCGAAGCCGAGAAGCTCACGCAGGAAAGCGACCTCTTCGGCGACCTTCTCCGGTGGGCCGACGAGGATCGTCTTGTTCTCGATCGACTCGTCGAGCGTCGGGATCAGCCCCGGCGCTGACGGCTTGCCGTCAGGACCCATGTAACCACGGCTCCAGCCGTACGGCCCGAGGAACTTCCAGAACTCGTCGTGGCCAGGCAACGCCGATGCCCGGGCCTCCTCCATCGTGTCCTCGATGCGGTATGACACGACGAGCATGCGCTTCTCGTGGGGTGCCAGCTCGACGCCGTGGGACGCGGCGTAGGTCTCGGCGTACTTGTCCCAGAACCGCTTGATGAAGCTGTAGTGCTGGTTCCAGAACACCGCACCATGGTCGACGACGGGGACGTAGTCGAGTGTCGGAGGCGACGTGACGGCCTGCCAGATCTCGAACGGATGGATCGGCTTGGGCACCAGCGTGATCTCCTGCACCGTCGATCCACGGTCGGGAATCCCATCGATCGGGATCTGGAAGTGCTTGCCGCGGAACGAGAACGACTCCTGCGTGAGGGCACGACGGATGATCTCCATCGACTCCTCGAACACCTCGCGGTTGTGGATGTCGGCCGCGACCTGGTCCGGATTGTCGAGCGACCCGATCGACACGCCCTTGTCGTTGAGGTGCAGTACCTCCCGGGGCACGGTGCCACGGCCGACACCGAGCATGCCGCGACCGCCCGACAGGTTGTGCAGCGTGGCGAAGTCCTCGGCCAACCGCAGCGGGTTCCACTGGGGCACCACGTTGAACATCGCCCCGAAGCGCAGCGTCGTGGTCTGCGCCGCGATCCACGTGGAGATCAGCAATCCGTTCGGGATCACCTCGTAACCCTCGTACTGGAAGTGGTGCTCGGTCGTCCAGAACGAGTCGAATCCGAGTCGTTCGGCCTCCTTGGCCGAGTTCACGTAGTCGAGCGTGGCCTTCCAGCACTCGTCGTTCGAGTAGCGGCGATCCATCGGAGCCGGCGCACCGGCACCCGCGTCATCCATTTCGACGCCTCCGAAGAAGAAGGCTCCCAGCTTCAGGTCGGGCCGTTCAGACATGGAGGTAGTTTCGCGCAGATGTCGAGCACCCTCCTACAGCAGGCACGGATTGTTCACGGAGCCGTGACAACGAGCCCACAGGACGTGCTGATCGTCGATGGGGTGATCACACAGGTTGCGCCCTCGATCTCGGGCTCTGCGGACGACTCGATCGACCTCACCGGTTATGTGTTGTCGCCATCGGCAGTCGAACCCCACGCCCACCTCGACAAGGCGTTCCTGGCCGAGCACGTCCCCAATCCGACCGGCGACCTGATGGGCGCGATCGACGCGATGAGCGCGAGCCGGCACCTGTTCGATGTCGACGACATCGTCGAGCGGGCCGAACGTGCCGCACGGCTGATGGCGGCAAACGGCTTCCGGTTCGTCCGCACCCATGCCGACACCACGACCGAACACGGCCTGCACAGCGTCGAGGCCCTCGCCACGGTGAGGGAGCGCATGTCCGACGTCATCGACATCGAGATCGTGGCACTGTGCGGTTGGCCCGTCGTCGGGCCCGCAGGCGCCGACCAACGAGCACTCCTGATCGATGCGCTCGCCGCAGGTGCCGATCTCGTCGGAGGATGCCCGCACCTCGAGGACTCGGGAGACACCCGGGGAGCAACCGAGTTCTTCCTCCAGACGGCCACGGACCACGGTGTGGGGGTCGATCTCCACACCGACGAAACCCTCGATCCCGGTGTACTCGGCCTCGTCGACCTCGCCGAGGTGGTGCTGGCCGGATTCGACCAGCGAGTGACGGCCAGCCACTGCGTCAGCCTCGGAATGCAGGATGCCCGACGCCAGCGCGAGATCGCCGAACTCGTCGCCTCGGCCGACATCAGCGTCGTCGCACTCCCCCACACCAATCTGTTCCTGCAAGGTCGCGGCCGGGCCCCGATGCCACGCGGACTGACCGCCGTTGCGGCTCTGCGGGCGGCGGGTGCGAACGTCGCAGGAGGCGCCGACAACCTCCAGGACCCGTTCAACCCGCTCGGACGCGCCTGCCCGTTCGAGACCGCCGGACTGATGGTGATGACCAGCCATCTCCTCCCCGCCGAGGGCTGGGCAACGGTCACCGACAACGCCGCGGCCGCCACAGGGGCAGGCATCATCTCGTGCACGCCGGGTTCGCCCGCCGATCTTCTCGCCGTGCGGGCATCGTCGCTGCGTGAGGCGATCGCGTTCGGTCCCGCCGACCGGCACGTGTGGCGTCGCGGAGTGAGGATCGGCGAAACGCGGAGTTAACAGAGCGGCCGCCGACGGGCTGAAGCGACCGACCTATAGTGGCGGCCATCATGGTCGACAGCGGAGGACGCCTCGTGCCGACGGATTCGCGATTCACCGGTCGCCGTGTCGTGGCGACGGGCGCGGCGCGCGGAATCGGAGCGGAGATTGCACGCCGGTTCGCCGGTGCCGGAGCCCGAGTGGCGATCCTCGACCAGCTCGTCGACGAAGCCCGGGCGCTCGCAGACGAGATCGACGGCCTGGCATTCGGCTGCGACCTCACCGACGCCGAATCCACCACGACCGCCATGGAATCCGCGATCGCCGCACTCCGAGGCGTCGACGTCCTCGTCAACAACGCCGGCGTGTTCAAGATCACCCCACTGCTCGACATCTCCAGTGACGAGTGGGACTGGGTCTTCGCCGTCAACACCCGAGCGATGCTGCTCACGACGCAGGTTGCCGCCCGAGCGATGATCGCTCAGGGCGCCGGCGGCAAGATCGTCAACATGGCGAGCATGGGCGGAAAGGTCGGCGCCGCCGGCCAGGCCCACTATGCCGCGTCGAAGGCGGCCGTCATCTCGCTCACCCAGGTTGCCGCTGCCGAACTCGGAACGCACGGGATCAACGTCAACTCGATCTGCCCCGGCTACGTGCTCACCGAGATGGGGGCTGCAACGCGAACAGACGAACAGATCGCGGAGTGGTCATCGAAGTCACCGCTCGGCCGGCTCGCCGAGACCTCCGACGTCGCCGCGATGGCACTCTTTCTCGCGTCGCACGACGCCGACTACTGCACCGGACAGGCGATGAACGTCACCGGCGGAATGATCACGCACTGAGGACGCAGATGACTGACACCATCACACCCGACGCCACCACGACCGACGCCGCCGTCACGTTCCGTGACGTGTCGATGACGTTCCCCGACGGGACCCAAGCACTGACGTCGACGTCGTTCGACGTCAAGCCCGGCGAGTTCGTCACGGTGGTCGGACCGTCCGGCTGCGGGAAGTCGACGCTGCTGCGTATCGCATCGGGGCTCACGCAGCCGACCACCGGTTCCGTCAGCGTGGATCGTTCGGGGCTCGGCTACGTCTTCCAGGACGCGACGCTGCTCCCGTGGAGAACGGTCATCCAGAACGTCGAGCTCCTCGCAGAACTCGAAGGACTCCCCAAGGACGAGACCCGTCGACGAGCGATCGAGAACATCGAGCTCGTCGGGCTGACCGGCCACGAGGACAAATACCCCAAGCAGATGTCCGGCGGCATGCGCATGCGTGCATCGCTCGCCCGCAGCCTCGTACTCGAACCGAAGGTCTTCCTCTTCGACGAACCGTTCGGAGCGGTCGACGAGATCACCCGGGAGCGGTTGAACGACGAGGTCATCTCGCTGTTCCTGCGCAAGCAGTTCGCCGGACTCTTCATCACCCACTCGATCAGCGAAGCGGTGTTCCTCTCCACCCGGATCCTCGTGATGAGTGGACGGCCGGGCTCGGTCGTCGGCGAGTTCGAGGTGCCATTCGCATACCCACGCGATCCGGAGTTGCGCTTCGACCCCGCATTCGCCGAACTGTGCGGACAGGTCTCGCACGCACTTCGGGGAGCGCACTCGTGAGCGCCGTGACCGACCACGACCCTGCGCTCGAACCGTCGTACGCCGCCCTCGGCGCGGATCCGTCGATGCTCGGCGACGTCGGCCCATCGGGCCAGCCGACGCTCAGGAACTTCGCCCGCGCCCTGATCGGCCCGGTCGTCTTCCTCCTGCTGTTCCTCGCAGTATGGGAGTACTTGCACCGCGACGGTATGCGGCGGTTCTTCGACAAGCCCGGATTCCTCGTGCCGTCGCCGAGTACGGTCGTCGACCAGTCGTTCCTCGACTCAGTCGTCCGACAACAGATGATCACCGGTCTCGCCTGGACGACATTCACCGCACTGGCCGGTCTCGCCATCAGCGTCGTGCTCGGCATCACCATCGCCGTCGTGATGGCGCAGGCCCGCTGGCTCGAGCGATCGATGTATCCCTACCTCGTTGCCGCACAAGCGCTCCCCGTGCTCGCAGTCGTCCCGTTGATCGGGTCGGTGTTCGGTGGCGGGATCGGGGCCCGCATCTTCGTCTGCGTGATGATCTCGATCTTCCCGATCGTCACCAACACGTTGTTCGGTCTCACCTCCGCAGACGTCGCACAGCACGAGTTGTTCACGCTGCACGACGCCTCGCGTTCGACGAGACTGCACAAGCTCCAGTTCCCCGCCGCCATGCCATCGATCTTCATCGGATTCCGGATCTCGGCCGGCCTCAGC
Source organism: Ilumatobacteraceae bacterium (assembly GCA_963716235.1). Classification (GTDB taxonomy): domain Bacteria; phylum Actinomycetota; class Acidimicrobiia; order Acidimicrobiales; family Ilumatobacteraceae; genus Sva-07. The sequence continues at coordinate 69,382 of CAVQTE010000003.1, read as the reverse complement.
GTGATCGGTGCCATCGTCGGCGAGCAGTTCTTCCGTGCCGGCCAGAAACCCGGCATCGGAGTCGTCATCGAACAGTTCCGCCAGAAGGCCCGATTCCCCCAGGTCTACGGCGGCCTCCTCGTCGCCGCGTTGCTCGGGATCGCGGTGTTCCTCGCCTTCGGTGCGTTGCGCAAGCTCGCCATCGGTCGCTGGTACGACGAATCGTCGTGACCGGCCAATCTCCCACCCACCCCGGAATCGTCTCGATTCCCCGATCCCAGCCAGCGTGAACCCCCAACAAGGAGCAACCATGAAGACCACCCGCAGCGTCAAGCTGCTCGGCCTCACCCTCGCAGCCGGCCTCGCCGTTGCGGCATGCGGCAGTGACAGCGACAGTGACAGTGAGACATCCGAGCCGAGCAGCAACACCTCGGCCAGCACCGATGCGACGACCGAAGGCGAAGCCGTCTCACTCGCCGGTGACTGCCCCGAGACCGTCTCCATCCAGCTCGACTGGATGCCGGAAGCCGAGCACGGCTTCCTCTACCAGCTGATCGGCGAGGGCTACGAGGTCGACGCCGGCAACGCCTACGTGACCGGCCCGCTGATCGATGCCAACGGCAACGACACCGGCGTGAAGGTCCAGATCCGCTCCGGTGGCGCTGCCCAGAACTTCTCACCCGTCACCCAGATCATGTACGCCAACGACGACGTGCTGCTCGGATTCGTCTACACCGACGAGGCGATCCAGTTCTCGGGCGACTTCCCGACCGTCGCCATCGAGTCCGGCTACGAGAAGAACCCGCAGATGATCATGTGGGACCCGGCCACGTATCCCGAGGTGACCGGGATCGCCGATCTCGGCACGGAGGGTGTCAAGGTCCGCTACTTCGGTGGCGCGGCCTACATGGACTTCCTCACCGGATCGGGCGTGCTCAGCGCCGAGCAGGTCGACGGTTCCTACACCGGCGACCCCAGCCTGTTCATCGCCGACGAGGGCGCATCTGCACAGCAGGGGTTCGCCTCCGCCGAGCCGTTCCTCTATGAAGAGGAGCTCACCGACTGGGGCAAGCCCGTTGCGTACGAGTACATCAACGACATCGGCTGGGAGAACTACGCCCAGTCGATCGCCACGAAGCCGGAGAACATCGAGACCTACGCCGCGTGCTTCACGAAGCTCGTGCCGATCATCCAGCAGGCCAGCATCGACTACCTTGCCGACCCCGCTCGGACGAACGCCATCATCCTCGACGCCGTCGCCCAGTTCGGCGCCGACTTCGGTTGGGACTACACCGAGGCTGCGGCCGACTTCGGTGTTGCCAAGATCATCGAGGACGGCTTGATCGCCAACAGCCCCGAGGGCGTCATCGGTCAGTTCGACACCGACCGGGTGGCGAAGCTGATCGAACTGGCAGTGCCGATCTACACGGCACAGGGCGCCACGCCGAAGGACGGCGTGACACCTGACGACATCGTCACCAACCAGTTCATCGACACCTCGATCGGCCTCTGACGGATCACCACTGACAGACCGAACACCGAACGGGGGACGCTCGACGGAGCGTCCCCCGTTCGCGTTCGCCGACCAGCGTCATTCAGGTGTACGCGCAGAGGTCGAACGGATTCCCGTCGGGGTCAGCGAGGTTGGCGATCGATCCGTACGGCTCGCGACGGGCCTCGCCCAGCAGTCGCGCCCCGAGACCGACCAATCGCGTCAACTCATCGTCGAACGACGCCGAATCGCATGCGAGATCGACGTGGATCGAGCCGCTGCGCGTGACCCCGCGTTGAATGCCCAGGCGTCGCACACCGTCGCCATCCGCGAGCACGATCCATCGATCGACGTCTTCGCGCTCGATTTCGTGCAGATGTGCAGCGACCGACCAGAACCGTGCGATCGCATCGGTGTCGGGCGAGTCGACCGTGACGAGGTCGAAACGTGACGTCATCTCGCACCGGGTGAATCGGCCAGGTCGAGCACCACCTGGAGCAGGACATTCGCACCGGCTTCGATGTCGGCAGCCTGCGTGAACTCGGCGATGTTGTGGCTCAACCCGTTCACGCTCGGCGTGAAGATCATGGCGGTGGGACACACCCGCGAGAGCATCTGCGCATCGTGGCCGGCACCGCTCGACATGCGACGCGTGGAATGGCCGAGGCGGGATGCCGTCGATTCGACCCGGCTCACCATGGCTTCGTCGAATGAGACGGGCTCGAAGCGGGCCAACGATCGGGTCGTGATCTCGACTCCTTCCGATTCAGCGAGTTCCTCGAGAAACGTGGCGAGCCGCGTCTCGGCCTCGCGCAGCATCCGATCGTCGGTATTGCGCATGTCGGCCGTCATCACGACACGTGACGGCACGACGTTGGTGAGGTTCGGGTGGACGTCGATCCGACCGACGGTGCCGACCTGATCGTGGCCGAGGTGGCGGGTGAGGTCACGCACGTACGTTGCGATCGCGCCTGCGCAGTAGGCAGGGTCGTGACGCAAGCGCATCGGCGTCGTTCCTGCGTGAGCGGACTGCCCGACGATGAGGATCTCGGTCCACGAGATGCCCTGGACACCCTCGACGACACCGATGGTGATGCCTTCGGCTTCGAGGATCGGGCCCTGTTCGATGTGGAGTTCGACGAACGCGTGGGGCGCAGCCGGATGCGGGCACGGCACCGGTCCGGCGTACCCGATCCGTTCGAGTTCGTCACCCAGCCGGGCACGGTCGTCGGATGCGACGACATCGAGCGCCTCCTCGAGCGGCATCCCGCCGACGTAGACGAGGCTCCCGAGCATGTCCGGAGCGAAACGGGCCCCCTCCTCGTCGGTGAAGAACGCCACCTGCACCGGCCGGTGGGTGATGACGTCGTGGCGTGCCAGGGTCTCGACGACCTCCAAGCCCGCCAGCACGCCGAGATTGCCGTCGAATCGTCCACCGGTGCCGACGGTGTCGATGTGCGAACCGATCATCACCGGCGCGAGGGTCGGATCGGATCCCTGCCGGGTCGCCACCACGTTGCCGATTGCGTCGATCGCCACATCGAGACCGAGATCGCGCATCCATGTCACGACGAGATCACGCCCGTCACGATCGGCGTCGGTCAAGGCGAGGCGGGCATTACCCCATTCACCGTTCGGACCGTCGATGCGTCCGATCTCGCCGAGTGCATCGAGTCGAGCGAGGAGATGCTCCACGTCGACTCGGAGTTCGTGCAGGTGCGCCTCGGCGACCATGCTCAACACCCCGTCAATTCGAACCGGACCACCTCGGCCAGGGCTTCACAGAATGCATCGACGGCGGCATCGAACAATGTGGCCCCGCGTTCGGCCGTGGCCACGGTCGGATCGCCGATGTGGCCGTCGGGCCCGAAGTCGTTCGACAGCCAGCCGAACCCCACTGCACCGCCGAAGCGCACGTACTTGTTGTCGGCGAGCGACTCGGGAACATTGCGCGTCGCCATCGACATGTCGACGAGTTCGGGTGCGAGGTGGAGCATGATCGAGGTCTCGTCGGTACCGCCGTGGATGCCCATACCCAACTCGTCGGTCGGTGATGCGCCGCCCTGATCGGGCGGAACACCCGGATGCGCCAGGAAGGTCATGAGGCCGTGCGCCAGGCGGATCTCACGGTTGGCGACACCGACCAGCGCGGAGTTTCCGCCGTGCCCGTTGAAGAACACGAGCTTGCGTGCCGGCGTGGTCGCCACGCACCGACCGATGTCGTCGAGCACCGCCAGCAGTGTCGTCGCCGACAACCAGATCGTGCCCGCCGACCAGGCGTGCTCGTTCGATTTCGTGTACGCCAGCGGGGGCAGCAGCCACACGTCGAGGTCGACGCCGACTCGTTGCACCGCCGCGGTCGCGACCCGGTCGGCGATGAGCAGATCGGTGTTGAACGGCAGATGCGGTCCATGCTGCTCGACGGCGCCCAGCGGCTGGACGAAGATGCTGCGTGGCGTGATCAGTTGCTCGAGTTGGGGAGCACGCAGGTCGACAAGTTGTCGCGAAACGAAAGACACACCGGCACGTTACGCCGCCGACAACCAAGTGCGGGAGACTCTGCTCCGTGTCTGCAACCGCATCCGAACCCGCCTCCGTCGACTTCGACGCCATCGTCATCGGCGCCGGCCACAACGGGCTGGTCACGGCGGCATACCTCGCCCGGGCGGGGATGCGAACGCTGCTGGTCGAAGCCCGCGCCGACGTCGGTGGTACGGCGGCGAGCGAGCAGTTCGCCGGTGCCACGGTCAACATCTGCAACTGCGATCACCTCACCTTCCGCACTACGCCGGTCATCGACGAACTCGACCTTGCCGGCTTCGGCCTTCGATACCTCGATGTCGAGCCGGCGCAGCACAACTTCTCGTGGGCCAGCGCCGCTGAGGGTAGGGGCTGGTCGCACCACCACGATCTCGAGGCGACGCTCGACGACATCGGTCGGGGCTTTCCCACCCAGGTGAACGGCTATCGCCGCTACGCCAAGGCGGCGATGCCTGCGATCGAGATGGTGTTCGAGGCGGCCGCCGAGCCGCCGACGATTGCGGGCCTCACCAAGCTCGCGCTACGCCGACGGCTGAGCGGAGCCCCGACCTTGATGCGTTGGTCGCGCCGCAGCGCAGCCGATGTGCTTCGTTCGTTCTTCAGCGAGGACGCCATCGCCGGCCCGGGTGCACTGACGGGGCCGATGGTGTGGGGGATCTCACCGGAGACTCCCGGCACGGGCCTGGGCGCCCTCACACACGCGATGCGCCACGTCGGCAAGGTCGGACGTCCGGTTGGCGGCAGCGGCCAGGTGCCGCTCGCTCTGCTCGCCGCGTTCGAGGCTGCCGGTGGCACACTGCGCACGAAGAGCCCCGTCGACACGATCACGTGCACGGGCGATCGTGTCGCCGGCATCTCCCTCGTCGACGGCACCGAGATCACCGCACCGATCGTCGTGTCGGCCTGCAACCCACACGACACGTTTCTGCGTTGGCTGCGGAATCCGCCGTCGGCGGCGACCGACCTCGTGCACCGGTGGCGGAACATCCACCACGACCAAGGGTACGAGTCGAAGGTCGACGCAGTGCTCTCTGCTGCGCCCGTGCTACGTGGCTTCGACGGGCCGCTCGGGCCGACCACCGCAATCGCACCTGGCCTCGCAGAGATCCACCGGGGCGCCGGGCTGATCTCGGCGGGTCGTGTGATGGACCGCCCCGGCATGCTGGTGAACGTTCCGACGGCACTCGACCCGTCGATGGCACCCCATGGTCGCCACGTGTTCAGCCTCGAAGCCATCTACACCCCGTTCGGCCTGACCGGAGGCTGGCCCGACTCGAACGAGCCACGCCGCTGGCTCGAGGCGTTCGCGGAGCTGTGCGAGCCGGGCTTCCTCGACTCGATCGTCGAGTGGCGAGCAATGACGCCCGACGTGTACGAACGTGACTTCCATCTCCCGGCAGGGCATGCCACGAGCTTTGCCGGCGGACCGCTCGCGGCGTTCCGCAACGCGAATCCCGAGCTCACGAAGTACGAGACGTCGGTCGGCGGGCTGTACCTCACCGGTGCCGCCACGTTCCCGGGCGCGGGTGTGTGGGGTGCGAGCGGCCGCAACTGCGCCACCGTGATCCTCGAACACCGCTCCTGAGCCGGCAACCCGCGCCGACATCCCGCGCCGACATCCCCTTCCCCTGCGATGAGTGAGACCGCGCGTATGTGGTCGCTTCACTCATCGGTGGCGGCTGGTGAGATGCGGAATACCGCGGGCTGGCGGTTCGTTGCACAACGTACGCTGATCCAACACGTGTTCGCTCGGAAGGAGCAGACCTCATGACCCCCGGTTCGATGCGCCTCGGCACCTACGCCGGCATTCCTGTGCGGGCGCACTGGAGCATGGCGATCGTTGCCCTGTGGTTCGGCGTGCTGCTGTCCGCCGACCTCGGCATCGTCGGTGGTGTCGTCGCGACGATGGCGTTCTTCGCATCGATTCTCGCTCACGAGTTCGGGCACGCACTGGTGGCGCGTCGGTACGACGTGCACACGCTGTCAATCGATCTCTGGGCACTCGGCGGTATGGCCCGGCTCGACCGCGAATCGCCGAATCCGCGTGCCGATGGGCTGATCGCCGTAGCCGGGCCTGCGGTCAGTCTGCTGATCGGTGTCGCTGCACTCGGGGCCGGTGTAGCCCTGCAGTCGACCGTGTTGTGGTGGGTCGGCTTCGTGAACGGCGTGCTCGCCGTGTTCAACATGCTGCCAGGTGCCCCGCTCGATGGCGGACGGGTGCTCCGCGCCGTCCGGTGGGCGCGAACCGGCAACAAGTACCGAGCGATGCGTGACGCCGGCAACGCCGGGCGCGTGCTCGGCTGGGGCCTGGTCGGCCTGGGCGTGGTGATGATGCTCAACGGCCAGTTCGGCGTCTTCATGATGATCACCGGATTGTTCATCGCGCTCAACGCACGCGCCGAGATCATGACCTCGTACATCGCCGAACAACTCGACGGTGTCAAGGTGCGAGACCTCACCTTCTTCGGGATCGCTCAGGCGGGCACCGACATGGACACCGATTCGATGATCGACCAGCGCCAGCGTCTCGGTGCAGCCGGCGCAGTGGCGGTCGTCGGCGATGACGGTCACCTCGACGGGCTCGTGTTGGAGGATCAGCTCTGGGCAGTTCCGTTCGAACGTCGTCCGATGGTGATGCTCACGCAGCTCATGGTGCCGTTCAACAACCTTGCCAAGGCCTCGCTCGACGAGGATCTGGCGACGGTGCTCCCCCGCCTCGACCCCCGCCGCCCGATCGTCACGGTGTGGAACGACGGCAAGCTGCTGGGCATCGTGCATCCCAAGCGGCTGCAAGAACGCCTGGATGCAGCTCAGCGGCGGGCGTTCCCGAACGCAACACCGGTCTGATCAGGCGTCTTTGACGGCCCAGTTGCGTTTGGCGACGGGATCCTTGTCGCTCCACGGGAAGTTGATCCACATGTCGGTGCGCTTCCAGATGTAATCGCACTTCACCAACGAGTGCGACTTCTCGTACAACACCCCGGTACGTACCTCGGCGACCTTGCCGGCGCAGAACTCCTGGACCGAGCGCAAGGTGTGGCCGGTGTCGGCGACGTCGTCGACGATCAGGATGCGGGCGTCGGACACGTCGACGAAGTCGGGTGCGGGTGGCAGGATACGCGGCACCTCGAGGCGCTCGTCGACGCCGGTGTAGAACTCGACGTTCATCGTGTAGACGTTCTTCACCGACAAGGCATACCCGATGGCACCGCCGATCAACAGCCCGCCTCGGGCGATGGCCAACACCATGTCGGGCTCGTAATCACTGTCAGCGACCATTTGGGCCAGGTCTCGAGAGGCTGTCCCGAAGATGTCCCAGGTCATGATTTCGCGCTCGTCAGGCATGCGATCCGAACCTAGCCGCACGCAGCATCTCCTCCGACATTTCCGACGTGCACGATGTGTCTGACACATCGTGCACGTCACAGGCAGATGTCGCTGGGGCGGACAGGAACTCGATCGAGGGGTTTGCCGATGCCGTCGACCTGGCGGAGGGCGTCACGGATCGCGTTGACGATGGCCGGCGTCGACGAGATGCACGGTGCTTCGCCGACGCCCTTCGCGCCGAGCGGGGCGTGCGGATCGGGCTGCTCGATCAACGTGGCCACGACCTCGGGCATGTCGAGGAACGTCGGCAACAGGTAGTCGGTGAAGTTGCCGTTGCGGATCACCCCGTCGATCTGGATGATCTCCTCCATCACGGCCAGCCCGAGCCCCTGGGCGATTCCGCCTTCGATCTGGCCGAGCACCGACAGCGGGTTCAGCGCGCGGCCGACGTCCTGCGCCGTGGCGATCTGGACCACCTTGACGAGCCCCAGTTCCGGATCGACGTCGACCACGGCGCGGTGCGCCACGAAACCGAATGCCGTGTGGCAGTTGCCCTGACCGTTCTCGTCGAGTTCCTCGGTCGGCGGATGGCGGTACTCGACCGTCTCGTCGAACTCGACTCCGGCAGTCGCATCGGTGACCGGGATTCGCCATCCGGACACCGTGTCGACGATGTCGGTCTCGTTCAGCGCCAGACGGATCGGATCGACGTCGTGCAGACGCCCGACGTGTTCGAACAGCCGCTCGCGCACGGTTCGACACGCCGCATCGACCGCTCCCCCACTCATCCACGTCTGGCGAGACGCCGACGTCGAGCCTGCCGAGCCGACCTGGGTGTCGATGCGATCGAGTTCCACCTCGTCGACGCCCAGAATCGTCCGAGCGATCTGCGAGGCGATCGTGACGAAGCCCTGGCCGACTTCCGCAGTTGCGAACTTCAGCGTGGCGACGCCATTCGACAATCGACATCGGGCCGTGGCGTAGTCGTCGAAGCCCTCCGAGTACATGAGATTCTTGATCGCCACGCCCCAGCCCACACCCCGCACGATGTCGGATCGGTCTGCCGTACGACCCGCCCCGCCGGGAATCTGCATCACGTCGACACTGCCCGCGGCCGTGAGGCGACCACCTGTCGGCCCATCCGGCATCGGAAGTGCCGCCGTGTCACGGATGCACTGCGCGACCGGAGCGACGTTCAGCACGGGCTGACCGGTGATCAAACGGTCACCGGTTCGCATCGCGTTACGCAGCCGGATCTCCATCGGATCGATGCCGGTGGCGAGCGCCAGCTTGTCCATCTGGGACTCGTGGGCGAAGCACGCCTGCACGACGCCGAACCCGCGCATCGCACCGCACGGCAGGTGATTGGTCCGCACCGCGAAGCCGTCGACCACCGCGTTCGCGCAGCGGTACGGCCCCTGCGTGTGCGTGACCGCGTTGATGAGCACCGCCGACGACGTCGAGGCGTACGCCCCGCCGTCGAGGACCATCCGCGACTCGATCTTGACGATCTCGCCGGCGGAGGTCGCGTGATGACGCATCCAGATCGTCGCCGGGTGGCGGTGCACATGACCCAGGAAGCTCTCGGCGCGGCTGTAGGCGATCCGCACCGGGCGACCCAGCCGGAGCGCGAGCAGACACGTGTGCACCTGCAGGCTGATGTCCTCGCGGGCGCCGAACGCCCCACCGACACCGCCGAGCACGAGCCTCACCGAGTCGACCGGCAGGTCCAGGCACGCAGCGATCTGCCCCCGGTCCTCATGGAGCCACTGCGTCGCGACATGCAGCTCGACGCCTCTGCCACCGGGATCCGGAACAGCGAGCGCCGCTTCCAGCCCGAGGAATGCCTGATCCTGCATCCCGATCTGATAGGTCCCCTCGACGACGACGTCACCGGTGAGCTCGAGGTCGCCGGTGACGATGCGCTGGTGCCGGATCAGATTGCCATCGGGATGAATCGGGGCATGGCTCCCGTCGATCGCCGCCTCGGGATCGAGCAATGGTTCGAGAAGCTCCCACTCCACCACGATCGCCTCGAGCGCCCGCCGGCACGTCTCGGGATGGTCGGCGGCGACCGCGGCGATCGGTTCACCCACGTAGCGAACGACGTCGGCGGCGAACACCGGCTGGTCCTGGCTGATGAGGCCGTAGGTGAGTCTGCCAGGCACGTCGGCGGCGGTGATCACGGCCTCGACCCCGTCGATCTTCCAGGCTCCGCTGACGTCGATCGAGCAGATCCGGGCGTACGGGTGCGGCGACCGCAGCGTGGCGCCCCACAGGCAGCCGTCAGCCGACAGGTCGGAGGAGAACTCGAAGCTCCCCTGCACCTTGGCGGTGCCGTCGGGACGCGTCGGCGACGTCCCGATCGTGCCCGCACGGGTCGACGCACCGATGGAAGGAACATCGGTGATCGTCACTGCGCCTGCCTCCGGTCGACGGCGACACGCTGGACAGCGTCGATGATGCGGCCGTACCCGGTACATCGGCACACGTTGCCGGCCAGTTCCTCGCGGATCTCGGTCTCGGTCGGATGCCCACTGCGTTCGAGCAGGTCATGCACCGCCATGATCAATCCCGGCGTACAGAAACCGCACTGGACCGCTCCGGCTTCGACGAACGCCGCCTGTACGTCCGAAGGAGAGCCGAGTGGGGCAACCCCTTCGATGGTCACGATGGGCTGGCCGACCGCACTCGCGGCCATCACCAGGCACGAGCACACCAGCATGCCGTCGACCATCACACTGCACGAACCGCACTCACCCTGTTCGCAGGCGCCCTTCGTGCCCATCAGGCCCAACCGATCGCGCAACACGTCGAGCAGGCTCTCGCCCAACCACGAGTCGGTCACCTCACGCCGGGCACCGTTGACATCGAGGACGTAGTGGTCGCTGTCGTGACCGTCGTGATTCATGCTGCCACTTCCTCGCTCGATGCGCGTCGCACCAATCGTTTGGCGAGCACTCCAACAGCATGGCGCCGGTACTCGGCACTCGAGCGATGATCGGTGATCGGGCGGCTCGCGGTCGAGACCAGTTCGGCGAATCGCTCGAGATCGGTCGGTGCAACCTCGAACGTGGTGAAGTCGATCGACGATGCGAGATGCTGTTCCGCCTCGGGGCATCGCAGGACGGTCGGCCCGACCGAGCCGAGCGCCACGGCCACACTCTGGCGGGCGGGGTCGAGTACGACGCAGGCGCTGGCCACCGCGATCACCATGGCATTGCGCACGCCGACCTTGGCGTACCCCTGCCAACCGGCGGTCAACGGCAGCGAGATCGACACGATCATCTCCGCCGGCATCAATGCCGTGTGCTTCACGCCGACCATGAAGTCACTCACCGGCATCGTCCGACGCCCAGCCGCCGAGGCGAGCTCGACGGTTGCATCGAGCGCAGCCAGCACGGGCAGACCATCGCCCGCCGGCGAGCAGGTCGCGAGATTGCCGCCAAGCGTGGCGGCGTTGCGGATCTGCGGCGATCCGACTGTCCGGGCGGCCTGCCCGAGCGCCGGGAACATGGTGCCGAGCGGGCCGGTTTCGATCTCCCGGTAGCTCAGCGCAGCACCGATCGTCACCGAACCTGCCGACTGATCACGCCGCCACGATCGCAGTTCGGTGATCCGGTTCACGACCACGACGCTGCTGGCCGGGCGGCGGTGGCCATCGTTCACCTCCACCATCAGATCAGTCCCGCCGGCGAGCACGGTTGCCGTCGGGTCGTGCGCCAGAAGCTCGACCGCAGTATCGACAGTGTCGGGCAGATGGACCGGCATGACGCGTGACTGTACAAAACCCCAGCGTCGCTCACGCGGTCATCGGGCCGGATTCACACGGCCGCAACGAACGAGGCTCGGCTCGTCACCGTGCGGCCGCGGGTAGCGTTCGAGCAGCGCCGGGCCACAACGCCCGCGGCGACCGTTGCGACCGATGTCTCGTCGACTCCCCCACCTTCCTGCCCTCGACGGCCTCCGAGCGCTCGCCGTGACGCTCGTGGTGGCATACCACCTGGAACTTCGCTGGGTGACCGGCGGATTCATCGGCGTCGACATCTTCTTCGTCATCTCCGGTTTCCTCATCACCCGACTTCTCCTCGACGAACGCGCCACGACAGGCCGTCTCGGACTGGGCGCATTCTGGACCCGCCGGTTCAAACGGCTCGTTCCCGCACTGGTCGTCATGATCGCCGCCACGCTGCTGGCGACGCGTCGCTGGGGACTGCCCGAACAGTGGAACTCCGTTCGTCTCGACGCCATTGCCGGACTCGCCTACGTCGCCAACTGGCGATTCGTGTTCGACCAGCAGTCCTACTTCGAGGCCGCCCTCGGCCCGAGCCCGCTGTTGCACACCTGGTCGCTGGCAGTCGAGGAGCAGTGGTACCTGCTGTGGCCCGTCGCCATGGTCGGGCTCCTGGTACTCGCCGCGAGGCACCGTCGAGGCGCAGGACTCGCGGCTGCATCTGTCGTCGCGGCTGCCGTCGTTTCGGCCGGTCTGATGGCGATCGCATTCGAACCCGCCGATCCGACACGCGTCTATTTCGGCACCGACACCCGCGCCCAGCATCTGCTCATCGGCGCTGCCCTCGCCTGGATCGTCGAACTCTTTCCCGACCTGATCCGCCTGGCGGAGCGTCGCACGATGCGGCTGCCGTTCGCCGCGGCATTGCTCGTCCTCGTGGCCACGGCCGCCACCATCCACGACACGAGCGCCTGGCTGTATCGAGGCGGGCTCTTCGCCATCTCGATCGTCGCAGCCTTTGTCGTCCTCGGCACCGCAAGCCCCCGTCCCGATGCAGCCCTCGGCTGGATGGGACGCCAACCACTGACGTGGATCGGACAACGTTCGTACGGGATCTATCTGTGGCATTGGCCGACGATTGTCTTCGTCGGCTCCGCAATCGACATCGGGGTGAGCGGTACCCCACTGATTGCTGCGCAGGTCGCCATCACCCTTGCCCTCGCCGAACTGAGCTTCCGATTCGTCGAAACACCGGTGCGTCGATCCACGACGCCATCACCACGCCTCGTCGGCGCGTGGAGCGTCGTGGCATGCCTGGTCGCCGGGCTCGGGTTCGTCGCACTGACGACGCCGGCTGACCGCCGGCTCGCTCCCACGGCTGCGATCTTTCCGCGCCTCGATGAACTGGCATCGCCGACTCGTGGACCATCGGACGCTGACGTCATCGACCCGAACGAATCGAACAGGACGAACGAGCCGACGGATCTGCCACCGGATCGTCGACGACTCCTGCTCCTCGGCGACTCGGCGGCCTACTCCCTCGCCCACCAACTCGACGCGTCGACGCGACCCGACTGGGATGCCCAGGCCTTCGTCCAGGTCGGGTGTCCGATCACACCGGGAGCGACACTGGACGCGGACTCCTCCGCGATCAATCCCACCGACCCCAACTGTGTTGTGTGGCAGACCTCGTGGCCCGATTTCAGCGATGCCCTGCAGCCCGACATCGTCGTGGTGATGATCGGCGCGTGGGAGGTCCTCGACCACCGTGTCGACGGTCGAGACATCCGCTTTCCCTCACCCGAATGGGAAACGCTGGTCGCTACCGCGCTCAGTGAGGCTGCCGACGCAGCCGGCTCCTCCGGTGCGCCGGTCGTGTTCCTCGATGTCGCCTGCATGGGCGGCGCAAGCGACAACCCCGGCACGGCGTCACGTGCCGACGCTCGCCGCGTCGCCGCCGTCAACTCCCTGCTCGACGAGATCGCGGCAACACAGGCAGATGTCACGGTGGCCACCCTGTCTTCGGTCGTATGTCCTGGCGGTGTCGACGGGTTGGAGATCGACGGCAGTCCCGTTCGATACGACGGTGTGCACTACACACGCGAGGGCGCTGAACTCGTGTGGCCATGGCTGTTCGACGAACTCGACCAACGGTTGGACATGTCGGCAACGACGGGCGCCACGTGACCCATCCGATGCGCGACGCTGCTGCTACCTTCTCGCCGTGCCCTCCCAGGTGAACGACGCCCCTGTGTCGGATACCGCCGTCACCTCTGACCGGGCGAACTGGCATCGGGCGCTGTTCGTCGGCATGGCCGCCTACGTGGTGTCGCGCATGTGCGTGATCGCAGGCGCCGGCGTACGCGCCTCGCAAATGGCCGTCGACGCACGCAAGGACGGCATCGCCGAACCCACCGCCTACCAGACGATCACCAACGTGTTGACGTCGTGGGACGGCCGCTGGTACCTGGAACTCATACGTCGCGGCTATCCCGACTCGATCCCGGCCGACATCACCTACGAACAACTCGAGGCCCGCGCCGCATTCTTCCCCGTCTATCCCTGGACGGTGCGCGCCGTCGATGTCGTGCTGCCGGGTGGCGACACGTTCGCGGCACTCTTCGTCAACTTCGTGCTCGGTGCCATCGCGGTCGTTCTCGTCGGCCTGCTCGCCCGGCGTCTCTACTCGGTGTCGGTCGCGGCACGGGCCATGACGCTGTTCGCCGTGTTCCCCGGAAGTTTCGTGCTGTCGTTCGCCTACTCCGAAGCGATGCTGATCGTGCTCGCCGCGGCATGCCTGTGGTTCCTCATCACCGAACGATGGGTGCTGGCCGGCGTCTTCGCCGCCGTCGGGACGGGAGCACGACCGAACGGAATCGCACTCGTCGGCGCGTGCGCTGTCGCCAGCTTCCTCGCCATCCGGCGCAACCGCGACTGGTGGTCGCTGATCGCCCCGCTCCTCGCGCCGATCGGATTCATCGGGTTCCAGTGGTACGTCGACCGCACCGCCGGCGAGCGCGGCGCATGGTTCCGGGTCCAACGCGAGGCCTGGTCCGAGGGAACGAGTTTCGGCGCCACGGCGATCACCAACTCGTTCGACTTCCTCACCAATCCCTTGGGATCGCCGACCGACGCGCTCACCGCCCTCTCGGTCGGCGCGCTGGTCGCCATGATCTACTGCGCCTGGAAGGTCCGGCTCTCCTGGGTGCTCGTGGCCTACAGCGCCGTCGTGATCGCCCTCATGTTGGCCCCCGAGACGGTGACCGCCCGCCCCCGCTTCCTGTTCACGGCGTTCCCGCTCTTCATCGCCGTTGCGGCCTGGTGGCCCGACCCTGACGACGACCCTGATCATCATCGTGCGAGCTGGGATCGCGCCGGCTGGGACCTGACACTCGTGCTGTGCGGTGCCGGTCTGGTTGCCGTGACCGGGCTCTACGCCGCGTTCGGCGCCATCCCGTAAGGTCGTCGGACCGTGCGCACGCTGATCATCGTGCCGACCCACAATGAGGCGGCGAACATCTCGGAACTTCTCGATCAACTCGACTCACGCGTCCCCGACGCCGATGTCGTGGTGGTCGACGACGACTCGTCCGACTCCACCCGCGCGCTCGTGCGCGAACGCATGGACGACACCGGACGGCTGCGACTGATCGAACGCCCCGAGAAGCGCGGGCTCGGCGATGCCTATCGCGAGGCGTTCAGACTCGCCCTCGACGAGCACTACGACGCTGTGGTGCAGATCGACGCCGATCTGTCACACGATCCCGCCGCGCTGCCGGTCATGCTCGCCGTTGCCGACCAGGGCATTCCGGTCGTGATCGGATCCCGCTACATCCCGGGCGGCACGGTGACGGGGTGGCCGCGGCGCCGGACCTGGCTGTCACGGTGGGCCAACCGGTACGTCGCGGTGATGTTGGGACTCGCCATCAACGATGCCACAGCGGGATACCGCGTCTACCGCGTCGAGGCACTGCGAACCATCGGCCTCGACGACCTGCAGGCCAGCGGCTACGGGTTCCAGGTCGAGATGACCTATCGCGCCGTTCGCGCCGGGCTCGGCGTCGTCGAGATCCCGATCGCATTCCGCGACCGTGTCGCAGGCCAGTCGAAGATGGATGGGCGCGTCGTCCTCGAGGCATTCCGCCTCGTCACGGCGTGGGGCATCCACGACCTCGTCACCCTGCATCGCCGGGGACGCGCGTATCGCACCGACGACTCTCGCTGAGACGCCCCCGCGGGCGCGCTGATTGCTACGATTCATCCGCTCATGTCACGTCCCTCGCCACTCACGACTCCCGTGGGACGGTTCGCCGATCGGCTCCTCACGCGTGACCTGCCGCACCTCGAAGCGCACCGACGTGCCGACACCGTTGCCTTCATCCAGGAGCGGGTCGACGGCCTTGCGTCGTTCACCCGCTTCGGTGTCATCGTCATCAGCCGACTCGTCGATCTCCTCGGTCGCCTCGTGGGCCCATCGCTGGCACTCGATGTCGCCGTGCGGGTACCACTTCCGCTCCTGTCGGAGTACCCGCGACTGGTCCGGTCGCTCGGCTACACGTACGTCTGGGAGAAGTGGCCCTCGACCGCTGTCGACGGGAGCGCCCCATGAGAACCGAGCGCCACCACGACTGCGACGTGCTCATCATCGGATCCGGCGCCGGTGGAGCGACGACCGCCGCAACGCTCGCCGAGGCCGGCCACGACGTGTTGATCGTCGAGGAGGGCAGCTGGGTTCCGCAGGGCTCGTTGACACCGTTCTCCTTGGAGCAGATGAACCAGCAGTACCGTTCCGGTGGCGTCACCGTGGCGCTCGGGCTGCCGTCGATCGCCTACACCGAAGGGCGTTGCGCCGGCGGCGGCACCGAGGTGAACAGCGGGCTGTACCGCCGTCCCCCGGGCTACACCCTCGATCGGTGGAGAACCGACTACGGCATCGTCGACTTCGACACCGACGACCTCGAAGCGATCTGCGACGAGGTCGAGGACGCGTTGAGCGTCCAGACCGTTCCCGGCGAGCAGACCCCGGCCAGCGACATCCTGAGTCGGGGCGCCGAGGCGCTCGGCTGGCAACACGACGAGATCCCCCGCTGGATGACGTACCCCGAGAGCGGGCGCGCCGCCGATGGCCGGCGCCAGAGCATGACCGAGACCTACCTGCCGCGGGCCCTCGCCGCCGGCGCGCGTCTGCTGACCGAGCATCGTCTCGACCACCTCGTGATGCACGACTCGACGGCGTTGCGAGCGGAACTCACGTCGACGATCGACGGTGAACGACCCGTCACCATCAGTTTCCGCGACGTCATCGTGTGCGGCGGCGCCATCCAGACCCCGGCGATGCTGCAACGCTCCGGGCTGCGCCATCGGATCGGTCGGACGCTCGCTGTGCACCCCACGGTGAAGCTCGCAGCCCGCTTCGACAGCGAGGTCAACACCCCGAGCGACGTCGCCGTCATCCAGGTCAAGGAGTTCGCTCCCGAGATCTCGTTCGGCGGGTCGGCGAGCCATCCTGGTCTCGTCGCTCTCGCGCTCACCGACAACTGGCGCGACTTCGGTCACGCCGTCACCGCGTGGCCGGAACTGGTCATCTACTACGCCGCCATCACCAGCCAAGGGCGTGGTTGGGTGCAGGCAGTCCCGGGCCTACGTGACCCCATCGTCACCTATCGCCTCACGCGCCGTGACCGCGAGCTGTTGGGTCGCGGCCTGGCCCGCCTCGCACTGGTGATGCTCGAGGCCGATGCGCTCGAGGTCTACCCGTCGTTCCGAGGGGCACCTGTCGTGCGCTCGCGGCGCGACCTCGCAGCCATGACCTCGGCGTTCTCCGCCAACAATGCGAGCGTCATGACCGTGCATCTCTGTTCCACCGCACCGATGGGCGAGGATGTCCGCCGGTGCGCCACCGACAGCTTCGGACGGGTGCACGGCTCGAAGAACGTCTACGTCAACGACGCCTCGCTGCTTCCCGATGCCCCGGGCGTCAATCCGCAGGCATCGGTGATGGCGATCGCGATCCGCAATGCACGACGATTCGTCGACGAGAGGGCCGGATGACCGCACCATTCATGACGTTGAGTCCTCCCGACACAACCGTGATCACCGGAGCGGGGGCTGGCTGGGCACCGGGCTCGTCGCCGCGCTCGAGGCCGGGCCGTGGGTACGACCCGGGCGCCTTCGTCTCCTCGTTCACGATCCGGCGGCCGCGTCGGATGCAACGACGGTCACCGGGTCGCTCATCGGGTCGGACCGTGTCGATGTCGTCGTCGGTGACGTCACGGTTGCCGCCGACGTCGAGCGACTCTTCGACGGCCTGAGCGGGGTCGTCGACGTGATCCACACCGCCGGCGTCATCCATCCGAGTGCGATGTCGCAGTTCGACGCGGTGAACCATCGGGGCACCGAGAACATCGCACGCGCCGCGAGCGTCACGGCGTTCGACGCATGGTGCACGTGTCGTCGAACAGCCCGTTCGGCACGAACCCCTCACGGTCCGACACCTTCCGCAACGACGAGCCGTATCAGCCGTACCTCGGCTACGGCAGTTCGAAGATGGATGGCGAGCTGCGCATCCTCGACGCCGCCGACCGTGGCCTCGATGTCGTGATGGTGCGGCCCCCGTGGTTCTACGGACCACACCAACCGGCACGTCAGACGACGTTCTTCACGCTCGTGCGCACCGGCCGATTCCCCGTGCTCGGCGACGGCGGCCAACGGCGCTCGATGGTGTTCATCGACAACCTGGTGCAGGGCATCGTGCGCGCCGAACTCACCCCGACCGAACCCGGGCTCGGTTGGTGGATCGCCGACGCCCGGCCGTACACCGTACGCGAGATCGTCGAGACCGTCGGTCGGGCCATGCGTGACGAGGGCTTCGAGGTGAAACCCAATCGACTTCGGCTCCCCGACGTTGCCGGCACCGTCGCCGAACGCATCGATCGGGCGCTGCAGAAGTCCGGCCGCTACAACCAGCAACTGCACGTGCTCGGCGAGATGAACAAGACCATCGCCGTCGACATCTCGGCCGCCCGACGCGACCTCGGCTACGAGCCCGAGGTCGAGCTGTACGAGGGCATGCGCCGCAGCATCCGGTGGTGCCTCGACCAGGGCATCGAGCTGTGAGCCTCGTTCTCGTCACCGGCGGGAGTGGCTACTTCGGTTCCTTGCTCGTCGATCGCCTGGGAGCCGCCGGGCATCGGGTCCGGGTGTTCGACCTCAACGACGCAACCGATCGGCCCGCCGACGTGGAGTTCATGGCCGGCGACATCCGCGATCGTGCGGCGGTGCGCGAGGCGGTCGAGGGTGTCGACATCGTGATGAACAACGTGGCGCAGGTGCCACTCGCGCGTGATCTCGAATCTCCTGCGCACGGTCAATGTCGACGGAACCCGGCTGCTCCTCGATGCCAGCATCGACGCCGGTGTCAGCAAGGTGATCCACACCTCGTCGAGTGCGGTGTTCGGCGTGCCCGACACGAACCCCGTCCTGCCGTCGACCGTGCCGGCCCCGATGGAGGCCTACGGACTCGCCAAGCTCGCCGCCGAATGGGCGTGTCTCGACGCTGCCCGTCAGGGTCTCGACGTCTCCATCGTGCGACCACGCACGATCCTCGGGCACGGCCGCCTCGGCATCTTCGGCATCCTGTTCGACTGGATCGCCGACGGGCGCGATCCGATCGTGCTCGGCGACGGCACCAATCGTTACCAGTTCGTGCATTCCGACGACCTCGCCGACGTCTGCATCCTCGCCGCTCGACACGCCGGGCCCGGGGTTGTTCAACGTCGGCACCGACCGTTTCGGCACCATGCGAGAGACGCTCGAGGCGCTGTGTCTCCACGCCGGCACCGGAGCCACCGTCCGATCGGTTCCTGCCGGCCCCGCCGGCCTCGCGATGCACCTCAGCGCAACGCTCGGGATCACACCGTTTGCCCCGTACCACTGGTTGATGTACTCGAAGTCGATGTGGTTCGACCTCGATCACCTTCGTGAACAGCTCGGTTGGACGCCGACGTGGTCGACCGACGAGATGTTCGCCCAGAGCTACGACTGGTTCGTCGAGCACCGGGCCCAGGCCGATGACACCGGGGCGTCGCATCATCGCCGCACCGCGAAGCAGGGTGCACTCCAGGCGGTCAAGCGCATGTCGGGCTTGCTGCCGCGAGCTCGGTGAGCGACGTCACGATGTCGTGGATCAGGCGACACTCCACGTGGGTTTCGGTCATCGTGCTCGGCCTCCTCGCCTACGTCCCGGCGCTGAGCGCAGCCCCGGGTCGGATGCCGGCGGACTCCAAGCTCTACATCTACCTCGACCCCGGACGCTTCCTCGCCGACGCGACGACCACGATGGATCCCCGCCAGTTCGCCGGCTGGGTTCCCCATCAGCACATCTCCTACCTCTGGCCGGCCGGTCCGTGGTTCTGGTTGTTCGATCTGCTCGGCGTCCCCGACTGGATCGCCCATCGCCTCTGGATCGGCACGCTGCTCATCGCGGCGGGCCTCGGTGTTCGGTGGATGTCACGGGTCATCGGGCTCGCTCCCCTCGCCGCCCTGGTCGCGGCGCTCGTGTACCAGCTGTCGCCCTATGTGCTCCCGTACATCTCGCGAACCTCCGTGCTCCTGCTCCCCTGGGCGGGATTGGGGTGGATCGTCGGGTGCACTGCGATGGCGGCCACTCGGGGCCGTTGGCGACATCCCGCGCTCATCGCGCTGATCGTGCTGACCGTCGGCGCCGTGAACGCAACCGCGCTGGCGATGATCATTCCGGCGCCGGCGCTCTGGCTGATCCATGTGGCGTGGAGACGCGACATCACGTGGATGCGCGCGCTGACCACCTCGGCCAAGGTGGCACTGCTGTCGACGCTCGTGTCGCTGTGGTGGATCGTGATGCTGATGATCCAGGGGCGCTACGGGTCCGACGTCCTGGCGTACTCCGAATCACTCGAGTCCGTCTCGTTCACGTCGACATCGACCGAAGTGGTCCGTGGACTCGGGTACTGGCTGTTCTACATCCGTGACTCCTTCGCCGCGACCACCACCGCATCGCTCGACTACCTGGCGTCGATCAAGATCATCGCGATCGGTGTGGCGCTCCTCGCCGTGTGCCTCGTCGGTCTCGTCACCACCCGCTGGGCTCACCGTCGCTACGCCGCACTGCTGATCGGCGTCGGCACCATTCTCGCCGTCGGCGTCCACCCGATCGACGACCCCTCACCCGTGATGTCGGTGCTCCTCGGCGACGGCGAGGGCGGGCTCGCGCTGGCACTGCGCAGCAGCACCCGGGCGGTGCCGGTCCTCGTGCTCGGCCTGGCGCTCGGCGCGGCAATGGCAGTCGGCACGCTCCGTGGTGTTCGTCTGCACCTGCGGTTCACCGATCACCGCATCCGCGCCGACGGTGCGCTCGCAGTGGTCGTCGCGATCCTCGCGGTCGCCAACCTTCCGGCACTGCGCACCGGCGGCTTCGTCGACCCCGCTCTGGAGCGAGATGCCGACCCGCCGGCGAGTTGGCTCGACGCGGCGGCGTACCTCGATGAGCTCCCCGACGGGTACCGGGTCCTGCAGGTTCCGGGAACCGAGTTCGGCGCCTACCGATGGGGCTACACGGTCGACCAACCGCTGCCGGCGCTGACCGAGCGCCCCCTGGTCACACGCGACCTGCTCCCGCTCGGAAGCGCCGCCGCCATGGACCTCGTCTTCGCGCTCGACGACCGGTTCCAGGACGGCACCCTCGACGTCGCGAGCGTTGCGCCGGTTGCACGGCTGCTGGGGGTCGACACCGTCTGGGTCACGGGCGACGTCGCCTTCGACCGCTTCCGGCTCGCCCGGCCGGAGATCGTCGACGACCTCCTGACGTCGCCGGCAGCCGCCGACTCCGGGCTGCTCCCTCCGGTGCGCTTCGGTGAACCGACCACGATGCGGCCCGACCGACCGATGGTCGACGAGCAGTCGATCAGCGACGGCCGGGTCGGGTCGGCGATCGCGCCCGTCACGCTCGTCGGTGTCGACGACCCGGTGCCGACGGTGAGGGTGAAGACCGACGAAGTCGTGCTCTCCGGGGACGGCGCCGGGATCGTCGATGCCGCCGGTGCAGGAATCATCGACGGGACCGAACTGATCCGCTACAGCGCCTCGCTCGGACGATGATCTCGTCGATGCGTTGCGTCTCTGCGTCCCGACTCGTCGTGACCGACACGAATCGCGACCGCAGCCACCACTGGCGCAGCTCGCAGGACGTCACGGGATTCACCGAGTCGGGCGGCGCCGACTCCGATGTGCTCCGCTTCGAGGGCGCCGACCAACGGCTCCCCGTCTTCGACACCGCTGACGAGGCCACCCAGACCATCTCGGTGCAGTCGGGGCCCGTCACGGCTGCCGCGTCCGCCTACGGCGAGCCGTTCGCGTATCTGCCCGAGCATCGACCGGTGATGGCGATCGACGGCGATCCGGCGACCAGCTGGACCGTCGCCGACCGGGCCCCTGGCGTCGGCGAGTTCATCGTGCTCAGTTCCGATGCCGGGATCGACCACGTCACCCTGCGCCAACCCGATGCCGGCCCCGACGACCGCACCATCACCGCGATCGACCTCGCCGTCGATGATCGATCCGTGCAGCGCGTCGATCTCGATCAGACGTCGCTGGACGGCGCTCGGACAGCGCATCGACATCGAGCCGACCGACGGCCCCACCGAGGTGACCATCACGATCGCCGCCACGAGCGACCCACAGCCACCGATTCGGCGACGCGTTGCGGGGAGTCGGCTTCACCGAGATCGACCTCGGGCTCGGACCCACCACGGAGTTCATCCGACCGCCGATCGACGCGCTGAGCGTTGCCGCCGAGGCTCCCGACACTCCGATCAGCCTGCTGTTCACCCGCCTGCGCACCGATCCCACCGACCGTTGGCGCGACGATCCCGAGCCGGCGATGCGACGCCGGTTCGAACTCGCTCGATCCATCACCGTCGACGCAGACGTGACACTCCGCCTCGATCAGCGTGCCGGCGGGGACGTGCTCGCTGCACTCCTCGGCGAGAACGCCAGCGACGACGGTCACCTCACCGGTGTACCGGCCGCTCGTGGAGCGGCCGCCCTCGACGGCAACATGGCCACGAGCTGGATCACACCGTTCGGCGAACCGACCGGTCACCGCCTCACCCTGTCGGGTTCGTCGATGGCATCGACGCTCAGCGTCACACAGCCCGAGGGCGACTTCTCCCCCATCACCGAACTCAGCCTCACCGACGCCGACGGGACGATCGGTGTGCCGATCGAGCCGACATCGCCCGGTGTGATCCAGCTCCCACGTGCGATGTCCCTCGACGAGCTCACCATCGAGATCACTGCGGTCGATCCACGCACGACCATCGATCGTCGATTCGGCGAACCAATCGTGCTTCCCGCCGCCATCTCCGAGATCGAGTTCGACGGAGCCTCACTCGGCGTCGCTCCGGTCGAGACGATCACCGCCGAGTGCCGATCCGATCTCGTCGAACTCGACGGTCGCCCGCTCGACATCTCCTTCACTGCGACCACCGACGCGTTGCTCGCAGGCCAACCGGTCGCCGCAGTCCCCTGCGACCCGATCGATCGGCTCGATGTGGGTGAACACGAGTTGATCGGGACGGACTCGGGCACGACCGGTCTCCAGGTCGACCAGGTGCAATTGACCGAGGGGGGACCCGATGCGGCATCGGGGTTGGTCACCCCGGTCGAGGTGAACGAATCGAGGCGCGGACGTGTCGTCGATGTACCGCCGTGCCCCACCGGGTGCTGGTTGGTCGTCGGCGAGGGGTACAACACCGGCTGGACCGCATCGACCGACGACGGATCGCTCGGCGCACCGACGCTCGTCGACGGCAACGCCAACGGCTGGTACCTCGAACCGTCCTCGACACCGACCACGGTGACCGTGCGCTGGACGGCGCAGCGCCCGTTGAACATCGCGTTCGCCCTGTCCGGCCTCGGCGTGTTGCTCGCGCTCGCCCTCGTCGTCGTCGATCGTCGGCGCGCCGACGATGCTGACGCCGCCACCCGGCCACCGAGACGTGCCACGTTGAGCGATCGAGCCACCCGACGAGCGACGGCACTCACCGTCGGCACAGGCGTCGTGGCAAGCGCACTGTTCGTCGGATGGGCGTGGGCGCTCGTCGCGCTGCTCCTCGGAGTCCCGATCATCGTCCTACGCCGCAGTCGTCTGCTCACGGCGATCGGGGCCGCCCTCGTGCTCGGCGCGAGTCTGGTCGTCCTCGTCGTGGTTCGCACCGATCGGCCCTATCCCGGGGCCGGATGGCCGATCAGATTCGAGTGGCTCCACGGTTGGACGCTGCTCGGCGTGGTGCTGCTCACCGTGTCGACCTTGTTCGCAACCGATGCGAAACGCGGGTCGAGGTGACCGACGACGCGCCGACCGCGTCGCCTGTGGCGGCAGTGGGCGACTACCACCCGGCCCTCGACGGCCTTCGTGCCGTTGCCGTGATCGCCGTCGTGCTCTTCCACGCCGGTGCGACCTCTGGTCTCTCGAGCGTTGCGCCGGGCGGGTTCATCGGTGTCTCGGTGTTCTTCACCCTCTCGGGCTACCTGGTCACGACGTTGCTCCTGCGCCAGATCGCGGGCGGAGCGGGTCTCGACCTCGGTCGCTTCTGGACTCGACGTCTGAAGCGGCTCGCTCCCGCATCGCTCGTCGTCGTGTTCGCCACGGTCCTGCTCTCGAGTCGGTTCTGGACTGGGATGACGACATCCGACGCGCTGGCCGGCGCATTCGGATACACCAACTGGCACGTCATCTGGAGTGGCGAGAACGCCCTCCTGCGGACCATCGTCGGGCCACTCGGACCGTTCTGGTCACTGGCCATCGAGGAGCAGTTCTACCTGCTGCTCGTTGTCGTCGTGATCGCCGCGGTGCGCACCGCACGACCCGTCCGCACCCTCACGATCATCATCGCCTGCGGTTGGTCGACATCGGTGGTCGTCCAGCTGCTCGCCAACTGGCCCCAGTACCAACTGGAGTTCAGCACGATCACACGCGCCTCGGAGCTGATCGCAGGCTCCGCGTTGGCGGTACTCCTCCACACCCGGACGGAGCTCCTGACTGTCGTCGCTGCTGCGACCGGTCGGGATCGTGGCGATGAGCCTCATCGTGCTCCTCGCGGCCACGACCGACTACGACCCACCGTGGTTGCTGCATGGCGGATACGGAGCGATGTCGCTCGTGAACGCCGCGCTCGTGATGTCACTGTTGGCCCCGGGACCGCTCACCCGAGTACTCGCGTGGGCGCCGGCGGTCACCATCGGCAGGTTGAGCTATTCGTGGTACCTCGTGCACTGGCCGATCATCCTGATCCTGACCCCCGACCGCACGGGCCTGGAATCGTGGGCGTTGCTGGCCCTCAAGGTCGCCGCGTCACTGGCGGTCGCCGTGATCCTGCACCGGGCCGTCGAGCAGCCGTTACGACGTCTGGAGGTGCCGCAGCGGAGCGTCGTCGCCACGTGGGCCGCATCATCCCTCGTGGTCGTCGTCGCCGCCATCGCCCTCCTCTGACCCTGAGAGCGATGAGCGATGAGACCGACATCCGGTCGCTTGGCTCATCGCGCTGGGTGGGGTGGGCGGCTCAGAGCTGCTCAGTGAGCTCGACGCACAGCGCGGACGGGGCGCCGTCGGCCGCCGCAGGCTCGTATCGCCGTACAGCTCGACCGGAAGGAGCACCACGGCATCGCCGACACGGGCTCGGTACTCGCGCGACACGTTGTCGAGGACGACCTCGTAGGTCGCCGGAGCAGTGACCTCGACCGGTTGCTCGAACGTGGTCCGGCCCGCCGAATCGACCACCCTGAGCACCGCACCGTCACCTGACAGCACCAGCTCGAGTGTCCAGCCCGAACCTGCCGCCAGAACGACGTCATCGTCGAGCGCTTCGATCACTCCGCTCGCTCGGCGGGTACCGCCACGGTCGATCGCCAACCAGTGACCCTGTTCGGCCATGTAGATGCCCTGGCATCGAGGATCCAGTGCGACGATCCCATCACGGGGAACGTCGACACCGGCCACGAGCGCGATGAGAGACGGCGCCGGAGCGCCGAACAGGGCATCGTCGATGTCGTAGCGCAGCTGCGTGAATCCCAGGGTCTTGTACTCGTTGGTCCACGTGGCCAGCGACGCATTCACCCAGAGGCCCCACACGACGAGCACCACGCCGACGGTCTTCACCACCCGTTGTCGCGGCAGGGCGAGCACCACCCAGATTCCGATCGCACCCGCCACGATCAGCGGCGGCAGCATGTCGATCAGATAACGGTTGGCGATGAACCCGATCATGAACGTCGGCACCGCACCTGCCACCGCCGCGCCGACGAGCAGCAGCCATGTCCGATTCCGATGCCGGATCATCCAGACGACACCAACGACCGCCAGGACGAGCAGCAGCGTGGCACTGGCGGGCAGCGATGACGCCGGGGTGATCGACTCGGCCGGGTAGCTCCCCCGATCGACCGCCAAGGGGCCGAACCGGACGCCGGGGACCAACCGTTCGAACCGGATGCCATCGGGGCGCAGGTACTGCACCAACGTCGTGGGCAGGAACCGAGGCGAGAAGAAGCTCCCGTTGTTGCCGGCGAACCAGGCCGCGCGAACCGGGTCGGTCAACGAGAGCAACTGGCGATCCCCGGGCACCGAGGTCAACGTGCCGAACTTCGCGAAGTTGACGACGACATGGGCGACGATCGGGAGCACCCCGCCGAGCAGCGCCGAGCGACCGCGGTCGAAGCCGGTCGTCCGACTGCGCCACAACAGCACGCCACCGCAGGCGATGAGCGCGACCGAGACACCGAGCCCGATCGGAGCGCGAGTCAAGCGTGGCGGCCAGCGCTGCAGCCGACGCGCCCAGCAGCAGTCGGCGCTCGGCGAACCCCGATGCAGCCCACTCGGCGATCAGGGCGAAGCCGATCACTGCGAGGGTCAGCGCCCACAACTCGGTCTCGTTGTAGACCGAGATCCAGCCGGCGGCGAACAGTGCCGGGGAGAACGCGACTGCCGCAGTGAAGAGCCCCAGCGCCCAACGATCGTCGACCGGATCCGTGGCCGTCGTCGACCGGATCACCGCACGGCCCGCACGTGCCAGTCGCGCCGACCACCGGCAGAGCACCACCACGGCGATCAGCATCGACACGCGCACCAGCCGGCCGACGAACAGATCGCCGAAGAGCATCAACGGCATCCGCACCAGCGAGAGGAAGGGCCCGTAGTACAGGTAGGTCTTGCCGTCCACCACGAAGCCTTCTGGGCCCGGGATCGCCGGATCGACCGCCAGTCGGCCATGCCAGAACGCCCGCGCCTGCTCGTCGTAGAAGTCGGCACTGAACCCCGCCCGATCGAACAGCTCCCACGGGCCGCCACGATGTGGCCACCAGCCAGAAGACGACGACGGCCAGCATCGTGATGATCCACACCACGGCGTTCGGCCGACAACCCCCGGTGACCCGATTCCCGGCCGTCGCCGCCGCAGTGGAGGCGGTGCGCGTCTCGGGAGCGTGCTCGATGTTCCCGGTCGACGTCACGTCACGTCACGGGCGGGTCGAGCAGGTGCGGCGCAGTTTCGAGTCGAACCACGAACTGGTACGCGAACAGTGTGGGCCAGACTCGGCGCGCCAGACCGTCACCGGCGGCGACGACACTCCCGAGCGCGCCCCCGACGCCGAGCACGTCGAGCGGCAGCCCGGCGTAGGACTCGGCCGTGGTGACGAGCCCGGTGTTCGCCAGCGCGCGCCGGAAACTCCGCCGGGTGAAGAAGCGCACATGGGTGCGGTCGAGAATGCCGCGCTGGTCGTAGTCGAAGAGCCCGGCGACCGTGCGCAGACGCGGATACCAGTGGCCGAAGTTCGGCACGCTGGCGATGATCGTGCCCGCCGGATCCATCCGGCCCGCGAGATCGGCCAGCAGCTCGTCGGGGTTGCGAACGTGTTCGATGACGTCGGCAGCGATGACGACGTCGTAGCCGTCGCCCACCTCCTCGGGAAGCCCACCCTCCACATCGGCAACGAAGAACCGATCGGTTCGCTCGGCGATCGCCTCGTCGGCCACGACATCGACACCGGTCACATGATGGCCTCGTCGACGGAGCTCCGCGGCCACCCAGCCCGGCCCGCATCCGACGTCGAGAATCCGCAACGGCTTGCCCGACAGGAACGAGTTCGAGAACGATCGCGTGGGAACTGTTCGGTGACGGCTTGTACTCGTACGGCTCGTCCTTGTGGCCGAGGTCGCCGCGTCCGAATCCGTACTCGCCGAGGCGGTGCCGAACGGTGTCGATCATGATGTCGCGGGCATAGGCGATGCCGTTGACCCGTGAGATCTCGTCGCCGTAGTAGGTCGGGATCGGCACTTCGACGATGCGTTTGTCGGCACCGAGCAGCTGCAGGATGATCTCGGTGTCGAAGTCGAAGTCGTCACTGTTGCCGACGAACGGGAGCTCGGCGAGCGCAGCCACCCGGTACGCGCGATACCCCGAATGCCACTCGCTCAAGCGTGCGCCGGTGATCGCGTTCTGGGCGGTCGTGAGGATCCGGTTGCCCACGTACTTGTAACGCGGCATTCCCCCGCGGAGTGCGCCACCGGGATCGAGCATCCGCGAGCCGAACACCGCGTCGGCGTCGCCGTCGACGATCGGCGCCAACAGGTCGGCCATCTTCTCCGGGGCGTACTGGCCATCGCCGTGCAGGAGCACGACGACATCCCACCCGTGATCGATGGCGTAGCGGTATCCGGCCTTCTGGTTGCCGCCGTAGCCGAGATTGTGATCGTGGCGGATGATCGTGAGCGGAATGTCCGTGCCCGAGGCCACGTACCCGTGAGCGACATCGAAGGTCGAGTCCGACGAGTGATCGTCCATGACGAGCACCTCGGCAAGTTCGACCCGCAGATCGGGCGGAATCCGGTCGAGAACCCACCGCAACGTCGATTCAGCGTTGTAGGCGACGACGAGCACCCCGATCTTCACGTCACTCCCCCGGGCTGCACACGCATCCGGGTAACACTACAAAGCCGACGCCACCTCGGGCGTCCCCTCTACAGTGATCGACCGGTGAGCAGCGACACACCCTCGAACGGGACCCCCACTCTGCTGGAACGTCAGCAGCTCAACATCCAGGACCCGTCGGCGCACACGTTCTGGCACTGGGTGCGATTCGACCTGGTCGCCGAGACCGCGAACGCACAGCATGCCGTCCAGGTGCTCGACATCGGTGCCGGATCGGGCATGCTCGGCGACTGGATGGCCACGAACGTGCCGGGCGTGCGGTACCGATTCGAGGAACTGTCGCCGGTCCTCGACGCTGCGCTGGCGACCCATTTCGGTTCCGAGGCACGCCACGACCCCGCCGAGACGATCAGCGCCGACACCGTGGTGACGATGCTCGACGTCGTCGAACACATCGAGGACGATCTCGGCGTGCTCACCGAGCTCGCCACCGTCTGGATCCGGGCACGACACTCGTGCTCACGGTTCCGGCGCTGCAATGGGCGTTCTCCTCGTGGGACGTCGAACTCGGCCACTACCGCCGCTATTCGCGGCGCCAGGTCCGCACCCTGCTCGAACGTGCCGGGTTCGAGGTGCGCAGCACGGCGTACCTGTTCCCGGAGATGCTGGTGATGCTGCCCGTGCGCAAGCTGCGTCCCGGGAGCCGTTCCGACGTCGACTTTCCCCGATTGAGCGACCGGATGAATCGGCTCGGCTACGCGGTGAGCCACCTCACGGCCCGGTGGCGGCGGCTGTGGCCCGCGGGCACATCGGTGGTCGCCATTGCGTCGAAGCCGACGACACAGCCGACGACACAGCCATGAGCGAGTCATGACACAGCCGTTCGAGACCACTCGCTGCTGGGTCGTGAGCCCGATGCTCAACGACACCGAGTCGTTCGTGCGGCTGCGCACCGAGACGACCGACGCTTGCACGGCCGACGGCCTCCACCTCGATCTCCGTTACGTCGTGATCGACGACTCTGCCGGCACCGATCCCGACATCCACGCTCTCGACGACTTCGACGACGTCGAGGTGTTGCGACCTCCGTTCAATCTCGGGCACCAACGGGCAATCGTCTACGGACTGCGCCACATCGTCGCCGAACTCGACGACGGCGATGTCGTGGTCACGATGGACTCCGACGGCGAGGACCAGCCGTGCGACGTCCCGCGGCTGCTGCGGGCACTCGACGCCGACACGGTCGCTCTGGCACTCGCTCAGCGGACCAAGCGTTCCGAGCCCCTGCGATTCCGGGTGATGTACGTCGTGTTCCGGATCATGTTCCGCGTGCTGACGGGCACCACGATCCGGTCGGGCAACTTCGCCGCGCAGCGCGGTGACTCACTCGCTGTCACCATTCAGCATCCGAGTTTCGACCTCTGCTATTCCTCGACGTTGCTGGCGCTGCGTCGACCCACCGCCACCGTGCCCTGCGCCAGAGGTCATCGCTTCGCCGGCAGCTCCCGGATGAACACCTACGCCTTGATGGCCCACGGGGTCCGCATGCTCCTGCCGTTCTCGGAACGGATCGCGGTGCGCATGATGTTCGTCGCGGCCACGAGCGCGCTGACGCTCCTGGTGTTCCTCGTCGTCTATGGCGACGGGTCTGCTCGGCGACCCTCCCGGTACGGTCGCCTGGAGTGCGCTCGTCGCCGTCTTGACCGTGTTCGCCGCCAGCTTCGCCGCATTCGTGGTGCTGTTCTCCGGATTCGCCCAGTCGTCGGCCATCGCCATGAAGGGCATCGGCACGTTCGGCACCATCGCCCGAATCATGACCTCCACCGACGTCGAACAGGAACCCGAGGTCGACGCCGTCGTCATCGATGCCGGCGGCCCTCGGCGATGGGTTCGTGCCCTCGTCGTCGGTGTCGCCGTCCTGCCGGTCGTCGCAGCGGTCGTACGTTCGCTGCGCCGCGACTGGTTCCCGATCGGCGACAACGCGCTGCTCTATCTCCGCGCCGTCGACGTCTTCACCGAACACCACCCGCTGCTCGGTTCGTGGACCTCGGCATCGCTGTCGGTCGGCGAGAACATGAACAACCCCGGGGCGCTGTACGACCTGCTGATGGCGCCGTTCGCCCTCACGCTTCGCCCCCGGGCCCGGTGCCGCGATCGGTGTCGGGGTCCTCAACATCGCGTCGATCGTCGGCATCTCGATCGCCAGCCGCCACATCGGCGGCTGGCGCATGCAGCGCTGGATGCTGCTCGCCGCGGCGGCGCTCTCCTGGTCGATGGGCAGCGAGATGCTGATCGACATCTGGCAGGCGCACGCGTTGCTGCTGCCGTTCCTGCTGCTGCTCGTGCTGATGGTGGGCTGCACCGCGGGACGGGTGGCTGCGTCCCCTGGGCCGTCTTCGTCGGCAGTGTGCTGATCCAGACCCACATCAGCTACGCGTACGTACTCGGCGCCCTCGTCATCGCCGCGCTCGGAATCTCCTGGTGGCTCCATCGGCCCGTCGAGCGCGCCACCGTCATCGGATCGCTGACTTCACGTACGGCCGCGATCGCCGCCGTGGTGTTCGTGCTGTGCTGGATCCAGCCGCTGTACGAGCAGTTCTTCGGCGAGGGTCGGGGCAATCTGACGCGGCTGGCCGCCAACTCCGGCGGTGGCGACGTCACCCTCGGGCTCACCGATGCCACGAAGATCACCGGCGCGATCATTGCGTTGCCGCCGTGGTGGATGCGGTCGGGGTACTCCACCACCGTCCCCATCACCCAGGTCACACCCACGGCCGACGGCTACCGCCTCGTGATGACGGGCCTGCCCGGCCTGGCCATCTCGGTGATCGCCCTCGTTGCCGTGGTCTCGCTGCTGGCGGCCTTGACGGTCGCCGCACACCGGCGCGGCCTCCTGGCGGCGACGTGCGCCGGCGCCCTTGCTGCGATCTCCGTTCCGATCACCGTGGTGGCGCTGAGCAAGCTCACGATCGGCGCCGTGGGGTTCTCGTCGCACCATGTCCGCTGGGTCTGGCCGTTGTCGGTGTTCATCACCTTCACGATCGTCTGGATGGCGACGGAGATCTGGACGGCCAGACGAGCGCAGGTCGCCACAGTCGGAGACGCCGACCCCGACCGCTCGACAGCCTGGCTCGATGGCATCTCCATCGGTCTGATCGTGGTGCTGTCGGTCGCCAATCTGGCGTACCTCGAACGACCGGATGGTCCGGTGGCCGCCTACTCGACCATGCCGGCGATGCGACGGGTGTTGCCACGACTCGGCGTGCTCGCCGACCACGATCCCGTGGTGTACGACGTGTCGAACCTCCGTGTCTTCGAGCCGTACAGCTCCACGATGATGATGCGCATGCAGGAACTCGGGATCGAGTTCCGTGTCACCGACGAGGGCCTCGTGCGTCAACTCGGCCCCTCGAGGCGCGCCGACGGCACGGAGACCACACGGGTGTTCCAGCTCGAGGGTGTCGAGGCCCTCGACTACGACGGGCCGGCGTGCACCGTCGCGCTGGCCAGTGCCTTGACCGCCGACGACGAGGCCGCCACGAGCGACCTCGCCGACCGCCTCGCCGCCGACCTCGTCGACGGCACCATCGTTGTCGACGACAGCCTGCTCACCGAGGCGGACCCCATCGATCAGCTCGCCGCGGCACGTTCCGGCGATCGCGACGCGGCGTGGCTGCTGGTGATCGACGGATCTCTTGCGCGGTGGGTGGCCGACGCGACGGCGACGACACGCGACGCCGACCTCGAGGCCGACTCACAGCAGGTCATGCGCTGGGTGACGACCACGTACGGCCTGTTCGCCGAAGGCCCCTGGACCTGCCCGAGCTGACCGCCCCGACGCGCCCGACGCCGGTCTTTCCGGACCCGACCCCGAAAGACCGCTGGTCGTTCTTCGTCAGTCAGTCGTAGACATCGGGCGGAACCAGGAACACGGCTGTTTCCTGGCCGAGCTTCAACATCCGATCGACGATGCGTTGCAGCTCGATCGGTACCGCCGGATCGGTCTGCACGCTGAAGAGGTTGAAGTCGACCGCCGCCGCCGACCGCGTCGTACCGATCGGCGTCGATCGGCAGGTCGGCGAGGCCGTCGAGCAACTCGGTACGGAGCTGCTCGAACTCCGCCAACTGCGCCGTCGACCGCGGCTCGTACGTGGCGACCTCCACCGCACGTGGCTCGCTGCGCCACTCGTCGACGTAGGCACCGGTGGCGAATTGCACGACCACGTCGGCATCCTCGATGTCGACGACCCGCTGCGGTGTGATCGGGACCCGCCAGAGCGTCGGAGCGCCGACGTCGAAACCACGCCGTTCGAGTTCGTTGACCAGGCCGAACCCCTGGGAACCGAATGATGCAGCGTCGTTCCACACCACTGCGTACGTCCCGTCGCGTCCGGGTGCCGATTGTTCCAGCGCGTCGACCGTCGGACCGACGACGGCCCCCAGCGGACGTGACAGGTGCGCTTCGGGAACGACGACCGTCGCCGCCTGCACCACGAGCGTCGACCACATGACGGCGCCGATCACGACGAGCAGACCCGACACGACCCGATCGAGACGGTCGCGCCGATCGCCCAACCGTCGAGCGATCACTGCGACAGCTGTCCAGATCACGGCAGCGACGACGAGGGCGGTGATCGACCACGCCCACAGTGTGAGGTAGTACCAGACCTTGCCGAAGATGCGGACCATCGAGAACCCGCCGAGCGCGACACACGCGGCGAGCAGGCCGTGCAGCGCCACCAGCCTGCGGTCGCGAACCACCAGCACGGCGAACGCAGCGGCAACCGCCCACACGATCAGCAGGAGTGCGCCGGTATCAGCGACCGCTCGGCCTGGGTGGCGGCCACTTCGAAGATGTCGGCGCCCGATGCGGAGAGGTCGGCGAATCGCGTGATGTCCAGGTGCCGCAGCAGCAGTTCGAGCCCGGCACGTTCTCCGATCGCCGCCTCGGGAGGATCGCGGAAATAGTCGATGATCATCGACAGGTTCTGCGATCCGAACAGCTGGTCGAGCGCCACGGGGACCCAGCAGACGACTCCCACGCCGAGACCGATCGCCAGGCTCCGACCGGTTCGGGCCCGAACCTCGCTGCCCCGTTCGCAGTGCCACCAGCGCCACACGACCACGAGCGTGGCACCGACCACGATCGATCCCGCCAGGCCGACGTACGGGAGGTGGGTCTGCGCGCACAGCGTTCCCGCCAACGTGGCGACCCAGAGGACACCGTTGTCGCCGACCAACACCGCCCACACGGCGATCAGCGTCGTCAACCAGGGCAGGAGCGGGAGGTACGGATTCCACGGCTGACCCACGAGATCGAAGCCATAGGTCTGGACCACCACCAGCAGCACGACGACCACGGCCCACTGCAGGCGCAGGCCACCCATGCGGCGGATCACGAGCACACAGGCCACCGCCGACACCGCGGCGATCACCACTGCCGCCACGAGGAGGCCGATCGCCGACGAGCCGAGCAGGCGGTACACGGGTGCGAGGAGGTAGTAACCGAGCGGGCCGGGGTGGCTGCCCTGGTCGGGAAACGTACCGATCCGCCCGGGAAGCCCGATCAGCGGTGTGTCGACTCCGCCGACGTCACGGACACGGAACTCGGTCATCGCCATGTCGAGGACCGGGTACCACGTCCTCGTGGCCACCCGAACCGCTGCCACGACGAAGGGCACGAGCACCACCACGATCGGCGACCACACCGACCGGACGACACGAGCAACGGTGTCGTTCACCGATGGCCCCGGACGCGTCTGATCCGGTCCGCAACCCCCCAGCGCGTCACCAACAACATCGACTCCACGATGATCCGACCCGACATCTTCGACTTGCCCCGCAACCGGTCACGGAACACGATCGGTTCCTCGACCACGACGGCTCCCGATGTCGTGAGTCGACGGACCAACTCGGTCAGGAATGCGTATCCCTCGGCCGACGTGGACGTGGGATCGATCGCCGCCAGCGCCGTCGCCCGATAGGCCCGGTAGCCGCTCGTGCAGTCGCGGGCACTCACGCCGAGGATGGTCCGGGTGTAGGCATTGCCCCACTTCGACAGCAGCTGGCGCCGCACGGGCCAGTCCGTGGTCCCGCCCCCGCGTACGTAGCGCGACCCGATGACGAGATCGGCGCCCTGTCTCGATCGCCTCGATGAACTCGGGGATCTGCGTCCGGGTCGTGGGAGAAGTCGGCATCCATCGACACCACCACGTCGTACCGTCCGTCGAGCACCCGGGCGAATCCCTCGCGATATGCGCTTCCGAGACCGGCCTTGCCGGGCCGGTGCAGCACGGTCACTCCCCCGATCTCGGCAGCGACCGATTCGGCGATCGCGCCGGTTCCGTCGGGGCTGTTGTCGTCGACCACGAGCACATCGGTCGTCGGCGCAGCGTCACGTACCGCTCGGAGGAACAGCTCGATGTTCTCGGCCTCGTTGTACGTCGGGAGCACCACCACGCTGCGCATGTCGGTCGGCAGGCTACTTGCCACGGCACACGACCCCGTGGAGCACCCGGATCACGCCGAGGGCGCTCTGATCCCAGGTCATCGTTCCGTTCGCGCGCGGGCGGCGCGCGCCAGGCGGTCCCGCAGGTCGTCATCCGTCAGCACCCGGACCATGGCCGACCCCAGCTCCGCGGGCGGCGCCAGGATGCCGGTGACCCCGTCGACCACGCTGCTGCGATGGCCCCTGATGTCGGTGGCACCGCCGGCGTCGCACACCCGGCAGCTTCGGTCAGGCTGAGTCCCCACCCCTCTGCCAGCGACGCGCTCGCCACGATCCACGCCTCCTGATACAGCGCCACGAGGTCATCGGGCGCGACATGGCCGGCGAACGTGATCCAGTCCGATGCTCCGGCCGGCCACCTGCCGGACGAGTTGATCACGTTCGGGGCCGGTCCCGACGATCGTCAACGTCAGTTCGGGCACGTCGCGGCGGGCGGCCACTGCCGACTCGATGAGTAACGAGAGCCGCTTCACCGGCGCCAACCGGGCGACGGCGACGATCGACGGCTACACCGTCTTCTCCCCGCCGGGATGGAACCGGGGGTCGGTGCCGTTGGGGACCGCCGTCACGAGTTCGGGCCGGAACCCCAGTTCGATCAGTTCGTCCCGGGTGGCATCCGACGGCGTCACCGTCGGCGTGCGGCGGTAGAACGGCGGCGCCAGTCGGCTCTCGAGACCCCGACCGATCGCTGCCAGCGGGCCCGGCAGGATCTGGTCCCACATCGGGCCGTGCACATGGTGCAGGAACGTGATGTGCGGTCGCCGACACCAGACCGGCGAGAACCAGGGCACGCCGTTCCAGATCTCGACCAGTGCGTCGTAGGGCCCCATCCGGTGGGTCACCTCGGCGGCGATGGTCCTCGGGAAAGACCGAGTACCGGCTCCCCCGCCGGACCACCTCGTAGCCGTTGCGACGTGCCGTCGCCGGCAGCCCGCGGCCAACGAGGTCCGGTGCAACACCTCGAGACCGGCCGCCGCCCAGCGCCGCATGAACTCGTCGGCGTGCACCTCCGAACCTCCGGCATCGGGATCGTCGAGATCTCGCCAGGCGAGCGTGTGGACCCGGCGGACCCCGTGGGCGATCAGGTCGTCGACGTACTGCTGGAGGTCAGCCGGTCGGACCAGCCGACCGGCACGTCTGAGGACATCCGAACGACGATAGACCCCCACCTCCGCATCGCACTGGCTACCATCTCGACGCTTGACCGATCTCGCCACTCCCCCCGTCGAAGAATCCTCGGCGCCACCGAACGGGCCGTGTCGACCCCGTTCGTCAGCGGGGGTCGTCTGCGCTGGTCGCTGCGGGGCCTGTCGCCGTGTCGCCGCTGCTGGGCTTCTGCCTCCTGCCGGTTCGTGGGCTCTACCGGGCGACCGGATCGTCGATGGAAGAGGGCTTCATGCTCGTCTTCCCGAAGCTCGTCCAGCAGGGCAAGTCCCCAACGTCGACTTCCTGCACCTGTACGGACCCGGATCACTCGACCTGCTCGCCCTTTGGTACCGGGTGTTCGGCTACACGCTGGAGGCCCAACGAACCTTCGGGCTCCTGCAGAACCTCGCGATCGTCTTCGCCGTCTACGCGCTGACCCGAACCTGGGGTCGGGTGACCGCAGTCGGCGCCGGCGTCATCGCCGCGCTGCTGATCATGACCCCGATCGGGCTGTCCGCCCTGGCGTGGCACGGGGCGGTCGCGATGGCCATGTGGGCAATCGTGTTCGCCCTCCGGGCCCGCCACACCACGCGGACCTTCGACTGGGCCGTCGCCGGCCTGCTCGCGGCCTGGCGCTCACGTTTCGGCCCGACATCGTCCTGGCATTGACCGCAGCGCTGCTGTGCGCCGTCTGGGCGCACCGCCGCGCCGGCGCTGCGTCCGCTGGTCATCGCGGCGATCGTCGGGCTGCTGCCGATGTGGATCCATCTCGTGGTGGCCGGACCATGGGACGCGATCAACGGCATCGTGCTCGACCCGGTGTTCCGGCTCCGCCCCGGCCGCGAACTTCCCGGGCCGCCCTCGTGGGGCGTGGTCGACGGCGCGCTCCAGGCCGTCGCCGAGGGTGACGCCCCCTGGTGGAGTCTCCCGGCCCCGGCGGCCAGCCAACAGCTGTTCCTCTGGTTCTTCGCCGTCGTCATCATCGCCGTCGCCGTGCCCGCATGGGCGTGGTGGCGGCGGCGCCGAGGGCCCGGACGAGCACAACATGGTGCTGCTCGCTGCGGGCATCTTCGGCCTGGGCATCCTGCCGCAGGCGCTGCAACGGCCCGACTCGACGCACCTCGCCTGGGTGGCGATCGGTTCGTGGCCGCTGCTCGCCGCCTCGATCGCCGATGCCCGCGGCCGCCGCACCCCGCACGATCGTGGACTCCCGGCGTGATCGGTACCGGCGATCGTGCTGACCCTGATGCTCGTCGTCGCGCCGTTCTACACCTACCGCTAGTACCTCCTGCACACCCGGGTGTCGGTCGGCAACCTGCCCTTGCCGTTCCTGGTCGAGCGCGACGGCCGCAAATTCTGGTTCGGTGACCCGCACGTCGCATCGGCGTTCAACGACATGATCGTCGACCTCGAGGAGCTGACCGAGCCGGGCGATCGCCTCATCGTCGGGCCCGCCGACCTCAGCCGCACGATCTACAGCGACGTGTCGATCTACTACCTCTTCCCCGAGCTGACCCCTGCCACCTACTTCGTCGAGATGGATCCTGGCCTCGCCGACACCGAGGGTTCGGGACTGGCCGAGGACATCGAGGCCGCCGACTTGCTGGTGCTCACCAACATCTGGACCGGCTGGAACGAGCCGAACGCATCGTTGCGAGCGCCGATCGCAGGAGGCGAACCAGGCGGTCGCCGACAACTTCTGCCTGGTCCGAACTTCGAGGAGAACCTGGTGATGATCTTCGAGCGATGCGAAGGCGGCGGCGGCGTCAGCCCCGCCGACGTTCCCGGCCGCTCCCGATCCCCGTCCCGAGCTGACCCGACACCCTGACCTCGACCGCCGGTCGCTCCCCGCTCCTCACGCTCAGCGATCGAGGCGTCGCCAGATCGGCCCGGGAACGAAGCGCAGGATCCCGAACACCAGCCGCAGGATGCCCGGCGCCCACACGACGTCGGCGCCGCGGCGCAGGCCCTTCACGGTCGCCTCGGCGACGTCGGCGGGATCGACGGCGAACGGCGCCTCGGCGAGACCGGCGCTCATCGACGACCGCACGAAGCCGGGACGTACGGCCAGCACGTGGGCACCGGAACCGTGGAGCCAATGGCCGAGCCCGGTGGCGAACGCATCCTGCGCTGCCTTGGTCGAGCCGTAGACGAAGTTCGACGGCCGCGTCCGCACCCCGGCCACGCTCGACAACACCACGAGCGTGCCGTGGCCCTGGGCCTTGAGCTGACGGGCCACCGCGAGGCCGGAACTGACGGCGCCGACGTAGTTGACCTCGGCGAGGCGAGCCGCCGCTTCAGGGTCGTCGCCGTCGTCGGCACCGAGCTGACCGAACGCCTGCACGACGATGTCGAGGTCACCGTACGTGCCGCCATCGACCCGACGAACGCTCGTGGGCGCCGTGTTCGGTGGCGTCGAACGCCACGGCCACCACCTCGGCGTGGTCGCTGAGCCCGGAGGTGTCGACGCTCGTCCGGGTTGCGGCACGCCAGGATCACCCGACGCAGGGTGGGCGAGTCGAGCGCCTGCACGATGGCACGGCCGATGTCGCTCGTACCTCCGAGGACGAGGATCGATTGGGGTTGGTGGATTGCGTTCTGCACAGAGGCCTCTCGCATGGTTGGATGTCAGATGAGTTCGAGTCGGCGAGCCTGATCGCTCACCCAGAGGCCGTCGGGATCGACTCGATGTCGGATCGCCTTCCACTCGTCGAGTCGTGGATAGCCGGCCCGGATCACCTCCGGTGGGCAGAATGCGTCCTTGGCGAGGTAGTGGCGGCCACCGGCCGCGATCACCAGTTCGTCGAGTTCGCGCAGCAATCGCCCGAGCCCGTCGACGCCGGCGGGGAGGTCGAGCGTCAACGTCCAGCCGGCTTCGGGAAGCTCAGCAGTCCGCCGCTCTCGGCACCGAGACGCTTCAGGACGGCGAGGAAGCTTGCATGACCCTCGGCAGAGATCTTGCCGACGATCGCGCGCAGCGTGTCGACCGCTTCGAACGGCACGACGAACTGGTACTGGAGGAAGCCGCCCCGACCGTACAGGCGGTTCCAGTGCCCGACCATGTCGAGCGGGTGGAAGAACGCCGTGATGCTCTCGATGCCGTGATGCTCGCGTGGGTCTTGCGGTACCAGAACTCGTTGAACGCCCGCACCGCGGCACGGTTCAACACGTTCGGCATGCCGACGGGCACGCCCGGCAGCACGGGCGGATCGAACGCGAGCGGATCGAGCGCCGCCCTGGGCTCGTACGACCGCAACTCGCCCAGCGTGGCGTGGTTGCCCAACGAGAGCACCGACCGGCCCAGCGACGAACCTGTGGCCACGAGGTCGATCCACGCCACCGAGTAGCGGTACTGATGGTCGCCGTCCTCCATGCGTTCGAGCAGTGCGTCGAGGTTCGGCACGCGCTCGGTGTCGACGAGGAAATGACCGGTTTCGATCGGGATGAGTCGGAACGTGGCGTCGATGATGATGCCGGTCAGCCCCATGCCACCGATGGTCGCCCACCACAGGTCGGCATGCGTGTCGGGGGTGATGCGCTGGATCGTGCCGTCGGCGAGCAGCATGGTCATTGCCACCACGTGCGATCCGAACGATCGGTCGGCGTGGTGTCCCTTGCCGTGGACGTCGCTGGCGATGCATCCACCGACCGTGACGAACCGCGTGCCCGGGTGACCGGCACGAACCAGCCGCGGGGCACGATGTCGCGCAGGATCGTGTCGAGGCTGACACCGGCGCCCGCTGTCAGCGTCCCGGCGTCGGCATCGAGCACCATCGGGCGTCGTCACCGGTCAGGCGCAGCACCGTGCCACCGCCGTTCTGGGCGGGGTCACCGTACGACCGGCCGAGACCTCGCACGATCGCACCTCGGGCAGCGGACCGAGTTCGGCCAACGACCCGGGCCGGGCGAGTTCCGAACCGCTGACGTCGACGATCGAGGCCACGCTCGGCGAGGTGTTGCCCCACCCGGAGAGTTGTCGTTGCTCGGATTTCACGGGAGTGCCGAGGATAGTGCTGGATCGACGCTCAGTAGGGCCACTCGGCGCACCGGCGGCCGAGTCTCGCAGCAGTCG
Source organism: Ilumatobacteraceae bacterium (assembly GCA_963716235.1). Classification (GTDB taxonomy): domain Bacteria; phylum Actinomycetota; class Acidimicrobiia; order Acidimicrobiales; family Ilumatobacteraceae; genus Sva-07. The sequence continues at coordinate 29,626 of CAVQTE010000003.1, read as the reverse complement.
GCCGTACCCAGCGACAGCATCACCTTGAGCGTGACGTTCTTCACGAACCACGGGAGCTGGGCGATCTGTCGTGCGGCGTTGCCGAGCCGTGCGCCCGGCCCCGCTGCGAGGTCGGCCCGGTAGATCGTCATCGAACGCGATCGTCCGACGTAACGGAACCCGACCCGGGCACGAGCGATCGGAGGATCGCCGCCGTCACGCCGATCGACGAGAACGAGTCGTGGATCAGCATCGTGCCACCCTCGGCGACACGATCCCCCCACGACCGGATGTCGGCGAGCGCCGGCGCGTACCGGTGCGCCCCGTCGATGTACAGCACGTCGACCGGGCCGTCGACGTGGCCCAGTGCCTCGTCGGAGAACATCCGCAGATGGCTCACCCGGTCCGCGACACCCGCCCGTTCGAGGTTGGCGAGGAACACCGCTGGTCGTCGCTCGCTTCGTCCTGATACCCGTCGATCTCCTGCGGTCCACGATCGTTGCCGGCGTGCGGGTCGATGGCGACGATGCGCGCCTCGGAGGGGCGGCACTCGCCAGCACGATGGTCGATCGGCCCCGGAAGCTTCCGATCTCGACGATCGAGCCCGACGGCGGGCACCGCCGCGCCGCTCGAAAAGCGTCGACGCCTGACCCGGCGTCATCCAGCCCTCGACGTCGGCGACGAGCTCCATGACCGAAGGGAGATCGTTCGCGCCGGCGGCGCCCTCAGGAGACATAGACGGCGAGACCATAGACCACGAGCCAGCAGAATCCGAGGAACAGCAACAGTCGATCGCTCGTGAAGACCTCTTCGGGCGCCGATCCCCCGCCTTCTTCGAGCACGAGCAGGTAGCGCATCAGCGCCATCAGCATCGGCACGATCGACAGCTCGTAGAGCGGCCAACTGCTCGCCGACTCCACGCTGGTCTCGAAGGCCCACACGCAGTAGCTGATCAGCACGCCGGCGAGGCTGACGGCGAGGATCATCCGGAGATAGTTGATCGAGTAGACCTCGAGGGTCGCTCGGGTACCGGCGGTGTCGCCCAACTCGTTCAGTTCGGCGTAGCGCTTGCCGACGACGATGAACAACGACCCGAACATGATGCACAGCACGAACCAACGCGACATGGGGACGTCGACGGCGACCGCGCCCGCCGCCGCTCGCAGGACGAATCCCGCGGCCACGGTCACGACGTCGACGACCGGGACCTGCTTGAGCCACAACGTGTAGGCGAGGGTGATCACGATGTAGGTGGCCACGACGGCAACGGTCTGCCAGCGCCCGGTGAGCGCCGCCAGCCGAGCGCGATGATCGGGAACGCCACCCCGGCCACCCGTGCGGTGCCGACGCGAGCTGCCCGACACGATCGGTCGGTTGCTCTTGGTCGGATGGCGGCGATCGGCCTCGACGTCGAGGAGGTCGTTCCAGATGTAGATACCGCTGGCCGCGAAACAGAACGAGACGAACGCCAGCAGCGTCAACACCCAGGTTGTTGCCCTCGTCCAGGACCCCTGCCGCTCCCGGGGGCGGCGAAGACCAGGATGTTCTTGAGCCACTGCTTCGGACGGGTTGCGCCACAGCCCACTCAGCACGCGTCGACGCTCGGGAATCGGTGCTCACTCAGTTTCGATTGTGTCATGTCGTCGGCGACCGTCGTGGCCGGCGATCGCTCATCTGGGCATCTTCCCAGGCCCACCCACCGGGCCGCCTCGGCGTCGGCGAGGAGTTCGCGATCGCCCTTCGAGTCCCCGTACGCGGTGACGTGCACCGCCGAGCGGCCGCCGGACGTCTCGGCGAGCCAGTCGTGGAGCCGTCGGACCTTCTCGGGCCCTCGACAGTTGGCTCCCGTCAACCGACCGGTGAGGGTCCGTCGGCGTCGACCTCGAGGCGGGCGCAGGACGTCATCGACACCGAGCAACGTCGCGAGCGGACGGAGGTACGACCTCGAACGAGGCCGAGACCAGTACCACCGTGTCACCGTTGGCCTGGTGGGCCGCAACTCTCGACGACTCGGGTCGCAGGCCGGTGTCGAACACCGCCGGGCGAAGTCGGCGGCTTCGGCCTCGACGTGATCGATCGGCACGCCTCGGAACGACGCCATCGCGCTGTGCGCCTTCAACGCATCCGGTCGCGCCGAGCCGCCGCGCCGCTGACGGCGACACCCTGGCGGAGCATGCCCTGGGTGAGCAGGCGCGTGCCCGCGACTCGACGGAGGAACGGCACCACGCAGTCGCGGCGCGTGAGCGTGCCGTCGACATCGAACGCGGCGACCCGCGTGATCGGGGGCTGTCTGGGTCGGTGCCGGTCACAGGAGTCGGGCCGGGATCGCCCGAGGGCATCCCAGTAGCTCGGCCAACTCTTCGACACCACGGCCGGATCGACGATCTCGATGCCGTCGACGACGAGGCCCAGGAGCCCGAACGCCATGGCGAGACGATGGTCGTGGTGGGTGCGGAGCCGGGCGCCATCCGGAGGTCGGTCGGCTCGATCAGCAGGCCGTCGGGCTCGACGGTGACGAGCACCCCGTCGTGCGCAGTTGGTCGGCGAGATCGCCCAGGCGGTCGCTCTCCTTGGCGCGGATGAACCCGACACCGGTGATCCGAGTGGGCGTCACGGCCTGGGTCGCCACCACCGCCAGCGTCGGAACGAGGTCGGAGATGTCGGCCATGTCGACGTCCACGCCCCGCAAGGGGGTGTCGCGGCGTCGCATCACGACGGTGTCGTGGGAACCCATCGTGACGAGGCAGCCCATCGATTCGAGGATCTCGACGAAACGCACATCCCCCTGTACCGAATCGCTCCCGAGCCCGCGGACGCTGACGGCCCCGCCGACCATCGCGCGGCGGCGAACGGGTAGCTCGCCGAGCTGGCGTCGGGTTCGACACGGAAGTCGGTCGCGACGTACTCCCCCGGCCCGACGATCACGTGACGGTCACGGATTCGACGTCGGTGTGACCGAACGCAGCCATCACCGATCGGGTCATCTGGGATCGGACGCGACACCAGACCCGACGACAACCACAGCTTGAGTCCCCCGGGTACGTACGGGGCGATCAGCATCATCGCGGTGATGTACTGGCTCGACACGTCGCCGGGCATGACCGCGGCCTCGGCTCGGCGAAGTGGGCCCGCAACGGTAACCGGCAGGTGCCCGCGGTCTCGCCCGGCACGACGCTGGCACCGAGCGCTGTGAGCGATTCGTGCAGCGGACCATCGGGCGTCCACGCAGCGGCGGGCCCCCGTCGATCGTGTACTCGCCGGTGCCGAGCGCCGCCAGTGCAGTGACGAGCGCGAGGTGGTGCCGGCCAGGCCGGCGTCAGCGTCATCGGCCGGGCCAGCTCGCCGCCCGTGCCGATCACGTCGGCGACACGTTCGCCGTCGTCGACACGAACGCCCACGCCGCACCGACTTGCTGGAGCGGTGATCATCGCCGCCGTGTCGTCGCCGGGACAACGACGATCTCGCTGGTTCCCTCGGCCAGCGGCACGGTCGGCGCCCGGTTGACGATGCTCTCGACGGCGGCACCCGGACGTCGGCGATCACGGGGCCGTCCGCACGGCGCACACGGTGGATACCGTCACCCGGTGTTGATGGCGTCTGGGTCATGACAGCGGTTGCACCGCGGGCCGGAAGCAGGCGCGAGCAGACCGCCGCGGAACAGCTCGACGAGCGCCCGGTCGACGCACGACGGCGACGCCGCGGGTGCTCTCGGCGACGTGGACGACCTCGAAGCTGGCGATGTTGACGCTGAGTTCTGCTGCCAGGGTGAACACCTCGGCCGCAGCTCCGGCCCGGTCGGGAATCGGGATGCGCACCTCGGCGAGCACGTCGGGATGCACGACCCGGGCCGGGAGGTTCACTCTGGCCTGTTCGGGCCGCGGTGAGACGGGCATCGAGCTGTGCGGTCGTCGGCATCGACGATGTCGCGCATCTCCGGTGAGGCCGTCGATCAACTGATTCCAGCACCTCGACGATCGCCGGGCGGTTCTCCGCACAGATGTCGAGCCAGATGCCGGGGCGCCCACTCGCCACCCTGGTCATGTCGCGGAATCCGCCGGCAGCGAGCCGCAGCAGTGCAGCGTGTTCCTCGGCGCGTTCGCTCGCCAGCCCCATCAGCGTGGCAGCGGTGAGGTGCGGACGTGGCTGACGACGGCCACGAGCTGATCGTGACGTTCCGGTGACAGCGCAACGACTTCGGCCCCGAGCGATCCGGTGATCGACGCGACCTTCGCGAACACGGAGTCGTCGCTGTCGGTGCCCGGGGTGAGGACCCAGACCGCACCTTCGAACAGATCGTCCTGGGCGCCGTCGAGACCGTCGAGTTCGGAGCCTGCCATCGGATGCCCGCCGACGAAACGCGGGTCGGCGCAGGCCGAACAGATCGCGGCCTTGACACTGCCGACATCGGTGACCGCGCCGCTCGTCTCGGCGAGTGCGCGTTTGACCTGATCAGCCGCCGCCAGCACCGGGACCGCCACGAACGTGATCTCGGCAGTCGGGTCGACGCCGAGTTCGTCGACGACGCCCGCTCGATCGCGGCCTCCACCGTACTCCGGTCGACGTCTTCACCGCTCACGTGCCAGCCGAGGTTTCGCAGCCCGAGCACGACCGACCCGCCGATCAGCCCGAGGCCGATGACGTTGGCTCGACGCACATCACTCACGGGTTTCGATCGTACTGGCGGACGCATCGGCGACCGCCTCTGTCAGGGCTCGCCATTCGGCGGTGGTGAGGTCTCGCCGCTGGCCCGGCCGCAACGATCGATCGACGAGCGGGCCGATGCGGGTGCGCACGAGTCGGTGTGACCGGGTACCCCACGGCTTCGCACATCCGGCGAACCTGTCGGTTGCGGCCCTCGTGGATGACGAGGCGCAGGACGCCGGGATCCGGCTGCGACACTCTGGCCGGCGCCGTCATCCCGTCGTCGAGTTCCACGCCCTCGCGCAGCGACCGCAGTGCCCCGGCCGAAGCCGGACCGCCGCGCACCTCCACGAGGTATTCCTTCTCGATGCCGTGCGACGGATGGGCGATCCGGTTCGCCAATTGGCCATCATTGGTCAGCAGCAACAGCCCCTCGGTGTCGACGTCGAGCCGACCCACCGAGAAGACGCGTGGGTCGCTCGGTACGAGATCGAGCACGGTCTGGCGCCCGTGGGTGTCCCGGCCGTCGTGATCACGCCGATGGGCTTGTTGAGGAGGTAGTACACGAGGCCGGGGCGCACGCCGATCGGCGCACCGTCGACCTCGACCCGATCGACGTCGGGGTCCACGCGACGGCCGAGAACCGCCACGGTCGCCGTTGACCGTCACCCGGCCCGCTGCGATCAGGTCTTCGCACACCCGGCGACTGCCGTACCCGGTGGCCGCCAGCACCTTCTGCAGACGTTCACCCTGCGGCAGCGCAGCGCTGGCGGCAGCCATCTGTTCCCACAGTGGTGGCTCGGGCGTGCGGTCGGTCACGGCTCGCTGATCTGATCGTGCGCTGCCGCCTGTGCTCGTCGACACCTCGATGATCGGTGTGATCCGCAGCCCGGTTTCGAGCGCTTCGATCACCTCGGCGCTCGGGATGAATTCGGCGATCGGCGGCAGATCGTCGAGTGAGGCGAGGCCGAGCTTCTCGAGGAATGTGCCGGTCGTGCCGAACAGGATTGCCTGGCCGGGCCCGTCGTCGCGTCCGATCTCGTCGATGTAGCCGCGGGCCTGCAGGGTGCGGATGACGCCGTCCGGATCGACGCCACGGATCGAGGCGATCTGGCCCCGCGAGATCGGCTGCTTGTAGGCGATGATCGCCAGCGTCTCCAGTGCGGCTCCGGACAGCCGGGCACGCTGGTCGTGGAGCAGGAAACGTTCGACGTACGGCGTCAGGTCGGACGCGGTCTGATAGCGCCATCCGCCGGCGATGTGGATCAGTTCGAACCCGTGACCGGACGCGACGTACGCCTCGGCGAGTTCCTCACACCACTGCTCGACCATGACCGTCGGCTCCTCGAGCAGCTGCGCGAGGAGTTCGGCGGGAACGGGGTCGTGGGCCACCAGCACGATCGACTCGATCGCGCGCTTGTACTCGGCGACCCGATCGTCGACGGGTTCGCCGGTGATTCGTCGTTGCCGCTGAATTCGTCGGACACGGTGCTCAGCCCTCGTAGGCGTCGATGAGGATCGACCCCGTGTCGAACTCGGCGTCGGCGGTCCAGATGACCTCGATGTCGCCGAACCGCTCGGGCTGGTCGAGTTCGACCGCGCCCTGCTTGTACAGCTCGAGCACCGCGAGGAACCGGATGATGACCTCGATGCGGTCGGCGAAGTCGGCGGTGAGACGTCGAAACGTGATGCGTCCGGCGCGGGGCAGTTCGTCGATGAGTTCGGCCACGGCGTCGGCCACCGTCGTGGTGATCGGATTGACGTGGTACAGGTCGACGACGGGCACCGGCTTGGGCGTGAGCGCCCGAACCGCGGCGTTGCGCAGGCTGGTGACGCTGGTGCCCTCGAGCATGTCGGGAACGACGTCGGCGAAGCGTTCGTCGGGGCCGACCACGCGCGGGAAGGACAGATCGGCATCGTCGGCGAGGCGGGAGAACACCTGGGCGACATCCTTGAACGTCTTGGCTTCGAGGAGGCGGGCGAGCAGCATGTCACGCTCCTCCCACAACGCCAGTTCGTCGTCGAGGTCGATGTCGGTCATGTTCGGCAGCAGCCGGCGGGCCTTGAGTTCGACGAGCGTCGCCGCGATGAGCAGGAAGCCCGTGGCCACGTCGAGGTCGAGGAACTGCATCTTCTCGATCTCGACGAGATAGGCGTCGACGATGTTCGACAGGTTCACCTCGTAGATGTCGACCTGTTCGCGCAGGATCAGCTGCAGGAGCATGTCGAAGGGCCCCTCGTAGACGGGGGTGGAGACGACGTGGGGGGAAGCGTCGAGGGCCATCGGGGCACAACCTACCGGAGCGCCGGGGGCCCGACGGGGTATCGTCGTCGCCCGTGACCGACCCTTCCAGTAACTCGGCCGGCAACTCGACGACACGTGTGCTGTCGTGCATGCAGCCGACCGGCGACGTCCATCTCGGCAACTACCTCGGTGCACTGCGGAACTGGGTCGTCGGACAGCACTCCTGCGACGCGTTCCACGGCATCGTCGACCTGCATGCGCTCACGGTCACCGAGGAGCCCGACGTGCTCGGCCGTCAGACGATGTCGCTGGCAGCGATGTTCTTCGCCATCGGGCTCGACCCCGATGTCGCCACGATCTTCGTGCAGAGCCACGTTCCCGAGCACAGCCAACTCGGCTGGATCATGGACTGCACCGTCAGCTTCGGCGAACTGTAACGGATGACCCAGTTCAAGGACAAGTCGCCAAGCACGGCACCAGTTCATCTCCGCCGGCTTGTTCACGTACCCGGCGCTGAAGGCCGCCGACATCCTGCTCTACGACGCCGAACGAAGTCCCGGTCGGCGACGACCAGCGCCAGCACGTCGAAATCACCCGAGATATCGCGCTCCGCTTCAATCATCGTTTCGGTCAGACGTTCGTGGTCCCGAAGGGTCACCCGGCCGCCGGCGCCCGGGTGATGAGCCTGCAGAACCCCACGGTCAAGATGTCGAAGTCCGCCGACTCCGATGCCGGAACGTCTATCTCGTCGACGACCCGAAGACCGATGAAGAAGTTCAAGCGGGCGGTCACCGACTCCGACACCGGCCCCGATGCCGTCGCTACGACCGTGCCGACAAGCCCGGGGTCCCAACCTGCTGGAGTCAACGCGGCGGTCACCGGCCGCACCCCGCAGGCCTCGCCGAGGAGTACGCGCAGTACGGGGCGCTCAAGGTCGACACCGGCGAGGCGGTACTGGCCGTGCTCGACCCGATCAGGGCCCGCTACCACGAGCTGATGGACGATCCGGGCGAACTCGCCCGGCTTCTCCGCGTCGGTGCCGACAAGGCCCGCGAGGTCGCCTCCGCCACCCTCGCCCCGCCCACGCCAACATCGGCCTCCTCCCCGCCGCTCCCCTCTCGGCCTGACTTCCCGAGGAGTGACCGGCTCAGGCGTGATCGGAGGCGTCGAGCGCGCCGAAGGCCGGCCCTCGCTCCGCGATCAGTTCGACGGTGGCCGGATCGGAGCCGACCGCCGGGCCATCGCCGCACCGATGTCCTCGTGGTCGTGATAGGCACGGAACGACCGGGTCCGTGGTCCGACAACCGTCGCGAGGACGCGTCCGAACGTCCCAGCCCGCACTCGATCTTGCCGACATCGTGCAGGATCGCGCCGGCGATCTCGGCACGCGTCGCATGGGTCGGCACTCCACGAACCGACGAGCGACCGCGGCGCTGTGGCGCCGATCCTGATTCGACAGCTGTACCCACAGCCGGCGTTCTCCGGCCAGCAGGTACCCCTCGACCCACACCTCGTCGTCGACGGACGGCGGGGTCGGGCGTAACGACGTGACGAATCAGCCACCAGATGCCATACCTTGGTGACCGGACCGGCGCTCGCTCATCGAACCAGTGTGGCCCGGGGGTGCGCCGAGCGGTAGACGTCCCACAGGCGCTCCTGGCTGACCTTGGTGTAGATCTGTGTCGTCGAGATCGACGCATGGCCGAGCATCTCCTGGACCACGCGCAGGTCGGCGCCGTGATCGAGCAGATGGGTGGCGCAGGAATGGCGCAGGACATGCGGCGACAACTCCCCGCCGATCCCGCGCGATCTCCGTACCGCTTGATCACCGCCCAGGCCGCCTGGCGGCTCAGTCGGCCACCACCGTGTTCAGGAACACCGCTTCGGCGTCGCCACGTGAACGCCACTGATCGGGCATCATCGCGGGACGGCCGCTCGGTGAGAACCAGTCGTCGAGTGCTGCGGCCGCGGTCGATCCGAAGGGAACGATCCGCTCCTTGGATCCCTTGCCGTACAGCCGCACGAGTCGCGCACCGAGATCGATCTCCCCGATCGACAGCCCAACTGCCTCGGAGATGCGAGCCCCGGTGGCGTAGAGCAGTTCGATCAACGCGAGGTCACGTCGGTGAATCGGCTCGGTGACCACGACGGCGTCGATGAGGCTGATCACCTGGGCCTCGGTGAGAGGTTTGGGTATGCCGGCGGGCACTCGAACACCTTCGAGATCGCCAGCGGGGTCGTCGCGCCGCTCGCCCTCGATCGACAGGTAGCGGTGCAGCATCCTGATCGCCGCGAGTTGACGGGCGATCGACGACGTTGCCGCACCGGTCGCGCGTCGCTCCCCCACGAACGCGACCAGCTGCTGATGATCGACGTCGAGCGGCGTCGATCCGTGCGCGTCGAGCCATACGCAGTAGCCCGTGAGATCCCGCCGGTAGGCCGCCAAGGTGTTCGGTGCCCGCCCCTTCTCGGCGACCATCCACGACAGGAACTCCTCGACCTCGAGTGGCAACATCGGGCGGCTCGTCGCCCCCGGCTCAGCCCGTGACCCTCGGGTGGTCCGAGGCGCGCAGACGGCGTTCGGTCAGGAGCAGCGCAACCACCGACTTGGCGTCGGCGATCTCACCACGTTCGACCATCGCAACCGCCTCGCCGAGTGGCACGTGGATCACCTCCATGTGCTCCTCTTCCGGGCCATGGCGATCATGCGGTACCGGTGTGCAGCCAGTGGCCAGATACAGCGTCGTCACCGAATCGGTCATCCCGGGCGACGGCAGGATCTCGGTCAGCAGGTCGAGATGTTCGGCTTCGAGACCCGCCTCCTCGATCAGTTCGCGACGTGCGACCTCGGCGGTGTCCTCGCCATCGATGTCACGCATGCCGGCCGGGATCTCGATCACGCTGCGCTCGTACGGGGGCCGATACTGCGAGACGAGCACGACCGACGGGTTCCCCTCGGCGTCGAAGACCAGCGGCACCACACCGACGGCGCCGGGCGAACGGACGATGTCGCGCCGAAACGTCGATCCGTCGGGCGCCTCGAACTCGGCGACCGCCAGGTTCCAGACGTGTCCCTCGTGGATGACCGACTCCGACACCCGTCGGAAGACCGCGTCATCGTTCACGACGACAACGACGGCTCCACCGGCGCAACCGTCTCGACAACGCCAGACTCGGCAACAGTGGATTCGACAGCCGGTGCCGGATCGGTGGCGGCACGTCGCGCCAGTGCTGCAGCGATCAGTTCACGGAACAACGGATGTGGTCGATCGGGGCGACTCTTGAACTCCGGGTGTGCCTGGGTGCCCACCCAGAACGGGTGACCGGGCAGCTCGATGAACTCCACGAGACGGTTGTCGGGCGATGTCCCCGAACACCAGAGCCCGGCCTCTTCGAGTTGGCCGCGGTAGCGCTCGTTGAACTCGTAGCGATGACGGTGACGTTCGCTCACGACGGGCTCTCCGTACGCGCCGCGACCTGTGAACCCGATGCGAGTACGGCGTAGTACGCACCGAGGCGCATCGTGCCACCCTTGTCCTCGATGCCTCGCTGCTCCAACATCAGGTCGATGACCGGATGGTGCGTCGTGGGGTCGAACTCGGTGGAGTTGGCGTCGACCAGACCGACCACGTCCCGGGCGAACTCGATGGTCATCGCCTGCAGTCCGAGACACAGACCGAGGCAGGGCACTCCCTCCTCGCGCGAGTACCGGGCGGCGGCGATCTTGCCTTCGACACCCCGGTAGCCGAACCCGCCAGGAATGACGATGCCATCGAGATGATCGAGCTGCCCGGCCGCGAGCAGGCCTTCGACGGTCTCGGACTGGACCCAGACGATCTCGACATCGGCTCCATGGTGGAATCCGGCATGCTTGAGGCTCTCGACCACCGAGAGGTACGCGTCCGGGAGCTCGATGTACTTGCCGATGAGACCGATCCGTACGGGGGTCGTTGCCGCCTCGACCTTGGCGACGAACTGTTCCCAGTACGTCAGATCCGGGCGGCCGTCGAGACGCAGCAGTTCACAGACGAAGTCGTCGAGGCCCTCGTCGTGCAGGATCAACGGCAGCTCGTAGATGTTCTTGGCGTCAGCGGCGTTGACGACCGCACGTTCCTCGACGTCGCACAGGCTGGAGATCTTGCGCTTCAGATCGTCCGACAGCGGCTCCTCGCTTCGGCACACGATCACGTCGGGCTGGATACCGCGGCTGCGCAGCTCGGTGACCGAGTGCTGCGTGGGCTTGGTCTTCTGCTCACCCGACGGGCCGATGAACGGCACGAGGGTGACATGGATGTAGCAGACGTTGTCGCGCCCGACCATGTTGCGGAACTGACGGATCGCCTCGAGGAACGGCAGGATCTCGATGTCGCCGACGGTGCCGCCCACCTCCGTGATCACCACATCGACGTCGTCGTGAGCCACCCGTTGGACGCGGCGCTTGATCTCGTCGGTGATGTGCGGGATCACCTGAACGGTCTTGCCGAGGTAGTCGCCACGACGTTCGGCCGCGAGCACTGCCTGGTAGATCGAGCCGGTCGTGGCGTTGGAGTTGCGCGACAGATTCTCGTCGATGAATCGCTCGTAGTGGCCGAGGTCGAGGTCGGTCTCACCACCGTCGTCGGTCACGAACACCTCGCCGTGTTCGAACGGGTTCATCGTGCCCGGATCGATGTTGATGTACGGATCGAGCTTCTGGAGCGTGACCCGAAGGCCACGCAGCTTGAGCAGCCGACCGAGCGAGGAGGCAGTCAGGCCCTTACCGAGCGAGCTGGCAACGCCTCCCGTCACGAAAATGTGCTTCGGCATCTGCCAATCCTCCGTCTCGATTCCCGATGTCCGCACGACACCATGACGGGAGATCACCATACCCCGCCGAGCGACTGCCCCGTGGAATCCCACGAATCAATCCTCGTTCGGACGTTGCCGCCTCGCGGCGTCGGAACACGACGATCAGCGCTCGAGGAGCTCCCGAGCGTGATCAAGGGCCGATTCGGTCGTCGACCCCGACAGCATCCGCGCCACCTCTGCCACACGATGCTCACCCTCGATGCGCGCCGCGTGGGCGAATGTCTCGCCGTCGCGCACCGTCTTGGCGACTGCGATCTGCACGTCGGCCGCTGCGGCCACCTGGGCGAGGTGCGTCACCACGAGCACCTGATGTGACCGGCCCAGCTGTGCGAGTGCATCGCCGATCGCCTGGGCCGCCGCTCCGCCGATCCCGGCATCGACCTCGTCGAACACCAGCGTGCGGCCGCCCTCGGCTCGGCCGGCGGCACGAGACAGCACGAGCCGCAGTGCGAGCATCGCGCGGGCGAGTTCGCCGCCCGAGGCCACCCGGGTGAGCGGCAAGAGGGGCGATCCCGGGTTCGCCGCCAGCAGGAACTGGACTCGATCGCCGGGGTGATCGTCGGGATGATCACCGATCTCGACGCCGATCGACACGTGGGGCATCGCCAAGCGGCGCAGTTCGGTCTCGACAGCCGACGCGAGCAGCGGCCCGACCTCGCGACGGCGCCGTCCCACCGCCTCGGCAGCAACGAGTTCGGCCGCCAGTGCGTCCTGGCGTGCCAGGTCGAGTCGAGCGGCACGCTCGTCGAACTGTTCGAGCTCGGCGAGCCGACTGGCCGACTCCGCATGGAACGTCATCACTGCCGCCAGGTCGTCTCCGTACTTGCGGCGCAGATTCTTGAGCACCTGGCGGCGCTCACGGATCTCGGCCAACCGCTCGGGCGACTCGTCGATCCGTTCCCCGCCGCGCGGATCTCGCCGACCACGTCGTCGAGTTCAGCGAGTACGTCCCGGAGCCGTGTCGCCTGCTCGGCGAACGGAGAGCGTCCGTCGAGCGCTCCGAGCGCCACCGCAATCGCATCGTGCGCTCCACCGTCGTCGGACATCGTTGCCACCGCCACCGCCGCGGCGTCGCGGTGAGCCGTCGCGTCGGCGAGCACCGATTCCTCGGCATCGAGACGCTCGTCCTCTCCTGCGTCGACGACGGCTGCTGCGTCGAGTTCGTCGACCTGGAACCGCAGCAGATCGATTTCTCTCGCTCGCGCCCGTTCATCTCCGCCGAGGGCAGCCAATTCCGCGTCGATCTCGGTCAGTCGTGCTCGCGCCGCACGAAGTGGTCCGAGATCGATGGCGCCGTACTCGTCGAGCGCGGCGCGCTGAGTCGCCGTCGACAGCAGCGACTGGTGGGCGTGTTGGCCGTGCAGGTCGACGGCGTCGGCAGCAGCCTCGGCGAGCGAGGCAACAGTGGCCAGACGACCGTTGACGTACGCCCGTGACCGACCCGATGTCGGGATCACCCTCGTCAACACCGTCTCGGTGCCGTCGGGGGTGACGAGACGTCCGTCGAGACGTGCCTCGTCGGCGCCGTGGCGAACCATCGACGCGTCGGCCCGTCCCCCCACGAGCAGCTCGATCGCCTCGACCAGCATCGTCTTGCCCGCCCCGGTCTCGCCGGTGACCGCTGTCAGACCGGAGCCGAGCACGATCTCGATGCGTTCGATGACGCCGAGGTTCTCGATGTGCAGTTCGGTCAGCATCAACGGTCGGCCAGGCCGAACTTGGCCTTCAGGATCTGGTGGTACCGCTCGCCACCGAAGCGCACGAAGTTCGCAGTGGCGTCGGATGGCGAGCACCGCACGACGTCGCCGTCGTCGAGCGATCCGGCCGCGTGCCCGTCGAGTGTGAGCGCGGCGAGCCGATGACCCGACACCTCGATCTCGATCACCTCGGAAGGATCGAGAACGAGCGTGCGATCGAACAACATGTGTGGCGACACCGGCGTGAGCAGCATCGCCCGGTGGCGCGGCGAAACGATCGGGCCCCGTGCGGACAGCGAGTATGCCGTCGACCCTGTCGGCGTCGCCACGATGAGCCCGTCGGCGGCGTAGTACGTGAAGGGTTCGCCGTCGATGCGCGCCAGCAGACGAACGGTGTGTCCCGACTCGGCCTTCTCGACGACTGCCTCGTTGAGGGCACGACCCACACGGGTCCCGTTGACCGCCACGTCGAGCATCATCCGTTCGTCGAGGTGCCAACTGCCGGATGCGGCACCGGCGAAGATCTTCGTCAAGGCCTCGTCGAGGCGATCGGGTTCGACCTCCGTGAGGTAGCCGAGCGAACCCAGGTTCAGACCCAGCAGGGGCACGGCTGCTCCTTCGAGCAGCCGGACCGAGCGGAGCATGGTGCCGTCGCCACCGAGGCTCAGGACCAGGTCGGCCTCGCCGACGGGCCTGTCGCTCGCGGCGTCGGCGAGATCGAGTGCGGCAGCATCCTCACCCGGCATCCAGAACTCGATGCCATGGTCACGACACCACCGCTGCGCCTCGAGCGCATACCGGCGGGCGGTGGATCGTTCGTGATGGGCGACGAGGGCGATGGCCTGCATCACGCGGCCGCTGTCCGTGCGTGGACGAGGAACTCGACATTGCCGTCGGCGCCCGTGAGGGGCGAAGTCGTCCAGCCGACGATGTCGCAGCCGGCCGCATGCAACGCGTCGGCGACCTCGCTGCGCACCCGTTCGTGGACGACCGGATCGGTGATCACGCCGCGCCCCTTGTCGACTTCCTGACGACCAGCTTCGAATTGCGGCTTGACGAGCAGGATCATCGGTGACCCAGGTTGGCACAGACGCGTGAGGATCGGGATCACGAGCCGCAGCGAGATGAACGACAGATCGCCGACCACGACATCGACGGGTCCGCCGATGGTGTCGAGATCGGCGTGACGCACGTTGCACCGTTCGAGATTGGTGACCCGGTCGTCGGCGCGGAGACGCTCGTGCAACTGACCGTGCCCGACGTCGAGCGCGATCACATGGGCGGCACCTCGTTGGAGGAGGCAGTCGGTGAACCCGCCCGTGGAGGCGCCGACGTCGAGAGCCAGCCGGCCCGTCACGTCGACGTCGAAGACGGCGAGCGCATGATCGAGTTTCTCGGCGCCCCGCCCGACGAATCGGGCGGGAGGGCCTTCGATCACCACGGCGTCGGCGGCTGCGACCTGGCGGGATGCCTTGTCGGCGACTGCGCCGTTCACCCGGACACGATGGGCGGCGATGAGGTGTTGCGCTTCGGTGCGGCTCGCCGTCAGCTCGCGCCGAACGAGTTCGGCGTCGAGTCGTCGACGAGCCGCCACAGAATGATCAGCCGGCGGGTGTGCTCGGAGCGGCGGCCTTCTTGGCCGGAGCCTTCTTCGCAGCCGTCTTCTTGGCCGGAGCCTTCTTGGCCGGAGTCTTCTTCGCGGGAGCCTTCTTGGCAGCCGTCTTCTTGGCCGGAGCCTTCTTGGCAGCCGTCTTCCTGGCCGGCGCCTTCTTGGCCGGCGTCGCGTTGTTCACCTCGGCCTTGACACGCTCGGCGATCCTGTCGGCGAGCTCCTCGAAACGGTCCTCGAGTTCGTCGAAGCGCTCCGAGAGCCAGGTCATCTGCTTGGAGAACTCGCGCTGCATGTTCTCGGAGGTCTCACGACCACGATCGAGGAGTGTCTGCACCGCCTTCTCGGCGTCGTCGCGCCGGACCTCGCCGGCCTTCACCATCGACTGAACGATGGACTCGGCCTGCTTGCGAGAGATGTCACTGAATTCGACGCCTGCGTCGACCAGTCGTTGCAATGTTGTTTTTGCCATGACCGTCAGGCTACTGCGCCCTGGTCAGGGGTCGAAACGAGACGCGCCGCGACCGAGGCGAGATCGGCCAGGTCGAGGTCCACCACGATGTCGTCGTCGATGTGCGTTTCGGGTTGCGACACCCCTGAACGAACGAGCGCGAAGCGGCAACCGAGACGCTGCGCGAACAGCCCATCGGTCTCCGGACGGTCGCCGACCATCAGGGTGCAGGACGGATCGAACGTCGTCCCGGGCGTCGACACCAACCGGGCAATCAGGTCGGCCATGGGCGCATGGGGCTTGCCGCCGATGACGGGCTCGACACCGGCAGCGGTGGCGATCGCGGCGAGGATCGAACCGCCGCCCGGCGCCAGGCCCGTCGGCGTCGGATAGGTGGCGTCGGTGTTGGTACCGATCAGTCGGGCACCGGCGCGCACTGCTGCCGATGCCACCGCCAAACGGTCGAAGTCGAAATCACGGTGCAACCCGACGACCACTGCGTCGAAGCCGACGGGGCTCCCCTGCCCGTCGTTGAGGACCACGTCGGCCCCTCGCTCCTCGAGCGCCTCGACGACGCCGGGACCACCCGCGACGAGCACCCGATCACCCGGCTGCACCAGCAACGCCGCCGCCATCGCGGAACTCACCACGTCACCCACCGCCGGAATCCCGATCGCTGCGAGTGCGGCTTCGTGTTGTGCGCGAACCGCCGCCGAGTTGTTGGTGACGAACATCACCCGTCGGCCCGATGCACGTAGCTGGGCGATCGCCTCGACCGATCCGACGATCGGCTCATGGGCGAGCCACACGACACCGTCGAGGTCGCAGAGGACCGTGTCGACGTCGTCCCATCTCTCGGCACGACCGTTCACACGGGCGATCGTTGCAGCACGGGGGGTCAACGATGGCATCCTGTCGTCGTGCCGCGATTCACTCCATTCCCCGCCCTGCGCTACAGCAACCGCACGATCGACGATCTCATCGCCCCGCCGTACGACGTGCTGTCCGCGACCGACCTCGACGAGCTGGGAGCGCGCAGTCGATTCAACATCACCCACGTCGACGTGCCGCGGGAGTCTCAGGGCCCCGACCGATATCTCGACGCTGCGACCACGCTCGACGAGTGGATCGACGCCGGCGTGATGGAGTACGACGACGTCCCGACGTTCACGATCTACCGCATGCGCTTCACCGACTCGACGGGCGCCGCGCGCGACATCGCCGGCGTGTTGGGCGGCCTCGAAGTCGTCGACGAGGGTGCCGGTGGGGTGCTCCCCCACGAGCGGGTGACTCCCAAGGCGTCGACCGACCGGCTCGATCTCACGCGGGCCACGCAGGCCAACTTGTCGCCCGTGTGGGGACTCTCGCTCGCGACGGGCTTGACCGACCTGCTCGCCGAGCCGGGTGAGCCGCTGAGTTCGGTGACCGTCGACGGCGTCGAGCACGTGATCGAGCGGGTGTCGGATCCGGCGCGAGTCGAGGCCATTGCCGCGCTGATCGCCACCGACGACGTCCTCATTGCCGACGGCCACCATCGCTACGGCATCAGTCGCACCTACCGCGACGAGGTTCGCGCCGGCAACGGCAACCAGCCGTCGCCCGCCGACGAGACACTGGCGTTCGTCAACGAACTCGTGGCCGATCAGCTGTCGGTCGAGGCGATCCACCGGCTCTATCACGATGTGACACTCGAGGATCTGACCACTGCGCTCGACGCCGTGTTCGAACGCTCCGACGCCGGCGTCGTCGGCGTCGACACCGCTTGCAACGATGGATGCCGAGGGGGTGCTCTGCCTCGTCGCTCCAGATGGCTCCGCACAGTGGCTGTCACCGCGACCCGGGGCCTTCGACTCGGTGCGGGCACTCGACGGCGCCTGGCTCGAGCATGCACTGGCCGACCTCGACCATCGCGTCGCCTATCAACACGGTGTCGACCACGTCGTCGAGGCAGTCACGTCGAGTACCGCCGTTGCTGCGGTGCTGATCCGACCGGTGAGCGTCGCCGAGATCGAGCGAACCGCCCGCGAAGGCGCTCTGATGCCACCCAAGTCGACGTTCTTCACGCCGAAGCTGCGAACGGGCCTCGTCATCCGCAGTCTCGTGTGAAACGGCGGCACCTCACGAAGGGCACAGTCGATCGAGCACCGCGTCGAGCACGGCGTCGACCTGCTTGCGCCGTCGGGCCGGGATGACCGACTCGGCCACCACCTCGGTACGGCTCTGAGTAGCCCCGCCGACCCGGAAGAAGCGTCGCTGCACCGTGCCGACCACGACCAGTTCGTTGCCGTCGACCAGGCACGCCGTCGACGCACTCGACGGATCAGCCCACGCGACCGGAACGGACGTGTTCGAGACCGTGCCCCGAGACCTCACGGTCGTGGACACGTCGAACTGCACGACGACGCCGCCCGACGGCAGCACTCGGGTCACCGGTTCCCCACGGACCGCACCGCGCAACACGGCGATGTTCGCCGGCGTGTCAGCTGCATCTGATTCAGTCATGTCTCTGCTCCTTCTCGTTGCTTCCAGCGGGAGGAGTCGGTCACCACGCACCATACGTGGGGGATGTGACAGCGTTACCGGGGCGCTCGGTGATACCGCCACGATCCGGGCTACGGTCCGGCCATGACCGAACACGAACCCCTTCGTTGGGGCATCGCCGCCACTGGCGGCATCGCTGCCAGTATGTGCGACGCCCTCGCGACGCTTCCCGATGCCCGAATCACCGCCGTGGGATCACGCACCCAGGAAGCCGCCGACAGCTTCGCGGCACGATTCGAGATCCCGAACGCGCATGGTACCTACGAGGCCCTCTTCGCCGATCCCGACGTCGACATCGTCTACATCGCCTCGCCCCACAGCCATCACCATGCCATGACGATTGCCGCACTCGATGCCGGCAAACACGTACTGTGCGAGAAGGCGTTCGCTCTCAACGCCGGCCAGGCGCGTGAGATGGTCGACGCCGCGCGCCGCAACGACCGCTTCCTGATGGAGGCGATGTGGACCTGGTTCATCCCGGCCGTGGTCGAGGTCCGCCAACGGGTGCTCGACGGCGAGATCGGCGAATTGAAGGTCGTGGAGGCCAACTTCGGCATCTCGGTCTTCGATCCCGACGGACGCCACCGTCGCGCCGACCTCGCCGGGGCGCGATGCTCGACGTCGGCATCTATCCGGTCACATTCGCCCGTTTTCTCGCCGGCGACCCCGTCGAGGCGAAGGTGATCGGCACGCTCGGCGAGACCGGCGTCGATGCCACCGTCGGTGGTGTGGTGTCGTACTCCAGCGGAGCGATCGGTGTGTTCCACACCTCACTCGACATGGCGACGAGCCTGCGCGCCTCGGTCTACGGCACCTTGGGCCGCATCGACGTCGACGCACCGTTCTGGTTCCCCTCGGGCTTCACCGTCCGCATCGCCGGCGAGGAACCGGTGCATGTCGACCTCCCCAACCACGGCCTCGCCCACGAGGCACAGCACGCAATGGAGCGCATCCGCGACGGCCACCGTGAGAGCGATGTGATCTCGCTCGCCACGACCGTGTCGACGATGGAACTCCTCGACGACATCCGCGCCCAACTCGGCGTCGTGTACCCCGAGGAACGCTGACGCGACGACCCGTCAGCTGTCGGCCGGATAGTCGGCGTACGACGCCTTGAACACACCCTGGTGGAGCACGACCGTGGCAGCATGGATCCCGGTCTCGGCGTCGGTCAGGGTCGATTCGGTCCAGTACGACTCGACGCGCTTGCTCTGGCCGATTCCCACGAGCGTGTGCTCGACGACGTAGGGCTGTCCGACGAACACCGGGCCATCGACGAAGCGGACTTCGAGGTCGATGAAGAGCCCGATCGCCGGGCCACGCACCGGAAAGTGGGCGTTCGACCGGTGCGCGATGACGCTGATCATCTCCGTCGGCACGACAGGACGGCCCCACGGGCTGTCGCCATCGGCGAGGTACCACGACGAGGGCTCCGTGATCTTGGCGAGCTTCTGCGCCAACGTGAAGGGATAGAGGCTCCCGTTGTGGTCGTCGAAGCCCATCGTGACGGGCTCGTCGACCGCGACGATCATGCCCAGCTCCAGCCGGTCGACGATGTACAGCTTGCCGGGATCGACGAGCGCCCGCTGCCGACGCTCGTCCAACTCGGTCGTGTCGTCGCTCCCGATCGTTGCCGTCCCGGTGAGTACGGGTGTGCCGTCGGCCTTCTCGGCGCTGATGCGCGCCAGGGTGGACGTCACCGGCTCGAGGGCAGCGCTGACCTGTTCGCCCTCCACGACCATGTTCAGGAAGTGCGAACTGACGCAGCCTCGTTCGAACCACGCCTGGCCCCAGCGTTCGACCGCGAGTGGGTCGATCTGGCTGAAGTGGGTCGGCCCTTCGATGGGCGCCCCGGCGAGGCCGAGCTGTGCGGCGGTCGCCTCGTCGTGCACGCTCGTGTGGCCGGCGTACTCCTGCTCGGCCAGCATCTGCGCCGGCGATCGCAGCGGCCCGACCAGCGTCTCGCCGTCACGAGTGATCTCGGTGTCGAAACTCATCTCGCCATCGTGGCAGACCAGCAGCGCGTCAGGTGGCGGGAGGAAGGACTTTGAGGCCGAGCTCCGCGAGCGCCTTGACGTCACCCGGGATCGGCGAGTTGGTCATTGGATCGCTGCCCGACTGGGTCTTGGGGAAGGCGATGACCTCGCGAATGTTCTCCTCGCCCGCCAGAATCGCTACGAGGCGGTCGAGTCCGAACGCAAACCCACCGTGGGGCGGTGCGCCGTAGTCGAACGGGTTGAGGAAGAAGCCGAACTTGCGCTCGGCTTCTTCGTCGGAGATCCCGAGGGCGTGGAACACACGCCGCTGAAGGTCGGCCTCGTGGATTCGGATCGATCCGGAGCCGAGTTCCCAGCCGTTGAGCACGAGGTCGTACGCGATCGACCGCACCGCCAGCGGATCGGATTCGATCAGTGTCGACGTCGTCGGGATGCGGCCGGGTGAACGGGTGGTGCCCCGGCTTCGGGCGCCCCGACTCCTTGTCGACGCCAACGAACAGCGGGAACTCGACGACCCAGACGTATCGGTACGGCCCCTCGTGCACTGGCGGGCGACCGATGTCGTTGCGGAGGGTGCCGAGCACCTCGCACGTGGTCATCCACTCGTCGGCGACGATCAGGATCAGGTCGCCGGCCTGCGCATCCATGGCCGAACGCAGGCCCGCCGCTTCCTCGTCCGAGAGGAACTTGGCCACAGGGGAATCGAAGCCGTCATCGGTGGTCTTGAGCCACACGAGCCCCTTGGCGCCGAGCGACTTCGCCCGATCCGTGAGCTTGTCGAGCTGATTGCGGCCGTACTCGGAGGCGCCTCCCGGTACCCGGATGCCCTTGATCGCACCGGCACCGGCGAACGCCTTGAACTCCGTGGCAGAGAAGATCGGTGTCAGCTCCGTCAGCTCGAGCCCGAACCGCATGTCGGGCTTGTCGATGCCGAAACGATCCATTGCTTCGCGCCACGTGATCCGTTCGATCGGCTGTGGCCGCTCACCCGTCGCCGCCTCGGCCGCGTCGAGCACGGCCTCACTGACGGCGTCGAGCACGTCGTCCTGCGTGACGAAGCTCATCTCCATGTCGAGCTGCATGAACTCGTACTGGCGGTCGGCGCGCAGATCCTCGTCGCGCAGGCAGCGCGCCATCTGGTAGTACCGGTCGAAGCCGGCAACCATCAGCAGCTGCTTGAACAGCTGCGGCGACTGTGGCAGCGCATAGAACGAGCCCGGCTCCTTACGCGACGGCACGAGGAACTCGCGGGCCCCCTCGGGCGTCGACGGCACCAGCATCGGTGTCTCGACCTCGACGAAACCCTGAGCGTCCATCGCGTTGCGCACCGCAGCGTTGATCTTCGAGCGCACCCGCAGGTTCTTCTGCATCCGCTCGCGTCGCAGGTCGAGATAGCGATGCTGGAGGCGGACGTTCTCGTCGACATCGTCGGCACGGGCGTCGATCGGGAACGGTGGCGGGGTGGCCTGACGCAGGTTCTCGACATGGCAGTCGCCGATCTCGACCTGACCGGTCGGCAGGCCTTCGTTGAGCGTGCCCTCGGGACGCTGACGCACGACACCGGTGATGCGCAGCACGTACTCGCTTCGCACGTCGACGTCGTCATTGATGACGCACTGGATGATGCCCGAATGGTCACGCAGGTCGATGAACGCAAGGTGCTCGCCGTGCTCCCGGCGGCGCCCGACCCAGCCGCAGACGCTGACGGTCCGGCCGATGTGATCGCTGCGCAGCTCGCCGCACAGATGGGTGCGCATGCTGGTTGCGCTGGAGGAAGTCGTGTGGTCGCTCATGGTTCGATTCAATTCTGGTCAGGGGACGGCGAGGTGGGCAGTGAGGTGGGTGGAGATTTCGGACCGGGCGATGGCACGCTGCTCGCCCTCGCCATGCATCGGCTTGACGACGACGGTGCCGGCGGCGAGTTCGTCGTCGCCGATGATCACGGCGAAACGGGCGCCGCTGCGATTGGCGAGCTTCATCTGGGCCTTCATCGACCGGTTGTCGTACCCCCGGTCGGCGGCGAACCCTGCGGCTCGCAACTCAGCGGTGATGGCGACGGCCTGGAGCCCGCCGGTGACGTCGACGACGAACGCATCGAGCTCGACGGGTTCGGCGACGAAGACGCCCTCGTCGTCACATGCGATCAGTGTTCGATCGACACCGAGCGCGAACCCGATCCCGGGCGTGGCGGGCCCGCCGAGCGCCTCGACGAGGCCGTCGTACCGGCCACCGCCACCGAGTGCGTTCTGCGCCGAGTCGAGCGTGCCGCCCTGGAACTCGAAGATCGTGCGTCGGTAGTAGTCGAGCCCGCGCACGAGCTTCGGCTCGATCGTGAACGCGATGTCGAGCGCCCGCAGCCCGTCGAGCACCGCGTGCGAAATGAGCCGCTGCGTCGGCGCTGTGGAACTCGCTGATCTGGGGGGCGGCGGCGATCAGCGCCTGGTCGTGACTCACGCTTGGAGTCGAGCACCCGCAGCGGGTTGCGGTCGAGCGTCGCTCGTGACTGTTCGCTCAGCTGGTCGCCGGCAGCCGAGAAATGCCGTCGCAGCGCCTCGACGTATCGGGCCCGGTCGTCGGGCTCGCCGAGGCTGTTGACGACGAGCGTCACCTGGCGCAGCCCCAAGCGGGCATAGAACTCCGAGGCCAGAGCGATGACCTCGACGTCGAGCAACGCATCGTCGGAGCCGAGCACCTCGATGCCGACCTGATCGAACTGGCGATAACGGCCGCGTTGCGGCTTCTCGTAGCGGAAGTTCGAGCCCGAGTAGAACACTTTCCACGGCACCGTGGGCCGGTGCTCGGCAAAGGCACGGCACACGCTCGCCGTCATCTCGGGCCGCAGGGCGATGTGGCGCTCGCCCTTGTCGACGAAGTCGTACATCTCCTTGGTGACCACATCGGTCGCATCACCGATCCGGGTGAAGACACCCAGGTCCTCGAGCAGCGGCGTGATGATCTGTCCGTACCCGGCGCGTTCGACCACGTCGGCGAACACGTCGGTGAACCGACGCCAACGCCCGCTCTCGGGCGGCAGGATGTCCCGCATGCCGGGACTGGTCTGGAACGCTGGCACGGCCGGTCAGGCTACCGGCGTGGCTGCGCCCGGGATCAGGCGATATGCGTCGTACACCGAATCGACGCCCTTGATCGTGCGGATCACCGCGTCGAGATAGCCGGGGTTGGCGAACTCGAACTCGAAGCGCATCTTCGCGACGCGGTCGCTGCCGGTCACGGTCTGACAGGACAGGATGTTGACGTGATGGTCGGCGAGCGCGTTCGTGACGTCGCGCAAGCAGACGCGACCGATCGAGCGCCACGACTTCGACCCCGGCGACGAAGGTGGCGCCGCGCTGCTCACCGCCGTCCCACTCGACCTCGATCATCCGCGTCGCCTGCTCGGCCATCAACGACACCGCATTCGCGCAGTCGGAACGGTGCACGCTCACGCCCCGGCCCCGTGTGACGAAGCCGATGATGCCGTCGCCCGGCATCGGCGTGCAGCAGTTCGCCAGCCGCACGAGGACGTCGTCGAGCCCCTCGACGTGGATTCCGACTCGTGACCGTCCGGCGTCCGCACGTTCTCGACGGGGAGAGCTGATGGTGACGGGCATCTGATCGTCCTCGTCACCCGACCGGAACCCCTTGGCGAGACGTTGCGCGACCGACTTCGCCGACACGTGGTGCTCACCGATGGCTGCGAGCAGGGCGTCGAGGTCGACGTAACTCAACTCGGTCACGACATCGTGCAACTGGACGGACTTCCACACCTGTTGCACCGGCAGACGTTCACGCCGGAGCTCCGAGGTGAGATCGTCACGACCGGCCTCGACCATGTCGACGCGACGCTCACGGCTGAACCACTGACGGATCTTGTTGCGTGCCCGCGGCGAAGCGACGAACGTCAACCAGTCCTGCGACGGCCCGGCCGTCTCGACCTTGGAGGTGAAGATCTCGACGTTGTCGCCGCTGGCCAGCACGTGGTCGAGCGACACGAGCCGGCCGTTGACCTTGGCACCGATGCACGCATGGCCGACCTCGGTGTGGACGCCGTAGGCGAAGTCGACGGTGGTGGAGCCGACCGGCAGCGTGATCACGCGCCCCTTGGGCGTGAAGACGAACACCTCGCCCTGCTCCAGGTCGGTCTTCAGACTCTGCATGAACTGGGCCGGATCGGAGATCTCCTCCTGCCAGTCGATGATGCGGCTCAGCCAGTCGATGTCAGCGGGCTTGTCGGAGCCCTCCTTGTACGCCCAGTGCGCAGCCACGCCCCACTCGGCTCGCTGGTGCATCTCGACGGTGCGGATCTGGACTTCGATCGGCTTGCCGGCAGGCCCGATCACCGTGGTGTGCAAGCTCTGGTAGAGATTGAACTTGGGCATCGCGATGTAGTCCTTGAACCGTCCCACGACCGGACGCCAGCGGCCGTGGATCGATCCGAGTGCGGCGTAGCAGTCCTTCATCGAGTCGACGACCACCCTGATCGCGATCAGGTCGAAGATCTCGTCGAACTCGCGACCCTTCACCACCATCTTCTCGTAGATGCTCCACAGGTGCTTGCCCCGGCCCGTGACCTCGGCCTGGATGCCCAGCTCGTCGAGTCGCGCTCTGACCTCGGCGAGCGTCTTGGCGAGATAGAGATCTCGTTCCGGGGTCCGGCTGCTCACCAGGTGATCGAGTTCGGCGAAGCGCTTGGGATGCAGCGACGCGAAGGCCAGATCCTCGAGCTGCTGCTTCATCTCCTGCATGCCGAGTCGGTGGGCCAGCGGCGCGTAGATGTCGAGCGTTTCCTGGGCGATTCGCTGCTGCTTCTCGAGCGGCATGGCCGCAATCGTGCGCATGTTGTGCAGCCGGTCGGCCAGCTTGATGACCAGCACGCGCAGGTCCTTGGCCATCGCCACCAGCATCTTGCGCATGCTGGCCGCCTGCTGCTCTTCGCGCGAATCGAAGCGGATCCGTTCGAGCTTCGTCACCCCGTCGACGATCGCGGCCACCTCGGCACCGAAGTCACGCTCGACGTCGGCGACGGTGATCTCGGTGTCCTCCACGGCATCGTGGAGCAGTGCGGCGGTGACGGAGATCTCGTCGAGGCCGATGTCGGCGACGATCTGGGCCACCGCGAGGGGATGGTTGATGTAGCTCTCACCGCTCGAGCGCATCTGCGACTGATGAGCGTCGGCGGCCACGCGATATGCCCTGCTGATCGTGGCCACGGGCGACTTCGGGTGCCGACGACGATACGACGCCAGCAGAGGCGTCAGCTCGGAGTTGGCGACCTCGACGTGCTGTCGCCTCCAGGGAAGTACTCGGTCGACCGTCCCCATGATCAGCTGGCCTCAGAAGTGAAGCAACGACCTCACGGTTCGCTCACCCACCTGGGCGCGCCCTCCCAGGTCGTCGAGTTCGATGACGAATCCCAGCCCGGCGATCACACCACCGAGCGTTTCGACCAGGCGCGCCGTTGCGGCGGCCGTTCCGCCCGTGGCCAGAACGTCGTCGATGATCAGGATCCGTTCGCCCGGATGGATCGCGTCACGGTGGATCTCGAGCTTGTCGGAGCCGTACTCCAACTCGTATTCCTCGCGCACGACCGCCCAGGGGAGCTTCCCCGCCTTGCGAACCGGAACCAGCCCGGCCCCGATGTGGTAGGCCACCGCAGAGGCGAAGATGAACCCGCGAGATTCGACGCCGACGACCCGATCGATGGTCAGATGGTCGAACTCGTCGACCAGACCGTTGACCGCCGCGGCGAACGTGGCGCCGTCGCCGAGCAGCGGCGTGATGTCACGGAAAGTGACCCCATCGGTCGGGTAGTCCTTGATCTCGCGAACGAAGCTCCGAAGGGACCCGTAGTCGGCTGCCATGGTCGGAGGATACCGTCACGATGACGAGCGGACGACGACCCGTCACCAACCCTGATCAGCGACGCTTCTTCTTACGCGGCCGCGGTGGGTGCGTGAGCAACTGATCGGTGGGCTGACCGATGGACACGAGAACGCGTTCGCCGTTCTCGCTCTCGGCCGACGTGCCGTCGGCGTCGGCGACGATGTCGGGCGCGCGCTCCGGCGCCCATCACCATGGCCCGGAGCTCCTCACCGACGAGCCGCTCACGACGGGTCTTGCGTCCGGTGTCGCGCTTCAGCACCGCCAACAGCGGCGTGGCGATGAAGATCGAGGAGTACACGCCGGAGATCATGCCGACGAGCAGGGCGAGCGCGAACTCCTGGAGGGCGACGGCACCCATGACACCCGCGCCGAGGATGAGCAGCGACAGCACGGGGATGATCGACGAGAAGCTCGTCATCAACGACCGCATCAGCACCTGGTTCATCGAGATGTTCACGACGTCCTCGTACGGCATGCGAACCGCGGTGAACTTTCCTTCGTTCTCCTCGACCCGGTCGAACACGACGATGGTGTCGTAGAGCGAATAGCCCAGGATCGTCAGGAAGGCGATCACCGTCGCGGGCGTCACGTTGAACTGGAACACGGAGTAGACACCGACGGCAACGATGACGTCGTTCACCATTGCCGCGATGGCCGCCACCGCCATGCGCCACTCGAATCGGATCGAGATGAAGATCGACACGACGACGAGGAACACCGCCAGCGCGCGAATCGCCTTCTGCGTGATCTCCGCACCCCACGTGGAACTGATGAAGGAGAAGCTCACGTCCTCGGTGCTGACACCGGCGGCGTCGGCGAAGTCGACGGTCACCTTGGCTCCCTCGTTCGGGGGAAGTTCCTCGACCTGCACAGTCACGACGTCGGTGGTCTCCGAGCTGCGCAGCTGGATGCGGGCGTCCGATGTTGAGATGCCGTTGTCGGCGAGCACCTGCTCGGCCTCGGCGACGCCGAAGGTCTCGCTGGCCGGGATGTCCCAGGCGTTGCCGCCCTCGAAGTCGAGCCCGAGGTTCAGGCCCTGGGCGAAGAGTGACACCACGGTCACGACGAGGATGAACAGCGCGCTGTAGAGGCCGATGCGTCGATGACCGTAGAAGTCGATGGCCGTCTGGCCCTTGACGAGCCGGCCGAGGCCGGACTTGGAGATCGTGTTGTCGAGGGTCATGCCGTTGCCACGTTCATGCCGAGGACGTGATCCTGCTTTTGCATCAACTTGCTCTCCGCGAGGAGCAGCACTGCCGGACGGGTGAAGAAGTAGCAGACGAGCAGATCGCAGATCGTCGTCAGACCCAGGTACAGCGCGAAACCCCGCACCGACCCGACGCTCAGCAGGAACAGGATGATGGCGCCGATCAGCGAGACGACGTCGGCCGACCAGATCGTCCGCCACGTCATCCTGAAGCTGCGCGGCGCCGCGTTCTTGATCGTTCGGCCGTTGCGGAGTTCGTCCTTGATCCGCTCGAAGAACACCACGTAGCTGTCGACGGTGACACCGATGGCCACGATGATGCCGGTCACACCGGCCAGGCTGAGCGCATAGTTCGTCCAGCCCGACACGAACGACGCCATGGAGAACACCATCCCCGCCCACACGAAGAGCCCGCCGACGATGACAAGACCGAGCCAGCGGTAGTACGCGAGCAGCAGCACGACCACGAACAGCATGCCGACGATCCCGGCGATGATGGCCGCATGCAGCGAATCCGAGCCCGCCGATGCCGACACGGTTCGAGCCTCCTGGGCCTCGACCTGTACCGGGAACGCTCCACGGTTGAGCACGCTGACGAGGTCTTCGGCCTCGGACTTGGAGAAGTCGCCGGTGATCGCCACCGAGTCGGTGAAGTTCGGCTGGTTCACCTGGGGAGCTGACTGCACCACGTCGTCGAGGACGATGGCGATCTGACCGCGCAGGCCCGGCTGCGTCGACGGACACGTGGGTGTCGCGTTGTAGCACTCGTTGGCCAGGGCGTTCCAGGTGGCCTGACCATCACCACGCAGGCCGACGGACACTCCGAAGCCCTGATCGAGAGTCAGCGCCGCACTGCCCTTCGTGAACACCTCGCCGGTCCCCTGCGCGGGCCCGACGCACACGACCGATCCGTCACGGCTCGGGAGTAGTTCTGCGCCCGCCACGGTCGGTGCCGGGGCCTGCTCGACGACCGGTCCCAGCGGCACGCTGTCGGTCGGCACGCTGCCGGTCGGCACGCTGCCGGTCGGAGCCGTGTCGGTCGGAGCCGTGTCGGCCGGGATGCTGTCGGCAGGCGGCGTCTGCGCTCGCCTGAAGCCCGACGGCTCGATCGACGTGGTCGGTGCGACCGTCGAACCCGTCGACGGGGTCTCGGCGGGCGCCGACGATTCGGGAACCGGACAGTCGGAGAAGTTGACGACCGGTCGGAGTTCGACCACACCTGAGACGTCGACGGCGCTCAGGGCATCTCCCTGGTCGCGGACCCCGGGAAGATCGACCACGATGGTCTGGCCCTGCACTCGGACGTCGGGCTCGGCGATGCCGCGGCGCTCGAGCTCGTCGCGGATGAGGTCACGGATGATGATCAGGTCCTGCTGACTGGCAGGTTCGACCGGCGCCAGGATCACCGATACGCCTCCCTGCAGGTCGAGGCCGAGGATCGGCGTGTTGTCGGTCGCGACGTTGAAGACCAACGTGGCGATCACGATCAGCACGACGCCGATCAACGAGGTCCACAGGCGGCGACGCATCGCGTTGATCAGGCGTCGTCGGCGGTGTTCGCCGACTCGGGTTCGTCGGCGTCGGCGGTCGCCGCGGGCTCGCTGACGGGCGCTGCGGTCTCGCCGTCGAGAGATGCCTTGCCCTGGATCGCGGCCCGGGCGATACGGATCTGGACGTCGTCGTCGATCTCGAGCCAGAACCGATTGTCGCCGTCTTCGCCCGTGATGGTTCCGAAGACCCCGGAGGTGGTGATGACCTCGTCACCCACCTGGATCGAACGCTGGAGATCCTGTTGCTCACGAACCCGGCGCCGCTGCGGCCGGATCAGGAAGAAATACATCGCGAACGGGATCAGCAGGAGGATGCCGAGCTGGATGATGGCGCCGCCGCCTCCACCTGATTCCTGGGCGATGATCGTGGAGAGTTGCGCAGTCATGTCGGCGGGCGATCCTAGCTGTCAATCCGACGGCGCACCCGTCAACTCCAGACATCCAGGATGGAACGGCGCAGCTGATCGAAGGTGCCGGCGGCGATCGAGGTGCGCATCCGGGTCATCAGATCGATGGTCCAGGCGACGTTGTGGATGGACAGCAGGCGTGCTGCGGTCGGCTCGCCCACCTGCAACAGGTGGCGGATGTAACCGCGGCTGTGGCGGGCGCAGACCTCGCAGGGGCAGTCGCGGTCGAGCGGTTCGTCGAGTTCGGCGTTGCGGGCTGCCTTGGCCTGGAACCGCCCGGTCGAGGTGAGGGCCGTGCCGTGGCGGCCCAGCCGGGTCTGCATCACGCAGTCGAACTGGTCGACACCGAGCGCCACGGCCTCGACGAGCGAGGCTGGGTCGCCGACACCCATCAGGTACCGCGGGCGGTCTGTCGGGAGGTGCTCGAGTGCAGCCGCGAGCGCCGGGAGCATCTCGGCGCGCGTCTCCCCCACCGACAGCCCGCCGATGCCATAGCCGTCGAAGCCGATCTCGACGATCTGGCGGGCACTCTCGCGCCGCATCGTGTCGCTGATGCCACCCTGAACGATGC
>CAVQTE010000002.1:0-174010 GCA_963716235.1 Ilumatobacteraceae bacterium | reverse complement strand
CGGAACAGCAGTGTCAGCCATGCCCTCAAAATGTCTCCATCGTCGTCTCCGTGCAAATACCCGCAACCGTCACACGGTGCCGGCTCAGACGCGACGATTCGTCAGCGCGGACCCCGGCCAGCCACGCCGGCAGCGTGGTCGGGCCACCGGCCGTGGTGAGAACCACGGGCCCCCCCACGCCGGTCGCCCGCAACGCCCTGCGGCAGCGCCGTCGGCGTCGTCGACGGTGACGAGGTAGGCCATCTGGAACGTCGCCCTCGTCACCTCGGCGAGCGACAGGTGCACCGTGATCAACTCGTCGAACTCGAGCCGCTGGCGGCATCCGCACGAACGATTCCAGAACCGGCGACTCCAATCCGGCCTCGCGCCAATTGGCCAACGGGCTGACCGACGTGGCGGAGGTACTCGACGGTGCTGTTCTTTGAAGTAGTGCAGGTAGTTGCCGCGGTGCACGATGCCCATCGTGGTCGGGTCTCGACGAAACGGACACGGATCTGGTGGCGATACTGGTAGTCATCGGGTGACCTCGACGGCATCGGCGGAGAGACGCACGCGCCGACTCTACAAGCGCCGAGGAGTTCTCACAGTCGTGGCCGTGGACGCCTGCAGTCGTGGCTCTCGAATTCGCCTGGATCGCCTACACCATCCACGAGATGAACGCGGCGAGGATCTGCGCGACTTCGGACGGAGAGGCCCTGCTGTCGCGCTCGGCCTCGACCACGACCAGGTGTTCAAGACTCTCGTGGTCGTCGCTGATGACGAGCTGGTCGTGGCGGTCGTGCCCGTCACTCGCGAGCTCTCCTCCATGAAGCGTGTGGCGGCTGCCGTCGGGGCGAAGAAGGCGGTGACGTGCGAGCCTGGCACGCGCCGAATGCTCGTCGGGCTACTATTGGTGGGATCAGCCCGATCGGCCAGCGCAGAAGGTTGCGCACCGTGGTCGACGAGTCGGCCGAGCTGTTCGACGTGGTCTATGTGAGCGGCGGCAGACGGTGGGATGGACATCGGCCTGGCTCCGCAGCGACATGGTGAACGTGCTCGATGCCGTCGTTGCCCCGATCGGCACTGGCTGAGTCAGAGCGCAGGGTGTCGCAATCCACGCCTTCCATGCGAGCCACGCGGGTTCGCGCCGGAGGATGTGATGCGCCAGCCTGGCCCGCCAGCCATTGGCCGGCCGCCGGACCCTCCAGCGAGTAGTTGGCGCAGGGCACTTGCGAGCTCGCGCCCGAACCCCATGCGAACGGCGCGTCGATCTGCCTCGTACTCCGACGAGTGCCCGACCAGGTTGGCGAGGGCGTCGCTCCCGCGTACGCGGCGGTGAATATCCACGAGACAGCGTTGATGACGCCCGATGACGTTGCCGACCGCCGAGATCAGCGGCGATTCGCGTCCGAAACTCCCGGCCGCAGCGTGGGCGACGTTCTCCAGGTAGAACCCGGCGCGTGCCAGGAGCACGACTGGCGCCGACAGCCAGTGCCCGATGGTGATCGCCACGGGTGTGCAACCCGAGGTGGTGGCTGAACTCGTGGGCGAGCACGCCACGCAACTGCCCCGGTGACAGTTCGTCGACGGCGTAGGTCGTCACGACGACGAGATGTCCCCCGCAGGCGAACGCGTTCAGTTCGTCCGACGGGAGGACGTGCACGACAAACCGGCTGGGGGGAAGGTCGTTGGCCTGCGCGATCCGCGCCGACAGCGGTTCGATGACGGCAGCTTCGTCGGCCGTCGGCCGACGGGCGCCGAGCAGGGGAGTGAGCACCAATACCTGGATCGGTCGCACGAACAGCCCGAGTCCGGCCACCAGGAAGGCCAGCACGAACCACGAGTAGGACAGCGTGGTCGCCCAGCCGATCGGCAGCCAGATCACGAACAGCGCGAGCAGGCTGAAGGGACGATTGCAACGACGGGCGTGAACGCCCCGATCGCTTTATGGTCGACTGTCGGGCGCCTCGCTGTGCTCGCATAGCGGTGGCCAGAATACGCAACGTGGTCGGCGCTCACTCGTGGTCTGGTGTTGTTCAAGATCGGCGTGTTCCTCGCCTGCCGGTTTCGCTGCGAAGTTACTGTCGGTTGTTGGCGATGAACAAGGGCCACAGAGAACGTGAGCGAGGACAACCGGTGCAGAAGACCACGACGACGGAATCGACGATCGCACAGCAGCAGGTCCGTTTGCTGTTGGACGAGTCGGCATCGTGTCGGGCGGACGCACCCTCACCGGGCTCGACAACTCGCTCTCCATGCACGTGTTCTGTCTTGTGCCCACCACCTCCGTGAATAATGAAGCCGAAGCGCTCTATCAGCTCGCCGCGATCGCCTATCAGCGAGGGCGCACCGAGTACGCGTTTGCGCTGGCGTCGGAAGCGGTCGAGCTCTCGGAACCCAATGAGATCAGCCTCACGCTCGCATGGTCGCTCCACCTGATCGGGGTCGTCGACTACCAGGCGAGCAACTATCCCGGTGTGCTCGGATCATTGTCTCGAGGCCTTGCACATCTATCGGGCAACCGATCACGCCATCGACGAGGGCCGAATCCTCCACTCGATCGCGGCGATCTACCAGTCGATGGCCGACTACAGCCGAGCCATCAGCACCTACGAGAACGCCCTGGCAGTCAACGAACCGTTGAACCGGCCTGACGTCGATGCCATGGTCCTCGGCAACCTTCGCCCGCATTCGCGGACGTCGCGGCCAACATGTCGAGGCTCCACCTCGGGCGCCGCGCCGTCGAGTCCGCGCGGGTCCACGCCCCCCAGCTCGTCGGGAGCCTCCTCGCCGACCTCGTCGAAGCGCACGTCGGTCTGGCCGATCTCCACCCCGCAGCGACCTGCTTCGCCGAGGCTCGCCAGGACTGGGACACGCGATCGATCGACGGCAACCACCTCAGCCCCACCGAGCAGCTCGGCGCCATGGTGTCGGAAGGGCGCGTCGGTTGCGAAGCGGCCAGATCGACACCGTGATCGCCACGCTGCTCGCCGCACTCGATCTCGCCGACCGCACCGACCATCGCGAGATCTTGAACTCGAAGTGCACGATCTCCTGGCGATCGCCTACAAGCAGGCCGGTCGCCACGCCGAGGCACTCGAGCACCGTGAGCGCCATTTCGCCCTGCATCGCGTAGATTTTCAACGACGGAGACGGATCTGCGGCTCGGACGGTCCAGGTCGCTCACGACAACGAGGCCGCTCGCCAACTCGCGGAGATCACACGTCTCAAGACCGCCGGGCTGGTGGCCGACTATGCAGCGACCCACGCCGACGTCGACGCCTACCACCTCGAGGCGTTCGAGCGGGTCGCTGCCCTGGCCGAGTTCCGTGGTGGCAACACCACCAAACACACGAGCGCCGTTGGTGACCTCGCAGCCGAGATCGGCCATGCGATCGGCCAGCAACCCGAATGGTGTGAGCGGCTACGGCTCGCGGCGCGCCTGCACGACATCGGCAAGGTTGCGGTGTCCGACACGGTGCTGCTCAAGCCGGGCCCGCTCACGGTCGAGGAGTACCACGAGGTCAAGCAGCACACGGTGCTCGGCCGGCGGCTGCTCGCCGGGGTGTCCACCGAACTCTTCTCGCTGGCCGCCGAGGCCGCGTGGTCACACCACGAGTGGTGGGACGGCTCGGGCTATCCGAACGGTCTCAACGGGTTGGCGATTCCGCTGGCGGGTCGCATCGTCGCGATTGCCGACGTCTTCGACGGCTTGCGACGTGCCGGGTCTACAAGCGGGAATGGAATCTCGCTGAGTCGGTGCGCTTCGTGATGTCGGGGTCGGGCTCGCAGTTCCAACCCGACCTCGTCGACGCGTTCGTCAAGGTGATGATCGCCCGCCACCCAGAGCTGGTCGACGAACTCCGCTGGATCCGCGAGTTGAGTACCTGGTGGTTGAGACGAGGGGTCAGGTCGGTTACCGGTCATCGCAACAGCGGCAAGTGTAGATGTTGTTGGCGGCGGCCCAGTTGAGTGATCGGCGTGGACTGCGTTGATCCGTCGTTCGATGGTTCGCAGGTCTCGGTGGGCGTAGACGGACAGGTCAGTGCTTTTGCCGACGTAGCGGCGCACGAAGTGTGTTGCCGTTTTCGTTGGTGGGCCGTTGCCAGGGTGCTTTGGGTTCCGCGAAGTATGTCGATCCCGCCTCTCGCTGCGCGAGCTCGAGGTGGCGGGCCATCTCTGAGCCCTGGTCCCACGTCAGTGTCAAACGCAGATGGGATGGGATCCGTCGCAGCGTTGTGATCAGCGCGTCGAGGACACCATCGGCGTTGGCGCGCGGGCACTTGGTGAGCCACACATAACGCGACGCTCGGTCGAACAGTGTGGCGATCGTGTACTTGTTGGCGCCCACGATCAGGTCGCCTTCGATATGGCCGACCTCGATACGTTGCGCAGCGATCTCGGGGTGCAGCCCGATCAGGTTGAACGATCCCAGCGAATGTGTTGCCACCACTGGGCTTCGACCTCGGTGTTTGCGGCCGACGACGCTTGAGATGCGACCCCACGTGCAAGCCGGCGACAAGACCGCTACCCTGTCGAGTAGACAGCCTGGTAGATGCATTCATGACTGATCGACGCCTACCGGCTGAAGACTGCTCCAGAAGCTCGATCGAGATCGTCATCGGGGAAGCCTTCTTCGCCTTCGAAGCGTTTGGTGACATGAGCAGCCAACTCTCCTACCACCGACCAGCTTGGGGACCTTGGACGTGACCGTTGCGACTCCGGCCGACGCTGCGCATCGGTGGCGGCATACGCTGCGGCCACCATTGCGGCAGATCTCGGCATTGACCGTGCAGCGATGCCGACCCAACGCCTCGCCAATCACATGATCGGAATCACCGCTCGATGCCAACACGAATCTCTACGTGTTCACGCAACGTCAATGGTCGTGCTGGCATGCTGGAACCTCCACCGGTCGGGTTTGTGTGAGCAACAGCGGGCATCCTTGCCCGTATCGCTACCTGACCGGTGGCGCCAACCACCAACTGAGCCGAATCCTTGCACCGACCCAGACCCCGCGTCTCATGCGAGGGCGCTCGCAACCCAACGTCGGACGAACGCTGCGAGATCGTCGACGGTGACGTCGTCGCCGAGGCGTCCGTTGCGGTAGGAGTTGGAGAACGACGACACCGCGCCGAGCACGCCGACGGCGACGAGGCTCGACGGTGCATCCGCGATGTGGCCCGCCTGTTGACCCTCCTCCACGAGGCGTCGCACGTCGTCGAGGTACACGCCGGCACCTTCGTCGAGCACGTCGGCGACATCAGGATCGGTGCGCTCCACGTCGAGCAACGCGAAGTACGCAGCATGGGCGGCCATGCATCGCACACTCGCTTCGGCTCCGTCGGCGATCCGCGTGACCGCGTCGGCGCTGGGTCGAGCGTGGCGCCCTGCGCGCGTCGCAAGCGGAGTCGCATCGTTCGAACGAGCTCCGCGAACAGCGCTCCCTTGGTCGGGAAGTACCAGTAGAAGAGCCCCTTGGCGACGCCGGCTGCCGCGCAGATGTCGACGATGCGCGTCGCCGCGTAGCCCCGGTCGGCGAAGAGTTCGGCGGCGGCATCGAGCAGCTGCTGCTTGCGTTCGAGACCGTGTTCGGTGTGTTGGCGGTCGTCGTTCGGCGCTGCGTGTTCGAGGGCGCCGGAGTTCGTCACGCCGACAGTCCAACCGATCTTGACCCGCGGGTCAAGACGGTGCGGCGGTGCGGGGTACGATCGGCGGCGATGGCCGGCACCCGTGACGAGCGCATCTCGCTGCGGGCCCGCAACGACAAGTGGCAGAACATCCCGCTGCGCATCGAGATGTCCGAGTGCATCAACTGCGATGCCTGCCTGCGGCACTGCCCACCGCACTTCGGTGCGATCTTCAACCACGGCGCCGACGTGATCATCATCCCCGAGCTGTGCAGCGGCTGCGACAAGTGCCTGCCCGTGTGCCCGGTCGACTGCATCTACCCGGATCCCGACTGGCAGGCCACCACCATCCCCGCCGACTGGTGGACGAACCCCTCGGCCCCAACGACCCCTACCGCTGACGTACACGATGTGTCGGACACATCGTGTACGAATTCGAACATTGGGCGGGTGAGGGTCCCGGATGGCCCCCGACCGGGTAGAACGTGGGCAATGACGACGCCAGCAGTCCTGCCCGGAGCCGAGCCCATGTCGCACGAGGGGACGACCGATGTCGGCGTGCTCGTGCTGCACGGATTCACGGGGAACCCATCATCGATGCGGACGCTCGCCGAGGCGATGGCCACCCTCGGACATCACGTCGAGATGCCGAGGCTCCCCGGACACGGAACGACGATCGACGACATGCTCGACACCGGGTGGGCCGACTGGACCGCCGAGGTCGCCGCGGCACATGCACGACTCACCGGTCGCGTCGAGACCGTTGTCGTGATGGGGTTGAGCATGGGCGGCAGCCTGACGCTGTGGTCCGGGCTGACGCTCCCCGGCGTCGCCGGACTCGTGTGCGTGAATCCGGCCACGATGGCGCAGCCCACCGAGGTGATCGAGATGATCGGTGAGATGGTCGCCGATGGGACCGAGATCGCACCCGCAATCGGCGGCGACATTGCGGATCCCGACGCTGTCGAGATCGCCTACGACGGGGTTCCCCTGCGGGCGATGCTGTCGCTGATGAACGACGGACTGATCCCCATGGCGGACCGCTTCGGCGAACTCACGATGCCGCTGTTGCTGATCACGTCGCGCCAGGACCATGTGGTCGAGCCGGCCAACAGCGAACACCTTGCCGCGACGTTCGGCGGCGACGTCGAGCACGTGTGGCTCGAGCGCAGCTATCACGTGGCGACGCAGGACTACGACGCCGACGACATCAACCGGCTCGCGGGCGAGTTCGTCGCTCGCGTCACGGCGGGCTGATCATGCTCGCCAGTATCCCGAGCCCATCGTTCAACTCGATCGACATCGGTCCACTCAGCCTCAACCTGTACGGGCTGATGATCGCGCTCGGCGTGATCGCGGCGGTCTGGTTGTTCGGCAGGCGCCTCGAGGAACGTGAGGTCGGCACGAAGGACGATGCGAGCGCCATCGCCATCTGGGCCGTGCTGGCCGGAGTCATCGGCGCGCGGCTCTATCACGTCGTCACCGACTACGACCGGTTCCGCAACAACTGGGGTGAGATCCCAGCGATCTGGAACGGTGGCCTCGGCATTCCCGGCGGGCTGCTGTTCGGCACCCTCGTGGGCATGTACGTCGCCAAGCATCGGGCGATCCCCATCGCGGTGGCGGCAACGTGCGCTGCGCCGGCCATTGCGCTCGCCCAGGCGATCGGTCGATGGGGCAACTATTTCAACCAGGAGTTGTACGGCCGCCCGACAGGTCTGCCCTGGGCACTCCGCATCGATCCGCAACACTTCGATACGGACGTGTACGTGATCGGCACGACCTTCCATCCGACGTTCCTGTACGAATCGTTGTGGAGCCTCGGGCTGTGCTTCGTGCTGCTCTGGATCGACAAGCGCTGGCGGCCCGCACCCGGCCAACTGTTCGTCATGTAC
The DNA here is from genome assembly GCA_963716235.1 of Ilumatobacteraceae bacterium. Classification (GTDB taxonomy): domain Bacteria; phylum Actinomycetota; class Acidimicrobiia; order Acidimicrobiales; family Ilumatobacteraceae; genus Sva-07. Next base: position 166,506 of record CAVQTE010000002.1, on the reverse strand, counting down.
GTCATGGGCTACGGCATCGGCCGGTTCTGGGTCGAGAGCATCCGCATCGATCGCGCCGACACGATCGCGGGCCTTCGAGTCAACCAGTGGGTCGCCCTCGCTGCGGTGATCATCGGTGGCATCGTGCTGGCGTGGATGCGTCGGCATCCGATCCCCGAACCGGTGATCGACCAGCCACAGGCCGACGATGATCTCGATGATCTCTCGAAGGTGCCCGATGTCGAGGCGGCACACTCGGGCGATGACGAGATCGCGCCGTCCGACCCCGACGACGAGCCCTGACGTCGCTGACGCTCAGGCGACGAGTCGCGCCCCGGTTTCGGCGTCGAACAGGTGGACGCCGGTCGGCTTGGGCACCAGGCTCACCTGATCGCCGGCGCGCAGGCTGCTGAGCCCGTCGGTCCGCGCGACGACCTCGTGGCCGCTGTTGAGCGTGACGCAGTACAGGAACGCCTCGGACCCCAGTTCCTCGACGAACTCGACCGTGGCATCGAGGCCGCCGGTGGTTCCGATGTCGAGGTCGTTCGGGCGGACGCCGATCGTGACGGCTGGCGACGTGAGCGCGCTGCGTTGCGAGGGCGACAGCGGCACGGTGAGCGATCCGTAGGTGGCTCCCCCCTCCGTGGTGGTCGCCACCAGGAGATTCATCGCCGGCGATCCGATGAAGCCGGCAACGAACGAATTGACCGGGTCGGTGAACAGGTCCCTCGGCGTTGCGCACTGCTGGAGCACGCCATCGAGCATGACCGCCACACGATCGCCCATCGTCATCGCCTCGATCTGGTCGTGGGTGACGTAGACGGTTGTCACGCCGAGCTGGCGCTGCAACGCTGCGATCTGGGTGCGTGTCTGCACGCGGAGCTTCGCGTCGAGGTTCGAGAGCGGTTCGTCCATGAGGAACACCTGCGGTTCGCGAACGATCGCTCGCCCCATCGCCACTCGCTGGCGCTGGCCGCCCGAGAGATTCGCCGGCTTGCGATCGAGGAGTTCCTCGAGATCGAGGATGCGGGCAGCTTCGGCGACCCGGGCCGCACGTTCCTTCTTGCCCATCTTCTTGACCTTCAGGTGGAAGCCGATGTTCTCGGCCACGGTCATGTGCGGGTACAGCGCGTACGACTGGAAGACCATGGCGATGTCGCGATCCTTCGGCGCCACGAACGTGACGTCGCGGTCGCCGATGAACACGTATCCCTCGTCGATCGGCTCCAGGCCGGCGAGCATCCGTAGCGTCGTCGACTTGCCACAACCCGAGGGGCCGACGAGGACGAGGAATTCGCCGTCGCCGATCTCGAGGTCGAGGTGATCGACCGCGGGCGCCTCGGATCCCGGGTACATCCGGCTCGCTCCTTGAAACGTGACGGTGGCCAATGAGTCCTCCTGCGATCTGGGTGCGTGTGCGTCGCAACCTCTGCTACGTCCTCATCTTGGCCGTTGGTGGGAGGCATTGCCACACATGCTCAACTGTGTCGGTGTCCGAACTCGTAGCACTGGCCGGCCAATCGTTCGATGTGGTGGTCGATGTGGCCGGTGGTGTTCCGACGGTCGTCCACTGGGGTGCATCACTGGGGGCCGACGTCGATCTCGCGGCAATGGCCGGGGCGCTCGACCGCCCGGAAGTGGCGGGTGCGGTGGCTCAGGTGGCCCCGGTCAGCGTGGTGCCACAGCACGCCGACGGCTTCCCTGGCCGGCCGGGGCTGATGGGGCGGCGAGCGGGTGGTCGCTCGTGGTCGCCTCACTTCGTCACGGTCTCGCATCGCCGGGAGGGTCAGGTGTTGATCGTCGAGTCGATCGACGAGCGAGCCCAACTCGGGCTGCTGACCACGATCGAAGTCGGCGACGCGCTGACGGTGACGGCAACGCTGACCAACACCGCGGCGCGCCGGTACTCCCTCGACGCCCTGACGATCACGCTTCCACTGCCGCCTCACGCCGACGAACTCCTCCGATTCGATGGTCGTTGGGCACGCGAGTTCCAGCCGGTCCGGTTGCCGTGGGCCGACGGATCGATGCTGTCGGAGAACCAGCGAGGGCGCACGTCGCACGAACGTGTGCCGTTGCTGTTCGCCGGCACCCACGGCTTCGGCGAATGGAGCGGCGAGGTGTGGGGAGTCCATGTGGCATGGAGCGCGAACCACACCATGCTCGCCGAGCGACTCGCCGACGGCCGCCGATACGTGCAAGGCGGCGAGCTGCTGCACCCCGGCGAGATCGTTCTCGAACCCGGCGAGTCGTACTCCACGCCAGTGGTCGTGGCGGTGTACTCCGACGGAGGCCTCACTCCGGCCACCTGGGGATTCCATCGACTCGCGCGGTCGAGCCCGGCACATCCGACCACTCCGCGACCGGTCCTGCTGAACACCTGGGAGGCCGTCTACTTCAACCACGACACCGAACGGTTGTGTGCGCTCGCCGACGTGGCCGCGTCCGTCGGTGTCGAGCGGTTCGTACTCGACGACGGATGGTTCGGGTCGCGCCGCGACGACACGTCGGGGCTCGGCGACTGGTGGGTGTCGCCCGATGTGTACCCCAACGGTTTGGGGCCGCTCATCGACCACGTCACCGGGCTCGGGATGGAGTTCGGGATCTGGGTCGAGCCCGAGATGGTGAACCCCGACAGCGAGCTGCTGCGGGCGCATCCCGAGTGGGCCCTGGTGACCGACGGGTACGAACCGGTGCTCGGTCGCAACCAGCTGGTGCTCGACCTCGCTCGTCCCGAGGCGTTCGCGCACGTCCTCGGGTTGCTCGATGCGCTTCTTCGCGATCACGACATCTCCTCCGTGAAGTGGGACATGAACCGCGACCACGTGCAGGGGTCGGGAGCCGACGGCGCCGCGGGAACGCATCGCCAGACCGTGGCGCTCTATGCACTGCTCGACGAGTTGCGGGTACGGCATCCGAGGGTCGAGTTCGAGTCGTGTGCGAGCGGTGGCGGTCGGGTCGACCTCGAGATCCTGCGACGAACCGAGCGGGTGTGGACGAGCGACTGCAACGATGCGCTCGAACGTCAGACGATCCAACGTGGTGCCTCGATGCTGATCCCGCCCGAGGTGATGGGTGCGCACGTCGGCCCGACCCGTGCCCACACGACCGGACGGGTGCACACACTCGCGTTCCGGGCGGCGACGGCGTTGTTCGGGCACCTCGGGGTGGAGTGGGATGTCACGAAGATCGACGAGCGCGATCGCGACGCGCTCGCAGCGGCGATTGCTCTGCACAAGCAGTTCCGATCGCTCCTGCACAGCGGCGACACGGTGCGCTTCGATACCGAGGTGTCGTATTGCGCTCACGGTGTCTACGCGCCGGACCGCTCAGAAGGCCTGGTTTCGTTCGCTCAGCTGACCACGGCGCCGAGCCTCACGCCACCGGCGCTCCGACTGCCGGGGCTCGATCCCGATCGCACGTACCGGGCTGAGCATGTCGCGCTGCCACGTGAACGGTGGGGGCTCGCCGCCGGTCAACCGGCGTGGCTCGCGAACGGCGTGGAACTGACGGGCCGCCAACTGGCCGTTCATGGACTGCGGCCGCCGGTGCTGCACCCCGAGTCGGCCGTGCTGTTCCACCTCCGAGCCGTGTGACCCCCGAACGGGCGGACCGCCGTCAGAGGTGTTTGAGGGCTTCCCGGCGGGTGAGGCCGGAGAACTCGTGGCTCTCGACGAACGCTCGGACGGCGTCGGGATCGGTACGGGCGTACTGACGAAGTGCCCAACCGATCGCCTTGCGGATGAAGAACTCGGTGTCGCGGGCGCGCCGAAGCGAGTACTCGAACAACCGGTTGGTGTCGGTGTCGGCGCCCCAGCGGAGCTGGTGGAGGATCGCCGAACGCGCGAGCCAGATGTCGTCCCCCTCGATCCAACGGTCCGTCGCCGTGGCCAATGTGCGGTCGGCTCTCACGAGTCCGCCGATGCACCACGCGGCGAGGCCATCGACGGTGTCCCACCACGAACGAGCGGTGATCAAAGCCTCGAGGTCGTCGAGGTGATGCGACTCGAGGCTGGCCACGTTGGCGTTCAACGCGTCGACGCCGACGTACTGGAACTCGCGCTCGGGCTCGTTCCAACAGTTGTGGGCGAACGCTATGAGTTCGTCGCCAGTCGCTCGACGAGCTCGAGCCATCGTCGGCTTCGTCGCCAGCCGGCGCGGCGCGGTCTTGATCCCCATGAACTCGAATTGATGCTTCATGTAGGCGGCCATCGGAGGTGCCGCCGTCGGATCGGCGACCGCGTCGAGGTCGCGCCGAAGCGCCTCCATCGAGATCATCACCGCACAGCCTGGCGTCACCGCGCCGGCGTCGCCACACCGCGGAAACGAACTGGCGGCTCGCCGATCTCCTCGGCGTAGTGGGCGCCCCAGCCGGCGATCCGCGCAATGGCGAAGATCGGCGTGTTCGGCTCGAGTCCGGCCACCCTCGTGAGGGCCCCGAGCGCGAGATCCACGTTGGGTTGGTGCGACATCACCCGTCCGGCCTCTGTGACGACGGCGTCGACAACCCCCACTGCGTCGGGGTCGAGCCGACGCACACAGTCGAGCAATGGAGGGAACCTCGGATCGATGCCCCGATAGACCTTGTGGCCGAACCCGGGGACGGGGCGACGGTCGGATCGCAGCTGGGCGATGACGGCGGCTGGCTCCGAGTCCGCGCACTTCGCGAGAAACCGGTGGGCCTCGGCAGATGCTGCACCGTGGAGCGCACCCTCCATGCTCGCCAGCCCGGACGCGAAGGCGACGGACGGCGGAGTTCGCACTGACGCAGCGATGCGCACGGCGAGGGTGCTCGTCGCCAACTCGTGGTCGGCGAGCAGGACGAGCGCGGTGTCGATCGCATCGACGAGTTCGGGTGTCGGGCGACGTCGCCATGCAGCGGCGAGCCGGTGTGCGTACCGTCCCGTCCGGCGGGTCGAGCCGAGCAGATCGGGAACAGCGAGGAGAAGCCGTCGTGCCGCATCGCTTGGGGAGTCATCGGGATGGAGCGCTCCGAGTAGGTACGACGCGGTCGCGATCCGCGCGATCGGCGACATCTCCAGCACAGCGGCCGGGGCCAGTCCGGTGCGATCTGTTGGCCACACGGCCGGCCAGTTCGTTGCGGACGGCATCGGTCCGATCCCGTTCGACCAGAGCATCTCGGCGACGTCCTCGAAACGATGGCTCGCCGCGAGGCCGACGACGTCGTGGCCGAGATACCGCAACGACGACTCGTCGATCGTGGTGATGTCGGAGGAGATCTGCACGTCGATGGTCGGTCGCGGTCCGGTTGGCACGCGACGACTCCGTTGTGCCAAGCGCTCGACCTCGTCGCGAGCAAACAGCGATGTCCGACCATCGGCTCCGGTCGTGCGTGTGAGCCGGCCGCGACTCACGTAGGCGTAGAGCGTGGGCTTCGACACGTTCAGCAGGGCGGCTGCCTCGGTCGATCTGATGAGCGTGCTCACCGCTCCATCCTGCGGCAACAGGTTGATGTCGTCAACGTTGATCGAATCAATGTTGATTTCACTGGTTGACCGATTGACACTCGGCGCATGACACAACAACTCATCGAGGTTCCTGCCGGGCTCAACGGGGTCGTCGCCGCCGACACCACGATCGGCGCGGTGGACGGTGACCGCGGCTTCTTCCATTACCGCGAGCACGATGCAACCACCCTCGCCAGGACCCGCTCGTTCGAGGATGTGTGGTTCCTCCTTCGAAACGGTCGGCTCCCGACGCCCGACGAGGCGGTGGCGTTTCGGGGCGAGGTCGCTGGACTGCGTGCCGTCCCGCCGGCGTTGATCCCCATGATCGAGGTCGTGGCGGATTGCGACGCGTCGATGCTGGCGAAGCTCCGAGCGGTGTTGTCGGTCTCCGCCGGTCTGCTCGGGCTCGAACCGGTGATCGATGTCAACGATGCCGAGCGGCGGGAGCAGACGCTTCGGCTCGCCGCGCTGGTGCCCTCGATCCTCGCCGCGCTCCATCGGGTGAGCCACGGGGAGGAGCTGGTCGAGGTTGATTCCTCACTCGGCCATGCGGCCTCGTATCTCCATCAGGTGACCGGCGTCGTCCCGACGCCGGTGGTGGCTCGAGCGGTCGAGCAGTACATGATCCTCACCATCGACCACGGGTTCAACGCGTCGACGTTCACGGCTCGGGTGGTCGCGTCGACGGGTGCCGATCCTGTCGATGCGGTGTGCGCAGCGCTCGGGGCGCTGTCGGGCCCGTTGCACGGTGGCGCTCCGAGCCGGGCGCTCGATGCGCTCGACGAGATCGGGACGGTCGACAGGGCCGCCGACTGGATCCGTGGGGAAGTGGCAGCGGGGCGCCGGATCATGGGGTTCGGGCATGCTGTGTACCGCGCGCCCGATCCCCGTTCGGGGCTCCTCAGAGAGGTGGCCGAGCGGCTCGGCGGCGAGCGCGTTGATCTCGCGATCGCCGTCGAGGCCGAGATCCTCGTCACGCTTGCCGAGCTCAAGCCGGGCCGACCCCTGCCGAGCAACGTCGAGTTCTACGCCGGCGTGGTGATGGAGACAGCCGGTCTGCCCCGCACGATGTTCACGCCGACATTCGCTTGCAGCCGCACCGTCGGCTGGTGCGCCCACATCGTGGAGCAGGCGGCCGTCGGCAAACTCATCCGCCCGTCCTCCCGCTACACCGGCCCACCCCCCACCCCCTGACCGGAAATGTGCGGGATTCTGCCCGCTCAGCGGGCATGCCGGCACATTTTTCGGAGAGGGTGGGGGTGGGAGGGGCGGGTAGCGTTGGGGGTCGTGTCCGACCGCATCACCCCCGAGGCTGTCGCGAAGGTGGCCAAGCTCGCGCGGCTGTCGCTCAGCGACGACGAACTGCGCCAGGCGACCCACCAATTGAGCGACATGCTCGACCACTTCGCCGACATCGACGCACTCGACCTCGACGGTGTCGAGCCGATGACCCACCCGACGCCGATCGCCAATGTGATGCGCGAGGACATCGAGATGGACTGCCTCGACCGCGACGAGGTGCTCGCTGCAGCACCGGCGGCCGAGGACGGCCGCTTCCGCGTGCCACCGATCGTCGGGCTGGACGACTGATGGCCGATCCGACCGAGTCGGCAATCGTGACTGCCACCGACATCGCCTGGAACGTCCGCAACAATGTCGTCTCCGCGACCGATGTCGTCGAGCGTCATCTCGCCGAGATCGCACGGCGCGAGGGTGACATCCACGCATTCAACCTGGTGCTCGCCGACGAGGCCCGCGCGCGTGCAGCCGAGATCGACGACGCGGTCGCCGTCGGGCGTGATCCCGGCGCGCTCGCCGGCGTCCCCATCGCTCTCAAGGACAACATGTGCACCCGAGGCATCCCGACGACGTGCTCGTCGAGGATCCTCGACGGCTGGAAGCCGCCCTATGACGCCACGGTCGTCACCAAGCTGCGCGAGGCCGGCGCAGTGATCGTCGGCAAGACGAACCTCGACGAATTCGCCATGGGATCGAGCACCGAGAACTCGGCGTTCGGCCCCACCCGCAACCCGCACGACACGAGCCGGGTGCCCGGTGGCTCCAGCGGTGGATCGGCAGCAGCGGTTGCCGCAGGGTTTGCCGCGCTCAGCCTCGGTTCCGACACCGGGGGCTCGATCCGCCAGCCCGCAGCATTGTGCGGGGTGGTCGGTGTCAAGCCGACCTACGGTGCGGTGAGTCGCTACGGGCTCGTGGCGTTCGCGTCCAGCCTCGACCAGATCGGGCCGTTCGCGACCACGGTCGCCGATGCCTCGTTGCTGCTCGAAACCATCTCGGGCCACGACCCGATGGACTCGACGTCGATCCGCCGAGGGCCCCTCGACATCACCCGTCACCTCGACTTCGGTGTTGCCGGCCTGCGGGTCGGTCGGATCACCGATCTTCCCGAAGGTGCGAGCCCCGACGTCGTGGAGCGCTTGGAGCAGGCCTTCGACGCACTCCGTGCCGCCGGCGCCGAGATCGTCGACGTCGAGGTACCGGCCTTCACCTACGGCCTCACCGCCTACTACCTGATCGCACCGGCGGAGGCGTCGAGTAATCTCGCCCGCTACGACGGCGTGCGGTTCGGTCATCGCGTCGAGGCGCCCGACACCAATGCCATGTACATGGCCACGCGGACCGACGGCTTCGGCGCCGAGGTGAAGCGCCGCATCATGCTCGGCACCTACGCGCTGTCGGCCGGCTACTACGACGCCTACTACGGTCGAGCGCTGAAGGTCCGTCGACGCATCGCCGCCGACTTCGCCACCGCCTACGAACGTGCCGACGTGCTGCTCACCCCGGCGTCCCCGACCGTGGCGTTCCACCTCGGTGACAAGACCTCGGACCCGATGTCGATGTACCTCTGCGACACCTACACGATCCCGTCGAACCTCACCGGGGATCCCGCCATGAGCGTGCCCTTCGGCACCGGCGACGACGGCCTGCCGGTCGGCGTGCAGATCCTCGCCCCCGCCCTGCAGGAAGCGACCATGTTCCGAACCGGAGCCGAACTCGAACGGAGGACGCCGACATGAGCGACACCGTCACGACCGAGGCTGCCTGGACGTTCCGGGGTTACGAGATGGTCGTCGGCCTCGAGGTCCACGTCGAACTCGCCACCCGCACGAAGCTCTTCTCGGCCTCCCCCAATCGTTTCGGCGACGAACCGAACACCAACATCGACCCGGTCACACTCGGCCTGCCCGGCGCACTTCCCGTGCTCAACCGCCAGGCCGTCGAACTCGCCATGCGGCTCGGGCTGGCGGTCAACTGCACAGTGCAGCGCTCGACCTTCGCTCGCAAGAACTACTTCTACCCGGACATGCCCAAGGCGTACCAGATCAGTCAGTACGACGAGCCGATCTGCATCGACGGCTGGCTCGACCTTCCCGATGGCTTCCGGGTCGGCATCGAGCGCGCACACCTGGAAGAGGACACCGGCAAGTCGACTCACGTCGGCGGCACGGGTGGGCGAATCCACGGCAGTGACCACTCGCTGATCGACTTCAATCGCGCCGGCGTTCCACTGGTCGAGATCGTGAGCCGTCCCGACATACGCAACCCCGAGCAGGCCAAGGCGTACGTCAACGAGTTGCGAGCCATCCTCGTGGCCGTCGGCGCCTCGGATGCGAAGATGGAGGAAGGCTCGATGCGCGTCGATGCCAACGTCAGCGTCCGCTTGCCGGGCGCTGAATTCGGCACGCGCTGCGAGATCAAGAACGTCAACTCGGTGCGCTCGGTCGGCCGCGCGATCGAGTACGAGGCGCAGCGCCAGGTCGGCATGCTCGAAGCGGGTGAGTCGATCCGCCAGGAGACCCGTCACTGGGACGAGACCGATGGCCGCACGCACACCCTGCGCAGCAAAGAGGACGCCGACGACTACCGGTACTTCCAGGAGCCCGACCTCGTCGTCGTCGATCCCGATCCCGAATGGATCGAGCGCGTCCGGTATTCGCTGCCGGTGCTCCCAGCGGCGCGTCGCATGCAGCTCGCCGAGGCGAGCGGTCAACGCCCCGACTCCGAAGCGGTGCTCGTGGTGACCGATCGTGGCCAGGACGCCTACGTGCTCGCGGTCGCGGCGGTTGGCGGTGATGCGGGCCGTGCCCTCGTCCACGTCAAAGAGGCATTCGCCGACGAGGGTGGGCAGCCATCGGTGCCGGCCGCCGATCTCGCCGAACTCACCCGGATGGAGGTCGACGGCGAGTTGACCGCGACCCAGGCCAAGCAGGTGCTCGCCGAGATCGTCTCGAGTAGAGGCGGCGACGCACGGGCGATTGCCGCATCGAAGGGCTTCGAGGCTCTGGATACGGGCGAGTTGGAGTCGATGGTCGACGACGCGATCGCCGCCCAACCAGACGCCTGGGCCAAGTTCTGCGCCGGTGAGGTCAAGGCGATGGGGGCACTGGTCGGCGCCGTGATGAAGGCCTCGAAGGGTCAGGCCGACGGCAAGGCGGTCACGGCACTGCTCGAACGTCGCGCGGCCGGCTGACACTCCTGGGCCGGTCCGCATGCCCTCGTGGCAAGACGACGATCTGAGCCCACCGTGATTTCAGTCAGTTGAGGGTGACAGACTTCACGCGTGGAGGACTTCGATCTCAGCGGGCGGGTGTCGGTCGTCACGGGCGCCGGTCGCGGGATCGGCGCCGGGATCGCCCACTCGTTGGCCGAGGCGGGCGCGTCCGTCGTTCTTGCGTCGCGGACGGCCGATGAGATCGAGCGGGTCGCCGCCACGATCCGCGCCGCCGGGGGAGCGGCCATCGCGGTGCCGACCGACGTGACCGACACCTTCGCGCTCGGGTCGCTCGCCACGGCGGCGCTCGACGAGTTCGGCCATCTCGACATCTGGGTCAACAACGCGGGTGGCTCCGAGGGCACCAAGCCCCTGGCCGAACTGAAGCGCAGCGAGTGGGACCGCTGTGTCGAACTCAACTTCACGTCCGTCTGGAACGGTTCGATGGCGGCTGCGGAACAGATGAGGTGGGGTTCGATCATCAACATCGCGTCGATGGCCGCGTTCGGGGCGCTGCCTGGTGGCGGCCACTACGCGGCCTGCAAAGCCGCGGTGATCTCGCTCACCCGGACCATGGCGGTCGAACTGGCGCCGGACATCCGGGTGAACGCGATCGCGCCCGGGATGATCCCGACCAAGATGCTCTTCGACGCCATCGACCGACGAGGCGTCGGTATCGACGAGCTCGCTGAGCGAGTGCCGTTGGGCCTCGGCACCCCGCGCGACGTGGGATCCGCCGTGGTGTACCTGGCCTCGCCGGCCGCCCGCTGGGTGACCGGGCAGACCATCCAGGTCGCCGGCGGGCTCGGGGCGTCCTGACTCGTCGCCGGCGTCGCCGGGTCGGCACACTCGGCCGATGGACTTCGAGATCCCCGCCGACATCCTCCACACGCTCGATGAGCTCGATGCCTTCATCGAGGCCGAGATCAAGCCGCTGGAGCAGCAGGACGACAACATCCGGTTCTTCGATCACCGTCGTGAATGGGCGCGCACCGACTTCGACAACGACGGTGTGCCACGCGCCGACTGGGAGGCGCTCCTGCGCGAGATGCGCCGTCGAGCCGATGCGGCGGGATGGTTGCGTCTTGCCCTCCCCGTCGAGTTCGGAGGCCAGGACGCCAGCAATCTGAAGATGGCGATCATCCGCGAGCATCTGGCTCACAAGGGCCTCGGCCTGCACAACGATCTGCAGAACGAGTCGTCGATCGTCGGCAACTTCCCCACCGTCCTGATGATGCGTGACTTCGGCACCGAGGCGCAGAAGGCCGACTGGATGCCCGGCTTCCTCGACGGCACTCGCCGCCTGGCGTTCGGACTCACAGAGCCGAACCACGGCAGCGACGCCACCTACATGGAGACCACGGCCGTGCGCGACGGCGACGAATGGGTCATCAACGGCATGAAGCGGTGGAACTCGGGGCTGCACCACGCCACCCATGACATCATCTTCGCCCGAACGTCCGGTGAGCCGGGTAGCCCGAAGGGCATCAGCGCCTTCCTCGTCCCGACCGATGTACCGGGCTTCGCGGTCGAGTTCTTCTGGTGGACGTTCAACATGCCGACCGATCACGCCGAGGTGAGCCTCACCGACGTCCGCGTCGGTGCCGACGCGTTGTTCGGTGAGGCCGATCGGGGCCTCGAACTCGCCCAGCACTTCGTTCACGAGAACCGCATCCGTCAGGCGGCGTCGTCGCTCGGTGCGGCGCAGTACTGCATCGACGAAGCCGTCGCGTACGCCAACAGCCGGATCACGTGGGGCAAGAAGCTTTCGGTCAACCAGGGCATCCAGTTCCCGCTCGTCGAGCTGCACACGGAGGCAGCCATGTTGCGCCAACTCGTTCGGTACACGGCATCGATGCTCGACACGAAGCATCACATGGAGGTCACGCATCTCGTGGCGATGTGCAACTACCGCGCCAACCGTCTCGCCTGTGATGCAGCCGATCGGGCGATGCAGACCTGTGGCGGTGTCGGCTACTCACGACACATGCCGTTCGAGCACATCTACCGTCACCATCGCCGCTACCGGATCACCGAGGGGTCCGAGGAGATCCAGATGCGCAAGGTCGGCCAGCACCTCTTCGGCTTCGGCGGGAAGTGACTGAGACGCGGGGTCTGACCCTGCGTCTCAACCCGGCGTCTCATTCGGTACGGTCCGAGCGATGGGAGCACGCATCGAACGGATCACCTTCGCCGGCAGTCAGGGCGCCGAGCTGGCCGCCCGACTCGACCTGCCGGCCGGGCCGCCGAAAGCGTTCGCACTGTTCGCCCACTGCTTCACCTGCGGCAAGGACATCCACGCGGCGTCGCGGATCGCCAACGCGCTGACCGACGTGGGTTTCGGCGTGCTGCGGTTCGACTTCACCGGGCTCGGCATGAGCGACGGCGAGTTCGCCAACACCGACTTCACGTCGAACACCGACGACCTCGTTGCCGCCGCGGGCTGGTTGCGGACCAACCATCGCGCTCCTCAGGTGCTCATCGGGCACTCCTTCGGTGGGTCGGCGGTGCTCGCCGTCGCCGGGTCGATCCCCGAAGTGCGCGCCGTTGCGACGATCGGTGCGCCGTCGAGCACCGAGCACGTGACGCGCCTGTTCTCGCCGTCGCTCGACCAGATCGAATCGGATGGCGCCGCCGAGGTGCAGCTCGCCGGTCGGACGTTCACCATCCGTCAGCAGTTCGTCGACGATCTCCGCAATCACATCGTCACCGAACGAGTCGGCGCGATGCGCAAGGCGCTGCTCGTGCTGCACTCACCGATCGACAACACCGTCGGCATCGACAACGCGGCGGAGATCTTCCTCGCCGCACGCCATCCGAAGAACTTCGTGTCGCTGGACGGCGCCGACCACTTGCTGTCGGGCGTCTCCGACGCCGCATTCGCGGCCTCGATGATCGGGGCGTTCGCCAACCGGTACGTCGTCGACGAGAGCGGGGCGCTCGATGCGCCACGCGCGACGGCACCGGTCGTCGTCGCCGAGACGAGCCAGGGAGCGTTCCTCAATCACGTGGTGGTCGGGCGTCACCGGCTGCTCGCCGACGAGCCCGAATCGGTCGGCGGATTCGATGCGGGGCCGTCGCCGTACGACTTCCTCGGGGCGGCGCTGGGCGCCTGCACGTCGATGACATTGCGGATGTATGCCGACCGCAAGAAGCTGCCGCTCGATCAGGTCACCGTCGAGGTCACGCACGGGAAAGTGCACGCCGACGACTGCGCTGAATGCGCCGACAACGAGCGACTCGCCGGCCGAACGGGCATGATCGATCGATTCGAACGGGTGCTGCACATCGCCGGTGACGACCTCACCGCCGCCGACCGGGCCAAGCTGCTCGAGATCGCCGACAAGTGCCCGGTACACCGCACGCTCGAGGCCGCAAGTTCCATCGTCACCCGCCTGGCCGAGCACGATCGGGGGTGAACGGCGACGTGGTACCCGAGCCCTGACCCCAATCGCGATGACATCATCGTGCGCGTTGACGCGATCCGCACGGTCAGATCTCGGCGTCGGCAGGCTGCATGCGGGCGAGCGACCCATCGCGGCGGCGTACGAGCGCAGCGTTGAACTCTGCGCTCATGATCGTGGCCATGGCCAACAGGCTCAGCCACGTCACCAGACCGAGCACCACGGCGAACTGGCCGTACGTGTCGCTCGCGTTCGAGGTGATCCTCACCACGATCATCGTGCCGAAGTGTTGGATCAACGTCGCAGCGATCCCCGCGGCGATCGAACCCGGCCACACGTCGGCCCACGAAAGTCGTGCTGCGGTGAGATAGCGGTACATCGCGGCGACCACCACGACGTTGATCGCCACCGTGCCGCCGACCAGAACGAGGCGTCCTCCGAGCGGCAGGCCGGCCTCGTTGACCACGGTGGTGACCGCCAGGCCGGCGACCTGAGCCCCGCCGATGAACACCAACCCGAGCAGCGCCTTGCCGCGCTGTGCGTGCATGGCGTCGCGATGATCGACGTCGATCTCCCACACGTCGTCGAGTCCGCCCTGCAGCGCAACGAAGGCTTTGGTGGCGCTCCACAGCGCGGCGCCGAGCCCGAGAACGAGGACCCACACGCTGCCGTCGAGCGATGTCGGGTCGTTCTGCAACTGCTCACCCAGCACCGGGATGTCGGCGAGCGCGCCGTCGATGATGCGTTGCTGCAGTTCCTCGTTTCCGTCGAGGGCGAGCCCGAGGATGGTTGTCGCTGCCAGCAACAGAGGGAAGATCGAGAGGAAGCCGAAGAATGCCAGCACCGACGCGTTGCGGCCCGAGATGTGGCGCCGCCATCCGTCGAGCGTGTCGACGCCCACCTCGATGGCGGGGTGCTTCGCCCGCAGATCCATCATCCGGTCGCTCGTGGTCCACGCCATGGCCTACATCTTCTCCGAATCGACCAGATTCCAGTCGATCGGTTCGCGCCCGGCCGCCACGAGTGCTGCATTGGCACGGCTGAAGGGCTTGCTCCCGAAGAAGCCGTTGTGCGCCGACAGCGGCGACGGGTGCGCCGACTCGATCACGACGTGCCGAGTGGTGTCGATCAAGGCGCGCTTACGGCGAGCCGAGTTGCCCCAGAGCACGAACACGACGGTCTCGGGCTTGTCGTTGACCACCTCGATGATGTGATCGGTGAACGTCTCCCAACCGTGCTTCTGGTGCGACGCAGCTTGCCCGGCGCGCACGGTCAGCGTGGTGTTCAGCAGGAGCACACCGTGACGTGCCCATGCTTCGAGGTTGCCGTGGTCGGGAATCGGCAGACCCAGATCGTCGTGGAGTTCCTTGTGGATGTTCATCAACGAGGGCGGGATGCGCACGCCGGAACGCACCGAGAAACACAGGCCGTGCGCCTGCTGCGGCCCGTGATACGGGTCCTGACCCAAGATGACCACCCGTGTGTCGGCGTAGGGCGTCAGGTGCAGCGCGGCGAACACCTCGCCCGGCGGCGGGTACACGGTGTGTCGTTGTCGTTCGAGGGTGACGAACGTCTGCAGCTCGGTCCAGTAGGGCTGGTCGAACTGATCTCGCAGCAACGGGTTCCAATCGGTCGTCGGCATCGGCCCACCTGCCTAGCATGAAGGTTGTGTTCGATCATCTCGAACGAGCTCGGCTCGCCACGTTGCCCACCCCGCTCGAAGCGGGTCCGATCCTCGATGGAGGACCTCGACTCTGGGTCAAACGCGACGACCTGACCGGTCTCGGCGGTGGCGGCAACAAGGCGCGCAAGCTCGAGTTCCTCTGCGGCGAGGCGCTCGCCGCGGGAGCGCGGGCGTTGGTGACGGTTGGCGCCGCCCAGTCGAATCACTGCCGGATGACTGCAGCGGCAGGTGCTCGACTCGGGCTCGAAGTGCATCTCGTCCTGTCCGGCGAACGCCCCGACGAGGTCACCGGCAACCAGTTGCTGTCGATGCTGTTCGGCGCCCAGCTGCACTTCACCGGCGCCGAGGAGAGCCACTGGGGTGAGCTGGAGCTGGCCCGCGAGTCGTTGACCGACCAGCTCGCCGAGGACGGCCTCGCGCCGTACGCGATTCCGATCGGCGGCAGTACCGCGGTCGGCGCGCTCGGGTACGCAGCGGCGTTCATCGAGCTGCTCGATCAGTTCGAGGCTGCTGGGATCTCCCCCGGCCATGTGGTGTTCACGTCGTCGAGCGGCGGCACCCACGCCGGCCTGCTGGCCGGTCGAGCAGCAGCTGCCCACGGCGGCCGATGGGTCCCCGACATCATCGCGATCGGCGTTGCCAAAGGTGTCAATCTCGGCCGTCCCGACATCGCGGAGCTCGCCAACCACACGCTCACGCTGATGGGCTCGACGGCGATCGTCGCCCATGAGGACGTCGAGGTCGACCCCCGATGGATGGGCGTCGACTACGCCGTGCCCACACCGGCCGGCGACGCTGCGATCCGGTGGGCGGCGCGTCACGGCGGCTGGCTGCTCGATCGCACCTATTCGGGCAAGGGATGCTCCGGGCTGCTCGGCCTCGCGGCGGAAGGCCGGTTCGGCGACGACGTCGTCTTCGTCCACACCGGAGGATGGCCGGCGCTGTTCGCGCCGGGAGGGGTTCCACCGGAGCCGGTCAGCCTCGACCGCTAGCGTTGCGTCCATGACCGATCAGATCCTCGACGTCGACCTGCTCGCGTTCGAACGTACGACCGGAACGCAGCGTCGCGCCGTGGTCGATGGAGTCAAGCGCAGTCTCGCGACCGGATTCGTCTACACCAGCCACGACCTGTCGGACGACCTGCTCGACACCACCTACGCCATGCTGCGCTCGTTCTTCGAGCTCTCGCCGGAGACCAAGCAGCAGTTCGTTGCGCCAGGCGCCAACGGTCAGACCGGCTACACGGGCCTGCTCGTGGAAACCGCAGCGTCGAGCGACAAGCCCGACTGGAAGGAGATGCTGAACTGGTCGGCGCCGATCGCCGCCGGTCATCCGCTCAAGCGCAAGTTCTCCACCGCCTATCCCGACCAAGTGCTCCCCGAAGCGGTGGTTCCGGGCATCACCGAGGTGCTGCACCGCTTCCACGAGTCGATCGCGGACCTGCAGCGTCGGTTCCTGCGCATCATCGCCGAGGGCATCGGGTGTCACGAGACGTTCTTCGACGACATGGTCGCCGACGGCCCGACGCTGACCCGGGCGATCCGGTATCCGGCGATGTCCGAACTTGGCGAGGAAGGCCATGTGTGGGCCGCCGAGCACGGCGACATCAACCTCATCACGGCGTTGCCCCGCGCCACCGCTCCCGGGCTGCAGGTCAAAGTCGACGGCGGCTGGGTCGATGCGACCCCACCCGACAACGCCGTCATCATCAACACGGGCATCATGCTCGAACGGCTCACGAATGGCGTGATCCCGATCGGGTGGCATCGTGTGGTCGCCGCCCCTGGGTTCGACGGAGAGCGCTACAGCGTCGTGCAGTTCTGTCACCCCCGGCCGTGGACGATCCTGTCACCCGTGCCGTCGTGCTGTACCGACGACAACCCGCAACGGTTCGCGGCGATCAGCGCAGAAGATGCGCTCGACGAAGTGCTCTACGAGATCAACCTCGTCGAAACCGCGCGCCGCGTCGGCTGACGCGTCACGGACGCAGCAACGGGGCCGACGGGCGATCGGCGTCGAGCCGCTGCGCGAGTTCGATCCAGATCGGCGTGGCCAGATCGAGCGGTGCAGCCCAGGAAGCGGGCACCTGCGACGACCCGCCGGCGCCGGGTCCGTACGGCAACTCGGGCGCCCAGCCACAACTCTCGCTCGGATAGATCATCGCCGCCCAACCGGCCGCGGTGACCTGGCCCGTCGACGTGACGACCCATTCGGAGTCGATGTCACGGTTGTCGTCGGTGGTCTCGGTCGTGACCGGGTCGTGGAGTTCTCCCGTGGGAGGGCCCGACCACGGGCCGATACCGGCCGAGCAGACCTGGCGGAACAGTGAGTCGATCACGGGCCCGTATGCGTCGACCGGCGTCCCGTCGAGATCCTCGATCGTGAGTCGGATGTGCGGGGCCACCGAGTCGATCGCGATCTCGACCGTTGCATCGGTCGGCACGTCGGCGCGAATTCCGAGTGGGAGGGGGCTCGAGTCGCCCATGAAACCGAGAACCTGTCCGGCCCGGACACTCGTGCCGATTCTCGCCAACGCCGACAATCGCAGGTGTGGTGGCGCGGCCCCGTCGTTGGTCCCCGGGTTGTCGTTGTTGAACCCGGCGAGTCGGTAACTGCGTCCGTTGTGGTCGGTGACGGTGACCGAGATGGTGCTGCCCGGCTCGTCGGCGACGTCGGTCACCACACCGTTGGCCACCGAGAGCACCGGTTGCAGTTTCACACCGAACACGATGCCAGGCGCCTCTTCGGCGCACAGGCCGGCCGCTTCGATCTCCGGAGGTGTCGCTCCGGCACCTGCCCCGGCGGCCTGCGCGATGTTCTGGGCGTCGCCGCAGTCCGGTGCCGCAAGTCGGGTCGGACCGATCACCGGGAACGCGATCGTGGCCTTGCGTTCGATCGCCGGAGCGGTCGGATCGATCGCCTGTTCTGCAGGGAGTTCGGGTGGGATGCCGAAGCGCCCGAGGGCTTCTCCGAGCGTCAGCTGTCGGGGAATTGGCTGGCCCGACAGGAACGCCCAGACTCCCAGCCAGCGCTGCTGGTACTCGCGTACCGTGAGCACATTGCCCGCCGAGGGCACCGGAACGATGTCCATCAGCGCAACGTCACGCGATGCTCGTGGGTAGTACCACATGACCGGAATCATCGAGACGTCGTTGTTCCACTGGGCCAGAAAGCGATTGACGTCGAGTGCCGCGCGTTCGTCCTGGATCTCCGGCGGCGCGAGGTACGCGTGCGGGTAGCCGCCGTAGCCGTTCCACGTCGAGGCGATGAACTGGTACGCACCCGACGCGTTGCCCTTGTTGGGTGGGGCGCTGTAGTTGCCCCGGGATTCGACGTAGCGAATCGTCGCCAGGATGTTGGCGATCTGGGTCGGGAGCACCTGCACGTTGCGCGGCGCCGGTTCGGGCACGGTCGTGGCAGGCGCGGTGATCTCCGGCGCGGCCGTCGTGGTGGCGGCCGGTGCCGTGGTCGTCGGCGCGATGGTTGTCGGGGCCGGCGTGGGCGCGACCGTCGTCGGGCTCGGCCCGCTCGTCGTGGTGACCGGCGTCGTGGTGACGGGTGTCGTGGTGTCGGGTGTCGTGGTGTCGGGTGTCGTGGTGTCGGGTGTCGCGGTCGGGGTGTCGGTTGGTTCGTCGACCGCGTCTGCCTGCGCCGACATCGACACCAGTGTCATCGCCGTGATGGCTGCGACGACAGGAGCGCGCCGTCGACGCGAACGCACGCTGCTCGTGGCTCGAATCGGTGCGGTCGGGTTCATGGCGGGGATGTCATTCGTTGGGCGATCAAGCGGATCGACATGGTCTGTATCGGCACGCCAGCGGCCTGACTCGACCGGATTCTCGCCACACGACCAGACCGTAGCTGTCCGATCCGCGAGCCGGCATCCAGCTACGGTTCGCCTCGCCATGTCCGATGTCACACTGAGCGATCCGCTCGCTGCCGATCTGCAGCGCCCGACCGACGTGATCCTCGCCGTCGACGTCGGTGCCCACAGTTTCCAGTCGGGCCTGGTGACGGCGAGGGGTGTCCTCATCGACCGGCGATCGGCGCCCATCGAAATCGACGTCGGACCCGAGTCGAACTACACCGCCCTCGCCGGCGTCGTGACGGATCTCGCCGCGCAGGTGCCCGATCGGCACCATGCACGAATCGTCGGTGTCGGCGTCAGCAGCGGTGGCCTGGTCACCCGTCGCCTCGATCTGGTGACGCCGATCAGCGTCCCATCATGGCGTGACTTCCCGCTGCGAAGTCGACTGGAGGAGCTGACGGGACTCACCGTGCACGGCGACCTCGACGCCAAGGCGCTGGCACTCGCCGAGGGCTGGCTCGGCGCCGCCCAGGGTCATCCGAACTTCCTCGCGGTGACCGTGTCGGGAAGCATCTCCGGCGCCGTCGTGCTCGACGGCGACCTCCTCGACGGCGAGTCGGGTCAGGCCGGCCAGATCGGACACGTCATCGTCGAACCGGGCGGACGCCGGTGCCACTGCGGCACCCAGGGGTGTCTCGACGCGGAGGCGTCGGGCGCGGCGATCGATGCGATCACCGGCCGTCCGGCGACCGAACCGTCGTTCCAGATCATGCAACGCGCCGGCGAAGTCGTCGGGCGCGCGGCGGCGTTGATGTGCAACGCGTTCGATCTCTCGCTCGTGGTGGTGGGCGGCAGCGTCGCCCTCGGGTTCGGCTCGACCTTCTTCCACGCGGCACAAGTGGCTCTCGACGACGGGGCCCGGGTTGCGTACAGCCGCGGGGCACGGATCACACCGACCCGCCTCGGCGAGCAGGGGCCGCTCATCGGCGCCGGAGCCGTCGGTTGGCGAGGCCTGCGGCGCGCCGCCCGATCGGCGCACGCCGAGGGCGAGCGGTGACGTTCATCCTCCGAACGTTCGATAGATCCGTTCGGCGGGTCCCACTCCGAATCGACGTTGCCACGCGACAGCTGCGGCGATCCCGACGATCCAGAACCCCAGGGCGAACGCCAACGCCACCTCGATCCCAGCCGGTTCGATCCATCCGAGCCAGTCGACGACCAGATTGAAGACGAGTACGTGCGCGACGTAGAGCGACAGGGTCATCTGCCCGGCTCGGCGAAGTGGGTCGGTTGCGACCGGGTACCGAGTGGCGAGCCAGTCGATGCAGGCGTAGGCGACCAGAGCGGTGCCGAGCGCGCTGGCTGTGTAGACGACGCCGCGGTCGAGGGGGTTGATCGAGAAGGCGACGTCCTCGAAGTTCGTCGCGGCTTGCGACGACACCAACCAACCGACACCGACGAGCCCGAAGCCGGCACCGAGCGCGGTTGATCGCCACCACGTCGTACGCACGAGCCGACCGAGCACCATCCCGGCACAGAGGAACGCGAGCCATGGCAGCAGTGGGTGGGTGCCGTTGACGAAGACTCCGAACACGTGGTCGCGCAGCGAACCCTCGTCGGGCTCGCTCAGCCACGTCGTGCTGATGCCATCGCGCGCCTGCTCGTGTTGCCAGAGGCGTACGAACGATCCGGCGATCGCAGCCGCTGCACCGACCACGATCAGCCATCGGCCCCGCCAGGTGAACATGACTGCGGCGAGGGCGAACATCGCGCCGTAGTAGGGAATGATCGTCCCGGGCCAGATCTCCTCGAGCAGCAGTCCGGTGACGTACAGCAGCAGGCCGCGACGCACCAGCCGCCAGCGCATCGCCCGAACCCGGTCACGTGAGAGCGCGATGTCGTCGGCGGTGGCGGCCAGCCGGCGGGCGTCGACACTCCGCTCGGTCATCAGCGTCACGCCGACACCTGCAACGAGCACGAACGTCGCTGCGAAGCGCGTGGACAGCGGTCCGTCCCACGGGTCGAACAGATCCTCCGACCAACCGGCACCGGGCGGCCCGTCGGCGCGGAGGATGAGGTAGCCGCGGTAGTTCATGACGACCACGCCGATCAGGGCGATGGCTCTCACGACATCCGGTCCGGGCAGCCGCGCTGCCGCGCGGGTGGCGGCAGACGTCGTGGCCGGCGCAGTCACTGCCAGACGTACTCGTCGACGAGCGTCGTGGTGAGCGGCCGTTGCAGGTCGATCCGGTCGCCGATGGCGGGTACGGGGTCTCCGAGCGGGACGAACGCCATCGAGGTGTGCATGTGGGGCGGCTCGTGCAGGTCGATGCGCTGCCGCTCGAAGTGGAACGGACTGCGGCCATCAGCGAGCGGCGTCACTCCGTTGGCAGTTCCGGCTCCGATCATCACGAGGTGGCCATCGCTGTGAACGGGCGCCTGGTGATACCCCGCGGTCTCGCCCGAACTGATCGACCGCAGATCGAGCACATCGGCGTCGAGATGGAGGAACGACTTGTCGCCGTGCCACAGACCGGTGCCGAGCCGCAGGCGATAGGTGTGGGTGTCGGGCAGCGTTGCGTACGTGTCCAGATCGAGGTGACTCACCCACACCGTGACGGCGGGGTCGAGGCCGTCGAGCAGGTCGACGATCTCGCGGCGGTGGTCGTCGGTGGTGCCGGCGAGCGGCGGGTGGATGCTGACACCGACCACGTCGAGTCCGGCTCGACGAGCGTCGTCGAGCAGTTCCATGCCGCGTCCGTACCGGTGCATCGACGATTCGATCTTGACGAGCACCCGCCCCGGCCAGCCAGCGAGTGCCTCGACGTGAGTCCGATTGCCGACGGTGAGCACGGGCGACGTTGACGCGGCGGGCGTGAGTGGGGGTGTGAGGGTGGGGGTGAGCACGATGGCGTTGAGGCCATCGGACAAGCCGTCGAGTTCGTGGATGGTGCCGACGGCGACGGTGTCGGTGAACTCCGATGCGAGCCGGGCCAGCTCGAGGCGGCCGAACCCGTAGCCGTTGCCTTTCACGACGGGAACGAGTCCATCGACGGCGTTGACGACGCTCGCCACGTGACTGCGCCACAGCGCGGTGCGAATGGTCAGCCTGATCGTCACCGCCACGACGGTAGTGGCGCTTCGAGGTCGCGCCGAGATTTCTGTGAGCCACAAGTTTGTGTGAGCGAGAACGTCGAAGGCGGTGATCGGCGCTCACGCAGATTCGTGGACGAGGCCGATGGGCCTGTGTTGCGCGAATCCCGACTGTGTTGATCGGATTTGTCGGCGATAACCTTCGGCACGTGAATCTGAGCCGGCTGTTCCAGTTTCCCGACCCCGTCAACGAGACCTCCGCTCGCATCGTGGCGGCCGGCGTGGTGGTGATGGCACTCGCGTTCCTGACCCTGCGTGAGGGGTGGATCCTGATCCCGCTCACCTATGGCTTCCTCGCCCGGGTAGCGACCGGGCCGACCCTGTCGCCGCTCGGCCAGTTCGCCACTCGATTCGCCACACCTCGTGTCGAGGCTCGTCGTGGCGCAGGGTTTCACTCTCGTCGGGTTCCCGGCCCACCGAAGCGCTTCGCCCAGGCCATCGGTCTCGGCTTCACAGCGCTGGCCTCGGTCGCCTGGTTGCTCGAAGTCCCGGCGGTCAGTTGGGGCTTGATCGCCGCGCTCGCTGCGGCCGCCACACTCGAAGCGGCCTTCGCGGTCTGCCTCGGCTGTATTGCCTACAGCGCCATCTGGGGATGCGCCGACTGCAACGACATCAGCGCACGTCTCCGTCAGGCGCTCGTCGAGGCCCGCCAAGAAGTCGACGGCGTGAGTGGTGGTGCCCCGGCAGCGGTCACCGCGGCCGAGGCCGGTGCCCCGGCCATGCGCTGAAACGGGGGACGATCGGGCCGCACGTGCGGTGGCGCACCATGCCACTCCACACGCCCCACCCGTAGGCGATGTCGGTCGGCGCTGCCCGCACGTCGGCCACGACCGATGCGAGTGCGATCCACCGCATCCGCCGCGAGACGAGCGAGACGACCAGCACGATCGGCCACCAAGCCCGCCGCACCGCATCGGCGATCTGTCGTGCGGCCAGCAGGTGCCCGCGCATCGCGAGCCTGAACGATGCGGCCCTCGGGAGGTCGGGCAGCTTGTGGCCGAGTGCGAGCGAGCTGCCAATGGCCGCGGCACCACCGATGAAGGGATGGCCGCCGACGATCGCTGCCCACACGAACGCGGTCCATCCGTTGAACCGCGCCGGTGAGAGCGCGCCCGGATGTCGCAGGGCCAGTGGGGCTGCCGAGGTGCCGTAGCTCGCGTGCTGTCGCAGGCGCTCGCGGAGCGTGGCTCGGGGCTCGTGCCAGACCGCTCCCGCTGGTTCGTATCGACATCGCCAGCCCGCCTCGTCGAGACGCCACACGAAGTCGACGTCCTCTCCGAACCGCAGTGCGGGATCGAACCCGCCGACGGCATCGAACGCGGCGACCCGCACGACAAGTGCTGCGCCGGGCACGTAGCTCACCCGTGTGCCGGAGCGGATACGGGCGGGCTCGTCGCCGAGGTCGAGCGGCGATCCGGCTTCGCCGGTGACTCGGGGGGCGACCAGGCCGACCTTCGGGTCGTCGAAGTGGGCGAGGAGTGGTTCGAGCCAGCCGTCGGGGGCCTCGACATCGGCATCGAGGAACACCACGAGTTCGGTGTCGATGAATGGCCGCGCCGCGTTCCGAGCAGCCGCAGGCCCACTCCTGACGGGGAGGCGGTGGGTGGCACCGACAAGTGGCGGTATCGATCCATCGTCGATCGTGATGCGACCATCGTCATGGATCCGGCTCGTGGCGTCGGTCCGTAACTGAGGCGTCACGACCGTGACGCCGTGGATCCCCGGCCTCGCGGTGTCGCAAGGATGGATCGCACCGGCATCGAGCAGCCGGTCGACGAGCACGGACGGCTCGACGTCGTCGCCGTCCGCAAGCCGATCGAGCACGTCCGACCCGGCCGGCGTCGTGCGGAACAGGCGCAGCGGCGACCCGGCGAGCACCATGCCGGGGTATCGGTTCCACGAACGGTCGAGTCGATACCGCACGGCCTCGATCACGTCTCCGACGACGCGTCGATCGGGCGCCACCGCTCGATCTGATGAATGAGGTCGTCGACGAACGCGGTGATGAACTTCTCACCCTCACGTCCCGATGCTCCATCCGGGTCGCCGAGCACGCCGTTGACGCTGACGGCGCGAACCCCGCGTGTGCGCAGCTCATCGATCGACGAGTCGGCGCCGGCGACGGCGAGTTCGAGCCGCACGAGTCCGGGGTCGATCGCCAGCATCATCGACGTCTCGATGCGCCCGGCGTGGAGGTCGGCGGGGCCCCCGTCGAGCCGCCGCGGCCACGATGGCCACCACCCGAGCGCCGTGCGCCCCTCGGTGGTGAGCGTGGCCACCGCCTCGGTGATGGCCCGATGGTTTCCGCCATGGCCGTTCACGAGCACCACGCCGGCAGCCCAGTCCGCGCTGCGCACCAACTCGACGACGAGGGCCGTCGTGGTCGCCGTCCCGATCGACAGCGTGCCAGGGAAGTCGGCGTGCTCACCCGAGGCACTGACCGAGATCGTCGGGCCGATCATCAGGCCGTCGGTGCGGTGAACCGCCCGCCCGGCGATCTCCTCGGCGATCATCGTGTCGGTCGCCAGCGGAAGATGGGGCCCGTGTTGCTCGGTCGACCCGACCGGGATGAGCAGGATCGGTGCGAGTGTGCCGTCGTCGGACCGCCGCCCGACCGTCGTGGCCCGGTCGATCTCGTTCCACGTCGCATCACCGAGGTGCATGGGCGGCTCAGCCAGGGACAGGGGTGTCGTAGCCCCACTCGTCGAGCTGTTCGAGGATGCGACGTGCGGCTGCCGGCGGGTCGAGGGTCATCGTCTCGGCATGAGCGTCGTCGCCGCCGACGTCGAGGATCGCCCTGACTCGCGAGAGCGAGTCACCCGCCGGAGCCGGCAGCGTCCTGGCCCGCGGCCGGTACGGGTGCACTTCGGCCTCGGCCGGCCGACCGTGGGGGCCGGCCACGGCGGTGATCGGTCTGCCACGGGATGCGAGCGATGCGGCGAGCGATGCCCGACGGAGCCTCGCCACCGATCCCTCGACCGACAGCACAGCGGGGAGGGACACATCGAGCACCTCGCGCCGGCCGCCGTCGAGCCGGCGCACGACGCGCAGTGGCATGGTGGTTGCCGTCGCCACGTCGATCCCCACCAGGCCGAGGGCCTGGGCCGCGCCGAGTTCGGCTGCGAGGAACGCCGGGACCGAGCCCGTGCCTCGATCGATCGAGTAGTCGCCGCACAGCACCAGGTCGGCGCTGTGGAGGTGATCGGCGATCGCGCCGGCAACCGTGCGCCCGTCGAGTTCCGGCGACGCGTCGATCCTCGTGGCGGAGTGCGCCCCAGCGGCGAGCGCGTCGCGCAGCACGTCGTCGGCCTCGGGTGGTCCGAGACAGATCACCTGCACGTCGGAGTCCGCGACCACGTCACGCAACGAGAGTGCCACCTCGAGCGCGGCCTCGTCGGCTGCGGAGACCCCGGCCCAGCGTTCGTCGACGTCGTGTTCGCGGTCGAGCGACACCCACTTCCAGCAGACGGTGATCCTCACGACATCGCCACCGGTCGCCGTGCGCTCACGTTCGCTTGAAGACGACCCCGTGGCCGCCTTCCGGGTAGGTCCACGTGATGGCACCTTCCTTGTTGCACAGCAGGTAGCAGGTACCGCACTCGAAACACTGCTCGTAGTTGAACAGGATGCCGCCATCGCTCGTGGGAACGAACAGGTTGGCCGGGCAGGCCACGATGCACTCGCGTGTCGAGCAGTCGGCGCAGATCGTGTCGTCGACGGTGATGTGGGCACGTTCGTGGATGTCGAAACGCGTCGAGCCGATCAGGTCCTCGAACGACAACTCGGGCCAGCGCTCGCCGGTCAGCCCCGTGTTCGCCGGCGGTGTACTCATCCGAACGTCCTCATTCCGTCACGGGCGTCCCTGGCGAGATCGCGCAGCTTCACACCGGCGCGCTTGCGTTCCTCGTTGAGAATGCGCCGCAGTCCCGGCTTCGGTGTCGGGTTGTCGACGCGGAACATGCGCTCCACCGTATTGGCGATCATGTCGGGGTACCGATGCTGGACCCGATCCGACAGCACCAGTGACGGCGCCCGACGCAGCTTGCGGTGATCACGCAGGACGAACGTGTCGTTCAACCGGCGTTCGTAGCCCGCAAGTCCGGCGGCGCTCGTGTCGCTCGCAGCGAGGGCCTCGGCGGCCGCTTCGCCCGCGTACATGCCGCTCGCCATCGCGAAGTTGACCCCCTCGAGCCAGATGCCCGCTGCCAGACACATCGCTGCCGCGTCGCCCGCCACGAGCATTCCGTCACCCGTCATCTTCGGCATCATCGAGAGACCGGCCTCGGGGATCACGTGCGCCGAGTACTCCTTGATCTCGCCGCCCTCGACGAGTGGAGCGATCGCCGGGTGCGCCTTGAGGTTGGCGATGATCTGTTCAGGTCGAAGTTTTTGCGCACCGAGCTTGGGGAGCTTGAGCACGACACCGACCGCGAGCGTGTCGAGGTTCGTGTAGATGAACCCGCCGCCATTGACGCCCGACGTGCCTCCGAGGATCTCGATGTCGACGCCGTCGAGGTCGCGAACGCCGAAGCGCTCGTCGATGACGTCCTTGGGCAGGGCGATCGTCTCCTTGACACCGACGGTGTAGTTTGCCGCGTCGACCTCGCCGTAGAGCCCGGCCTCCTTGGCGAGGAAACTGTTCACGCCGTCACAGGCAATGACCACACGGGCGCGGAGGTCGCCATCGGGGCGGTCGGTCGTGACACCGATCACGTGGCCGTTGTCGTTGCGCAGCAGTCCGGTCGCCGTGGTGGAACACACGAGCAGGGCGCCGTCGGCTTCGGCCTTCCCGGCGAGCCAGTGGTCCCAGTCGGGTCGGTAGGCCGTGGCGCCGTTGTATGGAGGCGTTCCCCAGTTGGTCGACCGGAAGTCGACGGTGAGCGCCTGGGTCTCGGTGAGCACCATGGTGGATCGGCGGGTGACCCAGCGCTGGATGGGTGCCTCGAGCCACCACTCGGGATGCAGCTGGTCGAGAATGCGCGGGTACACGACGCCGCCGTACATGTTCTTCGATCCCGGGAAGCTGCCCCGTTCGAGCAGGATCACCGAGTATCCCTGACGGGCGAGCACCGTCGCAGCCGCAGAACCTGCCGGTCCCGCACCGACCACGATGGCGTCGGCAGTCGTCGCTTCACTCATGGTTGGCGTCGCTCGGTTGGTGGTCGGCGGCGGACTGGATCAGGCGGAGTAGTACGTCGAGTGTCTCGTTGGCGTCGGCGACGATCGCCAGGTCCGACATCGCCATCATCGGGCAGTGCGGGTCGGTGTTGACGCTGACGATGTGGTCGGGATGTCCGAGCCCGCTCGTGTGTTGCACTGCTCCACTCACACCGAACGAGAGGTACAGCACCGGGTCGACAACGACACCGGTCGTGCCGATCTGACGATCGTGGTGCACCCACGACCGGTCGGTGATGACGCGGGTCGCACCCATCACACCGCCGATGGAGGCAGCGAACCGGTCGAGCTGCTCGAAACGTGCTTCGCTCTCGAGGCCGGCGCCGCCACCGACGATCCGGCGGGCCTCGGTGAGGTCCATGGTCTGCACGTCGGGTGGCAGGACCTCGATCACGTGTGCATCGTGCGTGGCCGGGATGTCGCCCTGAGGGTCGATTCGCCCGACCGCCGGCGAACCCTCGAAGGCGACCGGCCCGCGGGCACCGGTCTGCAGTGTGGCCACGAACGGTCCGGTCGGTCGCTGCTCGTGGAGTTCGAGACCACCTCGTCGGGCGACTCGAACACGGTGGGCGGAAACTTCGGTCGCGCCCGCGAGCAGCGGCCGATCGAGGGCGAGCGCGAGGTGCGGTGCCAGGTCGCGGCCGTCAGGCGCATGGGGGAGTACGACGATGTCGGTGTCGACACCCTGCTCGGCGAGCCGGCGGATGATCGGTGCCAGCGTGGCGGTCCAGCGGGCGGGTTCGACCGGTCCGAGTTCGACGAGCAGTGCGGTGGTTGCGATCCCGTCGAGTTCGATGTCGCCCGTTCCGGTGCCCGCCACGAGGGCGTGTCCGTTGCACTCGCTGATCGTCTCGGCAGCGCCGGCGGGGAGCACCCCGTCACGTACCGGGATCAGCGCAATCATTCGCCCAGCGTACGGTCGGGCTCCTCGGCGTGCGCAATCACAGGGGTACGTCGCCGATCGCGGATCCATCGGATGATCTCGATCAACGCCGTGATGCCGAGAGCGGTGCCGAAGGCCAGCCAGAACGCGATGGCGTGGTCGTCCTCGAAGGCCTGTCCGAAGAGGTAGCCGAGCCCGGCGGCGTAGGTCGCCCAGATGACCGCGGCGACGGCCACCCACCTGGCGAACCAACCTCGCGGCTGGCGGGTCAGGCCGCACGACACGGTCAACACGGTGCGGCCACCCGGGATGAAACGTGCCGTGATGAGCAGTGGACCCCCGCGCTTGCGGATCTGGCGACCGGACTGATCGAGCCGTTCGGTGCGGTTCGGTTTCCTGGCGGCCCAGGCCCTGACACGGGGCTCGAAGCGGTGGCCGATCGTGTATGCGAGGTTGTCGCCGAGGAACGCACCGAGGGCTCCCGCGAGGATCACGAGGGCGAGGGTCTGGTTGCCTGCGCCGGCGGCGACCCCGCCGGCGATCACGGTGGTCTCACCCGGCACGACCGGGATCACCGAGTCGAGCAGCGCAACGGTGAAGATGATCAGCAGGAACCACCAGTTCGACGAGAACTCGTCGAGCCAGTCCATGACGTCGGTGATGATGTTCGCGACGATCACGGCCATGACGTCCTGACGCTACCCAGCGTCGACCGTCCGCAATCCGTCCAGCGACGAGTCCGGAGCAGCGCGGAAACCGTCGCGGGGCGTCGTGCGGCGCTCAGGCTGTCACGGTGATGCGGATGCGGGCGTGCTCGCTGTCGGCGGCCGACGCGATCACGAGGTCGTACTCGCCCGGCTCGACGACCCACGATCCGGTGGCAGTGTCCCAGTGGTGGAACGCGTCGCGTCCGAACTTCAGCATCGACGCCGACGTGGTGCCCGCCGTGACGACCGCCTTGGTCCACACCTTGAGTTCCTTCGGGGGGCGCTTCGCGCTCGGCGCGATCGGCGCGACGTAGCCCTGCACGACGACCGTGGCGTCGCGTTCGCCTGTTGCGGTCACCGGCACGGTCACCGTCACCGAACCGTCGGCATCGATCGTGTGCGTCGATGCGGTCGGCTCGCCCCAGTCGGAGCTGCCGTAGCTGAGGCCGTGCCCGAATGCGAACCGTGGCGCGAGGCAGCGGGCGTCGTAGCCGCGGTATCCCATGAACAACCCTTCGCCGTAGCGCTGGGTGCCTGCGCCCGTGCTGTCGTGGTCGGGTCGATGGTGCAGGTACGCCGGATGGTCGGCGAGGGCCTTCGGGAACGTGGTTGGCAGGCGGCCGCCGGGATCGGCGTCACCGAACAGCACGTCGACGAGACCCTCGGCCTGCTCCTGACCCGCGAAGAACGAGGTCAGGACGGCGCGAGCGGCGCTCGGGTCGTCGACGGCCGCCCAGTCCATCGTCACCGGCGAACCGGCGTTGACGATCACGGCGGTACGTGGGTTCGCGGCGACCACCCGGCGAACCAGTTCGTCCTGTCGACCGGGGAGATCCATCGTGGCGCGATCGTGACCCTCGGTCTCCCACTCGTCGTTCGTGCCGACCACGACAACGGCGATGTCGGCCGCGGCTGCGGCAGCGATGGCGCGATCCATGAGGTCGGCGGGCTCGGGGGAGCGCACGCCGAGGCGGATCGCGGCGAAGCCGTTGCCGGCGACGGTCGACCACTTGACGGTGACCGGCACAGGCACGCCGGCCGTGCACTCGATGGTCTCGGTGACCTCGACGCTGCCGTAGCCGAAGAACTCCTCGCTGCGCGGGAGTTCCATGTCGGGATCCTCGACGACGGTGATCATGCCGTTGCCGGCGTCGACGGCCAACGACACCGGGCCGGTGGTGACGATGCCGATCGTGTGCGGCCCATCGACGTCGGGGACGAACGCGCCTTCGATCCGCGCCGAGAACCCGCGCGGATCGATGCCAGGAGGTGTGGAACCGAAGAATCGCACGAGTGACGTCGACGACGTCTCCTCGGCGGCGACCTCTCCGTCCCAGTCGGCGCCGTTCACGTACGAGACGCGCAGGCCGGGCTCGCCATCGGGGCGAACGAGCTGCGCCTTGCGGACCACCGGGGTGAGCCGGTCGATGCGCACCCCAGGTTCGTACGTGACAATTGCGTCGGTCGCCGTGCCGGGGCCCACGCGATCGGTGATCGCCGAGAGCAACGTGCGGTGACCGAACGGGGTGAGGCTGGCGGATCCGCCGCCCATACAGCGATCGATCGACGCGTTCGGGTCCGACGATCGCGATCGAGCGGACCATCGTGGCGTCGAATGGCAGGATCGGCGACCCGTCGACCGGGTCGTTGCGCAGGAGCACCGTGCCGCCGATGGCGGCCCGACGTGTGAGGGCGCGCTCGGCCGGATCGTCGATCGACTGCTCGGGGTCGTCGGCCGATCGTTCGTCGGCCTTCGTGCGGTTGGCGAGCACGAGGAGATCGCGCACGAGCCGGTCGACCTGAGCCTCGTCGACGTCGCCGCGGTCGACGGCGGCGGCGAGCTTGTTGCCGTAGATGCGCACCGGCCCGGGCATCTCCAGGTTCAGTCCGGCGTTCGCCGCGCTGGTTGCGTCGTGGACGCCGTACCAGTCGGACACGACGAAGCCGTCGAAGCCCCATTCGTCTCGCAGGATGTCGGTCAGCAGGCGCCGGTTGTGGGCGCAGAACTCGCCGTCGAGGCGGTTGTAGGCGCTCATGATCCCCCAGGCGTCGGCATCGTTCACGGTGCGTTCGAACGGGCGCAGGTAGAGCTCGCGAAGGGTGCGTTCGTCGATGTCGACGTCGACGCTCATCCGCTCGATCTCGGTGTCGTTCGCGGCGAAGTGTTTGACGGTGACGGCTACGTCGTGCGACTGCACCCCACGGACGTAGGCCGACGCGAGCGCACCGGTGAGTTCGGGGTCTTCGCTGTAGCACTCGAACGTGCGGCCTCCGACCGGGGTTCGATGGAGGTTGACGGTCGGGCCGAGCACGATGTGCGCGCCCTTGCGGCGTGCCTCGGTGCCGATCAGCGACCCGATCTCGCCGACGAGGTCGGGGTCCCAGGTGGCGCCGAGTGTGATGCCGGCCGGCACGACGACGCCCGGCGTACCCGATCCGCCATGTCCCTCGCCGCGCACGCCGTTGGGTCCGTCGGACATCTTGAGCTGCGGCACGCCCGCTTCGGGGAACGCATGTGTCCGCCACGTCGAGCGCCCCGCCACGAGCGTGCACTTGTCATCCAGCGAGAGCGCGGCCAGTGCCGCGTCGATGTCGATCACCCGCCGAGTCTGACATCGCGATTGGGGTCTGACCCCAATCGCGATGTCAGACGGAGGCGCCGGCGCGTTCGCCTTCGATGACGGCGGCGTGGGCGCGGCGGGGGGCGACGCAGTCACCGACGCGATCAACGCTGACACCCGCCGCCTTCAGGTCGTTGTAGAGCCACTCGACCGGGTTGGCGTGGACGGCGAGCACCACCCAGTCGGGTGTGCGGGTGAGGTTGGTGCCGGTCGGGTGGTGTTGCAGGTTCAGCGTGTGGCCGTCCATCCCCGTCACGATGAGATCGGTCGTCTGCACGATTCCCTTCTCGCCGGCGCGCATCCACCAGTTCTCCATGTCGAGCGTGATGCCGAGGTCCTGTCCCACGACCATGCCGGGCGTGATGATCTCGACGTTGCAGCCCCGATCGGCGAGCACCTCGGCGGTCGAGGTGGCGTGGTGGAATCCGATCTCGTCGAACACGACGACGTCACCGAACGGCTCGACCGACCCGTCGAGGACCTGACGCACGTCGGCCACGTTGTCGGCGTCGGCGGGCACCCAGTACGGACGCGCCGGCTCGGCGCCGGTGGCGATGATCACGTGGTCGGGCTGCTTCTCCTCGACGAGCCCCGGCCACACGCCGACGCCGTACTCGAACTCGACACCGAGGCGCCGACACTCGGTGAGTTGGTTGCGGATCATGTCGCCGAACTCGGCGCGGTTCGGCACTGACGCGGCGAGGCGGACCTGCCCGCCGGCGAGCGGCTCCTTCTCGTACACCGTCACGTGGTGGCCGTTGCGTCGAGCGGCGATCGCGGCCTGGAGCCCGGCTGGCCCGGCGCCGACCACCATGACCGACTTGGGCTTCGAGGTGAGCTTCACGGCACCGATGCCCTCGGACTCGCGTCCGGTTCGCGGATTCTCGATGCAGCCGAGCCAACGGTTGAGCCCCATCCGGCCGACGCACTCCTGGTTGCACGACAGGCACAACCGCGTCTCGTTGGTCGACCCGGCCCGAGCTTTCGCGACGAAATCGGCGTCCGCGATCTGGCCGCGCACCACCCCGACGAGGTCGCAGTGGCCCTCGGCGAGTGCTCGCTCGGCCTGCAGCGGATCCTTGAACCTGCCCACACCGACCACAGGAAGCTCGACAGCCTTGCGGATCGCGGAGGGGATGAACATCGCGTAGCCGGGTGGGATGTGCATCGACGCCTCGATCATGAACAGGCTCGCCGTGGCGACGCCGATCGAGGTGTTGATGTAGTCGACGTGTCCGGTGGCCTCGACGATCTCGGCGATGCGGACCGCGTCGTCGACGGTGGTGCCGTGCTCGATCAACTCGTCACCGCAGATGCGCACACCGAGAGCCATGCCCCGACCGATCTCCTTGCGAACCGCCGCGACGATCTCGACGAGCAGTCGGGTCCGGTTCTCCAGTGATCCGCCGTACTCGTCGGCGCGATGGTTGGTGGCGGGGGAGAGGAAACCGCGGACGATCGAGCTGTGCGAGCACTGGAGTTCGATGCCGTCGAAGCCGCCCTCGGCACAGTGCTCGGCGACGAGCGCATACCCGGCCACGATCTCGTCGATCTCGGCCTGGGTGACTGCCTTGGGCACCTCACGGAACAGCGGGTCGGCGACCGGTGAGGGACCCCACACGGGCAGGCGCGAGAACATCGACGACGCCTGGCCGCCGTTGTGGTTGATCTGGGCGAAGATCGGCACCCGGTGACGGTGCACGGCGGCCGTGATCCTTCGGTAGCCGGGGATCACCTCGCGATGGAAGCCGTGGATCAGTTTCTCGTAGGGCCAGTCGGTCGGATGCGTCGAGTGTTCCTCGGTGATGATCAACCCGGTGCCGCCGGCCGCCCGCGCGGCGTAATAGGCGGCGTGTTGCTCGGTGGGCAGGCCATTACGCGCGTAGTTGGTGAGGTGCGCGGAGAACACGATCCGGTTGCGCACCTCGACGGGGCCGAGCTGGAGGGGAGACCAGAGGTAGCGATAGGCCATGGCGTCGCCAACGGTAGCTGTCACGTTCCGGCGCTGCCGTGCCCGTCTAGATTTGGGCGATGTCCGACTCGCAGACCGATCCAGCTGGCACGACACGTCCGGCGGCGGTCGCCGCGGGCAACGTGGCCGTGATCACCGGCGGGGCCGGCGGAATCGGCCTCGCCGTCGCCGAGGCGCTGATCGCCGAGGGGATGAGCGTGGTGCTGGCCGACATCGATGCTCCCAAGCTGCGTGATGTCGAGGCGCGCCTGACCGAGAACGGCGCATCGGTCGCGACGATGATCTGCAACACCACGGCGGAGCCCGAGGTCAACGCACTGATCGAGTACGCACTGGAGCAGTTCGGCGCAATCCACGTGATGTTCAACAACGCCGGCATCGGTGGCGTCGGCGACGCGTGGGCCGACCCGATGGAGCTCTGGCACCGGGTGGTCGACGTCAACCTGTTCGGTGTGGTTCACGGCATTCGCGCGGTGCTGCCGATCATGCACGAGCAGGGTGTCGGTCACATCGTCAACACCGCGTCGATGGCCGGTCTCGGTGCAGCACCGGGCGTCGCGCCCTACTTCGCCACGAAGCACGCTGTCGTCGGCCTCAGCGAGAGCCTGTTCCTCGAACTGGAAGCACTGGGATCGCCGATCGGCGCGAGCGTCCTGTGCCCCGGCTTCGTGAAGACCGATCTGATGGACAAGGAACCCGACACGATCGAGTCACCCGTCGGTCAGTTGATCAACCAGTTCCTCCGTACCGGCGTCGAGACCGGCATTCCTGCCGGCGACGTCGCCGACCAGGTGGTGTCGGCGATCAAGGCAGGGCAGTTCTGGATCCTGACCCATCCCGACATGCGCCAGGGTCCGGTCGAACGCATGCAGCGCGCTGCCGACGGTGTCAACCCGACGTTGAACCTCGGAAGCTGACCGGACCGCACCATGGGCACGTCCACTTCGTCGTTCGGCGTCGGCAAACGCGAGTCGCACGACTCCACCGACTTCTACGCCCGCTTCGCCGCGCCCGAGATCAGCGACGATCAGGAGCTCGGCACGCCTGGTGAAGTCGACGTCATCCACGTCGGTGACGCCCGCGACATGTCGAGGGTGCCCGACGCATCGGTCGCACTCGTCGTCACCTCGCCGCCGTACTTCGCCGGCAAGGAGTACGAGACGGCGCTCGGCGAGGGCCATGTACCGGGTGACTACATCGACTACCTCACCATGTTGCGTGACGTGCTGCGGGAGAGTGTCCGCACGCTCGAGCCGGGTGGTCGCATCGCCGTGAACGTCGCCAACCTCGGCCGCCGTCCGTACCGCAGCCTGGCCGCCGACGTCACCACCATCCTGCAGGACGACTTGCGGTTGCTGCTGCGCGGTGAGGTCATCTGGCAGAAGCAGCGCGGTGCGAGCGGCTCGTGCGCGTGGGGTTCGTACCAGTCGCCCGCGAACCCGGTGCTGCGCGACACGACCGAGCGGTTGATGATCGCCAGCAAGGGTCGATTCGACCGCGTGGGCCGCGGCTCGGCCGGACCCGGCGTCGCAACGATCCCCGGCGACGAGTTCATGGAGGCGACGCTCGACGTGTGGGAGATCCCCGCCGAGAGTGCCACTCGGGTCGGCCACCCAGCGCCGTTCCCGGTGGCCCTCGTCGAACGTTGCATCCAGCTGTTCACCTACGACGGCGACGTCGTCCTCGACCCATTCATGGGATCGGGCACCACCGCCGTCGCCGCCGTCAACACCGGGCGTCACTACATCGGGTACGACACCGATGCGGGCTACGTCCGGCAGGCGCGCGAGCGCATCGAGTCGATGGTGCCCGAAGCGCGACGCGATCGACGCACGCTGAAGGAGATGGCGCGCACGTTGCTCGACGCAGCGGGCTACACCGACCTCGACGAGGCCGTTCGCATCGCTCCCGGCGTCACGGTCAGCTTCCGTGCGACGAGCCCGACGGGCGTCGTGCGACTGTTCGAGCTCGGCGGCACCCACACGCCCGCCCGGCCGGGGCTCAGCCGGATCGATGCGGCGTGGCGAGTGATCGCCAAGGCTGCTGTCGCTGCGGAAGTGGTGCCGGAAACCGACTTCGTCGTGCTCACCTCGGGCACTGTGCGCGGTGGTCCGCTCGCCTCCGTCGTGGGTGAGGGCAGACCGATCGCGTCGGTCGTCGACGTGACGCGCGGTGACGCCGTCGACGGTCTCTGATCCGTCGGCGTCACCCGTGGGCTCCAACACGCACGACGAGGCCGTCGACCGGCGAGCGCTGAAGTCGGTCGGCGTGCAGTTCTTCGCCAACGGCGCCACGTACGCCACGATCATTCCCCGGCTTCCCGAGATCCGCGACCAGGTCGGCATCTCCATCGGCACGTTGGGGCTCGTGCTCACGGTGGCGAGCATCGCCAGCCTGTTCGGCTCGGTCTTCGCCGGGCGCGTGACCGCTCGGATCGGCAGCCGTCGGGTGATGGTCTACGGCGCCACGATGTCGATCGGGTTCCTGCCGATCATCGGTTTCGCGACGTCCGCGGTGGTGCTGGCGATCGCGCTGTTCGGGTTGCTGTTCTTCGACATCTTCATCGACGTGGCGATGAACGTGCAGGGGTCGGCTCTCAGCGCTCGGCGGCACACGCCGGTGATGAACCGTCTGCACGGCCTGTGGAGCCTCGGATCGGTCGCCGGCGGTGTGTTGACCGTTGTGCTGCTGCGTGCCGGAGTCAGCACCGAGGTGCAGCTGACGTTCGTCGCGCTGGTGCTCATCGGTTCCCTGGTGTTCGTTGCACCCGGCCTCCTGCGTCGCGACGAGGCCCCGGAACTCGATGAGGAGACCGCGGCGCTCCAGGGGCGAACGCATCTCGGACGCATCGACATCGCAGCCATGCTCCTCGCAGTCGGCGGAGCGGCAGCCATGGCGATCGAGATCACGAATGGCGACTGGTCGTCGTTCCGCCTCGGCGACGATCTCGGCGCAACCCCGGGAGTGGCGGGGCTTGCATTCCTCGCGTTCACCGGCGGCATGACGATCGGCCGCCTCAGTGGCGACTGGGTCCAGGTGCGCGTCGGTCCTGTTCGGTTGATCCGGATCTCCACGGTGGTCATGGCCGTCGGCGCGGTGTTCGCCATGCTGGTTCCGAGCGTGCCCGTGGCGATTGCAGGGTTCCTGATCGGCGGCCTCGGCACCTCGGTGCTCTTCCCGCAGCTCTACGACCGAGCGGCCCGCGCGCCCGGGCCGCCGGGTTCGGGTTTCGCGTTCATGCTCGTCGGTCAACGCGGCGCAGGTGTGGTGACGCCGCTCATCGTCGGCGCGCTCGCCGACTCGTCGACGTTCGGTGTGGGCCAGGCGATGGCGATCGTCGTGATCCCGTCGATCCTGGCGATGTTCCTCACCACCCTCGCTCGCCGCTGACGGTCACCCGCGGTGAGCGATGAGGCTTCGGTGCACCTGTCGCTCCACAACTTCATCGCATCTGGGTCAGAGTGCGGTGACGACGAGTTCGAACCGGGGGTGCTGCCAGGTGTCGATCACGCCGACACCGTCGAGGAGGATCGCTCGGGCGAGTTCGCCCTTGGCGGCCTTGGCGAAGTGGCCACCGGGTTTGCCGGTCGGGTCGATGAGGGTCACGGAGATGCCGTGGAGGCCGTCGAGATCGAGCGCGGCGCGATGTTCCTGAGCGAGCAGATCGACGACGAACCGCCGCCGTGCCACCCGGCGAAGCTCGGCGGACAGATCGTCACGCCACCAGGTGGAGAGCTTGCCGAGCGGGCGCAGGTTGGCGCTCATCTTCAATCGGTAGTCGGGGATCGGGTCGTCGCCGCGAACCAACCCGAGCAGGCCGGACACCACGGCGGTGTGCTTGCGTGCGGCGGGGGACAGGGTCGCCGGGTCGAGGTGGTCCCAGACGACTCCGGTGTAGCGCTGCCACGCCGGCAGGGTCGCTGCTCCGATCAGCGAGCTGTTGGAGGACTGGGCCCGCAGCAGGTGCTCCCCCTTCACCCCGAGCATCTTCTCGTCGCCACCGCCCGCCGCGGAGAGCGCTTCGACGACTGCGACCCGTCGATCCGCGAGCATGCTGCCGAATGCCCCGCTGTCGGGCGCCCATCCGGCACGCCGCGAACTGCCACCGGAGGCCTTTCCTTCCGACGGCGGCAACAGCAGCATTGGAACAATGTTCGAAAAAGTTGTCCTGACGCTGGTCACGGCCCCACTCTGGCCTCTACAGTCGGAAAACATGCGAGTCCACCTCGATGCAGAGAAGTGCCAGGGCCACAACCGTTGCTACGCGTTGGCGCCGGAGTTGTTCGACGTCGACGACTATGGCCAGGCCATGTTGCTCGTCGAGGGCGACGTCCCCGACGAGTTGCATGACAAGGCGCGCCTTGCCGCAGCCAACTGTCCCGAGTACGCCATCACGATCACGGAGAACGGCTGACATGACCGACACCCTCGACCAAACGGCAGGCAACCCGTCCGCGAGTGAACCGACCCTGCGGATCGACGAAGCCACCGGCAACAAGATCTTCACCATCGAACGCGACGGCGAGACCATCGAGTTCATCATCGGGAGCGGCCCCGAGGGGACCGACGTCTGGCAGCGGGTGCCGTACGACGCCGATGACTACGGATCGGTCGCCGACTACCGCACCGACTTCGATCACGCCGATCCGGCGTACAACCCGAACGCACCCGAGGTCTGGAAGGAGCTGCGCGAGGGCGGTTGCCCCGTCGCTCACTCCGATCGATACGGCGGCATGTGGGTCCCGCTGACCAACGACACCGTCACCGAAATCGCGTACGACACCGACAACTTCACGAGCCGTTCGGTCGTGGTGAGCGTCGGACGGCCTGGCGACCGGGCCTTGCCGGCCCCGATCGGTGGCGCCCCGCCGATCACGAGTGATCCACCGTTCCACAACATCGCCCGCCGCTTGCTCCTGCCGGCGTTCGCGCCGAAGATGATCGAGCCGTGGGAGCCCGAGATCCAGCGGCTGTGTAACAAGTTGCTCGACGAGATGGGCGACATCACGCCCGGTGAATCCGTGATCGATGCTGCGGTCCAGTACGCGCAGAACATTCCGGTCAACGTGATCGGGCGGATGCTCGGCTTTCCCGAGAAGGATGAGGAGCTCTTCCGCCAGTTCGTGCACGACGTGCTCGAGCGCATCGCCGAGGAGCCGGGGACGCGTGAGGGCATGGACGACCTCGGCGCCTACATCACCCAGCAGATCAACGAGCATCGCGAGAACCCGCGTGACGACCTCACGAGCTACCTGATGAACGTCGAACTCGACGGCAACAAGCTCGATGACGACGTCGTGGGCGGCATGGTCATCCTGCTCCTCGTCGCCGGCATCGACACCACGTGGTCGGCGATCGGCTCATCGCTGTGGCACCTCGCCCAGCATCCCGAGGATCACCAGCGTCTGCTCGACGACCCTGAGGTGATGACGTTTGCGCTCGAGGAGTTCCTCCGTGCGTATGCGCCGGTGACGATGGCCCGGCTGGTCGCCAAGGACAACGACTTCCACGGCTGCCCGATGAAGAAGGACGACTGGGTGCTGCTGCCGTTCCCGGCTGCCAACCGTGACCCGAAGAAGTACGAGGATCCCGACTCCTTCATCGTCGACCGTGAGGAGAACCGCCATGCGGCCTTCGGTCTGGGGATTCACCGGTGCCTGGGTTCGAACCTGGCCCGCCTGGAGCTGAAGGTCGCCATCGAGGAGTTCATCAAGCGCTTCCCGCGCTTCGAGCTCGCCGGTGACACGCGCTGGAGCGTCGGTCAGATCCGTGGCCCCCGCGAACTCCCCGTCCGCATCCTCGAAGTCGCCAACTGAAAATCGCGATTGGGGTCAGACCCCAATCGCGATTCTCAAACAAGGGTGGCGGCGAGTGACGCCGCGGCGCATGCCGACGCCAGTGTGCCGGCGGCGTACACGGCGCCCCATCGCCAGCCGAGCGAGCGCGTTTCCAGCGCGAACGACGAGAACGTCGTGAGCGCACCACAGAACCCGACGCCGAGAATCGTGCGCGCATCCGGTGACAGGTCCGACGCGGCGATTGCGCCGAGAAGCCCCGCTCCGATCGTGTTGACCCACAGCAACGCGATCCACGAGCACGCGTACTGCCCGACGAGGTGACGCCCCACCGCGCCGGCCCCGGCCGCGATCACGAAGAAGACTGCGGTCATGGCGATGTCTCCGACCTGGGCGACGAGCCGGCGATCGCCGTGGCCCCGATGCCGGCGACCATCGTGACGACGGCATAGAGCGCGGCGAGCGGCAATCGGTCGGCATCGGCGAGATCGTTCAGTTCCACCGCCAGCGCGGAGAACGTCGTGAACCCGCCCAGGATGCCGGTCACCGTGAATGCCCACATCGTGGTGTCGCGGACGATGCGTCGTGCCGCGAACCCGATCAGGACGCAACCGACGACGTTGACGATCAGCGTGGCCCACGGCCAGCAGGCGTCGCTCGATTGGGCCGGCTCCACCCCACGCGCAACGGCCCATCGGGCTGCCGACCCGATCGCGCCGCCGAGCGCCACGGCGCCGAGCACGTGCGGAGCGAACGGTGTCTGACGATCGAAGACCTGCACCCTGTGTTCGTACCAAACCCGGACGCCACGAACGGGGATCGATCGGCCGGTCTTTCGGGGTCGGGTCCGCAAAGACCGGAGGTGGGTCACACCCGATTCTCACCACCCGCGACCAGACTGTGCGCCGTGACGGACAACGAGAGCATCCGGATACTCGTGGCCGAGGATGATCGTGCCGTGCGCGAATCGCTGGTTCGAGCACTCCAGCTCGAGGGCTACATCGTGGCGTCGGCGAAGAACGGTGCCGAGGCGCTCGAGGCGGTTCGCCAAGCCGAGCCCCACGTCGTGCTCCTCGATGTGTCGATGCCGATGGTCGACGGCCTCACGGTGTGCCGCGTGCTTCGCGCCGAACACAACCAGGTTCCGGTGCTCATGTTGACTGCTCGGACCGAGCCGAGCGACCGGGTTGCCGGACTCGATGCGGGAGCCGACGACTATCTCGCCAAGCCGTACGACCTCGAGGAACTGCTCGCCCGCGTGCGGGCACTGCTGCGCCGGTCGAGCTACGCAACCGAGGGAGCCGGTTCGTCCGACGATGAACTCGTGCTCGCCGACCTCCGGCTCGACCCGTCCGGTCGGCGGGCGTTCCGCGGCGCACGCGAGATCCAGCTGTCGAAGACCGAGTTCGACCTGCTGGCGTTGCTCGTAGCGAACCGTGGCATCGTGCTCGATCACTCGACGATCTACGACCGCATCTGGCACTACGACTTCGGGCCGGACTCGAAGAACCTCGCCGTGTACATCGGCTACCTGCGTCGCAAGACCGAAGCCGAAGGTGAATCCCGCGTGGTCCATACCGTCCGGGGCGTGGGGTACACCGCCCGGATCGACGGCTGATGGGACTGCGCTGGAAGATCGCGCTCTCGTTGGCCACGGTCGCCCTGATCGCCACGTCCGCGGTCGGACTCATCAGCTACCGCACGACCAGCACCCGGCTCGGTAGCGAGGTCGACCGATCGATCACGCAGGCCGCGCAGCAGATGCTCGATCTGTCGCAGAACGATCGTGTCCGTGTGCCGAGCCGTAGTCTGCTGGAGGTCTACTGGGTCAGGGTGCTGGGGGCTGACGGATCGGTCGTGGCGAGCTCGTTCCCCGACGATGTTCCCGTCGATCCCGACGCCGAAGCAGTGATCGGGCAGCCGCGAGCGATCGATCGTTCGACTGTCGCGGTCACCGGGACGGACGCTCGAGTCCACACGATCGGGCTCCCGAACGGGGCGGTGCAGATCGGGCGGTCGCTCGACGAGGTCGACAGCGTTCTCGACGACCTCCGGCGGCGAACCCTGGTCCTCGTCATCGCCGTGTCGTTGGCGGCGGCGCTCGCCGGATGGCTCATCGCCGGCACCGTTGCGGCGCCGATGAGTCGGTTGACGAAGGCGGCCGAGGAGGTTGGTTCATCGGGCCGTCTCGACGTGGCGGTGCCGGGTACGGGGACCGATGAAGTCGGCCGTCTCGGTGGGGCGTTCCGTTACATGCTCGGTGCGCTCGCCACCTCGCGTGCCGAGCAGCAGCGCCTCGTGCAGGATGCAGGACACGAACTCCGCACGCCGCTCACGAGCCTCAAGACGAACCTGTCGGTGCTGCGGCGACATCCCGAGATGTCACCTGACATGCGCGATGGCGTGCTCGACGATCTCGACTCGGAGATCACCGAACTGACTGAACTCGTGAACGAACTCGTTGCCGTCGCCTCGGGCGACCTCGAAGCTCAACCGAACGAACGCATTGATCTGCAGGCGCTTGCCGCCGACGTTGCGGAGCGCGTCGGACGGCGCCGTTCGTGTGACATCGTGCTGGATGTCCGTTCGTCGGCGGTTGTCGACGCTCCACGCTCGGCGCTCGACCGAGCGGTGACGAACCTGATCGACAATGCCTGCAAGTTCGATGAGACGGCCGGCCCGATCGACGTGATCGTCGATGGCGGCTCACTCACGGTGCTCGACCACGGCCCCGGGATCCCCGAGGGTGAGGAGGAACGGATCTTCGATCGTTTCCACCGGGCGGAGTCGGCCCGATCGATGCCCGGCTCCGGGCTCGGCTTGTCGATCGTTCGCGATGTCGTGGAGCGTGCCGGCGGCACCGTGTCGGCGACGAACCGCGACGGTGGCGGTGCCGCCATCGGGTTCACGCTCCCGCTGTCACCTCAATGGCCAGGCGACGCCCCACCCAGCGAACCATTCGTGCGATGAGCGAAGCGACCAGCGTTCGGTCTGCTCGCTCATCGCGTCGGCCATCAACCAACGGCCGATGAGCGAAGCGACCAGCGTTCGGTCTGCTTGCTCATCGCTCGCCCTTCTTGCGGGGCTCAGCGGCTGAGTTGCTACTCGACGCCGAGGCCTGCAGCGATTGCTCGTGCGGTGAACTCGTTGAACTTGGCGACATCGAAGCTCACGACGAGGTTCGCCTCGGTCTCGATGATGACTCGATGGGGGGAGTCGAGGAACTTCTCGAAGTTGCGGGCGTTGATGTCGTCGGGGCGCTGCTCAGTGCCGGACAGTGCGGCGTAGAACCAGGTCTTCACCTCGTCCCAGTCATCGTCATCATGGGTGTGCACGATCGAGTTGCCCTTGTACGACGCTGTCTTGCGGTCACGGTTGATGACGACGCCCGACTGCGGCCGCACGCCCAAGGCCGGCACCCGGGCTCGGCGCTCGGCGCAGGTGGTCCAGAACTTGCCGTCACGCCACACGTAGGCCACGACAACGCCGACCGGGAAGCCGGCCTTGTTCGTCCACGAGAAGATGCACTCGCCGCCCCGGCGCACGAAGTCCTCGAGGTCTTCGTCGCTGAGCTGCATGCCCGTGAGGTCTTCGTAGTCGCTGATCTCGTTCGTCGTCATGGAGCCGTCTTAGCACTCGCCGGTTGACGATCTGCGTCTGGAGCAGTCGGACGTCTCGTCGTTGTCCCGTCGTGCTGCTCCCCGGGCTGCGGCAGCAACCTGCAATGGTGATGCGGAGTGAATGAGATGGCGACTCAGAGCGGCCGGCGAGCCGTGGTCGTCGGCGCCGGTCCGAACGGGCTGGTGGCGGCCGTCACGCTGGCTCGAGCCGGATGGGATGTGACGGTCTTCGAAGCCGCCGCGCGACCTGGCGGCGGTACCCGAACCGAGGAATTGACGCTGCCCGGCGTGCTGCACGACGTGTGCTCGGCGATCCATCCGCTCGCCCTCGGCTCGC
The DNA here is from genome assembly GCA_963716235.1 of Ilumatobacteraceae bacterium. GTDB lineage: Bacteria > Actinomycetota > Acidimicrobiia > Acidimicrobiales > Ilumatobacteraceae > Sva-07. Next base: position 123,387 of record CAVQTE010000002.1, on the reverse strand, counting down.
CGGCGTTCAGGGAGATCGCCGCGAGTGACAACCCACTGGAGGCTCACGGTCTGGAATGGATCTTCTCCGACGTGCCGGTGGCGCATCCTCTCGACGGCGGTCGCGCTGCGGTAGTGCACCGGTCGCTCGACGAAACCGCCGACGGTCTGGGCGCCGACGCCAAGGCCTACCGTCGGTTGTTCGGCCCGTTCGTCGACGCCGGATTCGATCTGACCGACGGCTTGCTGTCGCCGTTGTCGATGCCGCCGAAGCACCCGATTACGCTCGCTCGCTTCGGAGCGGTCGGCATCCTGCCGGCTCACACCGTGGCTCGGCGGGGTTTCGACGCCGATCAGGCGCAGGCGCTGTTCGCCGGGCTCGCGGGTCACTCGATCCTGAATCTGAAGGCACCGGTGACTGCGGGTTATGGCCTGATGCTCGGCGTGCTCGCCCATCTCGTCGGGTGGCCACTTGCGAAGGGTGGATCGCAACACATCGCCGATGCCCTCGTGGCTGTCCTGGAGGGCCTGGGTGGTCGGGTCGAATGCGACCGGCGTGTCGAATCGCTCGCCGAGCTTCCGGCCGCCGATGCGGTACTGCTCGACCTCACGCCGCGTCAAGTCCTCGCGATTGCCGGTGACGCGGTGCCCAACCGGTACCGCGGGGCGCTCGCCGGGTACCGATTCGGTGCCGGGGTGTTCAAGATCGACTGGGCACTCGACGGCCCCATTCCCTGGGCCAACGCCGACTGCGCCCGCGCCGCGACGGTCCATCTCGGCGGCACGCTCGAGCAGATCACCGCGGCGGAAGCCGATGTGCAATCCGGCGGGCATCCCGAACGCCCCTACGTGCTGCTCTCGCAACCCAGCCTGTTCGACGCGAGTCGAGCGCCGAACGGGATGCAGGCGGTGTGGGCGTACTGCCATGTGCCCAACGGCTCCACATTCGACATGACCGACCGGATCGAGGCACAGGTCGAGCGGTTCGCTCCCGGTTTCCGCGACCGGATCGTCGGCCGTCATGCGATGGACACGGTGGCCGTCGAGGCCCATGGCGCCAACTACATCGGTGGCGACATCAACGGAGGCATCGCGGACTTCCGCCAGTTCGTGCGGCGCCCGACCATCGGCCTGCATCCCTGGAAGACGCCGATCGACGGGGTGTACCTGTGTTCGAGTTCGACCCCACCCGGCGGGGGTGTCCACGGCATGTGTGGATGGCATGCCGCACACGAAGCGATGAGAGGAGCGCAATGACCCGTCGACGATCGCCCAGTGCGACGAGACCCTCATCGGCCGGCCAACATCCCACCCTCGATGTCTCACCGGCGCCTTACGAAGCTCCCGCATGATCTTCACCGAGGGCGATCACCATGGGTTCTGTCAGCGGCGAACCCGTCGCTCGACCCCATTGTTGAAGGGAAGCACATCATGAGCAACGACAACATCGACACGGCCGGTTCGCCCGGAAAGCGCCGAGGGCTGACCATCGGACTCGCCGGGGGCCTCCTCGCCGGAACAGCCGCCGGACTCGTCTTCGGCGTCCCTGGCCTGTCCAGCGCTGCCTCGGACACCACGTCGGCGGCCCCCGCCGTTGTCGTGCAGCAGACCGACGAGACCGACCCCACGGCTCCGGCGGATGCCGGCGAGATGGAAACTCACCTGAAGGAGGATCTGCAACCGCTCGTCGATTCCGGGACGATCACGGCCGAGCAGGCCGACGCAGTCGTTGCGCAGCTCATCGCCAGCCGCCCCGACCGGGGTGAGTTCGGCGAGGGTCCCGGCGGCCACGGCCCGGCGGTCCCGGCGGTCCCGGCGGTCGCCACGGCGGCTTGATGGGCGGAGCAGCCGGTGTCGCTTCGGAGGCGTTGACCGACCTGCTCGGCATCGACGCTGAGGACCTGCGCACCCAACTCCGTGACGGAGCCACGCTCGCCGAGATCGCGACGGACAACGGCGTCGAGGTGCAGGCGGTCATCGACGAACTCGTCGGCGAACTCCAAGAGCGGCTCGACAACGCCGTCGAGAACGGCCGGATCGACCAGGCCGAGGCCGACGAGAAGGCGGCTGACGCCGAGACGAGGATCACCGACATGGTGAACAACGGTCGACCCGAGCGTGGCGCCGACGACGCCGACGCTCCTGCCGACACGGCCGACTGAACACCCCCGCTCACGAGCCCCCTGTCTCGATTGGGGTCAGACCCCAATCGAGACAGGGGGCCGTAGCGTTCTCACGGTGATCTGCGTCGACCTCGCCGGAGTGGCACTGGCCCAACCCGACAAGGTGCTGTTCAGCGATCTCGCCGTCACGGTGTCGACCGGGGATCGCGTCGCCGTGGTCGGCGTCAACGGATCGGGCAAGACCACCCTGTTGAAGATCATGACCGGCGTGCTGGAGCCCGACGAAGGCGACGTCCGTTTCGGTCGGGGCGTGCGGATCGCGTCGCTGGAACAAGACCCGGTGCTCCCGGCGGGCACGGTTCGCGAGTTTCTCGGTGACTCGTGGGAAGTTGCTGCGGTGGCGACCAAGCTCGGCGTGCAGCCATTGTTCGATCGGCGCACCGATGAGTTGTCGGGAGGTCAGGCAAAGCGCGTCGCGCTCGCCAGGATGCTCGCCGACGACGAACACGGCGACCACGACATGGTCGTGCTCGACGAGCCGACCAACCACCTCGATCTCGAAGCCATCGAGTGGCTCGAGAGCCGACTCGTGAAGATGAAATCGGCTCTCGTGCTTGTCACCCACGACCGCCACGCCCTCGACCGGCTGACCACTGACGTCGGTCCGAGCAAGGTCGTCGAACTCGACGGTGGTCGTTGCTTCGTCCATCAGGCTGCGACCGGCGCAAGTGCCTATGCCACATACCTCGATGCTCGAGCGGAGCGCATCGACCGTGAGGTGCAGGAGGAATCGACCCGCAAGATCCTGGCCCGCAAGGAGCTCGCATGGCTGCGACGCGGCGCTCCCGCCCGTTCGACCAAGCCGAAGGCCCGGCTGCGTTCGGCCAACGAGATCGTCTCGGGTGGCCCGGCGCCGGTTGGCGTGCGGGGCAGCGACCTGCAGCTCGGGGGAGGCACCGCCCGGCTCGGTAACCAGGTCGTCGAACTGGAAGGTGTATCGCAGCGATTCAACGTCGGCGCGCCCGATGAACTCACTGTGTTCGAGAACGTCGACCTGTTGATCGAGCCGGGCGCTCGGCTGGCGGTCGTCGGTCCGAACGGATCCGGCAAGTCGACGTTGCTCGACATCATCGCCGGACGCGCTGAGCCTGTGGCAGGCACGGTCAAGCGGGGCAAGACGGTCGTCGTCGGGTTCGCCGATCAGCATGCCTCCGACCTCGATCAGAACGCCGTCGTGCGCGAACTCGTCGCCGGTCCACACCGCGAACCCGACCATCGTGACCGTGCGCTGCTCGAGCGGTTCTGGTTCGACACCACGGCCCAGTACGCGCCGGTGCGGATGTTGTCGGGTGGCGAGCGGCGACGTCTGCAACTCGTGATGGTGCTGGCGACCGAGCCGAATCTGCTGATCCTCGACGAGCCGACCAACGACCTCGACCTCGACACCCTGCGCTCGCTCGAAGCCTTCCTCGACGACTGGCCCGGCGCCCTCGTCGTCGCCAGTCACGACCGTGCCTTCCTCGACCGTGTCGCCGACCACGTGCTCGCGATCGATCCGGGCGGCTCGGTCCGCCGAGTGCCCGGTGGTGTGTCCGGCTGGCTGGCCGAACGCTCGTCAGGTGCTCGGTCGACCGTCCCGAAGCCGGCACCGAAGGCCGTCGCGACTGCTCCATCCACCACCAAGAGCGGCCCGAGCCAGTACACGGTCGGCCGCCAACTCCGCGAGACCGAGCAGGCCATGGTGAAGGCGCAGAAGCGGGTCGATCAGCTCACCGAGCGGTTGGCCACGATCGATCACTCGACGGTCGACCACACCGAGTTCACCGCGGTCGGTACCGATCTCGCGGCCGCTCAGGCGGAACTCGACGACCTCGAGTCGCGCTGGCTCGAACTCGCCGAACTCCAGAGCACCTGACCCCAACGATCCACCGCCGGCCGCCGATTTGTGTGAGCAACTACGTCGGGAGAGGAGATCCGGGCTCGCGCAAACGAGGGGAGGGCCCGTCGTCAGAGTTGGGGGGCGATGACGTAGGCGGCGCCGCCACCCATGCGGAGGAACTCGTCGCTCCAGGACGTGCCATACACGTCCTGCACCTCTTGGGCCTTGTCGGAATCCTCGCCCTCAGGCGTGGACTCGAGGGTCCACGCCTGGCGCTTGTACGTCCAGTTCTCGGGGAACAAGGCATGCGCCTCCTTCCACCAGGCGACGGCGGCGTCGTGGTCACCTGCGTCGTACGTGTGGTGGCCGAGTTCGAAGCAGGCCGCTGCGCGGCTGTGGTCGGCCGAGCGGGGCAGCGACCGGGCAATGACCTCATCGGGTGACAGCGCGTACGGGCTGTCGGCTCCACGGTTGGCCCAGTCGACGATTGCCGCCCGGTACGCCTCGGCGGTGTCCGGCATGTTCCTGAACTCGCTCAGCACGAGCCGGAGCCGCTCCGGCAGGTCGTCGGAGATCTCCATCGACCGCAACGGGCTCACTTGGATCGATGCGCCCTCGGCCGGCCGCACGAGCGTGCCCGACTCGTCGATCCAGACTGCCATCGGGACGTTGCTGATACCGAACAGCTCATCGACGCGGTGGTCCGCATCGATCAGTGACGGATGCGTCGGCGCCGCGACATCGATCCACGTCTTGGCCTTCGCCGGGTCGAAATCGAGGGCGACAGTGACAACGGTGAGTCCGAGCGGTTCGAGTTCTTCGTGGAGGGCCTGCCACACGGGCAGGTCAGCGGAACAGCCTCACCACGACGCCCAGGCGACCAGCAGCACCTTGCGGCCGTGCATCGCCGAGAGCTTGAACGGGTTGCCGTCGGCGTCGGGGAGTTCGAGATCCGGTGCCACCGCGGTGGTCAGCGCCCGGCCGCCGCTCTCGGGTCCGAGTGCCCAGACGCCGTGACCGGCGTCCTCGACGAGTGCCATGCCGAGCCGTGCCGACACGGCTTCGACGTCGATCGTGCCGTCGCCGCCGACCGCCCCAGGAGCTGGTACGCACACCGCTCCCTTGCACATGCCCTCGGGTTTCGCGGCCCAGCCGGTCGCCGCCTCGAAATCGACAGCGGACATGGCGAGGTCGGTGAGCAGCATCGACGGATTGTTGCACGGTCAACACGCCTACAGCGAGGTTCTCTGCGGAATGAGTTTCGGATGCTGCGACGTCTTCCGCACAGAACGCGTCTCAGTAGGTGCTCAGCGGTCCTGCCAGGTGGACACGCAGGCCTCGTTGCCGTCGGCATCGGCGAGCACCCACCACGATCGGGCGTACTTGTCGGTCACCAGCGTGCCGCCCGCGGCGATCGCCGCCTCGACGCGCCCGTCGGCGACATCGTGCGGCACGATCACGTCGATGTGGATGCGGTTGCGCTGCGTGCGCGGCTCGGTCATCTGCTGGAACCAGACGGACGGGCCGGTTCCCATCGGGTCGACGAGGTAACCGCCGTGGTCGTGATAGCCGAGCACGGCTGCCCAGAACGGCCGGATGCGGTCGGCATCCATCGTGTCGATCCCGAACTCCATCGCCCCGGTGCTCGCCGGATCGGATGTTGCGGCGGCATCAGCGGCGGCCGCCGAGATCGCCCGGGCGACGTCGATGTCGAGCGTGGTCAGACCGCCGGTCGCGTGCGTGGTCAGTGTCACATGAACGCGACCGGGATACCGGAGTTCGACGTCGGGATGGTGGACGTGCGCTTCGGCGATCTCGGCGATCGTCTTCACGAGGTCGGCGGCGGCGAGGTAATCCGGTGCATGGAAGGTGGCGTGGATCGAATCGAGGACGACGCGCCAGTCGTCGAGTCCGTCGAGTTCGCCGAACTCCTCCGGGGTGACATCGGTGTACTCCATGTCCACAGTGAACCACGCCGGTACCCCGCGGCCGCCCGTCAGCAGCGTGTCTTTCCGGACCCGACCCCGAAAGACAGGCTGTCACACCCGATCTCTAGAGTGGATGCGACATGACTGACGACGAGCTGTTCGCCGACGACATCCCCCATCCCGCCGACAGCGCGTCCGCCGACCGGTCGTCGGGCGCGGCGCTCGGGCCGTTCGACGATCGTCCCGGTGAGCACGGTTCGGATCGTGGGCCGTCGCCGTTCGCAGAGGGCCTGAACCCCGACCAGCTCGATGCTGTGGTGCACGAGTCCGGCCCGCTGCTCGTCATCGCCGGAGCGGGCTCGGGCAAGACGCGCGTGCTCACGCATCGCATCGCCCACCTCATCCACATGGGTGTGCCCCCCTCCAAGATCCTGGCGATCACCTTCACCAACAAGGCGGCCGCCGAAATGCGCGAACGCGTCGGCGCGCTCGTCGGCCCGGTCGTGAAGACCATGTGGGTGTCGACCTTCCACTCCGCGTGTGTTCGCATCCTGCGTGCCAACGGCGACCTGCTCGGCTATCCCCGTCAGTTCTCGATCTACGACTCGGCCGACTCCAACCGACTCACCGGCTACGTCATCCGCGACCTCGGCCTCGACGCCAAGCGCTTCACGCCTCGCGGCGTGCACGGCATCATCAGCCTCTGGAAGAACGAACTCGTCGATCCCGACGAAGCGCAGCGACGGGCCCAGAACATCTTCGACCGCAAGCATGCCGACGTCTACGCCGAGTACCAGGCTCGCTTGCTCAAGGCCGGAGCGATGGACTTCGACGACCTCCTCACCAACACCGTGAAGCTCTTCCGCGAGCACCCCGACGTGCTCGAGCACTACCGCCAGCGCTTCGAGCACATCCTGGTCGACGAGTACCAGGACACCAACCAGGCCCAGAACGAAATGGTGCTGCTGCTCGCCGACGGCCACCGCAACGTCTGCGTCGTTGGCGACACCGACCAGTGCCTGCCACCTGGGACGCTGGTCGACGGTCCGAACGGCCCGACGTCGATCGAGCAGGTGGCGATCGGTGACGTCGTGTGGGGCGCCGGTGGCCGTCGACACCGGCAAGCGGGAACAGTCGAACACGTCCACGAGGGACGCTACGACGGCCATCTCGTCGAGATCACCATCGGTGGTCGGCGGTTGACGGCAACGCCCCATCACCTCGTACCCGCCCGGCTCGTCCCGCAGCATGACCAGTGGCTGGTCTACCTCATGTTTCGCGCCGATCGCGGCTGGCGGATCGGACGGACCGTCGGTGCCCGCCCGCCGAGCACGAGCAAACTCCAGCACGGCCTGGTCGTGCGGACCAACCAGGAGCACGCCGACGCCGCGTGGATCCTGAAGGTGTGTGCGTCGATGGCAGAGGCCGCGTACTTCGAGTCGTTCTTCTCCGCCGAGTACGGGCTCCCGACGGCGTGTTTCCACGATGCCGGACGGGCACTGGCGATGAACGACGTCTGGCTCCAGCGGCTGTACCGGTCGATCGACACCGAATCCCGAGCCAAACTGCTGATGGAGGACCGGTTGCTTCATCGCGACTTCCCCCACCATCGTCCGCAGAACGGTGCGCGCCGTTCGTCGATCAACCTCACGATGTTCTCCGACCGCCGATCCGAGGTCGATTACCACCGGGTGCAGTGGTCGTCGAATCGTGACGACATCGCTGCTGCTCTTGGCGACGGTGGGGTCCGGCTTCGATCGAGCAAACACCGCTCGTTGCGGTACGAGACCTGTTGGAGGGACTATCGCCAGGCGCTTGCCGATGCCAAACGGGTCGCGGCGATCGGTGGGCTCGATGTCCGACGTCGTCTCGCCCACGACGGCACCACCTACGACCTGATCCCGATCTCGCACGTCCACCCCGGCATGGAAATGCTCGTACGTGATGGCCTCGACTGGGTCGCTGAATCGGTCGACTCCGCCGAGTTCGTTCCCTACAGCGGCCCCGTCTACGACCTCGAGGTCGATGTCACCCACACGTACGACGCAAACGGCGTGCTCGTTCACAACAGCGTCTACAAATTCCGCGGCGCGGATTTCCGCAACATCATCGACTTCGAGGAGGCGTTCCCCGACGTCACCACGGTGATCCTCGACCAGAACTACCGCAGCACGCAGACGATCCTCGACGCCGCCAACGCGGTCATCGACAACAACGTCGAACGCAAGCCGAAGTCGCTGTGGACCGATGCCGGCGATGGCGAGCGCATCGTGCGCTACCACGCGGAGGACGAGGGCGACGAGGCCACGTGGGTCGCCGGCACCGCTCGGCAACTCCACGCCGACGACGCCACCAACTTCCGCGAGATGGCCGTGCTCTATCGCACCAACGCCCAGTCGCGGGTGATCGAAGAGGCGTTCATGCGCCTCGGCGTGCCCTACAAGGTGGTCGGCGGCACGCGGTTCTACGACCGGCGCGAGATCAAGGACGCGATGGCCTATCTCAAAGCCGTCGTGAACCCGGTCGACGAGGTGAGCGTCAAGCGGGTCCTCAACACGCCCAAACGTGGCATCGGTGATGCCAGCGTGGCCAAGCTCGACGCGTTCGCCGCAACTGAGGGAATCGCGTTCGTCGAGGCGCTCCGTCGCGCCGACGAGGCCGGTGTCACCGGGCCGGCGATCCGCGGGATCACATCGTTCGTCGACCTCCTCGACCACGTCGCCGTCGTCGCCGCCGACCCCGAACAAGGCCCTGGTGACGTGCTCCAGGCGGCCATCGACGAGTCGGGCTATCTGTCCGAGCTCGAAGCGGAGGACACCGTCGAGGCGCACAGTCGCATCGAGAATCTGGGTGAACTCGTCGGTTCGGCCCGTGAGTTCACGGTGATGGACGAGTTCCTCGAACAGGTCGCCCTCGTCGCCGACACCGACGACCTGCCCGATGGCGAGGTCGAAGACCAAGTGGTGTTGTTGACGCTGCACTCGGCCAAGGGCCTGGAGTTCCCGGTGGTGTTCCTCGTCGGCGTGGAGGAGGGAATCTTCCCGCACATCCGCGCGCTCACCGAACCAACCGAGATGGAGGAGGAGCGGCGACTTGCCTACGTCGGCATCACCCGGGCGATGCAGCGGCTGTACATGTCGCACGCTTGGAGCCGTCAGCTCTACGGCTCCACCCAGTACAACCCACCGTCACGATTCTTCGACGAGATTCCGGCGCACCTGATCGAGTCGAAGGGCAACGTCACCGGTCGATCGAGTTACGGCCGCCAGAGTTACCGGCGGCGCAGCGACTCCGACTTCGGCGACCCGCCCGCGTATCGCCGCGGAAGTGGTGGCGGACGCGACATCAACGCCGACATCCTCGACGCCAAGGCCGACCAGGATGCGCACCGTGATCGCGTGGTCGAGGCGGCGATCCGGTCAGGGTCGAAGCCTGCCCCCAGCCCGTCGAACAGTCAGGACCTCGGGCTCCGCATCGGTGACGACGTCGAGCACCCAGCGTTCGGCGACGGCGTGATCATCGACATCTCCGGCACCGGCGAGAAGGCCGAGGCCACCATCAACTTCCCCGGTGTCGGCACCAAGCACCTCGCCCTCGCCTGGGCCCCCCTCAAGAAACGCTGATTCAGGTGAGGCCGAGTCGGCGCATGGCGCCTTCGTACTCGACGACTTCGATGCGTTGATTGCGTGAGACCGATTCCGCGAAGTCGATGATCTCGTTACGAGCGCCGTTCGCTGCTGCGTGGTCGGCCATGTGCACGCCCCCCAGGTGGTGGTCGGTCATGATCTCGAAGAACAGGCGGTCGGCGTCGGTGCCACTCGCATCGGCGAGTTCCGCCAGCCGCTCGGGCGTCTGCATGCCGGTCATCTCCGCAACCGGGACCGGTTCGTTCATCCACTGCATGGCCATCCGGTCGGGCTCGCCGGGGGCGTGGTTCTCGTCGGCCAGCCAGTCACGCATCCAGCCCATGTCGCGGGTCTGGAACATGATGACCTCCTCGGCATACGGCACGGCGTCGCCATCGGGGTTGTTGTCGATGTAGAGGTTCGAGATCAGCAGCGCCTGCTCGTGGTGGTCGAGCATGTCCTGCAGGAACCCGACGTCGACGGCGTTCATCGGTGCGGCGGGTTCGTCGTCGCCGTCGAGCGCCCAGATCGCGGCGCCGGCGAAGAGTCCGATCACGACGATCGCCGCCATCAGGATGATGACGCCCTTCAGCAGCTTGCGCGTCGCCTCGTCGGAGATCGTCTGCTCGACGTCGCCGTCGGACCGCGACGGCGAGGCCTCGTCGAGTCCGGTTGGCGAACGCATGCGCCGATTCTAAGGGCCGAGCCGGCAGTGATCGCCGCAGGGCGTGCCATACGCTCACGACCGATGATTCGTCGCACTCTCCTGCTGTCCGCCGTGTCGGCGATCGCCGCCGTCGCGTTCGCGTCGCCGGTGCTCGCCCACATCGACCCCGATCCGACCGAGGCCCAGGCGGGCTCCACCCTGTCGGTGGCCTTCACGGTCGAGCATGGCTGTGACGGCTCGCCCACGACCCAGCTCGACATGCGGTTGCCCGAAGGGGTCATCGACGCACGCCCCGATCCGATCCCCGGGTGGGAGGGCTCGATCGACGCCGGCGTCGTCACCTTCGTCGGTGGCCCGCTCCCCGACGACGAGGAAGGTACGTTCTCGGTGACGATGACGTTGCCGGCGACGCCCGACACGACCATCTATTTTCCGTTCGTGCAGCGGTGCGAGGTGGGTGAGATCCGTTGGATCGCCATCCCGACCGACGATTCCGGCGCCGAACCCGAGGAGCCGGCACCCGCCATGTTGCTGACCGGGCCGGTCGCAACGACGACGGCCCCGGCCACGACGGCCCCGGCCGCGACGACCCCGGCCGCAACCGCATCGACAGAGGCACCGACGACGACAGCGGAAGCAGCCACGACGGTTGCAGCCACGACGGCGCCGACCGATGTCCCGACGTCGACCGACGTGGCCATTGTCGGGATCGACGAGAACGGCTCGCAAGACACCGGCACCTGGTTCTTCATCGCGTCGATTGCGGCCGTGCTCGGCCTCGGCGGATTCGTCGCGTTGCGAGCTCGCAGCGCCCGCAGAGCCGGCGAAGCCGGCTGAGGTGTGACTGTGCAGCAGCTCGTCATCCGTCGCTGGCTCGTCGCTGTCGCAGCGGTGGTCGGCGCCATCGTGACGCTCGGCGTGGCATCGGGCACGGCGTTCGCTCACGCAGAGTTGACGTCGTCGACTCCCGCGAATCAGGCGATCCTGGCCGAGACGCCGCCCGAGATCCTGTTGACGTTCTCGGAGGACATCGACCCGGTGGGCGGCTCCATCCGTCTGGTCGACGCCACCGGTAACCCGGTTCCGCTCGGCCCGATCGACCAGTCGCTGGGCGACGACACGCTGCGCGCTCCGGTGCCGGCGACGATTGCCGACGGCACGTACGTCGTCGGCTGGCAGGCGATCTCGGCCGACTCGCACAAGATCCGCGGTGCCTTCACGTTCTCCGTCGGCGCTGCGACACCGACGGCGCCTGGCGTGATCGACGAGATCTTCGATGCCGGCGGCACAGCCCAATCGGACTCGTTGCTGCTCGGCGCGGGGCGGTTCCTGAGCTACGCCGGCATCGGTGTGCTGCTCGGGGGGCTCTTCCTCGCCGCGATGCTCGTTCCCGAACTGATCGGCGAGCGCCGGATCGGAAGGCTGCTCGTGGCGGCAGCGTTGACCGCTGTGGTCGGCACTGCGGTGATGTTCGTTGCCCAGGCTCATCTGATCAGCGGGTCGTACTTCACCTGGGGCGAGGTCGTGCAGATCGAGTCGGGCCAATGGTGGCTCGCGCGGCTTGCGGCGATCGGCTTGTTCGCGTTGTTCATCCCGGCCCGGTCGTTCCTGGCGTCGACACCCGGACGTGTCGAGCTTGCACTCGCGTCGCTGGTCGTGTGCGGTGTCGTTGCCGCAGGCGGCCACGCGGTCGCGGGTGACATCGTGGTGGTCGGATTCGTCTCGACGGTGTTCCACGTGGCTGCGATGTCGATCTGGGTCGGCGGTCTCGCGCTCCTCGCATTCGGCGTGCCGCGGAGCTGGTTCTGGTGGACGGCATCGCAGTTCTCGCCATGGGCGCTCGGTGCGGTGGTGGCGTTGGCGTTGACCGGCAGCGTCAATGCGTGGCGCCAGCTCGGGTCGTTTTCGGAGCTCACCGATTCGTCGTACGGCCGCTGGCTCGTCGTGAAGCTCATGCTGGTGGTGTTCGTGGTCGGTGTCGCATTCTTCAGCCGCCGCATGGCGCGCTCCGACGACGACGAGGACGAGGACGAGGAGAGTGAGCCGCAGCTGGATGAGCCCGTCGGCGATCTCGAGGCATCGGTGGCGAGTCCGCCGCAAGAGGCGCCGGTCGCGCTTCGCCGCACCGTACTGCTGGAGCTCGCCGGCATGGCACTCATCCTGATGGCCACGGCGGGCCTCGTGAACTCGCCGCCTCCACCGTCGGCGGCCACGACCGAGTCCGCGTCGGCGGTCGTCGGCGATCGCATCGTGCAGGTCGAGCTCGAACCCGCGGTCACCGGTGGCACGGAGATGCACGTCTATGTCACCTCGCCGAGCGGGGGACTCGACCGCCCCGATGAGATCACGGTGACGGCGAGTCTGCCGTCGGCCGACCTCGGCCCGATCGAGATCGAGACGATCCCGGGTGGCCCGAATCATGTGATCGCCACCGACGTGAATCTGCCGGTCGCCGGCCTGTGGACGTTCGACGTGACAGCTCGCTTCGGCGAGTTCGATCAGGTCGTGTTCACCGTCCAGATCCCCGTCTCCGACTGACAGTCGTCGCCCCCCGGGCCGTTTGCGTTGCAGTTTGGTTGGGACGGGCCAACGGAACTGCAACACGAACCGGAAACGCACCCGATCGGGGTTGCCGATTCATTCTCAGTCTGTGAGAATGACCGCATGGCATCGAGTCACGATCATGCTCACGGGCCGTCGCTGGCGCGGGCGGGGGAGCGTCATCGGGGTCGCCTGACGATGGCGTTCGCCGTGATCCTGGGGTTCTTCGTGGTCCAGCTGGTCGCGGCGTTCTGGACCAACTCACTGGCCCTGCTGTCCGATGCCGGCCACATGCTGACCGACGTGATCGGCCTCGGGATGGCCCTGGCCGCGATCCAGCTCGCCACCCGCTTCGCCCAGCGATCACGGACCAAACGTTCGACCCACACGTTCGGTCTCTACCGGCTCGAGATCCTCGCCGCGTTCGTGAACTCGTTGCTGCTGTTCGGTGTGGCGATCTGGGTGGTCATCGAGGCGATCCGACGTCTGGGCGATGAGCCCGAGGTGCTCGGCGTGCCGATGCTTGTCGTCGCCGTGCTCGGCCTGATCGCCAACCTCATCGCATTCATGCTGCTGCGTGAGGGTGCGGGCGAGTCGGTGAACGTCGAGGGCGCCTACCTCGAGGTGCTCGCCGACACCGTCGGATCGGTCGGCGTCATCGCCGCTGCGATCCTCCTCCAGGTGTTCGGGTGGACCTGGATCGACTCGGTCGTCGGTGCGGCGATCGGTCTGTGGATCCTGCCACGTACTTGGCGCCTCGGGCGGCGGGCGGTACGGATCCTGTTGCAGGCGGCGCCCGATGGCTTCGATCTCGATCAGCTCGTCATCGACCTGAGCGCAATCGACGGCGTGGTGGATGTTCACGACCTCCACGTGTGGACGCTCACGTCCGAGATGGATGCAGCTTCGGCGCACCTCGTGACGCGCAGTGGTGCCGACTCCCACGCAGTGCTCGACAGAGCGAGACAGTGCCTCGCCGACGCGTACGGGGTCACGCATGCGACCTTCCAGGTCGAGCCCGACGACCACGAGGGATGTGATGAAGTCACGTGGTGACCGCCACCGCAAGGGTGGCGACGTGTCGAAGGTGGGAGCTGCTCGGTCGAACCTGCAAGAATCGACGCCGTGAAGGCAGCGATCTTGGTGGAGAGTCTGACGGGCAACACATGGAGCGCGGCTGAGAAGGTCGCCGACCTCCTCGCGCAGGAGCGCTGGAGTATCACCGGCCTGTCGAAGGTGAAGCAGCCCGACTACGGCTCGATCCAGGAGGCCGACCTCATCCTCGTCGGCACGTGGGTGCATGGTGCGTTCGTCTTCGGCCAGGCGCCGTGGGCCGTGTCGAACATCGCCAACCTTCCGGCGATGCGCGGCAAGCGCGCCGTCGGGTTCTGCACGTTCGCTCTCAATCCGGGCAAGGCACTCGACAAGCTCAATCAGGCGCTCGGCGACACTGGCGCCTATGTCATCGGCGGCATGGCCCTCAGCCGCAGCAAGCTCGACCAGCACAGCGAGATCTTCGCCGAACGCCTGCTCGACGCCGTCGCCGTGCGCTGAGGCGAAGCGTCAGCCGGTGGTGACGCCGCTGAGGTCGATGATCAACACGCGTTGGTTCTCGACCACCGGATTCACACCCGATGCAGGCGGGGAGAGTTCCGTCACGTTGATGGTGTTGCCGTCGCAGTCGATGAAGTCACGGGTGCCCTCGATCTGTTCGACGGGGCAGTCGGTGTCGCGGTCTGCGGGGTAGGCGTAGTAGATCGTCCACCCGCGTGTCGGGTCGTCGCCTTCGTGGTCGAGCACGAGTGTGCGTTCGCCGGTCGTCGTGTTGAGCCCGGGGAAGAGGATCGGGCCGTCTTCCTCGACGATTCGTGCGGCCGACTCCACCGAGCCGACGGTGAACCGCGTCGGAGCGAGCGTGTCGGTGACACTGGCGCCTCCCCGCGAGATCCACGCGGCGACGCCCCACGTGACCAACCCGATGAACACCAGGAATGCCAACCCGGCCAGCACCGGTACCAGCGCCCTCGACCACGTGGACTTCAACTTGACCGGCCGCTGAGCGGCGCCGTTCGTCACCCGCACAGTCTGCCGGTGTTCCTCAGGGTGTCAGACACCCTGAGGAACACTGCGGCCGTTTCGGCCTGACGCGTCGTCGTCACCTAGGGTTCCTGCTTCGTGAAGCGCACGTATCGCATCGTCGTGGCGAAGCCCGGTCTCGACGGCCACGACCGTGGGGCCAAGACCATCACCCGGGCCTTGCGCGACCACGGCTTCGAGGTCATCTACACGGGTCTGCACCAGACGCCCGAGCAGATCGCGGAGACGGTGCTCCAGGAGGACGCCGATGGCGTCGGCCTGTCGCTGCTCTCGGGTGCGCACCTGACCCTCTTCCCCCGCGTGATGGAGGAACTGCGTACCCGCGACCTCGGAGATGTGCTGGTGTTCGGTGGTGGGGTCATCCCCGACGCCGATGCTCGTGCCCTGCGTGAGCAGGGCGTGGCAGAGATCTTCGGGCCCGGATCGTCGCTCAAGGCCATCGGTCTCTGGCTCGAGCAGGCGCTCGACGAGCGCGAAACCGACTGAACACCCCCCGATCGAATCACCAAGAAAGCGAGCACCCCACGTGGATCTCTTCGAGTACCAGGGCAAGCAGTACTTCGCCCGCTACGACATCCCGGTCAGCCGGGGTGGCCCGGCCGACACCGTCGACGAGGCGGTCAGGGAAGCCAACCAGGCCGGCTACCCCGTGGTCGTCAAGGCCCAGGTGCAGGTCGGCGGTCGGGGCAAGGCCGGCGGCATCAAGCTCGCCGACAACGAGGCCGAGGTACGCGAGCACGCGGGCAACATCCTCGGCATGGACATCAAGGGCCATGTCGTCAAGCGCCTCTGGATCGAACAGGCGTCGGACATCGACGAGGAGTACTACGCCAGCTTCACGCTCGACCGTGCCGCCAAGAAGCACCTGCTGATGCTGTCGGCGGAGGGCGGCGTCGAGATCGAAGCAGTTGCCGAGAGCAACCCGGATGCGATCGTGAAGCTGCACATCGACCCCGTCGACGGCCTCGATCTGGCGACGGCACGTCAGGCCTGTGTCGACGCGAATCTGCCCGAGCGCGCGCTCGACGGCGCCGCCGACATCCTCGTCAAGCTGTACCGCTGCTTCACCGAAGGCGACTGCGACCTTGCCGAGATCAACCCGCTGATCCTCAAGCCGACCGGGGAAGTGCATGCCCTCGACGCGAAGGTCACGCTCGACGAGAACGCCGAGTTCCGTCACCCGGAGTGGGATGCGTTCCGTGGCCTCACCGAGATGGACGAGCGCGAGAAGATGGCCGCCGAGAAGGGCCTGCAGTACATCGGTCTCGACGGCACCGTCGGCATCATCGCCAACGGCGCCGGCCTCGCCATGTCGACACTCGACGTCGTCAACCAGGTCGGCGGCTCGGCCGCGAACTTCCTCGACATCGGAGGAGGCGCGAACGCCGATGTGATGGCCGGAGCGCTCGAGGTCATCAACTCCGACGACAAGGTCCAGTCGATCCTGATCAACATCTTCGGCGGGATCACCCGTGGCGAAGAGGTCGCCAAGGGCATCGTCGAGGCGATGGGTCGTGTCGATCTGCGGGCGCCGATCGTGATCCGCCTCGACGGCACCAACGCCGAGGCGGGCCGCCAGATCCTCCTCGATGCCGGCATCCCCGCCGACAAGCTCCAGTCCGAACCCACCATGCTCGACGCTGCCCGTGCGGCTGTCGCCCTCGCGAAGTAAGGAACTCGTCATGGCAATTTTCGTCAACGAGAACACCAAGGTCATCGTCCAGGGCCTCACCGGCGGGCAGGGCAAGTACCACGGCCTGCGCAACCGCGACTACGGCACGCAGATCGTCGCCGGCGTCACACCAGGCAAGGCCGGCCAGGACGTCGACGGCATCCCGATCTTCGATACGGTCGCCGACGCCGTCGCGGCGACCGGAGCCACGGCGTCGTTCGTCGCCGTCCCACCGAAGTTCGCGTCCGACGCCATCCTGGAAGCTGCTGCGGCGGGGATCGGGTTCGTGGTGTGCATCACCGAGGGCATTCCGGCCCAGGACGAGGCCAAGACGTACAACCTGCTCGTCCGTAACCATCCGAACACCCGGCTGCTCGGGCCCAACTGCCCGGGGATCATCAGCCCCGGCAAGTGCAACATCGGGATCACGGCCGGCGAGATCGCTCAGCCGCCATCGGCGGACGGCCCGAACGTCGGCATCGTCAGCCGCTCGGGAACGCTGACGTACCAGGCGCTGTACGAGTTGAAGCAGAAGGGCATCGGCGTGACGACGTGCGTCGGCATCGGCGGCGACCCCGTGCCCGGCACGAACTTCATCGACTGCCTCGCCGAGTTCCAGGCCGACCCCGAGACCCACGCCATCATGATGATCGGCGAGATCGGCGGCTCGGCGGAGGAGGAGGCTGCGGAGTACATCCGGGCGAACGTCACCAAGCCGATGAGCGCCTACATCGCCGGTGTCACTGCGCCGGCCGGCAAGAAGATGGGCCACGCCGGCGCCATCGTCTCGGGCGGCAAGGGCACGGCGCAGGGCAAGATGGACGCGCTCGCGGCGGCCGGTGTGAAGGTTGGCCTCAACCCGACCGAAGCCGGCGAACTGATGGCCGAGATCGTCGCCGCTCTCTGATTCTCGTGAACTGGTTGCGGAGTTGTTCCGCAACCAGTTCACGAGAACGCTCAGGTGGCGGGAGGCGGGGGCGGATTGTCGTCGGTCGACGGAGGGTCGACCGGTGGCGCTGGGTCAACCGGCGGAGGCGGTGTCGTCCCATCGGTCTTGGCGAAGCTCGCCTTGAGCTTGTCCATGTCGCCGAGCTCCTTGATGTCGCCGCCCTTCGACGTGAAGTTCAGATAGCCACCGACCGCGGCCACGATCCCCGAGACGACCGACAGGATCATGCCGATTCCACGCCCGACATCGACTTCGGAGGGGACATCGAGCGGATTGAAGATCAGGCGAATCAGCAGCAGCAGAGCTGCGAACGCCGTCATGGCGAGCAGGATCAACGGCCACGGCGCTTGGCCCTCCTTGAGGACGTCGAGTGTGAGCAGCACGGTGATCACCGCGGCGCCGATGACGAGGAACCACGGGATCGTGCCGGTGAAGAAGAAGTCGAACACATTGCCGCCACTGGCACTCATCGACACGCCGAAGCCGGACACCGACACGGTCACCCACTCGAAGAAGCCGAAAATGAAGATGCCGATGCCACCGCCGATCATCAGCCAATCGGGTGTCTTGAACTTGCTGAAGTCCATCTTGGAAACCCCCCGGATCTCGTTGTTGCTGGTGCCCGTCCATGACCGTAGCCGTTCCGGCCCTGCCCGCTCGACGATCCCTCGAGTCAACGTCATGCAGAGGGTTCCATGCACGTTGGCTACGGTCTGGGCGTGCCTACTGCGCTGCTCTCCGTCTTTGACAAATCCGGCATCGTCGAGTTCGCCCGCGCGCTGAACGAGTTGGGGTGGGACCTGGTGTCGAGCGGCGGTACCGCCCGATCCATCGGCGACGCTGGTGTGCCCGTCACCGACGTGGCGGAGCTGACAGGTCTCCCCGCGATCCTCGGCCATCGTGTGGTCACCCTGCATCCGAAGATCCACGGCGGGATCCTCGCCGACCCGACCGATGCCGAGCACATCGCCGACATGGAGCATCACGGCATCGAGCCGATCGATCTCGTGGTCGTCAACCTGTACCCCTTCTCGTCGGATCCGAGCATCGAACTGATCGACATCGGCGGACCGGCGATGGTGCGCGCCGCGGCGAAGAACCATGCGCACGTCGGCGTCGTCGTCGACCCGGCCGATTACTCCACCGTTCTCGACGAACTGCGTGCCGTCGGCGCGCTCGGCGAGGCCACTCGTCGCCGTCTCGCTCGAGCAGCGTTCGCCCAGACGGCCGCCTACGACGCAGCGATCGTCACGTGGTTCGACGAAACCACCGAAGCGACCGACGAGGTGCCGGGTCTGCCGCCGTCGATCCACCTCGCACTCGAACTTGCTCAGCCGCTGCGGTACGGCGAGAACCCGCACCAGCAGGGCGCCCGCTATCGCCAAGCCGGGGCGGCAAGCTGGTGGGACGCAATGACGCAGCACGGCGGCAAAGAGCTCAGCTACCTCAACGTGTTCGATACGGAGGCGGCGTGGCGGCTCGTCCATCGATTCGACGACCCAGCGTGCGTCGTGGTGAAGCATGCCAACCCGTGTGGCGTCGCGGTGGCTGCCGACATCACCGAGGCCTACATCCGTGCCAACGCGTGTGATCCGGTGAGCGCCTTCGGTGGCATCGTGGCCGCGAACCGCACGGTGACGGCGGAGATGGCGACGGCGCTCGGCGATGTGTTCACCGAGGTGGTCATCGCCCCGGATTTCGAGCCGGAGGCCCTCGAGATCTTCTCGGCGAAGAAGAACCTCCGAGTGATGTCGGCCAACGCGGCGTCGCCGCTGCCGTTCGACATGCGTCCGGTCGACGGTGGGCTCCTCGTGCAACAGCCCGACACCGTTGCCGGGCGCAGTGACGCCTGGCGAGTGGTGACCACGACCCAGCCGACCGATGAGCAGTGGGCCGACCTCGAATTCGCCTGGCAGGTGTGTGCGGCTGTCAGCAGCAACGCAATCGTCTACGCCAAGGATCTCCAGGCGTTCGGTATCGGTGCCGGCCAGCAGAACCGTCTCGACTCGGCGCGTATTGCGGCCGAACGCTCAGCCGGCCGAGCGACCGGTGGGGCCTGTGCGAGCGACGCCTTCTTCCCGTTCCGCGACGGCCTCGACGCTGCCGCCGCGGCGGGTATTGCCTCGGTGATCCAGCCCGGGGGGTCGGTGCGCGATGACGAGGTCATCGCGGCTGCCGACGAACACGGCATCGCCATGGTCTTCACCGGCCAGCGTCACTTCCGTCACTGAATGAGACGCGGGGTCAGACCCCGCGTCTCATGGGACGGGCGATGGTCAGCCGGCGGCGGGTTCTGCGGCGGCGCCGAAGTTGTTCGGGCCTGGCGTGCCCTCCATGGCGTAGAACACGATGAGGAGAATGGCGCCGACGAACGGGATCAGGCCGATCAACAGGAACCACCCCGACTTGTCCGTGTCGTGCAGGCGGCGGATCGCCACTGCGATGGATGGGACGATCGTGGCGATTGCATACCCGATGTAGAGGATGAAGAAGATGTCGGCGATCGCCATCAGAATCATGAGCGCGACGTAGACGAGCACATTCGCCAGGACGAACCACCAGAACTCCGCTCGGCCCGCCCTTCCGTCGAACTTGGCGTAGCGCTGTAGTACGACCAGTTTCCAGTTTTCGATCATTGGCATGTGTTCGTCCCCTCGTTCGATGACCCGGTCGGGTCATCGCGGAAGGTACCACCGGGGTCTACGGCAATGTGGCGACCCTCGTGGCTGTCCTGCCGGGCGACCTCGGGGTCGATAGCTTTGTCGAATGGCCCGGATTCCGACGCTGCTCGAAAAGGGACGCACGTTGTCGTTCGAGTTCTTCCCGCCGAAGACCTCCGGCGCGCACATGACGCTCGGTCGAACCGTGGCGGAACTCGAAGTTCTCCGACCCGACTTCGTGTCGATCACCTACGGCGCCGGTGGCTCCGACCGACACCGCACCGGTGATGTCGTGGAGTGGATGCGTGTCGAGACGCCGTGGGTCCCGATGCCGCACCTCACCTGCCGCGGACACTCGCGTGCCGACGTCGCTGGATTGCTCGACAACTACCAGCAGATCGGCATCGAGAACATCCTGGCGCTCGGCGGCGATCCACCGGCCGACGGACGAGCCGAGGCAGGCGACTACCACTACGCCATCGAACTCCTGGAGGACGTCGTCGCGGCGGGATGCTTCGCTGTCGGTGTCGCCGCTCACCCCGAGGTCCATCCCCGCTCACCCGACCGCGCCACCGACCGGCGTCACCTGGCCGACAAGCTCTCGATCGCCGATTTCGCCCTGACGCAGTTCTTCTTCGAGGTCGAGCACTGGGTGCGCCTCGTCGACGAACTCTCCGCTCTCGGCGTCGACAAGCCGGTGCTTCCCGGCATCATGCCGATCACCAACAAGGCCCAAATCAAGCGGATGGCCGACATGAGCGGTGCCGCACTGCCGACGTGGCTGGCCGAGCGTCTCGACTCCACCGACGATCCGGCGGAGGTCCGCAAGATCGGCATCGACGTCGCCACCCAGCTCTGCAGCGATCTCATCGAAGCCGGCACCCCGGGGCTCCACCTCTACGCGCTCAACCGACCCGACTCTGTCGTCGCGATCTGCGAGAACCTCGGCCTTGCGAGATCCTGACCCGACGTGAACTCCGACGCCACCAACGCGCCGACGCGGGCTGACACTCGCCCGACCCAGCGCATCGGTATCCCGTG
Organism: Ilumatobacteraceae bacterium; assembly: GCA_963716235.1. GTDB lineage: Bacteria > Actinomycetota > Acidimicrobiia > Acidimicrobiales > Ilumatobacteraceae > Sva-07. The sequence continues at coordinate 102,226 of CAVQTE010000002.1, read as the reverse complement.
GGGCAAGGGCCCCGACGTGCCCGCCTCGAGGCGGTCGGGACGAACCCCCGAGATCAGTCGCGTCCCCTATCTGCCCGGGCTCGACGGTATGCGAGCACTCGCCGTCATGGCCGTGATGGTGTACCACGCCAACGCCGACTGGCTCCCCGGCGGCTACCTCGGCGTCGAGGTCTTCTTCGTGATCTCCGGGTACCTGATCACCCTGCTGCTCATCTCGGAGAAGGAACGCACGTCGACCGTCGACATGAAGCACTTCTGGTTCCGGCGGGCGCGTCGCCTCTTGCCGGCGCTGTTCACGCTGTTGATCGCGATCACGATCTGGACGTCGTTGTTCGATCGCGACGCACTCGGGAAGCTGCGCGGCGATGTGATCGCCGCGCTGCTGTACGTGTCGAACTGGTACCAGATCTGGACGGGAGCCGGGTACACCGCGTCGAACGAGTTCGCACCGCTACGCCACCTCTGGAGCCTCGCCGTCGAGGAACAGTTCTACGTCGTCTGGCCGCTCGTCATGTTCGCGCTCCTCAAGGGAGGCACCCGTCACATCGCCGGGCTCAGTCGGTGGCTCGTCGGCGCAGCACTGTTCATCACGCTCGTCACGGCCGTCGTCTACACGTCCGGGCCGATCGGTACCCCGGAGGTCACGCCCGACGCGTACTGGTCGATCGCCGGCCGTGAGATCTCCAAGTTCGACTGGTCGTACCTCGGAACGTTCAGCCGTGCCGCCGGCCTCCTCCTCGGCGCGGCATTCGCCATGGTGTGGCGCCCGATCGCAGTCATGCGCGGTCCGCTGCGCACGAAGGGCCACCTGCTCGACCTCGTCGCTGTGCTCGGATTGCTGATTCTCGCGGCGATGGTGTGGTGGATGTGGCTGATCAGCCCGTCGGGCGGCAACCCGTTCCTCTTCCGCGGCGGGTTCCTCCTGTGTGCCGTCGCCACGCTGATGATGGTGGCCGCAGTCACCCACGAGCGTGCCGCCACCTCACGGGTCCTCAGCATCCCGGTACTGCTGTGGGTCGGCACACGGTCGTATGGTCTGTACCTCTACCACTGGCCGATCTATCAGATCATCCGCGGGATCGCCGGCGTGCATCTGAAGTTCCACGAGTTCGTCTTCGCGATGATCGCCACGGGGATCGTCACCGAGATCTCCTACCGCTTCATCGAGACACCGATTCGCAAGGGCACGATGAGGGAGTCGTGGCATCGCGTGCGTCGCTCACCATCGACCGGTGCCCGCAATGCTCTGCTGGGTGCGGGAGTCGTGTTCGTGACGTTCGCCGTGTTCGCGGGCGTCAGCCTCGCGACGGCCGACGTGGTCGAGAACGAAGTGCGTCAGTCGCTCGACGAAGCAGCGGGTTCGACCTGTGACGTCGTGAACGACCCGAACTGTGATGGTGTCGACGATGCGCCGGCGATTGCTGATCAACCTGTCGACACCGCGACCGCGACCGACGCGACGGGCCCGGCGGTCGCGCCCCCACTGGAGACCACCACCACGACGACCTTGGCGCCCGTACCGATCGCGAAACTCGCGCTCGGTGACTCGGTGATGCTCGGCGCCGCAACCCAGTTGTCGGCCGATGGATTCCTCGTCGACGCCGTCGAGAGCCGTGCGTTCGTCAACGGGCTCGACACGGTGCAGCAGTTGAAGGAGCAGGGCCGTCTCGGCGACGTCGTCGTGATGCACCTCGGCACCAATGGCCCGATCGAGGCCAGTGACATGACCGCCATGATGGAGGCCCTGGCGGACGTGCCCCAGGTGCTGCTCCTCACGATCGACGTGCCACGTGACTACACCGAGGCGAACAACGCGCTGATCTACGACACCGTGAACACGTACCCGAACGCCGCGCTGCTCGATTGGGCCGGTCTCGACGACACGTGTCCCGGCGACTGCTTCTACTCCGACGGATACCACCTGCGACCCGACGGCCAGATCTACTACGCCGCGCTGATTTCGGGCGCTCTCCAAGCCCCGGCCTGATCGGTCGGAACGCGAGCGGCTCGGCAGCGACATGACGCCGCCGAGGGGCGTCGCCCGGCGATACTGGACGCCTCATGACGACCCTCGCCCCGCCGGAGGGCATTCCCGTCGCTGCAGTCGACAGCGCCTACATCAGTCGGGTTCCCTATCTCCCGGGGCTCGACGGCATGCGCGCGCTCGCCGTGATCGCGGTGATGGTGTACCACGCCAACAGCGACTGGCTCCCGGGCGGCTTCCTCGGTGTGGAGATCTTCTTCGTGATCTCCGGCTACTTGATCACCCTGCTCTTGATCTCCGAACGGGAACGCACCTACCGGATCTCACTGCGCAAGTTCTGGGCTCGCCGTGCCCGACGCCTGCTGCCGGCGCTGTTCACGATGATGACGTTCGTGGTCGTGTGGACCGCAGTGTTCAAGACGTGGGCGCTCGGGCAGCTCCGCGGCGACGTGATCGCCGGGCTGCTCTACGTGTCGAACTATTACCAGATCTGGGTGGGTCAGGGGTACACGGCTGCCGGCGACTTCGCCCCGCTGCGTCACCTGTGGAGCCTTGCCGTGGAGGAACAGTTCTACGTGTTCTGGCCCCTCGTCATGGTGGTGTTGCTGGGGCGCGCCGGCACGAGGCGGGTGGCCGATGTCAGCCGCTGGCTCTTCATCGCAGCCGTCGTGATCACGGTGGTCGTGGCACTGTTGTTCTACCCCGGGCCGACGGGTGATCCGGCGGTCACACCCGACGCCTACTGGTGGATCGGCGACCGGCCGATCGGCAAGATCGACACCCTCTACCTGGGCACGATCTCACGCCTCCCCGGGATCCTCCTCGGCTCGGCATTCGCCATGGTGTGGCGACCCCTCGCCATCGTGCGCGGCCCCCTGCGTTCGAAGGGGCGACTGTTCGACGTGCTCGCCGTGTTGGCGATCGTCTTTCTCGGCTGGATGTGCTGGAACACCTATCTCGCCACGCCGGCCGGTGCCGATCCGTTCCTGTTCCGCGGTGGGCTGTTTCTCACGAGCATCGCCACCTTGGTGGTCATCGCCGCCATCACGCATCGTGGATCGTCGGTCAATCGACGGCTCGGCGGGAGCCTGCTCGTGTGGATCGGATTGCGCTCGTACGGCCTCTACCTGTACCACTGGCCGATCTATCAGGCATTCCGCGGGATCGCCGGCAACAAGCTCACGCTCCGCGAGTTCGTCTTGGCGACAATCCTCACGGTGGTCGTTGCCGAGGCGTCGTACCGCTTCATCGAGACGCCGATCCGAACCGGTCGGTTCCGGACCTGGCGTCGACGGGCGAGGTCCGGCAAGGCTCGGGGCCCACGGCTGATTCTGAGTGGTGCGATTGCGGTGGTGACGGTGTTCGCGCTCGGTCTCGGCGTGATGTTGCTGCGCGCGCCGCTCGAACAGAACGAGATCGCCCAGGCGCTCGACGCCGGTGGCGACTTCACCACGAACCTGCTCGACGTCGACGAGATCCCCGTGGCGTCCACGACGACGACGTCGACAACCACCACGACGACGACCGTCGCTCCGACGACGACACTCGATCCGGCACTGGTGCCAGTCGACTCGATGGTCGGCGGTTCGATCGCTGTGACGACCACACCGCAAACGACCCTGCCGCCGACCACGATGCCGCCGACCACAGCCGCGCCGCCCGAGACTTCGCCACCGGTGGCGCAACTCGGTGTGGTCGGCTCGCTCGAGGGCGTGACACCGCTGACCGTGCCGCCGACGGCGACCGGGTTCCCGCTCGTCGCGCTCGGCGACTCGGTGATGCTGGGTGCCGCCGAGGAGTTGCAGGCCCGTGGTTTCCAGGTCGACGCCGTGGTCAGCCGTCAGATGAAGGACTTCGTGCCGACGATGGCGACGTTGCGCGACAACGGCACGTTCGGGTCCGTCGTGGTGATCCATCTCGGAACGAACGGACCGTTCAGCCAGGAGACGCTCGACGCGATGCTGGCGACGGTGGCGACCGTGCCCGTGGTCGTGCTGCTGACGGGCAGGGCCGACCGCGGCTGGATCGCCGACAACAACGCCCGACTGAAAGCCGTGCCGGCCACGCATCCGAACGTCACCGTCGTCGACTGGGAGGCGATCTCGGCGGGCTGCGAGGGCCGCTGCTTCTACGACGACAACATTCACCTCACCCAATCCGGCCAGAACTACTACGCCGACATGATCGGCACGATCCTCGGCCAACCCTGACCTGTCACACATGGTGTCGGACACCATGTGTGACAGGCGCAATGTTGGCGGCTTGCGCACTTGGGAGGGTTCGTCGTGCGGGCGTACGCTCGGAGCATGACCACTCCCGTTCGCGTCGCCGTCACCGGTGCTGCAGGCCAGATCGGCTACAGCATCCTCTTCCGTATCGCCTCGGGCTCGATGCTCGGGCCCGACACCCCCGTCTCGCTCCAACTCCTCGAGATCACGCCGGCACTCGGAGCGCTCCAAGGGGTCCGGATGGAGCTCGACGACTGTGCGTTCCCGCTCCTCGACAGCGTGGTCTGCACCGACGACGCCGATACGGCGTTCGGCGATGCCGACGTTGCGATCCTCGTCGGCTCGATGCCGCGCAAGGCGGGAATGGAGCGCGCCGACCTGTTGTCGGCCAACGGTGGCATCTTCAAGCCGCAAGGGGAGGCCCTGTCCCGCTCGGCGACACCTGCCGTCAAGATCCTCGTCGTCGGCAACCCGGCGAACACCAACGCCCTGATCGCCCAGCGCAACTCTGCCGATCTCGACCCCAGGCGTTTCACCGCGATGACCCGTCTCGATCACAATCGCGCCAAGGCCCAGCTGGCGCAGCGCCTCGGCGCGTCGGTCAACGACATCACCAAGATGACCATCTGGGGCAACCACTCGACCACCCAGTATCCCGATCTGTTCCACTGCGAGGTCAACGGCACCCGCGCCTATGACGCCGTCGGCGACCATGAGTGGTACGACTCGACCTACATCCCCACGGTCGCCAAGCGCGGCGCGGCGATCATCGACGCGCGCGGTTCGTCCTCGGCAGCATCGGCAGCCTCGTCCGCCGTCGACCACATCCGTGACTGGACGCTCGGCACGCCGGAGGGCGACTGGGTGTCGATGTCGGTCGTCAGCGATGGCAGCTATGGCGTTCCCGAAGGGATCATCTCGTCGTTCCCGTGCGTGTGCAAGGACGGTGACTACGAGATCGTCCAGGGCCTCGAGATCGATGACTTCAGCCGCGCCAAGATCGACGCCTCTGCCGACGAACTCGTCAGCGAACGCGACGCGGTCGCCGAACTCGGCCTGATCTGAGTTCGCTGGCACGTCGCTCGCGGAGCGGGTCGTGGTCCTGCGGTCCACCCGAGCCGTGTGAGGACGCGCCGATAGCCTGACCCCGTGACGCACGAGGGAGGGATCGACGTCGTCGACGCCGTCAAGCGGTTCGGCGCCGTCGAGGTGCTCAAGCAGGTCTCGATCGACGTCGCGCCCGGCGAGATCGTGGCACTGCTGGGCCCGAGCGGGTGCGGCAAGACGACGCTGCTGCGATCGATCGCCGGCCTCGAACGGCTCGACGACGGCTCGATCAGCATCGGCGGTGCGCAGGTCAGCGCGCCCGGCCTTCACGTTCGTCCGGAGCAGCGTCGCATCGGCATGGTCTTTCAGGACTGGGCACTGTTCCCGCACCTCACCGTGGCTGGGAACGTGGGCTACGGCCTGTCGCGCGAGGAGCGTCGCGGCGACCGCATCGCCGAGTCGCTCGACCGGGTCGGGCTGAGCGGGCTCGGTGATCGCTCCCCGGCGACGTTGTCGGGAGGCCAGCAGCAGCGTGTCGCCCTGGCCCGGGCGCTCGCTCCACAGCCGACGGCACTGCTCCTCGACGAACCGTTCTCGAACCTGGACACGTCGCTGCGGGTGCAGGTCCGCGGCGAGGTCCATCGCCTCCTCACCGAACTCGGCGTGACCACCGTGTTCGTGACCCACGACCAAGAGGAAGCATTCGTGCTCGGCGACCGTGTCGCCGTCATGCACGAGGGTCGTGTCACTCAACTCGAGCGTCCCGACGTGGTCTATGCGAACCCGGCGTCACGGTGGGTTGCCGGTTTCGTGGGGGAGGCCAATCTCATCCGTGCCGACGCGGTGGGAGATCGAGCGTCGTCGGCCATCGGTCCGCTCGACTTGCAGGAGTCGCATCTGGGCCTCGTCGACGTCCTCGTGCGACCCGAACAACTCGTCCTCGACGACCTCGTCGACCCCGACGGGTCGACGACGTCGAACGGGTGTGGCACGGCCACCGTGGAGCTCGTGGAGTACTACGGGCACGACCACGTCAGTGTCGTCGTACTCGACGACGGGACCAGCTTGCGGAGCCGTGCCCCAGGGGCCCCGTCGTACGGCCGCGGTCAGCGCGTCGGCGTGCGTTCGATCGCGGTGTCCGCGCCGGCGTTCCCGGTCGACTGATCCACGACGACCTCACCACGAGAAGCGGGGCGCTCCCGCCGGACGAGTACGAGCATCGGGAGCGATGACAGCAGCACCAGCGCCAGTGCCGGCGCTGCTGCTCGCGCCAGGAACGCCTCGTTCGATGCCGTCCACACACGGGTCGCGAGGGTGCTGAACTCGGTCGGTGCCAGCAGCAGCGTGGCCGGCAACTCCTTCATGCACGTGAGGAACACGAGCGCGGCGCCGGCCGTTACACCAGGCCGGGTCAGCGGGAGGACCACGCGCCGGAAGGTCGTGAACGATCCTGAACCGAGCAGATGCGCAGCCTCCTCCACCGACGGCGTCATCTGCAGCAGCGACGACCGGATGGCCCCGATCGCCTGCGGTAGGAAGAGCACCATGTAGGCGAACACCAGCATTGCCATCGTCTGGTAGGCCCAGGGCACGTACTTGGCTCCGAAGAAGACCAGCGCCAACGCGACGACGATGCCGGGCAGGGCGTGCCCCGACCACGAGAGCCGTTCGATGAGCCGCGACGATCGGCCCGGCGAGCGGACCGCGAGCATCGCCACCGGCCAGGCGCACGCCACGGTGAGCACGGCGCCGAGCGTCGACGCCCACAGGCTGTTCACGACGAGCGACCACAGCGGGAACCACGGCTCCCCCACCCGGGTGCCGCGCCACAACCAGTACCCGATGACACCGAGCGGGATCAGCAGCGCGACCGTCACCACGAGCGCACATGCCGCAGCCGCGACCCACCGCCAGGGACCGAGGTGGACCGTGGCGGCCGTGCGGGCGCCCGAACCGTGGAGCCGGTGCAGCGACTCGGGCCCTCGCAACCGCTGTTCGGCGGCGAGGACGGTGATCGTGAGAATGACGAGCATCATGCCCATCACTGCCGCCGCACCGCGGTCGAGCCCGCCTCGGTACTGGACGTAGATCGCCCGCGTGAAGGTGTCGTACCGGAGCATGGACACCGCGCCGAAGTCCGAGAGCACGTACAACGCGATGAGGAGCGATCCGGCGGCGATCGCCGGTTTCAGCTGCGGCACGACCACCCGCACGAAGGTCACCAGCGAGTTGCGACCGAGCGTCCGGCTCGCCTCCTCGAGACTCGGATCGAGCCGGCTGTACGCCGCGCGCACGGTGAGCAGCAGGTAGGGGTAGGTGAACAGCGTGAGTACGACGAACGCGCCCCCGAACCCGTAGATCGACGGGAGTCGATCGACGCCGAGCGGTTCCAGCCAGCCCTGCACGATGCCGCGTGGGCCGAGCGCGCCGATCATGGCGAAGGCGCCGACATAGGTGGGGATGGCCAACGGCAGCGCGGTGAGCAGCACCCACGTACGCCGTGCCGGCAGGTCGGTGCGCGTCGTCAACCAGGCGAGCGGCAACGAGATCACGAGCGCGGCAAGCGTGACGGCGATCGCGAGCACGATCGTGTCGACCAGCACGGTGCGCGTGCGCGTCGATGTGGCGATCTCCCAGGTCTCGGTCCACCCGAGCTCCCACACCCTGACCACCAGGTACCCGAGCGGGATGGCCGCGCTGACGCCGACGAGCAGCGCCAACATCCTGACGACGGGAGTGTCGGGCACATTGGGCCGCGCCTGGCCCCGACCCGCAGGGGCCGGACTCACCACCGGCGCGTCGAGGAGCGCGTTCGTCACGACAGGCGCCGACCAGAGGACGGTGCCTGCGAGGGGATCACAGGGCCCCGACCTCGATCAGCAGGTCGACTGTTCCCTGCAGGTCGAGGAGCTGGTTGAGGTCGAACTCGGGCAGGTTCACCGAATCCAGCGTGGGCACGCCCTCGGGAACCTCGACGTCACCGGTGACCGGGATCTCGAAGGTCTCGGTCGCGAAGTACGCCTGCGCGGTCGGCGACAGCAGGAACTCGATGAGGGCGAGCGCGCCGGCTTCCTCGTCGGTCGTCGCCAGGACGCCGGCGCCGGCGATGTTGACGAGCGAGCCCGGATCGTCGGCGGCGTAGAACTTGTTGGCTGCCGGGTAGTCCGGGTCCTCGGCGAGGAAGGGATACACGTAGTAGTGGTTGACGAAGCCCACAGACACTTCACCAGCGGCGACGGCTTCGACGACTGCGGTGTTGTTCTCGTACGGCACAGCGTTGGCCACGATGCCTTCGAGCCAGGCGCGTGTGGCGTCCTCGCCCTCCAGGAAGCGCAGGGCGGTGACGAAATCCTGGAACGAGGCGTTGGTCGGCGCGTACCCGATGCGCCCTTCCCACTCCGGGTCGGTGAATTCGAGGATCGAGTCGGGGACGTCGTCCTCGGTGAGTTCGTCGGTGTTGTAGACGACGGTTCGGGCCCGACCCGACAGCCCGACCCAGTCGTCATTGGGGGAGCGCAGCGCCGGGGGGACCTGCTCGAGCAACTCGTCCGGCAGCGTCAGCAGCGCGTCGTTCGACGACAGCTCTCCCAGGAAGCCTGCTCCCTGGGAGTAGTAGACGTCGGCCGGCGAGTTGTCACCTTCCTCCTGGATGAGCAGCAGCATCTCGGCGGAGTCGCCGTAGCGGACCTCGGTGTCGATGCCGGTCTCGTTCTCGAACATCTCGATGAGGGGTCCAACGAGATCCTCACCGCGACCGGAGTAGACCGTCACGGTGCCGGTGTCCGACGAGTCGTCTGCAGCCGTGTTCCCGGTGCCGGGGGTGCCAGGGATGGTGGCGCCGGTGTCGTCGGAATCGCTCCCGCACGCAGCGGCAACGAGTCCGAGTGCGAGCACGGCGACGAGCAGTCGTGGTGTCCGGCGCATTGGGAGGGCTCCTGTCATCGGAAGGTTAGGGCGCCCTAACCCTAGCGTTCGGGCGTGCCGCCGAACACATCACGACCTGGAGGCTCTGCCGGGACCCCGGGTCGCTCAGCCGGCGGTGTACTCCAGGCCGATCTCGCCGTCGGCGCCGGCCTTGCGGATCGACAGCGTGTCGCCGGTGACCTCGTAGGTGACTTCACCGTCGAGCACGGCGACGACGCTGGCCTCGAGCGCCGCCAGCTCCTCCTCGCAGGCCATCATGGTCAACGCCACCGGCCCGAAGGTCATCGTGGTGTCGGTGATCTCGACGCTCGTCGATCCGCTGTTGCAGCCCGTGCTGATCGCCGCCTGCCCGTCGGTGATGGTGAGCGACGCCTCGGCGCCGGCGGGCAGCGACGAAACCGCTTCCGTCGCGACGGTACCGGTCAGGACCCAGGTGGTGCCTTCGAGCGGGGGTGCGGTCTTGGCCTCGAGGCTGATGGTTGCATCCGAACCCGTCAAGGTGAGCGTGCCGCCGTCGAGGGAGATCTCCGGGCTGCTCGTGAGGAACTCGCTGACCCAGGTGTCCTGGTCCATCAGCGCCTTCTCGCAGGCCATCATGGTCGAGGCCATCGTAGAGACCTCGAGTGTTCCGTCGGAGATCGTGTAGCCACCGCTCTGGGTGTTGCAGCCACCCTGGGCGCCGACCGTGTCGGCCTCGAAGCCGAGCGTGATCGTGGTTCCTTCCACGAGGTCGTACCCCGTGACGTCGGTCGATTCGAAGGCCTGCCCGGCGAGCTCCTCGGGCGTCGGTGCAGAGCCGGAGGCCGAGTCATCGTCGCTGCCGCAGGCGGCAAGGGCAAGGGCGGAGAGGGCGACAAGGGCGATTGCTGTGCGAGGAATCATGGTGGTTGGACGCTCCCGGGGTCAGAGAAGTTCCCGGTGGAGGCCGGGTCACCAAATCATGACACGGCGACCGCACAACTGATGCGCATCATCTGATCGACGCCCGCCCTGAGGTCGTCGTCGCTGATCCTGACCGTGTCGCCCGACTCACCCAGCAGGTCGCTGACGGTCATGATCGCGAGCGCCTCGATCCCCTTGACTGCAGCGATGGTGTACATCATTGCCGCCTCCATCTCGACGCCGATGTGGCCGAGCCGCTTCCACCGGGCGAACGTCGTGGGGTCCGGATCGTAGAACAACCCGGAGGTGACGACCGGCCCGACGTGGACGGCGCCGGCAGCTCCGTCTCGACTCAGCCGGGCGGCAGTCTCGACGAGGCCGAACGTCGCACTCGGTGCATAACCCTCCATCGCGGCGTACCGCAACGGGGTCTGGTCGTCACTCGACGCAGCGATCCCGATGACCGTGTCGCCCATCGCCATGGCATTGCCCAGACCACCGCACGTGCCCACCCGGATCAGGCGGGTGGCGCCCAACATGATCAGTTCCTCGAACACGATCCCCGCGCTCGGGCATCCCATGCCCGTCGACTGGACGCTGATCGGCTGACCCTCGAACGTACCCGTGAACCCCAGCATGCCGCGCTCGGCGTTCACCTGGCGGGCGCCGGGGTCGAAGAAGGTCTCGGCGATGTACTCGGCCCGGAGGGGATCGCCCGGACACAGGACGTTGGGGGCGTAGTCGCCGGGCTCGGCGCGCAGATGGATCGGCATGCTGCGAGCGTATTCGGCCGGCACTACTTCAGGAATTTGCTGGTCGTGTTGTCGGCGAGCACCTTGCCGGCCGTCTGGCACGTGGCGCAGTAGTTGACCGTGTAACCGGAGTACTCCACGGCGCGGACGGTGTCGCCACAGTCCGGGCACGCCTCGCCGGTGCGACCGTGCATCGCTGCGGGTCGCTCCTTCGACGGGCTCATCTCGCCGCGCGACCGCTCATCCGCGAGGCCCTCGTCGATGCACGATCGAATCGCTGCAGCGATGGTGACGGCGCCGTCGGCACCGAGCTTGCGGGTGTTGGCGAACGGTGACACCTTCGCCCGGTGGCACACCTCGTTGGCGAGGCGTCGGCCGATGCCGGCGATCATGCGCTGATCGCGTAGGAAGCCGTGCACTCGCATCGAGTTGGCGGCGAACAGTGCGGCGAGGTCGGTGTCGGTGATCGTGGCCGCTTCCGGGCCGAGCCGATCGAGCGGTGGCACGGCCAGCACGGAATCGCTCGGGATGCACCACACGCCGGCTCTGCGCTCCTTGCCCTGCTCGGTGAGCAGCAGCGCGGTCTCGTCGATCGTCCCGTCGGCGAGTTCGGTCGGCGCGAAGCTGAACCGGGCCTGCCCGCCTCGCGGCTTCGCCGAGCGCTTCTCGTCGGGCAGCAGCCGGCCGCCCTGCATCAGGTGCACCACGAACGTGACGGGTTCGAAGTGGGCGAGGAGGTACTTGCCGCGCCGGCCGACATCGATCAGCGGCTGGCCGTATGCCTGCGATGGTGGGGGCGTCGCGGTCTTGAGCGCAGTGAAGTTGAACGGGGTGAACCCGGTGAGGACGCGCCCGGCGAACTGGGCGGTCAGGCGCTCGGCGTGCGCCTGGATCTCGGGCATCTCGGGCATGGACGTCAGTCGTAGCGGGTGCGTTCACGAACGGATGCGAAGACGGCGTCGAGCGCGCCGAACACGGGCTGGGAATCGAGCAGCTTCTGCTGGTCGCCGAACAACCGTATGCGCCCACTGATGAACGCCTCCTGGGCGTTGAGTTCCCCGTTGGCCACCGCCACGGCCGTGTCCCAGTCCTGCTCCATCTTCACGTCCTCGGGGTCCGCGGGCCCCGCGCCGAACGACGCATCACCGTCGCCGACACTCAGGTGGTAGATCACGTCACCCTCGGGGCCGTCACTCACCACCTGGGTCACGCCGATGCTGTGCGACTCGGCGATCTCGCGCATGTTGTCGCTCGCGGTGACCTCATCGGAGAGGGCATTGATCCAGTCGAGACTGAGATAGCGGATCATGGTTCGTAGTCTGCCTGATCATGCTCGCCGACGAACACCACGACGAACACCACGACGGCCGCCACCTCGGAGCCGCGATCGAGGAATGGGTGTTCGCCGCGTGGACGCCCGACGCGCGACTCGGCCTGATCTCGGGTCATCGAATCCTCGGGCGGACTGCGTGGTACTGGTCGGCGCTCGCACGCAGCGGCGTGCCGCTCCTGCACATCACCGACTTCGACGTGCGCGTTCGCGCCGACCCGTTCATCGTGAAGGGGGAGGCGCTCTGGGCCGAACATCACTGCGATGCCGTGATGCAACAGTGGTCGATCGGCAACGAGACCTATGCCTCGGCCATCGACGACCCCGATGAGGCACTTGGTCGCGCGTACGGCGACCCGACCCCGATCGCGTTCGATCTCGAGTGGTACGCGACCCGTGACGCCACGGTGACCGGACCGAGCGCGAGTGGTGCTGGCTACGAGCAGGATGGCGTGGTCCATGGCGCCATCGACATCCACGGTGAGTCGCGACTCGAACTGGTCGAGGTCCCGGCCCGTCGGTGGCATCGGTGGACGACCGAGACGGCTGGTTTCGGGCCGCTGGAGTTGCCCGAGGTGATCGCGCACACCGGCGTGCGCGCACCGTTTGCGTTCCCCGACGGCACCGTCAGCGATCTCGTCCTGACCGCTCGCGGTTGGGCCCAACGAGCTCGCCACGTCGTGCTGTGAGCGATGCACGCGCCTGACGCGTGGATCGCTCACAGCGTTGGTCAGCCGGCCGGGTTGAAGGGGGTGCCCTCCTGGGACGAGGTGAGGTCGCCGAGCGTCAACGACTCGTAGGCGATCTCGGGGTTGGCGCGGACCGCGAGGTCGAGCTTGCGGGCGTCGTCGCCGACCAGGATCCGCCACCGGCCCTCACGGACCCCGTCGAGGATCTCGGTACTCGCCTCGGCGGCGGTCATCGGCGCCTGGTCGCGGAACATGTCGGACATCAGCTGCACCATCTCGGCGGTCTCCATGTCGAGTTCATGGGCGCCATGGCGCATCGAGTTCTCGACGATCGACGTGCCGATGTGGCCGGGCATCACGACGGACACCTTGACGTGCGGCGCGTTGACGCGGAGGTCGGTGATCAGTGCTTCGGAGAATCCCTTCACGGCGAACTTCGCCGCCGAGTAGGCCGTGTGTGGCCGGTCGGGTCCGATGCTCGCCCAGAAGCCGTTGACGCTGGAGGTGTTGACGATGTGGCCCTCGTCGGAGGCGATCACCAACGGCAGGAACGTACGCACACCGAGGTACACGCCGCCCCAGCAGACGTTGAAGGTCCGCTCCCACACCTCGCGGGGATCGGTGATCATGGAGCCGCCGCCACCGATGCCGGCGTTGTTGAACAGCAGGTTCACGTGGTCGGTCTGGTGCTGCGCGACCACGGCGTCACGGAACGCCAACTGCGACGCCTCGTCGGACACGTCGCAGACATGCGTGGTCACGACGGTGCCCTCGGGGGCATCGACGAGGGCAAGGCGTTTCGTCTCCTCCATCTCCTCGACCGACAGATCGCACAGCGCGACGTGACATCCCTGCGCCGTCAGTTGCCGGACGAGTTCGCGTCCCATCCCACTCGCACCGCCCGTGACGACTGCGACCTTGCCCGTGAAGCTCTCCATCTCGGCATGCTCGCACAGCGGACGACGTTCACGATGTGTCAGACACATCGTGAACGGATGCCGGCATCGCGGGCGACCCGACTGCTTCACTGGGGGAGTGGCCTACGAGACCGACATCCTCGACGACTTCGCCGCGCAGCGTCGCGGTCCGAGCTACCCCGACGTGGTGGTCGAGATGGGCATGCCGGTGGAGGACCGTGCAAGTCACTTCTGTGGCGACGTGGTCCGCTGGAGCGCCGAGGGCGTGACGCTGCAGGATCGCAACGACTACATCCGGCACTTCACCTGGAAGCCGGGCGGCTTCCTGATCGATGGCCGACCGGTCACACTCGTTCGGCCCTCGACCGCGACGGCCGCCACCCAGCGCATCACGGCGTCAGGGTCGGTTGCCGGCGACGGCCGGGCCCGAGTGGCGGCGGCCAGCCGGATCTGGGTGGAGGGCAAGCACGACGCGGAGCTGCTCGAACACGTGTGGGGCGACGACCTGCGCGAGCTCGGCATCGTCGTGGAACCCCTCCACGGCGCCGATGACCTCGCCGCTGCGGTGGCCGACTTCGGGCCCGACGTCGACCGTCGACTCGGCGTGTTGCTCGATCATCTGGTGCCCGGCTCGAAGGAGACCCGCATCGCAGAGACCGTGCGAGATCCGAACGTGCTGATCACCGGGCACCCCTTCGTCGACGTGTGGGCCGGTATCCGCCCCAAGGTGCTCGGCCTCGACGAGTGGCCCGACGTGCCGAAGAGCGACGTGCCCTGGAAGGAGGGCATGTGTGCGGCGCTCGGCGTGCCCTTCGAGGGCTTTTGGCCCAGACTCCGCAACCGCGTGAACACCTTTGCCGACCTCCGCCCCGAACTGGTCGGAGCAGTCGAGCAACTGATCGACTTCGTAGCTCCACCCTGAGCCACCCACAGTGATTTCCGCGGGGGTGGTGGCGGATTGGTGAGACTCAGACGAACGCGCCGGCGAACACCAGACTGACGATCGTCATCACCTTGATCAGGATGTTCATCGAGGGGCCCGAGGTGTCCTTGAACGGGTCGCCCACGGTGTCGCCGACGACGGCGGCCTTGTGCGAATCGCCGCCCTTGCCGCCCAGCGCGCCGGCCTCGATGTACTTCTTCGCGTTGTCCCAGGCGCCACCCGAGTTCGCCATGAAGATGGCCAGGCAGAATCCGGTCACCAGGGCCCCGGCCAGCAACCCACCGAGCGCGTCGACGCTGATGAAGCCGACGACGAGCGGTACCACGATCGCGAGCGCCCCCGGCACGATCATCTCTCGCAGCGACGCCTCGGTCGAGATGGCGACGCAGCGGGCCGAGTCGGGGACGACCCCGGGTAGACCCTCCCGCAGGCCCGGGATCTCACGGAACTGGCGCCGCACCTCCTCGATCATCTTCTGGGCGGCACGTCCCACTGCGTCGATGGTGAGCGCGGCGAACAGGAACGGCAGCCCGGCGCCGAGGAACAGCCCGATGAACACCTCGACCCTGCCGACGTTGAGATCGAGGACCGCCGACGGGTCGGCATCGGCAACCGCGAACTCGAAGCTCTTGAACAAGGCCAGCGCGGTGAGTGCCGCTGACCCGACCGCGAATCCCTTTGCGATCGCGGCCGTGGTGTTACCGAGGGAGTCGAGCGCGTCGGTGACCTTGCGGACCGATGAATCGAGGCCGGCCATCTCGGCGATGCCGCCGGCGTTGTCGGAGATCGGCCCGTACGCGTCGACTGACACGACGATGCCGGTCGTCGCGAGCATGCCGATGGCCGCCACCGCGATGCCGTAGATCCCGCCGAAGTCGTCGAACTCGGCAGCGAAGGTGATCTGCCCGCCCCAGTAGGCGATGCCAACGCCGGCGAGGATCAGCATTACCGACAACGCCACCGACACCATGCCGGTACTGATGCCGCCGAGGATCGTGGTCGCCGGCCCGGTCTCGGACTGCTTGGCGATCTTCTTCACCGGGCCGTACTGGTCGCTGGTGTAGTACTCGGCGCACTTGCCGAGCGCCCAACCGACGATCAGGCCACCGATGACCGAGATCGCCAACCCGATCGGGTTGTCGAAGAACTGGCTGTCGGAGAACAACCAGTAGGCGGCGCCGACACTCGCGAGCGCGGTGAGGGCCATCGCCACGTTGGTCCCCATGTGGAGTGCGCGACTCAGCGCGTGGCTGTCAGTCGAGTCGCCGCCCTTCACGAAGAACGAACCGATGATCGACGCGACCATGCCGATGAACGCGATCGTGAACGGGAACATCAAGAGCGACAGCACGAAGTCGTCACTGGCCTGGTCGGCCGTGATCGCAAGGGCGAACGCCGTCAGCGACACCGGGGCGATGATCGACCCGGCATACGACTCGAACAGGTCGGCGCCCATGCCGGCGACGTCGCCGACGTTGTCGCCCACGTTGTCGGCGATGGTGGCCGGGTTGCGCGGGTCGTCCTCCGGGATGCCGGCTTCGACCTTGCCGACGAGGTCGGCGCCGACGTCGGCAGCCTTGGTGTAGATACCTCCGCCGACACGGGAGAACAGTGCGATCGACGATGCGCCGAGCCCGTACGCGGTGAAGATCTCGAACGCCTCATCGACCTCCATCCACACGATGAAGACGAGGTAGGTCAGCGCCAATCCGAACAAGGCCAGTCCAGCCACGGAGAAGCCCATGACCGCGCCGCCCCGGAAGGCGACCGGCAATGCCTTGCCGGGCCCCGACTTGGCCGCCTCGGCAGTGCGAGCGTTGGCGATCGTCGCCACGTTCATGCCCACCCATCCGGCGCCGGCCGACAGGACCGCTCCGAGGAGGTAGGTCAGCGAGGCCAACGGATTGATCACGAGCGCCAGCAGCAGCATCATCGCCACGACGAAGACCGCGACCCAGGTGTACTCCTTCTTGAGGAATGCCCTGGCACCGGTGCGGATCTCGTTCATGAGAAACACCATGCGCTCGTCGCCGGGTGACTCCGCTTCGACCTGCTTGTAGAAGTAGAACGCGAGCACGAGTGCAGCGAGCGCAGAAAGTGCTGCGAGATACGGAACGGTGTCCACGTTGCTCATTTCTCCTAGGGGTGATGCGACGTGCTGTGCGTCCGGCAGGCGATCGCGTGTGCTGGCGGCGCACTCTAGATCCGATGAGGCGACAAATGAACTTCGCGGTGCCGATTGTGACCTCGATCGCACGCGTGAGTGCCGAGTGGATTGGGCCCGAGCGCTCCGGTGGGGAGTAGTTTCCCTGCAATGGCACAAACATTGAGCCGCGGACCCGTCTCCGGGACCGCCGTCAAGCCGCCGTCGAAGAAGAAGGGGTTCGCCCGCGACCTCTACTCGACGGCAGTCGGCAAGAAGTACGTCATGGCGATCACCGGGATCATCGGGATCGGCTTCGTGGTCGGTCACATGATCGGCAACCTGAAGGTGTACCTCGGCGTGATCGCCGAAGGTGACGAACTCGCCTACGACATCGACATCTACGGCGAGTTCCTCCGCGACCTCCTCGTGCCCATCGTGCCGCGCACGATCTTCCTGTGGGGGCTGCGGCTCGTGCTCATCGGAGCACTGCTGTTGCACCTGCACGCGGCGTACTCACTGACCGTGCTGAACCGCAAGGCCCGCCCGGTCAAGTACCAGACCGCACGTGACTACCAGGTGGCGAACTTCGCCAGCCGCACGATGCGCTGGACCGGGATCATCGTCGTGCTCTTCCTGGCGTTCCATCTCGCCGATCTCACCTGGGGTGTCACGAGCGACGAGTGGGTCCGTGGCGCGGTGTACTTCAACATCGACCAGTCGCTGTCGCGCCTGCCGGTGGCGGTCTTCTACATCCTCGCCAACATCGCGCTCGGCATCCACCTGTTCCACGGAACGTGGTCGCTGTTCCAGTCGATGGGGTGGAGCAACCCGCGGTTCAACTCGTGGCGGCGGGGCCTCGCCACGGCGGTTGCCACGGTGGTCGTCGTCGGCAACGTGTCGATCCCGATCGCGGTCCAGGCCGGCCTCATCGAGTTCGACCCCGACGCCATCACCGTCCCGATCGAGGAGGCCGCAGAATGACCATCACGCTCGATTCCAAGATCCCCGAGGGACCACTCGCGGACAAGTGGCAGAACTTCATCGCCAACGAAAAACTGGTCAACCCGGCGAACAAGCGCAAGTTCAAGATCATCGTCGTCGGGACCGGGCTGGCCGGCGCGTCCGCAGCGGCAACGCTGGGTGAGCTCGGCTACCAGGTCGAGGCGTTCACGTTCCACGACTCGCCGCGTCGTGCCCACTCGATCGCAGCGCAGGGTGGCATCAACGCGGCGAAGAACTATCAGGGTGACGGCGACAGCGTCCATCGCCTGTTCTACGACACGATCAAGGGCGGCGACTTCCGCGCCCGCGAGGCCAATGTGCACCGCCTCGCCGAGGTGTCGGTCGACATCATCGACCAGATGGTGGCGCAGGGCGTGCCGTTCGCTCGTGAGTACGGCGGTCTCCTCGACAACCGCAGCTTCGGTGGAGCTCAGGTGAGCCGCACGTTCTACGCCCGTGGCCAGACCGGCCAGCAGCTCCTGATCGGTGCGTACCAGCAGCTCGCTCGCCAGATCGGCCTCGGCAACGTCAAGTTGTGGAACCGCATGGAGATGGTCGACGTCGTCAACATCGACGGTCGATGCGCGGGCATCGTCACGCGTGACCTGATGACCGGTGAGTTCTCGTCGCACTCGGCGCACGCCGTCGTGCTCGCCACCGGCGGTTACGGCAACGTCTTCTACTTGTCGACCAACGCCAT
Source organism: Ilumatobacteraceae bacterium (assembly GCA_963716235.1). Classification (GTDB taxonomy): domain Bacteria; phylum Actinomycetota; class Acidimicrobiia; order Acidimicrobiales; family Ilumatobacteraceae; genus Sva-07. The sequence goes on along the minus strand of CAVQTE010000002.1, from coordinate 83,682 downwards.
GGCGTGCAACGTCACCGGCGCATGGCGAGCGCACCGCCGCGGTGCGGCGTTCGCCAACCCCTGTTACACGCAGATCCACCCCACCTGCATCCCGCAGGCCGACGACTTCCAGTCGAAGCTCACGCTCATGTCGGAGTCACTGCGCAACGACGGCCGGATCTGGGTCCCGAAGAATCCCGACGAGACCCGGTCGGCCGACCAGGTCCCGGAGGAGGACCGCGACTACTACCTCGAGCGCATCTACCCGAGCTTCGGCAACCTGGCGCCACGCGACGTGTCGTCGCGTGCGGCCAAGCGGATGGTCGATGCCGGCCAGGGCGTGGGCCCGTTGAAGAACGGCGTGTACCTCGACTTCGCCGAGGCGATCGGTCGGCTCGGCGAGAGCACGATTCGTGAGCGCTACGGGAACCTGTTCGACATGTACGAACGGATCACCGGAGAGAATCCGTACCACGTCCCGATGCGCATCTACCCGGCCAGCCATTACACGATGGGCGGACTCTGGGTCGATTACGAGTTGATGACCACCATTCCCGGTCTCTACTGCGCGGGTGAGGCGAACTTCTCCGACCACGGCGCCAACCGCCTCGGCGCGTCGGCCCTCATGCAGGGTCTGTCCGACGGCTACTTCGTGCTGCCGTACACGATCTCGAACTACCTGTCCGGATGGCTCAACAAGCCGATTCCCGACGCCTCGCACGAGGAGTTCGTCAAGGTCCAGCAGGAGGCGAGCGATCGCTTCAAGGGGTACATGGCGATCGGCGGCACCCGCGGCCCCGACCACTTCCATCGTGAACTCGGCAAGATCATCTGGGACTACTGCGGCATGGACCGCAACGCCAACGGACTCGAGAAGGCGCTCTCGGAGATCCCTGCACTGCACGAGGAGTTCAAGAAGGACCTGAAGGTCACCGGCAGCGACACCAACGTCAACCAGACCCTGGAGAAGGCGGGCCGCGTCGACGACTTCTTCGAACTCGGCATGCTGATGTGCAAGGACGCGCTCAACCGTGAGGAGAGCTGCGGCGGTCACTTCCGCTCCGAGCACCAGACCGACGAGAACGAGGCCCTCCGCAACGACGACGACTTCGCGTACGTCAGTGCCTGGGAGTGGAGCGGCGACATGGCCAACCCCATCGAGCACAAGGAACAACTCGAATACGAAGTCGTCCACTTCCAGACACGGAGTTACAAGTGAGCACCCTCACCAATCTCACGCTCAAGATCTGGCGTCAGGACGGCCCGACGGGACAGGGCCGTTTCGAAAGTCACCAGATCCCCGAGATCAGTGACGAGGCGTCATTCCTCGAGATGCTCGACATCCTCAACGAACGGCTCATCGAGGAGGGCAAGGAGGCGATCGTCTTCGACCACGACTGTCGTGAGGGCATCTGCGGGACGTGTTCGCTGATGATCGACGGACAGGCCCACGGCCCGTCGAGGGGAGCGGCCACCTGCCAGATCCACATGCGGACGTTCAGCAGCGGCGACGAGATCGTCGTCGAGCCGTGGCGGGCGGCAGCGTTCCCGATCATCAAGGACCTGATGGTCGATCGTTCGCCACTCGATCGGATCATCGAGGCGGGCGGCTACATCACGGCCCCGACCGGCGGCGCACCCGACGCCAACCTGATCCCGATTCCCAAGCCGGTCGCTGACGCATCGATGGACGCAGCGGCCTGCATCGGTTGTGGCGCCTGCGTGGCGGCGTGCCCGAATGGTGCGGCGAGCCTGTTCACCTCGGCGAAGATCGCCCACCTCAACCTCCTCCCGCAGGGCCAGGCCGAGCGCTACAAGCGCGCCGAGGCGATGGTCGAGAAGATGGACGAGTACTTCGGGTCGTGCACCAATCATGGCGAATGCCAGGCGGCGTGCCCGAAGGAGATCTCGATCGACAACATCGCCACGATGAACGTCGACTACCTGAAGTCGAAGTTCAAGAACCGCAAGTCCCTCGCCCGCTGAGCCTCGTGCTGTGAGCGATGCACGCACGGATTGCGTGCATCGCTCACAGCGTTCGTGGGGTCATGTGACGGTGGTGGCGTAGTGGTTGGTCGCGGTGATCTCACCGGCGGTCATCGTGAGGTCGATCGTCAGAAGGCCCGAGGTGTCGGGTACGTCGAGGCGGATCCGGCCGACCTCGACTACGTCGTCGGCAGTCACCGATCCACCGAATCGCCACCGCTGCTCGCCCGATGACCGCTCGCCCGATGACCGCTCGCCCGATGTCCAAGTCGCCACGGCGTCGACCACCGCGAAGTCGATCGGCACGCGCAGGTCGCTGATCAGATGCACGTCGAGGTCGAGCCGATCGCCGGGCGCCACCCGGTCGGGGAGCGGATCGATCACCACGAGCACGGGGGCGCAGGCCGCCTGTACCGCGTCGCAGGCGAACTTCGGGACGCGATCGGCATCGAGGATGCTGGTCGAGATCGCGGGCGCCGAGTCGTTGAGCGACGAGAAGCAGAACCCTCCGGTCGGGCGGTACTTCAGACGACGCAGCGCTTCGATCTGGACCTTGAGGACGTGGGACTGGTAGTGCTGTGTGGTGTCGCGCCACTCTTCGTACGTGTCGAAATCGGTCGGTGGAAACAACCGCTCGAAGGTCGAGCGCTCGTAGCCGTGTTCGGTCGCGAGGCGATCCCAGTCGAGACCGGGCCACTCGTTGACGAGCAACTCCTCGTCGATGAACGGCGCCGAGCGGGGTGGTGAGCCGGAGCCGAACTCGCTGACGAAACGGACCATCCGCGGCAACCGACGGGCGAACTCGGCGAGGTCTTCGGCCTCACCGTGGCGCCACCCGAACCAGAGGTGGCTGTCGGTTCCGTCGAGTTGGGGAAGGTGGGGGAGGACGCCCGAATGCGCGACGACGTGACGTGTGCTGTCGGCCTTCTCGAACGCCCGCTTGACCCAACGGTCGAGCACGCTGCGATTCCAGCTCGGGAGCTGGGCGGTCGCGATCGTGCGCACCTGACGTCTCCAGCCGTGCGGGCCGTTGTCGGCGTCGGTCCCGCCGGGATCGTCGTGGGCGTTCCACATCGCGATCGACGGATGATGTCCGAGCGAGTCGACCGCCGCACGCGCTTGTTCGACTGCCTGCGCACGCACGGATCGGGCGTGGCCCCACTGGAGCGGGAAGTCCTGGAGGAGCAGGAGCCCGAGTTCGTCGGCGACGGCGTACACCTCGCGGTCGGCGATGTGGCCGTGGATGCGAAGCGCGTCGAGCCCGAGATCGACGGCCGCCTGGAGGTCGCTGCGTATCCGCTCGGAGGTGGCGTCGGCCGGCAGCTCGGTGACCGGTAGGTAGTTGGCCCCCTTGAGGAAGAGACGTTCTCCGTTGACGGTGCACTGCCAGTTGTCCCACGTGATCTGGCGGAGACCCGTTCGACGCTCGCGTCGGTCGGACATCTCGCCGTCGATCATCACGTCGACGGTGACATCCACGAGTGGCTGCTCACCCAGCGCTCGCGGCCACCACAACGGTGGGTCGGTGATGTCGATGTTCCACTCGATCTCGTTCTGGCCGGACGCGACGACGAGCTGCGACTCGTCACTGACATCACCGCCGATCGACGTACGGATCGTCACGGCCACTTCGCGGTCGCTGTCGAGTCGAGCGGCGATGCGTAGGTGGGCGCGTCGTTCGTCGGCATCGCGGCACAGCACCCGAAGACGGTCGATTCTGACCGGCCCCGTGTCGAAGCACCGGACCGGCCTCCACAGCCCGCCGGGATTGGCCGTGGACGTCGGTGACTGGAAGACGCCGGTGATGTTGCGCCGACCGGTCGTCGACGTCTGCGGCGAACAGGTCACCTCGACGGCCAGGACGTGATCGTCGGCGAATCTCGACAGCGCGGTCACATCGAACGTGTGGGGGAAGAAATAGCCCTCGGGGTCGCCGAGGTAGGCGCCGTCGAGCCAGACATCGGCCTGGTAGAACACGCCGTCGAGGGTGATCCAGCGTCGCCGACCGTCGGGCGGCGGCGTGGCGGTGAAGGCGTGTCGGTACATCACCGGGCCGTCGGTGGCGCCGAATTCCGCGGTGTTGCGCCAGTGGCCGGGGACCGGGACCGGTGTCCATGTGCTGTCGTCGGCGTCGAGGCCGACCCCGCTGCGTCGAACGTCGTCGTCGGCGACGGCTGCCAACCAGACGCCGGACAGTTCCATCGATTGGATGGTACTCAGCATCGTCGTGCGGAGCGTCGCCGCTCCGCGAAGCGCGTTCGCGGCCGGAGCGCTAGCTTCGGGCCATGGCTGACATGGCAATGGATCGACCGACTGATCACGCAGCAACGCTCGGTGAGTTGAGGGCGTCGGGGTGGGTGTCGCGGCCCGTCAAGCAGGAGGTGCGTGAGCACGCCATCGAGAAGGTCGCAGCGGGCGAGCCGTTGTTCGCCGGCGTGGCGGGCTACGAGGACACGGTGATGCCACAGCTCGAGAACGCGCTGCTGGCGGGCCACGACGTGATCTTCCTCGGCGAGCGAGGCCAGGCCAAGACCCGCATGATCCGGTCACTGACGGGGCTGCTCGACGAGTGGATGCCGATCGTTGCCGGGAGCGAGATCAACGACGATCCGTATGCGCCGGTGTCGAAGCACGCCCGCGACCTCGTTGCCGAACTGGGCGATGACACGCCGATCCACTGGGTGCACCGCAGCGAACGCTTCGGCGAGAAACTGGCGACGCCGGACACCTCGATCGCCGACCTCATCGGCGAAGTCGACCCGATCAAGGTGGCCGAGGGTCGCTACCTCTCCGACGAGTTGACGCTGCACTACGGGCTCGTTCCGCGAACCAACCGAGGCATCTTCGCCATCAACGAACTGCCCGACCTCGCCGAGCGGATCCAGGTCGGGATGCTCAACGTGCTCGAGGAACGTGACATCCAGATCCGTGGGTACAAGATTCGCCTGCCGCTCGACGTGATGTTGTTGGCATCGGCCAACCCGGAGGACTACACGAACCGGGGCCGGATCATCACCCCGTTGAAAGACCGCTTCGGCAGCCAGATCCGCACCCACTATCCGCTCGAGGTGCACACCGAGGTCGAGATCATGCGCCAGGAAGCGGTACCGCTGAACATCTCCACCGCGGCCGGCGACATCCAGGTCGATGTCCCCGACTACCTGGCCGACGTGGTGGCCACCTTCAGTCATCTCGCTCGCGCCAGCAATCACGTCAACCAACGCTCCGGCGTGAGTGTTCGTCTCAGCGTCGCCAACTTCGAGGCGCTCGCGGCCAACGCGCTGCGCCGTGGGCTGCGGGCGGGGGAGCGCCATGTGGTGGCGCGTGTCGACGACCTCGACGCGCTGGCCGCGAGCTCGATGGGCAAGATCGAGATCGAGTCGCTCGATGACGGCCGCGAGGGAGCGATCATGGAGAACCTCATCAAGGGTGCCGTGCTCAGCGTCTTCAAGGAGATCGTGCCGCCCGAGCAGACGCGTGCAGTCATCGGTGCCTTCGAGGACGGTGCCATTGCCCATACGGGGGCAGGTGTTTCGACCGAGGACCTGGCTCGGCTGGTGGAGGAAGTCGATGCGCTCCGCACTCCGGTGGCGATCCTGACCGGGGGCGACGAGTCACCGGCTGCCGTGGCCGCCGCAGTGGAGTTCGTCCTCGAGGGCCTGCATCTCAGCAAGCGACTGAACAAGGACGCCAGCGGCGTCAGCGCCACCTACCGCGGCCGCACCTGAATGAGTCGCGAGGCCTGACCCAGCGTCTCATTTGACGCGTCTCATTTGGTGGGGGGTTCGAGGAAGCACACCTCGACGTGCACGCCGTCGGCGATGGCGTCATCGAGTGACCTGATCAGCTGCTCGACGATCAGCGCCGCCGCGTCGGCGTCGTCATGGCCCGGACGGAACCCGGTGATCACGACCGGTCCGCCGAAGTCGTCGGCGCCATCGCGAACGGCATGTCCCCACAGCGTCGAGGCCGTCTCGAGCTGTCGGTCGCCGATGGTGTCATCGTGCTCCCACGGGGTCGTGAGCGCGATCCCGAGGTGCGATGCGCGTCCGACGTACTCCTCGACCGAGGTCGTCTCCGCCGACACCGAAGCGACCACGGGGCAGGTTCCCTCGAGAATGCTCCAGGTGTCGCGCCATGGCTGCGTCGGAGCGCCACGGGGGATCTCGGCAAAGGGCACCCACCCGGCCACGCTGTCGCCGAAACGGTCGGCGATGCGCTCGACCCAGCGCGGCCACCACGTGGTGAACGTCTCGTCGTCGTCGAAGCCGCCGTCGTTGTCGAACCAGCGGGGGACCGACCCGTCGTGGAGCGTGGCCCAGACCCGTAGACCGATCGCGTCGGCGCCAGCGAGCATCTGCTCGTAACGGTCGGCCCAGTCGTCGTCGAGGCCGGTCGGCCGTGGTTGGAGTCGCGCCCAGTCGAGCGTGAGGCGCACGTCGGTGACGCCGGACTCGTGCAGTTCTGCGAGGTCATCGGGCCACCGCTGGATGAACCCGTTTCCGGCGGTTGAACCGATGTCGGAGTTGTCGGCGAACCCGAGCGTGCTCGCCGTGGTCAGTGCAGCACCGCGCCGGAATGGCATGAGTCGATTGCGAACCGGTCAGATGTACGGACTACGAGTCCAGAGATCGGACGTGTCGACGTTCGCCGGCGCGGGCGTCCCGACGAGTTCGACAACGTCGATCGGGCCCGGGAATCCTCGGAGTTCGACCTCACCGAACGGTTCGGCGTGGACGCCCTCGGGGAGCCGCTCGAGCTGCATCGTCGGAATCAGCACCTCGACACCCTTGGCGCGGTCGCACAACCTCGCGGCCATGTTGACGGCTGAACCGATGTAGTCGTCGCCCTCGAACAACAACGCATGACCGGTCGCCAAGCCGGCTCGGACGGTGAGCGGAGCACACACGTCGGTTGCCTGCTGCTCGAGATCGAGGACGAACTCGATCGCATCGCGTTGATCGACGGCCACGATCATGCAGCCGTCACCGAGCCACTTGGCGATGCGCACACCGCGATCGGAGGCGACGGTCCGCACGATGCCGCGGAAGGTGCTGAGCACGCGACCCGCCGCATCGTCGCCGAACGCTGCGGTGTAGTTCGTGAATCCGGACAAGTCGACGAACACGAACGTGCGGGGGACACGCATGAAATCGATGTTATTGGCTCCGAACGGCCAAGGGGCGGACGACCCGTTAAGTTCCAGTCATGAAACAGCGGTTCATGTACTCCCGGTGGGACGGAACGCAGACCGGCTTCGAGTTCGACGCCGACGCCGCCTTCGACGAGCTGACCGACGAACTCCTGTACCACGGCGACGTCAATGCTGCGCTGCGTCGCATGATGCAAGAGGGCATGCGCGATCGCAACGGCGAGGAGTTGCAGGGGATCCGCGAGCTGCTCGAACGCCTCCGCCAGGAGCGCCAGCAGCGTCTGGAGAACTCCGACCTCGGCGGTGTCTACGACGAGATCAAGGCGCAGCTCGACGACATCATCGACGAGGAACGCCACGCCATCGACAACGCCCGCAACGAGGCACTCAACTCCGGCGACGAGCGTCGAGCGCAGAATGCCCAGGCGGCTGCCGACGAGCGGAACATGCGCCTCGACCTCATGCCCGACGATCTCGCCGGCAAGGTCCGTGAACTCGACTCGTACAACTTCGAGTCGAAGGAGGCCAAGCAGCGCTTCGAGCAGCTGATGGACAAGCTGCGAGAGCAGCTGATGCAGCAGATGGTCGACCAGATGTCGGGCGCGATGTCGAACATGACGCCTGAGGACATGGCACGCATGAAGGACATGATGGCCGCCCTCAACGAGATGTTCGAGAAGCATCAGCGCGGCGAGGACCCGGGCTTCGAACAGTTCATGCAGCAGTACGGCGACTTCTTCCCGGAGAACCCCGAAACGGTCGAGGAACTGCTCGAACAGATGGCCAAGCGCATGGCCGCGATGCAGGCGATGATGAACTCGATGACGCCCGAGCAGCGGGCGCAGCTCCAGCAGCTGTCCGACCAGTTGATGGAAGACATGGATCTGCAGTGGCAGATGCAGCAGCTGTCGGGGAACCTCCAGCAGATGTTCCCCCAGCTCAACTGGAACCAGAGCTACGACTTCGAGGGCCAGGATCCAATGGGGTTCCAGCAGGCGATGCAGGCCATGCAGGACATGGGTGACCTCGACCAGCTCGAGAACCTGTTGCGCAATGCGTCGAGTCCCGCCGCGCTCGCCGAGGCCGACATGGATCGAGTGCGCGACCTGATGGGCGACGACGCCGCGCGTTCACTCGAACGGTTGGCCGAACTCACCAAGATGCTGGAGGAGGCCGGCCTCATCGAGCAGAAGGAAGGCCGGCTCGAGCTGACGCCGAAGGGCTTGCGCAAGATCGGATCGAACGCGCTGCGCGACCTCTTTTCGAAGCTGGCCAAGGACACCGTGGGCCAGCATCAGACCTCGAATCTCGGCCAGGGCCATGAGCGCACCTACGACACCAAGGCCTACGAGTACGGCGACCCGTTCCAGCTCGACCTCAACCGGACCATCCGCAATGCGCTGCGGCGCACTGGTGGTGGAACGCCGATCCAGCTCGACCCGTCCGACTTCGAGATCGAGCGGACCGAACACCTCACCCGTTCATCGACGGTGCTCATGCTCGACCTGTCGCTCTCGATGCCGATGCGTGACAACTTCCTGCCGGCCAAGAAGGTCGCGATGGCCTTGCACAGCCTGATCACCTCACAGTTCCCGCGCGACTATCTCGGCATCGTCGGGTTCTCCGAGACGGCGCGGATCCTCACCGCCGAGCAACTCCCTGAAGTGTCGTGGGACTTCGTGTACGGCACGAACATGCAGCACGGCTTCGTCCTTGCTCGCAAGCTGCTCGCCCGCGAGTCGGGCACCAAGCAGATCATCATGATCACCGACGGCGAGCCGACGGCGCACATCATGGACAACGGGATGCCGTTCTTCAATTATCCGCCGGTCCGCGAAACCGTCGAGGCCACGCTGCGTGAGGTCGTTCGCTGCACCAAGGAGCAGATCCGGATCAACACCTTCGGCCTCGGCGCCGACGGTTCGCTGCGAGCCTTCATCGAGCAGATGACGCAGATCAACCGGGGTCGAGCGTTCTTCACGACACCGGAACACCTCGGCGACTACGTGCTCGTGGACTTCATGGAGGGTAAACGCGCCCTCGCCGCCCGCGGGCGCCGCGCCGGTTGATTCGCGCGTTGCGCGCGAATTCCTCAAATCCCCCCTTGCGAAATCTGCGTGTGCTATGGCAGAATGACGGCACTGTAATTACATCGCTGTCGATCATTCGTTTGGGGGCGGGTGATTGCGCCCAACTCGACGCCCACGGGCCTGCAGGAGGTCCTCACATGCAGTTCATCACCACATCCAGCATCACGGTCAGCGCCACCCCGGTCGAACCCGACCCCGATTGGCACGACTACGCCAACTGTCTGGGTGTCGACCCTGATCTCTTCTTCCCCGAACGTGGTGCATCCACCCGTGAGGCCAAGGAGGTCTGTCGAGGTTGCGAGGTGCGTCACGATTGCTTGGAGTTCGCGCTCCAGAACGGCGAGAAGTTCGGGATCTGGGGCGGGTTGTCCGAGCGTGAACGTCGGCGCATCCGTCGCCAGCGTGCCCAGGTTGCCCGCAGCACCATCGGCGCCTGACGAATTCGCCAGGTGATCCCTGGCGACGGAATTCGTGGGGTAGCGTGGCGGCATGCCTGGTGGCCCCGAGTTGATCATCATCCTGGTCGTCGTCCTGGTGCTCTTCGGCGGCTCGCAGCTGCCCAAGCTCGCCAAGAACCTCGGCAAGGCGCAAAAGGAGTTCAAGGAGGGCGTGGGTGAAGGCGCGGCGACATCGGCCGACCCGCCGCCGGCGCAGCCGTCATCGGCGACACCGCCTCCGCCTCCGCCGCCACCTGCCGCACCGCAGCATAGTAGTGGCGCTCGCCACGTCCGTGTGATCGGCGTGGCGCTGTATCAGGCGTTCGCTTCGACTCGACGACGCTTGAGAATTCGCCGGCGCTCGCGCTCGCTGCAGCCACCCCACACACCGTGGTCGATCCGCTCCTCGAGGGCGAACTCCAAGCACGTGTTGGCGACCGGACAGTCGCGGCAGATCTTGCGGGCCCGATCCACACCTACTCCGTCGCTCGGGAAGAAGGTTGCCGGCGGATGCAGCCGGCAGCTGCCCTCGGCCATCCATGCTGTGATCGAATCGGGGTCGTGCGGGGCGTTGCCGAGTTCGGCCGGGCGTTCGGTGGTCACGTCGCTGGTCGAGGTGCGCGTCGAGGTCACGGTGGAGATGCGCTTGCGGTTGATCATCGGGAAACCTTTCTCCGACCAGTGGACGGGGGGTCCTGGTCGTCGTATTGGCTGTGGTGGGCGTTGTCTCTTAGACGTTGCGACGGCACGAGCGGTTCCCGCCAGCTGCGGATTTTCCTCGCTGGGACGCAATGTTGCGATGTTGGAGGCAAATCGTAACGCATCCGTAATGCAAATACCAGCACCGTTCGGGTCAACGTCGGTCCGGTAGCATCGTCGTCCATGACCGACCTCGCCGAGACCCAGGCCCCGCGTGCACACGCTCGCATCGTCTACCACGGGCCGGTGGCGCCGCACTGGGAGGTCTACGGAGACTGGGGCGATCGTCAGGTGCTCGACGAGTTCCGGGCCCGCGTGCTGGCCCGACTGGTGCTCCTGCCACGCGACGATCCGCAGTTCCGCCGCAACCGTGAGCGCATCGTGCGTGACGCCGAGCGCGAGCTCATCACCATCGAATGGGATCTCGGCTACGCCGAGGACATGGTCTGAGCGAGCAGGTCGCAGGCGGCGGTTCCGTGATGACCGACGAACGCTTCCTCAATCGTGAACTCAGCTGGCTGGCATTCAACGACCGCGTCCTGCAGCTCGCGGCCGAGCCGGGCATTGCCGTGTTGGAACGGGCGAAGTTCTGCGCGATCACCGCGACCAACCTCGACGAATTCTTCCAGGTTCGTGTCGCAGCGCTCAAGGACCAGATCGAGGCGGGCATCGACCGGACGTCGCCCGACGGACGCACGCCCGCCCAGACGCTCGCCGAGGTCGGCCACGCCGTCCTCGAGCTCATCGACCGCATCGACTCGGTGTTCGTCGACCACCTCGTCGCCGACTTGCGAGCGTCCGGTGTCGACATCATCTCGTGGGCCGATGTCACCGCCGAAGAACTCGAGGTGCTCGACCTGTGGTTCGACGAGCGCGTGTTCCCCGTCCTCACACCGCTGGCCGTCGATCCGGGGCACCCGTTCCCGTACATCTCCGACCTCGCGTTGTCGCTCGCGGTGAACGTGGCGGACCCCGAAACCGGTGACCGCCGCTTCGCCCGTCTCAAGGTGCCCAGGCTCTTCGCGCGACTCGTCGAGCCGTCGCCCGGTCGATTCCTGCCCGTCGAACAGCTCATCGCGGCGAAGCTCGACCGGCTCTTCGTCGGCATGATCGTGGAGGACTGGGCGCCCTTCCGTGTCAGCCGCAATGCCGACCTCACGCTCGAGGAGGAGGAGGCCGACGATCTTCTCGAAGCCGTCGAGATGGAGCTTCGGCGACGCCGGTTCAACAAGGCCGTTCGCCTCGAGGTGTCGCACGACATCGGCGCCGAGGTGCTCGAACTGCTGGTGCGCGAGCTCGACCTCACGATGGACGACGTCACGTTCCATCGGTCGCCCCTCGATCTCAGCTGTCTGTGGCAGCTGCTCGAACTCGACCGGCCGGATCTCAAGGACGAGGCCTGGCCGCCGGTCACGGCAGGACGAATCCTCGCCGCCGAGGAGACGGACCGTCCGATCTTCGACGTCATACGCCATCGAGCCCTGATGGTCCACCATCCCTACGAGAGCTTCACCAGCAGTGTCGAGGCGTTCATCTCGCAGGCGGCCGACGACCCGAAGGTCCAGTCGATCAAGATGACCCTGTACCGCGCGGGCGGCGACAGCGGAATCATCCGGAGCCTCATGCGGGCGGCCGAACGAGGCGTACAGGTGGCCGTGCTCGTCGAGTTGAAGGCGCGATTCGACGAAGCGAACAACGTCCAGTGGGCGCGCCAGCTCGAACGATCAGGCGTGCACGTGGTGTACGGCATGGTCGGGTTGAAGACGCACAGCAAGGTGGCGCTGGTGGTCCGCGACGACGGCGACCGGCTTCGGCGCTACGTCCACATCGGCACCGGGAACTACAACGCCAAGACCGCCCGGGTCTACGAGGACATCGGCGTACTGACCTGTGCTCCCGACATCGGCGACGACGCGGCCCAGCTCTTCAACCACCTCACCGGCTACAGCCGATCCGACGACTACCAGAATCTCCTCGTCGCCCCTCGCGATCTTCGCCGTCAACTCGTCGATCTGATCGAGCACGAAGCGTCGTTCGGGCCCGACGGCCACATCACCCTGAAGTGCAACTCGATCGCCGACGACGAACTGATCGAGACGCTCTACGCCGCGAGCGCTGCGGGCACCCGCATCGACCTGATCGTGCGCGGCATCTGTTGTCTGCGCGCCGGAGTCGCGGGGATGTCGGCGAACATTCGTGTGCGCAGCATCCTCGGCCGTTACCTCGAACACAGCCGCATCTACCGGTTCGGCCACGGCAACGTCGTGCACGGCGAACGGCTCGCCGGTGCCACATCCGACGCGGTCTACCTCATCGGATCGGCCGATCTGATGCCGCGCAACCTCAACCGCCGCGTCGAGGTCATGGTGCCGATCCAACACGCGCGGCACACGGCGGCACTCGACCAGGCCCTCGAGTTCGCTCTCGCCGACGACGTCGTCCGCTGGGAACTGCAGCCCGACGACACGTGGACGCGCATGGGCGCCACCAACTCGTTCCAGCCGCATTCACAGGACCGCATGTACCGTTGGACGGTCGAGCAACAGCTCGCCGGCCGAACCTGAATCGCCCCGGAGTCGTCGGTCTCGAGGAGTTCGACGGACAGTTCGCCCATTCGACAGCTTCCGTTCACCTCTCGTTCACCTGACGATGGGTTCGAGTTCATCTTGCGGTCGTAACTTGCCCGCCGGACGCAGACAAGAGTCGCACGACGTTGCCCGTCCATGAACAGAACATGTCCAATCAGAACCCCCACAATCCACGAACGGAGTTGGAAGCGTGAACTCTCCCAAGCGCCGCATTCTTGCCGGAGCATTTGCATTGACCCTCGTTGCCGCTGCCTGCGGTAGCGACGAGGACACCTCATCGGATACCGCAGCTCCTGCGGCCACCGAGGCCGAGTCGGAAACGACCGAGGCCATGACCGAGACCACTGAGGCAATGACCGAAGGCACCGAGGTGGCCGGTGGCGACACCGAGCTCGCCGGTGGCTCGGTGTTCGTCACCGGATCGTCGACGGTCGAGCCGATCTCCATCCGCGTCGGTGAGCTCGCCCTCGAGATGTCGGGTGGCGACCTCGCAGTCGACGTGGAAGGCCCGGGTACGGGCGACGGCTTCGCCAAGTTCTGCGCCGGCGAGGGCGACGTCACCGGCGCCTCGCGCCCGATCAAGGACGAAGAGGCCCAGACGTGCGCCGACGCCGGCATCGAGTACACCGAACTCGAGGTCGCCATCGACGGTCTGTCAGTGATCACCAACCCGGTCAACGACGCGATCACGTGCCTGGACGTACCCGGGCTCTACTCACTGCTCGGCCCGGAGTCGGAAGGCACCGCGACGTGGGCGGACAACAACGAACTGGCCACCGAGGTCGGTGCCGTTCAGAACACGCCGTTCCCCGACGCAGATCTCGTGATCTACGGACCCGGTGAGGAGAGCGGCACGTACGACTCGTTCGTCGAGTTCGCGATCGCCGACCTTGCCGAAGAGCGCGGAGCGGCCGAAGAAGTGCGTGCCGATTACTCCTCGAGCGCCAACGACAACCTGATCGTCGAAGGCATCGAGTCGGCCGACACCTCGCTCGGTTGGGTGGGCTTCGCCTACTACCAGGCCGAGGGCGAGCGTCTCAAGGGCGTCGAGGTCGATGCCGGGGACGGTTGTGTCGCACCGACACCCGAGACCATCGCCGACGGCTCGTACCCGTTCTCGCGGAGCCTGTACATCTACGTCAACAACGCGAGCGCCGAGGAGAACCCGGCAGTCGCGTCGTACGTGGACCTGTACCTCTCCGACGAGGGCATCGCAAAGGTGAGCGAAGCCGGCTACGTGGACCTGCCGGACGAGCGGCTCGAAGCCACTCGTGCGGCTTGGGGGAGCTGAACCAGGAGTGCACAGCTGATCGGCCGCCGGCACCACTGGCGGCCGATCAGCCGTGCTCCTACACTGCTGATCCGACCCGAGGGACTCCGCACGAATGCTGACCATTCAAGATCTGCAGGGCAACCGCAAGCAGGCGAACCGAGAACGTCTCATGCGCAAGCTGTTCGGGCTTGCCGCGATTCTGTCCATTGCGATCAGCCTGTTGATCCTCTACGTCCTCGTCAACGGTGCGATCGACTTCATGGTCGGTATCGACTGGGATTGGTCACTGCTCACCGACACCGGATGGTTCCCACGCCGTGAACGGTTCGACCTCCGCACCATCGTCACGGGGTCGATCATCATGGGGACGGTGGCGATGTTCGTGGCTGTCCCGTTCGGTCTCGGCACGGCGATCTATCTGTCGGAGTACGCCTCACGACGGGTGCGCTCCGTCGTCAAGCCGGTCATCGAGGTGCTCGCAGGCATTCCGTCGGTGATCGTGGGCTTCTTCGCCCTGAAGGTCATCGCTCCCGACTTCGTCGACCCGATCTTCAACCCGACGACGTCACGCAACATGTTGGTCGCCGGTCTCGGCATCGGCATCCTGGTCATCCCGATCATGGCGTCGCTGAGCGAGGATGCGTTGAGCGCGGTACCGGGCTCGCTGCGAGAGGCGAGCTACGGGGTCGGCGCCAAGCGGGTGACCACGGTCGTCAAAGTCGTCATTCCTGCCGCCGTCTCGGGGCTCGTGGCGGCGTTCATCATCTCGGTGTCACGGGCCATCGGCGAGACCATGGTCGCGACGATGGCGGGAGGGTTCGACGGGTCCGGTCCCTACACCGGTTGGAATGTGCTCGCGCCGGGTCTCACGATGACAGCGGCGATGACCAACGCTGCGGGTGGCACCGACGCCGTCAAGGCGGGGCCGGCGTTCGACGTGCTCTTCTTCGTCGGCCTGCTGCTGTTCCTGATCACGCTGGCGCTCAACAGCATCGGCGCCAGGTTCGTCAACCGCGTGCGCCAGAAGTACTGATGGGATCACTGACATGGCACTCATGACACCCGGCAAGGCGGGCCAGACCGCCGGCGAGATCACTGCTGCCCAGCTGACCTCGTCGAAGCGGGACGTTGCCGGCATCGTCATGCTGGTCGCGCTGCTCTTCACCCTCATCTCGACACTGCTCATCCTGTTCGTGTTGATCGGCCGCGTCGTTCGGGACGCGATGCCGGTGGTGACGGGCGAGGGAAGTGCCTTTCTCACCAACACGATCGGCTCCAACCCAGCGACCACCGGCATCTGGCCGGGTCTCTACGGTTCGTTCGTCATCGGCATCGGCGTCGTCGTGCTGACCATCCCGGTCGGTGTCGGGGCGGCGATCTACCTCGAGGAGTACGCACGACCGAACGCGTTCACCAATGCCCTGCTCGTGAACATCCGCAATCTTGCCGGCGTGCCGTCGGTCATCTACGGGGTGTTGGGCCTGATCATCTTCGTCGGCTGGCTCAAGCCGATCACCGGCGGATCGTCGGTGGTGTCAGCGGCGCTGACCATGGCAGTGCTCGTGCTCCCGATCGTCATCATCACCTCGATGGAAGCGATCCGTGCGGTGCCCGACGGCCTCCGCGACGCAGGTTTCGGCGTCGGTTCGTCGCGGTGGGAGGTCACGAGGGACCACGTACTGCCCTACGCGGCGCCCGGCATTCTCACCGGAATCGTGCTGTCGCTCGCCCGCGCCCTCGGTGAAGCGGCGCCGCTGATCATGCTCGGCGCCGTGACCGGACTGCTGTCGCAGACCAGCCTCACCGGACGGTTCACCGCGATCCCGATGTTGATCTACAACTGGTCGGGGCGCCCCGACGTGCCGGGCGAGGAGATCGGCTGGACCAACGCAGCCGCCGCTGCGGGTCTCGTGCTGCTGTTGCTCGTGCTGACCTTCAATGCCCTCGCCATCTACCTTCGTAACCGGTTCGAGAAGAGCCGAGTCGGCCAGTGACGGACCCGACCCCAACGCCCGGACAATCAGAACCGCCGCACCCACAGGAGCCGACCATGGAACCAACCACAACGAGCGACGGCGGTGGCGACGTCGCCACCAAACCCGTGGAATCGCTGACGACCCGTCCGGTCGCCAACGTCGACGAGTCCGTCGATCTCGAGGCGGAGGTCGTGTTCGACATGAACGACGTCAGCGTGCTGTACGGCGATTTCCGGGCGGTCCGCGGCGCCACGTTGAAGATCCGCAAGCACCAGATCACGGCCTTCATCGGCCCGTCCGGGTGCGGCAAGACGACGATCCTGCGATGCCTCAACCGGATGAACGACTTCATCCCCACCGCCAAGGTCGAGGGTTCCATCAACTACCACGGCGTCGACCTGTACGACCCCGCCGTCAACTCGACCGAGGTGCGTCGGCGTATCGGCATGGTGTTCCAGAAGCCCAACCCGTTCCCGAAGTCGATCTACGACAACGTCGCGTACGGACCGCGGTTGGCCGGAATGCGCAAGCGCGCGGACCTCGACGAGATCGTGGAACGCTCACTGCGCGGCGCCGCACTGTGGGACGAGGTCAAGGACCGGCTCAAGTCGTCCGGCCTCAGCCTGTCGGGGGGTCAGCAACAGCGACTCTGTATCGCACGGGCCGTGGCGGTCGGCCCTGACGTGATCCTGATGGACGAGCCGTGTTCAGCCCTGGACCCGATCGCGACAGCTCGCATCGAAGACCTCATGCGCGAGATCAAGGCGCAGTACACGATCGTCATCGTGACGCACAACATGCAGCAGGCGGCCCGCGTGAGCGACATGACTGCCTTCTACACGACCGAGGTCAACCCGGAGAGCGACCGACGTACGGGCTTGCTCGTCGAGTACAACCCGACGGAGCAGATGTTCTCCCGACCCGATGACGACCGCACCGAACAGTACGTGACCGGGAGGTTCGGCTGATGTCCGAGGAGCTGCGTTCCGAGTTCCACGTCAAGCTCAAAGAGATCAACGAGGGGATCGCTCGCCTGTCGGCCGGTGTGACCGAGTTGATCCCGCGTGCCACCGAGATCCTGCTCACGGGCGACCTCGAAGGCGCGGAGTACCTCGTCCTCGGTGACGAGGAGTACGACCGTCGCTCACGCGAACTCGAGGAGTTCTGTTTCCGCGAGATCGCACTGCAGCAACCGGTCGCGTCCGATCTCCGCCGGCTCGTCGGCGGGATCAAGATCATCGCAGACATCGAGCGGTCGGCCGATCTCTGCGCGAACATCGCCAAGGCCGCGCGTCGTATCTACAGCCACGACCTCGACAGCCACCTCCGCGGCCTGATCCAGAAGATGGGCAGTCAGGCACAGTTGCTGTTCAAGGAGAGCACCGAGGCCTACCTGCACAGCGACGAGGCACGTGCGGCTGCGCTGTGGGACATGGACACCTACCTCGACGACCTGCACCGTCAATTCATCCAGACGATCTTCGAGAGCCATTCGGCCAGCCGGATCGATCTGCAGGTTGGCGTGCAGCTCGGCCTCGTCGCCCGTTTCTACGAACGCATCGGTGATCACGCAGTCAATGTCGGCGAGCACACGCGGTACATCGTGAGTGGCTGGCTCCCCACCAACCCCTACCCGGAGAGCGGCAACGAGGTTCCTGCGGTCGGGTCGCCGCCGGTGGACGCGTCCGAATAGATCATGCTCAGCGTGGTCCTCGCGCTCGCGATCGGTGTTGCCGTCGGCATCCTGATCGCCAGAGCCATCGCGTCGCGGTCTCACGGCCCGCTGGCCGCCGAGACTGCGGTCAGCACTGCCAACGCCGACAACGACGTGGCGATCCTTCTCGGTGAGGCGGTGGACCATCTGGAGATCGGCGTCGTGATCGCCGCGCCATCGGGAAGCATCCTGTACCGCAACACGACAGCACAGGCGTTCGCAGGGACACACATCGGCCTGCTCCTGGACGAGCACCTCTCGGCACTCCTCGCGCAGACGCGTTCGGGCGGGCGGGCGCAGAGACTCGTCGATCTGCAAGGGCCGCCGCGGTCGTGGTTGGAGATGACCGCCGACCCGATGCCCACCGGCGGCGCGGTGACCACCATTCGCGACGTGAGCGAACGGATGCGGACCGACGCGATGCGCACCGATTTCGTGACCAACATCTCCCACGAGCTGAAGACGCCGGTCGGCGCTGTCGCCGTTCTCGCCGAGGCGCTGATGGACGAAACCGATCCGGAGATCGTGCGCCGTCTCGCCGATCACCTCGTGGAGGAGTCGCACCGAGCGGTGAGGACCATCGACGACCTGCTCAAGCTGTCGCAGATCGAGTCGACTCGTCCCGGCGACACGGCGGTCGACCTGATCAGCGTCGTCATGAGTGCGATCGGACGGGGCAACGTGGTCGATGGCGGGCAAGGCGTACAGATCACCACGCTCGACATGCCCGAGTCGCTCTGGATCCGCGGTGACGAGCGCCAACTCGTGTCTGCCGTCGGCAACTTGGTCGAGAACGCCGTGAAGTACAGCCACCCCGGCGACGTGGTCCAGGTACGGACCCGGGTCGACGACAAGGCGGTCGAGGTGATGGTGGCCGATCAGGGCGTCGGCATCCCGAGCCGTGATCTCGACCGGGTGTTCGAGCGCTTCTACCGCGTCGACAAGGCCCGCAGCCGCGAGACGGGCGGCACCGGCCTCGGCCTGTCGATCGTGCGTCACGTCGCCACGAACCACGGCGGCGAGGTGTTGGTCTCGTCGACCGAGGGGGAGGGTTCGACGTTCGTGCTTCGCCTTCCAGCTGATCTGGTGATTCGGACCGAGCCAGCGTCATCGTCGGGTGTGGAAGCAGGCACGGCGATCCTCGATGTCGAGGGCCAGGTGGCCATGAGCGAGGAGCACCATGAGTGAAGGAGTGATTCTGGTCGTCGAGGACGAGGCGAGTTTCGTCGAGGCGCTCACGATCGGCCTGCGACGCGAAGGGTTCGAGGTCGTCGTCGCAGTCGACGGTGCCGAAGCACTCGAGAAGTTCGACGAGGTCGCGCCCGATCTCGTCCTCCTCGACGTGATGTTGCCGAAGATCAGCGGCATCGACGTCTGCCGACAACTCCGCAAGCGGACACAGGTGCCGATCATCATGGTGACCGCCAAGGGTGCCGAGATCGACACCGTCGTCGGCCTGGAGGTCGGCGCCGACGACTACGTCACCAAGCCGTACCGGCTACGAGAACTCGTCGCCCGGATGCGAGCGGTGTTGCGCCGCTCCGACACCAACACCAACACCGTCGTCCTCGCCCCCGGCATGATCGAGGTCGGCGATGTCTTCCTCGATCCCGAGGAGCACCGGGTGAAGGTCGCCGGTGACGACATCAGTTTGCCACTCAAGGAGTTCGAACTGCTGCACCTGCTGCTGGCGAACGCCGGCCGAGTGTTGCCCCGGGAAACCCTGATCGACCGGGTGTGGGGCAACGACTACGTCGGCGACACCAAGACCCTCGACGTGCACGTGAAACGGCTGCGATCGAAGATCGAACCCGACCCGGCTGTGCCGACGCGCATCGTGACGATCCGAGGACTCGGTTACAAGTACGAGCGATCCTGACCGGCGTAGAATCGCGCCGGTGGAACCGGCGAGCTCTCCTCGGCGGCCACCAGCATCGAAGTTCCGTCGCTTGGCGGTCACTCATGCGCTGATGATGGGCGGCGATGCGGCGATGGTCGTCGCACTGGCCGATTCGCTGTTCTTCGACATCGATCTCGATGCCGCGAGATCACGTGTCCTGCTGTTCCTGGCGCTCGGGTTCGCACCGTTCCTGATCGTGGCGCCGTTGATCGGCCCGTTGATCGACCGTGTCGCCGGCGGCCGGCGGTTCGTCATCCAACTCGTCGCTGTCGCCCGTGTCGTGTTGACGCTGTTGATGGCCCGGTATCTCGATGCCTTGGCCCTGTTTCCGTTGGTCTTCGGGTCGTTGGTGTTGCAGAAGACGTACACGATTTCGAAGTCGGCGATCGTGCCGTCGACGGTTCGTTCGGAGACCGAACTCGTCGAGGCGAACTCGAAGCTCGGCCTGATTGCCGGGCTGACCGGTGCCGTCGCCGTGATCCCCTCAGCGATCCTCCTCAAGGTCATCGGTGCGCCGGCCACACTCGTGTACGGCGCGCTGCTCTTCGCCGGATCTTTCGTTGCCGCCACTCGACTGCCGTCGGAGGCGGTCGCAACCGACGCCGCCGATGCCGAGGAGACTCGCGAGTTGCACACCTCCAACATCGAGTTGGCAGCGATTGCGATGACGGTGTTGCGCGCACTCGTGGGCTTCACGTTCTTTCACCTCGCGTTCTGGCTGCGATCCCAGGACCAGGGCACGGTCTGGTTCGCGGCGGTGGTCGGCCTGTCGGCGCTCGCCGCGATGGTCGGCAACGCGGTGGCCTCGTCGGTGCGCACACGTGTCCGTGAAGAGACCATGCTCAGCATCTCGTTGCTCGTGTGTGCGGCCGCCGGCCTCGGCGTGGCGCTGTTGGGTGGACCCGCCGGAGCGGTGGTGCTCGCCGGTGTGTTGAACCTGATGGCCTCGCTGGGACGCTTGAGTTTCGAGAGCATCGTGCAGCGCGATGCGCCCGACGCCAACCAAGGGCGGGCGTTTGCCGTGTTCGAGACCCGGTTCCAGCTGGCGTGGGCGCTCGGTGCGTTCGTGGCCGTCGCTGTCCGAGCCCCGGGGCCGATCGGCTTTCTCGTGGTCGGGCTCGCCGCCGCGGGTGCGAGCGTCTACCTCTGGGGGCGCCGAACCGACGTCGGGGTCACTCGCCGGTCACGCGGGCGAGCCAGAGGCCGGGTGCCTCGATCTCGTTCGGGGTCGGCATCGCCGCCGGATCGGTGAAGAACGGCTCGAGTCCGTTCTCGCCTGCTCGATCGACGACACCCTGCACGAATGCCTTGCCGCGGGCGGTCTGCTCCGCGCCCAACCGGATGCCGAGCAACCGCTCGACGAAGATGTCGTCCGGTGACGTCTCGGCGCGACGTCGCCTGACCGCCTCGGCGATCTGCAATGCGTTGCCGCCGATGATGCGCACCGACACGGCATCGACCACCCAGTCGATGACGCCGATCGTGACGGCGACGGCCGCGTCGAGTTCGGGTTCGAGTGCGGCCTGTTCGGGTGAGCGAACCGCACCGAGGAGGACTTCGGGGTCACCGAACGCCTGCTGCATCGCGGCCAGCGGATCGCTCTGATCCATCTCGAGCGAGGTCAACTTGTCGGTGATCGCCGACGGGTCGGGACGGAACGCACCGACGTGATGCTGCACCAGCGAGCGGAGGTGGTCGGCAATGTGGTCGACCGAGAACAGTGTCAACCCGGCGAGTTCGTGAGCGAGCACCCACAGCCTCATCTCGTCGAGTTGAATCGACCACTCCTCGGCGAAGGTGTCGATGTTCGACGGAACGAGCACGAGCGCCGGTGTCGCACGTGGGATCGGCAGGTCGTACACGCCGAACGCACGCCGGGCGAGGTTGCCGACCATCGAGCCGACGCTCATGCCCATCATCGCCGGCGCCATCATCTTGCCGAGTCCGGCCATCATCTGTGCCATGGGATCGCCAGCGAGGTCGGCCGGCAGATCGTCGGTCGAACCGAGCGAGGTTGCCATTTCGGTGAACAACGGCCGGTATGCCTCGAGCGTCTGCTGCGCCCACTGCTCGGCAGTGGCGACGGAGGGTTCGGTGTCGGGAACCTCGAGCTGCATCACGTCGGCAACGTGGAGTCGGGCGATCCTGGCAAGTTCGTCGTACTTGATGCGCACGGCGGGGTCGACGTTCGCCGGTGTGGTGGTACCGGTACCTGCGAGCAGCCCGCCACCGCTGGCTGCAATCACTGCGAACTGTCGTGCGGCGTCCCAATTGAGTGGGCCCTGTCCCGACAACGCCCGAGACAGGTCACCGAACAGCGGCAAGCCCGCGAAGGGATCGATCGACTCGCCGGGTTCGTCGTCATCGGCCATGGTGCGATGTTACGGGTTTCCGGGTGCGCCCGACTCGTCGTGTCGTGCCGCTGATCGGCAGGGTGCCGAGTGGCCGCCGTGGGCTCGGTATCGTTCGGTCGATGATCGTCGTGCTGACCGGCGCCGCGGGAGCGCTGGGCGACCGGGTGATCGACCGATTGCGGGCCCACTCGAACTCGCGCTCGCATCCCAGCGGGGGCCGACGCTCTCTTGCTGACGGGAACGTCATCGATGTCGTGGTGCAGCAGCCAGGAGTGCCGGTCGATGGCTCGATCGGCGACTGTGACGTCGTCGTCGATCTCGGCAGCAGCGACTACGACCGGCGCGCCGCGCGGCGCGAGAGCGTCACCGAGTTCGCTGCCGAAACGCTTGCCACGGCTGATCGTGTTCGTGCGTCGCAGGTTGTCTTCGTGTCGTCGGCGATGGTGTACGGAGCGCTCTCCAACAATCCGATCCCGTTGACCGAGGCGGCCACGCTGCGCCCGGACGTCGAGTTCGTGTTCGCGAGGCAGCTGGCCTCGGCGGAGGAACTCGTCGAGCAGTGGCGTCTCTCCGGGCCGCGTCGGGCAAGTTGCGTTCTGCGACCGGCCGTCTCGCTGGCAGCCGGTGGCGACTCACGGCTGGCAACCGCCATCGTGTCGGGGTTCGGAAGGCGCCTTGCCGAAGCCGATCCGCCATCGCAGTATCTCCATCTCGACGATCTCGCCTCCGCGGTGGTGCTGGCGGTGACCGATCGGCTCGACGGTGTGTACAACGTTGCGCCCGACGGCTGGGTGGCCGGCGAGCGTGTACGTGCACTGTCGGGCGAACGCCCCCACCTCCCGCTGCCCGAGCGCTTGTCCGAGTTCGTGGCAGGTTTGAGATGGCGATTCCAGCGCGGGCCGATCCCTCCCGGGTTGCTGTCGTACACGCTGGAGCCGTGGGTGGTGTCGAACGGCCGGTTACGCGCCGCTGGCTGGGCGCCGACGGTCACGAACGAACAGACCTATGTCGAGAGCACCGAGGCGCCGTGGTGGACCATGGTGTCACCGAAGCGCCGCCAGGAACTGGCGCTCGGTGCGGGGGTCGTGGGCGCGGCGCTCGTTGCGTTCATCGTCGCCGTCTTCGTGCGGCATCGGATCAGTCGTCGACGAGTGTGACCAGTTCGCCACCGGCAACATGTGCGACGAGTGCGCCGGTGCCGTCGAAGACCACCGAACCGTCGGGCATTCCGAGGAAGGGCACTTCACCCCACTGAAGCTCATAGGTGACCGCTTCGGTGCGCACCAGCACGATGTCGTGGTCGTCGGGCAGTCGCTTCGCGACGCCGGTGCCGTCGAGCGTGAGTTGGGGCCCCGACGTGATGGCGTGGGGGAACGCCGAGAACGACGTGAGGAGCGCTCCGATCGGAATCCGCGGAAGGCCGGCCGCGGTCGCCACTCGTACCGAGGCGGTCGCGGCCGCAGAGCCGATTCCAGGCGGCGCGGTGGTCGGCTCGCGGAGTGCGGAGACCGGTGTGGTCGTTGCGCTGAGCGCGATGGGGCTCGATGACGTTCGTGGTGTCATGGCGATGACGAGCCCGGCAACAGCGATGACAGCGAGCGTGCCGACGGCGAGCGCCGCAAGGTGACTGGACGATCCGGGTTCGATGTCGGCCTTGGTGGGGCCGAGTTCGGACGGGTGTCGCCACGTTCGTTCGTGAGGAGGCAGCGGCCCGGGTTCCACGAAAGCGAGATCGTACAACTCGTTCGAGACCCCGTGACCGCGGGAAGACCGCTGGTGGATACGCTGCAAACGTGCAGGGCCCCGCCGATGTCGACGAGTGGTTCGCCCTCACCGAGTCGGAATTGCCGATCGGTGGAGCGTACGAGTGGGCGGTACGGGCTGACTGCGGCGCCGTGGTGGTGTTCAGCGGCACGATTCGCGACCACGCCGAGGGACGAAGCGGCGTCGAACATCTCACCTACGAGGCGTACGACGAGCAGGTCGTGGCTCGGTTCGCCGAGATCGGTGCGGAGCTGCGTCGCCGTTGGCCCGACACAGGACGCATCGCGCTCCTGCATCGCAGTGGACGGCTGCACGTGACCGAATCGTCGGTCGTTGCCGTGGTGTCGGCGCCGCATCGTGCCGAGGCGTTCGAGGCGGCCCGGTTCGCGATCGACGCACTGAAGGAATCGGCGCCGATCTGGAAGCACGAGGTGTGGGCCGACGGCTCCGACTGGGGCACGGGGGCGCACGAACTGCGTGACCCGCGGTCGGTCGGCCGATGACGCCGCTCGTGGTGATCGTGGTGGTCGCCGTCGTGGCCATCTTGATGTTTCTCGTTGCCGCCGCGAAGCGCAACCGGCGCCAGCCGGACGACATCGATTCGTTCCGACGCCAGATCGATGCGCTGTCGCCGGAAGCTCGCCGTCAGACGTCCGATCGGATGAAACCGTCCGATGGACGCTCGACCGGCGATGATGGTGGCAATGGCACCTGACGCAACGAGGAGGTCCTGTGGCGTGTGACCTTGCCATCGACCTCGGGACGGCAAACACGCTCGTCTACATGAAGGGCCGCGGCATCGTGCTGAACGAGCCGTCGGTCATCGCGCTCAACCGTCAGACGGGCGAGGTGCTGGCAACCGGTCGCGAGGCGTGGCAGATGATCGGGCGCACGCCCGGCTACATCGTCGCCGTGCGTCCGCTTCGTGGTGGTGCCATCACCGACTTCGAGATCACCGAACGGATGATCCGTCTGCTGCTCCAACGTGTCGGGGTCAGTCGCTTCACGCGACCCAAGGTGGTCATCTGCGTGCCGTCGGCGATCACCGAGGTCGAGCGCCGAGCGGTCACCGACGCCGCCCGCCGGGCCGGAGCGGCCGACGCCAACCTGATCGAGCAGCCCATGGCCGCAGCCATCGGCGCCGACCTACCGATCGACGAGCCGGTCGGCAACATGGTCATCGACATCGGCGGCGGAACCAGTGAGACGGCGGTCATCAGCCTGGGCGGCATCGTGGCGCTCGAGGCGGTTCGTGTCGGGTCGTTCGACATCGATGCGGCGATTCAGAACTACGTACGTCGTGAACACGGCATTGCCATCGGCGAGCGGACGGCTGAAGAGATCAAGGTCGCCATCGGCTCGGCGGATCCGACGCCCGACGAGAATCAAGCGGAGGTGCGTGGACGTGACCTGATGACGGGTCTGCCGAAGACGGTCATCCTCACGCCCGAGGAAGTTCGCTATGCGATCGAGGATGTCGTGTCGTCGATCGTGGCGTCGGTCATCCGGTGTCTGTCGAAGGCTCCGCCGGAACTCTCGCAGGACTTCCTGGTCCGTGGCATGTATCTCGTCGGCGGCGGTGGTCTGCTGCGCGGCCTCGCCGAACGGATCGAGCGCGAGACGGAGGTGCCGGTGAAGATGTCGAACGTTCCGCTCGAAGCGGTGGTACTCGGTGCCGGCCACGTCATCGAGCACTATGAGGCGCTGAAGGGGATGTTCATGGGGGCGCGTCGCTAGGTTTCCAGCGTGGACGGCACCGACACTTCCCGCGTCAACCATCTCGACGCCACCGACATCGACCGTGTGATCGAGGAATTCCGCTCGATGTCGTCGGCCGAGATCGCCGAACGAGGCTTCACGGTCGAGGGAACGTTCGACGAGATCGACGATCCGGTGTTGCTCGGGCCCGACGGCCTTCCCGTCATGACGTGGCAGGAGCACTACCCGTATGCCGAGCGGATGAGCCGCCACGACTACGAAGAACACAAGCGGGGTCTGCAGATCGAGTTGCTGAAGGCCCAGGACTGGATCAAGGACACCGGCTACAAGCTGGTGCTCGTGTTCGAGGGGCGTGATGCGGCCGGCAAGGGTGGCACGATCAAGCGATTCCGGGAGCATCTCGATCCTCGTGGTGCCGACGTGGTTGCGCTCGGCGTGCCATCGCCGCGCGAACAGGGGGAGTGGTTCTTCCAACGGTACGTGCGACACCTGCCGACGCGTGGCGAGATCCGATTCTTCGACCGCTCCTGGTACAACCGGGCGGTGGTCGAGCCGGTGATGGGCTACTGCAGCCCTGCGGACTACGAGGAGTTCCTGCGCGCGGTCCCCGAGTTCGAGCGGATGCTCGTCAACTCGGGTATCACGCTCGTCAAGCTCTGGTTCTCGGTGTCGCGACGCGAGCAGATCGCGCGGTTCACGATCCGACGGATCGACCCGATGAGGCAATGGAAGCTGAGCCCGACCGACATCGCATCGCTCGACCGGTGGGACGACTACACCAGAGCGAAATTGACGATGTTCGAACGGACCTCCACCGACTACGCCCCGTGGACGATCGTGCGCAGCAACGACAAGAAGCGGGGCAGGGTCAACGCCATGCGTCACGTCCTCGCCTCGGTGCCGTACGAGGGCAAGGACGTCGACATTGTCGGGACCCCCGACCCGCTCATCGTGGGTACCCCCGAGGAACTCCCCGACCACGGCGAGTCCTGGTAGGGATCGTCGAAACTCGGTGGACGGCCGTGTTGCACTGGCGTATGGTTCGGTGTCCGTCGATCGAAGGGAGGTTGTTCACATGACTGCATCTGTGTTCCTCCCCGCCGGTCGCGCCCTCGCCTGCTGAGCAGGTTCGAGCCGAGCACCCTGGTGCGCGACGACCGGTGGCCCGTTCGTTCCCACACACACGAGGTTGTTCCACCATGTCAGATCACCCGCAGTGGCTCGTCGACGAGCCGTATCACGACGTCGATCACGGCGTCATCAAGAGTGGCAAGGAGGCCCAGGTCAGTCTTGTCGAACGCATCGCCGACGGCGATGACGGTGGCGGCGACCGGAGCTGTCTCATCGCCCGCAAGCGGTATCTCCCCCGTCAGGTCACCCACAAGGGTCAGCTCGAAGCGCTCGGCGTCCAGCGCGCGTCGGCATTCCGTCACGACGTGCAGTATCGAGAGGGCCGACAGTTCCGCAAGTCACGCGACCGGCGAGCGATCGAGCGGATGTCGACCTATGGCAAGCGCCTCTTGCAGGACCGCTGGACCGGGACCGAACACGAGGTGATGATGCGCTTGTGGCGACAGGGAGTGTCGGTGCCCTTTCCGATCGGCTATGCCGACGACGTGTTCGATCTCGAGTACGTCGGGAGTTGGGAGGCGGCCGCCCCGCAGCTGTCGACCGCCCGGCTGTCGCGCGACGAACTCGATGATGCCTTCCGGCAACTGATCGAGGGCCTGCGCGGGATCACTGCGGCGGGCATCGCCCACGGTGACCTGTCGGCGTACAACTTGTTGTGGTGGGAGGGGCGGCTGTGGTTCATCGACTTCCCGCAGTCGATCGACATCGCGGTCAACATGCAGGGCCTCGATTTCCTGCATCGCGACGTGCTGAACGTCTGCGGGTGGTTCCAGCATCGGGGTCTCGACGTCGACGCCGAGGAGATCTTCGCCGAGCTCCTCAGCTTCCTGTGACGTGCCGTGTGACACGTGGGCGATCAGGCGGGGATGAGGCGGGCGACGGTGCCGGCGTTCGACACCGCGTAGAGATCACGGTCGGGGCCCTGCGCGATCGCGGCGAGGCCGCCGAGACGGGCGATCTCGACGACTCGGGGTTGGCTCGCCGGCACGGTTGGGTCGAGGGCCCAGATCTGGCCGGTGCAGTAGTCGCCGAACACGTACCAGCCCTGGAGGTCGGGCACAGAATCGCCGCGGGCGACCGCGCCACCGCTCACCGAGCACCGACCGTCGTTGTGGTCGTAGACGAACAACGGGTCGAGTGCACCATCGCTCGGTTGGTCGTTGTTGAACGGTTCGAAGCCTTCGATGGCGCTCCAACCGAAGTT
The DNA here is from genome assembly GCA_963716235.1 of Ilumatobacteraceae bacterium. Taxonomy (GTDB): domain Bacteria; phylum Actinomycetota; class Acidimicrobiia; order Acidimicrobiales; family Ilumatobacteraceae; genus Sva-07. The sequence goes on along the minus strand of CAVQTE010000002.1, from coordinate 55,716 downwards.
GGCGCCGCGACCGGCATCCATGCGGTCGGCCGCCGCTCGGGCTCGGTTCACCTCTTCCCAGTCGCCCTGGCCGACGTCGGCGATCCACAGATCCCCGGTCGGCGCATCGAACGAGAAGCGCCAGGGATTGCGCAGTCCGTACGCCCAGATCGTCGGGTCGGCGCCGGCGGTGTCGACGAACGGGTTGTCGACCGGCACGGTGAACGGCTGATCGCCGTTGGCGACGGGATCGATGCGCAGGATCTTGCCGAGCCGCGAGCCGAGATCGAGCGCATTGCGTTGGGGGTCTCCGCCGGAGCCGCCGTCGCCGAGGCCGATGTAGAGCAATTGGTCGGGCCCGAACGCCAGCTGGCCGCCGTTGTGATTCGAGTACGGCTGATCGACGGTGAGGACCTCGCGACGCGACGACGGATCGAACCCGCCGGTTGTCGGATCGACGGCGAACTCCGCAACGACCGTGTTCCCGGACGTCGTCGTGTAGTCGACGTAGGCGAGATCGGCGGTCGGGTGGAACGCGAGACCCAGCAGGCCCTGCTCTCCGTCGGCGTTCGTGAGGTCGCTGATGTCGAGCACGACGTCGCTCGACAGGTCGGTGACGGCCACGACACGACCCGGCTGCTCGACCACGTACAGCACCGAGTCGCCCGGACGGTTCGTCACCTGCACCGGCTGGTCGAAGCTGCCGATCTCGAAGAGCGAGACGGCCGGCACCGGCAGCGCCGCTGGAGCGTCGGTAGTCGGCGAGACCGTCGCCGGCGAGAGGGTGGACGTCGAGACGTCATCCGGTGCAGGAGCAGCGGTGATGTCGACGCCTGCGGTGGTGTCGGCATCGAGGGTGGTGGCGACGTCGGTGGCGGGCGGTCCGGCGCCGAACGAACTGTCGGTCGGGGGTGCACTGTCGGAGCCACAACCGGCTGCCACCGGACCCACCGCAAGGGCAGCGATGACAACCAATGATCGGAGGGAGAGCGATCGAACCTTCATCACCCCATCTCTACCGCGTGGAGTTCCGGGGCGCACGTCGGGCGCGTCATCCGGTGATGCGGGTCAGGCCTTCCTGTACGACGCTGACCACCAGGCGGCCGTCGCGGGTGAACAACGCCCCCTGCGCCATCCCACGGGCCGAACCGGTCGAGACTGCGGACTGGTCGTAGAGCAGCCAGTCGTCGGCTCGGAACGGCCGGTGGAACCACATGGCATGGTCGACGCTGGCCATCTGCATGCCGGGCGTGTCCCACCCCAGGCCGAACGGCAGGATCGTGGTGTCGAGCAGGGTCATGTCGCTGGCGTAGGTGACCACGCACGCGTGCAGCACCGGATCGTCGGGCAGCGTGCCGTCGGCGCGCAGCCACACCTGTTGCCGGGTCGCCGGCTGACCCTTGCGGCTGATCGGATCACCGTTGACGTAGCGCAGGTCGATCGGTCGTGGGCGGTCGTACCAGTCGCCGATCTGTTCCGCATACGGCGCCATACGGGTACGGAAGTCAGGCAGCTGCTCGGGGTCACCCACGTCGTCGGGCATCGTGAGCTGGTGGTCCGGACCCGATTCCTGGTCGTGGAAGCTGGCCTGCAGGTTGAAGATGGCCCGGCCGTGCTGGATGGCGACGACGCGCCGGGTGGAGAAGCTGCGGCCGTCGCGGATGCGGTCGACCTCGTACAGGATCGGCACGTTCGGGTCGCCGGGACGCAGGAAGTAGGCGTGCAGCGAGTGCACGAGCCGGTTGCGCTCGTCGATCGTGCGCGCTGCGGCAACGAGTGCCTGGCCGGCCACCTGGCCGCCGAACACACGCTGGCGGTTCTCGTCGGGGGAGTTCCCGCGGAAGATGTTCACCTCGATCGCCTCCAGGTCGAGCAGCGCGACGAGGTCGTCCAGCGCCGCTTGGTTCTCTGGAGTGGACGCGGCGGGCTCGATCGGTGTGCTCTCCATGGCAGTCGTCATGTTGGCACGTCCTACAGTCATCGCATGACCTTGCTCGACCTGTCCGCAGATGACGTCCTCAACACGACCCGCGCCGTTCGCAAGCGCCTCGACTTCTCCCGGCCGGTGGAGGACGACGTGATCCGCGAGTGCGTTGCCACCGCCATGCAGGCTCCGTCGGGCTCGAACCGCCTGACGATGCAGTTCGTCGTCGTGAAAGACGCTGACAAGCGCAAGGCCATCGGCGAGATCTACCGGCAGGGCTTCGACGATCTACCGAACGATTCCGATGTACGCCGGCGCCATCGTCAAGGACACCGACGCCGAACAGGCGCAGCAGCACCGGGTGACCGATTCGGCGGAGCTACCTCGCCGAACACATGGCTGATGCACCCGCACTGGTGCATCGGGTGCACGCCGGGCGCGTCGAGGGTGCACCGGCGATGATGTCCGCGTCGGTCGATGGGCAACATCCTGCCCGGCATGTGGAGCTTCATGCTGGCGGCGCGTGCCCGTGGGCTCGGCACGGCGTGGACGACGATCGCGTTGATGATGGAGAAGGAGGTCGCCGACGTCGTCGGGATTCCCTTCGACGAGATCCAGCAGGCCTGCCTGACACCGCTGGCGTACACGATCGGTACCGACTTCAAGCGGGCGATGCGGCCCGACCCCGACACGATCATCCACTGGGACACCTGGTGACGCCGGAGCGTCGCAACCTGGCGCTCGCCACGAAAGGATTCATGCCCGCCGACGAGGGCGACGCGCTCTGGGATGCGGCGGTCGCTGCGGCCAGGGCAGTGCCCGGTGTGCCGATGCTCGAGGTCGGCTCGTACTGCGGTCGCTCGACGGTGTGGCTCGGCGACGCCGCCGAGTCGGCGGGCGTGGTGCTGTTCGCAGTCGATCACCATCGTGGGTCGGAGGAGAACCAGGCCGGATGGGAGCACCACGACACCGACGTGGTCGATCCGCGCACCGGCAAGATGGACACGCTGCCCTTCTTCCGTGACGCCATCCACGACGCCGGGCTCGAGGACTCGGTCGTCGCCGTCGTCGGCAAATCGCCGATCGTCGCGGCGACATGGACGACGCCGTTGTCGTTCCTCTTCATCGACGGCGGACACGGCGACGAACCGGCCCGTCTCGACTACGAGGGCTGGACGCCGCACGTCGCCGTCGGCGGCACGTTGGCGATCCATGACGTCTTCCCCGACCCGGCCGACGGCGGTCGCCCGCCGTACGAACGGATCTTCCGTCCGGCGCTCGAATCGGGTCGCTTCTCGCTCGTGTCGGCGACCGGCTCGCTACGCGTGCTGCGGCGTGTCGACTGACGAACGATTCCAGCTCCCGAACTGGCGCAGCACCACGAAACGCTGACGGTCGACGTAGAGCAGCAGCCCGGCGCCGACCGCCATCACCGCTGCCGCCACGATGCCGAGCGTGCCGGTCGAGCCCGCAGCGTAGAGCGCACCTCCCAGGAGGGGACCGAAGACTCGGCCGAGCGCCATGACCGCTTGGGCGTCACCGGCGCGTTCCTCGGGGAAGTTGGATCGGGCTGCAAGGAGGGTGAACGCGGCGGGAACACCCATGAAGAACACGAACCCCCACCCGACCATCGCCGCCCCGAACAGCAGGCCGCTGCGCGACAGTGCGATCGTCAGGGCACACAGCGCCGTCATCAGGAACCAGATGCCGGCCGGCCCGCGACGGCCGGTCCATCGCGCCGACGGGATCGACGCAAGCGCGTTGGCGCTGAAGAGCAGCGACACCGTGAGCGGCGAGAGTCCGTCGAGTTCCTCACCGATCGCCGCCGCATAGACGAACACCGACGATCCACCGAGCGTGAGCAGGGTGAGCGCGAACAGGATCGCCTTCGCCGCACGTGTCGCGACGTGGCGGGTCCGGTGCGGACGGAGGTGGTCGAGGCGGGGAACCTGACGGGTGAAGATGAGCGGCAGGGCGGTGATGAACGCCAGGACCACGAACAGCCAGTTCAGCCCCGCCGACTGCAGGACGATGGCGATGAGCGGGGACGCGACGACGCCGACCAGCGGGCCGACGACGGCGACATCGCCGGTCCTTCCGGGATGGCCGAACGCTGCCTGCCAGGCAATCCATGCGGCAAAACCGAGTGAGAGCCCGCTGACGAAACGGAGCACAACGAGCAGCTCGAACGTGGTCGCGGCCGCCGACCCGAGGTTCGAGAAGACGCCCAGCAACGTGCCGATCACGAAGATGCCGCGGACCGGATGAAGGAAACGGCCGCCAACCCACGACGCGACGACGAAACCACCGAGCTGCGCGGTCGACGTGAGGCCGGCGGTGCCGATCGCGACGTCGTACTGCTCCGCGACCGAGGAGAGGAAGAACGGTGTTGCGGTGAAGACCGCCGTGCTCGTGGCAATGGCGACCAGGAGCGCAGACGGCACCGTTGGTTTGGCTGCTGCGAGGAGCCGGACCGGGACGGACACGGTGTTGCTCAGTCGCCGAATTCGCGCCGGAGTTCGTCGCGTCCGGCGACGATCACGCTGCGCACTCGATCGCTGAGGTCCGCGACGTCATCCATCGTGAGGCCCTCGGTGCTGATCGGGTCGAGCACGCGGACCTCGGCCTCCGCATACCCGAGGCGCCAGTCGTGCTTGCGCAGGGCGTCGCGAGTTCCGTAGACGGCGAGCGGCAGCACGGGGACCTGCGCCTCGATCGCGAGCCGGAAGGCGCCGGTCTTGAACGGCCGGAGTTCGCCGGTCTTCGAGCGGGTGCCCTCCGGGAAGATCATGACCGACACCTTCGAGTTCAGTCGCTCACGGGACGCTTCGAGCGCCTTGCCGATCGAGGTGGCATCGCCACGCTCGAGTGGAATGTCACGAGCCAGACGCATCATCCATCCGACGAGCGGAATGCGCAGGATCTCGATCTTCGACATCCACTTCATTTCGGTGGGCAGGTGGGAGATCAGCAGGATGTCGACGAAACTCTCGTGGTTCGACACCACCACGTAGGGGTTGCGCATGTCGTCGGGCAGGGTGCCCGAGGTACGGAACTTCCAGAGCGGCGTCAACCGTTCGTGGACCACGGTGAGCTTTCGGAACAGATATCCGGCGGCATAGGCGCCCTTGTCGAAGGGCATCGTGACGAGGCGGGTGACGGCCACCATCGGCGTCCACACGATGATCACCACGCCGAGCACGAACCAGCTCCAGATCGAGAAGATGGTCCGGGCGAACGTCGACTTCATGCCAGGAACGTAACAGCCAGGTCCCCACACCCCGCTCCCGCCAGAGAGGCTTGTGTGCCGAATGACCCTGTTGGTGCCCTCGGTTGGGGATCACGATGAAAACCGAGGGGAGGGCGTAGCACCCTATTGGAGAGGAGGACTCCAGTGAGCGAGCGTGCCGCCGAGATGGTCGCCTATGTGGTGGCGTTCACGGTCCTCGTCGTGGCGGGGATGTTGCTGCGTACGATCGTCCTGAACTTCTTCGTCGGACCATTGATCGTGGTGGGCTCCGTCGCAATCGTTACGCCGCTGCTGTCGCGAAGGCGGCCACCATGAGCTGGGCGGCGCACGAACTCGAATCAGTCATTCTCCACCGCCACATGGATCGCACCGGGCGAGCGTGGCGGATCAGTTACATGGCGATCCTCATCGGTGCGCTCATGCCCGATTTCACGAAGTTGCCCGTCTACGGGCTTCACATCGGCCAGTGGGAATTGATCAAGGCTCCAGAGCCATGGATGTATCACAGGGGTTGGCCGGGGTCGGGCCCCACGCATTCGCTTGTTGCCGGGATCATCGCTGCGTCGGTCGTGTACCTGGTCACTCGGAGCAAGCCGTGGGGCATCGGTGTCCTGATCGGTTACTGGTCGCATGTCCTCACCGACACCGCTGACTCGGTCGGCACGATGTTCTTCTTCCCGTTCACGACCCAGCACTACAGCATTGGCATGTGGCAATACGCGTCGCAGGAGGGACGGTACGGCGATGCCGCCGCGTACTTCTCCAGTCTGGGTTGGGCGTGGGACGTGACCTGGATCGTGTTGCTGGTCGTGCTGGCGCGCAAATCGCTCACCGCCGAGTACTTCCACACCAACGTCGAGCCGACCGATCCCTTCTGGGGCATCCTCGAGCACCGGTTCCGTCTGCCTGATCACGTGCGCCGGGCTGTCTTCCGCGCCTACGTCGTGTACGGGGCAGCGAGGGTCGTCGGTTGGTTCCTGTGGGCGCGCTTGCTCAACCCGAATCGGGGCGTCGAGACGATGGACCTGTCCTGGACCGGGCCCGGCTGGGTACAGGCCCCACCCCGCTTCCAGGTGGCGCCGACCTGGGGCGAATTCGCCCTCGCGACGATCGTCGGCCTCGTGGGCACGGCACTGACCGCCTACTTGGCCTGGCGGGTCATGAGCAGGCTCCCAGAGCGTCACCGCAGCGTCATCCCTGCGGTCCGACCTGCCGATTGCGTCCGCGAACCGATGGCCAACCCCGTTGCTTGGGCCATGCGCGATGATGTGACCTGCGAGCCCAACGTCGCCATACCGAGCACGGTGCTACGTGTGTCATCGGTCGCAGACACTTGACACGCGAACGAGCTACGTCGCTCCGATGGTCACAACGGGACGAAGACGTCGCCGACCGGAGTCGAGCGGGTGATTGCGTCGACGGCCAGCACGACGCGCTCGAGTTTTCTCAAGTGTTGGTCGAACCTTGCCGATTCACGGGATGTCAGGGGGGTTCGTCGCTGTTCGGCGGAGCCCAACGTCCAGACAGGCAGGTTCCGCTCATGACCGATCCGACGACCACGACACCCGATTCGCCTCCTCGAGTCGATCCGGATCTCGCGGCGCAGTTCCACATGACACCGTTGCCGCCTCCACCGCCCTCCTCGCCAGCGAACTCGCCGGTTGCAGCGGCGCATGTGACCGCAGATGACGCAACCAGCATGAGCATCACCGATCTCGCCCTGGCGGCTGCCGCTGCCGATCTCGCGTCGCCGTCACCGGTTGCTCCACTCCCCGGCACGGCTCCGACTTCGATGGTGGTCACCACCGCTCCGACTCCGACTCCGACTCCGCTCCGACTCCGACTGCCGCCCGGGTCGGCGCCGCCCCGGCGCCGACCGATTCCGACCTCGCCCCGAGCACCCCGGCGCGGTTGCGCAAGCCGCTGCTCATCGTGCTCGCTGCCGTGGTCGCCCTTGCGGGGATCGTCGGTCTACTCGCAGTCGTCATGGGCGGCAGCGACGACAATGGATCGGTCGCAGTCGCGCCAGAGGCCACGTTGTCACCGATCGCCACCGCTCCACCGACTACTGCGCCAGCGACCACTGCGCCAACGACGACGGCGGCGCCGACCACCACGGCGGCGCCGGCCACGACTGCGGCGCTCGCCACGCCGCCGGCTGGCCCGAGCTATCCGACGCTGCCGGATGGATCACCCGAGCCCATCGTCGCGGTGTTCGACGGCCCCACCATCAATGTGACGGGTTGGGTGTCCAGCCAGGAGAAGCTGGAGCTGCTCACCACGCTGGCGCTGGCCAACAGCACCGATCCGAACCCCATCGTGAACGCGAATGTCCAGATCGACCCCACCGTGCCGGCGAGTATCGGTACACGCGTCATCGAGATGAATTCTCCCCGTTTCAACCCGGGCAGCGCCGATGTCACCTTCGAGCACGGCGCACAGCTCGACCGGGTGGCAACCGTGATGTCGGCACTGCCGAACGTGACGGTCACCGTCGTCGGCCACGCCGACCAGGTCGGTGACGAGGCGGCGAACTATGCGGTCTCGGAGGCTCGCGCCGTGTCGGTCGTGCGGTATCTGGTCGGCAAGGGCATCGACCCCTCCCGGCTCGCCGCTCGGGCGGTGGGCGAGCAGGACCTGCTCTCCGAAGATGCGTCGGAGGCGGCGCTCGCGCTGAACCGTCGCACCGAGTTCATCTTCTACGGCCTGCTCGCTGATTGACACGATCGAGGATTCACCTGTGGGCGGCAGGAGGATCGTGGTCGGTGCGACCAGGCGCTCGCGCTCAGAACGGGACGAAGACGTCGCTGGCCGGAGTGGAGCGGGTGATTGCGTCGACGGCCAGCACGACGGCCGCAGCGGTGTAGGAGGTGTGCTCGTCGAACGGGAACAGCACGGGTTCGGGATAGACGATGCCGGTCCAGTACGACCCGTCGTCGCGGCGGTGCGTGCGCGTCCACTTCAAGAGGTCGGTCGCCGTGGTGGTGTCGCCGATGGCTGCGTACGCGAGCGCGCACTCGGCCGTCTCCGATGCCGTGACCCAGGGCTCGTCGCTCACGCACCGGATGCCGAGGCCCTCCATCGCGAACGTGTCCCAACCGTCGGCCATGCGGGCCTTGGCGGCCTCGCCGGTGAGCACGCCGGTCAGCACGGGGTAGTACCAGTCCATCGCCCAGCGGGTCTTCGGTTCGAAGGCTTCGGGACGGTGCCGCACCGCATCGGCCATCACATCGGCGGCAGCGATCCAATCGGGTCGGGCCTCGCCGACGCTCTCGCCCAAGCGGGCACCACAGCGCAGCGCGTGTTGGATGCTGGACGTCCCGGTGAGCAGGGCGTAGTCCCACGGACGAGCCTCCGGCTCGATCGCCCACAGTGGCAGTCCGTCGTGGCGACGCAGCGACAGTACGAACTCGAGTGCGCGTTCGACGGTGGGCCACATGTTCTCGGCGAACCCACGGTCCCAGGTGTTGCGCATGTGGTGGCAGACCCCGGTCGCGATGTAGGCGCACACGTTGGTGTCGAGCTTGTCGTCCTCGACCGAACCGTCGCAGTGGTAGTAGGCGTGCCATGAACCGTCGGGCCGCTGCGTGTCGACGAGCCACTCGTAGGCCCGCTCGGCCTCGGCGTGGAAGCCGGCCACGTCGAGCGCCATGGCGGTCTCGACGTGATTCCACGGATCGCAATGACCGCCGGGGAACCACGGGATCATCCCGGTGTCGAGCTGCAGCGAGGCCAGATGCAGGCCGGTGCGGTGCAGTTCGTCGGCGCTGAGCACGCCGGGGAGATCGGGGAGGTGGCTCATCGAGATCGCTCGACCTGCTTCACGCCGTAGAACACGATGCTCTTGCCGAGCACCGGCGACAGCACCCGATCGGCGACCTTGGTCGACGTGGGCTGCTCCATGATGTCCCACTCGAGGAACTCGCGGTACTTCTTCACGGCGCGATGGTCGTCGTTGCGTGGGCCGACGGCGCACTTGAGCCACCAGTACGGCGAGTGCAGCGCGTGGGCCCGGTGGCTGCCCTGCAGCTCGAGGCCGGCGGTGCGGAGCTTGGCCGACAGTTCGGTCGAGCTGTAGATCCGGACGTGGCCGCCCTCGCTCTTCGGGGCGTGGTACTCGTCGGAGAGCATCCAGTTGATCTTCTCGGGAAACCATGCCGGCACGGTTGCGGCGAAGTGGCCGCCGGGCTTCAGGACCCGAACCATCTCGGCGATCGCCGACACGTCGTCCTGGATGTGTTCGAGCACCTCGGAGGTGATGACGACGTCGAAGGAGTTGTCGGCGAACGGGAGCTTCGTGGCATCGCCGCGGAGCACGCCCTTGAATCGCTCGAGGTCGATCTCGCCGGCGTCGACCATGCCGCCGAGTGTCGCTCGGGTCTGGACGACCTCGTCCTCGGCGTAGTCGAGCGCCACGACGTCGGCGCCGCGGCGTGCGCACTCGAACACGTGGCGGCCGAACCCGGCGCCGACGTCGAGGACGCGGTCGCCGGGAGCGAGGCCGAGCTGGTCGAAGCGGATCGTCAACATGTCACAGCCGTCCGTTGGCGCGCAGCTTGGCGACGTTCTGCGGCATCGCCAGGACCTCGCGGTACTGCTCGACGGTCTGTTCGGCGCACTTCTTCCACGTCCAGCGGTCGAGGACGCGCTGTCGGCCCGCGGCGCCGACCTTGGCTCGCAGCTCCGGGCTGTCGAGGCCACGCGTGATCGCAGCGGCGAGCGAATCCACATCGCCGGCCTTGCAGCCGATCACGGTGTCGCCGTCGATGCCGGTGACCTCGGGCAGCGCTCCACCATCGGTGGCGACGAGCGGCGTCCCCGAGCACATCGCCTCGATGGCGGGGAGGCTGAAGCCCTCGTAGAGGCTCGGCACGACCGCCATCTCGGCTTCGGCATAGAGCTCGACGATGCGCTCGTCGCTCACACCGGAGACGAACTCGATGTGGGGCGCCAACCCGTAGGAGTCGATGAGGTCCATCGAATGGCCCGGGCGCGGCTTGCCGATGATCGTGAGCGTGACGTCGCGCTCGGTGCGCAGCTTGGCCATGGCTTCGAGAAGATACGACAGGCCCTTGAGGGCGACGTCGGCCGATGCCGTGGTGATCAGACGCCCGGGCTTGCGCTCGACCTCGGGAAGCGGCTTGAAGAGGTCGGGGTCGACGCCGACCGGAACGAGCCGCATGCGGTCGATCTGAACACCCATGTCGGTGTGGATGTCGTCGATCGAGTTCTGGCTGACGACGACGATGCGTGGCATCTTCGACGCGACCTTGCCCTGCATCTTCACGAAGGAATACCAGCGGCCCACGGAGTACCGCTTCATACGGCTCTTGGCATGGCTCATCTCGAGCTCGCGATCCTTGGTGATCGGATGGTGCAGCGTGACGATCGTGGGGATCACCTCCTCGATCTTCAAGATGCCGTAGCCGAGGCACTGATTGTCGTGCACGAGGTCGAACTCGCGGGCGCGGGGCTTCAGCTCACGGGCGGCGCGGGCGCTGAACGCAAGGGGCTCGGGGAACACGCCGGTGACGAACTGGGCCATCTCGAGGGCGTCTTCGCGGGTCTTGAGTTCCCAGAAGCCGGGGAAACGACCCGGGAAGTACTCGTTGAACGTGTCGAGGCTCGGCAGTTTCGTGAGGGTGATCCGCTCGTCGAGGATCGGGTACGGCTGTCCACCGAACACCTCGACCGTGTGGCCGAGGTCGGCGAGCGCCTTGGTGAGATGTCGGGTGTACACGCCCTGGCCGCCCACGTGGGGCTTGCCGCGGTACGTGAGGTACGCGATCTTGAGCGGTGCATCAGGATCGAGTCCGGCCGTCGACATCCGGTCGAGGCTATCGGCGCACCATTACCACCGGGTAACGGCCGGTCTTTCATGGTCGGGTCCGCAACGACCAGGCTCACCAGGAGATGGTCATGGTGCGGCTGCAGCGGTGTGTTCGGATCGACGACGTGAGGGTCCAGGTTGAAGGCGTCCGGCGGGCCTGACTGCGGTTCGACGCATGTCGAGTGGGCGGGCATGTCGTAGACGACCCAGTGATCGCAGTCGGACTCGACACGCACCGATGGTGCCACCGCCCGGTCGTAGTGGAGGACCACCGGCTCGGCGTTGACGAAGCAGTCGTCCCACGGGCCCTCGGTGGGTTCCACCAGCGCACCTGTCGGGATGCCGAACTCATCGCGTTCGTACATGGCCGTCGGTGAGAACTCCAACCGATCCGGTTTGCCGAACCACGGATGCCAGCCGAGTTCTGCCGGAAACGCTCGACCGGTCGATTCGATCGTCAGGGTGGTCGTGACCCGATCAGGGCGCAGTTCGATCGTCTGCGTCACCCGTCCACCGAACTCCCAGTCGAGCCCACGGATCGCCGTACACGATGTGTCAGACACATCGTGTACGACATCGAGTACCCAGGGGCGGTCGAACACGAGGCCGTGGATGGCGTGGGCGCGCTCGGGGCCATCGCCGTCGTGGTGGTTGATGTCGAGCTGATGCTCGAGGCCCTCGAACGTGAAGCGGCCGTGGGCGATTCGGCCGGCCCACGGCGCCATCGGGAACGAACCCCAGGTCATGGCATGGCTCACGTCGGGGACATCGACGAGGAGCGGCTGGCCGGCGACGGAGATCTGCCCGATCCGGCAGCCGGCGTCGGGATGCACCGTCAGGGTGACGTCGTCGGTGGTGAGCGTCAAGATCACCGGGTGATACTGCACGGATGCGAGCGCTCGTGCAACGTGTGATCCGGGCCGAGGTGACGTCCCGGTCCTCCATCGACTCCGAATGGGAGACCGCCGGAGCGATCGGCAACGGCCTGTGCGTGCTCGTCGGAGCGACACATGCCGACGACGTGGGTGTGGCCGACAAGCTGGCTGACAAAGCTCTGGGGTCTGAGAATCTTCGACGACGAGAATGGCGTGATGAACCGGTCGGTGGCCGACGTCGCAGGATCGGTACTCGTCGTCAGTCAGTTCACGCTGTACGGCGACACGGCGAAGGGCCGCCGCCCGAGCTGGATCGCCGCCGCCCGACCCGAGTACGCCGAACCGCTCGTCGATCGTGTGGTCGACACGCTGCGCTCGCTCGGTGCCACGGTCGAGACCGGTCGTTTCCGCACCGACATGCGCGTCGAGCTCGTCAACGACGGTCCCGTCACCCTCATGCTCGAGGTCGACTGACGCCTCACACAAACTCGGGATGCGCGATGTGGGTGGAAGTCCGGCGGCGGGCGAACCAGCGTGAGGCGCCCAGGACTGCCACGAGCGCGACGATGAAGATGCCGTCACCGAGTTCGGTGTACCAGGTACGCCCCTCGCGCAACTCGACGGTGTCGTAGAGCACGTTGCGTTCGCTCACGGCGGTGCGTTGGAGGACGTTGCCGTCGGAATCGACGATCGCGGTGAACCCGGTCGGAGCGGCCTGCACCACCCAGCGGCCGTTCTCGATCGCTCGCAGCCGGCTCGACGCCACCTGCTGGGTCTGCACGATGGTGCCCGTGTAGCTGGCACCGTTGGTCGGGTTGATGATCGCCTCGGCACCGAGCTTCACGCCCTCGCGTGCTCGTCCGGCGAAGAACACCTCCCACGAGATCACCACGCCGATCCTGGTGCCGTCGGGGAGATCGAGCACCGCCGGGCCGGTGCCGGGCACGGCGTCACGACCCACCTGTCCGACGGGAGCACCGACTGCTTCGAGAATCCCGCGTAGGGGCACGTACTCGCCGTACGGCACCCGACGGACCTTCACGTACCGCCCGAGGATCTCACCGTCGGGAGCCACGAGGATCTGGGAGTTGACCCGCGGTTCCTCGGTCACGCCGACGGCGATCGGTGCGTCGAGCCGCGCGGCCTCCGCGACGATGGCGTCGTAGATCTCCGAGCCCTCGAAGACATCGACGTCGATCGTGTTCTCGGGCCACAGCACGAGATCGAGGTCGGCGTCGTCGGGGATCGATCGGGTTGCCTCGAGGTGTCGTTCGGTCACCAGCCGTGGCGGAACCTCCAAGGCGCTCGTGCCTTGCTCGCCGCCACCCTGAACCGCCGCGACGCGGAGTGTCTCGCCAGTGGCCGACCCCCGTGGAGCAACCGCAGCGAGGACCGCGACGACAGCGATCACGCCGAGGGCGATCACAGCCTGCGGGGTCGCCCTCACCCCGGGGCCGTTGCCACGTCGTCGATCGCGTCGTTGGCGTGCGACGTCGACCAGTGACATACCGAGCTGGAACACCACCCAGGTGAGCAGGATCACGCCGCCGACGCGCACGACACCGACGAGCGGGCCACCGACCTGCGACATTCCCATCGTCGCCAACGGAACGCCACCGAACGGGAACGAGAACCGCACCGCCTCGGCCAGTGTGTGCGCAGCAGGGCGCCCGATCACACGCCATGGCCCGACGGGGGCCACCAACTCGGCCAACAGGTGGAACGCGGCGAACACGGCAGCGGCAACCAGATACCCCGGCATGGTCAGCTGCACCATCCACGCCATTCCGACGTACATCCAACCGGCGCCGAAGAGGAAGCCGAGCAGCATCCGTCGACGCCGGGACAACCCGTCGCCGAGCGCCACCTCGAAAAGCATCACGCCGACGATTGCCAGCGGCCAGAACCCCCACGGTGGCATCGACAGTGCCACGAGCGTGCCGGCGCCGAGTGCGAGCGCTGGACGCGCGAGTCGTTCGTGGACGGAGCGCCGCTCGGTGGGCAGCGACCCGGCGTCGGGGTCGAGGTTGCTCAAGTTGCGAGGGCGAGGCTCACGACGATCCGTTTCGCCGTCGAGCCGAGTGGGTGGCAGGCGAACAGGGTGGCCGTCGGTGTGTCGGTGGGGTTCGTGATCCACAACGCGTCGGGAGTGACGATCTGCGTGCCGGTCACGTGGTAGGTGTTCGTTCCTGCGGCTGTCGTGAAGATGACCTCGTCGCCGGGGACCAGCTGGTCGAGGTGGCGGAACTCCGCCCCGTGGCTCGTGCGATGGCCGGCGACCACGACGTTGCCGATGTCGCCGGGCATCGCCGATCCGGGCCAGTGTCCCGGCCCTCGGTTGAGGGTGGTGAGGCGAATTCCCTCCTCGAGTTCGGCGTCGAGACCGACCTTGGGGATCATGATCCGCCCGAGCGGCGGATTGTTCTCGGGCCCCCGAGCGTCCTGGGGCGGAGCGACCGGCTTGGTGGCTTGGAGCGACGGCGGGTCGTCGTGGTGGTGGTCGTGCGGTGGTGGTCGTGGTCGTGGTCGTGGTCGTGGGTGGCTGGGTCGTGGTCGGAGCGGCTGTCGTGGTGGCGGAGTCGGCATCGAACGTCGCCACCGTGTTGGGCTCGGTCCGGCCGTCCATCGCGAAGAACCCGACGCCGATGACGAGCGCGACGACGACGGCCGACCAACGGCACCGCCGGGCGCCGGATGAAGGACGGACGATCGACCTCGGTCACGGCGATGATTCTTCCAGATTCGCGAGGTGCGTGCTCGTCCGCCCGGCGATTGCCGCGCCCGATCGAACGCATGCCGGAATCCCGATGCCGCGGAAGCCGGCACCGGTGATGAAGACCCCGGTCGGGAGGTTGTCCTCGATGGCATCGACCCAACTCGCGTGGTGTGGTCGGTACTGGGCGAATGCCCCCGGCCACCGGGTGATGCGGACCTCGAGCGGGTCGAAGGCAACGCCGAGATGGAGCGAAAGATCGGCGAGCACGGCGTCGAGCACCTCGTCGTCGCTCAGCTGGAGCACCTCCACGCCATCGCGACCGAGCGAGACCCGCAGGATCTCGCCGCCGGCGGGTGGCCGCCAGTGCGCCCACTTCTGCGACCCGAACGATGCTGCGGTGACCCATCGTTGGGCCGGCTTCGGGACGAGGTAGCCACTCAGGGCACGCAGGCGCTCGGGCCACTGGTCGGCGGCGACGTGGAGTGTCACCATGATGACGTCGGCGGTCTCCGCCTGCGCGAGCAGCCTCGACGCCTCGGGCGCGGCCGCAGCGAGGAGTGCGCCCGTCACGCGGGCGGGCGTGGCGAAGATCACGGCATCGAACGCGTCGTTCCCGGCCGCCGTTTCGCCGATACCCGCGTCGGTGGTCAGGCGCCAGCGACCGTCGGCAGTCGCTGCGCACGACCTGAACCGTCGCGCCGGTCACGACGGCGCCGGCCCCGGCGCGAACCGCGTCGGCCGTCGCAACGGTGAGCGCCGACATGCCGCCGCGGGGTGCTGCGAAGATCGGGCTCGTGGTGGCCGTCGCCGTGCCCTGGGCGCTGCGTTGGCGCCGTGCGGCCAACAGCAGACTGCGGTTGTTCTGGGCCAGGGCCGCGAGCTGCGGCACCTCGGCCAGGCTGAATCGGTCGGTGTCGGTGGCGTAGATGCTGCCGACGAGTGAGTCGACCAGACGTTCGTGCACCTCGTTGCCGAACCGGGCCCGAACGTACTCGCCGATCGAGTCGCTGTCGGTCGAGGTGCGCGGCAGGAGATGGTTCGATTGCGGCGCGGGCCTTGCCCTTCCACGACAGCAGGCCGGTGGTCGCGAGTGGGCCGAGACGTCCGGGCACTCCGAGCAGCAGCCCGTCCGGGATTGCGTGCAGCCCGTCGTGCCAGACCGCGGCGCCGACAGCTTCGGGTGACACGAGGTCGTCGCCGAGACCGACACGCCGTGCGAGTGCCACGGCCTCCGGCACCCGGGCAAGGAAGGCGTCGGCGCCTTCATCGACGTGCGCAACACCGGCGAACGGGCTCGTGTCGATGCGACCGCCTACGCGCTCGGCCGCGTCGAACACCACGACGTCGGCACCGGTGTCGGCGTCGATCACGGCGAGCGCGGCAGAGAGCCCACTGATCCCTCCGCCAACGACCGCCACACGTCGCGACATCGCGCTCAACCCTCGGCGGCGGCCATCACCCGCGCCGCAAGGGCTGCCATGATCGTGGGGTCGTCGTTGACGCACGCCGTGCGGTCGAAGGCCAAGCCTCGCGTCTCGGCGCGTCGGGCCGCTTCGATGTCGAGGTCGTAGAGCACTTCGAGGTGGTCGGCGACGAACCCGCAGGCGCACACGATCACGCCGGCGACGTCGGCGTTCTCGCCCAGTTCGTCGATGACGGCGAGGATGTCGGGGCCGATCCACGGCTCGGGAGTGCGGCCGGCGGACTGCCACGCGATCTGCCAGTCGTCACCCTCTGCGATGCCGACCGATGCGGCGACCGCTTCCGCCGTCGACCGCAGTTCGTCCGGATACGGATCACCTGCGGCGATGATCCTCTCCGGCAGTGAGTGCGCAGTGAAGAGCACCCGCACCCGGCCACCGGTTCGTTCGCGCATCGCCCTGACGCGGGCGGCGAGATCGTCGGCCAGGAACGAGACGAACGCGGGCTCGATCGCCCAACTCTCGATGCCGACCACCCGCGTCGACCCACCGACGTCGACGACACCCTGGCGGGCGCGATCGAGGTACTGACCGACGGAGTACGACGAGTAGTGAGGTGCGAGCACCAGGCCGACGATGGTGTCGAACCCCTCGTCGGCGAGTCGACCCGCAGCGACTTCGACTTTCGGATCGGCGTGCTTGAGGCCGAGCGACACGTGGAATCGGCCGGGCGCAGCGGCGTCGAGCGCCGCCTGGAGCCCGACGCACTGTGCCTCGGTGAGCTGCGCGAGCGGGGAGACGCCACCGATGGCTGCGTAGCGCGCGGTCAGGTCGGCCAGGGCCTCGGGCGTTGGCGGGCGCCCACGACGAATGTCGGTGTAGTACGGCTCGATTTCGTCGGCGCGGCGCGGCGTCCCGTAGGCCATCAGGAGCACAGCGACGTCGGGTCGGGCGGTGTTCACGGCGTGACTTTCGTGCGCTCGTGGACCAGATCGACGACGGCCTGCAGCACGCCCGGATCGGTTTCCGGATTGACGCCGTGGCCGAGGTTGAAGATGTGGCCCGGATGCTGGGTGCCATCGGCGAGCTCGTTGTCACGGAGCACCTGCTCGGTGCCGTCGAGGGCGGGTTGCACTCCGGCGAGTGCGAGGGCCGGGTCGAGATTGCCCTGGACGACGACATGGTCGCCGAGGCGCTCCCGGGCATCACGAATCCGGGTTCGCCAGTCGAGGCCCATCACCGTCGGGCCTGCCTCGTGCATCGATTCGAGGAGGTGGTCACAGCCGATGCCGAAGTGGATCCCGGGCGTACCGGGGTGGCGGCGCTCGAGCTCACGGAACACGTGGCGTGAGTGGGGGAGCACATAGCGGTCGTAGTCACGACGGCTGAGCGATCCGGCCCACGAATCGAACAGCTGGAATGCTGCGGCGCCGTGCGAGAGCTGGGCGTCGATGAACGTGATCGCCGATTCGGCGAGACGTTCCATCACGTCGTGCCAGAGCACTTCGTCGGTGTGGATCAAGGCCTTGGTGTGGCGGTAGTCCTTGCTCGGTCGTCCCTCGATGAGGTAGCTGGCGACCGTGAACGGCGCCCCGGCGAATGCGAGGAGCGGAACGTCGAGCTCCGCAACGAGGCGTTCGACGGTGGCGATGACGTAGTCGATGTCGTCGAACTCGAGCGGACGCAGTCGCTCGGCGTCGTTGCTCGAACGCAGCGGATGCTCGGCGACCGGGCCGGTACCCGGCGCCACGTCGATGCCGAATCCGACTGCGTGGGGGGCCACGACGATGTCGCTGTAGAGCACCGCCGCATCGACGCCGTAGCGACGAACGGGCTGCATCGTGATCTCGGCGGCCAACTCGGGCTGCTTGATGGCATCGAGGATCGAGCCATCGCCACGAAGGGCGCGGTACTCGGGAAGCGATCGTCCGGCCTGCCGCATGAACCACACCGGCGTGTGCGGCCCACGCTCGCCGTGTGCGGCCGCCAGGAATGCGCCGGCGCCGCTCGTTGCGGGCGACTGCTCCATGGCCGTGTTCATCGGCGTCACGCTACCGCCGGGTCCGGCGTGGCCCCGAGGTCGTGTGTCGACGCCCTGTGCAGCTCGGTGGTCGTGTGTCGAGCTTGCGCCGTGGTCGTGTGTCGAGCTTGCGCCGATAGCATTTCGTGACCCGTTATGACCCAGCAGCACCCCGATCTCGCTGACGAACAGGCCTACATCGACCACGCGTACGAGTGTCTGCGCGTCAGTCGCGAGCACGCCTGGCGGCTACGTGACCTCAACGAGGCCGATCTCGGTGGCACCTTCCAGGCCCGTTTCGAGCGCAATGCGTTCGACGAGGCGTTGCTCAAGCGTCTGGCCGACCTCGACCTCGGTGGTTCGTCACTGGTGTTCGGCCGGATCGATCGGTCGGCGGAATCCCCCGACGCGGTCGAGAGTTTCCACATCGGCCGCCTCGCCGTCGCCGACGTGGACCGCGAGCCGGTGGTGGTCGACTGGCGGGCGCCGGTCGCCGAGCCGTTCTACCGTGCGACCGGACGCAATGCGATGGGGCTTGTTCGACGACGCCACTTCGCCGTCGAAGGGCAGCGCTTGCTCGGCGTCGAGGATGAACTGTTCGGCGACGGCCATCTCGGACTCGGCCACGACGAGGGACTCGACGGTACGTCGACCTCCGGCCCGGAGGGGCTGCGGGGCTATTCCACCCTGCTGGCGGCGCTCGAACGAGGCCGCACCGGCACGCTCGGCGACATCGTCGCGACGATCCAGGGTGAACAGGACGAGATCATTCGATCGCCGCAACACGGTGTGCTCGTGGTCCAGGGCGGACCCGGCACCGGCAAGACCGTCGTTGCGCTCCACCGAGCTGCCTACCTGCTCTACACCCACCGTTTTCCGTTGGAGGACCAGGGCGTGTTGGTGATCGGCCCGAACCGAGTGTTCCTGCGCTACATCGAGCGGGTGCTGCCGTCGCTCGGCGAGGCCGGCGTCGAGCAGGTGGTGTTGTCCGACCTCGTTCCGGGCGTGCAGTTCCTACGACCCGACGAGCGGGCGAGCGCCGACAGCCCGACTGCGGCTCGTCTCAAGGGTGACGTGCGGATGTCCGATGTCATCGATCAGGCGATCGACGACCGTGAGCGACCGCTCCGCGACGACCTTGTCATCCCGTTCCGCACCGGGTACGTCCGGTTGCGATCCGAGGAGTCGGCGCGGATCGTCAAGGCTGCTCGTCGTCGGTTCCGTCGCCACAACAGCGGACGCAAGTTTGTCGAGAACGAGCTGTGGTCGGCGCTCGCGGCGAGCTTCCACGACCCGGAGATCGGTCCGCTGTCGGTGAAGGACACCCTCCGGGGAACCCCGGAGATCCGTGAGGCACTCGACCGGATGTGGCCGCTGCTCACGCCGGCCCAACTCCTGCACGACCTGTTCGGGTCGAAGGCGTTGCTCAAGCTCGCCGCTCGCGGGGTGCTCGACGAATCCGAGGCGTTGGCGCTGTTCCGTCCTCGTTCGGAATCGGTCGACGACGTACGGTGGACTCCGGCCGACGTCGCCCTGCTCGACGACGCCCGCGACGTGCTCGGCCCCAAGCCCGGCCGCAACGGCAAGATCGACGACGCGGACGAGATTCGCACGTACGGTCACATCGTCATCGACGAGGTCCAGGACCTCACGCCGATGCAGCTCAAGATGGCCACTCGCCGCTCCCTCAACGGAGCCATGACGATCGTCGGGGACCTCGCGCAGGCAACCGGGCCGCTCGCTCCGACCGACTGGGACGACGTGCTCGATCACCTTCCCGATCGCAAGCCGTCGCGGATCATCGGGTTGTCGGTCGGCTACCGCATCCCCGGCCAGATCATGGAACTCGCAAACAAGGTGATGGCGGTCGCCACACCATCGTTGCGTTCGCCGGTGTCGGTCCGTGTCGGCGATGCGCAGCCGGTGATCGTCCGTGCGGACTCGACAGATCAGCTGGCACGGGCGGTAGCGGACGAGGTCCGCTCGCTCACGGCGACCATTCCGGACGGCAGCCTCGGTGTCATCGCACCCGATTCGATGATCGACGATCTCTCCGAACACCTCACCGCGGCCGGCGTCAACCACGGCACGGCCACCCGCACCGGGCTCGATGAGGGTGTCACACTCGTCCCCGTGAGCGTCGTGAAGGGCCTCGAACTCGATGCGGTCGTCGTGGTCGAGCCGGCCCGGATCGTCGCCGATCACGAGCACGGCATGCGATCGTTGTACGTGGCGCTCACACGTCCCACGCAACGCCTGAGCATCGTTCACGCCGACGAGCTCCCCGAACCGCTCCGCTGATCTTGCAACAGGGGTCAGACCCCTGTTGCAGGAGCCCTACTGCATGTCCGTCAGCCGTCGCCGGTGTAGCGGTCGACGAGGTCGGTGAGGATCTTGAACGCTTTGTCGGCGTCGGCCGGCCGAATCCTGACCACGGCGTTGCGGGCCATGTCGACGGTGGTCTGAATGCCGCCCGAGATGTCACGACGGGTGGATTCGACATCGGGTCGTGCGACCAGCCAGATCGCCTCGATCCGGCGCAGGGTTGCCTGTTCGTCGCCCTCGTCGGCGATCTGTGCGCTGAGTCGGCTCATCTCGGTGGCCAGCTCCGTGAGCAGTTCAGCCGTCGTGCCGACGATCGGCAACGTCGTGGTCGCCGCGGTCTCGACCGACCCGTTGGCGTCGGTGCGTTCGGACGGCGTGTCGGAGTCCACCTCCACGACCGTGTCAGCGCATGCCGACATCACCAACGTCGAGACCGCTGCGGCAGCGAGCAACCTGAGGCGCACCGGCTTCACGAAGTGACCAGGATGCGTTCGCTGGCGAACGAGCCCACCCCGACGTGACGGCCGTCGATCTCGACGGTCAGCGTGCCATCGGGGGATGCCGCCGTGACGGTGCCCCGGTTCCCGGGCTGGATCGCGGAGGCTTCGAGAAACTCGAGCAGACCCGGCTCGAACTCCAGCTCCTCGGTGATCCGCCGGACGGTGAACGCGCTGCCGACCGCAACATCGGACAGGGGCGCAGAGTCGGGCGCCTCGTAGTCCGAACCGGGGATCGGATTGCCGTGTGGACACGTGGTCGGTTCGCCCAGCAGGTCGTTGAGCGCCCGCTCGACGGAGTCGCTCATGATGTGCTCCCACTTGCCTGCCTCGTGGTGCGCCTCGGCCCACGACAACTTGAGCACCTCGGTCAGGAACACTTCGGCGAGGCGGTGACGGCGCACGACGCGCTCACCGAGACGACGACCGTCGTCGGTGAGTCGAATGCCGTTGTCGGACGTGATCAGACCCTCGGCCTCGAGGCGCTTCATCATCTCGCTCACCGCCGGGCGCGAGACCTGGAGCCGCTCGGCGATACGGGCCTGGATGACGTCGACGTCGTCCTCGTGCAGCTCGAAGATGCACTCGCAGTACTCCTCGAAGGCGGGATGGTGCTCACCGCTCGCAGGCATGCGACGAGCCTATCGGTGCCGCCGGTCGCCCTGCCCGCCTCGTCACCGTGATGGTTACCGGGTGTCAGACACCATCGGTGACAGTCAGCGCTGGAGCTTGCGCAGCCAGCTCTCGGAGTAGCGCAGACGTCGTTCGAGCTGCTCGGTCGTGGCGGTGGCCACGCGCGTGACGCCGGCGAGCCGGTTCATCTCGCCCTGTACCCTGGCGTGTCCCCAACCGGTGATGTCGACAAGGCGTTTCGCCACGTGGGCGTTGCGGGTACGCAGGTCGTCCTTGCGTTCGGCGACGCTGAGCGAGCCGCTCGGCACGAGCCCGGCCGCTGTAGGCACCTCGGGGAGGTCGAGGCTCAGACTCGGATCTGCCACGAAACTGGGTTCTGGGATTTCGATGTCGTCGTCGTAGCGGGCCCCAGCGAGGTCGAAGAGCGGCTCGTAGCGCACACCGTTCTCGGTGACCGTGTGCACCGTGATGTCGGTTGCCGTCGAGGAAACGACGGAGAACAGCGTCAGCTGCTCTGCCGCGTCATCGCGGTGGACCTGGTCGTCGAGGCCACCGTCGATGGCGAAATCGTCGCCATCGTCGTCGCTGCCGGGCGGGCGCAGGATGTGACGACGGGCCTCGGCGATTTCGAACGCATGCGTGCGCAGCCTCGGATCGTCGGGGATGTAGACGTAGGCCTTCTGGCTGGGACGGCCCGATTGCCAACGCACGAAGCGGCCGACGGCCTGGCGGAAGAACAGCTCGGTCGAGGTGGTCGTGGCGAACACGCCGACGCGTAGGCGAGGAATGTCGACGCCCTCCGACACCATCCGTACGGCGACGAGCCAGGGCCGATCGTTGTGGCTGAACTCGGCGATCTTCTTCGATGCCGTCGGGTCGTCGCTGATCACGACGTCGGCGGGCACGCCGAAGCGGTCGCGCAGCAGGCGGGCGATTCCCTGCGCGTGATCCTGATCGATCGCAATGACGAGACCGCCGGCCTCACGATGGTCTTGTCTGATCGCCCGGAGTTGTTCGTTGGCGCGCGCCATCACGCTCGGCATCCACTCGCCTTCGAGGCTGAGCGCGGTCCGCAGGCGCATCGACATCTGATCCTTGGTCAACTCGTCCTGGAAGTTGGCGTTGATCACGTCACCCGATGCGGTCGTCCACTCCATCTCGCCGTCGACCCGCGGGAAGTAGACGGGTCGCACCACCCCGCCGTCGCGCAGCGCGTCGGCATAGCCGTAGGTGAAGTCGGCGTGGGCCTGGTCACCTTCACCGGTGGCGTCGTAGCGAACGAAGGGGATCTGGATCGCGTCGCTGCGAAAGGGCGTGCCCGACAGCGAGAGTCGTCGCGCGGCATGGCCGAACGCGACTCGGATGCTGTCGCCCCACGCCTTGTCGTGGCCGGCGTGGTGGATCTCATCGAGGATCACGAAACCGTTGGCCGACAGCCCTGCGAGCTTGGCGGCGGTGTCGCCCGTGGCAATCTGCTGGTAGGTGGTCACGAGTCCGTGCACGTCGCGGGCCAGACCATCGGCGGGGCTCCAGTCGGGGTCGAGTTGGAGGCCGAGCCGGTGAGCCGCGAGCGACCACTGCACCTTGAGGTGGCTGGTCGGGGCGACGACCACGAGTGTGCGCGGTTCGTGAGCAAGGACGGCGCGGGCACAGGTGAGTGCAAAGGTCGTCTTCCCGGCGCCCGGCGTTGCCACAGCGAGGAAGTCGGGGTGGGGGCTGGCCCGGAACTGCTCGTAGGCGGCGCGTTGCCAGGGGCGCAGGGTCACGGTCGGCATCGGCCCCCCGAGTCTGGCGCGCCCCGACCCATGCCCCAACCCGTCGCCCTCCGACCCCCAAAAATGCGCTGACGTGCGCGCTGAGCGCACACGATCCCGCACATTTCGGGATGGCTCGGGCCCGTTTCCCCGAAATGTGCGCTCGTTTGTGCGCTGGGCGGGCATCAGCCCGCATTTTTCGGGAAGGGGGTGACGTGGGGGAAGGGGTACGGTGGGGGGCGATGACCGACCAGTGAGCCGTCCCACCGTCCGTTCTCGTTTGGAGGTGCCGTCATGGCCGCGTCGCTCATTGCCCGTCAACTCACTGTCGTCAGAGGTCCCCTCGTCGTGCTCGACGCAGTCGATCTCGTCCTCGCACCAGGTCACCGTGTCGGTCTGATCGGACCCAACGGGGTCGGCAAGTCGACGCTGCTCGGTGCACTCCGTGGATCGGTCGCCCTCGACAGCGGGTCGGTCGAGGCGAGCCCCCCAGCCGCCACCGTCGGCCTGCTGCCCCAGGAGCCGGAGCGTTCCACCACCGAAACGGTGCTGG
Organism: Ilumatobacteraceae bacterium; assembly: GCA_963716235.1. Classification (GTDB taxonomy): domain Bacteria; phylum Actinomycetota; class Acidimicrobiia; order Acidimicrobiales; family Ilumatobacteraceae; genus Sva-07. Next base: position 31,939 of record CAVQTE010000002.1, on the reverse strand, counting down.
GATTCCTCGGACGCCGAACCGGCGTGCTGGCCGCACAGATCGAGCTCGACTCTGCATTGGACGCGCTCGCAGCCGGCGACGCGGGCTGCAGACGATCGCTATTCGGATGCACTCGAGCGCTGGTTGGCGCTCGGGGCCGCCGACTTCGAGGCGCGTGTCGGCGAGACGTGGGCGGAGCTCGGGCTCGACCCGGTGCTGCTCGATCAGCCGACCGCCACGCTGTCCGGTGGCGAAGCGGCCCGCAGTTCGCTCGCGTCGCTGCTGTTGTCGCGGTACGACGTCTTCCTCCTCGATGAGCCCACCAACGACCTCGACCTCGACGGGCTCGAACGGTTGGAGCGGTGGATCCTCGGCCTCGATGCGCCCGTGTTGCTCGTGAGTCACGACCGCACCTTCCTCGAACGGGTCATCACCGACGTGGTCGAGATCGACCACCACACGCACCGCGCCGAGTGGTACTCCGGCGGTTGGTCGGCATTTCTCGCCGAACGTGAACTTGCGCGTCTCCACGCCCAGCAGCGTTTCGACGAGTACGACACGAAGCGTTCGGCACTGCAGCAGCGGGCCCAACGCGAGCGGGAGTGGGCCACGCAGGGGCAGTCGAAGGCGAAGAAGTCGGGCGAGAACGACAAGCACATCCGCAACTTCAAGATCAACCAGACCGAACAACTGGCCGGTCGGGCGGCACGTACCAAGAAGGCAGCGGAGCGCCTCGAGGAGGTCGACGAGCCGAGGGAACCTTGGGAGCTGCGCCTCACGATCCCGATAGCGGGCCGCAGCGGCGACGTCGTGGCGACCCTGCGCGGTGTCGAAGTCGATCGTGGCGCCTTCCGCCTCGGGCCCGTCGATCTCGACCTTCGATCCGGCGATCGCGTTGCTTTGGTCGGAGCGAACGGCAGCGGCAAGACGACGCTCATCGCCGTGCTGCTCGGCAGGATCGAGCCGACAACCGGCACCGCCTCGCTCGGTTCGAGCGTGGTCGTCGGTGAGATCGAACAGGCGCGCTCCGAACTGCTCGGCGACGACTCGCTGCTCGACGCGTTCACAGCCGGGACCGGGCTGTCGACTGCCGACGCTCGGACACTGCTGGCCAAGTTCGGTCTCGGCGCCGAACACGTCCATCGCGAGGCGGCGACTCTCTCGCCGGGTGAGCGGACGCGGGCGTCACTCGCATTGCTGATGGCGAACGGGGCGAACCTGCTGGTGCTCGACGAACCGACGAACCATCTCGACATGCCCGCGATCGAGCAACTGGAAGCGGCCCTCGATACGTTCGCCGGCACCGTGATCCTCGTCACCCACGACCGGGCGTTGCTCGATCGGGTTCGTCTCACCCGCACGTTCGACGTGGTCGACGGTGTGGTGGCGGAACGTCACATTGGACCCGGCACGGTGTGACAGGCACGGGTGTGACCTAGGTCCCAACCTCGGGTTGGCGGGAACTGGACCGTCATGTCAGCCGACCAGTGGTACGTGAACCAACGAACCAAAGCCCTTGTCGCCCCCGCTGCCGCGCTCGCGCTGGTCTTCTCGCTTGCCGCGTGCGGCAGCGACGACGACGCATCGAGTGAGAGCACGACGGCACCGCAAGCCACGACCGAGACAACCGCCGCCATGGAGACAACGACTCCGGTGGAAACGACCACTCCCATGGAGACAACCACTCCCATGGAGGGGACCACCGACATGGACGCCACGGTGCCGGGTGGCGAGGCGACGGTCGGCGACATCACGGTGACCGGGGTCTGGATGCGCGAGCCCGCTGAAGGCCAGACCAGGACCGCCGCCTACGGCACGATCACGAACAACGGTGACGCCGACGTGACGCTCGTCGCTGCGTCGGTTCCCCTCGATGTCACGGTCGAGATCCACGAGACGATTACGGCCGACGACGGATCGATGCAGATGCAGGAAGTCCCGGAAGGCTTCGTGGTTCCAGCGGGTGGCAGCTTCACCCTCGAGCCGGGCGGCCCGCACATCATGCTGATCGACATCGATCCTGCCGACATCGTCGGAACGATCGATGTCACCATGATCTTCGATGACGGCACGGAGGTCACCGTCGGCGCACCGGTCAAGCCGCTCGACATGGCCGGCAACGGCGGCATGGGCGGCGAGACGACCGGCACCACGATGGCCGGCTGAGCGGGCCCAGCCCTGTCTTTCGGGGTCGGGTCCGGAGAGACAGGGTGTGGATAGGTTGGGCGGATCGCTGACCACTCGGTGCTCGAGGCGTTCTCGCCCGCCGTCCGGGAGTGGTTCGCGGCATCTTTTCCCGAACCGACGCCGCCGCAGGTGCGAGGCTGGCCGCACATCGCCGCAGGTGAACACACGCTGATCTGCGCACCGACAGGATCGGGCAAGACGCTCACGGCATTCCTCGCGTCGATCGATCGGCTGACCACGACGCCGCGGCCAGAGGAACGCTCGCACCGCACACGGGTGCTCTACATCTCGCCACTACGGGCGCTCGCGTTCGACATCGAGAAGAACCTGCGCGCCCCGTTGAAGGGGATCGAACTCGCAGCTGAACGGCTCGGCGAACCATTCGTCGCCCCCGAGGTCGGGATGCGCACGGGCGACACGGCAGCAAACGACCGCCAGAAACTGATCCGCCGCCCACCCGACCTGTTGATCACCACGCCCGAGTCGCTGTACCTGATGCTCACGTCGTCGGCGCGCGAAACGCTCGCAGGGGTCGAGACCGTCATCATCGACGAGATCCATGCGATGGCGACCACGAAGCGCGGGGCTCATCTGATGCTGACGCTCGAGCGCCTCGAGCAGATCACCGATCGGCCGCCGCAACGCATCGGATTGTCCGCCACCCAACGGCCCCTGGAGGAGGTTGCCGAGTTCCTGGGCGGGTGGGCCGAGCCGGCGGTGAAGCGGCCGGTGCGGATCGTCGATGCGGGCATCCGCAAGGCGCTCGAGATCGAGGTCGTCATCCCGATCGAGGACATGTCGACCCTCGGCCAGGTGAAGGTCGAACTCACACCGGGCCCCGCAACCGCTGCGCTCACGGAACGACGGACGTCGATCTGGCCGAGCATCTATCCCGAGATCCTCCAGCGGATCCTGGCGAACCGAACCACGATCATCTTCTGCAACGCCCGCCGATCGGCCGAGCGCCTCGCCGCCAAGCTCAACGAACTCTACGAACAGGAGGGCGGACGCTACGCAGACCGGTACCCGCGCGGCGAGGGAAGCGCCAGCGACGAGTCGCACGCGGCGCGAGGAGGAAGCGCAGCGGACGAGGAACCCGCGATCGGGATCGATGAGTTGGTCCGCGCTCACCACGGGTCATTGGCGCGAGAGCAGCGAGTCGTGATCGAGGATCGGTTGAAGCGCGGGGAGCTCCGCGCGATCGTTGCGACGTCGTCGCTCGAGCTGGGTATCGACATGGGCGCAGTCGATCTCGTGATCCAGGTCGAGTCGCCGGGCGCGGTCAGCCGCGGGCTCCAGCGGATCGGGCGGGCCGGCCACCAGGTCGGCGAGCCGTCACGCGGCTCGATCTTCCCGAAACATCGCGGCGACCTGCTCGAAGCAGCGATCGTCACCCGTCGGATGATCGACGGTGAGATCGAGTCGACCCGTTACCTCCGCAACCCGCTCGACGTGCTCGCCCAGCAGATCGTCGCCCACGTGGCAATCGTCGAGGAGTGCTCGGTCGACGAGGTGGCAACGATGGTGCGGCGTTGCGCCAGCTTCGCCGAGATCTCCGACGACCTGCTCGCCAACGTGCTCGACCTGCTGTCGGGCCGCTACCCGAGCGAGGAGTTCTCCGAGCTGCGACCCCGCATCGTGTGGGACCGCATCAACGACCGCCTGCGCGCTCGAGAGGGATCGAAGCGACTGGCCGTCACCTCCGGCGGCACGATCCCCGACCGCGGTCTGTTCGGGGTGTTCCTGCCCGACGGCACGCGTGTCGGCGAACTCGACGAGGAGATGGTCTACGAGAGCCGGCCGGGCGAGACGTTCGTGCTCGGCGCATCGACCTGGCGGATCGAGGACATCACGTTCGAACGAGTGACGGTGAGCCCGGCACCCGGACAACCGGGCAAGATGCCGTTCTGGCACGGTGACCGCCCTGGGCGGCCGCTCGAGCTCGGTCGGGCGCTCGGCGCCTTCGTCCGGGAGATCCGTGACCTCGACGACGTTGCGGCGATCGAGCGGCTGACGACGCACTACTCGCTCGACGCCTTCGCCGCCGGCAACCTGCAGCAGTACCTCGCGGAGCAGGTCGAGGCGACCGGCGCGGTACCCGACGATCGCACCGTGGTGGTCGAACGCTTTCAGGACGAGATCGGCGACTGGCGCATCTGCATTCTCAGCCCGTTCGGCACGCCGGTGCACGCGCCGTGGGCGATGGCCATCGAGCGACGGTTGATGGATCGGTTCGACATGCCCGTCGAGTCGATGTGGGGCGACGACGGGATCGTCATCCGGCTTCCGGAGTCGGCGACGGAACTGCCGCTCGACGCGCTCATGATCGACCCGGAGGACATCGACGAACTCATCGTCGAAACGCTGCCGCAGACGGCCCTCTTCGCCGCGCGATTTCGTGAGTGTGCCGGCCGGGCGCTCCTGCTGCCGCGTCGGCGTCCCGACCGTCGGACCCCGCTGTGGCAGCAGCGTCAGCGGGCAGCCGACCTGCTCGCAGTGGCCGCGAAGTACCCGACGTTCCCGATCCTGTTGGAGACATCGAGGGAATGTCTGCAGGACGTGTTCGACGTGCCGGCGCTCCGTGAGGTCCTGGGTCTGTTGCGCTCGCGCGTGATCCGCGTGGTCACGGTCGACACCGGCAGGGCGAGCCCGATGGCGTCGAGCTTGCTGTTCAACTGGATCGCGGCCTACATGTACGAGGGCGATGCCCCGCTCGCTGAGCGCCGGGCCGCTGCGCTGGCGCTCGACCGTGACCTCCTGCGCGATCTGCTCGGTGCCGAGGAGCTGCGTGACCTGCTCGACCCCGACGTGCTCGCCGATGTCGAACTCGAGCTGCAGTGCCTTGCCGGCGGTCGGCGTGCCCGCTCGAGCGATGAACTCCACGACGTGTTCCGCAAGGTCGGCGATCTGAGCGCCGACGAGATCGCCTTGCGATGCGAGACGTCCGACGGCTGGCTGGCTCAGCTCGTCGACGAGCGACGGGTCATCGAGATCGCACTCGCGGGTGAGACCCGTTGGGCTGCCGCCGAGGATGCCGCCAGGTATCGCGATGCGTTCGGCTGTTCGCTGCCGCTCGGGTTGCCGATGGCGTTCACCGAGCCCGTGGCGCGTCCGCTCGAGGAGATCGTCGGTCGCTACGCCCGCACCCATGGCCCGTTCCTCGCCGCCGATGTGGCGGGGCGGTTCGGTGCCCCGCCCGAGCGGATCGCCGGTGCGTTGGCCGCACTCGTTGGTGAGGAGCGCGTGGTCATCGGCGAGTTCCGCCCGCAGGGGGTGTCACGCGAGTTCTGCGACGTCGACGTGCTGCGTCAGCTGCGTCGTCGGTCGCTCGCCGCCCTGCGCAAGGAGGTCGAACCCGTCGAGCAGGAGGCCTTCGCCCGATTCCTCGCTGCGTGGCACGGCATTCCCGCTCAACGGCGGGGGATGGAGGCGCTCGTCGAGACGCTCGGCGTGCTGTCGGGTGCCTCGCTGGTTGCGTCGACGATCGAGCGTGACGTCCTCCCGGTGCGGGTGTCGGCGTTCAGGCCACCGATGCTCGACGAACTGTGCACCGCCGGCGAGCTGGTGTGGATCGGCGCCGGCGCACTCGGCGCCCGTGACGGCCGGGTGCGGCTCTGCTTCGCCGACCAACTCCCGCTCCTCGCCCCCGGCTGGGAAGCACGCGAGCCGGCCGAGGGCGCTCTCCAGGAGGCGATCCGAACGCTGCTCGCCGAACACGGTGCGAGCTTCTGGGGGCAGATCCGTGCGGCCGCACCCGGTGCGCAGGACCAGGAACTGCTCGCCGCGCTCTGGGATCTCGTGTGGACGGGTGAGGTCACCAACGACTCGCTCGCTCCACTCCGATCGGTGATCGGCGGCGCCAAGATCACGACCGCGGCGCGAGCCGCGTACGGCCGCAGCCGGCCCCGTCCGGGCCGGCTCACCCGCATCGGCCCACCGGCGGGCCAGGGACGCTGGAGCCTCGTTGCACCGCTGTTGCGACCGGTTCCGACCGCCACGGAGGCCGCCCACGCTCAGGCACTCCAACTGGTGGAGAGGTACGGAGTGGTGACCCGCGAGGCCGTGATGTCGGAGGGACTCGTCGGCGGTTTCAGTGCGGTCTACGGCGTGCTCAAGGTGTTGGAGGAGCGCGGCCAGATCCGCCGTGGCTACTTCGTCGACGGCCTCGGCGCTGCCCAGTTCGCCGTTCCCGGTGCCGTCGACCGGCTGCGCTCTGCACGCGAGACGCCCGATCCGGTGATCCGTCCCGACGATGTGCCCGACCCCATCGTGCTCGCTTCCACCGATCCTGCCCAACCGTACGGTGCGGTCCTCGACTGGCCCGACACTGCGGGACGGCCGGCGCGCAGCGCGTCGTCGCTCGTGGTGCTGCGGGCCGGTCGTCCGCTCGTGTGGTTCGATCGGCGGGGACACCATCTCGTCACGTTCCCGAACGCGCTCGACGACACGTCATGGACCACGGCGCTGATCTCCTTGGTCAACGACGGGCGGATGAAGTCCGTCGAGATCCGCAAGGTGAACGGCGACGGCCTCACGGGTGCGGCGGTGCCCGGGGGCCTTGTCGAGTTGCTCCGCGCCGCCGGGTTCGCCGACGGGTACCGGGGCCTGATCGCCCGAGGCTGACGAGCCGTCGAACCCGCCTTGGCAACCCTGTTGCACCCCCTCTGTAGGGTGATCCATACCGACTCCCCCTCCACATCCGTTCACTGATTGGAGGCCGACATGACCACTGCGACCGCTCCGCCGAGACCCCCGGGGTCTCCGCCCGGGTGCCCGCCAGGTAACGCCCCTGGCATGTCCGATGTGCAGTCGGCGCTCGATGCGCTCGTCGCTGTCGACCTCGCGGGCGTGGAGCGTGACGAACTCCGCTACCTGATGTCGGTGGCCGCGCGGGTACACGGTTGGCTCGACTCGTTCGATGTCGGCTGCGCCAGGCGGGCCCGAGAACTTGCCGACGACGGCGTCGCCGAGTCGCCCGAGTCACTGTTCGGTGCCGCCGGGAAACGATCGAGCGAGGAAGCGTCACGCATCAAGGTGCGCGCCGACGCACTCGACGAGTTCGGCGGACCCGCCGCAGCTTCGTCCTCGGATCACACCGGCGACACCGGTGCTCCCCATGCCAGCGGTGCTGGTGGCGCCGACTCGTTCGAGCGGGCTCTGCGCGACGGCCGGATCTCAACCGGCCACATCGATGCCATCGCGAACGCAACCCGCCGCCTCGATGCCGACGCCCGAGCCGAGTTCCACCGGCACCTCGACGAACTGCTCGCCGCAGCGCTTGGCGAGCGAGTCGAGGTGTTCGCACGTCGCTGTCGCGCTCTGGCGCAACGGATCGTGGCCGCCCAGGCCACCTCCGACGCCGACGAACTCGACCGGCAACGCAAGAACTCCACGGTGACGCGCTGGGTCAACAAGATCACCGGGATGCACCACACGAACCTCGAGCTCGACCCGATCCGTGACGCGCAGTTGTGGAGCATCGTCAACGCCCACCTCACCTCGATGGTGCAGGCCAACGGCAACGCGAAGACCCCATGGATGCAGATGCAGGTCGACGCCTTCGTCGCAGCCGCCACCGGCGTGCCGATGCAGTCGGGCGTGCCGTCGAGCTCACCGGATGGCGGTGACTCGGACCCGGATGCACCGAGCCGGTCGCCCGGCCGGGGAGACGAGCTCGCTCACGAGCGGCGCGTCGCCGAGATCTCCGTGCTGGTCGACCACCGCACCCTCGTCGAGGGGCTGCACGAGCGCAGCATCTGTGAAACCGACGACGGTGTTCCGCTGCCGGTGTCGACGGTGCGACGGATGTGCTGTGACGCCGAGATCATCCCCATCATGCTCGGCACCGACAGCGTCCCGCTCGACGTGGGCCGATCCGTTCGCACCGCCACCCGCCAACAACGCCGAGCGCTGCGAGCCATGTACCGAACCTGCGCACACCCCGACTGCACCATGCCGTTCTCCGGATGCAAAGCCCACCACATCCGCTGGTGGTGGCGAGACCTCGGCCCGACCGATCTCCAGAATCTGGTCCCGCTGTGCGAACGGCACCACCACCTCGTCCACGAAGGCGGCTGGACCCTCACGATGACCCCCGACCGGATCACCACCTGGACCCGCCCCGACGGCGTCGTCGCCCACCGCGGACGCACCACCGACCGGACACCCGCATCGTCGGCACCACCACCAACCCGCACACCGGGACCGCCGGCCGGATCACGCAGTGATCATGAGAGGACAAGCGTCTGACCCGTCCGAGCACCAGCCCGATCTGGTCTCCATCGGCCGTCCGGAAGTCGGGCGCGTCCCGACCCACCTAGCAACCCGACGCGCCTGCGGACGCTTCTGTCCAACTGGTCCCGGCTCGCCACTGGAAGCGACACCCACCCATCACGGCGACGGAGCCGATTGACCGTCGCCTGGCCGGCGTTGTCTAGTGTTTCGCTGATGGTCGACACCGTGGTGGGACGATGACCGACGACGAGAACCCGGTCGATCCGCTCTCGATCGTCCGGTCGCGGGAGTACCTGCAGGCACTCGTGCTGGCAGCGCTGATCGCCGTACCGGTCGCCATCGTGGTCTACGGGTTCCTGGCACTGGTCGACTGGCTCCAGGAGGCCCTGTTCGACGACCTCCCGGGCGGGTTGGGATTCGACACGACACCGGTCTGGTGGCCGGTGCCGCTGTTGGCGCTGTCGGGACTGCTCGTGGCGTGGTGCATCCAGTCACTGCCAGGGAACTCCGGCCATTCGCCGTCGGGCGGTTTCCAGCAGGGAGGGCCAACGCCCCCGATCGAACTCCCCGGTGTGTTCCTGGCGGCGTTGGCGACACTGTCGCTCGGGGCGGTGCTCGGGCCCGAAGCACCGTTGATCGCCATCGGTGGCGGACTCGCTGCACTCGCGATCCGAACGGTGAAGAGTGACGCCCCGCCGGGCGCCGTCGCCATCATTGCGACCGCGGGCAGCTTCGCCGCGATCAGCACGCTGCTCGGATCGCCCATCGTTGCCGCATTCCTGATGCTCGAGGTCGCCGGGCTCGGTGGCACGATGCTCGCGGTCGCCTTGCTCCCCGGCCTGCTCGCGGCCGGGGTCGGATTCCTCGTGTTCGTCGGACTCGACGAGTTGACCGGTCGCGGCACCTTCTCCCTCGCCATCCCCGACCTTCCGGCGTTCACCACGCCGACCCTGGCGATGTTCGGCTGGGCCATCGTGATCGGTGTCGGGTGCCCCCTGATCGGCTGGCTCGTCTACACCGTCGCGCTGTCGCTGCGGACACTCGTCCACGCTCGCCGGTTGCTGGTCACTCCGTTGCTCGGCATGACCATTGCCCTGCTGGCCATCGTCTTTGCCGAGGTCACCGACCAGAGTGAAGCGAACGTGCTTTTCTCCGGGCAGGCTCAGCTACCGGTGATGATCGAGCAGTCCGCCGCGTGGTCGACCGGTGCATTGCTCCTCTTGATCCTGTGCAAGGGGCTGGCGTACGGGCTGTCACTCAGCGCCTTCCGAGGTGGCCCGATCTTCCCGAGCCTGTTCATCGGCGGCGCGATCGGGCTGGTCGCAGCCGACCTCCCCGGCATGTCGATCGTCCCGGGTTTGGCGATCGGGATCGGCGCGATGTGTGTGTCGATGCTGAAGCTGCCGTTCACGTCGGTCCTGCTCGCAACGGTGCTGCTGTCGAGTGATGCGTACGCGGTGATGCCGCTCGCGATCGTCGCCGTCGTGGTCGCCTACGTGGTGACCATGCGGCTCTCCGCTCCTCGTTCGTTGTTCGGTGCGCAGCCGGTGGCCGTTGCCTGACCGGCCGGTCAGGCGGGTGCCACGGAGCTGTCGGAGACCCAGTTGCCGTGGAACCCGTACGGCACACGCTGGGGGAGCTGTATTCGGGCGACTTCTGGCCCGCTGATGTCGGCGGCGTCGAGGACGCACAACTCGCTGGTGTCGGTCGTGGCGTCGTACACCACGGTGAGGACCCAGCAGTCGTCCTCGGCCATGCCGTCGGCCTTGGGGACCACGACGGGTTCTGCGCCGCCGCGGCCCTGGCCGAACTCGTGGGTCTGGGTCGTGCCCTGCTCGACGTCGATCTTGATGATCGCGCCGTGCAGATTTGCCGCGCCAGGCGACACCTCGGAGGTGTAGCCGTAGCGATGCTTCTGCAGGCCGACCTTCGGATTGTGACGTGGGAACTCCTGCGGGCGGTCGTCGATCCGGGTCTCGGTGACGCGTCGGGCGGCCGGGTCGATCACCCATCGATCGAAGGTCGGCAGCGCCTCGCCGAACGGCCCGTTGAAGTCGGAGACCATCATCGTGTCGTACCTGCACACGTCGACGACCACCGTGCCGTCGGGGGCGTCGTAGGCGTTGAGGGGATGGAACACGTAGCAGGGCGCGACGTCGCACCAGATGATGTCGTCGGCGGTACCGCTGCGCGGGAGGAGACCGACGCGGGCGGCGCGATCGGGGTTCCACGCGAACGGGAACGGGTACCCCTTGCCCATCACGTCGAAGCTGACGGTGACCGGCAGGTCGTACACGACCGCATAGGTGGGCGTGAGCGACATGTCGTGCACCATCGGCATGTCGGCGACGGGGATGTCGAGCGTCTTGGAGACACGGCCGTCACCGCCGACGACGACGTAGTGGAGGTGGTCGATCAGGTCGGGCCAGTGGTAGCCCATGGCGTGGAGTTCGCCGGTGGCGGGGTCGTACTTCGGGTGGGCGCTGAAGGGGCCGGTGAGCGTGTCGTGGAAGCGGTTGACGCCGAGCGGGTTCAGCTCGTAGTCGAGCTCGACGGGCGGTGGGCCGGCTTCGACCATCGCCCACGTGGTGCCGGCGAAGCCGCCGACGTTGGTGTTGGGCCCGAAGGCATCGGCGCCGGCGACGTAGCGATTGCGATACCACTCGGCTCGACCACCGCGTAGTCGAACGCCGTGGACCATGCCATCGCCCAGGAACCAGTGGTGGGTCGCCGGGTCGACGACGGAGCGCGGGTTGGGCCCGTTGCGGAGCCAGCGTCCTTCGAGATCGGCGGGGATCGTGCCGGTGACCGGGAGGTCGAAGGCCGTCACCTCGAGCTCGACCGGAGCCATGTTCCCGAGGAGATAGAAGTTGCTCCGGGTGGGCGGCAGTGTGTCGGTCACCCCCGGAGTCTGACCATGAGGTGAACAGTTGTCAACGTCGCACGGTGCCGGGTCGAACGTGACCTTCGGCGCGACTCAGTCCTTCGGTTGGACGGCGCGCAGCCCGGCCCACGCCAGGTCGGCGACCACTCCCGCGATCTCGTCGGGGTCGAACTCGTCGCCCCGTTCGACGAGCAGTCGGCTGGCCCCTTCGGCGAGCCCGACGAGGGCGTGGGCCAAGGTGGTGCGGTGGCGCTCGTCGATGTCGACGGCGATCAGTGGAGCGACCGCTTTGGCGGCCTCGGCGGTGATGCGCTGCACCGCAGCGTTGAACTCGTCGTCGCGTCGCGTCCCCGAACCGAACAGGAATCGAAAGCCGTCATGATCGTCCGACACCCAACGGAAGTAGGCACGAAAACCGAGTTCGGTCTGGCTCTTGCCGTCGGTCGCTTCGGCGGCGGCCTTGGCGATGTTGGCGAGCAACCGGTCGCCGACCTCGTCGATGAGTGCCTGGTAGAGGTCACGTTTGGAGTCGAAGTGCTGGTACAGGACCGGCTTGGTGACCCCGACGGCGTCAGCGACATCGTTCATCGAGGCGCCGTGGAAACCGTTCGTCGCGAACACGACGAGCGCGACATCGAGGATCTGTTCGCGTCGAGCGTTGGCTGGAAGTCGAGTGGACATGTGTTACCGAATGGTAACCGGCCACGGCCCGGTCTCAGAAGCCCCGTTCGCGGTCGTCCCGTTCGGCGGCCTTGACGGCGTAGCCGATGATGATCGAGGGCGCGAGCAGAACGCAGCCGATGACGAAGGAGACGATCACGAGCGTCGCCATCGTCGAGGAGAAGCCGACCGCGAAGGCGATGACGAACAGCGCGATCGACAGCGCGACGAAGAGGTAGCCGACCCGGTTGGCGAGCAGCGTCCACTTGGCGACCTGCGCTCGGCGGACACGCACCGGGTCGACGGCATCGGAGGCGGGGGGAACGTTCGACATACAGTCGGATCATGCTACGAGCCGATTGCCGCTGGTCATGACCGTCGATCTCCAACACGACGGCCTCGTGGCGATCGTCACGCTCGACCGCCCCGAACGGCGCAATGCGGTCGATCACGCCACACTGCTCGAACTCCTCGACATCCAGGCAGCGATCGGAGCGCGGACGCCGGGAGCGATCCGGGCGGTGGTGCTCACGGGCAAGTCGCCGGCGTTCAGTGCCGGCGCCGATCTCACCGGCGTGGAGGAGGGCCAGTTCGCCACGGATCTCGGTTCGGTGCTGCGTGGGTTCGGATCGCTGCCGGTTCCGGTGATCGCCGCGATCGGCGGACCGGCCCTCGGTGCAGGTGCGCAGCTCGCCATCGCCACCGATCTCCGTGTGGCGACGCCCGACAGCGTGATCGGGATCCCGGCGGCCAAGCTCGGACTCGTCGTCGACCAGTGGACGATCCGGCGCCTGGCGTCGGAGTTCTCGCCGCCGATCGCTCGGGCGATGTTGCTGGCGGCGCAGACCTATACCGCCGAGCAACTCCACGTCACAGGTGGCATCCACCGGCTCGGTGGACTCGACGATGCGATCACCTGGGCGCACCAGCTCTCCGGGTTGGCGCCCTTGACGATCACCGGCCACAAGATCGGCCTGGAACGGTCGATGCCCGAACCGGCCTTGGACGACGTGTTCGAGGCCGCCCGGTCGGCCGCCTGGGCGAGCGCCGACGCCGAGGAGGGCCGCACCGCGTTCCTCGACAAGCGGCCCCCGAACTTCATCGGCCGCTGAACTCGAGGTCGGTCTGACGGACTCGTGCACCGCAGCGATGAGCGAAGAGCCGCCATGCGGGCCGCTCGCTCATCACTCGGGGGGCGACCCGAGCATCCACGGGACGTTGGAGTCGCGTCAGAGGTTGGGGGGAAGCAGTCGGTTGACGTTCTGGAAGAAGAAGTACATCACGATCACGAACGGCACGATCCCGACCGTGAGGCCCACCCAGTCACGCTTGGCCTTCTTGCTGACGAGATAGGACACGACCCCGACCGCAGCCAGCAGGAGGCCCCACAGGGCGACCTGTCCGTTGGCATTCGGGTCGCTGAACCAGCCGTCGTCGAACGCGTCGGCGATCCCGCTGTTGACGGCGCCGGAGTCCACCTGGACGACGGTTGACGGGTTGTCGTCGTCGGTACCCGCTGCGGCGGGTTCCGATGCGGGTGTCGAGTCGGTCGGTACCGAGTCGGCGATCGTCGGATCGATCTCCTCGCCGGTCCCGTCGATCGGACGGCCGTAGTTGAGGACAGCGGCGCCGACCGGGCCGGTCGAAGCGGCAGCATCGAGTTCGCTCGTGATGATGATCCGTTCACGTGCGGTCCACTTGGGATGGCACGACGTGAGGGTGAGCGTGGCCTTCGTGGGATCGAGAGTGGCGACGGCCTCGTAGTCGCTCGGCGACACGATCTGCTGACCCGTGACCCGGTACACGTAGCGTCCGTCCACGGTCGTGACGACGATCTGGTCGCCGTTGCGGAGCTTGTCGACGTCGAAGAACGGTTGGCCGTAGGTCGTTCGATGTCCCGCAATCGCAGCGTTGCCGAGCTGGCCGGGCATCGGCGTTTCCGGGTAGTGCCCGGGGCCCTTCTTCAGGTCGGATTTCTCGACGCCGGCGACCACGATGTTGTCGACGCCGATCGTCGGCATCTCGATCCGAGCGATGGGATCACCCTCTTGGACCATCGGTTGGGTGGCCGGCGGCTCGACGGACGCGGACTCGACGGGCACGGAGACGTTCGGCCTGGTGTCGGGCACGACGTCGGGCGCGGTCTCCGGCACGGTGTCGACGATCACCGGCACATCGGTCGTCGTCGTGCCGGCGAGGAGCTCCTCGAATTCGCTCTCCAGGGCGTTCTGGGCGCGCGCGGTTTCGATCCCGGTGCCCCACAGCTGATACGCCACGAATCCGAACATGAGCAGGCCCGCCGCGATCAGCGTCTTGCCGAGCCCACCGACCCACCACCGCCAGTCGTGTGGGGGCGATGGACGGTCGAACTTGCGGACGCGGCCAGGTTTGGCAGTTGGCTCCGCGACGTCCGACACGCCCGTCGAAGCTAGCTGGCACTCGACGCGACGCGATCGCGGTTGGTGAACTGTTTCTCCCTAGCGTGGCGGCATGTCCGTGGTCGAACTCACCGAGGCTGTTGCGGTACTCGGTTCGTTCCCGGCTCTGGCCGGCGCGTCGATCACCATCGACGAGGGCGACATCGTGCTGCTGCGCGGGCCGAACGGCGCCGGCAAGACCACGCTGTTGCGGCTCTGCGCCGGACTGGTACCGATCGTGCGTGGCACCGGCCACATCCTGGGGTTCGATCTCGCAACGCAACGCGAGGCGATCCGTCAGCACGTCGGCGTGTTGGGCCACCAGAACGGGCTCTATCTCGACCTGACGGTCGGCGAGAACATCCGCTTCTGGGGTGCCACGGTCGGGGCGAGTCACGCCGAGACACATGCCGCGATGGAACGGCTGGGCGTGGCCGAGCGGCTCGTCGACGTGCCCGTTCGCAAATTGTCGGCAGGCCAGAAGCGCCGCACCGCGCTCGCCTGTCTCGTCGCCAGACGGGCGCAGTTGTGGCTGCTGGACGAACCGCACGCCGGCCTCGATGCCAGCGCCCGCGACGAACTCGACGCCACCCTTCGTCAGGCGGCGGCCGCGGGGGCCACGATCGTGGTCGCGAGCCACGAACTCGAGCGCGCCGGGTCGTTGGCCACCCGTGCGGTCGACGTCATCGCCGGACGCGTCCACGAGGCTGGTCCATCCTCGGAGGAAGCGTCGTGAGCGTGTGGCGCATCGCCCGGCTGGTCGCCTTCAAGGATCTGCGTATCGAATGGCACAGCCGCGTCCTCACCAATCAGGTGCTGCCCTTCGCCGGCGTGACGATGGTGATCTTCGCGTTCGCTCTCGACTCCGATGCGGTCCTCGAACGGGTCGCACCGGGCCTCGTGTGGCTGGCGACGCTGTTCAGCATGCTCGTGCTCGTCCAGCGCAGCTTCGCCATCGAAACCGACGACGGCGCCCTCGACGCGTTACGCGTCGCCGGTGTCGACCCACGAGCGATCTTCCTGGGCAAGGCGTGCGGGCTCGCCGTGCAACTGCTCGTGCTCGAGGTGGTGCTCGTCTTCGCCGCGGTCGTCCTCTACCGCCAGACGGTGCCGCTCGGTGGGCTTGTGCTTCTCGTCACCACGTTGATCTCCGCGACGTGCGGCCTCGCTGCGGTCGGTACTCTGTACGGAGGCCTTGCCGCAGGGTTCAGGGGTCGCGAGACGTTGCTCCCGCTTCTCACGCTCCCCGCGGTGGCGCCCGTCCTGATCGGAGCAACACGAGCGGTCGAAGCAGCGCTCGGCACCGCAGGCGCAGTGGTGTCGGACGGTTGGCCCTGGGTGGGTCTGCTGGCTGTCTTCGCTGTTGCCTTCGGGGTCGGCGGATCGTTGGCGTTCGGTCCGTTGATCGACGAATGACCCAGATCATGAATGACAGGGACCGACGAATGACGGAACGGACATGACGACGACCGAATCCAAGCCGACCAGCACGGGTGTCTCCACAGCTGCGGGCACCGCCAGCCGTGGCACCCGGATCCTGGGAACTGCCACCATCATTGCCATGGGTTGGCTCATCGCGTTCGGATTGGGCTTCTCGCCCGAAGATCGCGACCAGCGCGAAGCGGTCCGCCTGCTGTACGTCCACGTGCCCACGATCTGGATCGCGTATCTCGCCTTCTCCGTGACGGCCCTCGGATCGGCCATGTACGTCGTCAAGAAGTCGCTCGGCTGGGACCGCCTCGCTGGTGCCAGCGCTGAGATCGGGACGGTGTTCGTCGCCGTCACGCTCGTCGTCGGTGCGCTCTGGGGTCGCCTCACCTGGGGCGTCTTCTGGCAATGGGATGCCCGCCTCACGACCACGGCACTGCTGTTCGTCACCTACATCGGCTATCTGGCCGTGCGTCGCCTCGGTGGCACCCACGAACAACGTGCCCGCCGCAGTGCGGTGATCGGTCTACTGGCCGTGCTCGAGATCCCGCTCGTGCACTGGAGCGTGCGCCTGTGGCGCAGCCTCCATCAGGAGGCGACGGTGCTCGGTACCGATGCCGACGTGAGCATGGATGGCCTCATGCTTTTCAGTCTGTTCGTCGGCGTGATCGCCTTCAGCCTGCTGTACGTGTGGCTCGTGATGCACCGCACGCGGGGGATGGCGATGGAGGACTACCTCGACGACCGGGGACTCGACGAGGCGCTCGCGGCCCGCCGCGCCGAGAGCGACGCGGCCCAACTCGACACGAGGACGACGTGATGGATGACGCCGGGTTCATCATCGGCAGCTACGTGCTGACCTTCGCGTCGGTCGGGTTGCTGGCGTGGCGCTACGTGCGCTCGGGTCGCAAACTCGCGCAGCGTGTACCGGACGAGGAGAAATCCTGGCTCTGAGCGAGCAGAATGACACCTGACATGACCGACATGGACCTCTCCCCCCGGGCCCCGGTCGATCCCGCCGGATCGAAGCCGAAGGCCAAACGCAAGTGGTTCCCGATGGTGGTGCTGGCACTCGTCGTCGTCGCCGGCGGGGTCATCCTCACCCAGTTCCTCACCTCGGCCGTCGACTACTACTGCAACGTCGACGAGGTCGGCAACCGCGGTGGCTGTGACGAGGGCCGGCGGATCCGGCTTCAGGGAACCGTCGACGAGGGGACGGTCGAGAAGGTGGCCAACACGACGGTGTTCACCATCTCGTTCAACGGTGAGACGATGCCCGTGGTGTACGACGGCGAACCGGGCGGCATCTTCAAGGAGTGCATCCCGGTCGTGGTGCACGGCGTGATCGAGAACGGTGAGTTGTTGGGCGACCGCGTCGAGGTCAAGCACTCCGACGAATACGTCGCCGTGAACGACGAGCGCGTGCTCGAGGCCGAACAGGCCGGCTGCACCGATTCCACGACCACACCGTGATGCTGGTTGCCGCGAGCGTGAACTCGGCGTTGGGTCGAGCGGGGCTACTGCTGATGCTCGCGGCGTGCGTGTTCGGCGCGCTGGCGGTGCTCTCCGGCATCCGCCGCAACGACAAGCGCCTCCTCAGACAGGGTCCGACGTACGCCTTCTTCGCTCTCGGTGGGATCGTGCTCGCGGTGGTGATGATGCAGCGGGCGCTGATCACACGCGACTTCTCGATGGCCTACATCCAGCAGGTCGGATCGGCCGACACGCCACTGCTGTACAACATCGCCGCGATGTGGTCGGCGCTCGAAGGATCGATCCTGCTGTGGGCGTTGATGCTCGGGATCTTCACGGCGGCGGTGGCCTGGCGGTTCCGCGACCGGACCGATGACGTCCTCGTCGGCTGGGCACTGATCGTGATGTTCGTGATCTCGGCGTTCTTCGCCATGTTGAGCTTCGGTCCTGCTGATCCGTTCGCTGCCGGAGCCGCAGGGATCACCAGTGGCCCGGGCCCCAACCCATTGCTGCAGAACCACATCCTCGTGCTGTTCCACCCACCGATTCTCTACCTCGGTTACGTGGGGTTCAGCGTGCCGTTCGCCTTTGCGATGGCCGCCCTGATCACGGGCCGCTTGGGCGAGGGCTGGCTCATGGAGACTCGCCGGTGGGCGCTGTTCTCCTGGGCGTTCCTCACGATCGGGATCCTGCTCGGTGGATGGTGGAGCTACGAGGTGCTCGGCTGGTCGGGCGTGTGGGCATGGGATCCCGTCGAGAATGCTTCGTTCCTGCCCTGGCTCACCGGCACGGCCTACATCCACTCGGTGCTCGTCCAGGAGCGCCGCGGCATGCTGCGCGTCTGGAACCTGAGCCTGCTCGTCGCCACGTTCGCGCTCACGATTCTCGGGACGTTCCTCACCCGGTCGGGCGTGCTGAACTCCGTGCACGCCTTCGGCGACGGCCCCGTGGGCACCTGGCTGCTCGCGTTCTTCGGCCTCATCGTGGTCGTCTCGCTCGGGCTGATCGCGTGGCGGGGCGATCGGCTGCGATCTCCCGGCACCATCGACTCTCCGCTGTCCCGAGAGGGGGCGTTCCTCGCCAACAATGTCCTCTTCACGGTGTGGGCGTTCATCATCCTGCTCGGCACCTTGTTCCCGCTGTTGGTCGAGGCATTGCAGGACCGCCAGACGCTCGTCGGCGCCCCGTACTTCGATCGACTGTCGCAGCCGATCGGTCTGATGCTGCTGTTCCTGATGGGTGTGGCACCGGTGCTGCCATGGCGCAAGGCGTCGATCGAACTGCTGCGCACGCGGCTGTTCTGGCCGGCCTGGTGCGGTGCCGGAGCACTGATGATCGCCGTCTTCGTCGGTGCCGACGGCTGGGCGCCGCTCGTGGCATTCGGCCTCGCCGGTTTCGCCGCTGGGTCGGCGGGCCGGCAGCTCGCACTCGCCACGCGGCGTCAGGGCTGGCGGGGGCTCGTCGGTCGGGCCAACGGCGGCATGGTCGTGCACATCGGCGTCATCGTCATCGCTGTTGCGCTCGCTGCCTCGAACAGCTTCACGCACTCGGCGACACTCGAGCTGAAGCAGGGCGAAGTGGTCGAGTGGGGCGGTCACACCTTCGAGCTCGTGTCGGTCGACGAGCGCGCCAACGATCGCGAGAGCCGAATCGCGGCGAACGTCATCCTCGACGGGGCGAAGACGTACCGACCGGCCATCACGACCTATCTCAACATGGGAGCCGACATCGGGACGCCGTCGGTGCGTACCGGGTTCACCGAGGACATCTATCTCACGCTCGGCCAGGGCGCCGCGCCCGGTGACACGTCCGTCACGATCAGAGTGTTCGTCAAGCCGATGATCCTGTGGCTGTGGATCGGCGGCGCGATCATGGCCGTCGGCACGATGCTGGCGGCCTTCCCCGGATCCCGTCGGCGTCTCGCCGTCGATCCGGTCTCGGCACCGATCGTCATCGATGGGCCACCATCCGACGCCGGGCCGACACCGACACCGACGCCTACGACGATGATGTCGACACGCGAACCGGGGCGCCGGCGTGAGCGAGGTCGTCGACGAGGTGGCGCCAGCCGAGGAACAGGCGAGCGACGCCGGACCGCCGGGTCGGCGACGCCGTGTTGCGCCGCTCGTCGTCGGGCTGATCGCGCTCGTGATGGTCGGGCTGTTCGTCGTGCTGGCCGGTGCCGACGCCACTCGCAATGAGTCAGCCGACTCACCACTGATCGGCCGACCCGCGCCCGAGGCAACGGGCACGCTCGACGACGGAACGTCGTTCGACCTGTCACGTCGCAAGGGGAGTTGGGTGGTGCTCAACTTCTTCGATCCGACCTGCATCCCGTGCGTCCAGGAGCATCCCGAACTCGTCAAGTTCTCCGACGATCAGGCGACGCTCGGCGCCGATGGTGCCGAGTTGTACTCGGTGATCACACGGGGTGAGCAGGCCGAGATCGACGAGTTCTTCGCCGACAACGGCGGCGACTGGCCGGCGATCTACTCCGAGGCCGACGAGTTCCCCGTGGCGTTCGGTGTCTCGCAGGTACCGGAGACCTGGATCGTCGATCCGAGCGGGGTGGTGCAGTTGCGTCTCATCTCGAAGGTGACCGCCGATCAGCTCAACACCATCCTGCAGCAGTTCCGCGAGCAGTACTGATGGCGAACGAACTGAACACCAAGCTCAAGCGCTGGCCCGGGTGGGTGCTGTTGGTCTTGGTGATCGCCGGCTTCCTCGCTGTCGGTGCGACGCGCTCGACGGGGCCGGAGAGCCAGGAGGATCGCGTCGACGCGATCGCTCGCCGAGTGGCGTGCCCGATCTGCGATGGTGAGAGCGTCTTCGAGTCGCAGAACAACGCGTCGCAGGCGATCCGCAATCAGGTGCAGCAACTCGTCGCCGACAACGATCTGAGCGATGCCGAGATCGTCGCGTTCATCGAGACGCGTTACGGCGCCCAGGTCCTGCTGGTTCCCAAAGCGAGCGGCTTCGACGCGCTGGTCTGGGTACTGCCGGCGGTTGCGTTCGTGTGCGGGCTTGCCGCGCTCGTGGTGGTGTTCCGCCGATGGAAACGCGAAGCGGGCGACATCCGCGAACCGACCGACGACGACCGAGCGCTCGTCGAAGCCGCACTGCTCGCTGACGTCGACGCCCAGGACACCGGCAAGTGACGGCCAGCGGCCAACAGCTCGACCGGCTCGCGGAGCTGGAGGAGGAGCGTCGATACCTTCTGCGCTCGCTGACCGATCTGGAGAAGGAGCACGCCGCCGGCGACGTCGATGATCTCGACTACCAGACGCTGAAGGACGGCTACACCGTGCGTGCCGCCGACGTGCTGCGTCAGATCGATCAGGGCCGCGGCGAACTCCCGCAACGGCCTCCTCGCCGGTGGAGCCGGATCGTCGCGGTCACTGCCGCTGTGGTCGTGGGGTCGGTGGCCGTCGGGTTCATCCTCGCCGGCGCCTGGGGGGAACGATCGGCGGGCCAGGAAATCACCGGCCTGACTCCGGGCGACGAATCGCGGATCCTGCTCACCAACGCCCGCGACGCGATGAGCCAGGGTGATTTCCAGCTCGCCAACTCGCTGTTCGGACGCGTGATCGAGATGGAACGCGACCGGGGACGTGACAACGCCGAGGCGTTGGCGTACTTCGGTTGGACGCTCGCCCTGCTGACCCGCCAGAACCCCGACCAGCCCGATGCGGAGCAACGGCTCGACGCGGCCCGGCTGGCGCTGGGCCAGGCAACCGAGATCGAACCCGACTACGCCGATCCGCAGTGCTTCCTGGCGATCATCGAGTTCCAGTTCCGCGACGACGCCGAGGCTGCGTTGCCGTACATCGAGAAGTGCGAAGCGAGCAACCCCCCAGCGGAGGTCGGCTCGCTCGTGTCGAACTTCGCCGACCAGATCCGCGCCGCCGCCGACTGACCCGGCCTATCCGGACCTGACCCCGACAGACCGCCCGGGTCAGGAGGGCGGGGGCCAGACCTTGCCCTTGGTGATCCGGTCGCCCTTGCGCCGGAGCACCCAGACGGTGGCCTTGCGCCAGTCGACGCTCGACTGCACCTCCATCCCCCGGCGCACGAGTGCCTCGATCGTTGCGGGGATGACGTCGCCGTGGCTGCACAACACCGCCGAACCGGTCGACCTGGGCGAGGAGGTCGAGCACCGGTTCGAACGGTGAGTCCTCGGCGAGTCGATCGTCGATCGTGATCTCCGTGCCGATGAGTTCCGCGAGGGGCTCGACGGTCTGGACGCAGCGGACGTAGGGGCTCGAGTGGATCGTCGAGACACCCTTTCCGGCGAGTCGTTCGGACACCGCGTGTGCCTGCTTCCAGCCCTGTCTGCTCAGGGGCCTCGCAACGTCGTCGCCGGTCCACACGCGCCGCTCGCCGGCCTTGGCGTGGCGGACCAGGTAGACGACGTCGGACGTGCTCATCGACTACGACGATTCGTTCGTCAGCGCAACGTGCCGTCGGGTCAACTGGCGAACGAACATGATCCAGAAGATGGCGGCGCCGACGACGGACACGGCCGACAAGAAGGTGAGGGCGCTCACCTGGTCGAGCGACTCGGCAACGGTCTCGATGTCGCCGGTCCCGAGTCCGGCGCTGGCGACCGAACCGATCTGCGCGACGAACAGCACCAAGGGAATCAGGCCGTAGAACACGAACCAGCCCCACAACGTGCGGTTGTCAGCGTTCGCTCTTCCAGCCGTCGGTCTCGTCGACGGTGGGGTCGGAACCCTTCCATTGTTCACGCAGGACGAGGAAGGGGATGACGTAGAGGAAGAACGGCGGCAGGAACCACCCGAAGATCGAGAACAGCGGACTCCACGTCGTGCGACGCCCGAACGCCCGGATGTTGCCGGCCACCCGGTACATCCAGATCATGGTGACGACGCCGCTGGCGAGCGTGACGACCCCGGCGATGCTCTGGACCGCGCTCAACGGTGCGAGCGAATCGCGGAACTCGTCGTCGGTGAGATCGCCGGCGAGGAAGTCCGAAGCGTCGCCGGCGACGCCGATGCTCAACAGCGTGGTGATCACGGTCGCCGCGGCGACGATCGCCGTGAGAACGACGATCGCCTTGGAGAGCCCACCGACGCGCTTCAGGGCGCCGTACGGCGTCGGGTTCGAGGAGTAGGCGACGTACCCGGGCGGTGCGCTGAGGCTCGATGGAGGGGGAGGGGGCGTCGATGACGGCGGGGGCGGCGCGATGGCGGCTGCCCGGCACCGGGAGGCGGAGGGAGGTCGCTCACCGCCGTCAACCTAGCCGAGGGGCGCGTGCGCTCGGCCAGCGTGTCGATCTCACTTCGCGTCGGACCAGCGGGTGATCACGCTCGTGTCGGCGACGAAGCGGACCCTCTCGCGGACCGTGTCGGCGCCCGACCAGCGATGGCTCGCCTCCTGCACGCCGTCGGCCACGATCTCGGCCGCGTCGTCGGAGCGGTCGGCGCGACAATGCACGAGCAACTCGTCGTGGAGGCACAGCACGATGCCGGCGTCGATCGGTGCGCAACGTGCTCGGACGATGGCCGCCCAGGTCTTGAAGAACTCCGCTGCGGCACCCTGGACCATTGCATTGCGTCCGTATCGACCACGCGCGGCGGCCCACGATCGCGCGGCACCTGCCGGGGCGTCACCGGGTTCGTCGATCGGCTCGGACATGCGCACGAGACGACCTCCGCGTGTGCGCAGGTCGTTGCCGCCCTCGGCCTGGCGGGCGGCCGTCTCCAGGAAGGCAATCGCGATCGGGTACGCGGATTCGAGGCCACGCAGTGCCGCGGCGCCGTGTCCCGTCGTCTGGCCGTACATCGCTCCCAGCACGGCGACCTTGGCGACGTCACGGGTGACGCCGAGCCGTGCGGCGACGGGGGCGTACATGTCGTCGTCCCAGGTGGCTGCGGCGAGGGCCTCGTCGTTCGACACCGCAGCGAGGATCCGGGGTTCGATCTGGCCGAGATCCGCTCGGACGAACACGTGGTCGTGCTCGGCAACGATCGCCGGGCGGAGCTCTGCGGGCATGTTGTGCAGCCCTGCGGTTGCGGTCATCCGGCCGGCCGCGCCATCCGATGGCGACCACTGCCCTCGTAGACGCCCGTCGGGCCCGACGTGCTGGTCGAGCCATCGGTACCCGAACGTGGTTGCGATCCGCTCGGCCTTGCGCCAGGTGAGGAGCGCATCGACGATCTCGTGCTCGTCGCGCAGGCGTTCCAGACGCCAGGCGCGCGTGTCGGGCACCTCGATGCCGACCCGTCGCAGGAGCGACTTGACGCCGGCGGGGTTGACGCAGGTCGAAGTCGCCGAGCGAACCCGCGAGATGGCGCAGCACGAGCTGGTCGCGTTCGGCAGCGAGTCGTGCCTCGTCCGCCGCGTCGATCGGGCGCGGGCCGATGAACGACGAGATGATCCGTTCGGCCTCGGCGATGTCGATGGGGAGTCCGTCGGCCTCGAGCTCGGCACACAGGAGCGCAGCCGCCGATTCCGACCGTGCGGTGCTCGATGCTGCCGGGGCGGGGAGCCGCTCCAGTTCGTCGACCTGCCAGCGGTGGACGTCGAGCGCGAGCGATGCCCAGGTTCGAAGGTGATCGAGGTCGGCCTTCCACAGCCCGTCGATCCATGCCGGGTCGAGGTGACCGTCCGCGCGAACCGCCTCGCATGGTCGTCCTCGCCCGGCTGCGAGAACAGATCGGGTGCGGCCGACCTGTGGGAGCGCGGCGGTGTCGAGGCCTCGATGGTGGGCCCAGATCCGCCCGGCGCCGCTGCGCCAGCCGCCGACGAGGAGACGATGGACTGCTTCGAGATCCCAGCAACGCGCCGGGCGGAGGCCGATCGGCGACGAGGGCTCGGGCGGTGTCGGCCGACCACCAGACCCATCGGGGCGAGATCGTCTGCTCGATTCCGATCAGGGCTGCGACCATCGTGGTCTCGTCGAATTCCGAGGTGACGCCGGCGTCGGACACCAACGCGGCACCGACGCCGTCGGCGATCGCGATCGCGATGGTGTCGCCGTGAGCGAACGAAGATGGTCATCCCCAGCCGAGTTCGTGGAGTCGCTCGTCGTCGATGCCCGCGGCGTGAGCGATCTCGTGGATGACGGTCACGTAGACCTCGTCGGCCAGCTCGTCGATGTCGGCACACGCCTCGCAGAGGGCGAAGCGGTAGATCGACACGATGTCCGGGCCCTCGGTGCCGTTGCGTTCGGTGTGCGGAACGCCTTCGTAGAGTCCGAGCAGCGTCGAGTCGTCGGGGTTGCGGTCGACCACCTGCACCACCACGTTGTCGAGCACGTGCAGCAGCTCGTCGGGCAGATCGTCGAGTGCGTCGGCCACCATCGCCTCGAACTTGTACCGCGCCACGACCTCCATCCGATCAGTGCTACATCCGGGGTCAGACCCCGATGTAACGGTCCGCTCAGATGACCTTGAGTTTGTCGGAGAAGACCTTCTTGGGCTTCATGTCGACGGCGATCGACGTCAGCGATGCGCTGGAAGATCTGGGCGGCTTCCGACTCGGGGTCGACGGCGGTGATCGGCCTGCCGTCGTCGCCGCCCTCGCGGAGCGCGGGAACGAGCGGGAGCTGGCCGAGCAGCGGCACGTCGAGTTCGTCGGCGAGCACCTGGCCGCCGCCCGAGCCGAAGATCTCGTAACGCTTGCCGTCGTCGCCCGTGAACCACGACATGTTCTCGATCACACCGCGCACCGGCAGGTTGACCTTGGCGGCCATCGCGGCCGACAGTGACGCCACCTTCTGCGCAGCGGGTTGCGGGGTGGTCACGACGAACACCTCACCGCGGGGGAGGTACTGGGCGAGCGAGAGGGCGATGTCGCCGGTGCCGGGCGGCATGTCGATCAGCAGGAAGTCGGGCTCGTCCCAGAACACGTCGGTGAGGAATTGTTCGAGCGCCTTGTGCAGCATCGGGCCTCGCCAGATGACGGCCTGGCCCTCGGGGACGAAGTAGCCGATCGAGATGCAGCGCACACCCCACATCTCGGGCGGGACGAGCATCTCGTCGATGACGACGGGATCGCGGTCGGTGCCGAGCATGCGGGGAATCGAGTAGCCGTAGATGTCGGCATCGACCACGCCGACCTTGTAGCCCTGGGACGCAAGCGCAACGGCGAGGTTGGTGGTGACACTCGACTTGCCGACGCCGCCCTTGCCCGAGGAGATCAGCAACGGGCGGGTCTTCGACGTGTTCTTCGAGAACGGGATCTCGCGCCCTTCGGCGTGGCCGTGGGCCTGGCTCGATCCGGCGGTGGCTCCCGCGTCACCGTGCAGCGTGCGGCGCAGGTTCTCGCGATCCTCGTCGCTCATCACGGTGAACTCGAGGTCGATCGACTCGACGCCGTCGAGCTGTGTGGCGGCCTCGGACACGCGCCGCTGGATCTCGCTCTTGAGCGGACAGCCCGGCACGGTGAGGGCGATGAGCACACCGACGACGCCGTTGTCACGAATCGCCACCCCGCGCAGCATGCCGAGGTCGACGATCGAGCGATGCAGCTCGGGGTCCTCGACCGGACGGAGGGCGTCGATGATCTGTGCTTCGGTCACGGTGGCGGCCATGAATCCATTGTGGCGACGGGCGCTCGGATTTGCACCGAATTTGCACTACGCGGATAGGTACAATTGCGCACATGAGCACGAGCCCGTCGTTCACCGCCACTGTGTCGGCCATCACCGACGCATTCGGCGACCCGACGCGCCGCTCCATCTACCTGTACGCAAAGGAACATTCGGGTACTCGACGCCACCGGTGTGACCGCCTCGATGGTCGCCGGCGAGGTTGGGGTGCACGCCAACGTCGCCCGCCATCACCTCGACAAGCTGGCCGCCGGCGGCTACCTCGAAGTGGTGTCGGGCAAAGTCGCCGGCGCAGGCGCGGGCCGCCCATCGAAGCGCTACGTCGTCGTGGGTGACTCGCTGAGGATGAGCGACGTCGACTTCCCGGTGCGCTCCGACGACCTGCTGCTGTCGCTGCTCGGACGTGCGCTCGACCGGTTGCCCAACGACGAGGCCGAGATGATCGCCGAGGAGGTCGGCCAGGAGTACGGCCGCGCGATGGCGGACGGGCTCACCGGCGATGCGCTCGCCAGCGGACGCCGGTCGCTTCGCTCTGCGATGCAGGCCGTGGCCGACGCGCTCACGGCCCATGGATTCGCGGCCCACGCCGAAGGTCGCAACGACCAGCTGCGCATCATCAACAACCACTGCCCGTTCGGTGATGTCGCCACCGACCATCCGGTCATCTGCGCGGTCGATCGCGGCATGGTCAAGGGCATGCTCGCGGCGCTCGTCGACGAGTCGTCGCCGATGGCCGACGTGGTCACCGAGTCGAGTTTCGCCCAGGGCGACACCTTCTGCTCCACCGCCGTCTGATCGCGATTGGGGTCTGACCCCAATCGCGAATTCACTGGCGGTGGGCGGAGTATTCGATGACTCGTTGAATGACGGCGTCGCTGGCCTTGGCGGTCGAGCCGCTGTCGAACGGAGGTTGCGGGTCGTACTCGATCATCAACTGGCACGCTTCGGCTGCCGTGCGATCGACGAGGATCTCGACGAGGCGCAGTGCCATGTCGATCCCGCTCGACACCCCTGCTGCGGTGATGATCCGCTGATCGAGGTGCTCGACCACACGGTCGCCGGTCGGGATGGCGCCGTGCTCGGCGAGGACATCGAGCGCTCCCCAGTGCGTCGTCGCCGTGAGACCGTCGAGGATCCCGGCGGCCGCCAGGACCAGCGATCCCGTGCAGACCGAGGTCGTGTAGACGGTGGTCGAGTGCGCCGCTCGCACCCAGTCGAGGACCCGCTCGTCGGTCATCAGCGCCCGGGTGCCGAACCCGCCCGGAAACACGACGATGTCGGGATTCGTCATCTCCTCGAACGTTGCGTCGATCTCGATGCCGAGCATGCCGTTGTCGGAGCGCACCACGCCACGCTGGTGGCCGACGAACGTGATGTCGAAGTCGGGAATCCGTTGCAGCACCTCGTAGGGGCCGATGCCGTCGAGCGCCGTGAAGTGGGGGAACAGGGGAATCGCGATGCGGGTCACGTCGTCACCGTAGTGACCCGACCGACGCCCCGTCGGCCGGCGTTCTCGTGAACTCCTTGCGCAATAGTTCGCGCACTTGTTCACGAGAACCGGGGGGAGGTGTTGGCGGGTAGCGTGCACGGCGTGGACGTACGCATCGGAGTGACCCAGGCCCCCCGCGAGATCAACATCGAGCTCGCCGAGAACGCCGACCGTGACGAACTGAAGTCGCGTGTCGAGGCCGCCCTGGCCGGCGCCACCGACGTGCTCTGGATCACCGACAAGCGCGGCAAGGACGTCGCGATTCCCTCGGCGAAGATCGCCTACATCGAGCTCGGCTCTGCCGACGGCGACCGCAAGATCGGCTTCGGAGGCTGATCCTGGGCCCCACGGGTCGGCCAGGGCTCCTGGATCTCGACCTGCTGTGGGTCACCGGGAAGGGAGGCGTCGGCAAGACGACGATCGCCGCCTCGATCGCGGAGGTCGCTGCCCGCCACGGCCGTCGCACGCTCGTGTGCGAGATGGACGCAAAGGGGGCACTCGCCAACGCGTTCGACGTCGGTGAGTTGACGTTCGAGCCCACCGAGGTGTCGCCCGGGCTCCAGGCCATGGCGATGAACACCGAGGACTCGCTGCGCGAGTACCTCCGACTGTTCGTGCGGATTCCGCTGCTCGGACGCATCGGTCCGCTCGCCTCGACGTTCGATTTCGTCGCCGACGCGGCCCCGGGTGTCAAGGAGATCCTCGGCGTCGGCAAGCTCTGCTACGAGGTGCGCGAGCGCCACTACGACCTGATCGTCGTCGATGCCGAAGCGAGCGGGCACATCGTCAGCCAGATCGGGGCGCCGAAGGTCATCGCCGATCTCGTCCAGGTCGGCCTGGTGCGTGACCAGACCCAGTGGATGCTCGACATCCTCGACGATCCGATGCGCACGGGAGTAGCGGTCGTGACCACGCCCGAGGAGATGCCGGTGACCGAGACGATCGATCTGCTCGGTCGGCTGCGCGCCGAGACCGGCGCCCATGCCTCCGCAGTGATCGCCAACCGGGTGCTGCCCGCCATGTTCAACCGACGCGAACAGGCGATCGTCGACCGGCTCGACGATGCAATGCCGCTGCTCGTCGACGCCGCCGGCCCGGCGGTGACCACCGTCGTCGACGCCGCCCGCCTCACCGAGATGCGTCGCAGCACCGGAGCTGAGCATCTCGACCGCTTGCGGCGCTGGTTGCGTGCGAGCGGCGAGGTCGCCGATGGACTCCCCATCATCACCGTTCCCGAACTGTTCTCGCGTGGGTCCGGACCGCGAGTGGTCTCCCTCGTGGCCGAGGCGCTCACCGATGAACTCGATCCCGAGCCGACGAGAGGCCATCGTGGCTGAACTCGACAACCTGCTCGCCAGCCGCGAGATGATCCTCGTCGCCGGTTCCGGCGGTGTCGGCAAGACGACGATCGCGGCAGCCCTGGGCATCGCTGCGGCGCAGCGTCAGAAGTCGCGAGTGCTCGTGATGACGGTCGACCCCGCGCGGCGTCTGGCCACAGCGCTCGGGCTCGACGAATTCGGCAACACGCCGGTGCGGATCGCCCCGAAGGCGTTCCTGGCTGCGGGCACGAAGGTGCGTGGCGAAGTGTGGGTCGCGATGCTCGACACCAAAGCCGGGTGGGACGAGTTGATCACCCGCCATGCTCCCGACGGCGCAACCCGCGAGGCCGTACTCGCCAACCCGCTGTACGAGAACATCACCAGTCGCTTCGTGCACAGCCACGAGTACCTGGCGATGGAGCAACTCCACGACCTGCACGCCCGCGGCGAGTTCGATCTCGTGATCGTCGACACGCCGCCGTCGCGTAACGCACTGTCGATCCTCGACGCCCCGAACCGCATGATCGAGTTCTTCGGGAGCCGCTTGCTGCGATGGCTCACCGTGCCGTACCGGTCGCGTCTGTTCACGGTGGCCTCGAAGCCGTTCTACCAAGTGGCGGATCGGGTGCTCGGATCACGATTCCTCCAGGACATCGCCGACTTCTTCGTGCTGTTCCAGGCGATGGAGAGCGGGTTCGTGCGCCGGGCGAAGGAGGTCGAGTCGCTCCTGCGCGACCCGCGCACGGCCTTCGTCGTCGTGACGACGCTCGAAACCGCACCCAGCTACGAGGCCCGCTTTCTCGCGCGCTCACTCGTCGAGCGGGGAATGTCCCTCGGCGCCATTGTCGCCAACCGCGTCCTCCCGCCGGCCCTCGCAAGTGCCGCTGCGGCCGAGAGCGCAGCAGCGCTCCTCGAACTCGCCGACGGTGTGCTCGCCGATGCCGTGGCGGCCCAACTCGAAGCCCCGCGCAAGGAGATCAGTGCCGTCCTCACGCAGATGGCCACGCGGTTCGACGACGTCGCCCTCGTCGCCGCCCGCGAGTCGGATCGCCGTTCCGAACTCGCCGATCTGGCCCCGGTGCTCCTGACGGTGCCGTGGCTGGCGGGGGACATCCACGACCTTGCTGGGCTCGACTCGCTGGCGGGTCACCTGCGCGCCGGCGAGTGATCAGGCAGAATCAAGGGTGATGACCTCTCTCGCCGAACTGGCCCGCGAGCACACGACGCTCGACCGCGACGACATCGATCACCTGCATCGACTGACAGCGGAATGGGCGTTCCTCGCCGATCTGTGCTTTGCCGACCTGCTGCTCTATGTCCGATCGAGTAGCGGCAAGTGGCTGATCGTCGACCAGGTGCGACCGGCGACGAACCAGACGATGTACGCCACCGACTACGTGGGGTCGTGGGCCGACGGCGATGAGGCAGAACTGATCGAACGGGCGGCCTCGACGGGCCAGCGGGTGGAAGGTGCGATCGAGATCGACGGCGGCGGCGACGAGATCAACCATGCCCGCATGCTGGCGATGACCGTGCGGCGCAACGGTGAGATCATCGCCGTGCTCTCGAAGGAGTGGAAGGTCAGGGCGGGTCGACCCCTCGGCGAACTCGAACGCAACTACTCGTTCATCTTCGAGGAGTTCGCCCAGATGATCGAGGTCGGCACGTTCCCGTTCCCGGGCCGGGTCGCCGACTCGAGCGCCGCGCCGCGTGTCGGAGACGGCGTCTTGACGCTCGATGCCACCGGGACGGTCACGTACGTGTCGCCCAATGCCAACTCGGCGCTGCACCGCGTCGGTATTCAGGCGAACCCTGTCGGGATGCGCCTGGCCGAACTCGGCTTCCACGATGGTCCGGTCCGCCAAGCGTTCGAGCGACGTGAACCGATCGTCGAGGAGTTCGAGCAAGGCGCGGACGTCACGTTGCTGTGTCGCTGCGTCCCGGTGATCGCAACGACGGAGTCGGGCACCGAGATCGCCGGCGGTCTGCTTCTCGTTCGCGACGTGACCGAGCTTCGCAAGCGTGATCGCCTGCTGCTCAGCAAGGACGCCACGATCCGTGAGATCCATCACCGGGTCAAGAACAACCTGCAGACGATCTCGTCGCTGCTGCGCCTCCAGTCGCGGCGTCTCACGAATCCGGAGGCAAAGGCGGCGGTCCAGGAGTCGGTGCGTCGGATCAGAACCATCGCGCTCGTCCACGAGTCGCTGTCGCGCGAGCCGGGCGAGGACATCGCCTTCATCGAGATCGTCAGGCCGTTGCTGCGCCTCGCCGAGGAGAGCCTGCAGTCACCCGACCGTCCGGTGCGGTTCACCGTTTCCGGCGATGGTGGACGAATTCCGGCCAACACGGCCACACCGCTGTCGGTCGTGCTCACCGAGTTGCTGCAGAACGCCGTCGACCACGGGTTCCCCGAGGGCAGTGGTGGTGGCGACGTCAACGTGGCGCTGAGCCACCTCGATGGACGTCTGACGGTCCGGGTGGTCGACAACGGTCGCGGCGTCGACCCGTCGTTCGATCTCGATCAGGCCACGGGGCTCGGACTCTCGATCGTGCGAACCCTCGTGACGACCGAACTCAACGGCACGATCGAGATCCGGCCGGTGACTGAAGTTGAACTCGAACTCGCCGGAATCGGCGACGGATCGAGCCGCCAACACGGCACGATCATCGAGTTGACGGTACCGACCGACGATTGAGCGTCAGCTGGCGCGAGCGGCGCGGGCCGCGGCGACCCGGCGACGCCGGATGACCCGACGTTCCTCTTCGGTGAGCCCACCCCAGATGCCCGAATCCTGATTGGTGTCGAGGGCGAAGTCGAGACACTGCCCGGCCACGGTGCATTCGTTGCACACCTCCTTGGCCCGGTCGATCTGATACAGCGCATTCCCTGTGGTTCCCACCGGGAAGAACAACTCCGGATCGGTGTCACGGCAGATGGCGTCGTCGCGCCATTCGTAATCCGCGGCTCCCAGGGTCAGGCTGGACGCAAGGATCGACACGTTGGTGCTCCTCGAAGATGTTGCGGCGAGCGGATCGCCGGGGGGATTTTGGTGGGTTTTCGTCGCTCTGGACGACGTCACAGGCCCTCAGGCCGGGTCGAACTGTACGCGTGATGCGGGGGTCTCGCAAGAGGCGTTTGGTCCCAATGTTCACCAAATGATCAGTTCAGGTTCATCTGGTGTTCGAACGGCATCGGATGCCTGCACCATGATGGGCTCATGCTGATTCTGGGTCACCGCGGTGCTTCGGTTGCTGCCATGGAGAACACGCCGGAGGCGTTCCGTCTGGCTG
>CAVQTE010000001.1:0-65305 GCA_963716235.1 Ilumatobacteraceae bacterium | reverse complement strand
CGGTCTGGGTGCCCGACGTGAACCCCACCGCTACTCTCGCGGGGATCCCGAGCGTGCGCATCATGGCGGCGTACGTGCCGGCGAACTGTTCGCAGTATCCGACCCGATCGCGCAGGAAGTTCTCGATGGCGTTGTTCCCATGTCCGGACTGGACCTCGAGGCTGTACTCGAACTCGGTCCGGAACCATCCCTGAAGGAGCATTGCCGAGTTGTAGGCGTTCGTGGAGCCCGCGGTGACCTGGGCGGCCGTCGCGGCAACCACGTCGGGAAGGTCGTCGGGCACGTCGTTGAAGATCGGGTCGCCGGCATCTGTCGACGTCGCCGCGGCGAGCACGGCGGGATCGAACCGGGGCGACGCCGACACCACATCGATGACATCGCCGAGTTCGAGTTCGCTGTCCACGGTGACCAGCGTCGAGGTCTCGGCCACCCAGCGTAGATCGGTCGGCCCCGATGCCTGGAACGGATCGGGCGCCGCCGGAACGAGCGATCCACCCAGGTCGACGATCGTGATCTGCTGGCGGAGTTCCTCGGCGCCACTGCGCGGCCGCCCGAGTGCCTCGTCGGTGGATTGCAGTGGCCGTTCGGGCAGGCCCCAGATCGTGCCGTCGAACTCGGCGAGGGCCGACGTTCGCCAGTACGACTCTGCGGACGCCCGGACCTGGAAGAGTTCGTTGTCGGAACGGTTGGTGAGACGTGAACGAATGTCGACGAGCGGGCTCACGACTTCGGTCACGCCGCCGCCGCGACCGCGTGTTTCGTACAACGGCGCAGCGTCGGCACCTGGAAGGCGCGGCCCGACGAATCCCGCGAGAGCTGCGACGATGACGGCAACCGCGATCACCGCAGGCCAACGTCGTCGCAACGAGGTCGAAGTGCCTGTTCGGGCCGCTGTCGGCACCTCGTACGAGCGGAGAACGGCAATCGTCACGACGCCGACGGCGATGAGTGTCACCGTCAACGCGACACGCAGCCGATCGTCGCCGAGCGCGCCGACGAACACGAACAGCACTCCACCCGGAACGAGCGTCTCGGCGCGAGCAAATGCCCGAAAGGCGAAGACGTCGGCGAGCAGCACTGCGATTGCCAGGCCGATGGCTGCGAGGACATCCCAACCGGCGCCGTAGATGACGGGAGCGACTGCGGACTGGAACTGCTCGCGGACTCCGGTCACCTGCAGTTGGAACAGCTCCCAGGTGGTGCCGGTCGGGAGGCCGAACCACAACGTGTCGGGGAAGTACAACACGGCAATCGCCCAGACGAGTGCGGCGGCCACTGCCGGAACCGCCATCCATGGGTTCAGCGACAGTCGTCGCATCAGGAGGCCGACTCCGTGGCCGACGATGACGACCACGACAAGGTCGATCAAGAAATCCCAGCCACTGAAGACCCGTGCGAATCCGGCGGCCACGGCGATCGAGAACGCGGCGACGGCCAGCGAGGCGGCGACGTCTCGCTCCAGCGGAGGTTGACCCGACCGACGGTCGGTCCGCCCCCGGGTGTCACCCCGGGGCAAGACGCGTGACTGCTCGATGCTCATGCGTCCACCAGGTCGAGTCGGCCGTGTCCCGCCAGCGACTGCCAGCCCGAGATGAAGGCATCGTCGGTGGGCGCAACGACGACGAGGCCGCGAGCCGCGGCGTTGGACGCTCTCGGCCCGTTGGTCGACACCAACACGGTGGTCAGTGTCGGATCGAGAATCGAACGTGCCGATGCCCAGGCCGGGCCGCTCGCCGATCCGGTGATCACCACGACGAGACCCAGTCCCTCGCCCGTGTCGCGGTCGACCACGGGCAACGGGTCGTCGGTCGGCTCGACTCGAGCGAGGACACGCAGGCAGTTCGCCGCCACCTCGGGACCACGGAGATCGATGCCTCCGGCGGTGACGAATCGTGTCGACAACCCCGCCCGTACCGCGCTGTGCACGAGGCTCGCTGCCGCCGTCACCCCGCGTTCGAATGCGTCGGCGTCGCGGTGGGCTGACGGAGCTGCGTCGAAGACGACGGTGCACCGGTGGAGCCCAACGACTGCGTGCTCCTTGACCATCAGCGAATCCGATCGCGCCGACGACCTCCAGTGGATCGTGCGCGGTTCGTCACCTTCGGCGTATTCACGCAGGCCGTGGAACTCGCCGGGCCCAAGTCGTCTCGCCTTGGCCAGCAACTCGATTCCGAGGGCGCCCTGTCCGAGATGGGGCATGTCGAGCAGATGGGCACGTGGCGCCACGATCACCTCATCGGTGTCGGCGATCGTGGTCGTGGAACGGGCGAGTCCGAGTGGGTCGCCGAGCTCGACGTCGAGTGGGCCGATGAGGATCACGCCGCGCACTGCAGTCGGCAGTTGATAGCCGGTCGTGCTCCGAGCGCCGCGCGGGAGCGCTCCGACCGGCAACCGGGCGACGCGTGTGTCGCCCATCGTCCGCCGGACCGTCTCGGCGAGCACGCACGGTGCCGACCGGACCCTTCCACGTTGCTCGAGATGGATGTCGACTCGACCGGTGTCGCCGGCGACGAGCACGGTCGGATGGATCCAACGGTTGGCCTGGATCCGCGGTCGACGCAGACGGACGTAGCCGAAGGCCGTGATCGCCGCTGCGAAGCAGGCTGCGCCGATCACGAACAATTCGATGACGGCGAAGACGCGTCCGATGGCGACTGCCGACACTCCGGCGAAGAGCACGACGATGCCCTGACGGGTCAACACGTCGAGCGGGGCACCTTCACCGGGGCACCGGGACCGTGACGGCCTCGAACACCTCGCTGATCGCGTCAGCAGGTGAGAGCTGTGCGCCGTGATCGGACCTGACCACGATGCGGTGGCTGAGCGTGGCCTGGGCGACCGCCTTGACGTCGTCGGGTGTCGCGTAGCTGCGACCCCGCGCTGCGGCGTGAGCCCTCGAGGCGGCGGCGAGCTGCAGCGTTGCGCGCGGCGACAGGCCGAGTTCGATCGAGGGATGGCGGCGACTCGTTTCGGCGAGGTCGATCAGGTACGACTTCAACGCCTTGGCGACGTGGACCTGTCGCACGGCGGCGATCATCGCGAGAACCTCCTCGGTGGACACCACCGGTTCGAGCGCTCGCAACGCCCCGGCTGATCCCTGCGCGTCGAGCATCTCCATTTCGGCGGTCCGATCGGGGTAGCCGATTGCGATGCGCAACAGGAATCGATCGAGCTGGCTCTCCGGCAGCCGGTACGTGCCCTCCTGGTCGATCGGGTTCTGCGTTGCGATCACCATGAACGGCGGCTCGAGGGGGCGGCTGCGACCATCTGCGGTGATCTGGCGCTCCTCCATCGCCTCGAGCAGTGCCGACTGCGTTTTCGGAGATGCGCGGTTGATCTCGTCGGCCAGCACGATGTTGGCGAACAGGGGACCGGGTTCGAACTGGAATGTCTCGGTCGAACGTTGGTAGATGCTGACGCCGACGAGGTCGGCGGGCAACAGGTCAGGCGTGAACTGGATCCGCTTCCACGAACAGTGGATCGACGCGGCCAACGCCTTGGCGAGGCTCGTCTTGCCCACGCCGGGTACATCTTCCACCAGGAGGTGCCCTTCGGCGAGCAGACACATCACGGCGAGCTCGATCGTGTCGTTCTTGCCGCGCAACACCTGGGCCACGTTGGCCGTGATCGCATCGAAGAGATCGGCGAATCCTCGCATCGTTGCCGGCTCGGAACCATCGGGTTCGGTCAACGTCGGCGCGCTGCCATCGGCAGTTTCAATGCTCACCGCGGCAAGGGTAGACGGAGCGGCTACGGGGTGAGAGTCGGGCTGCACACTCCGCGGTCTGCTCGCCGCAGAATCGGTGTCGGAGGGACACTCACGCCAGCTGGCGTAGGTCGGCATTGCGGATGTAGGTGATCAGCACGATCCCGAAGCCGATCGCTCCCGCGATACTGATGGCGTTGCCCACACCGACGACCGAGGCGAGCAGGCCGAGCAGCAGCGCCCCGAACGGGAGTAACCCGACCGTGACGAGCGTGTACAGCCCCATCACGCGACCCATCATCGGTTGGGGTGTGTTGGCCTGGATGAGCCCTTGGTTCATGTTGATGAAGAACCCTCCCGCGAGACCCATGACGAACGACAGCGCGATGACCTGGGTGAAACTGTTCGACCGTCCGACCAGGAACGTGATCGCGGTGCCGACCATCATCGCCCGCTGGAACACGGCGCCCTTGTTCTTCATGTCGCCCTGACGCAGAATCACCACCGAACTGATGGCGATACCGACGCCCATCATCGCGAACGGGATCGCGGCCTCGCCGGCGCTGCGCCCCAACTCGTCTTTCACGTGGGCCTGCAGGGTCACCATGACGGCCGGATTGATGGT
The DNA here is from genome assembly GCA_963716235.1 of Ilumatobacteraceae bacterium. GTDB lineage: Bacteria > Actinomycetota > Acidimicrobiia > Acidimicrobiales > Ilumatobacteraceae > Sva-07. Next base: position 60,974 of record CAVQTE010000001.1, on the reverse strand, counting down.
CATGCTCGCGACGAGCAGTAGGCCGAACAACGTCCTCACGTGAGGGTCGCCGAGTACGTGACGCACGGCGAGCTTGGTCTCCACGACGACCGAGCGTCGCTCGTGGACGATCTCGTGCGGTGGCACCTCCAGTCGCATCAGGAAGGCGACCCCGACGAACAGCAACGCGGCCTGGAACCAGAATGCACCCTCGAAGCCGAACTGATCGCCGATGGTCTTGGCGAGCACCGGACCGAGAATGAGCGACAACGTCATGGCGATCGCGTTCAGGGCGATTGCGCCGAAGAGCTGGTCTCTGGGTACCAGCGCGGGGATCAGCGATGATCGAACGGGCGCTCCGATGGCTGACGCCGACCCTGCGAGCAACGTTGCCACGATCACCCAGCTCAAGCTGATCTGGTCGGATCCGACGAGGAGTGCGGTTGCCGCGATCACGACGCCACCCGCAACTTGGGTCACGATCAGCATGCGGCGGCGGTCCCACCGGTCCGCCCAGGCGCCTGCCTGCAACACGAGGAACGCAGCCGGCAGCCCGAGGGTGAACACGACGATCCCCTGGATGCCCTCATCGCGCTGGAGACCGTCGAGGACCAGCCAGCCGAACACGAAGCGCTGCGCGTTGGTGACCAGAAAGAAGGTGACATTGTTGAGCCAGAGGTATCGGAACGGACGAATGGCCAGGGCGTTCACCTGGTGTTCATCTTGCGTTTCGATCTTCGTCACTTCGGCACCGTGTCAAGTTCGTTCGTTCGGCAACGAACTGAGCGACCCGGATTGCATCTGGTGCCGGGGATCACGGACACCGCTGAACGCGTTTCCACTTCGGTCCGCCGATGCACGTTAGGTTCGTTGGCCGTGAGTTCCGACTGCGAAACGGTGCTGTCCGTGGTGATCGACCCCGGTCGACTCTCGGCCGGCATCGTCAGTGGCGACGGCGACGTGCTCGTACGGGATCGGGTGGGGACGTCCGGTCGAGAGGTGTGGCGCTCGCTGGAGGCGATCGTGCGGCGGATCCTGGCTGCTCGCCCCGACGACGTGGTCCTCCCGTCACTGGTCGGCGTCAGCTGTGTGGGCCCCATCGACGTCGAAGCGGGTTCGGTGTCTCCTGCATCGATTCAGGCGTGGCGTGCCTTCCCGCTGCGCGAGCAGCTGGAGGACCTGACAGGTCTGCCGGTGCATCTCGACACGCTCGCAGGCGCCGCAGCCACGGCCGAACAGTGGAACGGCGATGCCGTCGAGGTTCCGAGTTTCCTCCTGGCGCTGTTCGACCAGACCATCGAGTCGGCCGTGGTCATCGACGGCGTCCGGTTGCGTGGAGCCCACGGCAACGCCGGCTCGTTGGCGCACGTTGCGGTCGAACCCGGCGGCGCCGTGTGTGCCTGTGGGGCATCGGGGTGTCTCAGCGCCTACGCATCGACGACGGCACTCGAGGCCGAGATGAATCGGCCGATGCGCCGAGCCACCCCGTCGATGATCGACCGCACGGGCATCATGCTGGGACGGGCCATCGCGTCAGCGGCCGCAGCGTTCGATGTGACCACCTTCTTCGTCGGGGGTGCGGTCATCGACACCTTCGGTGATCCCGTGCTCGACTCACTTCGGCGGGAACTCGCCCTGCGATCCCGCCTCACGCACCTTGCCGACCTCCGAGTCGTCGAGCTCTCGGGTTTCGGCCAGCCACTCGTTGCCGCTGCGTCGGTGGCCCTGCGGGCCACATCGGACCTGGGCCGCTGAATCGATCCCGAGTAGTGTCGGTGGCCATGCAACCGACCTACACCGCCGAGGCCGAGGCCTACCGCGAGAAAGTCCAGGCGTTCCTCGCCGAGAAGCTCCCTTCCAACTGGCAGGGGGTGGGCGCACTCGAGGGTGACGCGATCGTCGACTTCGTCACCGAGTGGCGCAAGACGCTGTACGAGGCCAACTATCTGGCTCCGGGCTGGCCGCAGGCGTACGGCGGAGCCGGGTTGAGCGCAACCGAGCAGGTCATCCTCGCCGAGGAGTTCACCAAGGCCGGCGTTCCGAGTGGGGGACCGAACGACGTGTTCGGCATCCAGATGCTGGGAAACACACTGCTGATGTGGGGCTCCGACGAGCAGAAGGCTCAGTATCTCCCGCGCATCTTGTCGGGTGACGACACGTGGTGCCAGGGATACTCCGAACCGAATGCCGGCTCCGATCTCGGCAATGTCGGTCTGCGGGCCGAACTCGATGGCGACGAGTGGGTGCTCAACGGTCAGAAGATCTGGACCTCGGCGGGCCATCTCGCCGACCACATCTTCACGCTCGCTCGAACCGATCCCGATTCCCCCAAGCACAAGGGCATCTCGTTCCTGCTGGTGCCGATGGATCAGCCCGGTATCGAGGTCCGCCCCATCAAGATGATCTCCGGCGACAGTGAGTTCAACGAGGTCTTCTACACCGACGCACGGTGCCCGAAGGAGAACGTGGTCGGGGGCGTCAACAACGGTTGGGCCGTTGCGATGTCGCTGCTCGGGTTCGAGCGGGGTGAGGCGGCCGCCACGGGACCGATCCGCTACCAGGCCGAAATCGAGCGCTTGTTCGAACTCGCTCGCGAACGCGGCGTCGCCGACGATCCGGTCATCCGCCAGCGGTTGGCGTGGTGCTACTCGAAGGTGCAGATCATGAAGTTCCTGGGTCAGCGCACGCTGACGCAGTTCCTGGCTGGTCACCATCCGGGCCCCGACGGTGCGATCTCGAAGCTGTACTGGAGCGAGTACCACCTGAAGGTGACCGAACTCGCCGTCGACATCCTCGGTGCCGATGCCTTGTACACCGAGGGTCGTCCTCCATCCTCGGCGTTCCAGACCGACGACCCGGGTGCGGCGAACTCGTCGGCATCGTGGGTGGGCACGTTCCTCAACGCCCGAGCCGGCACCATCTATGCGGGGTCGTCGCAGATCCAGCGCAACATCATCGGCGAGATGATCCTGCAACTCCCGAAGGAACCGAAGCCGGCCTGAGCATGATTCGGGTGATCGCTGTCGTGGCGGCGCATCCGCGGCTGTGGCCGACTGCCGTCAGCCAGGCATGGCGACTCGTTCCGAACCGATGGTGGACACGCGCGCCGTACCTGCCGGTGCCGTCTCGCTCGTACCTCCGGTTCCGGCTGCTCACCCAATATGGCGAAACCCCGCATCGCCCCGAACCGGATGATGTGCTGAACTATCTGCGATGGTGCCGCGACTGGCAACGATTCGGGACGTGAGTCCGTGTTGAGCGCGCTTGTCCTCAACGCGAGTTTCGAGCCGCTCAGCATCGTGTCGTCGCACCGCGCCACGTGCCTGGTACTGGCCGAGAAGGCCGAGGTCCTGGAGGACACCGGCACGGTTCTGCACTCGGAGCGCCTCAGCTTGCGGTGTCCGTCGGTGATCCGCCTGCGATACATGGTGAGAGTTCCCTACGTCCGGCGCGCCGCCCTGTCGAGGCGAGCAATCTTCGCCCGCGACGACGACCGTTGTCAGTACTGCGGTGACCGTGCCGACTCGATCGACCATGTCGTGCCGCGGTCGAAAGGCGGACCGCACAGTTGGGAGAACGTGGCGGCAGCGTGCCGCCCGTGCAATCTCGGCAAGCGCGATCGGACCCCCGACGAGGCGGGCATGCGTCTCGCCCGGCCGTGTCGGGCGCCCCGCGCCACGGCCTGGGTCGTCGTCTCGGTGAGCGGTGTTCCCGAGACCTGGCGGCCCTACCTGCCCCTCGCCTCCTGACGTCGTGGGTTGCTCGTACCGGCTGGTGAGATCGGCATCGACTGCCGCGGAGTTCCATGCGCGCGTCGTCCCCGATCCCGCATCGACGGACATCTGGTGGCACGACATCACGTCGCCGGCGCTCGTCCTGGGTTCGACGCAGTCCGCAGACGTGGTCGACCAACAGGCGTGCCGCCGTGCCGGCGTCGAGGTGGTCCGGCGTCGAAGCGGCGGGGGAGCGGTACTGCTCGTTCCTGGGGCGGTGACCTGGGTCGACGTGATCGTGCCCGCCGGGTCGCCGGGGTGGGCCGACGACATCCATGCGCCGATGGTGTGGCTCGGTCGGCACGTTGCCGGCGTGCTCGGCGAGCTGCTCGGCGAGCGGACCGTCTCGGTTCACGAGGGGCCGATGGTGTCGTCCGCGTGGTCGTCGGCAGTGTGCTTCGACGGTCTCGGTTCCGGCGAGGTCCTGCTCGATGATGAGAAGCTCGTGGGCATCAGCCAGCGTCGGACACGGCACGCTGCACGACTGCAGTGCTGCTGGTACAGCCAGTACGACCCGGCTGCACTCGTCGATCTGTTGGCGCACCGCCCGTCCGTCGCTGACCTGCAACCGGTCGCCACGGTGCCGCGATCGATCGCCGACGCGATCCCCGCCGCGCTCGCCGCCCGCCTCTGATCCGGCCTTCCGCCTGGCCGTTTGTGTGAGCGACAACATCGCCGGTCGCGATCGTCGCTCACGCAAATCTGGCGCATGGGATTCGTGTGAGCAACGGTGCGCGTGGCAGCGCTTGTCGCTCACACAAAAAGGGGTGCCGAGCGGGGCTGGTGGGGGACGATCGGGTGGGGTGCGGAGGGAAATGGGGGAGAATGGTTGACATTGGGGGTGTTTGGGGGAAGAATGGGGATTGCTGGGGAGGTCTCCCGCGTTCCCGGCACGGCAGGTCCGCCGCGGGGGAACGAGACAGGAAGCGAGAGGGACGCGGCGCGTGTTTGTCGGGGTCTACGAGCGACAGCTCGACGAACGGGGACGAGTGGCACTGCCCTCGTCGTACCGGGGAGAACTCGGCGACCAGTGCTACCTCTTCTTCGGCGACGACGGCTGCGTCAGCGTTCGCAGCGTCGAGTCGTTCGACGAACAGGCCACCGAGCTCGTCGACAAGGCCAAACGCGGTGAGATCAGCCGCAACCGGTTGAGGGCCTTCGCGTCGTCGGCAACGCAGGCAACGATCGACAAGCAGGGTCGCATCACCCTCGACACGCGGTTGCGTCAACATGCGGGCATCGAGCCACAAGCCGCGGTCGTGGTGTTGGGGTATCTCGACCAGATCGAGATCTGGGATCCGCAGACCTACCGTGCAAACGAAGCTGCCGGACAGCACGAGATCGCCCGCGGATGATGAGTGAAGCGTTCGACCACGACCCCGTGATGCGTGACGAGATCACCGCGCTGTTCTCGACGGTTCCCAGCGGAACCATCGTCGACGCCACGCTCGGCGGCGGCGGCCACAGCGCGGCATTGCTGGACTCGCGCGCCGACCTCGACATCCTCGGCATCGACCAGGACGCCGACGCACTGCATGCAGCGTCGGAGGCACTCGCACCGTACGGCGACCGGGTTCGTACGAGCCGTCGTCGATTCGACGAGCTCGGCGCGGCACTGGACGAGCACCACATCGAGGCCATCAGCGGAGCACTGTTCGACCTCGGGGTGTCATCACCCCAGCTCGACCGAGGCGACCGAGGGTTCTCGTACCGACATGACGGCCCGCTCGACATGCGCATGGACACCGACCAGACGTGGTCGGCTGCCGACGTCGTGAACGGCTACTCCGAACGCGACCTCGCCCGAGTGATCCGCCGCTACGGCGACGAACGATTCGCCGACCGCATCGCCCGCGCGATCTGTGCCGCCCGCCCGATACAGACGACGACCGAACTCGCAGCGGTGGTCACCACGGCGATCCCTGCCGCTGCACGGCGCACCGGCGGACACCCCGCCAAGCGGACCTTCCAGGCCATCCGCATCGAGGTCAACGACGAACTCGGCGTGCTCCCCGACGCACTCGACGCGGCAGTCGAAGCGACCCGCCCCGGCGGGCGTATCGCGGTGCTGTCGTACCACTCGGGCGAGGATCGCATCGTCAAGGATCGCTTCGCCTCGGCATCCGGCGCATGTGACTGTCCCGATGACCTGCCGTGCGTCTGTGGTGCAATTCAGACCGTCCGTATCGTTCGCGGGATCCCGAAGAAGCCGAGTGCCGCGGAACGGGCCGACAACCGTCGGGCGGCGTCGGCACGCCTCCGGGTCGTCGAGCGCATCATCGCCACCCGCAAGAGCGACGGCATGCCCATTGCCGACACCGACACCGACACCAACACCGACGACGAGCACGACGGAGGCGAGTGATGGCTGCAATCCCACTGTTGCGTGACGTCGAGCCCATCGGCAAGCGACGGGTCTCGGCGCGTCGAACATCGGGTCGGGTGTCGGCTCGCCCCGAACTGGCAGTGGTCGAACACCGCCGCCGCTGGCCCGCATTTCTCGCGGTGATGGCATGGACGATGGTGTTCCTGAGTCTGCTCGGAGGTGCGGTGTTCCACACCCAGCTCGCCGGGCGCCAGCTGCAGATCGATCGACTGGAGCGCTCGGTTGCCGCCGAGCGCGAACGCTTCGACGAACTTCGCTACGAACGAGCCGAGTTGCGCTCGCCGGTTCGACTGGCGAACGCCGCCGGAGCGCTCGGGATGCAGCGCGGTGACGCCACCGAGTTCATCGACGTGAGCCCGCAGCTGCTCGCGGCGCAGATCGCCGCAGCAGGCGTCATCAGCGACCGGGCCGTGCAGATCACCATCGACACCGATCCACTCGACCAGTTCCGTGCCGTGAAGTCCGTCACGGAGCGTCTGCCGTGAAACCGACGTCGACACGCACCCACGCAACCACCGGACAACGTCGCCATGGCGCCCCTGCGACATCCCGAGGCGCGTCAACACGTTCGGTGTCGACTGCCGCGGCCCGAGTGGCACCCGGCGCGCCTGGCACCCACGAAGAAGACCGCAGAGTCCCCAACACAACGCCACCGCACCACTGGCCACCGCGCGCCGATGCCACGAACGCGGGCGACCGCACGTCGGCGTGTGCGCGCACCGCACCCACGCCCGCGCTCCCGATTCCGTGTCGGATCTCCGCGGCGTCGACTGATCCTTGCGCTCGTCGTCGTGACCGCGATCATGGTCGGCATCGTCGTGCGAGTGGCGTTTCTCCAGACCGCCGAGGCCGAGACCCTGCGTTCGGCGGCGACCGACCAGTGGACCCGCTCGGTCGAGCTGCCCGGCCAGCGAGGAACGGTCTTCGATCGGTACGGCAACGAACTCGCGATGTCGGTCCCGGCGGTCACGGTGTCGATCAACCCCAAGCTCATCGAGAACGGTCCCGCAACCGTGCAGATGCTCGACGACCTCCTCGGGTTGTCCGACGACAGGGTCAACGAGCTGCTCGCCGAGATCGCCGCAAAGGATCGCGGGTTCATGTTCGTCCAGCGCCAGGCCGACGCAGAGGTGGGCGACCAGATCTCGGCGATGCGCCTCGCCGGGGTCAACGTCGACCGCGAGAGCCGCCGCGAGATGCCCGGTGGCGACACCGGCCGGAGCATCATCGGCAGCACCAACATCGATGGCGTCGGGATCTCCGGTCTGGAGCTGCAGTACGACGGCATCCTGACCGGAACCGGTGGCCAGTTGCGCCGCGAGGTGGCGCCGAACGGACGCTCGATCCCTGGCTCGGAGACGGTCACGGCGCAGCCGGTGTCCGGGAACGATCTCGTCCTCACGCTCGACCGCTCCATCCAGTACTCGACCGAACAGGTGCTGCTCGAGAAGGTTTCCGAGATCGGTGCACGCGGCGCGACGGCGATCGTGGTCGACACCGACACCGGCGAGATCTACTCGATGGCCTCGGTCCGCCAGAACGACGAGAGCGGCGCCTACGAGGTCACATCCGGCAACTACGCCGCCGTCGATGCCTACGAGCCGGGATCGGTGGCCAAGGTCATCACGGTCGCGAGTGCACTCAGCGACGGACTCGTCACACCCGAGACGTCGTATCTCGTGCCGTGGCGCAAGCAGTACTACGACGATCTCCTGACGGACTCCCATCAGCATCCCGACGAGTGGTTGTCGGTCTCGCAGATTCTCACCGAGTCGTCGAACATCGGCACGATCATGGTGCAACAGGAGATGGGTCGCTGGCGCCATCGCGACTACATGGCCGCCTTCGGACTCGGCCAGAGGACCGAACTCGACTTCCCCGGCGAATCGACCGGCATCCTCAAGCAGGCCGACGACCTGTGGGGCTCCGAACGAGTCACGGTCGCCTACGGCCAGGGCGTCGCCAGCACGTCGTTGCAGCTCGTGGCAGCGATCAACACGATCGCCAACGACGGTGTGTACGTCGCGCCGAAACTGGTCAAGTCGACGGTCGGACCCGACGGAACGGTTACCGACACTCCGCCATCGCCGGAACATCGCGTCGTGTCCGAACAGGCGGCAGTGCAGACGACCGAGATGATGCGCAACGTGGTGTGCACCGGCACCGCCACACGGGCCCAGGTCGACGGGCTGTCGATTGCTGGGAAGACCGGCACAGCGTTCAAGGTGGCCGACAACGGCACCTACTTCGACGACAACGGTGATCGCATCTACTACGCGAGCTTCGTCGGCTTCTTCCCGGCCGATGATCCGCAGGTGACGGTGCTCGTGTCGGTCGACGAGCCACCTGCAGGCACGGACGACAGGTTCGGTGGCACCGCGGCCGCGCCGGTGTTCGCCGAACTCGCGCCGACACTGATCCACGAGTTGGGCATCGCGCCGAATCCCGGCGCACCCAACTGCGAGGCCGGCTGACGTGGTCGGCGATCCGTCCGGCATCCAGCAGGTGGAGGACCTGCTCGGCAGGGGGATCGTGGTCACCGATGTCGTCGACGATTCGCGTCGGGTCACGCCGGGCTCGTTGTACGTCTGCCTGCGCGGCACGTCGTTCGACGGACACGACTTCGCGGACCAGGCCGTCGGCGACGGCGCCGTGGCGCTGTTGGTCGATCATCTCGTCGATGCGCCGGTTGCCCAGATCGTGGTCGACGACACTCGTGTTCGGGTCGGCCCGATCGCTGCGTTGCTGGCTGGTCATCCAAGTCGTTCACTGACGACGGTCGGGATCACCGGGACGAACGGCAAGACGACCACGGCACAGTTCCTCGAGGCGATCTTCAACCGGAGTGGACGGGCGACCGGGGTCGTCGGAACGCTGCACGGTCCGCGGACCACGCCCGAAGCAGCGGACCTGCAACGGACGTTGCGGGGCTTCCTCGATGACGGCTGTGACGCCGCAGTGCTCGAGGTGTCGTCACATGCGCTTGCTCTCCACCGAGTCGACGGCACCGAATTCGATGCGGTCGTGTTCACCAACCTGGGCCACGATCATCTCGATCTTCACGGCTCGCAGGAGGAGTACTTCCGCGCCAAGGCCCGGCTGTTCTCGCCCTCATTCTCCCGGCTCGGCGTCATCAACGTCGACGATCCCCACGGCCGCCTGCTCGCCGACACGGTGGAGGATCCGGAGTTCCGAGTGGTTGCGGTGTCGACCGACGACCTCGGCGAGGTGTACGTCGACGCGGCGTCGCACCGGTACCGCTGGAACGGCCTCGAGGTCGAGGTTCCCATCGGTGGTCGTTTCAACGTGTCCAACTCGCTGATCGCCCTGACGACCGCAGTCGAGCTCGGTGTCGAGCCGGCCATCGCGGCGGCCGCGCTGCGATCGGTGGCTGTGGTCCCCGGCCGGTTCCAGTTGGTCAGGACTCCGGCCGCCGACCGCCTCGGCCTGACGATCGTGGTCGACTACGCGCACACGCCGGACGGACTCGGCGAGATCCTCACTTCGGCTCGCGCTGTTGCCGACGGGAACTCGGTCGTCGTCGTGTTCGGATGTGGCGGAGAGCGCGACCGGCCCAAGCGACCCGAGATGGGTCGGACAGCTGCCGAACTCGCCGATCGGGTCGTCGTGACGTCGGACAACCCCCGCAGCGAGGAGCCGACCGCGATCATCGATGACATCATCGATGGAGTCGCAGCCGACTACCGTGCCCGAGTCGTGACTGACCCCGACCGTCGATCGGCCATCCGGACCGCCCTCGAGTCCGCCCGGGAAGGTGATGTCGTCGTGATCGCCGGAAAGGGTCACGAACGCACCCAGGAGTACGCCGACCGAACGGTCGACTTCGACGACGTCCAAGTGGCCATCGACATCCTGGAGGCGTTGGCATGATCGCCATCATGCTCGCCGGCGCCAGCGCCATGCTGGTGTCGCTGTTCGGCACCCGCTGGCTGATCGCATTCTTCCGCACACATGGACATGGTCAGCCGATCCTCGGCAAGGAGGATCACGGGCCCGAACATCACATGCACAAGCAGGGCACCCCGACGATGGGAGGCATCGCCATCGTCGTCGCCGCCTTCGTCGGCTGGCTCGTCGCCCACCTCCGTCGAGGACTCGCGTTCTCGGACCAGTCGATGATCGTCTGGGTCGGCGTGCTGTTCATGGCGCTGATGGGATTCCTCGACGACTTCATCAAGGTCCGCAAGCGGCACAACCGAGGCATCTTCTGGAAGCAGAAGAACTACATCACCATGATCGCCAGCATCCTGATGGCCTGGTGGCTCGTCGTGGCGACGGGCATCTCCGAGACGATCAACATCACGAGGGGCGACGTCGGGCTCGAGGTCCCCACAGCGGTGTGGGTGATCTGGGCGGGCATGATCATCTGGGCGACGACGAATGCGGTGAACGTCACCGATGGGCTCGACGGTCTCGCCTCGGGCTCGGCGCTCATGGGATTCGGAGCCTTCACGATCATCGCGTACTGGGCGTTCCGAAACCCCGACATCTACGGCACGGTCGTCAACCCGCTCGACATGGGCGTCTTCGCTGCGGCCTTTGCCGGCGGCTGCCTCGGGTTCCTCTGGTGGAACGCAGCTCCTGCGCGGATCATCATGGGTGACGTCGGGGCTCTGGCCCTCGGCGCCGCGCTGGCGTTTTGCGCCCTGACGCTGAACACGACGCTGCTGCTCGTGTTGATCTGTGGCATCAACGTCATGGAGGCGGGCTCCGTCGCCATCCAGATGGGCGTGTTCAAGGCTTCGGGCCGCAAGAAACGGCTTTTCCGCATGTCGCCCATCCATCATCACTTCGAACTCGTCGGTTGGCCCGAGACCACGGTCATCATCCGTTTCTGGCTGATCTCGGCGATCTGCGTCGCCACCGCGTTGGCCATCTTCATCGGTGACTTCACCGACATCACGGCGGGTGGATCGTGACACGCGCGCTCGTGTACGGCCTCGCAGTAGCGGGGGCCGCCACCGTGCGAGCACTACAACGCCATGACATCGAGGTCGTCGTTGCCGACGACGAGGTCACCGCCGAGCGTCGCCAACTGGCGCAGGAGCTCGACGTGCAGATCATCGAGCGGCCGATCGGTTCCGAACTCGACGGGCTGATCCGATCGTGTGATCTGGTGAGTCCGGCACCCGGCGTTCCCGAGACCCACGATGTCGTCACCACGGCGCAGACGGTGGGCGTGGAACTCGTGTCGGAGATCGAACTGGCCTACCGATGGGAGCAGCAACGCAGCGGGGGAGCGCGCCCGATGCTGGCGATCACCGGCACCGACGGCAAGACGACCACGACGCTGCTCGCCGTCGAGATGCTTCGCGCCGGTGGGCTGCGCACGATCGACGCCGGCAACACCGACACACCGCTCGTCGACGCCATCGCGTTGGATCTCGACGCCTTCGTCGTGGAGGCGACCAGCTTCCGTCTGGCTTGGACACCGTCGTTCCGTGCCGATGGCGCAGCCTGGTTGAATCTCGCTCCCGACCACCTGAACTGGCATCGTTCGATGTCGTCCTACGAACTCGCCAAGGCGCAGGTCTACGCGAACCAGCGACCGAACGACGTCGCCGTCGGCTTCGTCGACGACGAGGCGGTCATGCGTCGCCTCGTCGCGGCCCCCGGCCGACACGTGACGTTCGGGGCGAGTGGTGCCGACTACCACCTGGCCGGTGGATCGTTGCGCGGGCCGGGAGGCGACATCGTTGCGATCGAGGCGATGCGCCGAAGCCTGCCTCACGACATCACCAACGCACTGGCTGCATCCGCACTGGTGTTGGAGACCGGGCTCGTCGATGGATCGGCCGTCGCCGTTGCACTCGCATCGTTCACCGGGCCGCCCCATCGCCTCGAGCACGTCGGAACATGGAACGACGTGGCGTGGTTCAACGACTCGAAGGCGACCACGCCGCACGCCGCTGGCGCAGCGATTCGATCGTTCGATCACATCGTGCTCATCGCGGGCGGGTACGACAAACACGTCGATCTGTCATCCATGGCGGCCGATCGCAGCCACGTCGACGCTGTCATCGCGCTCGGGGCGACGGCGCCGGCAATCGTTGCAGCGTTCGAGGGGGTGGCGCGTCGTGATGTCGTCGACGACATGGCCGCCGCCGTCGAGCTGGCACGGACCATCGCCCGTCCCGGGATCCACGGTGCTGTTGTCGCCGGGGTGTGCCAGCTTCGATCAGTACCGCAACTTCGAACACCGTGGCGAACACTTCCGAACGCTCGTCACGAACATCCCCCACGAGGAGCACGCATGTCCAGCACGTTGACCGTTGCCGACCGGCGCCGAGCGGCACTCGACCGCATCCAAGGGAGCGAGAACCCGCAACGTCGACCGCCACGAGGCGCCAACGAGCGTCGGACCGTGCCGGCCGCCGATCGTCGCGCTCCCCGGGTGGTCGGCGCCCGAGAAGTGCTCGGTCCGCCGCCGGGTACCTACTACGCCATTGCAGGCGTGGTCACGGTGCTCGTGATGCTCGGTCTCGTGATGGTGCTGTCGGCATCCGCCGTCACCGAAGCCAACCTCGGGCACTCGCCGTACCGGGTGTTCGCCAAGCAGGCGATGTGGGCTGCCATCGGGCTGGTCGGTCTCGTCGTCGTCGCCCGGATCCCCTACCGGTCGTGGCGTAGGTTCGTGATTCCGCTGGGGCTGTTGTCGGCCGCCGCCATGGCGGCGCCGTTCGCTCCCGGCATCGGTGCCAGCGTGAACGGGGCCCACTCCTGGGTGCGTCTCGGTCCGCTCAGCCTGCAGCCGTCGGAGTTCCTCAAACTCGTGGTGATCGTGCTGGCTGCCGATCTGCTCACACGTCGACGCGACGCCCTCGCCGACCGTCACTCGACGCTCGTCCCACTCGGTGTGTTGGCGATGGTCGGAGCGGGCCTGTGTCTGGCTCAGGGCGACCTCGGATCAGCCGTCGTGCTCGGTGCGATCGTGTTCGGCGTGGCCTGGATCGCCGGAGTCCCGGCGACGCCGTTGGCCGTCATGGTGGCCGGCGCCGTGGGCGCAGCGCTGCTGTTCGTCGTGTCGAGTCCTCGCCGACTCGACCGGTTCACCGCCTTCATGAACGTGTCGGAAGAGAAGGATCACCTCGCCTATCAGACCTATCAGGGCTTCTTGAGCATGGCGTCGGGCGGACTGTCCGGGTCCGGGATCGGTGGGAGCAACGGCAAGCTGGGGTACCTGCCCTATGCCCACAGCGACTTCATCTTTGCGGTCATCGCCGACGAACTGGGCCTCGTGGGCACCATTGCGGTCATCGGTGGATTCGTGATGCTCGTCGGACTGGGCATCCAGGTCGCCCTCGCCACGACCGATCGGTTCGGGATGTTGCTGGCCGGCGGTTTGGCTGCATGGTTCGGCGTCCAGGCAATCGTCAATCTCGGCGGCGTCACCGGCCTGATGCCGGTGACCGGGCTGACATTGCCGTTCTTCTCGGCGGGCGGCAGCTCGTTGTTCGTCAGCATGATTGCAGCCGGCCTGCTGTTGAGCGTCGCCAGGCGCGTCAACTCGCCATCTCGCCCCGAGGGCTGAGCATGAGTGTGTTCGCCGTTGTCACCGGTGGCGGAACGTCGGGCCACGTCCTGCCCGCGCTGGCCGTGGCCGATGCGCTCGTGGCTGGCGGTCATGACGCGACGAGCATCCGATACGTCGGCGCCCAGCGAGGTATCGAGACCCGCCTGCTCCCCGGGACGCCATACCCGCACGACTTCCTCGACGTCGTCGGGTTCCAACGCCGCATCACGCGAGAGAACCTCGCGTTCGTCACGAAGATGATCAGTGCGACGCGGCGGGCGACCACGCTGTTGCGCCGGTGGGCGCCTGAGGTCGTGGTGTCGGTCGGGGGATACGCCAGCATGCCGGCGGTGTTCGCCGCGCGCCGGTTGGACATCCCGGTCGTGGTGGTGTCGTACGACCGCACGCCCGGACGTGCCAGCCGACTCGCTGCCCGACGAGCCGCAGCATGTGCCGTTGCATTCGAGAACTCGCCGCTCCCGCGGGCGGAACTGACCGGGGCGCCTGTTCGCCGGGTCATCCTCGATGTCGAGCGGTCCGGCCCGCAGCGGTCGGCGGCACGTGCGTCGTTCGGAATCGCCGACGATCGGTTCCTCGTGGCCGTCATGGGCGGCTCTCTGGGTTCAGGAGTGCTGAACGCAGCAGTTGCCGACTACCTGCAGGTTCACCGTGACGACCGGTCGCTGGCGGTTCGACAAGTGGCCGGCGAGCGCTTCGCCGCGAACGTCGAGACAGTGGGCGATGGGAGCAACGGCGTGCTGCACCAGGTCGTCGCGTACGAGTCCGCGATGGATGCGGTGTATGCCGGATGCGACCTGCTCATCGGGCGCGGCGGAGCGAGCACCGTGCACGAGGTCGCCGTCACCGGGACGCCCGCGATCCTGGTGCCCTGGGCGGACGCGGCCGATGACCATCAGACCGACAACGTCCGCTGGCTCAGCGAGGTCGACGGCGCTGTCCTGCTGGCCGAGAGCGATCTCGGACGTCTCGGCGAGCAGATCGACGCCCTTCGCGGCGATCCATCGAGATGCAGCGAGCTGTCAGCCGCGGCCCGCCGACGCGGAGCGATCAGCCGATCAGGTGCATTGGCGGAACTGATCGAGCGCGTCGCCGTAACATCTGCTGCATCGTGACGTCCCTCGTCTCCGTCTCTGCCCGCGCTGGTGTCGCGCCGCCGTTCGAGTCGCTGCGCGTGGGGGCGGTGGATCGACTTCGCGCCCGGCTGGTTCCGGGTGCCTCGGTCCCGCTCCCGCCGCTCGATCTCGCGATCCCGCATCGTCTCCACGTGGTGGGCGTCGGCGGCCCGGGCATGAGCGCCGTGGCGATTGCGCTCGCCGAGATGGGCCACCGTGTCTCGGGTTCGGACCTGCGGGATCATCCGGTGCTGGAACGTGTGCGCGCAGCACACGTCGATGTGCACCTCGGCCACGATCGTGCCCTCGTGCACGGTGTTGACGCCGTGACAGCCTCCACGGCGATCCCTGACCGCAACATCGAACTCGACGAAGCCCGGCGTACCGGCGTCCGAGTGTTGACGAGGGCCGGCATGCTGTCGTCGATCTGCGCCCAGGCCGACTCCATTGCGGTTGCCGGGACGCATGGCAAGACCACGACGACGTCGATGTTGATGCTGGTGCTCGCAGGCGCCGGACTGCGCCCGAGTTTCATCGTGGGCGGTGACGTCACTGATGTGGGAACAGGGGCACAGTGGACCTCGGGCAGATGGTTGGTCGTCGAGGCCGACGAGAGCGACGGCACCCATCTCGAACTGCCGCTGCACGGCACGATTCTCACCAACGTCGAGATCGACCATCTCGACCACTACGGCTCGTACGACGGGATCATCGACAGCTTCGACCAGTACCTGGCCCAGGTCCCTGGTCCGAAGGTGGTGTGCGGCGACGATGATGTGTGCGTGGCACTCGCTGCCCGCCACGGTGCCGTCACGTATGGGCTCTCGGCGGCATGCGATGTCCGTGCCGTCGATGTCGTGGCGACGGCGGGTGCGTTCACCTTCACGATCGAGCAGCGAGGTTCCACCGGAACGCACGAGCGGGTCGGCGAGATCGCGCTCCCGCTGCGAGGACTGCACAACGTCGCGAATGCCACGGGGGTCGTGGCCATGGCGCTCGAACTCGGCGTCGCGTTCGACGACATCGCGTCCGCGCTCGGCCGATTCGGTGGTGTCGCGCGTCGATTCGACGTCAGGGGGAGCGACGGCAACGCCACGTTCGTCGACGACTATGCGCACCTCCCGACCGAGATCGACGCCGTGCTGGCCGCGGCCCGCGCCAGCGGCGACGGCTGGCAGCGCGTGATCGGCGTATTCCAGCCGAACCGGTACAACCGCATTGCCGAGATGTGGCACGAGTACGCGCACGCATTCACCAACGCCGACGTCGTGGTCCTGACCGACATCTACCCGTCCGGGACCGTCCCGATCCCCGGTGTCACCGGCAAGCTGATCGTGAACGCCGTGACCGAGGCCCATCCGGAACTCCGGGTGGTGTGGCTCCCGCGGCGCGATGATCTCGTCACGTTCCTGTCGGGCGAGGTGCGAGCCGGTGACGTGTGCATCTCGATGGGATGCGGCGACATCGCCACGCTGCCTGGTGAGGTGCTCGATGCACGTCGGAGATGACGCCGACTGCCTCGCCGATCGGGTGGCCATCGCGGTCGACTCGCTGGGAGCACTCGCCGAGCGCGGCGTCGCGCTCGGTCCGCTGACGACATACCGAGTCGGAGGGCCGGCGGCGGTGTTCGTCCGGGCCCGGACCAGCGACGATCTCGTTCGCGTCGGAGTCGCCGCGCGGGCGTCGGGGCTCGACGTGCTCCCGATCGGCCGCGGTTCCAACATGCTGATCGCCGATGCCGGCTTCGACGGGATCGCGGTCACGCTGGTCGACTTGGCCGACAAACTCGACATCGATGCGAGCAGCGCGGTGGTGACCGCCTCGGCGGGTTCGTCGCTGCCCGTGGTCGCCCGCAAGACCGCTGCGGCGGGGCTCACAGGGTTCGAATGGGCTGTGGGCGTTCCCGGATCGATCGGCGGTGCCGTCAGGATGAACGCCGGGGGACACGGCTCGGACATGGCGGGATCGCTGATCGACGTCACGATCGTCGACCTCGCCGCGACCTGCGAACGAACCGTTGCAGCGTCCGACATCGGGTTGAGTTTTCGCCACAGCGAACTGCCGGAGTCGGCAGTGGTGGTCGAGGCCCGGCTGCAGCTCGCCCACGGTGATCGCAGCGAATCCGAGCGCATGATCTCCGAGATCGTGAGCTGGCGGCGCGCCAACCAACCGGGCGGCCAGAACGCCGGATCGGTGTTCGTCAACCCGGTGCCGGGCGAGGTGAGTGCGGGAGCCCTGATCGACGCCGCAGGGCTCCGAGGACTCCGCGTCAACTCGGCGCACGTGTCCGACAAGCATGCCAATTTCATCCAGGTCGATGACGGTGGCAGCGCGGACGATGTCCAGGCGCTGATGCAGATCGTTCGCGATCGGGTCGAATCGAGCAGCGGGTACTCACTGCGCAGCGAGATCCGCCTCGTCGGATTCGGCGAGTGGGGGCACTGACATGGCGTGGCGACGCCGGCCGTCGCAGGAGGCCGAGCCCGACGGGAACACGACGGTGCCGGACCATGCCGACGCGGGACACCCCGACGTCGGCCATCCTGACGTCGGGGTCCTCGATGAGCTGTCGAGGGTGTTCGGCGACACCGGGTCGGAGTCCCATGATGCTGCCGAACCGGAACGGTCGATCATCTCGATCGGCGGCGACGACGACCTCCCCGATGCGGTGTACCTCGACGAACAGGTCAGCGACGGCTCGGTCAGTGCACCGGTGTTCATCGACGACGACGGCAGCAGCGATGCGCTCATGCCCAAAGACGCCACGTCACGGGGTATCGAGCCGCGATTGCGGCAACGTCGAATCGGAGTGCGACGGGCGGCGAGCCGCAGGCGGCTCTGGTGGGCTGCGCTCGCCGTGGCCGTCGTGCTCGTGGCGGTTGGTGTGTTGGCGGTGCTCGGCTCGCCGTGGTTCGCCGTCGACAGCGTGACGGTGACCGGCAACGTCTACACCGACGCGGACGAACTCGCTGCAGTCGTCGACGACCTGCGTGGTACCCCGGTGCTGCTGGTCGACACCGCCGAGGTCGAGGCGCAGCTCGAGGCCATCCCCTGGGTGCAAGCGGCCCGCGTCAGCACCTCCTTTCCCGATTCGGCCTCGATCGAGATCCGTGAGCGCACGCCCGTGGCATCGATGCTCGGTGAGGACACCCGCTCGCGGGTGCTCGATGCCGATGGCCGCGTCCTCGCCGTGATCGAAGGTCAACCGGTTGCGCTCGTGTGGATCAGTGGTGAGGGCACGCTCGACTTGAGCGCCGGCGACTTCGCTCCGATCGGGTACTCGTCGGCTGCGTCGCTCGTCACCAAGCTCACCCCGACGATTCGCTCGCGGGTCGAGTCGATGGTGGTGACTCCCGACGGCTCCGATCTGGTGCTGGTGCTCACGAGTCCGAGTGGTCCCATCGAGGTGCGATTCGGCTCGGCGATCGGTGACAACGCCCAGATCGAGAAGCTCGTGCGCCTCGAACGCAAGCTTGCCGACGTCGGTGACGACCCTGTGTCGGTCATCGACGTCTCGACGGCCGAGGTGACCGTGCGATGATGTCGCGTCGACCGTCCCCATTCTCCGGATGCGGACCTGGCAGGATGTGCGCACGTACAATCCAGCGCTCGCTCGTCTGAAACGAATCGATTCATGAACCAGAACCAATGGAGGATCATCTGATGGTCGGCGCTCCGCAGAATTATCTCGCCGTGATCAAGGTCGTCGGAGTCGGCGGCGGCGGTGTCAACGCCGTCAACCGCATGATCGACGCCGGGCTCAAAGGCGTCGAATTCATCGCCGTCAACACCGATGCCCAGGCATTGTTGATGAGCGATGCCGACGTCAAGCTCGACATCGGGCGTGACCTCACCCGAGGTCTCGGAGCCGGCAGCGACCCCGAGGTGGGCCGCTCGGCCGCTGAGGCGCACCACGACGAGATCGAGGAGATGGTTCGGGGCGCCGACATGGTGTTCATCACGGCGGGCGAAGGTGGCGGTACCGGTACCGGTGCCGCCCCGGTCATCGCCGAAATCGCCCGCGAGGCGGGTGCACTCACCGTCGGTGTCGTCACCCGGCCGTTCTCGTTCGAGGGTCGTCGTCGTGCCGTGCAGGCCGACAACGGCGTCCAGAAGCTCAAGGAGAAGGTCGACACACTGATCGTCATTCCGAACGATCGTCTGCTCACGGTCGCGAACGACAAGACGAGCGTGCTCAATGCATTCAAGATGGCCGACGAGGTGCTCCTCCAGGGTGTGTCGGGCATCACCGGTCTGATCACGACGCCGGGCCTGATCAACACCGACTTCGCCGACGTCAAGATGGTGCTGTCCAATGCCGGTTCGGCGCTCATGGGAATCGGCCAGGCGAGCGGCGACGACCGTGCGGTCTCGGCAGCCAAGGCAGCGATTTCGAGCCCGCTGCTCGAATCGGCGATCGACGGCGCTCGTGGCGTGTTGCTCAACATCACCGGCCCGTCGAGCATGGGACTGTTCGAGATGAACGCTGCCGCGGAGATCATCCACGGCGTTGCCCACCAGGACGCCAACATCATCTTCGGTACGGTGATCGACGACGAGATGGGCGACGAGGTGCGCGTCACCGTCATCGCGGCCGGATTCGACCGTCTCGACGATGCCGGCACCGTCCGGTCGATCGCCGGCGACGTGGCGACGCGAGCAACGCCGACGCGAATCACCGAACTCTTCGGCAGCGACGACGAAGCCGACCCGCTCGCCGCCACTGACGACGACGACGACTTCGACGTTCCCTCGTTCCTGAAATAGGCGCCTCGGTCGCCACCGCGGCATGCTCGAACTGCTGCGGCGCGATCTCGGCGCGTGCGTTGCGGTCGTGACGGTGTCCGAGCGCTCCGACGGCGACGTGCATCCTGTCCAGGTGGCGCACGAGGCGCTCGTGGTGAGGCAATTGGCAGCAACCGGGAGTCGCTGGATCATGCTGGACCAGGTGCACGGAGTCGAGATGTACCGGAGTCGTCCTGACACCCCGTGCACGTCGATCGTCGGCGTCGGCGACGTTCTGGTGGGCGAAGCGCCGACCGAGGGCCGTGCCATGCGACCCGTCGCGGTCTGGGCAGCCGATTGCGCTCCGGTGATGCTGTTCGACCGCCAGGGAGTGCCGGTGGCGTGTCATGCCGGGTGGCGCGGCCTCGCAGCCGGGGTGATCGACGTCGCCGTCAGAGCGGGCTCCCGACCTGTGGTTGCGATCCTCGGCCCGTGCATCCACCCGTGTTGCTACGAGTTCGGCGAGCGTGAACTGGCTCGAGTGGCCACCGGCGTCGGCGTCGGCATCGACGACCTCGTCGCCACGACATCATCCGGTGCACTCGCGCTCGATGTTCCGGCAGCGGTCACCGCTGCACTCGCACGCCACGACATCGATGTCGTCATCGGCGGGGCATGCACGGCGTGCGATGGGCGTTGGTTCTCGCATCGCCGTGGTGACATCGAGCGTCACGCGATGGTCGGCTGGAGCGAGGTCGTACAGTGAGTGCCGGCACACTGTGAACAACGACGTCGACATTGCGAAACCGCTGGCTGCGATCGAGCGTCAGATCGCCGACGTCGAACGTGGGTTCACGCACGAAGTGCGTGTCGTCGCCGTCACCAAGGGGTTCGGCGAGTGGGCGATCGAAGCTGCGGTGTCCGCTGGGTGCCTGATGATCGGCGAGAACTACGCCCAGGAACTCGCAGCCAAACGCGACGTGATCGAGCGGCTGGCACCGGAGGTCCACTTCATCGGTCGGCTCCAGACGAACAAGGTCAGACTCGTCGCCGATCTCGTCGACGTGTGGGCGAGCCTCGACCGGGCGCCGTTGGTCGACGAAGTTGCCAAGCGGGCACCCGCGGCCCGGGTGCTGATCCAGGTCGACACCACCGGCGACCCGGCCAAGGGTGGTTGTGCAGTTGCCGACGTGGCGGCGTTGGTTGCGCGGGCGCGAGACGTCGGTCTCGTCGTCGCCGGGCTGATGACGGTCGGACCCACCGGTGAGCCGCCAGAATCCGCACGGATGGGCTTCCGTCGGGTGAGGGATCTCGTCGACGATCTCGGCCTCGAGGTCTGCTCGATGGGTATGAGCGGCGATCTCGCGGTCGCTGTGCAGGAGGGCTCGACCGAAGTCCGGATCGGCACGGCGCTGTTCGGTCCCCGGCCACCGCGTCGCTGAGGGGGTGCCGCCCGCGACGCCGTCCACCGTGTGCGGGGTGCGCTCGGCTAACCTGCGCCACGCAGGAGGAATGCATGTCACTCTGGAAGAAGACCATGGACTACCTGGGTCTGGGTCCCGACGATGCCTACGACGATTACGACGACTACGACGAACCCGCGGCTGCGCCAAGGCAGAGTCGTGGACAGCGTGATGCCGAATCTCGTGGATCGTCCGGGGCCAACGGCTCGAACGCGCAGCGCGGTTGGGATGCGGATGCTGACGAACCTGCCGTGCGCACCGTGTCGGCCCGTCCGAGCTATCCGTCGCGTGACTTCGATGCATCGTCAGCGCGACGAACGTCGGGCAATGGCCCGTCGGGTCGGTCCGACGACTCGGGCGTGCAGGTCCGTCCCAATCCGTCCCAAGCCCAATCAAAGAGTTTGCGCACCGTGCCGGGAGGGTCCATGGAACCACATACGGTTCGTCCGCGTCGTTTCGATCAGGCACAGGAAGTCGCCGACAAGTTCAAAGACGGCCAGCCCGTCATCATGAACCTGGAGGGCACCGAACGTGAGGTGGCCCGACGCCTCATCGATTTCGCGAGCGGCATCTGTTACGCCCTCGACGGGTCGATGGAGAAGGTCGCGACCGGTGTGTACCTGCTCAAGCCCCCCGTGGCACAGCGCGGGCCAAACTACGACGACTACGACGACTGAACTCGAAGGAGATCACCATGGAGATGAACCCCCAACGCGTCCGCAGCGCCGAGTTCAAGACCGTCCGCAAGGGCGCCGATCCCGATGAAGTCCGTGTCTTTCTCAACGATGTGGCGGACGAACTCGAACGTGCGCAGAACCAGTCGACCGCAATGGAGGCGCGCGCACGCGCCGCGGTGGCCCGGTTGCAGGAACTCAACGAGGCGGGGCTTCGTCGGCCGCGCGTCGCCCCGACCGTCGACGCCTCGGTCGAGGAGTCCGAGACGATCAGCCGCACGCTGCTGCTGGCCCAGCGCACGGCCGACCAGGCGGTGGCGGGTGCACGAGCCGACGCCGAGCAGATCCTTCGCAAGGCCAACGACGAGGCGGCCAAGACACTCGACTCGACTCGCGAGATGTCGTCGCAACTGGTTGCCGAGGCACGCATCGACGCACGCAAGATCGGTGAAGCCGAGCGCAACGCCATGGCGAGTGAAGTCGAGGCCCTCAAGGCGCGGCGCGACTTCCTCGAATCCGACGTCCACCACCTCGAGACGTTCCTCGTCGACCAGCGCGCCCGAGTCCGCGAGGCCGCCAGTTCCCTGCTCGACATCGCCGACCGGGTTCCGGGCGGGCTCGGCGACGTGCGGGCACCGCTGTTGTCGGCGTCCGATGACGACGACAGCGACTCCATCGACCACACACACGGCGAACGACGCATGACGACGCACGGTCGGTGCCGCGTCGGTCGAGGCCGACACCGAGTCGGCGGAGCTGCTGATCGTCACCGAGATCGCGCTGACGACGGCGGCGGCGGTGGTCGGCATGACTGGTGAATCCGACGTCGACAGCGTCGCCGATCTGAACAGCGAGCCCTGGGCCGACGATGCGGCGGGCGATCCGACCGAGGCGATGCCGGTGTTCCGCATCGCTGACGACGACGAGTCGGGTTCCGCAGTCGAGCGCGACGAGTCGGGCGAAGAATTTCGTTTCTCCTTCGACGACGAACGCTCCTGAGCAGGGAACTCCCGGCGTCGGGCTGACCGAGCGTCGGTAGCATCGCCCTCGTGTCCTATCCCGACGTCGACCCCCGGCCGAATTTCCCCGATCTCGAACACGACGTCCTCGCGCGTTGGGCCAAGGACGACACGTTCCAGGCCTCGATCGACCAGCGTGCGCCCGGTGAGTTCGGCGCCAACGAGTTCGTCTTCTACGACGGCCCGCCGTTCGCCAACGGGTTGCCCCACTACGGCCATCTGCTCACGGGGTACGTCAAGGATGCGATTCCGCGGTATCAGACGATGCGAGGACGTCGTGTCGAGCGACGGTTCGGTTGGGACTGCCACGGGCTCCCCGCAGAGGTGAAGGCCGAACAGGAACTCGGCATCTCCGGGCATCCTGAGATCTCCGAGTATGGCATCGACCGATTCAACGACGCGTGCCGCACCAGCGTGCTGCAGTACACCGACGAATGGCGGGCGTACGTGACACGCCAGGCGCGCTGGGTCGACTTCGACAACGACTACAAGACACTCGACCTCTCCTACATGGAGAGTGTGATGTGGGCGTTCAAGACCCTGTGGGACAAGGGACTCATCTATGAGGGCTTCCGGGTGATCGCGTACTGCTGGCGGTGTGAGACGCCGTTGAGTAACACAGAGACGCGCATGGACGACGTCTATCGCGATCGGCAGGATCCTGCCCTCACGGTCGGATTCGAACTCGACACCGGTGAACGAATGCTCGCCTGGACGACGACCCCGTGGACGTTGCCGTCGAACCTGGCGCTCGCGGTCGGGACTGACATCGACTATGCCGTGGTCGAACTCGACGGCGTGCGCTACGTGATCGCCGAGTCGCTCCTCGGCTCCTATTCGGCCGAACTCGGCGAGGCGACCGTCGTGGAGACCCGCAAGGGCAGTGCATTCGTCGGGCGTCGATATCGGCCGCTGTTCGACTACTTCGCGGAAACGGAACGCTTCGGTACAGGAGAGGCGTTCCAGGTGCTGGCCGCCGACTTCGTGTCGACCGAGGACGGCACGGGCATCGTCCACCTGGCGCCGGGCTTCGGTGAGGACGACCAGCTCGTGGCCAATGCTGCCGGGATCCCGACGATCTGTCCGATGGACGAGCACGGTCGGTACACCTCCGAGATCACCGACTGGGCGGGCACGCACGTGTTCGATGCCAATCCGCTCGTGATCCGCCACCTGAAGGAGCGCGGTGTCGTGGTGCGCCACGCCACCTACGACCACTCGTACCCGCATTGCTGGCGCTGTGCCCAGCCGCTCGTGTATCGGGCGATCTCGTCGTGGTTCGTGCAGGTCACTGCGATCCGCGACCGGATGGTCGAGCTCAACCAGGAGATCACCTGGCAGCCGGCGCACATCAAGGACGGCAGCTTCGGCAAGTGGCTCGAGAATGCCCGCGACTGGTCGATCAGCCGCAACCGCTTCTGGGGATCGCCCATTCCGGTGTGGCAGTCCGACGATCCGACCTACCCGCGCATCGACGTCTACGGTTCGCTCGCCGAACTCGAGGCCGATTTCGGGGTGCCGGTCACCGATCTGCACCGACCTCAGGTCGACGATCTGGTACGACCGAACCCGGACGACCCGACGGGTCGATCGATGATGCGGCGCGTCCCAGAGGTGCTCGACTGCTGGTTCGAGTCGGGTTCGATGCCGTTCGCTCAGGTGCACTATCCGTTCGAGAACACCGAGTGGTTCGAGCACCACTACCCGGGCGACTTCATCGTCGAGTACATCGGCCAGACCCGCGGCTGGTTCTACACGCTGCACGTTCTCGCCACGGCGCTCTTCGACCGGCCCGCGTTCGCCAACTGCGTGAGCCACGGCAATGTGCTCGGCGACGACGGTCGCAAGATGTCGAAGAGCCTCAACAACTATCCCGACCCACGCGAGATGTTCGACAAGCACGGCGCCGACGCCATGCGTTGGCACCTGCTGTCGTCAGCGATCTTGCGCGGTGGCGATGGCATGGTGACCGAGGAGGGCATGCGCGACACGGTTCGTCATGTTCTGCTCCCGTTGTGGAACTCGTGGTACTTCCTGTCGTTGTACGCCAATGCCGCCGGTCATCAGGGCAACGTGCGCGTCGACTCGGCCAATGTGCTCGACCGGTATGTGTTGGCCAAGACCCGGGCGCTCGTGAGCGATCTCACCGAGACGATGGACGCCTTCGATCTGTTCGGTTCGTGTCAGATCGTTCGTGACTACCTCGATGTGCTCACGAATTGGTACATCCGTCGCAGCCGTGACCGGTTCTGGGTGGGCGACACCGATGCGATCGACACGATGCACACGGTCCTTTCGGTGCTCACGAAAGTGATTGCTCCACTCCTGCCACTCGTTGCCGAGGAGATCCACTCCGGTCTCCACGGCGCAGCTGCCAGCAGCGTGCACCTGACGGACTGGCCATCGCCCGACGAGCTTCCTGCCGATGACGATCTGGTCGCAACCATGGATCTCGTGCGCGATGTCTGCTCGGCGACGCTCTCGGTGCGCAAGGCGCACCAGCGCCGAGTTCGGCTGCCGCTGCAGACCGTCACGGTGGCGTCGGCCGATGCGTATCGACTGGTCGACTTCCGCGATGTGATCGCCGACGAGGTGAACGTTCGCCAGGTCGAACTCACCGACGACGTCGGTTC
Organism: Ilumatobacteraceae bacterium; assembly: GCA_963716235.1. Lineage (GTDB taxonomy): Bacteria > Actinomycetota > Acidimicrobiia > Acidimicrobiales > Ilumatobacteraceae > Sva-07. Next base: position 35,655 of record CAVQTE010000001.1, on the reverse strand, counting down.
GGTCGCGACCGAGCGCCTGCAATTGGTGCCGGCGCGTCTCGGGCCGCGCCTCGGCAAGGACGTGCAGCAGGTGATCCGCGCGCACAAGTCGGGCGACTGGACCGTCGAGGGTGACGTGGTGACCGTGGGCGGCGTCGTGCTGGAGGCCGACGAGTACACCCTCGAGCTCGTTGCCGAGGACGACAAAGCGAGCGCTGGGCTCAGCTCCCATGCGGGCGTCGTGGCGCTCGACATCGAGGTCACACCCGAGCTCGAGGTGGAGGGCCGCGCACGCGATCTCGTCAGGCTGATCCAGCAGGCGCGCCGGGACACCGGTCTCGACGTGTCGGATCGGATCGTGCTCACCGTCGTCGCGGCCGAGCCGTGGCTGGACGCTGTGGCAGCGCACGAGGCGTTGATCGCGAACGAGACGTTGGCGACGAGTGTCGTCACCGAACGTTCAGGCAGTGACGCCGAGCCGGTGATCACCGTCGTGCGGGCATGATGATCGATCTGCAGCGGCAATGTCGCTCGATCGGGCGGACGTTCCGGTAGAGTCCGCCGCTCACCCCGCCTGGAGGAGCGCACATGGCTGCAAAGAAGACGAGTTCCGCCAAGAGCACGGCGCCGAGCAAGGCGACGCCGGCGAAGAAGGCCGCGCCGGCAAAGAAGGCCGCACCGGCAAAGAAGGCTGCCCCGCCGAAGAAGGCTGCCCCGCCGAAGAAGGCTGCCCCGCCGAAGAAGGCTGCCCCGCCGAAGAAGGCCGCACCAGCCGAAGAAGGCCGCACCAGCGAAGAAGGCCGCACCAGCGAAGAAGGCCGACGCCGGCGAAGAAGGCAGCGCCGGCGAAGAAGGCTGCCCCGCCGAAGAAGGCTGCCCCGCCGCAGAAGGCAGCACCGGCAAAGAAGGCAGCGGCTCCCGAGCGCAAGAAGGCGGTTGCGAAGGCTCCAGCACCTCCCAGGAAGCCGAGTCTCACGAGCATGACGCCGTCGCTGCTCTCCAACGCCCAGTTCGAGCGTTTCGAGATCCCACCTCCTCGCGGCCACAGCAAGGATGGCATCGCGTACACCAAGGACTTCGACGTCAAGTTCCTCAAGGCGCAGCGGGACGAGCTCCTCGCCCGTCGCCAGTCCGAGCTCGCTCGGGCGATGCGGCTCGAGGACGAAGCGACGAGCATCATCGAAGACGGTGAGATGGGCGACGTGCAGTTCGACGACGAGGGCGGCGAGGGCGACACGATGGTGGTGCAGCGCGACCTCGACCGAGTGATCTCGACGCAGGCGCGCCAGACCATCCTCGACATCGACGCCGCGCTCGCCCGAATCGAGCAGGGCACGTATGGCTACTCGGCGATCTCGGGGATGCCCATTCCCCGTGAGCGGCTCGAGGCCATTCCCGAGACCACGGTCCTCGCCGCGGAGAAGGTCAGCGGCGTCGGTCCGCGCTGATCCGGATGCCTTCACTCGGCGCATGGCGAACGCCGGTTGTCATCGCCGCTGCTGTGGTCGTTGTCGATCAACTCGCGAAGCATTGGGCCGTCACGTCACTCGGATCCGATCGAGTGATCGATCTGGTGTGGACCCTGCGGTTCAACTTGGCGTTCAACAACGGCATGGCCTTCGGGCAGGGGCGCGGGCTGGGGCCGGTGATCGGCGTGGTCGCGACCGTCGTGATCGTCTTCCTGCTCGTGTCGCTTCGTGATCAGACGAGCAAGCTCAGCACCGTCGGCATGGGGCTGTTGATCGGCGGGGCCGCTGGGAACCTGATCGACCGGCTGTTCCGCGGCGACGCATGGCTCAACGGGGCCGTGGTCGACTTCATCGATCTGCAGTGGTTCCCGATCTTCAATGTCGCCGACATGGCCGTCAACGTCGGAGCAGCATTGTTGATCCTCGGCAGCATTCTGTCGGCACGTGCTCACAAGCACGCCGAAGCAGTCCCGGTGGACGGCGAGTCGCAGTCCGAGGCCGAGAGCGGGTCACCGGCGTGATCGTCGAGCAGGTGCCTGCAGCGCTCGCTGGGGAGCGACTCGATCGCATCGTCGCGTTGATCGGCGATCTCAGTCGAGCGCAGGCGGCAGCAACGATCGCCGCGGGCGGCGTGTGCGTCGACGGTGAGCCTGCTGCGTCGGGCAAGGTCCGACTCATCGAGGGCCAGGAGGTCGAAGTCGACCCGAGCGCCGTGCCGGGCCCGTTGTTGCCGACCCCGGACATCGCAGTCCAGTTCGGCGTCGTGTACGAAGACGACACGGTCATCGTGATCGACAAGCCGGCCGGGCTCGTGGTGCACCCGGGCGCCGGAAACCTCGAGGGTACGCTCGTGAGCGGGCTGCTCGCCCGCTATCCCGACATTGAGGGGGTCGGCGACGATCCGGTCCGGCCAGGCATCGTCCACCGTCTCGACGCCGGGAGTTCCGGGCTCCTCGTGGTGGCCCGCACCGACGAGGCGGCCGAGCACCTCATCGACCAGTTCGCGGATCACAGCGCAACGAGACGCTATGACGCCGTCGTGTGGGGAGTGCCGGACGCCCCCCACGGCATCATCGACGCCCCGATCGGGCGCGATCGGGGCGATCCGCTCAAGATGGCCGTCGTGGCCGGAGGGCGCCCGGCTCGAACCGACTATCGAGTGATCGGCACGTACTCGAACCCGGCCGTGGTCTCACGTCTGGAATGTCGCCTCGAGACGGGTCGTACGCACCAGATCCGTGTCCACCTGTCGTCGATCAATCATCCGCTGGTCGGCGACCCGACCTACAGCCAGCGCCGTCCGACGCTCGGGTTGACCCGTCCGTTCCTCCACGCGGCCGAGTTGGCCTTCGTTCATCCCGCCACCGGCGAACGCGTCACGTTCACCAGCCCGCTCGCCCCCGACCTCGCCGCCTGGCTCGCCGCCGCCGAGGTCTGACCGGCGAGGGAATCGTCAGCGACGAGCCGGACGAGGCCGACCTCGATCGTGACGCAACGACTCGACGTGAGGCCGAGCAGGCATGACGTTCACAGCCGGCGAGGGAAGCGCCAGCGACGAGCTGGACGAGGTCCCGGCGGGAAGCGCCAGCGACGAGCGGACGAGGCCGACCTCGATCGTGACGCAACGACTCGACGTGAGGCCGAGCAGGTATTACGGCCAGGGGGCGTCGCCGCGGGCGATGTCGGCGATGCCGGCGAGGGTGAAGCCCTCGAGATAGGTACGCATGTGATCGCCGGCCTGATTCCAGATGCCGAGCAGGACGCACTGGCCCTCGTGATCGCAGGAGCCGTCCTGGTGGGGCTGGCCGAAGTCGCCGAGCGTGATCGGCCCATCGACCGCTGACACGATCTCGGACAGTCGGATCTCCTCGGCCGGTCGGGCGAGGACGTATCCGCCACCCACCCCGCGCTTGGAGCGCACGAGCCCCGCACCCTTCAGGGCGAGCAGGATCTGTTCGAGGTATGGCTGGGGGAGTGCAGTGCGCTCGGCGATGTCACGCACCGATGTGGGTCCTGCCTCGTCGCCGTGCAACGCCAATGACAGCAAGGCCCTGCTGGCATAGTCACCGCGAGTCGAGATCCGCACACCGTCACCCTATTCAGTGGCCGGCCCGCAGACGGCTTCCGCAGCGCTTGTCGCCGGTGTCGTCGACGTGGTGGACTGCACGGGTGACGACGGGCGGCCCGATCATTCCGGATTATGCCGGCGCCAACGTACGAGGAATCGTGTCGGCCATCTTGGGCCCGACTTCGTGGACCTCCGGACTTCCCGCATGGATGCCGGAGCCGGTGCGCACTGCCCGCAGCATCGTGCTGCTGGTGCTCGACGGTCTCGGTTGGGATCAATTGCAGGACCATCGTGAGCAGCTTCCCACGGTCGCCTCGATGGTCGGCGGCCCGATCCACACCGTTGCTCCGACGACCACGGCGACCGCGTTGTGCTCGATCACCACGGGACTGACTCCGGCGGAGCACGGCCTGATCGGGTATCGGATGGTGCTCGGCGGTGAGATCGTGAACGTGCTGCGATGGTGTGTGGGCGACCAACCGGTGCGTCGATCCCACCCTCCGCGCGATGTGCAGCCGTTCGATCCGTTCCTCGGCCAGACGGTGCCGGTCGTCAATCCGGTCGAGTTGCAGAACTCGGCGTTCAGTGAAGCACATTTGCGTGGGTGCGTGCCTGTCGGGTGGCGCGCCGCGTCGTCGATTGCGGTGGAGGCGCGCCGCCAGGTCGAGGCCGGGGAGCGCTTCGTGTACTGCTACTACGGCGGCATCGACAAGATTGCTCACGAGCGCGGCTTCGGCCCGTACTACGAGGCAGAGCTGCGTGCGGCCGATTCGTTGGTGGCCGATCTGTTGGCGGCGCTGCCGACGGGGACCACGCTGCTGGTGACGGCCGACCATGGGCAGGTGGACGTCGGCGACCGGATCGTGATGCCGTCGACGGAACTGCTGGCGAACGTGGTCTTTCAGTCGGGTGAGGGGCGCTTCCGGTGGCTGCACGTCGCGAAGGGCGCCGTCGACGACGTCGCTGCGGTGGCCGAGGCTGAAGTCGGCCACCTGGCCTGGGTGGCGACACGCGAGCAGACACTCGACGAGCAGTGGTTCGGCCCTTCAATGGCCCCGGCGGTGCGTTCTCGTCTGGGCGATGTTGCGCTCGTGGCGTTCGAGCCCGTGAGCTTCCACGATCCCGCCGATGCGGGCCCGTTCGAACTGGTTTGCCGGCACGGATCGCTGACGTCGGCCGAGGTCAACGTCCCGCTGGTCGGTGCGTCAGCCTGATGCCCGGGTAGAAAGGCAGACATGATCGACAGTGACGGTGCCGAGCCAATCATTCCCGACGAGGTCACCACGAGTGTCCCGTCGGCCCCGGCCGAGAGCCCCGAGCCCGAAGAGATGGTGACGTCGCCGGCCAAGGTGATGCGCATCGGGTCGATGGTGAAGCAGTTGCTGGAGGAGGTCAGGGGGTCGTCGCTCGACGAGGCGTCGCGCGAGCGGCTGGCGGAGATCTACGACCGCTCGATCATGGAGCTCTCCGAGGCGTTGTCGCCCGACCTGCAGGACGAGCTCAACTCTCTCGCGCTGCCCTTCGGTGAAGGTGAAGTGCCGAGTGAGTCGGAGCTGCGGATCGCAAAGGCCCAACTCGTCGGCTGGTTGGAGGGACTGTTCCACGGCATCCAGGCCACCTTGATGGCCCAGCAGTTCGCCGCCAGACAACAGCTCCAGGAAATGCGCCAACTCCCCGGCGGCCAGATGACGCCCCCGCAACCGGGCGAGCAGAGCCAAGACCGCCCCGGCACGTACCTGTAGCCCGTCCCTTTCAGGAATCCTCCACGGATCAGTCCGCCGTCAGGACCCGTGAACGGTGACCGGCGCGCGAGCGCTAGTGTCGAACCACATCCGTGTAATCCCCAGAAACAAGATCCGTGACCGATTCCTTCACCCACCTCCACGTCCACACCGAGTTCTCGATGCTCGACGGGGCGGCGCGGCTGGACGAACTCGTGGCCAAGGCGGTGAGCGACGGCATGCCGGCGATCGGGATGACCGATCACGGCAACATGTACGGCACGTTGGACTTCTACAAGGAGTGCAACAAGCAGGGGATCAAGCCGATCATCGGCACCGAGGCGTACATGGCCTACGACAGCCGTACCGAGCGACCGACACGACGCGGGCGCATCGACGACTCTGGCGGCGACACGGAGGGCGGCAAGAAGCTGTACTACCACCTGACGCTCCTGGCCGAGAACCAGACCGGGTACAAGAACCTGATCCAGCTGTCGAGCCTGGCGTTCATGGAGGGCTACTACTACAAGCCCCGCATGGACTGGGAGCTGCTCGAGAAGTACTCCGACGGGCTCATTGCCACCACCGGCTGCCTCGGCGGACAGGTCCTCCAGGCGCTCCTCAACGGCGATGAGAAGGGCGCGGTCGACAAGGCGGCGCGTCTGCAGGACATCTTCGGGCGCGACAACCTGTTCGTCGAGCTGCAGGATCACGGGCTCCAGGCGCAACGCGACACCAACCCGAAGCTTCTGGAGATCGCCAAGAAGATCGGCGCGCCGTTGCTGGCCACGAACGACAGCCACTACACGCACCAGCACGACCACGAGTCGCACGATGCGCTCCTGTGTGTGCAGACCGGGGCGCTGCTCTCGGACGTCAAGCGTTTCAAGTTCGAGGGCAGCGAGCACTACCTGAAGTCGCCGGCCGAGATGCGGTATCTCTTTCGTGAGGTGCCCTCCGCCTGCGACAACACGCTGTGGATCGCCGAGCGCGCCGAGCTCGAGATCGAGTTCGGCAAGCCGTTGCTTCCCGAATTCCCGGTGCCGGAGGGTTTCGAGAACGACGCCGCGTACCTCAGGCATCTCACCTACGAGGGCGCCCGCAAGCGCTGGGGCGACAACTTGTCGGCCGATGTCGAGGAGCGACTGGCATTCGAGCTGAAGACCATCAACGACATGGGTTTCGCGTCGTATTTCCTGATCACGTGGGACCTCATCAAGCACGCCCGCGACTCGCGTATCCGTGTCGGCCCGGGGCGGGGATCCGCGGCCGGCTGCGCGGTGGCGTACTCCTTGCAGATCACCGACCTCGATCCGATCAAGTACGACCTGCTCTTCGAGCGTTTCCTGAACCCGAGCCGCATCTCGATGCCCGACATCGACATGGACTTCGACTCGCGCTACCGCGACGAGATGATCCGGTACGCCGCTGAGCGATACGGACGTGATCACGTCGCGCAGATCATCACCTTCGGCACGATCAAGGCCCGCAACGCCGTGCGTGACGCAGCGCGAGTGCTCGGCTACCCGTACGGTGTCGGCGACAAGCTCGCCAAGGCGATGCCGCCGATGGTGATGGGCCGCGATACGCCGCTGAAGTACTGCTTCGAGCAGAACCCGAAGTACGCCGACGGGTACAAGGCGGCTGCGGACCTGCGAGCGATGTACGACTCCGACGACGACCTCAAACGGGTCATCGACGTGGCACGAGGGCTCGAAGGGTTGAAGCGCTCCGACGGGATCCACGCCGCGGCCGTGGTGATCACCAAGGAGCCCGTCACCGACTACGTGCCCATCCAGCGAAAGCCGGAATCGGGACAGGACCCTGCCGACGCGCCCGTGGTGACACAGTACGAGATGCACGGGATCGAAGATCTCGGGCTGCTGAAGATGGACTTCCTCGGGCTGCGCAACCTCGACGTGATCACCGACGCGGAAACGATGATCCGTCGCCTGCGTGATCCCGACTTCGTCGTCGAGGAGATCTCGCTCGATGACCCGGCCACCTTCGCGCTGCTGTCACGCGGCGACACGATCGGGGTGTTCCAGTTGGAGTCGCCGCCGATGCGCCAGCTGCTGCGGGCGCTCGCGCCGAACTCGTTCGAGGATGTCGCGGCGTTGATCGCGCTCTACCGGCCCGGCCCCATGGGCGTCAACATGCACTACGACTACGCCGATCGCAAGAATGCTCGTAAACCCGTCGAGTACTTCCATCCCGACGCCGAAGCGGTGTTGGGTGACACGTACGGCCTGATGATCTATCAGGAGAGCGTGATGCGGGTGGCGCAGAAGTTCGCCGGTTACAGCCTCGCCGAGGCGGACAATCTCCGAAAGGCCGTCGGCAAGAAGATCCGCGAGATGATGGTCGCCGAACGGGTCACCTTCGAGGCCGGGGTGGTCAAGGAGGGATACGGCGAGCTTCTCGGCAAGCAGTTGTTCGACATCATCGAGAAGTTCGCGGACTACGCGTTTGCGAAGAGCCATTCGTTCGGTTACGGGCTCGTCACCTATCAGACCGCCTATCTGAAGGCGAACTTCCCGGTCGAGTACCTGGCGTGTCTGCTCACGAGCGTCAAGAGCAACCTCGACAAGGCCGCGACGTATCTCGCCGACTGCCGGTCGATGGCGATCAAGGTGCTCCCACCCGATGTGAACCGGTCGATGTCGAACTTCGGAGTGCTGGCCCCGACCGACGTACCGCTCGGCGTGTCGCTGCCGCTCGGCAGCCCTGGTGCGATCACGTTCGGGTTGTCGGCGGTGCGCAACGTGGGCGAAGCCCTCGTCGAGCTGCTGATCGCCGAACGTGACGAGAACGGCCAGTTCACGAGCTTTCACGACTTCGTCGAGCGAGTGCCCGAACCGGTTCTCAACAAACGAACGATCGAGTCGCTGATCAAGGGCGGGGCCTTCGACACGATGGGTCACACCCGACGCGGCCTGCTGACGGTGTTCGAACACATCATCGACACCACGGTGAAGCGCCGTCGTGAACGTGAGAAGGGTGTGATGAGCCTGTTCGGCGACTGGGCCGACGAATCCGATGCAGACGCGTCGAGTGGCGAAGGTTTCGACGAACGCACCGACATCCCCGATCTCGCATTCGACAAGACCGAGCAGTTGCGCTACGAGAAGGAGATGCTCGGTCTGTACGTGTCGGACCACCCGCTGTTCGGCGTCGAGGCGGCACTCAGACGCAAGGTGGAGCACTCGGTGCTCGACCTGCAGACGATGGACGACGGCGCCAACGTGGTCGTCGGCGGCGTCATCACCAATCTGGCTCGCAAGTTCACGAAGAAGGGCGATCAGATGGCGGTCTTCCTGCTGGAGGACCTCGATGCGTCGATCGAAGTGACGATCTTTCCCCGAACGCTCGCCGAACAGGGCCACAAGCTCGAAGACGACCTCATCGTGGCCGTCAAGGGCCGACTCGACCGGCGCGACGAATCGCGCTTCGGCCTCATCGGCCAGACGGTCACCGTCCTGTCGGGGCTGACCGACGGGCCGGCGGCGCCATTGCGGCTCCGGCTGCCGTCGACGTCGCTCGACGAACTCAAGATTCAGCGTCTGAAGCGCATTCTGCGCGAACACCCGGGCGACTCCGTGGTGATGGTCGACATCGGGCAGGGCAAAGTGCTCAAGTTGGCCGACGAGTTCCGGGTCGATCTCGACCGTTCCGTGGGCGAACTCCGCATGGCCTTCGGACATGAGGCGGTGCTGCTGTAGAATAGGACGAATGGCACTCGACGTCTCGACCAACGACGCTGCGGCGCTGACGGATTCCGACCTCGACGAACTGGCGTCGATGGAGGACGCGTTCAGCGCCGGTCAGCTCTCCAAGGCCAAGGAGGACTGGGTCCTGATCACCACCGCCCGCTTCGGCGGTGCGTTGCACGGGTTCACGTTCTCCACCCTCGAGCGCATCGGCGGTACGCCGTGCGTCCTGATCGGGTTGATGTCGGTGAAGCGTTCGTCGAGGCGCGATCAGGTGCTTCGCGGACTCGTCGGCGAGGCCTATCACCGAGCACTGATGGCCTTCCCCGACGAAGACGTGGTGGTCGGCTGCCGTTTCGTCAACGCTGACGGCCTCGAAGCGTTCAAGGATCTGCGCGAAGTCACGCCGTCGCCCGGCTCGAACGCTGTTGGCGAAGAGCGGGCGTGGGGCCGTCGCCTGGCCAAGCGCTTCGGTGTCGATGCCAAGTACGACGCCAATTCGTTCATCGCCGCCAGCGGGAGCGCGGATGGCTACCTCGATCACGAGTCGTCGAAGCCCGAGAAGATCGACGCCGCTGTGGTCGAGATGTTCTCGGCGGTCCCGGTCGGCAAGGGCGGTGCGATGGTCGTGTACGGCTGGACCATGGCCGAGGATCTGTTGAAGCTCGGCAAGCGCTGAGTCGTCCGTGACATGACCGAGTTCGCCGAGGTTGTACGGGCTCGGCGGATGACCCGGGCGTTCGACGACCGTGCGATCGAACCCGGCGTGCTCGACGGCCTCGTCGATCTGGCCGCCCGTTCTCCGAGTGCCGGCAAGACCCAGGGCTGGCATCTCGTCGTGCTCGAGGGGGCCGAGACGGCGATGTTCTGGGACACGACACTGCCTGCGGTGAAGCGCGACTCGTTTCGCTGGAAGCGGCTGCTCAATGCCCCGGCGATCGCCCTGCCGCTGGCCGATTCCAAGGCATACGTCGATCGGTATGCCGAGCCCGACAAGGCGCAGACGGGCCTCGGCGCCGGCGCCTCGGCCTGGCCGGTGCCGTACTGGACGATCGACACCTCGATGTCCGTCATGACGTTGCTGTTGGCCGCAGAAGATGCCGGCCTGGGAGCGCTGTTCTTCGGAGTGTTCCGCGGAGAGCGAGAGCTTCGTCAACGGCTGGGTATTCCGAGTGGTCTCGAGTTGCTCGGAGCCATCGCACTCGGTCATCGTGCGGACCCGACCGGAGAGTTGGCGGCCGGCTCGGTCGCAGGGCAGGGCCGCAGTGCCGGCCGCGACCGGCGACGACCGACGCAGATCATCCACCGGGGTGGTTGGTAGCTGCCTCGCCGCTGGTGGCCTCGGTACCGGACTCGGTACCGGCCTCGAGGGTGATGGTGTCGCCGGTGAAGGTCACCTTGCGACCGGTGAGGGTCTCGGCAAAGCCCTGGACGGTGTCCTGCGGCGCCTGGCATGCGTACTCGCGGCAGATGTAGGCGAAACCGTCGGAACGTTCGTGCCACAGCGGTGAGTCGTAGGGCTCACCCCAGGCCAGCACGGTGTCGGGCCGCCAGATCGACTGTGCGAGACGCACGAGATCGGGCCGATCGCCGACAACGACCACCTCGGTGATGCCGCGTCGGCGTAGGTCCGTCGCCACGAGCGCATTGGAGAACTGACCGGTCGACTTCGCGATCTGGCCAGCGAGCAGCTGGAGGATGCGGTCGGCCTGATTGGTGTAGCGCTGTTCGCCCGTGAGTGCAGCGAGGCGGAACAGGGCGATCGCCGCTGAGGAATTCGCGGACGGGGTCGCACCATCCGCGATGTCCTTCTGGCGAACCACCAACGCTTCGGCGTCCTCCGCGGTCGTGTAGAGACCGCCGTGATCGGGGTCCCAGAACCATTCGAGCATCGTTTCCGCAGTGGCGACCGCTGCGTTGATCCAGCGTGCCTCGCCGGTGGCCTCGGCCAGGCGGGTGAACGCATCCACGAGGGCAGCGTGATCGGCGGCGAGCGCGGCGTGTCGTGCCTGGGGGATGCCGTCAGCCTGCCAACTGCGTGACCAGCGGCCGTTGGCGCGGCGGAGTTCGCGCAGCAGGAACTCCCCGTTGGCGATTGCAGCGTCGAGCCAGTCGCGGCGTCCGAACACCGCGGCAGCCTGCGCGAGTGACGAAAGGAACAACGCATTCCATTCGGTGAGCACCTTGTCGTCGAGACCGGGTCGGCGACGCTGTGAACGAGCGGTGAGGAGCCGGCGGCGCGCATCGTCGAGTTCGGGGGTTCGTATCAGTTGTCCGCGTGCCGACAGCCGATTGGGGATGGATCGGCCCTCGAAGTTCCCCTCGTCGGTGATCCCGTACCAGTCGATGAGCGTCTCGACGGTCGCCTCGTCGAGATCGCAGAGCTCGGCGCGTACCTCGCCGGGTGTCCAAGTGGAGTACCAACCCTCGACGCTGTGGCCCTCGAGGTCGAGCGAGTCGGCGTCTTCGGCCGAGTAGAAGCCGCCGTCGGGGTGGCGCAGCGTGGTGAGGACGTAGTCGATGGTCTCCTCGACGACGAGCCGGTACTGGGGCCGGCCGATCACGATCATGGCGCGGAGGTAGGTGCCGAGCAGGAGCGCTTGGTCGTACAGCATCTTCTCGAAGTGCGGAACGAGCCACTCCCGGTCGGTCGAGTAGCGGGCGAATCCACCTCCGATGTGGTCGTACATGCCGCCGGAGCACATGGCATCGAGGGTGGTGGCGACGATGTTCTTCGGTCCGTCGCCGGCGTTGGTCATGTAGGCGCGCAGCATGAGTTCGAGATGGAACGTCGATGGGAACTTCGGCGCCTGACCGAATCCACCCCACTCCTGATCGAACGAAGCAGCAAGTGTCTTCAGGGCCTGGTTGAGTCGCTCGATGCCCGGCGCGTCGTTGGCCGGGCGCAGGTTGGCGGTCGTGTCGATGGCCTTCACGAGTGCATCGACGTTCTGGCGGACGTCGTCGGGCTTGTTGCGGTAGACGTCGTCGATGGCGTCCATGAGCTTGACGAACGCCTCCTTCGGGAAGTAGGTGCCGCCGTAGAACGGCTCTCCGTCGGGCGTCATGAACACGGTCATCGGCCAGCCGCCGCGTCCGGTCATCGCCTGGACCGCATCCATGTAGACGGCGTCGACGTCGGGGCGTTCTTCCCGATCGACCTTGACGTTGACGAACAGGTCGTTCATCTTGGACGCGACGTCGGCGTCCTCGAAGCACTCGTGGGCCATCACATGGCACCAGTGGCAGGCGGAGTAGCCGACCGAGAGCAGGATCGCCACGTTGCGTTCGCGGGCGGCGGCGAACGCTTCGGGACCCCAGGGGTACCAGTCGACCGGATTGTCGCGATGCTGGCGCAGGTACGGAGACGTTTCGTCGGCGAGGCGATTCACCCGTTCGACCGTACTGTGCAGTGGAGGTCAGGCGCCCATGGCGTGGTAGCCGCCGTCGACGTGGATGATCTCGCCGGTGGTGGCGGGGAACCAGTCCGACAGCAGGGCGATGCAGGCCTTGGCGACGGGTTCGGAGTCGGTGACGTCCCAGCCGAGTGGTGCGCGGTCGTCCCAGCTGTCCTCGAACACGGCGAAGCCGGGGATCGACTTGGCTGCCATTGTCTTGATCGGACCGGCAGCAACGAGGTTCGAGCGGATGCCCTTGGGGCCGACCTCCTTGGCGAGATACCGCGACACGCTCTGGAGAGCTGACTTCGCCACGCCCATCCAGTTGTAGGCGGGCCAGGCCTGGCGGTTGTCGAAGTCGAAGCCGACGAACGAGCCGCCCTCGCTCATCAACGGAAGGAACGCGTCGGCCAGCGCCTTGAGGGAATAGGCCGAGATGTGCATCGCCACGGCCACGTCATCCCACTGGGCTGCGAGGAAGTCGTCGCCCAGGCACACCGCCGGAGCGAAGCCGATCGAGTGCACCACGCCGTCGACGTGACCCCACTTCTCGGCGAGCGCCTCGCGAACTGCAACGCCATGTTCCGGCACCGTCACATCGAGTTCGTACACGTCGATGCCATCGCCGAGTTTGCGGGCTGTCCGCTGCGTGAGCGAGAGCGCTCGACCGGCGCCCGTGAGCACGATGTCGGCACCCTCCTCCCGTGCCAGCCTCGCGACCCCGAATGCCAGCGATGCGTCGGTGAGGACGCCGGTGACCACGATCTTCTTACCGTCGAGCAAACCCATGGATCGGACCGTAGATCATCGCGCCAATGCCATCGACGATGTCGGCGGCGCCTTGGAGGTTCGACGCGCCGTTGTGCCACGCTGTCGCCATGCGCATCGGCATTCTCGGCGGAACCGGACCAGCAGGAAGCGGCCTCGCGGCGCGACTTGCGAGCATCGGATATCCCACGGTCATCGGGTCACGTGTGAAGTCTCGGGCGATGGAAACGCGCGACGAGCTGGTCGGCAAGTGGCCACAGCTCGACGACCTCCTCGAAGCGGGCGACAACGCCGATGCTGCGGAGTGTGACGTCATCGTGATCGCCACCCCGTGGGACTCGGCCGCCGGTACCGCACAGGAGAACGCGAAGGCAATGGAGGGCAAGATCGTCATCTCGATGGCGAATGCACTCGTGCGGGTGAACAAGGAGTTCCAGCCGCTGGTGCCACCGCGAGGCAGCGTCGCGGCGCACGTCCAGGCGGCCGTTCCGAAGTGTCGTGTGGTCGCCGCGTTCCATCACCTTCCGGCAACCGAACTCGGCCACATCGACGAACCCATCGACTCCGACGTGATCATCTGCGGCGACGATGCATCGGCAGTGCAGACGGTCAGCGACCTCGTCGCTCGTTTCCCCGGTTGCCGGCCGCTCGATGCCGGTGAACTGTCGAGCGCTATGGCCATCGAGGCGTTCACCGCAGTGCTGTTGCAGCTCAACGTGCGCTACAAGACGCGGGTCGCGCCGAAGCTCACGGGAATCAAACGCGACCCCCTCGCTGTTGACGCCGGGTGATGCAGCTCTACGACACCGCGCGGCGCGCCATCGTTGCGTTCGAACCGAACGATCACGTGCTCATGTACACCTGCGGGATCACGCCGTACGACGCCACACACCTCGGCCATGCAGCCACGTTCGTCTCCTACGACGTCCTGCAGCGCCGGCTCATCGACATGGGTCACACGGTGCGTTGTGTCCGCAACGTCACCGACGTCGACGACCCGTTGTTCGCCAAGGCGCGCGAACTCGGTGTGCACTATCTCGATCTCGCTGCCGGCGAGGAGGCCCGCTTCGAACGTGACATGGTTGCACTGAATGCACTCCCGGTAGCCGTTGCTCCTCGCGCATCGTCGGCGATCCCGGACATCCGAGGTTTCATCGGCATGGTGCTCGACCGCGGGTACGCGTACGAATCCGGTGGATCGGTGTACTTCGACGTGTCGAAGTTCGAATCGTTCGGATCACTCAGCCACTACACCGACGATGAGATGTTGGTCCTCGCCAAGGAGCGCGGCGGCAACATCGATGACCCCAACAAGCGCTCACCATTGGACTTCGTGCTCTGGCACCCCTCGGCCGACGACGAGCCGAGCTGGGACACCATGTGGGGTCCGGGCCGTCCCGGGTGGCACATCGAATGCTCGGCGCTGGCGCTGCGCGAACTCGGAACCACGATCGATCTGCACGGCGGGGGAACCGATCTGATCTTCCCGCACCACGAATGTGAGCGCGCCCAGTCGGAAGCCGCCACCGGCGAGCTGTTCGTCAAACACTGGATGCATACGGCCCTGATCCACATGGACGGCGAGAAGATGTCGAAGAGTCTCGGCAATCTGGTGTTCATCGATCAACTCCGCGAGACATGGGATCCGCGGGCGATCCGTATGGCGATCATCGAACATCACTACCGCGTCGAGTGGGAGTGGGACGACGAACTCATGCCACGCAATCAAGCCCGTCTCGACGCCTGGAACGAGCGCGCGGGGTCCAACCCGGACCTCCTCGATGAAGTTCGTCGACGCCTCGACGACGACCTCGACACGCCCGGAGCCATGGCCGCGATCGATGACGCCGCCCGTTCCGGTGCCGGCGTCGGTGAAGCTGCCGCGTTGCTCGGCGTCGACCTCGACTGACCAGCGCGACTCTGGGCGTTGACACGAAGTTCACCGGGCGCGCTTCTCATGTGCGCTCGTGCCGTCTACTCTTGCAGCCGTGACACAGGGTCCAGGAGCAGGAGCGATGCAGCGCAGGGTGCGCCGGCTCGGCCGTCCCGTCTCCAACCGGCTGTGGAACATCGAGCTCTCGGGCTACGAGCGTCTCCCGGCCGCGGGCCCGGCGATCCTGTGTCCGAACCACGTCAGCTTCCTCGATTCGGCGTTCCTGATGCTGACCGTGCCGCGCAACATTTCCTTCGTGGGCAAGGCCGAGTACATGGATTCGTGGAAGACCAAGTTCCTGTTCCCGGCCATGGGGATGATTCCCATCGACCGCGCCGGCGGCGACAAGAGCACGGCGGCGCTCGACGCGGCCGAGAGGGTCCTGCAGCGCGGTGAGCTGTTCGGGATCTTCCCGGAGGGCACCCGGAGCCGCAACGGTGACCTCCACAAGGGGCGCACGGGCGCTGCTCGCCTGGCGATGAAGCTCGACTGCCCGATCTTTCCGGTCGGCGTGATCGGCACCGACCAGATCCAGCCGCCCGATGCGAAGATGCCCAAACTGTTCCGTTCGTGCCAGATCAAGATCGGCCGCCCGGTCAGGCCGGAGCGGTACCGGGGTCGCGGAGCCGAGCACATCGCGTGGCGTTCGATGATCGACGAGGTCATGTACGAGATCCGTGAGCTCACCGGTCAGACCTACGTCGACTCCTACGCCGGCGCCACGGCCGAGACGGAGCCGACTGTCGCTGGACGGGTGTCGTCGGTCCTCGACCCGATCTCCGACAGCACCAATCGCACGCTCGCGGTCGAGCGTGAGCTCACCCTCGTTGCCGGCAGCTGAACGCGCCTCACAGGAAACCGTCCCAGCGGTCGACGACCCTGGCTCGTATCCTGACGGTCGCATGTCGAACATCACGGTCTCTCTCCCCGACGGCTCCGAACGCGAACTGGCCGACGACGCCACGGCGCTCGATCTCGCCGCTGCCATCGGCTCCGGCCTGAAGAAAGCGGCTGTCGCCGCGGTGGTCGACGGACGTGAGACCGACCTGACGACGTCGCTCCACGATGGTGCCGTCGTGTCGATCGTGACGGCCGGCTCGGACGAAGGGCGTCATGTGCTGCGTCACTCGACCGCCCACGTGCTGGCTCAGGCGGTGACCCGCCTGTTCCCGGGTGCGAAGTTCTCCATCGGACCCGCCATCGAGAACGGCTTCTACTACGACTTCGATCTCCCCGGCGGGGCGACGTTCAGCGATGACGACCTCGAACGCATCGAGGCGGAGATGCGTGAGATCGTCAAGGCGAATCAGCCGTTCGTGCGCTCGGAGATGTCCATGGCCGAGGCCAAGGCGCTCTTCGCCGACCAGCCGTACAAGATCGAGATCATCGAGCGGGTCGAGTCGGCCCAGGGCGATGGTCGCGTCGACAGTGAGGACTCGGCGGAGGTGGGGGAGGGAGGCGTCATCAGCGCCTACCGAAACACCGACGCGTTCGTCGACATGTGTGTCGGTCCGCACGTGCCGACGACCGGCAAGCTCGGGTTCTTCAAACTGCAGCGGGTGTCGGGTGCGTACTGGCGCGGCAACGAGAAGGGCCCGATGCTGCAGCGCATCTACGGCACCGCATGGGAGTCGAAGCAGGCCCTCGCCGAGCATCTCCATCAGCTGGAAGAGGCGCTCAAGCGCGACCATCGCAAGCTTGCGACCGAGCTCGACCTGCTGAGCTTCCCGCACGAGTTGGGCGGCGGCCTTGCCGTATGGCACCCCAAGGGGGCCATCGTGCGCAAGTTGATGGAGGACTACAGCCGACTTCGTCATGAACACGGCGGCTACGAGTTCGTCTACACGCCGCACCTCGCCAACGGAAAGCTCTTCGAGACCTCCGGTCACCTCCAGTGGTACGCCGACGGGATGTACCCGCCGATGGAGATGGACAACGGCACCTACTACATGAAGCCGATGAACTGCCCGATGCACTGCTTGATCTTCCGCAGTCGCCAACGCAGCTACCGCGAACTACCGCTACGTCTGTTCGAACTCGGCAACGTCTACCGCTACGAACGGGCGGGCACCCTGCACGGCCTGATGCGCATCCGTGGGTTCACGCAGGACGACAGCCACATCTACTGCACCAAGGAGCAACTCGCCGAGGAAGTGGCGAGCCTCCTCGACTTCGTGCTGTCGGTGCTGCGGGCGTTCGGGTTCGACGAGTTCACCTTCAATCTTTCGACGAAGGACCCCGACAAGTACGTCGGGAGCGACGAGATCTGGGCGGAGGCGACCGAGGCGCTGCGTGAGGCGCTCGACGCTCACGGCCTCGACTATGCGGTCAAAGACGGCGATGCGGCCTTCTACGGCCCGAAGATCGACATCGATGTGCGTGACGCCATCGGGCGTTCGTGGCAGCTCTCGACCATTCAGGCCGACTTCCAGCTCCCCGAGCGCTTCGGGCTGGAGTACGTCGGTGCCGACAACACTCGGCACCGTCCGATCATGTTGCACCGCGCGCTGTTCGGCTCGATCGAGCGGTTCTTCGGCGTGCTCATCGAGCACTACGCGGGTGCGTTCCCGACATGGTTGGCACCGGTGCAGGTGAGGGTGTTGGCCGTTGCCGAGGCACACGAGGACTATGCCGTCACCGTCGTCGAGGCGCTGCGTGATGCCGGTGCTCGCGTCGACACAACGGTCACCGACGACGGCCTCGGTAAGAGGATCCGCAACGCCAAACTCGAGAAGATCCCTTACGTGCTGGTCGTCGGTGACGACGACGTCGCGGCGAACACGGTCGGTGTGAACCCACGCGGCGGAGAGGTCGAGCGCGGCGTTGCTCTCGATGCGTTCGTCGAGCAGTTCTGCGCAGAAGTGGCCAACGCCGAGACGGCGGCGCTCGGCGTCTGACATGCTCGAACGAATCTGGTCGGGCTGGCGCTCGGCCTACGTCACCGGCGCCCCCGTCCGATCAGGTCCTGGCGGTTCAGGTCCTGGCGGTTCGTCCTGGTGATTCAGGGCTCGGCAATTCAGGTTCGGTGTTCACTCGACTGCTGCACTCGGGCGCTCCGGACACCGAGACGTACATCGTGCACCGCTCGACGACCTGCTTCGCTCTGTGCAACCTCTTCCCGTACGCCAGCGGGCACCTACTCGTCGTGCCGTACCGCGAGGTGGCCGACCTCGACGGGTTGACGCCGGAGGAGACAACCGATCTGTGGGCGACCGTCACCGACGCCGTTCGCGTCATCCGCACCGTCTACCGCCCCGACGGGCTGAACGTCGGCCTGAACCTCGGCCGGCCGGCCGGCGGGTCGGTGCCCGATCACCTGCATGTCCACGTGGTGCCGCGATGGACCGGCGACTCCAACTTCATGGCGGCGATCGCCAACACCCAGAACCTCCCGGAGGCCCTGGTCGACACCGCAGCGAAACTGCGCTCCGGATGGAGCGCCGTAGCCTGATGTCGATGACCGACGACATCCGAGACGAACTTCCGGACGACCTCGATCCCACGGGCTTCGTGGGTCCGTACCAGTTCCCCGACAACAGCCGTCGTCGGTGGCCTGGCGTGATCTATCTCGTCATCTCCGCGCTGTGCGTGATCGTCTACGCCACGTTCACCGACGCTCCCCTCGTGAACGAGGGCCTGCTCGTGGCGGCCGCCGTGCTCGCTGCGGTCGGGATCTTCTCGATCACCTCGAGTTGGACGATGCACGTCGACGAGAAAGATGCGCTCGTCGCGGCCCAGCAAGCGTTGGGATTCCCGGTCGGGCATGCCTCGGCTCAACAGGTGTGGCGCGGGCTGCGCAGCCGTCCCACGTGGCGCGTGATGGTGTACTCGGCCGAGGATCCGCCTGCCCGACGAGGGCTCGTACTGGTCGACGCCGTCGACGGAACGGTCGTGGAACACCTCAGCGAGGACAACCCCGATCTCGCTCCAGAGTCGCGATAACGTCTCGTCGATGTTCGACGGCACGTTCCGAAAACCGGTCGACAAGGCCGTCAAGCCGATCGGCAACGCGCTTCGTAAGACGGGCCTGACGCCCGACCACCTCACGATCCTCGGATTGCTCGTCGGTATCGGTGCCGCAGTCGCCATCGGCTCCGGGCGGCTCCGGTTGGGGCTGCTGCTCGTGATCCTCGCCGCGCTGCCCGACCTTTTCGATGGAGCGCTCGCCAAGGCGACCGACGCGTCCAGCCAACGCGGCGCATTTTTCGACTCCACCGTCGATCGGGTCACCGATGCGTTCCTGCTCGGCGGCATCGCCTGGTACTTCGCCGGTACCGAGTCGCCCTACATGACCATCCTGCCGTTCGCTGTCATGGCCGTGTCGAGCATCATCAGCTACGAACGGGCGAAGGCCGAGTCGCTCGGCATCGAGGCCAAGGGCGGCTTGATGGAGCGCGCCGAACGCATCATCGCGCTCTGCGTCGGTCTGCTGTTCCCGGTCCTCTTGATCCCGATCCTGTGGATCATGCTGGCCCTCACCACCATCACCGCGATTCAACGCTTCCTGAAGGTCTGGAAGCAGGCCGCGGTCGCTCCGGTCACTGCGGCACGTATCGAGATGCGACGATCACGGCGCCAGAGTCGGCGTGTCGCACGAACCGAGCGTCGGCGCACGAGCGTTCCGCGTCGGCCGACCTGACTCGTGCCTGCTCGACCGATCACTGATCCACGCCGACTCACCGACCTGGCGACGACGTCGTCGTACCGCGTCGGTGCCGCTGCTGCACGGTTGATGCCGGCGAGGGTGGCGGACGGGCTCACCCTGCCATTCGGGCTCGGCGCCAGCTTCGCCAGCCGGGAGCGTCGCGCGATGATCGCGCGGCACCTCCAACGGGTCGACCCGACGCTGCGCGGTGTGCGACTTCGCCGTGCCGTCCAGGAGGCCTTCGACTCCTATGCCCACTACTGGCTCGAGAGCTTCCGCCTCCCGAACCTGTCGGGCGCAACCGTCGAGCGAGGGTTCGACGTCGACGGCTACGAGAACATCGTCGATGGACTGGCCCAGGGCAACGGGGTCATCCTCGTGCTGCCGCACCTCGGCGGGTGGGAATGGGCGGGTCGCTGGATCGCCGAGCAGGGCCATCAGATCACGGTGGTGGTGGAGAAGATCGACCCGCCGGAACTCTTCGAGTGGTTCGTCGAGCTGCGCTCTGCACTCGGGATGAACGTCGTCGCGCTCGGGCCGGAGGCCGGAGCGACCGTGATGCGGGCCCTTCGTGACAATCACGTGGTCTGCCTGCTCGCCGATCGCGATCTCCAAGGCGGTGGCCCCGAGGTCGAGTTCTTCGGCGAGCGCACCACGATGCCCGCCGGCCCGGCGACCTTGTCGATGCGCACGGGTGCCCCGATCCTTCCCACGGCGGTGTACTTCACCGATCGTGTCGACGGTCACCACGCCTGGGTGCGCCCGCCGTTGCCGATCGAGCGCGTCGAGAAGCGGCTTCGCGACGACGTGCAGCGCGTCACCCAACTCCTGGCCGAGGAACTCGAGATCCTCATCAGGCGGGCGCCGTCGCAGTGGCACATGTTCCAGGCCAACTGGCCCAGCGACCCCGGGTACGAGCATAAGCCCAGGTAGTGGCGCTGCGTCGTGTCGCGTCTCGACGGCCATCGCCGACGCCTGACGCGAAGGCTCCTGAGCGACGAACAGGAGAAACCGGGTGGTCGTGTCATGTAAGGATGTGTGCCGTCGCAGCGCGTTCGGCGGCCGTAGGGAGGCGAAGTGTCCAAGAGTTACGACGTTTTCATCTCGTATTCGCATCGCGCCGACAGCACGCTCGCGGAGGATCTCGAGTCGGGTCTGAAGAACCTGGGTCGCCGCTGGAACCAGCGTCGTGCCCTTGAGGTGTTCAGAGACGAGTCGTCGCTGTCCGCGTCCGCCGCATCTGTGGAGCACGTTGGCGGCGAATCTCGACGCCTCTCGTTTCGCGGTGTTGTTGCTGTCACCTGAGGCGGACGAGTCGCCCTGGGTCGGTCGTGAGATCGAGCATTTCCTCGCCGGTCACCCCGAGGACAAACTGCTGTTCGCGCTGACTGCAGGCGAGTTGATCTGGGACAACGAGATCAACGACTGGGCGGCCACCTCGAATGCCGTTCCAGATGAGCTGCGAGGCCGGTTGAGTGCGGAACCGTGCTGGGTGGATCTTCGTTGGGCACGCAATGTCGAGGACCTGTCATTGCGCGATACGCGGTTTCGTGCGGCAGTAGCGACCCTTGCAGCGCCAGTCCATGGAGTCAGCAAAGACGATCTCGAAGGTGAGGACATCCACACGTACCACCGATTCGTGCGCATTCGCCGGACAGCGGTAACGGCGCTGATTCTTCTGCTCGCACTGTCGCTTGTGGGTGTGTTCGGCATGTACCTGTTCCGTGGGCAAACCATCGACGCCCGTGGACAGACCAAGGTCGAGCGCAGCCTGAAAGAGCAGGTCCAAGCGAAGAGCGAGGAGCTCGAGACGGCGAACGGTCAACTCGACCAGGCCAATGCAGATCTCGGGACCGCGAACGGCAAACTGGCCGAACTCGAGGCATTCGCAGCGACCGCAGCGGGTGAGGCCATCTGTCAAGGCGACTACGCGGAACGCCTGGCCGTCGCTTCGGCCACACCATTCGACCAACAGGCGGCGGAGGAGGAACTGAAGATGATCCAAATCGAAGCTCAGGCAGCTCTCAGTGACCCAGCACTCACCAGGGACGAACTCGTCGCCGTCCTCAACCAGATCAAGACCACCCCTTACTCCAGAGGGCGGCTCTCCACCGCTGCGATCGCGCCCCCGCCTGTGTGTTCAACAGAGGAGGGCTACCCTTTCCGTGATCGCTGGATCGAACTTTTTCAGAACGCCGAAACGGCACGCGGCTATTGGGACTGAGTACACCTACTGATCTGCGGTGCTGTCAGCGGTCGTCGCGAGCGCGGCACCCGCCAGCGATTCGGAACGTGTACGTCACCACTGCTTCACAGATCTTCCGGCCGGCGCCGTGCCTGGTGAGGCCGGTCGGTCTCTGCCCGCCGGAGTCGACCGGCCCTCATGATCGGGTGCACGCATCCGCGGCGGCGTGACGGAACGATTGCATTGCGGTGGCGAGTAGACGGGTGCTGCGTTGGTCGCTGCGATGATCGTGCGGGTAGCGCTCGCGCGACCCATCGTAGTTGAGGGGTGTAACGCAGATGTCTGAGCGGGCGTCGGCGCGCCAGCCTACGGACACGGTCGTCAAGGCGACTGACCAACCTGCCGAAGAAGCAACATCGAACAGGAGACGAGCTTCTCGATGTCGGCGCGATCACGCGCGCTCATCGGATTGGCGGCTGTGCTCACAGCCGTGTACCTCCTCGCGCCATCGAGCGGCGCGGCTGAGGCCATTCGGGTCGTGTCACCCGCCGTGGCCGTCGGTGCGATCGTGGTCGGCGTCGCTGGATTCCAGCCGAGGCGAAAGCGGCCATGGGCGCTGATCGCACTGTCGATGGGGCTGCTCGCCGGAGCGAACGTGGTGTGGGCCGCGCTCTTCTTCCGCGGCGACGACACGTTCCCGTCGGCCAGCGACGCGATCCACCTCGTGTCGGCCGTGGCGCTCGTTGTCGGTCTGTCGATCCTCTCGCGTGACTCGGGGGCGGACGACGGTCTCGGCGGGATCGAGGTGGCGATCGTGGGGATCGCCGTGGGGCTCGGCGTCTGGCTCGCGGTCGTCGAGCCGTATCTCTCGGATGGCGACCTCGCTGTCGGCGACCGGGTCTGGGCGATGCTCGTACCAATGCTCGGCGCAGTGGCCGTCGCGATGGCTTCTCGGATGGCAATCCAGTCGCGGTTCCGCTCTGCAGCACCGACGTTGACGATGATCGGCGTTGCGTTGCTCGTCATGGCCGACGTTCTGCGTACTGTCGAAGAACTCCGCGACAACTACGGCGCGGGCGGCTTCGTGGCGGCATTGATCATCCCGGCGTCGCTGTTCATCGGCGCCGCCGCACTCGACCCCACGATGACGCAGATGAACCGGGCCATCGAGGTCGGACCGGTCTTCGGCTTCGGCCGCGTCGTCTGGCTGAGTGTCGCAGCGCTCACGCCGCTGACGGTGTTGCTCAGCCTGCTGGTCACCGGCCTCGGTACGGCCACGACGAGGACGCTTGCCGCGATATGTTCGGTCGTCGTCGTCGTGCTCGCACTCACGAGGATGTGGCGCCTGGTCGCCACGGTGCAGGGGCTGACCGAGCGCCGGGGGCAGGATCGGCTTGCTGCCATGGTCGAGCACTCGAGTGACGTGGTCCTGCTCGTCGACGCCGATGGGGTCATCCAGTATGCGAGCCCAGGGCTGGCGAGCACGCTCGGGCACCGGTCGAGCGATTGGACGGGTCGGTCGGTGATCGATCTGGTGTCGAGCGACGACCGTGACGCGGCAGCCACTGAGCTGCGCAAGGCGGTACGGCTCGGCCACGGTGGCATGGTCAAGTTCGAGGCGAGCCTGGTTCGTGTCGATGGTGACCGTCGCCGGATGGAAGCCACGATCGCGAACCTGCTCGGTGGTGACGCTGTCGACGGTGTGGTCGCCACGTTCCGTGATGTGACCGAGCAGCGCAATCTGGAACGACAGCTGAGTCACCGGGCGTTCCACGACGAACTGACCGGACTCGCGAACCGGGCGTTGTTTCTCGACCGTATGGATCACGCGTTGCGAGTGGTCCGTCCCGATGCCGATCCGGTGGTCGTGTTGTTCGTCGATCTCGACGACTTCAAGTCGGTCAACGATGCGCTCGGCCATGGCGTCGGCGACCAGATGTTGCGAGCGATCGCTGAGCGGATTCGGCGTGTGTCCGGCGTCGGCGACACTCCAGCGCGCCTCGGTGGCGACGAATTTGCTCTCCTCCTCGAAGATCGAGGCGGTGTCGACCGGGCGATCGACGTGGCCGAACAACTCCTGGCCGACCTCCACGAACCGGTCCCGCTGGCCGGATACGACGTCACCGTGCTGGCGAGCGTCGGTGTTGCGGTGTCGACGCCAGGCATGACGACCGCCGGTTTGCTGCGTGACGCCGACATCGCCATGTACGAGGCCAAGCGGGCAGGAAAGAGCCAGATCAAGATCTTCGACCCGGCCATGAGACTCTCCGCCTCGAGGCATCTCGAATTCCGCAGCGACCTGTCGAACGCCATCGAACGCAATCAGCTCCGCCTGGTCTACCAGCCGATGGTGGATCTGCAGACGCATCGTGTCGTCGGTGCAGAGGCCCTGTTGCGATGGGAACACCCCACGCGTGGAACGGTGTTGCCGAGCGAGTTCATCCCGATTGCCGAACGCGCCGGCCTGATCGCGCCGATCGGCAAC
Organism: Ilumatobacteraceae bacterium; assembly: GCA_963716235.1. Lineage (GTDB taxonomy): Bacteria > Actinomycetota > Acidimicrobiia > Acidimicrobiales > Ilumatobacteraceae > Sva-07. Next base: position 11,294 of record CAVQTE010000001.1, on the reverse strand, counting down.
TGGGTCATGGAGCAGAGCATCCGGGCCGCCTCCCGGTGGCAGGCGCGTGGTCCGCAGCAACTCAATGTCAACGTGTCGGGAGGGCAGATTCGCTCACCGGGATTCGTCGAGCAGGTCCGCACGTCACTGCAGACGTATGGACTCGATCCGCGTCGCGTCACGCTCGAAATCACCGAGACGATGCTGGTCGAGGAGATCGAGTCGGCCGTGGGAAATCTTGCCGAACTGCGCGGGCTTGGTGTACTCATTGCACTGGATGACTTCGGAACCGGCTACTGCTCTCTGTCGTACCTGCAGCGGTTCCCGGTCGACGTCATCAAGATCGATCGCCAGTTCATCGACGAACTCGACGAGCATCCTCGTACTGCGACGCTGGCACGAATGATCCTGCAGCTGACCTCCGGGCTCGACATGGTGAGCATTGCCGAGGGGATCGAGCACCCGACGCAGCTTCGAGCATTGAAGGCGTTGGGATGCAATCTCGGTCAGGGGCCACTGCTTTCGGACCCGTTGGAGGCGGACCATCTCGAGCGGTGCTTCGGTGTGGCGTGACGATGAGCCGATGAGGATCGGCATCGTCAGTCCGTACAGCTTGACGGTGCCGGGCGGCGTCCAGGCGCAGGTGCTCGGCCTCGCGCGAGAGCTGCGCCGGCGCGGTCACGAGACGCGTGTGCTGGGGCCGTGCGACGGCCCGCCACCCGAGAGTTTCATCACACCACTCGGCGACTCGCTGCCCCTCTCGGCCAACGGCTCGGTGGCGCCGATCGCCCCCGACCCGTCCGCGGCACTGCGGACCCTTCGAGTGCTCAACGATGAACAGTTCGACGTCATCCACCTCCACGAACCTCTCGCCCCGGGCCCGACGTCGACGGCGTTGATGGTGCATCGCGCTCCCACGGTCGGCACCTTCCACATGGCGGGGACCTCGGCGAGTTATCGCATTCTTCGCCCTGCGCTCAGCCGCTTGATCACCCGCATCGATCACAAGGTCGTCGTGTCGAAAGACGCACTGGCGCTGGTCGAGCGCTATCTCGGCGGCGAGTACGAGGTGCTGTTCAACGGTGTCGAACTCGATGAGATCCGATCGGCCACGCCGTGGCCCGACACCGACGGCGACGCTCCCGTCGTGTTCTTCTGCGGCCGTCACGAGGAGCGCAAGGGCCTCCGAGTGCTCATCGAGGCCGTGCAGCAGCACTCGTTGCCGGTACGCGTGTGGATCGGCAGCGATGGCCCCGACACCGAAGAACTGACCCGCTCGACGGCGGGTGACTCCCGATTCGAATGGCTCGGTCGGGTCACCGACGACGAGAAGTTCTCCCGGCTGCGTTCTGCTGACGTCTTCTGTGCACCGTCCTTGCACGGAGAATCGTTCGGGGTGGTGTTGATCGAGGCCATGGCAGCGGGCACGACGGTCGTGGCCAGCGCGCTCGACGGGTACCGAAACGTGGCGACCGACGGTGTCGATTCGATCCTCGTCGAGCCTGGTGACCCGGCAGCTCTCTCCGACGCGTTGCGCTCGATCGTCAACGATCGAACGCTCGCCGATCGCCTCTGCGACGCCGGGATGCAGCGTGCGGATCAGTTCGCCATGACCTCGCTGGCCGACCGGTACGTGGAGATCTACCAGGCGTTGACGGCCCGTCGAGCCATCACCGGTTGACCGTCGCTGGGCCCGTACACTGGCCGCCATGCTTCCTGCCATCATCGTGATCATCGTCGTGGTGGTCCTGGTGGGGTTGGTGATCGCCGCGTACAACGGACTCGTCCGCTCCCGAAACCAGGTCGAGAATGCCTGGTCGCAGATCGATGTCCAGTTGAAACGTCGGCTCGACCTCATCCCCAATCTCGTCGAAACCGTGAAGGGCTACGCCGCCCATGAACGCGAAACACTTGCCGCGGTGGTCGAAGCGCGCAATGCGGCCATCGCTGCACCAGACACCCCCAAGGCGCAGGCCAATGCCGACGGCGTGCTGACCGGCGCACTTCGCCAACTCTTCGCGCTCAGTGAGTCGTATCCCGATCTCAAGGCCAACCAGAACTTCCTGGCCCTGCAGGAGGAACTCACCGCCACCGAAGGACGGGTGGCCTACGCCCGACAGTTCTACAACGACAGCGTGCTCACGTACGACAACAAGCTCGAATCGTTCCCGACCGTGGTTCTCGCCAAGATGTTCAACTTCGAGCCACGCGAGTACTTCGAGGCCGACGAGCAGGCGCGAACTGCCCCCACCGTCGAGTTCTGACCGACGTCGTCCATGTTTGAACTGATCCGATCGAACAAACGACGAAGTGTGGTGCTCGTCGTCGTCTTCATGCTCGTCGTCGTGCTCGTCGGTGCCGCCATCGGTGCCGTCGTCGGCAATGGCATCGCGTTCACCGTTGCCGCTCTGGTGATCAGCGCGCTCATCGCCTTCACGTCGTACTGGAAGGCCGACAAGATCGCGTTGGCGGTGAGCCGAGCGCGTCCGGCGCCACCCGAGGACTACGCCCGTCTCCACAATCTGGTCGAGGGGCTGTGCATCGCCGGGGGCATCCCCAAGCCGGGCATCTACGTCATCGACGATCCCGCCCCGAATGCGTTCGCCACCGGTCGCAACCCGAATCATGCGGCGATCGCGGTGACCACCGGGCTGCTCGAGATGATGAACCGCGTCGAGTTGGAGGGCGTGATCGCCCACGAACTGAGCCATATCCGCAACTACGACATCCTCGTGTCGACGCTGGCGGTCACGATGGTCGGTGCCGTGGCACTGATGAGCGACCTCGCGATTCGTACGATGTGGTGGAACGGTGGGCGCGTCGCCCGCAACGGCGATCGCAGCGACGGCAACAATCCGTTGGCCTGGATCGGCATCATCATGCTCATCGTCGCGCCGATCGTTGCCAAGGCGATGCAGGCCACGATCTCGCGCCGGCGCGAGACACTGGCGGACGTCAGTGCTTGCCAGCTCACCCGGTATCCGCCCGGACTGATCTCCGCACTCGAGAAGTTGCGGGCCGATACGACCGCGACGCATTCAGCGTCCACCGCTACGGCACACTTGTGGATCGAGCAACCCATGAGTGGCGTCGGCGACGACGGCAAGCTGGGCGGCATCCACAAACTGTTCGACACCCACCCCCCGCTCGACGAGCGCATCGCCCTCCTGAGAGAACTCTGATGAAAATGCTACGACCCATCGTTGGCCTCGCCGCTCTCGCCCTGATCGCCGCTGCGTGCGGTGGTGGGGGAGAGTCCGCCGACTCCACCGTCGCCACGACGACGTCGTCGACCACGACCACCACGACGATCAAGGCGACGACCACCACATCGTCGTCGACCTCGACCACGATGCCTGCGACGATCCGGCAGCCGCTCACCGGTGAGCCGCTGGAGAGCGTGGACGACATCCTTCAGCGCCCGGCGCTCGTCGCCAAGATCGACAACAACGCGGCCGCCGTGCCGAACCACAGCGGGCTCGCCGTTGCCGACATCGTGTTCGAAGAAGTCGTCGAGGGTCGCACCACTCGTTTCGCCGCGGTGTTCCACTCGCAGAGTTCCGACCCGATCGGCCCCATCCGGTCCGGACGCACGCAGGACATCGCCCTCTTCTCGTCGTTCAACAGCCCGCTGTTCGTGTGGAGTGGCGGGAATCCCGGCGTCACGCGTCTGATCAACGAGTCGACCCTGATCAACATGGGCCCCAGCGTGGCCGACGGCTACTTCCGCGGACCGGGCAGTGCCCCGCACAATCTCTACACCAGTACCGACAACATCTGGTTCCAGACCCCGCCCGACCAGCCGGGGCCGCCACTCCAGCAGTACCAGTATCTCGACGACGGCGAAGCCGTCGACGGCGCGTCCACAGCCGGCGTGAAGGTGCGCGTCGGCAGCGAGAACATCGAGTGGACGTGGAATCCGGACGTGTCGAAGTTCGAGCGCTCGCAGCGTGGCCGGGCTCACGACGACAAGATCTTCGGTCGGATCGGCGCCACGAACGTGGTGGTCATGGGAGTGGAGTACGCCCGCAGTGTCGTCGATCGCAACAGTCCTGAGGCACAGACGGTCGGTGAGGGTCCCATCTGGATGCTCACCGACGGACAGGTTCGCCAGGGCACGTGGAAGCGTGACAACGGTTTCTATGCGATCGAGTTCCTGACCCCCGAGGGCGAACCGATGGAGCTCGAGCCCGGCAACACCTGGATCGAACTCGCCGACATCGTCGATGTCGACGCCGGCGGCGTGCAGGTGTTGGAAGCAGCACCCCCCGCACCCTGATTCAGCACGGCGGGAATCGGCCCGACGAAAGTACGATGTGGGGATGACCGAGAGTCGCAGCACCGGAACCTTCCCCGTCAAGCGGGGCCTCGCCGAGATGATGAAGGGTGGCGTCATCATGGACGTCGTCACCCCGGATCAGGCAAAGGTGGCAGAGGATGCCGGCGCCGTGGCCGTGATGGCACTCGAGCGGGTCCCGGCCGACATCCGCCGCGATGGCGGCGTCGCGCGGATGAGCGACCCGGAGATGATCGACGGCATCCAGGCCGCCGTGTCGATTCCGGTGATGGCCAAGGTCCGCATCGGACACTTCGTCGAAGCCCAGATCCTGCAGTCGCTCGGCGTCGACTTCATCGACGAGTCCGAAGTGCTCACCCCGGCCGACGAGGCCCACCACATCGACAAGTTCGCCTTCGACGTGCCATTCGTCTGCGGCGCCACCAACCTGGGTGAGGCGCTTCGGCGGATCTCCGAGGGTGCCGCCATGATCCGCTCGAAGGGTGAGGCGGGCACCGGCAACGTGGTCGAGGCCGTCCGCCACCTGCGCTCGATCATCGGCGACATCAAGAAGATCACGCAGGCCGACCAGGCCGAACTCTTCGAGTGGGCCAAGCGCTTACAGGCACCGTTGCCGTTGGTGCAGGAGATTGCCGAGACCGGCAAGCTCCAAGTGCCGCTGTTCTGCGCCGGCGGACTCGCCACTCCGGCCGATGCGGCCCTTGCGATGCAGTTGGGCGCCGAGGCGGTGTTCGTCGGATCGGGGATCTTCAAGTCGGAGGATCCGTCACCGCGTGCCAAGGCGATCGTCGAGGCGACCACCCACTTCAACGACGCCGAGATCCTTGCGAAGGTCAGTCGTGGGCTCGGTGCGCCGATGACCGGCATCGGAATGGATGAGATCAACGAGCGCTATGCCGAACGGGGCTGGTGACGACAGACAGGGCGGGTCCGGGCCGATCGTCGGTGTCCTGGCGCTGCAGGGTGCGTTCGAGGTCCATCAGCAACGACTGCATCATCTCGGCGTACGTGCACCCCTGATTCGCACCCCACGCGAGCTCGATACGGTCGACGCGTTGATCCTGCCCGGGGGCGAGAGCACCACGATGTCGCGGCTGCTCACGACGAGCGGGCTGTTCGACGTCCTGAAGGGTCGCCTCACCGACGGGATGCCCGTGTTCGGGACGTGCGCCGGGATGATCCTGTGCGCGACCGATGTTCTCGACGCCCGGCCCGATCAGCGTGGTTTCGACCTGATCGACATCACCGTGCGACGCAACGGCTATGGCCGCCAACTCGACAGCTTCGAGGCCGACCTCGATGTCGACGGTCTCGACTCGGTGTTCCATGCGGTGTTCATCCGTGCGCCCCTGGTCGAACGGGTGGGTGCCGATGTCGAGATACTCGCACGTCACGACGGCGTGCCTGTTCTGGTACGAGGCGGACGTTGTACCGTGGCGGCGTTCCATCCTGAACTCACCGATGACACCCGGTTGCACGAACTGTTCGTCGAGCACCTGTCGTCGGCCAACTGACGTGACCTGAAAGAGACGACATGTCCGGCCACTCCAAATGGGCAACGATCAAGCACAAGAAGGGCGCTGCCGACAAGGCGCGCGGCAAGCTGTTCGCCAAGCTCGCCCGGCAGATCGAGGTCGCAGCAAAGAGCGGTGGCGACGTCGACACCAACCCCACCCTTCGCACGGCGGTTCAGAAGGCCAAGGCGGGCCGGATGACCAACGACGCCATCGACCGAGCCATCAAGCGGGGCACCGGCGCCGATGACGGTGGCACGTACGAGAGCATCATGTACGAGGGCTATGCGCCGGGTGGCGTCGCCTTGATGATCGACGTGCTCACCGACAACCGCAACCGCACCGGCGCCGAGATCCGGAACATCTTCTCCAAGCTCGGCGGCTCGATGGCCGAGCCGGGCGCCGTCGGCTGGCAATTCCATCGACGCGGGGTGATCCTCACTGCCGAGGGTGTCGACGAGGACACGATCATGATGGCGGCGATCGATGCCGGCGCCGACGACGTGATCGCCGAGAGCGATGGCACCTTTCGTGTGATGACCGATCCGTCGATCGTGTACGACGTGAAGGCAGCCATCGACGAGACCGGCATCGAGGTGATCTCGGCGGATTCGCCGATGGTGGCCGAGAACCTCGTGCCGGTGACCGAAACCGCCGACGCCAAGGCGATCCTGCGCATCCTCGACGCCCTGGAGGACAACGACGACGTGCAGGACGTGTTCTCGAACTTCGACATGAGCGACGAACTGATGGAGGTGGCCGCCTCATGAGCCTGGGTGTTGGCGACAAGGCGCCGGCGTTCACGCTGCCCGGGACGGGAGGACGTGAGTACACGTTGGCGGAGTTCAGCGGGCAACCAGTCGTGCTGGTCTTCTATCCCGGCGATGACACGCCGGTGTGCACCAAACAGCTCAACAGCTACAACGACGATCTCGAGCAGTTCAGCGAGATGAACGCCCAGGTGATCGGCATCTCGGCGCAGGACGTGTCGAGCCACGATGCATTTGCCGGCAAACACGGCTTCGACTTCCCGCTGCTGGCCGACACCGACAAGGCGGTGGCCGGCCTCTACGGCACACTCGGTCCGATCGGGTTCCCGCGACGCAGCGTGTTCATCATCGACGCCGACGGGGTGGTGCGTTACGCCCACCGTGCCATTGCCGGGCTCACGTTCCGGCCGGTGAAGGAACTGATCGGCGAGTTGGAGAAGATCACCAGTTGATGCGGCCCGCGCACTAGTCTTCGAACCTGTGTTCGCCAATTCCGTTGAATCCCGATCGTCGAGATCGACCTGCCGGGTGCTGGGAATCGACCCAGGCCTCACCCGATGCGGCTACGCCGTTGTCGACGGTCGCGGGCCGACGCGGGCGGTCGCGATCTCGATGGGGGTCATCACGACACCGCCGACCGATCCTCTCCCGCAGCGCCTCGCCGCACTGCGGACCGAGTTCACGGCGCTGATCGGCGAGTTCGCTCCCGACGTGGTAGCGGTCGAGCAGGTGTTCTTCCAGGTCAACGTTCGTACGGCAATGAGCGTCGGACAGGCCAGCGGACTTGCGCTCGCCGAGGCAGCACTCGCCGGCTGTGAGGTCATCCAGTACACACCCAACCAGGTGAAAGATGCCGTGGCCGGGTGGGGCGGGGCGAACAAGGAGCAGGTCCAGAAGATGGTGCAGGTCCGGCTCGGCCTCGCTGCGTTGCCGAAGTCGGCCGACGCTGCCGACGCCGCCGCGCTGGCGCTGTGTCACCTGGCGATGTCGCCGGTGCTCTCGCCTCGCGCACGCGCCTCCAAGACGTCACACGGAACGTCGCACGGTGCCGGGTCGAACATGACGTCGCGGGAGCGCAGCGCATGATCGGGTCGTTGCGCGGGTCGGTGCTCGAACGGAACCTCGATGGCACCGTGCTGCTCGAGGTCGGTGGGGTCGGGTACCTCGTGGCGGTCTCGACGCGCGTGTTGGCCGAGTTGGAGCCGGGAACGCCGGTGTTCCTGTACGTGCATCACCACATCCGCGAGGACGCCCAGACGCTGTTCGGGTTCACGTCGCGTGACGACCGCCAGACGTTCCAGGTCCTGATCAAGACCAACGGCATCGGGCCGGCTCTCGCCATGGCGATCCTCGCCACGCATCCACCCGCCGCGCTCTTCGACGTGGTCGCCAACAATGACATCGCGGCGCTCACACTGGTTCCTGGCATCGGCAGGAAGACCGCCGAGCGGCTCATCGTCGAGCTGCGCGACCGGTTGTCGGTGCCGATGCTCGACGGTGCCGGTACGTCGGGGTCGGCATCAGCGGTGGCCGATGTCCGAGACGCACTTGCTGGTCTCGGCTACGGCACCGATGAGATTCGCGACGTGCTGCGTGAGCTCCCGTCCGATCCCGACTCGGCGACTCTGCTGCGTGATGCGCTGAAGACCTTGGGGGCACGGCGTGCGTGACGAATTCCTCGATCCGGGCCTCGGCGACGCTGCCGACGACATGGTGGCAGCGGAGATCGAACTCGAAGCCGGGCTGCGGCCGCGAGCGCTCGACGAGTTCGTCGGCCAGCGTGAGCTCAAGGAGCACCTGCGCATCGTTCTGGAGGCGGCTCGCCGACGCGAGCAGCCCGTCGACCATCTGCTGTTCGCCGGGCCTCCTGGGCTCGGCAAGACGACGCTGGCGGGCATCGTCGCCACCGAGATGGGCGTGCACCTCCACGTCACGTCGGGGCCGGCACTCGAACGGGCGGGCGACCTCGCAGCGATTCTCACGAAGCTCGAAGACGGCGACGTGTTGTTCATCGACGAGATCCACCGGCTGTCACGCGCCGTCGAAGAGATCCTGTACCCGGCGATGGAGGACTTCCAGCTCGACATCGTGGTCGGCAAGGGTCCGGCGGCGTCGAGTATCCGGCTGACGATGCCACCGTTCACGCTCGTGGGCGCCACCACTCGCACCGGAATGATCACGGGCCCACTACGTGACCGGTTCGGGCTCGTGGCCCGCCTCGATTACTACGACGCCGAGGAGTTGCAGGCGATCGTCGAGCGGGCGGCGCGGATTCTCGACGTCACGATCGACCGGGACGGCGCCTGGGAGATCGCCCGGCGGTCGCGTGGTACGCCGCGTATCGCGAACCGGCTCTTGCGGCGTGTGCGTGATTTCGCCGAGGTACGTGCCGACGGCACGATCGATGCGGGCGTGGCTCGGTCGGGGCTCGCATTGTTCGGCGTCGACGACCGGGGCCTCGACAAGGTCGACCGGGCGATCCTCACGGCGCTGTGCACCACGTTCAACGGCGGCCCCGTCGGGCTCTCGACCGTGGCGATCAGCGTGGGCGAGCAACCAGAGACGGTCGAGGACGTGTATGAGCCGTTCCTCATCACGCAGGGCATGATCGCCCGTACCCCGCGTGGTCGAGTTGTACTCGATGCCGCCTACGAGCATCTCGGCCTCACTCCGCCCCGTCGCTCATCGGGCGCCAGCCTCTTCGATTGAATGAGACGCGGAGTCTGACCCCGCGTCTCATTAGCCTCGTGCTGGTGCGGATTTCCGACTTCGACTACGACCTGGCGGACGACCGGATCGCGCAGACGCCGATCGAGCCGCGTGATGCCGCCCGGTTGCTCGTGGATCGAGGGAGCGCGGCACCGGAGCACCGGCACGTCCACGACCTGCCCGACCTGCTGCGCGAGGGCGACGTGCTCGTGCTCAACGAGACCAGAGTGATTCCGGCTCGTCTCCGATTGCATCGGGCGACCGGGGGAGCGGCCGAGGTGCTGTTGCTCGAGCCGTGGGATGCCGACCGGCGGACATGGGACGCCCTGGTGCGCCCCGGTGGCAAGTTGCGCGTCGGCGAGGTGCTGTACGCGGGCGAGACACCGGTGGTGCGTGTCGGTGAGCGCACGCCGGCCGGCGACACGTTCTGGGTCGAGCTCGTGGGGGATGATGATCCCGTCGTGCTCCTGGATCGCCACGGCGAGATGCCGCTGCCTCCGTACATCGGCGAGCGCCTGACCGATCCCGATCGCTATCAGACCGTGTTCGCTCGTGAGCCCGGCTCTGCGGCTGCGCCCACGGCCGGTCTTCACTTCACCGCAGAGTTGTTCGAACGGCTGGCGGTGGCCGGCGTGCGCACGGCGACGGTCGAGCTGGTTGTCGGTCTCGACACGTTCCAGCCGATCAGCACGGAGAACCCGCTCGATCATCCGATGCACACCGAGCGCTACCGAGTGCCGCCCGAGACGATGGCCGCTTGTCAGGCGGCCGGTCGGGTCGTCTCCGTCGGCACGACGGCTGTACGGGCGCTCGAATCGGCGGCGCGGTCGGGCGAACTCTCGGGACGCACCGATCTCTTCATCCACCGCGGTTTCGATTGGCAACTCGTCGATCTGATGATGACGAACTTCCACCTTCCGAAGACCACGTTGCTGATGATGGTCGACGCGTTCATCGGTCCACGCTGGCGGGCGCTCTACGACAACGCGTTGGCCGACGACTACCGCTTCTTGTCCTTCGGCGATGCGATGCTGCTCGATCGACACGCCCCGTGAGTACCGGCCGCGTTTGACATACATACCTCACGGGGTATGCTGCTCCGACCGCACTTCGCGGTCCCTCAACCACCTGGAGTAGTCATGACGAATTCTGCCCGTTTGCGCGCTTTGGCCATCGCTGTGACCGCAGCATCCGCCCTCGTCGTCGGCATCGCTGCACCCGCAAGTGCCATGCACAACAGTCCCGCCCCGGTCGGGGAGATGGCGCCGTCGTTCAGTGGCCATTACCGCACGCCCGACATCGGTCAGCGAGGCGCCGCTCGCCCCTGGGTCGCCGGTCCCTCCTGGAACCGGTGACGACGCGATCGGCGACGGCCAGGAGCCGTTGCCTCTCGTGAACCAGTTGCGCAATAGCTGCGCAACTGGTTCACGAGAACGTGCAAGTCGGGGGCAACGCCGAGGGGCGATACCGTCGCCGGGATGCATCCCGTCGAGTTCCGAGTCGAGGCCACCGACGGTGCCGCACGGTCGGGCACGGCGGTCACGGCACACGGCAGCTACACCACGCCACTCTTCATGCCGGTCGGCACTCGTGGAGCGATCAAGTACCTGAGCGCGGCCGACTACGAGAGCGTCGGCGCGCAGATCGTGCTGGGCAACACCTATCACCTCATGTTGCGGCCCGGCGCCGAGTTGATCGAACGTTTCGGGGGACTCGGTCGATTCGCCGGCTGGGACGGGCTCACGCTCACCGACTCGGGCGGCTTCCAGGTGTTCTCGCTCGACCCGAAGATCGACGACGACGGTGTGACCTTCAAGAGCATCTACGACGGGTCATCGCACCGCTTCACGCCGGAAATCGCAGTCGACGTGCAGCAGCGGCTCGGTGCTGACATCCAGATGGTGCTCGACGTCTGCCCACCGCTGCCGAGCCCGCCGGACGTGATCCGGCTGGCGGTCCAGCGCACCACCGCGTGGGCAGCACGCGCCAAGGCCGCACACGCGAGACCCGACCAGGCACTTTTCG